>NZ_JAWLSG010000019.1:42627-70870 GCF_033142305.1 Rhodococcus sp. IEGM 27 | reverse complement strand
CGGTGGGAGCAGGGCTGGCGGCCCGCCCCGTCCGCCGAGCCGCAGGTGGTCGCGGAGGCGGTCGACGCCTGCCCCGTACCCGCCCCCCGCCGTGGCCCCATAGCCGCCAAGGCGCCGCAGGTCCTCGAAGTTCGCCCCTGACTCCCACCGTGGAACAGCGAGCCGGAATGTGGAAAGGCCGACCGTCATGACTATCTCGAACGGGCACAGTGCAAGCTCAACGCCGGCATATACGATTGCCGCCGCCGCGCGTGTCTGGCTCGTCGCCGCCTTGAGTAACACACGCGAACCCGCCGACCGACCCGCCGTGCGCGACGATCTGATGCGCACCTGGCTGCCCGGCGGGGGCAACGGATACTGCAATGGCCGACACGCTGCTACCTGGGCAGAACTGCATTCCCGGTTCGATCTCGTGGAGGTGACACCCTAATGGCCGCCAGCACGGGCGCCATGTCACAGGGACATGGACCAACCGTGCGCAGTCCGCTCCGCCCGACCCAGATCGCCGGCCACGATGCGCAGGTGGCTGTCGGAGGACGCCCTCAAACCCTGGCAGTTCCGGTCGTGGATCTTCATCACCGACCCCGGCTTCGTCGCCAAAGCCGCGCGGGTGCTGACCTGACGCCCGCACTTGGGACGGGGCGGCAACGACTACGTGATCTCCGCCGATGAGAAGACCTCGATCTAGGCCCGCTGCCGGTGTCACCCCACACTCCCGCCCGGCAAGTCCCGAGCGGTGCGGGTCAACCACGCCTATTACCGGCGCGGTGCGGTCGCCTACCTGGCCGCCTACTATGTGCACCGCGCCCACATATTCGGTCGTTGCGAGGACACCACCGGCATCATTCCGTTCGCCCGTCTCGTCGAGCCGGTCATGACCCAGGAGCCCTACGCCTCCGCTGACCGGGTGTTCTTCGATTGTGGACAACGGCTCGTCTCACCGTGGACAAGCTGCAATCGATCGCCTCGCCGAACAGTTCCCCAATGCCGTAATGGTGCACACACCCGTCCACGCGTCCTGGTTGAACCAGATCGAGATTTTCTTCTCCGTTGTCCAACGAAAAGTGTTCTCACCCAACAACTTGACCGGCACTGACGAGGGTGCTGCCCGCCTGTCCGCTTTCGAGACCCGCTACAACCAGGCCGCTCAGCCGTTCAAATGGAAGTTCACCACGACCGACCTGTCCGACGTCCTGACCAGGCTCGACGACCACAAACCTGCCCACCGCATTACCGAGCACACCTCCGCCCAGCCCCGCGCGGCCTGACCCCCGACGAACTTACGAGCGCGACCACTAAGAGCGTGTCTCATATGGAGAGCTTCTTGAAGCAGGTGAGTGCGGCGGCGAGGTGGAGGAATCCGGCGAAGTGCTCCCCGTGGCGTTCGTAGCGGATGGTCAGGCGTCGGTAGCCGGTGAGCCAGGCGATAGTGCGTTCGACCTTCCACCGATACCTGCCGAGCCGGTCATTCTTATCGATGCCACGTCGGGCGATGCGCGGAACGATGTCCTGCTGGCGCAGCCACCGACGGTGCTTGTCGTAGTCATAGCCCTTGTCGGCCCGCAGTTTGCCGGGTTTGCGGCGGCGCGGACCACGCCTGGATTTCACCGCCGGAATCGCGCTGACCATCGGTTGCAGCAGGGTGCTGTCGTGGGTGTTCGCTCCGGCAACATCGACCACCAGCGGGATCCCGTTCGAGTCGGATAGGACGTGAATCTTTGAGCCCTTCTTGCCCCGATCGACCGGGCTCGGCCCGGTCAGCGAGCCCCCCTTTTCGCCCGGACGCTCGCCGCATCCAGGATCGCTGCCGACCAGTCCAGTTCGCCGGCCCCACCGAGTCGGTCGAGCACCTCACCATGCAGTCTCTCGAAAACCCCCGCCGCCACCCACGTAGTGAACCGGCGGTGCGCGGTGGGAACGGTGACCCCGAACGACGGCGGCAGATGGCGCCACGCACATCCACTGGTCAGCACGTACACGATCGCGGTGAACACCGCCCGGTCATCCACCGGGGCGCTGCCACCTCCCTGCGGGCGAGAGACGAAGCGCGGAATCAACGGTTCGACGATCTCCCACAACGCATCCGGCACCAACCGCAGAGACAACTCATCTACCACGAGTCACATAATGCACCACAAGTCACTTCATCCACATGAGACACGCTCTAAGTACGACGAGGACGGCGCCCTGTGGGTCCTCGGCCGCGTCGACGACGTCATGAATGTCTCCGGCCACCGCATCTCCACCTCCGAGGTCGAATCCGCCCTCGTCGGCCACCACGGTGTCGCCGAGGCCACGTCGTCGGCGCCGCCGACGAGACCACCGGCCAGGGCATCGTCGCGTTCGTCATCCTCCGCGAAGGCGTCGAGAACACCGGCGACGACCTGATCGCCGAACTCAAAGCCGAGGTCGCGCGGGAAATCAGCCCCATCGCGAAGCCGCGGCAGATCACCGTCGTCCCGGAACTACCCAAGACCCGCTCCGGCAAAATCATGCGTCGCCTGCTCAAGGACATCGCCGAAGGCCGCGACCTCGGCGATACCTCCACCCTGGTCGACCCGAAAGTCTTCGACGCCATCCGCGGCAAGTAGGGGCTAGGACGCGCACAACGCGCGGCATGCGCCGCGGCCCGACTCAGCGACGGCTAATGCGGACGGGACGAGCAACGTTGCCCGTGGGCCATCGGATGCGGATGCCGACAGTGAACATGGCGATCGACGAACATGGCGATCGACGAGACGCAGTACAACTGCGCGATTAGGAAACCAAGTCCCCGACGCAAACGGAGCAGACAGGACACCAGGTTGCCGACCGCCGGATCGGTGCCGAGTGTTGGCGACGGCACCCCGCCGGCGATGGACAGGTCATCGACGCTGGGAGCAACCCAACATCCGGCAGGCATAATGGTCGTGGGACGATGTTAGCTGTATCGCAACGCGCAGGGGAGTCGCTCGTGACCGACTCTGAACCGGGTGTAGATGCGCGCCACCTGAGCGCTCCTGTTGTGGCCGGACTCGAATCGGAGGGCTACGGAGACGCCCGAAAGATCGGCCAAGGGGGGTTCGGGGTCGTGTACAGGTGTCTTGAGCGTGCGCTTGACCGCGTCGTCGCGGTCAAGGTCCTGTCGGCAAACCTCGACAGCGACAGCCGTGCTCGGTTTCTCCGCGAGCAGCGGGCAATGGGACGCCTTTCTGGCCATCCCAATATCGTCGACGTCCTTCACACCGGGGTGACCTCAACTGGGTGCCCATACATTGTCATGCCCTACCACCGGCGGGATTCGCTGGATGCGTCGATTCGTCGGGACGGTCCACTGGGGTGGCATGAGGCACTTCGTGTAGGGGTCAAGCTGGTCGGCGCCCTCGAGACTGCACACCGGGTGGGGATACTGCACCGCGATGTCAAGCCCGCAAACATCCTACTCACGGAGTACGGAGAGCCTCAGCTTAGTGATTTTGGCATCGCCCGCGTACCTTCCAGCTTCGAGACGGGCACCGGTGTGGTGACCGGGTCTCCCGCCTTCACCGCACCAGAAGTGCTCGCTGGTGAATCCCCGACCATCGCCTCCGAGATATACGGTCTCGGTGCCACACTATTTTGCCTGATCACCGGGCACGTGGCCTTCGAACGACGATCGGGCGAGCGCCTCGTGTCCCAGTTTCTGCGGATATCCGCCGAACAGGTTCCCAAGATTCCGCGCGAAGGCATCCCCGATGATGTGTGCGCCGCTGTTGAGCAGGCGATGGCACGTGATCCGTCCGACCGTCCCACCTCCGCAGCCGAATTCGGGGAGCAACTGCGCGAGCTGCAACGCCGCCACGGCCTCGATGTCGACCATATTCCGCTCGCGGCCGCACGGGGGCTCGAAGAACCGCCCTCCCCGAAATCGTCTGGGAGCCCATCAAAGGAATCTGGCGGCGAGGCCACCCAGCTTGATGAGGGATCACGACGGTATCCGACACGCTCGCACAGGTATCCAATGAGGAGGCCACCGAGCGCGTCGACCAAGTACCGGCCCCCCACCCCGACACGAGCACTTGTCGAGCGCGACAGACTCGTCGAGCGGCTACACGACGCCCACCGGCGTCGGTTGATCTTGATCCACGGCCCCGCAGGGTTCGGGAAGAGCACATTGGCTTCTCAATGGCGTGACGCACTCGCCGACGAGGGGGTGCATGTAGCGTGGCTGAGCATTGATTCTGACGACAACAACGTGGTGTGGTTCCTGGCGCATTTGGTCGAGTCAATCCGCCGCGTCCGTTCCGACCTGGCAGGCGCGTTGGGTGCGGCACTCGAGGAACAAGGCGACGAGGCCGAACGCTACGTACTCACATCTTTGCTCAACGAGATCCATGACCGCGGGACGCGACTGGTCGTCGTCATCGACGACTGGTCCCGGGTGACGGACTCCGCGACGATCGACGCGATGGGATTTCTGCTCGACAACGGCTGCCATCACCTTCAAATTGTCGTGACCAGCAGGACCCAGGCTGGTCTTCCGCTCGGCCGGATGCGCGTGCGAGACGAGCTGGTGGAAATTGATTCGGTCGCCTTACGCTTTGACGTCGACGAATCCAAACGGTTTCTTGTCGACATCGGTGGTCTGGCGCTCGAACCGGAGAATGTCGCGGATCTGTGTGAGTCCACCGACGGGTGGATCGCCGCCCTGCAATTGGCGTCCCTGTCCTTGCGCGGTCGAGCCGACCCCACCGAATTCATCAGCCACCTGTCGGGTCGCCAGCGCGGCGTAGCCGAGTATCTTGCCGAGAACGTTCTGAATACCCTTGAGCCGGACATTCTTGAGTTCATGCTGGCTACGTCTGTGAGCAAGCGAATATGTGGTGACCTCGCCTCGGCGCTCGCCCAGGTCGATCGGGGACAGGTACTGCTCGAAGAGATCGAGGAGCGCGATCTGTTCCTACATGCTCTGGACGAGGACCGGAAGTGGTTCCGCTATCACCATCTGTTCGCCGATTTCCTGCAGCGTCGTCTGGAGCGTGACCACCCACAGCGACTCACCGAACTTCACCGTCGCGCATCGCACTGGTTCGCCGATGACGGACAATCGAGCGAAGCAGTTGATCACTCGCTGGCAGCGGGTGATGAGGACCGGGCAGTCGATCTTATCGAGGATCACGCCTCCGGGCTGATCGAGCATTCCCAGATGGCCACATTGCTGGGCTTGATCGCCAAGGTGCCATCACAGCTGGTGAACTATCGGCCGCGTCTCAAGCTCGCCGAGGCCTGGGCGCACGTCCTGCTGCACCACGCCCCCGCGGTGGTACAGACGACGATGGAGTCCGCCGATGCATCCCTCGCCAGGCTGCCCGCGACGGGCGGAAACCTCTCAGACATGCTGGTCGAGTCCTCACTCATCCGAGGCGTCGCTGCCGCCTTCGAAGACCGGATCGACGGTGTGGATCAACGGGTCTCGGACTGCCTCGTACGGCAGGACACACTGCGTCCGTTCGTCTTGTCAGTCGCCGCCGACCTAGCGTCCTTCGAGGCGATCTATCACTTCGACTTCGACGCGGCACGTCGGTGGCAGGACTGGGCAGCGCCATTCCATGCGCGAACCATCGGCCCGTTCGTCCCCATGTACGGGTATTGTTTCGCCGGGATAGCTGCCAAAGAGCAACTCGATATTGAGGCGGCCGAATCCTACTTTCGCCAGGCCCTCGAACTGGCACAACGATCGAGTGGACGCCGTTCGTACGCCACACGCCTCGCCGGCGCGGTCCTCGGAGATCTGCTGTATGAGCAGGGCCATATCGATGAGGCAGAACAACTGCTCGATGAGAGCTATCGACTCGGTTCCGAGGGTGGTCTGGTCGAGTTCATGCTTGTCACCTACGGCACCGGAGCTCGGATCAAGGCCCTCCGCGGCGATCACCAAGGGGCATCCAGCCGACTCGACGAAGGAGCCAGAATCGCCCACACCCTTGGACTTCCGCGGCTGGCCGCGCGGATCAAGAATGAGCGGATCCGGTTGGGACTTGACTTTACTGCCGAGCGAGACAAGAAGCCCCAACCATCTGATGTCGACCCGGACTCATCCGGCGTGCTGCGAACCGGTGCGGGCGGAATCGCGACCATCACCGCTGAGCTGGAAGCGGACTCCGCGATCCGCGTGTTACTCGCGTGCGGCGCGTCCGCCGAAGCCTGCAGGCGGTCCGAGAAACTATTGCGGAATCTACTGTCACAGGATCGCCCGAGAGCGTTGCTGCGGACGCAGCTCGGCCATGTCGCCGCATTATCTGCGGCAGGTCGCCTCGAGCAGGCCAAGGACGAGGTGATTCCCCTGGTGGCCAAGTGCGCCGAACTCGGATTGGTTCGGATCGTGTGCGACGAGAACCCGCAGATCGGCCGACTCATCGCCCTGCTCAATGAGGACCACGTGCATCATCAGTTGCGGTCACCGTGGCCAACGGTGCCTAAACTCTTCATCGACACAGTGTTGGCCGACTTCGATCGGACCATATACCGCTCCACCCTATGAAACGTGCGCTCTGAAACTTCTTTCCGGCCCCCTGCGGGGCACCGGCGACCGGCGTCAGACTCGGCTCCCACTTGCTCCGACATCTGCCGTACCCCCTTTTGAAGACACCACGGAACAGGCAGGGGTCTCGCCTTCAATTTCTGTGTGTCACAGGTTTGGCGGAGGTTCTGACAAGGACCTTCGGCGCCGGATCCGAGCACGCTTGTCAGGTGTCGAGCGCAGTCCGCGATCGATCCGGACGATGTCGAACCTAAGAGGAAGGCATCGACCAAAGATGCTGGCGACCGGAAGTAGGTCAGTCCGTCGAGGCGCTTGACGTAGCTGCCTCCGCGGAGCGGGACTCTGTCGGAGGCCCGACGGGGGGCGGTCCTGCTGAGCAACGCCAGCGCACGGGGGAGTTGACGTGCACTGGGGATGCGGAATACTGCTGGATCCTGCGCTGACGGGTGGGGGAGGCTGACACTTCAGGTGGAAGCAATACCCCACTTTGGGCGGGGCCCTCGACAGCAAGTGGTGTCGCGAGGGCACCGGCGACCATGCCATGGTCCTCCTGCAAACGGGGTAAGAAGACGCGTGAGATCCCGGCCTCGCCCCACGATTGTATGGCGAGTATCCGGCGCTCGATCTCGTATGTCGCGGATCTGGCCAACATGGTGAGAAGAGGTTCCCCGCCGTTGTCGAGCAGGCCGGTCAGGTCCAGAGCACCGAGAAGAGCGCCGGAGATTGGGTGGATGATTGGGGAGCCGGCGCACGTGAACCGGTCGAGGCGCTCGGCGTAATGTTCCGCACCCCTTACCAATGCAGGTTTGTGGGTTGCGAGCGCCGTACCGATTCCGTTGGTACCCGCGAATTGTTCAGCGAAACTATATCCGGGGACGAGTAGGACGCCATCGAGCGTCTTGTACAAGAACCGACTGAGGACGATTCTGCTGAGCACCACTCCGTCAGCAGAGGTCAAGATCACGCTGACTGGTTCGTCCGCTAATCCGTCTGCTAAATGCCGCAGGACCGGCCCCGCGGCCACACCCAGCGGGTTGTCCAGATCCGGTCGACGCAGGAAGGGCGGGTCGAGGTGGTCAGCTTGCACCCTCAGCGCCTGCGATCGCCGCCACGACGTAAGAATGCTCTCCCGCACGGGACTATTGTCCTGCTGATCGGAGCACAAGAAATGTTCGCGCGCGGTCTGCGTGTCCTTGAGTGCCACCAGGGGCCGACATTCTGTCATCGTGTTCACCACCCTTACACTCCACTGAGCAACTTCCCAGCAGAATCGGGTCGAGGTTCTCTCTACACCTCCAGTATAGGTGGTGGAGCCTAGCCTCGATCGTCTCGCATGAAAGCTCCACGCACCTCAGACCAGTAGCATGACCTCCGCCCGACAGCCGATTCTGGACGTAGGCAGGGAATCCCTCACCCCCACGGGAGCTCCACATCCACCGATTGGTGTAAGCCTGCAGACAGATCATTGACGCGCAACCCTCTCCTCGGAGTCACACCATCCGGCGGCCGATAGTGGTGACGCGGAGGGGATCGATTCGGCACATCTGTTGCACGCGACGTGAGAGTGAAGATCACGAGCGTGATCGCCGTCGTTGATCCCTACGAACTTCCGGGCGAGAAACGATGGTGATGTGTCCTTTAGACGGCAATACTGTTCAGCGAACACACTGCGCAGGGAGCATCGGAACTATGACGAGTTGGTCGAGCGAAACGACGGGGAATGTGACGGACGCGAGATTGGCCGCCGGTATTGCTGTGGAGGCGGGGAACTTGCTGTTGACGCTCCGCCATGAGCGGGCCGGTTCGATCAGCGGTCGAGCGCTCGGACGGATGGGGGACGAGTTGTCAAACGCCCTACTTCTCGACAGGCTCGCTTCCTCCCGCCCCGGCGATGCGGTGCTGTCCGAGGAATCGATCGACGATAAGTCCCGGTTGAACTCTGAACGGGTGTGGATTATTGATCCGCTCGACGGCACACGTCAGTATGGGATGCCCGGGCGTGAGGATTGGGCAGTGCATGTCGCACTGTGGGATGCGGGCCGCGGGATCATCGCCGCCGCTGTCGCGCAGCCTGCTATGGGTGCGGTGTATGTCAGCGACGACACCGCCAAATACTCCCGAATGGCGACTTCGGGCCCGCTTCGAATTGTGGTTAGCGACAGCCGAATACCCGCGTTCGTCGGCACAATCGAGAATGTGCTCGACGCGCAGATCATCCAGATGGGGTCCGCTGGGGCTAAGGCGATGGCGGTACTCCGTGGCGAGGCGGATGCGTACGCGCACGCCGGTGGTCTATGGGAATGGGATTATGCAGCGCCGGTCGGTGTGGCGGAGGCGGCTGGGTTGCACTGCTCGCGTATCGACGGAAGTACGCTGCGTTACAACGAATCAGATCCCTATCTTCCCGACCTGCTAGTTTGTCGAAAGAAGGTCGCGGACCGGATCTTGTCGGCGATTGCGGGTTGATCGTCAGGCCAGATCGACTGCACCCCCTGCAGGGTCGCTAACCAGTGGCCACGTTCGGTTTGCCCCGCAGCGGCGACCCTCTGCCGTTCACGACGGGACGAAGGACAACGTTCTTCTCGACTCCACGACCATCTAGAACCGGTTCAATCTCCTAAAATTAATGGATTCTGCGCCAGCAGTTGACGCTGAACTTGCTATTCGGGCATGGATATCTTCCGTGGTTTCGTGGGACGACCTCATTCTCTGACCGCATTGCCCCGCCCAGATTCGCCCGGAGAGCAGATACTGGCGCTGCCTCATCGGTTGGCGTACCACGCGTTTCGGCCGACGCGCATGCTTCCTCGCACCGGGTCTTCTCCTTCGCTCAAGCTGGACATCCATGATCCCGACGATGTGGCGTGCGTGGGAAGGAACACCTCTAACGAACGGAGGCCAATCGGCCCGGCACCGCAACCTGTACGAACCGTCCGATTTCTGTAATTGCTTGCCTTGCTTCTGATAACAGGTCTGCGGCTGATTGAAACACGGGCATTGTCGGTTCCAGATTTGCAGCTCACATTCGGTGCCAGAGGTAGCGAGGCCTCGGCCATCAACTCTGCGTCTACCAGCAGCGCCTCATGTGATCCGACCTGGATCAATGTGGGCGGCATACCTGTGAAGGTCGCGGTCAACCGGGCAGACCCTGGCACATTCGTCGAGACCTAGCGCACTGCAATTCGGCAAGGTAACGGGCCGGCATTGAGTTCCGTTTGTCGGCGGCACAAGCGACCCGACATTGTCCAGCAACCCCATCGGCCACGGCAGATGGGATGCCCGGGCCCAGATCCTAAGCTAAGGATGGGCCACAGTGTCATCCGCAGACATTGTGACAACAGCCGCGATCGCATACTTACACCACCAAAATACCTGCGGTGAAGAGTTCCGTGTTCACGCCGAAGGCGCTCTTCTCGAGTGCCCCGGTCGTTGTCCACTACCCCGGATCCATCCTCGCCGGCCAACCCGAGATCTGAGACAGTCGCCGTCACAGGGGCGGTCGTGGGAATTTCTCCGCGACTCCGCGACCAGTCTCATCACTGGCCCGGGTTCATCCGATTCGGTCTCGCATATTTCGTAGTCCGGTGGGATGGGGTTTGTCGGTCACGCGGAGGGGCAATACCTGACCTCATGGACGGGTTTTCGGCTCCAACTGGATGGACTGTTCGCGGAAACCTTGACCCTACCGTCCCGATCGGACGAGACTTTGGTCATAGTCCGGAGACTATCCGGGAATGTGCGACGGTCTTGTTCTCCAGACGAGGGAGAGACCGCTAAGGGCGCACTGAGACCGTAATGCCCTAAGACATCGATGAGCTAAAGGAGAGGGCCCATGACGAGCATGCTGCCTCGCACGACTGCCACCAACGGAGATCTCAAGCTCGATGGCCAGGATGTGCACAAGTGGCTTATGGATCTGGGTTGGGACTCCGACACACTCCGTGGCAAGTATCCGACGAAGTACACATACGATCCCAACGCGCAGGAACAGTTCAAGCTGATCGTCCGTGACTACGCTCGGATGGAGGCTGAGAAGGATCAGCGTCAGTACGGCTCGTTGCAGGACGCACTGTCGAGGTTGGAAGCGGGCCGACGGGTCGAACCCCGATGGGGCGAGATGATGAAACTCCTTTCGGGAGCATTGGAGCTCGGCGAGTACACCGCGATGTGCGGTTCTGCTGCCTTGTATGACACTACGCGGTCGCCGGAACTTCGCAATGGCTACCTGAATCAGGTCGAGGACGAAGTTCGCCACACGACCCAGGTGCAGTCGCTATCGAAGTACTTTGCCTCCCAGTACAACGACCCGGCGGGTTTCACCGATATGCGCCGTCAGCGCTACATCAACCCGTTGTATCCCCCCACCGCGCAAGCCTTCGGCGAGAACTTCGTCAATGGAGACCCTGTCTGGATCTCGCTCAACCTCCAGCTCGTTGCGGAGGCATGTTTCACGAACCCACTGATTGTGGCTATGACAGAATGGGCCGCGGCAAACGGTGACGAGGTGACCCCCACGGTCTTCTTGTCGATCCAGTCAGACGAAATGCGGCACGCTCGGAGCGGTCAAGGGCCTGTTCCGGGGCGCCGAAACCGGTCTGCGCGGAGGAGCCGGGATGGGGCTGATCTCGGTGGACAAGATCCGCGGCCGCACTTCCGATTCCGGCACACGCGCAAGGGCTGCACGTGTGAAGTCCGCCGCCACGTCCACGTCGAAGTCGAAGTCGAAGTCGAAGTCGCCATTAACGGCGGTGCCGTCGCCCGGCCACGAGTGAGCAGTTCGTCGCTTCGACCAGCGTCATGAGCCTGAGCGCATACCTCACCGGACCGGTTCTGCTGCCGGCCCGAGTAGCCAGGCGGGGCCTGCAGGCCGGCGCCTCGCTCGGCACCACGCTGGTGGACACGACCGTGACCGGCGCCGTCACCGGCGCCGCCACGGTGGCCGGCGTCGGGATGAGCCTGGCCACCGCACCCCTGCGGGGAGGCGCGGTCTCGGCGCGGGACATGGCACGGGAATTCCTCGGGGGCGCACCGTCTCGCCGATACTGGTGCGGATTCGACCGAATCTGGATGGAGGTCCGCGGGCTCGACACCCCCGAGGGTTCCCGTGTCGGCACCGCAGTCCTCGCCGCCCTGCGCGCCCTGCCCGGCGTGAGCGCAGCAGACCTCAACTACGCACTGTCCCGGGTAATCGTCACCACCGGCGAGGAGGCGCCGTCGCTGACGCGGCTCTGCGATACCGTATGCGACGCCGAAAACTTATTTCGCGCACCGGAACACGAGCGGCCGCTCGATCTACCCGGTGACGACGTCGTCCTCGCCGGACGGGTGGCAGCGCTGGTGACCACCGGAGTGGGACTGGGCGTGTCGGTGGCCGCGGCGGCCCTGCGGTTGCCGCGGCTACCCGCAGCGGTGGCCGCGGCCGTCATCTCCGCCGACTACCAGCCCCGGATCCGGCGCATCATTGACAACCGGCTCGGACCGGAGGCGACCGATGTGGTCCTCGCGACCGCCGGGGCGGCGACACTGACACTGACCCAGAACCCTGCCTCACTGGCCGTGAGCGTGTTGATCCGGGCAACGCTGACGGCCGAGACCTGGTCGGCCCGCCAAGCCTGGCAACGGAGCGAACCGGCGCTGGCCCGCCGCGCCGGCGACGACCATCCGCCGCAGCACTCACACCGTCCGCGCACGCTCCCGGTCGGACCGGTCGAACGCCACGCCACCCGGTCCGCATTCGCTGCCCCCGCCGCCGCAGTGGTCGCCGAGGCGGCCACCGGCGATCTCGGCGTGACCGGCGCCGCGGTGATCGTCGCCGCCCCGGCCGCGACCCGCACCGCCCGGGAGTCGTTCGCCGCGACCCTCGGCCGGGGCCTGGCCGACCGACACGCAGTGCTGCCGCTGCGGCCCCAGGCGTTGCGACGCCTCGATCGGGTCGACGCCGTGGTGATCGACCCGCAGATCCTGCCACCGGCCGGGCCCGACGCAGGCGTGCTCACCTACCTCCGGCGCGCCGGTATCCACACGGTCTCCCTCCGGATCCCGGCTCTCGGCGACGGGCAGGCGATGTTCGACGAACTGCACGAGCCCGCCGACGCCCCCGACACAGCGCTGCACGACGCCGTCGAACAGCTGCAGAGCGGGGGCGCCACCGTTGCCGTGATCGCCGCGCACGCCCCGCATGCCCTCGCGGCGGCGGACGTGGGTATCGGTGTCGTCGACGACCAGGACCCGCCCTGGTACGCCGATCTGTTGGTCGGTGACCCGGCGATCGGCTGGCGGATTCTTTGTGCCGTACCGGCGGCGCGGACGGCCAGCCGCCGGGGCGTGGAACTGTCCACCGGCAGTTCACTGCTCGGTGCAGTGCTGCTGTTGACGAGCATTCCCTTCCAGGGCGCCGAACCCGTGCTCGGCGGGGCGGCCGCCGGACTGTGGATCGGTCACCGTCTGGCACGCCGCACGCTCGACGACCCGCTGGCCGAACACGAGAGCGATCACACGCGCGGCGACGACGCCCGCCGAACACTCCGCGACCGGGTCCACCGGGCCGAGCGGTTCGCCGTCGCCCTGCCAGGTGTGGGGCACCTCCCGATCCCCACCCCCGAACAGACCGCGTATCTGGCCGCGCTGACCACGCTCGCCGCACTGGGGATCCTCGAGTGGCCGGTCGCCCTGGTGATCGCTGCCGGGTACGTCGTCACCACGACCGGTCGTCGGCGCCCCGTGCGCGCGCTCGCCTCGTCCGCGGCCTGACCGGATCACCGCCGAATCCCTAAGCTGTTCAGACAGGCAGGGGTCAACTGCCCGCGCACAGTCTGCACATCGGTGTCGGCCGGACTGTCCGGCACGGTGCTGCACCAGATGTGACAAGGCGTGCTGGTAGCGAGTCGAGGCCTGCCCCGGTGTCAACACCCTCACCGGGGCAATACAGTTCGAGAGGTGATTGGCGCCGGAGCTGATCCCGTGTAGTCCCCGCACACGCAGCAGTGCACCGAATTGCCTGATGACACTTCCACGCGAGACCCGGACTGCCCTTGAAGAAGCCACGTTGCTGCACCGGTCAGCGGTCCGCCGCCGTCGAGACGAGGTGCCCGACTTCGGCTCGCTTTCGTGCCGTCGGTGTCTGATGGCAGAGTGGGCGGAACACGAACGCGGCCCGAGCGTGGCGATCGTCAACATGTCACCGAGAAGTCCTCGAATCACGGACGTGCGCCGGACCTCGTCGGCCCCGCTGGCCGGACGGGTGTATACCACCGGTACGGGGTTGGGCCCGCCCATGTGCACGGGCACTTGGAATGCGTGGGCCCGCGCCGGTGACAGCATCGCGGGGTCGGTTCCGTGCCACAAAATCGGGTAATTCCTGGGAATGGACGGCACGGATGCCCGGGACGACGCCGCATGGAATCGCCGGGTCCGGCACGAAACGGAAACTCAGCGCCTCGACCGCAACTGGAGCAACCTGCTACAGGAACTGCGTGTCGCGCAGACCGGTGTCCAACTCCTGACCGGATTCCTGCTGACCCTGCCGTTCCAGCAGCGTTTCGAGGAACTGTCCGACATTCAGGAGGTGATCTACGTCGTCACCGTCGCTCTCTCGGTCACCGCGACGATGATGCTGGTGGCACCGGTCGGGATACACCGACTGCTGTTCCGCCAGCATGCCCTTCCCACCCTCGTCGCGACCGGACAGCGACTGGCGATCGGCGGCATCGCCGTCTTGGGTTTCGCCCTCGTCGGTGTCGTCCTGTTGATCTTCGGCTTCGTGGTGAACATGCCTACCGGGGTGATCGCGGCAGCAGTGGCCATGCTGATGTTCTTCGGTTTATGGATTCTGCCGGCGCTGTGGAGCCGTCGCTCGACCGACGACGACCAGGCGCCACTTGAGACGGTGTGAGCCGAAGGTCTGCGACCTCGTATCTCGCGGGGTCGCAGTCCAGGCTTTTTCTGCCTGCCCACCGGTGGGGTGTGCGACCACCGAGCCCGCACCACCGGAGCCACGTGCGTGAGGCGCCGTCCGGGACGCCGCGTCGGGGTTTGCCGGGGTCAGGGAGCGAAGGATCCGGATCCGTGCGATCGTATCGGCGAAGCGAGGTGGCGGCACTGATGGATCCGACGAAGGCGTATCCGACGCAGCTTGCCCGTTGTGGATCGAAAACAGTCGTCTGAAGGCAATCCCAAGGAATGCGTGTGAACTCATTCAGCGTCCCAGCCTCAGCCCCTGTGTGCGTGTTGCTCATCGACGTGGCTGTAGGACAACTCCTCCTCGGCCGCGCGCGAACGGCCGGTGTCGACGCTATCGATGTGGCGGTCCTCGACCTACGGTCGCAACGTCAAGCACATGGCGCGGTACGGACTCTGAGGGCCACCCGATTCGGGGGCGCAGTCGTCGTGATCGATCAGGGTCGTTCGAGCCGTCAGCGGATCGCCGCTCTCGAGGCGGGCGCCGATGATGTCCTCGACGTGCAGGTGAGTGAGGAGGAATTCGTTGCCCGGATTCGTGCGATCCTTCGCCGCGCAAAATCCATCCCGCACCCGATGCCGCCGACCGACGTGCCGGGTCTGAACCTGAACTGGGGGTGCAGAACTGTCGAACGCCATGGATTGCGCAGGACCCTCACCCAGACGGAATTCAACCTCATGGTCGTGTTGGCCATGAATGCCGGCCGCCTGGTTCTGCGTCAGCATCTCCTCCTGATCGTGTGGGGAGTCGCCGGCGAATCGAGAACGAAAAAGGTCCTCAATACCTACATTTCCTCGCTCCGCCAGAAGTTGGCGTCGATCGGTGCGCCACACACAGTCCACACGACGAGGGGCGTGGGTTTCTCCCTGCAAGAGCGTGAGTCGAGGCTGCCCAGATAGCTGAAGATCGGCGGCTGCCGCGGAGGTCCGTCCGGGAAGATTCGTGTCGACCGGTGGAACTCCCGTCCTCACTCGATCCGGAACTCCCGACACCGTTGCCCACCACCTCGGGTGTGGTCATCGACGATTGCACGGGCCGGGCCGGGCCGGCCGGAGCCCTCAATCCTAGGGGCGGGATTGGCCGCTTGTGCGCCGGTGGGCGAACGCAGAGGCGAAGGGGCGACTTGCCCGGGTTGGTGTCGCGGCCTTGTTCAGCCGGCGGCGACGCCTACGAGAGCACCAGGTTCTGAATCTTCTCGCGGGCGGCCCGCTCGACGAGTAGGGGCACGAAGTCGCGTACCTTCCCGTTCGCGAAGTGCCCGTGCACCGAGAGCACCACCTGCTCGATGCTCTCCCGGGGAACGTCCGGATAACGCGCATCGAGTCGATCGATGACCCGTTCGACGTGGAGCTGTTCTTCATCGTTCGTCATTCAACTATCTTCTGCCCAGCTGAGCGGTGGGGGCAAACTCCATTTGACACCCCTAACTCGGTCCGGGCCATCTCCAGGGTCGCCGATCGGTACACCGAGGAACGTGACATACCAGCACTACTGCCCGCGGCGCTGCGACGACAGATCATTGCCGGGTGCGACTCGTCACCGACTCATCGCCGTCGCCGACCGACAACCGAGGCCCTGCGGTGGCGAAGTGTGAGAATGCTCATCCTGGTCAGGCACGCGCCACGCGGGCGAGAGAAAGACTGTGCCTCGCAGCGCTGGACGCCGACGGCCGGGGACTGTCGGCGTCTGCCTCGAATGTGATTCTGCACCGACCGCGCTGTCGAGGATCAACGGTGTTTTGCGGTGCCCCTTCCCGCACGCAGGGCGCTGCTGTCCGTCTAGCCGACCAATCGGGCGGCGTTCACGCGGGCCTGCCGGGCCGCCTGCTGCTCGAGTCCGTACAGCAGACCGAAGGTGAAGCCATTCTCTCCCGGCGTGGTGCCGGCGCGGGCACCGAGTCCCCGCAAGATGTCGGCGGCGACGACGCTGTCCTGGTGCTCGCCGAGCACTTCCTGCATTTTCTTGTAGGTGGCTACCTTCTTCTTCGCCTTTTTCTTCCCGAGGACGGGTTGTGCGAGTTCGGCGGCGTAGCGGGCGCGTTTGGCGGCCTTGCGTGCCCGGTGCAGTGCCGCGTCATCGGTACCGGCCGCGGCGCCGACCACACGCTTGACCGCCTTCCGCCCCGCCCGCCGGGCCCCGCGCTCGATCGACCGGCGTCCGGTCACCTCCTCAGCCAGTGGAGGACTCGTTCGCCAGGCGGTCAGAGCCGTCAGCAATTCCCGGTAGCGGTCACCGCCCAGGGCCTCCATCACCGCGGCGCGATGATGGAGTTGTTCGGCGAGTAGATCGTTTTCGATCCGGGCCGCCACCGGCCCCAGCACCAGTTCCGTCGGGAGGGCCGCGACCGCGGCCGCGAACCTCTCCCGTTGCACCTGCCGGTCCCGGACCTGACCGAGCAGTCCGGCGTACCAAGACAACTCGGCATCGAGCCAGTCCCGTGCTGCCGGGTCGAACATGCCGCTGTACACACGCAGGGTGCTGCGCAATCGCCGGATGCCGACGCGGGTCGGATGGATCGGGTCGCGGCCACCCCGCAGTGCCACATCACCTGCGATGATCGCCTGCACCTGTGCATCGAGGTACTCGAGCAACACCGCCCGCGCGGTGCGGTCCGCGTCCGGAGCGGTCGCCTGGTGGTCGGCCGACAGTGCCCGATCCAGTTTCGATCGGCGGTGCGAGGGATGTGCGTCGCCGCGGCTGAGACGTTTACCGATGCGTTTGAGCAGTTTTTCGTCACCGGCCTCACCGAGTTCGACCTCGACCTCACGCCACACGGTGGCCTGGGCGCTCTCCCCGAGTGCGGTTGCCTGAACCCGGTCATCGGCCACCTCGGCCAACAGGGTGCCGTGATGGTCGTAGAGGCGGTGCGCGCTCCGGACGGTCGAGATCATCGCCACCGGGTGCAAGGATTTGCCAAGAGTCACGCCCGCGGCCAACTCGGCCAGCTCGGCAGGGATGCTGTCCCCGTTGCTGGGAGGAAGCCGGAGCTCGGTGCGGGCCTTGTCCGCCGGGACCTTCAGGTGCCAGCCGGCGTCGGAGCCCCCGGACCGGCGGCGGAGCGTTACATGGTGACGGAACAGATCCTGATCCGCGGTGTCGTAGTAGACGCTGTCCAGGTTGATCGTCGCCTGCTCGATGCGGCCGTCGGCGGGTAGCATTCTCGCGAGATCCGGGACCGCGAAATCCAGACCTACCTCGTACTTGTCTTCTCTCTCACGCTGCGCCTCGAGCATAATTCGATCACACCTCACCACGTTTCGACGTTCAGCACGTCGCCGGTCGAATCGATCCGGACGGCCCGACACACCTCGAGTACCCAGCCGCAGCTTAGATGAACAAACGGTGAACAACGCTGAAACTGCCACCCTTTCACGCAGGCGTGCCGTTGCCGCCGACGACGGTGAGGGGCACCATCGAGGCCGTGCGCAGACCACGCTGGCCCGAGATCGCACCGCCGTCCTGCGGCGGTGTGCGGGTGCATGGCCGGCGACTGTTAGCCGCGGACACCCATCTCACGGTCGAGCTGGTTCAGGTCGTGGCGTTCGCGTCCGGTCTCGGCGTGCACGTCGCCCTGACCGCCACCGGCAGGGCGGCCGAGCTGGCCCAATATCAGACGCGGCCCTTGACCGACCCCGCCGATGAGTCGGGCCGGTGGTCGTACCTCGAGGTGCGGGCGGGAATCGAACGTACCGTTTTCGCGGACCCGTTCCTGCCGACACCGGATGTGCAAGGCTGCGCCGGCGGGCTGTGCACCTACCGCACGGAGCCGCGGTACTGGCTCGGCGAACGACCGCCGGTGCGGGCGTTGACCATCACCGCGCAGTGGCGGCAGATCGGTCTGCCGCACACCATGGCGGTCGTCGCGCTCGCCTCGATCGACGAGGTGTCGCCCACTACCCTCGCCTGATTTTCGGCTTGTCAGCCGGGTGAGGGTTCCGTGAAGCTTCGGATCGGGGGAAACCGGGACAGGAGGCTGTCGATTCAGCCGATTCACCGTCGCCGCACGCAGGGTCACGGCGTTCGGTCAGGTGAGGCACGTGGTGGAGCCCGCGGCAAATGAGGCGAGTGAGGTCAGGGCGTCGATTCCGGTGGGTTCGGCGGCCAGCATCGGCACGACCGCACGCCGCGGATGTTCGGCGGCGATATCGCTGATTTCGTCGAGTTCGGTGGCGGCCCGCTGCTGCAGCAGCGCCGAGGTGGGCATCGCTGCGGCAATCGAGTTGTTGATCACCCAGGTCCACGGCGCAATGCCGGCGCGCTGCAGATCGGCCTGCAGGCCTTCGGCTTAGAGGCGCGGGGTGGTTTCGGCGAGCGTGACGAGCAGGATCTTCGTTTCGTGCGGGTTCTGCAGCCGCATCAGCGGGGTGGTGAAGTTCGTGTTGTCGCCCATACGCGCCAGTCCGCCAACCCTGTCGGCGGTCATCCCGGCTCCCGCGGCCTCGTCACCACTGATCGCCACACTCCCTCTGGCAGGCCGACCCCTGATATCGAAGATCGCATCGATGCTCTTGGAGTGAACGCTCGCCATGATGGAATCCGCCAACGACGATGCGTCCACGGCGCGCACTTCGGAATAGCCAGCAACGACGCGGCTTGGACCGCCTCCACGCCCGCCCGCGGGCGCGGGTTGCCCTTTCCTCGCGAACGACGAGAACGCCTCGCCCACACACGATCCAACTGTTCGCCGGGGCCGGGCAAGGCGGGGAAGATGTACGCCGACGGGTTGCCTCAGGCGGCTGTGTCCGCCCCACTTTTCGAAGTCTTCGGCTCACCGACTGGCCTAACAGAGGAGGGTGTCCGGGTGCTGCATTCCTTGTCGGGCTCGGCTCTATGACCGCACCGGCGATGATCGTGGTCGCGATCACCACTGCCGTAGATCCGTTGAGTGGCATCGTTATCGTCCCCACCGATCAGACGTAGATGTGGCTATCCATCCAGCAGCCAAGTTGCACCTTTTGCGGTGTGGCTGATGGGAACTTTGCGTGATCCTGCCGGTTACCAGAACGGGGCACACACCGACAGGGACGAGCCGTGGAGTGGTTCACGCAGTGCTCATGAGTACTGCTCGGGGTGTGTGTGCGCAGTTCACCCGGAGTTATGGCCTCCCGCTAGCGTTTCGGTCACGAGCTACCGGGGAGTGACTGTGGAATTCAGACATCTCGTCTCGTTCATCACTATTGCCGAAGAACTGCATTTCGGAAGGGCTGCAGCGCGGTTGCATCTGACCCAGCCGTCGCTGAGTGCTCATCTGCAGAAGTTGGAGAAGTCCCTGGGGGTGCAGCTGGTGGCGCGCACGTCGCACGAAGTCAAGCTGACGGCCGCGGGCCGGGGATTCGAGCCGCAGGCACGGTTGATCATCGCTCAGATGGACAAGGCCGCACAGATCGCCAAGGCGACCGCCGATGGGCGGTCGGGCACGTTGAATATCGGCTACAACATGCCCGCCAGCCGCCACGTGCTGCCGTCCGCCCTGGCCAGGATGAGCTCCGAGAACCCCGATGTCGTGGTGTCATTGTGGGAGAAGCGTACTGGTCCGCAACTCGACGAACTCGCAGACGGCGGCCTCGACGTCGCCCTGGTTTACGGTCATCCGCGGACCGCGCAATTTAGGTACCGGCGGGTCCTGCGCAACATTCCACTGGTCGCGGTCGTGGGGGAGGGGCACAGCTGGGCGGGCCGGCCCGGGGTGCCGTTCGCCGAACTGGCCGCCCAACCGTGTGTGATGTTCGCGCGCGAGCAGTGCCCGGCGATGTACGACTCGATCTTCAGTGCCGCATCGGACAGCAGGATCTCGCTCAATGTCGTTCAGATGGCGGATGATCCGGGTGCGACGGCACACATGGTGTCGGTCAAATCGCTGGTGGGATTCGCCTCCTTGCCGCGGGCCTCCTCCGGGGGCCTGCTCGCGATGGGCACGAGCTCGGTGGCGGTGAAGCTGTTCGACCCGATTCCGGTGATCGACCTGTATGCCGTGTGGCGGGCGGAGGAAATCAATCCGGCGGTGTTCTCTTTTCTCGACTGTATCGACCATTCCGGCGACACGCCGAGGATGAAAAACGGGCTCGTCGCTATTTGATTTCGGCGATAGGAATATCCGTTCGGGCATTCGTTTATTGTTCATTGCCGACCTGGGGCGGCTGCCGAACAATTATCTCCATGAACTCTGTGTCTTTTTCTGGAAATGGTGTCGCACTGCCCGAAGAATCGGGGCTGTATTCGGTGGTGGGCGGCGCCGCTGCCGCTGCACCCGAGCGGATCGCATTGTGCGCGGGGGCAGATGGTGAGCAGCTGTCCTGTGCCCGACTCGATGCCCGCACCCGGGCGTTGGCGTCCGCGTTCGTCGAACGCGGCGTCCAGGCCGGTGATCGGGTCGCGGTCCTCGGCCGGACCGGTGTCGAGTGGGCGTTGGTGGACCTCGCTGCCCTCGCCGTCGGTGCGGTGGTGGTTCCGGTGTATCCGACGTCGTCCGACACGCAGATCGCGCACATTCTGTCCGACTCCGGTGCCACCTACTTCGCGGCGGAAACCGAGCACGACGCGGCCCGGCTGACCGCGGCCGGCGCGAGAACGGTGTGGGGGTTCACCGAACTCGCCACCTGGTCGAACGGAGCCGAGGGCGGCGACCTCGACACCCGGATCGCCGCTGTCCGGGCGGACGATCACGCCATGATCGTCTACACCAGCGGCACAACAGGTCCCGCGAAGGGGTGCATCCTCACTCACCGCAACATGTTCGCCGCGGCCGCCAACACCGTCGTCCACACCGGGGACATGTTCGGCGGCGGCGAGCGCGGGCAGGCCGTGACCGTCCATGCGCTCCCACTCGCGCACGTGTTCGGGCAGACAATCCTGTTCGCCTGCCTGATCGGCGGCACCCGCATGCACCTGCTGCCGGCCATCCCCGACCTGGTGCCGGTCCTGCCCCGGGTGCGGCCAACCTTTCTCGCCCTCGTGCCCTACGCGCTCGAGAAGATCCGCAAGGCCGCCCGTGGTCTGCTGGACGCGGACGCCGAAGACGTGGCAGTGCGGCAGGGGATTGCCATCCTGCGCGGCCAGACCGCACCCGGGCAACCGGCCGGCCCCGTCGTCGACCTGCTCGGCGGGCGGCTCACCCACGTCATCTCCGGCGGCGCCTCCCTCGACACCACGACGGCCGGATTCTTCGCGGCCTTCGGCCTGCACATCCTCAACTGCTACGGGATGACCGAGACCGCGACCGCGGTCACCGTCAACGAGCCGGCCACCAACCGGCTCGAGACCGTGGGCCGTCCGATCCCCGGCACCACGGTCGCGATCGCCGACGACGGCGAGGTCCTGATCAAGGGCGCCAACGTGACCCCCGGGTACTGGGGGGCCGCCGCCGACAAGACCCCGACCGACCGCGACGGGTGGCTGCACACCGGCGACATCGGGGAACTCGACACCGACGGCTACCTCCGGATCACCGGACGTCGCAAGGAAATCCTCGTCACCAGCGGCGGAAAGAACGTCGCCCCCACACCTCTGGAAGACCGGCTCCGGCTGCACCCCTTGTTGAGCAACTGCATCGTCCTCGGTGACGGCCGCGCCTTCATCTGCGCCCTGCTCACCCTCGATGCCGACCGCTGGGCGGCCTGGCGGCAGGCCGCCGGCGCATCGGCCGACCGGGATGATCCCCGCCTGCGGCACGAGTTGCAGGTCGCCGTCGACGATGCCAATACCCTCGTCTCCCGCGCCGAGTCGATCCGCGAATTCCGTGTCGTCGATGGTGACTTCACCGTCGAGGCCGGACTGTTGACCTCATCGCTGAAATTACGCCGGGCCGCCATCGAAAACGCCTACCTGACCGACATCGGTGACATGTATACGGCGAGAGTGTGAATTCGACCTTCCTTGAAGTCGAATTTGCCGTGAAGAAATTCGAATTATTTTCCCGTCAATAGTCACCGGCGATCGCCCGATCATTTACCGGTTCGGGAATAGAGGAACGGTAAGAGCCGAAGGATACTCGTTCCCAGACGCAGGTGACCACGAAACGCGAATACAGGAGAACCGTGAAAATGTATGACGTCATTGTTGTCGGCGCCCGGGTGGCCGGTTCACCGCTGGCGATGCTCCTCGCCCGCAAGGGATACCGGGTGCTCGCGGTGGACCGCGCCAGCTTCCCCAGCGACACCGTCTCCACCCACTACATCCACCAGGCCGGCCTGTCCCGCCTGAAGGACTGGGGCCTGCTGGAGAAGGTCATCGCCACCGGCTGCCCTCCGATCCGGCACCTGAACTTCTCCTACACCGACATCGCCCTCGACGGCTTCGCCGATCCCATCGACGGCATCGACGCCGTGTACTGCCCCCGCCGCACGGTCTTGGACAAGATCCTCATCGAGGCCGCCGCAGCGGCGGGAGTCGAGGTGATCGAACGGTTCACGGTCACCGACCTGGTCGAACACGACGGCCGCGTCGTCGGCATCCGCGGCACCGAGGGCGATGGGACGGCACTGGAATTCCGCGCCCCCATCGTCATCGGCGCGGACGGGGCGAACTCGATCGTCGCATCGAAGGTCGGCGCCGACACCTACCGTGGGGCACCGGGCGGATGCTTCGTCTACTACTCCTACTACTCGGGCATCGACTGGGGCATGCACCACCGCACCGGATTCGGCCGTCAGCAGTTCGCGTCCTGGCCCACCAACGACGGCCTGAGCCTGGTCGCCGTGATGCGGCCCCGCGAAAAGTTCCGGGACTTTAGGGCCGATCCCGACGCCAGCGTGAACGAGATCGTCGACGCCATCGACCCGAAGTACGGAGAAGACCTCCGGAACAACGGAACCCGTGAAGAACAGTTCCGGCCCATGCTGTACCCGGACAATTACTACCGGCAGTCCTTCGGCCCGGGCTGGGCACTGGTCGGCGACGCCGGCTACCACAAGGACCCCTTCACCGGGTGGGGCATCACCGACGCCTTCAAGTACGCCGAGCTGCTGTCGGAGCGGATCGACGACGGCCTCAGCGGCCGCCGCCCGATGGACGAGGCCCTCGCCGACTACCAGCGCACCCGCGACGAGCAGAGCGCCGGCACCTACGAGTTGACCCTGAGCATCTCCGAACTCACCCTGACCCCCTACTACGACTCGGTGTTCCGTGCCGCCGCCAAGAGCCCGGCCTACACCAGAAAATTCTTCGGGCTCATCGCCGGCGGCCTCCCGGGCGAGGAGTTCTTCGCACCGCAGAACCTCGCCGACCTCTACGCGGAGGTTGACCTGCCCGAATCCGACCGACACCTGACCCCGGCATGAGCGGCCACACACTGACCGTCCTCGGCGACAGTTTCGTCGAGGGCCGCGGTGACCCGGCCCCACACGGCGGTTACCGCGGCTGGGCGCCGCGGCTGGCCACCCAGCTCGGATTGCGCGCGAGTAAGGTGCACAACTTCGGCATCCACGGCGCCACCACCACCGATGTCATCGCCACCCAACTGACCCCGGCCCTGACCACGAAGGCACCGCTCGTCGGTGTCGTCGTCGGCGTCAACGACCTCGTCAGCGACTACGACGAGGCGCGTTTCGCCCGCAACCTGCGCACCATCTTCACCGCCCTCGAAGACACCGGCGCGACAGTACTCACCGCCACCTACCCCGACATCCCCGCCCGCCTCCCGGTCCCGGACAACTTCAAGACCCTGCTGCGCACGCGGTTCACCGAAGCCAACCACGCACTCGCCGACGTCACCGCGCACACCGGCACCCTGCTGCTCGACCTTGCCGCAGCACCCGAGTGGGGCCGCGACGAGCTGTGGACCTCGGACGGGCTGCACCCGAGCCCCACCGGTCACCGCCACTTCGCGGCCGCCGCAGCCGAGCTGATCGCGCACGCCACCGCCACCACCATCGCCGCCTGAGCGGCCCCACCCGCACCTCGAGAGGACCCTCGTGACCGCCGAAACCCCCGATCGGCTCGACGACCGACGACTGGCACGGAACCCGATCGCCATCGTCGGCATGTCCGGACTGTTCCCGAAGGCCCGCAACCACCGCGAATACTGGCAGAACATCGTCGACGGCATCGACTGCACCGAGGACGTCCCCGAGTCCCGCTGGAGCCTGGACGACTACTACGACGAGGACCGCACCGCACCGGACAAGACGTACTCCCGCCGCGGCGCCTTCCTCCCCGACATCGACTTCGACCCCCTCGAATTCGGGTTGCCACCCAACCAGCTCGACGTCACCAGCACCATGCAGACGCTGAGCCTGGGCGTTGCCCGCGACCTGCTCACCGATGCCGGCGCACCGGACTCGACCTGGTACGACCCGTCCCGGACCGGTGTCGTGCTCGGCACCACCGGGCCGGTGCCGCTGATGCACCCGCTCGCCGCGCGCCTGTCGACCCCGGTGCTCAAAGAAGTCGCCCGTAGCTGCGGACTGTCGGACACCGACGCGAACGTCCTGGCCGACAAGTTCGTCACCGCCTTCGCACCGTGGGAGGAGAACTCGTTCCCCGGGCTGCTCGCGAACGTCGTCGCCGGCCGAATCGCGAACCGGTTCGGGCTCGGCGGCATCAACTGCACCGTCGACGCCGCCTGCGCCGCCTCACTGGCCGCGATGCGGACCGCGATCGCCGAACTGCTCGACGGCCGCGCCGACACCATGATCACCGGCGGTGTGGACACCGAGAACTCGATCTTCATCTACATGTGCTTCAGCAAGGTCGGCGCGCTGTCTCCGACCGGGCGGATCAGCCCCTTCTCCGACCAGGCGAACGGCACCCTCCTCGGTGAGGGCATCAGCATGCTCGCCCTGCGCCGCCTCGACGACGCCGAACGCGACGGCAACCGCATCTACGCGGTCATCAAGGGCCTCGGCTCCTCCAGCGACGGCCGCTCCAAGAGCATCTACGCCCCCCGCGCCGAAGGCCAGCGCGTCGCACTCGACCGCGCCTACACGGATGCGGACTGCTCACCCGCCTCGGTCGAGCTGTTCGAGGCGCACGCCACCGGCACCGCGGTCGGCGACCGCACCGAACTCACCGCCCTCGGCGGCCTGCTCGCCGACGCCAGCGACGAACCCCGCTTCGCCGCCCTCGGCAGCGTCAAGTCCCAGATCGGACACACCAAGGGTGCCGCCGGCACCGCCAGCGTCATGAAACTCGCCCTCGGCCTGTACCACCGCGTGCTGCCCGGCACCATCAACGTCGATCGACCCCACCCGGCCATCGACACCGCCGCCGCACCGTACTACGTCAACACCCGTACCCGGCCCTGGATCCGCGACCCCGAGCGTCCGGTCCGCCGGGCCGCCGCCTCGGCAATGGGATTCGGGGGCACCAACTTCCACGTCGTCCTCGAAGAACACACCAACCCGGCCGCGGACCGGCGCACCCTGCACACCGCCCCGACCGCCCACCTGTGGCACGCATCCGACGTCACAGCCCTCGCCGACCTCGTCCGTACCCAGCCCTCCCAGGACGGCGGCGAGATCCCCACCGATCACGTCCGGATCGGCTTCGTCTCCCTCGACGAGGACAACGAGACTCACCTGCGCGCACTCGCCGCCGACCAACTCGCGAAGAATCCCGACGTCGAGTCCTGGAACCACCCCGAGGGCATCTTCTACCGCGCCGCCGCACAACCCGACCTGCGGATCGGCGCCCTGTTCTCCGGCCAGGGCAGCCAGTATGTCGACATGGGAACCGCCGCAGTCATGGCCAATCCACTGGTCGCGGACACCTTCGACCGCGCCAATGCAGCGTTCGCCGGCGAGCCCCAGCGCCTCGGCGCAGTCGTGTTCCCCCCGCCGGTCTTCGACGACACCGACCGCGACGCCCAGGAAACCCTGCTGCGCCGCACCGAGTTCGCGCAGCCGGCCATCGGCGCGCTGTCCGCCGGACAATTCCGCGCCCTCACCGAGCTGGGCTTCACCGCCGACTGCTACCTCGGTCACAGCTTCGGGGAGCTGACCGCGCTGTGGGCGGCCGGGTCCCTGACCACCGATGACTTCTTCACCCTGGCCCGAGCCCGCGGCCGGGCGATGGCACCGCAGCCCGGCGCCGAGACCGGCACGATGCTCGCCGTCGCCGCCGCCCGCGACGACGTCGACGCCCTGATCGCCGACCTGGACGACGTGTGGGTGTGCAACCACAACGCCCCCGATCAGATCGTCGTCGGCGGTGGCACCGAGGCGGTCGCGGCGTTGGCCCGCACCTGCGCCGACCGCGGCGTTCCCACCCGCGAGCTGCCGGTGTCGGCGGCCTTCCACACCCCGTACGTCGGGCATGCCGTCGCCGCCTTCGAACCCGCCGTCGCCGAGGTGCGGATCGGTGAACCCGCCGCACCGGTATACGCGAATTCACCCGGCGCCCACTACGGGTCGGACATCGACACCAACCGCGCCGCCCTGGTCGGGCAGCTCCTGCAGCCGGTCGAGTTCGTCACCGGACTCGAACGCATGCGTCAGGACGGGTGCACGGTCTTCGTCGAATTCGGTCCCAAGCAGGTCCTGACCTCCCTGGTGCGCCGCACCCTCGGTGACGACGACGTCGTCGCCATCGCCACCGACGGCGGACCGCTCGGCGACAGCGATCTCAGCCTCAAGCGGGCCGCGGTCCAGCTCGCCGTGCTCGGGCTCGCCCTCGACGGCATCAACCGCTACCGCGACCTTCCTCCGGCACCGGTCGAGCGTCGCGGAATGAGCGTGAGTTTGTCTGCCCCGGAATACATTCCCGAGGAGCGGCGCCGCGCCTACGCCGACGCGCTCGCGGACGGCTACCAGGTCGCAGCGGTCACCGCGCCGGCCGCATCCACCCTGGAACCGGCCGCCACGCAGCCCGCCCCGATCCCGCTGGCGTCGCCCACTGTCACCGCGACCCCTCTGCCTATCCAAGTAACGGAGAACACCGTGTCGCATCCCGCGGGCCCGTGCACCGGCCTCGATACCGCACTGTCGCAGCACGTGGCCACCCACAACGATTACCTCGACGGCCAACTCGAACTCGCCCGGGAACTGGCCCGCGCCCTGAACACCGCTCAGCTCGACGACGGGATGGTTCGCGCGATCGAGGCCGTCAAGGATCACGGGGTGGCCATCAGCCACACCCACGCCCGCGCCACCGAGATCCTGGGCCACCTGGCCGAACTCGACACCCCCGCCGCCGCGGGCACCACCGTCGCGGTGTCCTCGAGGGCCGACCTCCCGGCGTCGCCGCCGCGCCCGGCACTGCAGCCGGCATCGGCCCCCACGCCGACGACCCCTGCCCCAGCACCGATCCCGGCCCCGGTCTCCGCGCCCACCCCGGCCGCGATACCGTCGGCGGCGCCGACCGCACCGGCGACCCCCACCGCACCGCCCGCCACCGACATACCCGCCCCCCAGCCCGCAGCCTTCGATGCCGTCGCGTTGCGGACCGCGTTGCAGGAGGTGGTGGCGGACAAGACCGGTTACCCGATGGAGATGGTCGATCCGTCGATGGACCTCGAGGCGGATCTGGGGGTCGACTCGATCAAGCGGGTGCAGGTGCTCGGGGCGGTGCAGGAGCGGTTCCCGCACCTGCCGAGCCTGGGCCCGGAGCAACTCGGCACGCTGCGCACCCTGGACCAGATCGTCGAGATCCTCGCGGACAATCCGGCCCCGGCCACCGCCATACCCACTCCGACGAATCCACCGTCCGGCGGCGTCGATGCTGCCGCGTTGCGGACCGCGTTGCAGGAGGTGGTGGCGGACAAGACCGGTTACCCGGTGGAGATGGTCGATCCGTCGATGGACCTCGAGGCGGATCTGGGGGTCGACTCGATCAAGCGGGTGCAGGTGCTCGGG
>NZ_JAWLSG010000019.1:0-42527 GCF_033142305.1 Rhodococcus sp. IEGM 27 | reverse complement strand
GCGGTGCAGGAGCGGTTCCCGCACCTGCCGAGCTTGGGCCCGGAGCAACTCGGCACGCTGCGCACCCTGGACCAGATCGTCGAGATCCTCGCCGAGGGGAGTGATGTCCACCCAAAAGCTGAGGCCGTGGCCACCGCGCCGCGGCATCTCGTCGAGCTCGTCGCCCTGCCCCCGATCGACCACCAGGTCAACACCTTCGGCGACCACCCCCACGCGGTGATCATCGAACTCGGTCCCGACCAGGCACACAGTGACGGCGCCGCCCTCGCCGACGCCCTCAGCACCGACCACTGGTCGGTCCGCCGAATCCACCTCACCGGCACCCTCGACGACATCGACACCACCCTGACCGGCACTCTCGACGAGCCCACCGATCTGTGCGTCGTCACCGTCGGCCACACGCTGGACTGGTCCGAGGCGACCCGCGCACTCGGGGCCACGATCCTCGCCGCCAAACACACCCACCCCGCCCTCGTGAACACCGCACGCACGGGCACGCGGGCCGCGTTCGTCACCGTCACCCGGATCGACGGCGCCCTCGGCTTCGTCGGCGACGGCGACCCGGTCGGCGCACTGGCCGGCGGGGTCGGCGGCGTCGTGAAGACCCTCGGCGTCGAGCACCCGGAACTGTTCAGCCGCGCCCTCGACATCCACCCTGCCCTCGACGGGGACCGCTTCACCGCGGCGGTCCTCGCCGAACTCCACGACAGTGCCGCCGACACCCCCGAGGTCGGGGTCGGCGAACTCGGCGACCGGCAGACCCTCGTCCCCGGTCTCCACGCCCGCTCCACCGAACAGACCAGCGTGCGCCTCGACACCCCCGCCCCGGTCACCGCCCTGACCGCCGACGACGTGGTCCTCGTTACCGGCGGCGCCCGCGGCGTCACCGCCCTGTGCGTCCGGGATCTCGCCCGCCACTGCGACGCCCGCTTCATCCTGCTCGGCCGCACCGAACTGGTTCCCGAACCGCAGTGGGCGCACGGCATCGAAGACCAGGATCTGCGCCGGGCGGCGATCGCCGGACTCACCGGCACCGCCACCACCCCACGGGAGATCGCCCGCACCTGCGCGGCGATCACCGCGAACCGCGAAATCCAGGACACCCTGACAGTGTTGGGGGAGCGCGGCCGCTACATCGCCGCCGATGTCACCGACACCGCGGCCATCGAGGTTGCGCTCGGCGCCGACCGCAACCAGATCACCGTCCTGGTGCATGGAGCCGGTGTCCTCGCCGACGCCCTGATCGCGAAGAAGACCGCCGGCGAGATCGCCCGGGTGCTCGACCCCAAGATCGGCGGCCTCGCCGCGGTCCTCGACGCCCTCGGTGACTCGCCGCAGCTTCGGCACCTGGTGTTCTTCACCTCCGTCGCCGGGCTGTACGGAAACTCCGGTCAGGCGGACTACGCGGCGGCCAACGAGGCCCTCGGCCGCTTCGCCGCCACCTGGAAACACCGACATCCCGACCATCATGTGACGGCCATCGACTGGGGCGCCTGGGACGGTGGCATGGTCACGCCGGAACTGCGCGGATACTTCCGCGACCGCGGCATCACCCTGCTCGACCCCGATGTCGGCGCCCGCGCCTTCACCGAACAGTTCACCGCCCCACGCCGCGACGACGTCGTCATCTTGATCGGGGAGGCCGAATCGCTGGCCACCGGCGAACCGACGCGCCGACCCGATACGCTCGTCCGCCGCAGCCTGCGGGATCTGCCCGCGCACCGCATCATCGCCGCACACCGCATCGGCGACCACACCGTGCTGCCCGCAACATTCGGGCTCGGTGCGATGATCAACGTCGTCGAGCGAGCCCACCCCGGGCTGTGTGTCACCACGGTCCGCGACTTCCGCGTCCACAAGGGCATCGTCTTCGACCACCCGATCACCGATGTGTCGATCGACACCACGCACACCGCCGACACCGAACCCGTGCGCGTGCACGTCCAGGTCTTCGGGACCGACAATGACAAACGGGTACCGCACTACGCGGCCACCTTCGAACTGTCCGCCACCCCGGACTCGGCACCGGTGGTGCCGGTGACCTGGCCGGCCACCGGGGCGGACGCCGAGATCCTCTACCGCGGCGCCACCCAATTCCACGGCCCACCGTTGCAGGGCATGCGGCGCATCCTGCGTGATGACGCCGACGCCCTCGTCCTCGAATGCGCCCTGTCCGGTGCGCCGGTCGCGCTCGGCGCGTTCACCGGGATCCTGCACAATCCCGTCCTCGCCGACGTGATCCTGCAGGGACCACCGGTGGCCGGTCACCGGGCACTCGGATCGGCCTGCCTGCCCCTGGGCATCGGCCGCATCGACTACTACGACGCCCTGCCCGACGACGAACCCTTCGTCCTGATCGTCGACAACGCCCGCCCCGGGCCGGTGGACGCATTGGTCGATGCGTGCGCGGTCACCGCGAACGGCACCGTCCTGCAACGGTTCACCGACGTCACCGTCGTCACCACCCCCGACCTGTCCGAGAAGTTCCGTGAATCAGTGAGGCAGTGGAGCGCATGAACCCCGTGCCGACAACCACCCCCGACGTCCTCTCCTTCGACGGCGCCGCGTTCAACCCGGTCCCGATCACCCCAACCATCACCCCGACGACGACCATCCCCGCAACCGTGCCGAGCACACCGGTCCGCGCACTCCCGGCCACCGCGGCGACCCCGCTGGCCGAGGTCCGCGCCGGGCTCGTCGCGGCCCACCGCGCCGCCCTCGCCGCACAGACCGCGGTGCAAAGACGCCTGCTCCGCGACGCACGCACCACCACCACCAGGGAAGCCTTCACCGCCGCCGGCCTTTCCGCCGCCCGCCCGGTCGTCGCCGTGACCGCGGCCCCGGAGGGGGCGTTCAAACCCCCCGCCCGCACCGACATCGACCGCCTCGACGCCGCCGCACTCGACCTGCTCACCCGCGGGCAGGTCCCCGCCGTGTTCGGGCCCGCCTATCGGCAACTCGGCGCCAATCCCGACGTCCGCCTCGCCGGCGGCTCCCCGCTGGTCCTCCGCAGTGTCAGCGAAATCGGTTTGCGCGACGGCGCACTCGGTCTCGGACGCCTGCGCGCCCGCTATACCGGCAACCCCGCGGCGGCCGCCGTTCAAGCCGGGGAGGTCTTCGCCCTCTATGCCGGGCTGCACCTGTGTTTCGCCGACGCGTACCTCGACGGCGCCGCCTTCGCCACCGCGGCGACCGATGCATCGACCGAATCCGAACTGGAGCTGATCGTCACCGACATCGACCTCGTCCCACGCCCGCACCTGACCGCCGAAGTCCTGTGCGGCGGATCCAGTGTGCCGGTGTCGGTCACCGTCACCGAAAACACCGGCACCGTCATCGGTCCCGGCGCCGGCGGCACCCTCGACACCTGGACCGGTCGGGTGACCGCATCCGGAGACAAGGCGCTGCTCAACGAATTCCACATGGCGCATCTGGCCCGCGGCGATCAGGGCATCGCACTCGGACCGGAATTCGCCCACTACACCGGGATCCGGGCCACCCGCGTCCCCACCGGAGGGCTTCTACTCGTCGACCGCATCACCAACTTCGGTGGCACCCGCGGCACCCTCGACCAACAGCTCACCTACCGCAGCGAATACGACTCACCCGCCGACTCCTGGTACTACGCCGACAGTGCGAACGAATCCATGCCGCACTTCGTGTACATGGAAACCTCGCTGCAGGCCGCCCTGCTGATGGGGTACTACCTCGGTCCCACCCTGACTGAACCTCACACCACCCAAAGCCTGCGCAACCTCGGCGGCACCGCCACCGTGCTGCGCCGAGTCGACCTGCGCGACAAGACCATCACCCAGACCTCCCGGCTGCTGTCGACCACCCTGCTGCCCGGGTCCTCGCTGCAAAGCTTCGACTACACCCTTTCCGTCGACGGCGAACCGTTCTACCAGGGCGAGACCATGTTCGGCTATTTCAGCGATCAAGCACTGTCCAACCAGACCGGACTCGACGCCGGCGGCCACCGACCCACCTGGCTGGCCGATCACCCCGGCCAGGGGAGCACCCGCCGCATCGACCTCGACGCCCGCCGCCGTAACCCGGACGACCGGTTGTGCAACCGACGCGCCCTGGCCCTGCTGGACTGGATCGACGTCGTCGAGGGCGGGGGAGCGTTCGGCAACGGCTACCTGCATGCCCTGCGCCGCATCGACCCGCAGGACTGGTTCTTCTCCCGCCACTTCCACCTCGACCCCGTCATCCCCGGATCGCTCGGGGTGGAATCGGTGATCCAGGCCCTGCAGGAGTGGGCCGCCGACACCGGCTTGGCGGATGATTTGGCCGACCCGGTGTTCTCCATCCCCGCGAACATCGCCTTCAGCTGGAAATATCGCGGGCAGTTCCTGCCGTCCGACGGTACCTGCGAGCTCGAGGTCCACATCAAGACGGTGACCCACTCGGCCACCGGGGTCGTGGTCACCGCCGACGCGTCGCTGTGGAAGCCCGGGCTGCGGATCTACGAACTCGAAGACATCGCCATCGAACTGACCGAGCGGAAGGCCCCGGCATGACCGTTCCCTCCGTGACCGCACCGGCCCGCGACCTCACGCAGGTACGCGCAACCCTGTCGGACCTGACCACACCGTGCTGGGTGGTCCGCGGTCCCGACGGCATCGATATCACCGCCGATGCCGGGCTCGCCGCCCGCACCGAGGTGCTCACCGCGGTCGGCCCACTGCCGCCCCACCGGCTCGGCGATCACACCTTCGGTGCATTCCACGGCGTCAGCTACGCCTACGCGGCAGGGGCCATGGCCAACGGTATCGCCTCCCCGGCCATGGTGACGGCGCTGGCGCGGGCCGGCTACCTCGCCTCCTACGGCGCCGCGGGAGTGGTCCCGGCGCGTGTGGACGCCGCCCTCTCCGAACTCGCCGCCACCCTGGGGGAACTGCCGTACGCCTGCAACCTTATTCACAGTCCGAGTGAACCCGCCCTCGAACGTGCCATCGTCGACGCGTGCCTGCGTCACGGGGTGTGCTGCGTCGAGGCCTCGGCGTTCATGGACCTGAGCCCGGAGATCGTCCGGTACCGGCTGTCCGGTCTGTCGACCGCCCCGGACGGCCGGGTGATCCGGGCGCACCGGGTCATCGCCAAGGTCTCCCGGGTCGAGGTCGCCGAACTCTTCCTCCGACCGGCACCGGCGGCACTGGTGCGGCGGCTTCTCGACCGCGGCGATATCACCGCGGAGCAGGCACGGCTCGGTCAAGTGGTGCCGATGGCCGACGACATCACCGCCGAGGCCGACTCCGGCGGGCACACCGATCGGCGGCCCCTGATGGTGCTGCTACCCGACCTCATCGCGGCACGTGACCGCATCCGCCGGGACCTGCCCGAGCTCGGTGAGGTGCGCATCGGGGCCGCGGGCGGGATCGGGACACCGGCCGCCGCCGCGGCCGCGTTCGCCCTGGGGGCCGCGTATGTCGTCACCGGCTCGATCAACCAGGCCACCGTCGAGGCCGATCAATCCGAGGCGACCAAAACCCTGCTCGCCGGGGCCGGTGTCGCCGACTGCACGATGGCCCCGTCGTCGGACATGTTCGAACTCGGCGTCCAGGTCCAGGTTCTTCGCCGCGGCACGATGTTCGCCACCCGCGCACACCGTCTCTACGACACCTACCGGGAGTACGCGGGCATCGACGCGATCCCCGCCGCGCGGCGCGACGACCTCGAATCGGCGGTGTTCCGCCGACCCCTCACCGAGGTGTGGGACGAGTGCGTCACCTACTTCACCGAGCGCGACCCGGCGCAACTCGCCGGCGCCGCCGACGACCCGAAACGCAAGATGGCCCTGATCTTCCGGTGGTACCTCGGACTGTCCTCGGGGTGGAGCATCCGCGGCGAGAATGAGCGGACCGCCGATTACCAGATCTGGTGCGGGCCGGCGATGGGCGCCTTCAACAACTGGGTCGCCGGTACCCACCTGGCCGCCCCCGCCCACCGCCGGGTCGCCGATATCGCCCACCACATTCTCGAAGGCGCCGCCTACCTCACCCGTGTGGGCCAGCTCCGCGCCGCGGGCGTGCGGCTGCCGGCCGAGATCGCCCGCTACGTCCCCGCACCCCGGGAGGAGAGGTGACCGCCACCGGCGAGGCGACTGCCGACCTGCTCCACACGATCAGCGACTACAGCGCGAGCTACCTGACGGATCCGCGCACCGAGCGCACCGGCTCCGCGGTGGACCGGAGCGAGCTGCGCCGCCGACTCGCCGCGCCGCTGCCCCGGACCGGCAACGACGCGGAAACCGTGCTCAATGCGCTGATCGCACACGGCGAACCGGGGCTCCTGCACTCGGGGGCACCGACCTTCCTCGGCTTCGTGATGGGCGGCGCCTATCCGGTGGCCATCGCGACCGAATGGCTGACCTCGGTGTGGGATCAGTGCGGAGCGCTGTACGCCACCAGCCCGACGGCGTCGGTCGTCGAGGAAGCGGTCTCCCGCTGGCTGATCACCCTGTTCGGGCTGCCCTCCCACACGTCGGTCGGCATCACCACCGGCTGCGCGATGGCGAATCTCACCGGCCTGGCCGCCGCCCGCCACCACGTGCTCGCCGGTCAGGGCTGGGACGTCGAACGCGACGGCCTGATCGGTGCCCCGGCGCCGTCGATCCTGGTCTCCCGCGGATGCCACGTCACCGTGCACCGGGCGCTGCGGCTGCTGGGCCTGGCCGGCCAGGTCAGACCCGTCGACACCGACGATCAGGGCCGCATGTGCGTGCATGCGCTCGAGGCGGAGCTGTATCGGGTGAGGGGGCCGCTGATCGTCTGCGGGCAGGTCGGCAATGTCGACTCCGGTGCAATCGACCCTCTCGCCGACATCTGCGACCTCACCCACGACCGCGGCGGCTGGGTCCACCTGGACGCGGCCTTCGGCATGTGGGCGGCCGCGAGCCCACCATTGAGGAACCGGGTCACCGGTATCGAACGTGCTGACTCCTGGGCCACCGACGGCCACAAATGGCTCAACGTGCCCTACGACTGCGGCATCGCGTTCTGCGCGCACCCGGGCGCGCACCGCGCGGCGCTGCGCACCAGCGCCGACTACCTCACACCCGCACCCGACGGCGGTCGTGATCCGGTCGACTTCACCCCCGACATGTCCCGCCGTGCCCGCAGCCTCGTCCTGTGGGCAACCCTGCGCCACCTGGGAACCGACGGCGTCACCGAGCTGATCGAACGATGCTGCGCCCTCGCCCGCCGCCTGGCCGCGGGACTGGCCGCCGTCAGCGGCGTCACCGTCGTCAACGACATCGTCCTCAACCAGGTCCTCGTCGCCTTCACCCCCACCGCCGACACCACCGAGGCGGCCCATCTCGAGCTCCTCGTGTCCGTCCTTCAACGCGGCCCGGTGGGGTGGGCGAGCCCGACCACCTGGCGAGGCCGACCGTGCCTGCGACTGTCGGTCTGCAACTGGCAGAGCACCTCCGCCCATATCGACGCCTGCATCGACGCGATCGTCTCCGCACACCGGACCGCGGGCGCGCCGGCGCGGATCACCACCATCGAGGAGCTGGTATGACCCTGTCCGATGCGTCGGCGACCGTCCCCGTCGTCACCGCAGACCCCGATCTCGCCGCCGTGGTCGACACCCTCGTCACCGCGTTTCGGGACGACCCGATCATCGAATGGGCGATCCCACCGAACACCCTCGGCCGCGACTATCACCTGGCCGCGTTCTTCGCGTCTACGACCGAATTCCTTTTGAACCACGGCGGGATCGTCGCCGCACCGCACGACTACTCGGCCGTGCTGGTGTGGTCACCGCCGGGTGAACCAGCCGTGTCCGATGTCGAGAACCGGGTCTTCCTCGACCGGCTCACCGCATCCACCGGCGCGTGCGGGCCCCGGGTCCGCACCTTGATGGAGGCACTCGACGCGCACCACCCCGTCGACCTGCCGCCGCACTGCCACGTCATGTTCGCCGCCGTGCGGCCCGAGCACCGCGGCACGGGTGTGCGGGCGGCACTGACCGACGCGCTGCGCGCGATGCGACTGCACGACGGCGTCGGGGTCTACGCCGAAGCGTCCAGCACCCGCAACCTGCGGCTGTGGGAGCGCCTCGGCGGCCAGCGCGTCGGAGCGGAAATCGTCCTCCCGGATGGCGGTCCGTCGCTGTACCCGATCTTCTTCGGTCGGCCACCCGAGCCGACCGACGCACCTTGAAACCCCTTGTATTACGTGGAGCCGGCGCCCGAATCGGGGGGCGCCGGCTCCGTGGTATTCCGAGATCCTATTTCAGACCGGATCGGACGAACGCGTTGACGATGTGCCGCTGCAGCACGACGTAGAGCGCGAACACCGGTAGGCATGCCAGAGATGCGACTGCCATCATCGGCCCCCAGTCGTTGCCCTCGGTTCCCATGAAACTCCTCAGCCCCAACTGCACGACGGCGTTGCTGCGCTGCAGGACCACCGCGGGCCAGAAGTATTCGTTCCAGGCATTGATGAACAGCAGGATAGACAGCGCCGCCAGTGCGGGACGCAGATTCGGTACCACGACGGTCCACAGGATCGACCACGAGGACCGTCCGTCCATCTTCGCTGCCGCGACCAGTTCCTTCGGGAAGCTGTCCATGTGCTGGCGGAGCATCAGGACACCCAGCGCGGAGCATAGCGTCGGCACGATCACCCCGGCAAGGTTGTTGATCAGCCCCAGCTGGTAGAGCAGCACATAGTTGGGAAGCATCGTGACCTGAAAGGGCACCAACCAGGTCCCGACGAACGCGAGATACAACAGCCGCTGGAAGCGGAACGAATACATCGCGAACGCGTACGAGGCGAGCAGAGCCACGAGGAGCTGACCCGTCGCCGAGACCGCCGATACGGCGAACGTATTGGCGAGCAGTCCGATCACGTCGACCTTCTCGGTCGCGTCCACATAATTGCCCAACGACAGCGGCCATGGAACGGGGGAGAGGGAGCCGACGTCGTCGGGCCGTCGCAGCGACGTCGCGAGCAGCCAGTAGATGGGAAATATGCACACAACTGCGACGGCGAGGAGGACTGCATGTCCCCGCGCCCGCCGCCACAACGGCTCGGAAACGGGTGACTCGCTAGTCGTCATGGAACGAGATCCTTTCCGAGAGCCATACGAGAACACCCGCGATGAGACCGAAACCGACGAACAGCAACACTCCGGCGGCCGCGCTGAGCCCGGCGTCGAAGCTGTGGAACCCGTAGTCCCACAACAGGTAATAGATGTTGGTCGTCGCCTGCGACGGTCCACCCTGGGTGAGAGTGTCGATCAGCGGAAACGTCCACTGGGCGCTGAGCAACACCGTCATCAGGGCAAGGAACACCAGGGTGGGGGAGAGCAGCGGCAAGGTGATCCACCAATCGATCTGGCGTCGGGAGGCACCGTCTACCTGCGCCGCTTCGGCATAGTTGCCACTGACGCCGGCCATCCCGGCCGAGACCACCAGCACCGCGAACCCCATGAAGTGCCAGCCCGTGATGAGCACGATCACCCATGGGGCCGTGGCTGCTTCGCGGATCCAGTTGGTATCCGACCCCAAGACCCGGTTGATCACCCCTGCACCGGGATCGAGCAGCCATTGCCACACGGCCGCGCTCGCGACCGGGGCGACCAGGAACGGCGCGAAGACCAGGCTCTGGTAGACCGCGCGGAAGCGCCCGCGGACGCCGCGGGTCGCGAACGCGACCACCACCGGGAGCACCAGGGTGAACGGCAGCAGACCGACGATGAGGACGACGGTCCGCCAGACCGAGTCCCCGAAGGCCGGCAGCTCGAGCAGCCGCCGGTAATTGTCGGCGCCCACGGGAACCATCGGGGTCGTGGGGAGCAGATTCCAGGAGTACGTCGACAGCTGGGCAGCCTGGAGCAGGGGCCGGTAGGTCCACACGATCAACAGCGCGACCGCAGGCGTGAGATACAGGTAGGGAGCGCCCGCCCGCATCACTCTCCGGAGAGGGTGGACACGGGCGGCCGGAACGACCGCCGGCGACGGGGAAGGCACTGGCGCGTCGGTGAGCTCCGGTACGGCAACGAACACGATCGCCTCCTCAGCGCGTCCCGAGCGCGAGCGCGCGCAACCGGTCGAGCATGTCCTGCTCGGGAATGTCGTAGACCACCTCGGCCGGGGTCGCCTCCACCGCGGTGGCCACTACGGTGTCGCCGAGGACGTCGATGCGGGTAAATCCATACCCGGCGTGGCCGCGGTGCCGACCGACCGGGGCCAGCGGGTCGACCCGGTACGACAGTGCCGGACCCACCCATACCGGAATCCCCGCCACCGCACCGGCACCGGTCACATGTGCGTGCCCGCAGAGGATCATCCGGACGTCGGATCCCGCCACGACCGCCGCGAGCCGGTCCGGCTCGTGCAGCCGCAGGGAGTTCACCGTCGTCACCGGCGACGGAATCGGCGGATGGTGCAGCACGAGGAGCGCGCCGCGCGCGCTCGGCCGGGACAGTACGCCTCTGAGCCAGTCCAGTTGGGTGTCGGTCAGCCAGCCCTCGTGCCGGCCGGGGGTGGTGCTGTCGAGCACGACAATCCGCAGTCCGTGTACCTCGTGCACGGCGTCGTGCGGTGCGGTCAGACCACCAGCATCCTTGGCGCCGCGTCCGCACAGTTCGGTGCCGAACGCGGCCCGCTCGTCGTGATTGCCCATGGTGTAGACGATGCGGGCACCGAGGGACGCCGCCGCCGGCTCGACGACCGCACGCAGCCGCCGATAGGCCTCCGGCGCTCCGTTGTCGGTGAGATCGCCCGACAGGACCAGCGCGTCGACCCGTCGACCGGATCCGACGATCCGGTCGAGGGTGCGCCGCAGCGCGTCGAGGGTGTCCACGGCGCCGTGGACGAGCGCTCCTGCGGCGGTGATGTGGGTGTCGGTCAGTTGGACGATCGTCAGATCACCTGACGGGCGTGCGGCGGTGCTCATTCGGCGGGCAGAAGCGCGGAGGCCTGCTTCTGGGCGGCGTCGAGGGTGGATTTCGGGTCGGCGTCCTGGTAGACGACCGCCTCGACGGCATCCATCATGCCGTCCCGGATCTGCAGATAGTTGCTGCCGGGCATGGAAATCCACGGCTCCATCGACTTCAGCTGAGCGAGGTTGGGAGTCACGAGCGGATTCTTCTGCGCCCAGTCCGCCAGCCCGGCCGGGTCGTCGACGAGTCCGGTGCGCAGCGGCAGGTAGCCGATTCCCTGCGCGATCTTCGTGTACGCCGCTTCACTGGTGAGGAATTTGATCAGTTCCCACGACGCCCGCTGCTTCGCGGGGTCCGAGGCGAACGTGAACAGGGAGGCGCCGGAGTTGGTCGGCACCGTGGTCTTGCCGGCGAAGGCAGGCATCGTGGTCGCGCGCAGGTCCCACTTGTCCTTGGCGCCCTTGACGAATGTGCCCTGGATCGCGCTGGTCTCGAGGATCATCCCGATATCTCCGCGGGCGAAGGCCTCATAGCCCTGCTGCTGGCTGAGCTTCGGTGTGGCACCGGACTGCACCAGGTTCTGCGCCATCTCCGCGACCTGTACCGCGGGGTCGTCGGCGAAGGTCAGCGTGGACCGGTCCTCGGAGATCACCTGCCCACCATTCGAGCGGACGAGGCTCTGGAAGCACCAGTCCTTCGCGGTCTTGGTCAGGCAGTCCAGGTACACCCCGCCCTTGCCGGTCTTCGAGGTGATGGCCGCCGCGGCGGCCGCGACCTCGTCCCACGTGGTCGGTGGTGCCGCGGGGTCGAGGCCGGCCTGCTCGAACAGTGTTGCGTTGTAATAGAACACGGGGGTGGAGAAGACGAAGGGCACGCCGTAGGTGGAGCCTTCCCAGTCACCCAGGGTGCGCGCGGTCGGGGCGTACGGGTGCTTCGCGCCGTCGAAGTTCTTCTGCACGGCGTCCTTACCGACGAGGTCGTCGAGCGAATGGGCGCCGAGCTGGTGGATCGTGAAGTCCAGGTCGCTGAATCCCAGCTGGGCTACGTCCGGGGGTGATCCGGCGACCGTCTGGCTCTGGATACTCGAGATCGTGTCGGTGGCCGGGTTCGGGCTGTTGCCCTGCGGCTTCTGCGCCGTGACGTGGATGTTCGGATTCTGTTCGGTGAAGTCGGCGATGAGGGCGTTGAAGGTGTCGGTCCACGCTCCCGCCATGCCGTAGTTGTAGCTTTCGAACACGATCGACACGTTCTGGTCCGGGCCGAGTTCCGGGACCGGACCGGAACCGCTCGCCGCTGAGTCCGTGGTGGTGGTGCCGAGTCCGCCGCAGGCGGTCAGGACCAACGCGCTGGTCACCAGCGCGCCCAGCCCGGGCAGGGTTTTCTTCACTGTGGTTCTCCTGTTGTTCGTGTGCGGGGTTCGTGAACTCTGCCGGTGCTCATGCCACCGACAGCGGGGCATCGCGTGGCGATGCCCCGTGCCGGTGGGGAACGTGCCAGACCAGCCGGCGGCCGGTCCCGGAGTCGAAGAGCTGAATGTCGGCGGGATCGACACTCAGTGCGGCGGCGTCGCCGACCTGGGCGGGAACCGGGCGCGGGCCGCGGACGCGAATGACGGTGCCGCCCACGGTGACGTGCAGGATCTCTTCGCTGCCCAGGTTCTCCGATGCGGTGACGAGACCACGGAGTTGGGCATCGGCGGCGTTCAGCCGGATGTGTTCCGGCCGGATGCCCGCGGTCACCTTCTGTGGTCCGGTCGCCGAGCCGGGAGACAGCCCGAGGGGTGCGTCGACGCCGTCGGCGACGAGGTGGAGTTCCCCAGCCCGGTCGATCACTGTTGCGTCGAACAGGTTCATCGGTGGCGCGCCGAGGAAGGCGGCGACGAACGTCGACCGCGGGGTGTCGTACAGCTCGGTCGGTGTTCCGACCTGCTCGATCCGCCCATTGTTCAGTAGTGCGATTCGTGTCGCCATCGTCATCGCCTCGACCTGGTCGTGGGTGACGTAGAGGAACGTCGATCTCAACCGGTGGTGTAGGTCGATGAGCTCGGTGCGGGTCGCGCTGCGCAACGCGGCATCGAGATTCGACAGCGGCTCGTCCATGAGGAAGGCCCCCGGGTCGCGGACCATCGCCCGGGCCAGCGCCACGCGCTGACGCTGCCCGCCGGACAGGGCTCCCGGCCGCCGGTCGAGGTGCTCGTCCAGGCCGAGGGTTGTCGCCACTGCGGTGACCTTCTCGCGGATCTGTTGTCGCGAGCGGCCTCGGGCGCGCAAGGGGAAGCCGATGTTCTTCGCGACGGTCAGGTGCGGATACAGGGCATAACTCTGAAAGACCATCGCCACATCCCGCTGCCGCGGCGCCGTCGCGGTGATATCCCGGTCGTCGAGCAGGATCCGTCCCGCCGACAGCGACTCGAGACCGGCGATCATCCGCAGCAGCGTCGACTTGCCGCACCCGCTCGGCCCGAGCAGGACCAAGAATTCACCGTCCGCGATGTCCAGGTTCACCTCCTGCACGACGGGGGTCGTGCCGAACCGTTTCGACACCCCGTCGAGTCTTATCCGTGCCACTCGCGTCTCCTCACATCCGTCGTCGTTCTGGCGAAACGACAACAGCTGCCAGTGACTGCCCGGTAAACGACGCGCGGCCAGCGCATGTCGACCCGCACCCGCGGTGACGGCGGCCTGCCACAATAGGAGAACATCACAGGTGCGATCGACAGTCGCAATCACCCGCATTCCGGAGGCGATAGCCTACTTCTATCGCGCAGACCGAAAAGCAGTGCCTATGAGCATGTTTGACGACCCAGATCGTAGCCTGATTCGGTGACTTCGCATCCAGACACCGGCCCCCGCTCGATGCTGCTGCTCCTCGGGATCTGCGCGATGACGTTCGTCGTCTACCTCGATACCAGCATCACCCCCGTTGCACTGCCGGACATCGTCGGCGACGTGGGCGGCGGCGGCACCGCCGCCCAGTGGATCCTCGACGCCTACACCCTCGCCTTCGCATGCCTGCTCCTGACCGGCGGCGTGCTCGGCGACCGGCTCGGCGCCCGCCGGGTCCTGCTCACCGGCACCCTCGTATTCACCGTCGCCTCGATCGTCTGCGCCGCCGCACCGAGCATCGGTGTGCTGGTCGCCGCCCGCGCACTCCAAGGAGTCGCCGCCGCAGCCCTCGTCCCGCTCTCTGTCGCGGCACTGAGCACGCACATCCGGCAGCCGCGCGCCCGCGCCCGCGCCATCGGCCTGTGGGGTGGCACCGCGGGCGTCGCGCTCGCGGTCGGGCCGCTGCTCGGGGGACTACTCGTCACGGCATTGAGCTGGCGCGCCCTGTTCTGGATCAACATTCCGATCTGCCTTCTCGGATGGTGGTGCCTGCGGGCGGCGCTGCAGCCGGGGCGAACGGCCTCCGACCGCCGGATGGACCTGCCCGGGCAGGTTTTGTTCGTTGCCGCCGGCTGCGGGGCGACGCTTGCGCTGATCGAGGGCCCGCACCGCGGCTGGAGTTCCCCGTTCATCCTCGGCTGCGCCGCCGCCGCGGTGATTGCGGTCGCCGCGTTCGCGGTCTGGGAGAACCGGACCGCGACACCGCTGTTGCCGCAGGGGTTGCTGCGGATTCCCCAGGTCGCTGTCGCCTGCTCGGTCAACTTCCTCGGACTGTTCGGGTTGTACGGGGTGCTGTTCGTGCTGACGCTGTACTTTCAGCGCGATCTCGGGCTCTCCCCACTGGACACCGGATTGCGGTTCCTTCCGCTCTTCGGCTTGCTCGGGATCGCCTCCCTGCTCGCGGCGAGCGTTGCCCGCAGACTCGGCACCCGGCGGACCATGCTGACCGGACTCGCCCTCATCGGCACCGGTCTCGTCGGGCTCGTCACCATCGATTTCTCGGCGCCGCCCGCCGTCTACCTCGTTGCCCTCGGCCTGCTGGGAGCCGGGATCCCGCTCTCCGGTGGTGTCGTGGCCGTCGCGGCCATGGCGAGCGCCGTACCCGCCACCGCCATGGGCGCTGCATCGGCCGCGATGAACACCTTCCGCCAGTTCGGTGCCGTCTTCGGTGTCGCGGTGGCGGCATTGCTCTCCCCGCCGTCCCAGGCCACCGCGGTCACCCACCTGTCGGCCACCTTCCTCGTCGCGGCCACGGGCGCAGCGCTCGGCGCGATCCTCACCGTCCGCACGCTGCGCCCGAAACCGACTGCCACTCAGTCGAAAACGGTGTTCTCGTCGATCCACTCCGCGACCCGCTGAGCCACCACCGGCGAATCCTTCAACCACTCGAAGTGATCACGGTGCACCACCGGAGAATCACCCTCGACATGCCACTGGGTTACCGGCGCCGCCCGCAGCCGGGCCACCAGGAAGTCGACATTGGACTTCGGCCCGAGCCGGTCGTCTTCGAGGGAGACCGCCAGAACCGGCACCGTCATCTCTCCAAGTAACCGGTCGTACTCGACCGACGAGCCGTTCGGGCGGTACCGGCTGGTCAGGGAATGCTTCGACCAGTCGATCATCACCCCACCCGCCATCGCACCGGGAATCAATACACCGCCCGGCCAGTAACCCTTCACCCGGGACACCAGACCGATCCACTGGATACTGGTCAAGGCCTCCGCCCAGCGGCGGGGACCGAACGCCCGCCAGAACACCGTCCCTGTACCGATGACCGTGACACTGGTCGCGGTGGTCGGCCGGGCGGCCGCGAACAGCAACGCCAACTGCCCACCGAGGCTGTGCCCGAACAGATGCAACGGTGCGTGCGGAAACCGCTGCCGCAACGCCGCGACGATCGCGGGCAGGTCGACCTCGAGCATCTCGCGGTACCCGAAGTCCTTCCCCTCGCGCAGCGCCGGCCGACTCTCGCCCTGTGCGCGCAGATCACTGACCGCCACCGACAGCCCCTGCGCGTGGAAAGCCTTGGCCAGTGCCAGGTAGTGCCTGGCCTTCATCGCCATCGCCGGCAGGATCAGCACCAGCGGCGCATCCGGGCGAGCCGACGGCAGCACCCGCACCCGGAACGTCACCCCGTCGGGGGTACTCACCGCCACCGACTCGAGGGTGGAGTATTCCGAGGGTGGCCGCGTCGGAGACGTCGTCATCACGAGTCCTTGTCGTTCGGGGCGGGGAACACGGTGTCGACCACATAGTCGAAGGTGAACTTCGCGACCACCACGTCGGCGTCGTCGAACAGCAGCGCCTTGCCGGACAGTTCGAACCGCTCATCACGGTCGGCGGCCAAGATCGTGCGCAACTCGCGTTCGTCGACCGTCGCGACCGCGCGAATCCGACCCAGCGCCGGCTTGCGGTACGAGGCGCCCGCGCCGCGCAACACCAACCGTGCGATGGTATCGAGGCGTGCGGCGGCCGCGCCCACGAACGCGGCGGCACCGGCGATGTCGGCCGCGGTGAACAGTGCCCCCGCATGCACGGTGCCCATGTGGTTGGTCACGTCCGAGGTCGCGGGGATCTCCACAACCGCTCGGTCCGGTCCGAGCTCGGTGATGGTGGTGCCGGCTGTGGTGCCGAACGGCACCATGCCGTCCGACACCGCGCGCAGGTGCTCGTAGTCGACGGCGGTGGGGTCCAGGGCGCCGTACACGGCAGCGAAGCCGGTACGGGCCCGATCATCGGTGTGAGTGCTCACGAAAAACTCCTCATGTCGTAGTTAGGGCGGATGTCGGGGTCAACGGACCGAGCGCAGGACCCGCCGGGCGATCGACCAGCGCAGCACCTCCGACGGTCCCTCGTAGATGCGGAAGGCGCGGGCCTCGACCAGGAATCGGGCGACGAGGTGGTCCTCGCACACACCGAGCCCGCCGTGCAGCTGCACCGCGCGGTCGAGGATCCGCCAGACCGCCTCGGACACGAATGTTTTCGCGATCGATGCGTGGTGGCGCGCTGCCGACGAGGCCGGCCCCTGCTCGTCGATCGACTCCGCTGCGGTGCGGATCAGGCCTCGTGCGGCGGCGATGTCGATCTCGCTGTCGGCGACCAACCCCTGGGCCATCCCGTGCTCGGCGATCGGCCCCCCGAACGCCCACCGGCCGGTGATGTGCCGGGCCGCCATCTCGTGAGCGCGGACCGCCAGACCGAGCCAGTTCATGCAGAACACCAACCGCGACGGGGCCAGGCGCACCTGTGCGTACTCCATGCCCAGTCCCACCTCGCCGAGCACGGCGTCCCCGGTAACCGCACAGTCGACGAAGTCGACCTCACAGTGCCCACCCGGAACGCTGTGATCGAGGGTGGGCATCCGGCGCCCGACCCGCAAACCCGGATTGTCCTGATCGACCAGAAACATCGTCGGCCCATCCGCGGTGGCGGCGACACAGATCGTGAAACCGGCACCGTCGGCGCCGGTCGTGAAGTGTTTCGCCCCGTTGATCACCCATCCGGAGCCGGTCCGTTCGGCAACGGTACGGAGAAGCGACGGATCCGAACCGGCCCCGGGGGCGGGTTCGGTCATCGCAATCGACGACCGGATATCCCCCGACGCGAGCGGCGCCAGATAGCGTTCCTTCTGCTCGGGTGTGCCGGCATGCGCAAGCAAATGGATGTTGCCGTCGTCGGGCGCCGACCCGTTCACCGACAGCGGTCCCAGCAGACTGGCGCCCGCCGCCTCCAGCACACGGGCCTGCGCCCTCGTGTCGAGACCGAGCCCGCCGTAGCGTACGTCGGACAGCGGACCGAACACCCCGGCGTCCTTAGCCTTCTTTTGCAGGTCCAGGCGCAGCGCGTCGTCGACGACGCGCCCATGGGCCACGACTTCGTACTCCACCGGGATGACGGTGTCGCGAATGAAGTCCGAGGTTCTTGCGACCAGCGGTTCGAGTGCAGTCATGAATCGGTGTCACTTCCATGTCGGTGCGAATATTCCGGTCCTCGATGGCCAGTCTCACGCGGGGCGCTTACCCGGCAGAGCCGTGATAGGGAACGCCGATCGCCCGAGTCGATTTCCCGTCCACACCAAGCGGCCCGTCCACCCGTGGGTGAGGCTGGACGGGCAGAAGATCGGAACCGACTCGTCCGCGTCCGGCGGATCCGCCTCCCCAGAAGGAGTCCACATTGCTTTCGGCCGACGGCACCTTTCCGATCATTGTGGTTGCACGGCAGCAGGAAACCCCGGAGGTCGTCTCCCTCGAACTCGCGTTGCCCGACGGCGGCGAGCTGCCCACCTGGACACCGGGCGCGCACATCGACATCGCGGTCGGCCCCACCGGTGTCCGTCAGTACTCGCTCTGCGGTGACCCACAGGATCGGCGCCGGTGGCGAATCGGCGTGCTCCTCGAACGTGACGGGCGCGGGGGATCCCGCTACCTGCATCAGGAGGCGGTACCAGGTAACACCCTGACTGTGTCATTGCCGCGCAACAACTTTGCCCTCGAACCCAGCCGAGACTACATTTTCGTTGCCGGAGGAATCGGCATCACACCCATCCTGCCGATGATCGCCGCTGCCCACGCGGAAGGCGCGACCTGGACCCTGCACTACGGTGGCCGAACCCGCCCGTCCATGGCCTACCTCGACGAGATGTCGGCGTACGGCTCCCGGGTACGCGTGCTACCCCAGGACGAGTGCGGCCTGCTCCCGCTCGGCGACATTCTCGCAGGCAGCGATCCGAATGCCCAGGTGTACTGCTGCGGACCAGAACCACTACTCACCGCGCTCGAGTCCGCCATCGAGCCCAGCGATTCGCAGCGGCTGCACGTCGAGCGGTTCCGGCCGCGTTCGGTGGACGAGGAAGCCGCGCCCGACCGCGACTTCACCGTCAAGATCGCGAGTACCGGTGCCACCATCCGAGTCGGAGAGGATCAGTCGATCGTCGACGCCCTCGAGGACGCCGGGATCATGGTCGAGACGTCGTGCCGGGAGGGCACGTGCGCGAGCTGTGAGACCCCGGTGATCGAAGGCGAGGTCTGTCATCGCGACTCGGTGCTGTCCGCCAGTGAACGCGAACAAAGTGTCTCGATCATGGTCTGTGTGTCGCGGGCGCGGTCGGATCTGCTGGTGCTCGACCTGTAGCACGCTGGCCAGCCGCCATACGAGCGCAAGGCAAGGTCAGGAACGCCCACTACGGCTCACAGGGTGGCAGGTACTTATGCCCGGCGGACAGTATTCCTGCCGCCGACCACGGCGTTTCAGCTCCCGGTGACGTTCCGTTCGGGGTGCGGCGTGGGATTCCGGTGTTACGTGCCGACGCGGGCGGTCATCACGCCGTCGGCGATGGCGCAGGCGCCCGGGGTGGTGACGTTCACGACGGGGCCGCCGTCGACCATTTTCATCACGTGGATTGACTGCATCGACGTGACGGTGAACTGGAGAAACCAGACCACCGGCGAGATCGGCACGACCGAGATCCGACGCGTGCCGCCCGATTACAGCCGGGCCCAGGCTCCGGACGAAGAGTGCCGGTATCTCCCTGCGACGGTGTCCACCGGCGGCGGCATCGTCACCGCGACCGCCGACGTCGTGGCATCCGCCCGGCGTTCGGGTGATCACGTCCCCGTCAGCTCCGGGCGCGGCGTCTTCCAGGTCCCCTAGATCAGCACCGGGCTGGCCGCGGATCCCCGAGTAGGGCAGGCGGCCGCCCACGCCGGGTGACGCCCAGTCGGTCCGCGCCTGGCGGGCGACCTCTCCCGTGCCACCAGCCCACTTGTTACGGGTGGGGACTTGGCCGGTAGCGCTGATCCGCCAGCCATCGGCGTGCACGTCTACTACCGCGCTCCTTCGAGAAACCGATATCGGTGACACCTCGGGGGTTGGGGCGAGCACGTGTTTGAACCGCCGGAACGCGCCGCGCCCGGTGATCGCGATGGTCAGCCGGTCGGCGAGGCCGGGGTCGGTGACCGAGTCGATGAACAATTCCATGTCGCGATACCCGTCGCGGGATCCTTCGCAGTGCACGGACAACCAGTGGTTCGATCTGGGGCAGCACCCTGCAGCTACTGCTGAACCTGTCCGGGATGGCACTGGCCGGATGGGCCACGCTCAGTCTGCAGCAGGCGGTGTGGTCACGGATCCCGGTGCGCCGCGCCAAGGCCCTCACCCGCCCACACCGCATGGTCTATCCCACCACCCGCTCCGCCCGCCCGCGCCTGCTAGTTCCCACCCCGCGCCGGCACACCGCCGCCGTCCGAACCACCATCGCCCGCCACCAACGGCGGATTCCACACGAGGGCGTAATCCTTCTGGACCAGTGAAGGGCACGATTCCACCAACACAGCCCACGCCCCCCCGGGGCACCGGTGAGGCCTGAACCCTGTCACCACTGCCTGGGCAGGTCGCTCACGTTGCGGCGATGCCCAGCGTGAGCATGTCGAGCTGCCGCACACATGGGGGTGGCGCACCGGAAGGTCACCGCCGACCACCGAACCCGCGGAAAGCAAGCAACGGGCGACGATGAGTGAGTCCTGGCCGAACGTCCCCGGACAGAGGTTCCGGCGCTGCAGGAGCAACCGTTCGAGGCACATCGGATGGTCAACCCACCGATTGCCCGATACCCCGCTCCCATTGACCCAGGAAGGACGCCTCGGCGCGGTGACTACCGGGCATCGGCTGCCCCTGCACCGTAAGGACACCGTCCTGTCGATTGCGGAGTGAGTTCGCGGAGCGGACAGCGAATCGCGGCTCTGGCGTCGAATGTCGGTGCCGCAGGCTAGCGTCGAGTGGGTACCCGACAGCTGAGGAGCAGCGATGAGCGCGGTCACGACGAATCAACCACTCGGCACCCCCACCTGGATCGACCTGGGCATTCCCGACCTCGACCGGGCGATGACCTTCTACGGTTCGGTCTTCGGCTGGGAATTCGACGTGGGTCCCGAGGAGTACGGGCGGTACACGATGTGTCTGCTCGGCGGCAAGAAGGTCGCCGCGCTGATGCCGAATCCCGACGAGAACGCCGCCGCGTTCTGGTGGAACGTCTACCTGGCGACCGACGATCTCGAGGCGACTCTCGCTCGCTCCGCGGACGCGGGCGGCACGCTGCTGATGGAGCCCATGGACATCGCCGACCAGGGTCGGATGGCGATGGTGCGGGATCCGTCGGGTGCGCAGTTCGGCCTGTGGCAGGGGCGGGCGCACGTCGGCTGCGAGCTGGTGAACGAGCCGAACACGTTGTTGCGCAACGACTTGGTGACACCGAATCCCGGTCCGACGCGGGACTTCTACGCGGCGGTGTTCGACTTCACGCTGGACGGGAACGACGACCTGCCCGGAGTGGATTTCACCTTTCTGCGCAGACCGGATGGGCACGAGGTCGGTGGCATCGTGGGCGACCCGGCCGCCTTGGAGTCCACCTGGGGCACGCTCTTCCAGGTTGCCGATGCGGACGCGGCCGTTGCCGCCGCCCGGGCCAACGGGGGCACCGCGGAGGACCCGGCGGACATGCCGTACGGGCGGACCGCGGATGTCACCGATCCCTTCGGGGCGAAGTTCACGGTAGGTTCCCCGCTTCCGGGTGTTCAGGGGTAGGGGTCTCGGAGAGGTAGCTATCCGGTTCAGGAAATGTGGGCGCTAATCGAAGCGTCGCGTCCGAGTGAGGAAACGACGTGCCGATCGGTGGGTGATTCCTGAGAGGTGAAATGGGAACCCGCGGTTGCGGCAGTCGATGACAACCTCGATCTGACGTGCAAATCCCGCACCGCGAACTGCGCGAACGGCACTGAACGCGACGGCTGTGAAATCCCGTCGCCCGCCCCCGGTGTCGCGCAGGCCAGCGTGTTCGGCGAACCGCAGATGAAGGGCTTTGCCGGCCACACCGTCGACGTTGCCGAACGGTTCCAGGCGGATGTGCGGGTGGCGTTGCTGCACTATTGGCCGGTCAGCGACATCCTGCACGGCGAACCTCTGGAGATCTATCCGTTCCTTGGGTTGTATCTCCTCGGTGAGCCGATCGACGAATTTCAGCTCGATCTCGCCCTGCATGGGCACGCGCATGCCGGGGTGCGAGCGGGGCACGCCGCCGGGCGGGGTGCGCGTGCGCAACGTGGCGCAACCGATCAGCCGCGCCGCTTATGCCGTCTCCGGGCTGGGTTCGGCTGAGGTGAGCGTTGACTCCATCGCGCCACGGAAGGGCCGATTCGTCAGGACCGGAGCAGGCCGCCGAGTCTTGTCGCACGGGCATGCGGTTTACGCACTGTCCAGTGCCGTCCGAACTCGGGGGTGTGGTCGTCTCGACGTCGTGGCCGACGGTTAGTCCGGTGGTTGTGGGACGGCAAATCAGCGCGCCGGCCCGGCCCTCTTCCGGTGGTGCCACCGCTTCGGCCCGGAGTGGTCCGATCAGGATCTGTCCTCAGGCCGAGGTGAGTGTCCAGTCGCGGCGTTCGGTGAGGGCGCGGTGCAGGTGCTGGGTCCAGCGGTGGCGGTCGTCACTACTGCGTTCGTGGGTGATCGTGATTCGCCGGGTCCACCTTTCGGGTACCCCGCGGTCGTTGATCGCCAGCCCGACGACGACTCGAAGGTCGGGATCGGGCGCTCCGGTGACCACGATGCGGCCGGGTTCGCCGCCCATCTCCATCCGGGCCCCGAGCACCGCGGCGACCACTTCGGCCACCTCGAGCACGGACTGCGCCCCGATGACGTCGATGTAGTCGACTTCGGTCATCTCGGTCCTCCACTTCCGTGCCGGCGGAGTCGTCGATCGCCGGCACCGTGGACCGAATCACATCACGCACGCATGCCGGCGGTTCGAGTGGCACCGGCGGAGGTGCATCGACGGGATGCTCCCCGGCAATTGTGGTTCCGCCCGCACTGGTCAGAGGAGGATCAGGGGTCGAGGTCCTTCCGGGCCCGCTCGGTCTGGGCGGTTTCGTCGAGTGGTTGGCGGTCGGCCTCGGCGGTGAACGCGACGTCGACGGTTTCCTCGGGTCGTCGTTCCTCCATCTTCGCCAGCAGCACCATCGCGGTCTTGTCCTGCGGGGTGAACGGGGGCTGGGTCATCGATCGGGGCCAGAGCCGGTACCGCAGCACGACGTTGATCTCGGCGGCGAGCAACGTCAGCCGAGCCCCGAGATACAGCCACGACAGCAGGCCGAGGACGATGGCGAAAAATCCGTACACGTCGGTGGAGTGGCTGATGGTGTAGCGGACGAACCAGTCCCCGATGCGTTGCAGGATCTCCCAGAACACGGTGGCGACGACTGCCCCGACGGCCACGTCACGCACCCGCACGGTCGCCGAGGTCAGCACCGTGAAGGACACGAGGAAGACGAGGAAGTTGACCCCGGCGGCGGCCGCGGAGGCCCAGGCGCCCGAGAGGGGGCCGAACCGGGGTGCGAACCCGATCAGGGTGGTCGAGACCAGGATCCCTATTCCGAGGAGCACCAGGATCGTCAGTCCCCGGATTCGACGGCCGACGAATCCGGGCCAGTCCTTGAACGGCACGTTCCACACGGTGTTCATCGCGTTCTGCGCGGCCTGGCCGATGCCCTGGGCGCCGTAGAGGGCGCCGAGCACCCCGAGGACCAGGGCCCAGCCGTTGCCGCGCAGCGGGTGGGTGGAGCTGCGGAGTTGGGTACCGAGAATGGGAAAGTCGGCCAGGGCGGAGTTGATCATGCGCTGTTCGAGGTCGGGGTGCCCGGCGAGGACGAATCCGAGGATCGTCGAGAACAACAACAGCAGGGGGAAGACGGCGAACAGCCCGTAGAAGGCGATGATGGTGGCCTTGCCGCCGGCCTGGTCGTTGCCGAATTTCTGCACGACCGCGAACGGCACGGCGAGGATCGCGTGCCGTTGCTGGAAGCGGTCGATCCGGCGGGACCGCGGTCTCCGCCCGATTCATCGGTCCCGCTCCTTCCCGCCGGTGCTGGTGCCCACTGCCTCCATTGTCCGCGGCACACCGACCGACCCGACCCCATGGACGTGCAACGACACTGAGTACCGCCGGCGGGGAGTATTCGGTTCACGATGTGCATTTGCCACGCCTGGGCCCGATATGGCGGTGACGCAAGACCAATGCCAAGGACGCGGCGATCATCGTCGACCAGGTTGCCGCACCAACACCCGGCTATGCCTCACCGACGTCGAACCCGACGAGGCCGAACTGCGGCTCCAGGTCGATCACCTTGCTGGGAGCGCCAGGTGAGGATGTCGAAGGCGCGGTCGGCGGTGATGGCGTAGAGGAGCATCAGGACACCTTTGGCCTGTTCGATTGCCGCCCGGGAGTGTTCGAGATCGGTGAACAGTTGGCGAATTGCCGTGGTTCGCCGCGTCGGGCGGCTTAGCGGTCGGCGGGGCGGGGTAGGCCCGGTAGCGGTGCACGTTGCACCAGGGCCGATGCCGTCACATGCCGAAGGGGCGAAAATTCGCATGAACACATCCGACACGACCACCACTACCTTGTTGGCGCAGCTGCGCACAGTCCTCGACCTGACCCACACCGAAATTCAGATTGCCGAAACCCGTACCGTGCAGGCTAGGACCGAGGCGGTGCGCCGGGAGTTGTGCGAGAACGCTGACAACGGTCGTGCCCGCGCGGCGGCGATCGAGGCCGCGATCCGCGAACTCGGTGGCGTCCCGGAGTTGATCGGCCCGTTCCTCGGGCGGGCAGCCGCCGCGGTCAAGGCGCTGGTCGAGCAGGCCCAGCCGTTCGACGAGGCCCTGCTCGGGGATCTGACGCTCGAGCATCAACTCCTCGACCGGGCCCGGTACATCAAGGCCCTCGCCGTCGCGGCCGGGAACACGGACGTGGAGAATTTGGCGTTCCGGTTGATCGCTGCCCATTCGGCGACGGTGGACTGGCTGACCACCGTCCTCGCCGAGGACGCTCTGGGTGGGCCGGCGGCGCTGCGCCGCACCCCGTTGCAGGCGGCCGCCGGGACGGCGGTGCGGCTGGTGAACGTGCCGGTCATCTGGTCCGCCCGCGGTTTGGACTGGGCCCTCGATACCGTCCGCGCCACTCCGCCGGCGCTCAGTGAGTTGCTGGAGCGGGGCACCCGCGCCGGCGACGTCGCCGTCAAAACTCTGACCGCGTCCCGCGATGCGGCGCTCGAGACCGCGGAGCAGGTCACCCGTCGCGAGGGAGCCGACGGGGTCGCGGAAGTGTTGCACTCTGCTCGTACCGCGGCGGGGGTCCTCGAGCCGGGGGAGTTGCCGATCGACGGCTACGACGACCTCAACGTCTCGGAGGCGGTGGCGGCGGTCAAGGAGTTGACCGAGCCGGCGGATGTGCGGGCCATCGTCGCGTACGAGGAGGCGCACAAGAACCGGCACGGGGTCGTCTCCGCGTCGCAAACACGCCTGGCTGCGATCGCCCAAGACGTCGTGGGCCTGAGCTGATCGACGGGTCGCCGGCTTCGGCAGGGTGCAGCACGATCGCACACTGCTCGAGGGCCGGCGACATCCGGATGTGCCGTTGGTCCCCTGACCGAGGGGGTTCGAGTACACCGACCGTCGCCCGAGGATGCGGCGGTACCGGCATGGGGGCCGGCTCGCGCCGTGGTGGACGCCGACGGCACGTGCGGTCGCACTGCACGGTCGTGAAGAAGGTGCGGTCAGGTGTTGTCACTGCGTCACTGCGTCACTGCGTCACTGCGTCACTGCCTGGTGGCGGTTCAGCGGTCACCGCGGTGGCCGGCCGGGGGCCTTCGTTGATGTGGGCGTGGCGCGGGGATGTCAGGCGGCCAGGTGATTAGGGTCGGGGAGGTGAGCGGGAGCGAGCGGGTGGTGATGTTCGACGTCGACGGTGGTGTGGCGGACATGTCGGCGTTCGCTCACCTGTTGACCGACGGTGATTGGGGTGGGAGCCGCCGGCACGCGTGGGGGCGGTTCTTCGAGCATGCCGCTCAGGCAGCGGTCATCGAACCGGGCCGGGATGTAGTGGAGGCGGTGGCCGGGCTGGGGTTCGTGGTGGTGTATTCGACGACCCGGCCGGACACGTGCGCGGGACAGACCCGGATGTGGCTTCGGGAGAATGGTTTTCCACCCGCACGGGCGTTGTTGTGCCGGGCTCGTGGCGATCATCGAGCGGCGGGCGATGTCAAGGCCGGTCATTGTCGGGTGGTGGGTCGGTGGTTGTCGGGGTTCGTCGACGACGAACCGGAGACCGTCGACCTGCTGCGGTCCCGCGGGGTGCCGGCGCACACGTTCGACGTGCTGTCCGGGCTGCGGATACGAGAGCTGCGCGCGACGCTGACCGCGGGACCGCCCGGCGCACCGGGCGGGCGTGGGCACCGATCGCGGGGTCACGGTCACGGTGGTGGACCGCATCGTCGACGCGGTGGGGTGGTGCAGGGAGCGGGCTGAGGTCCCCGCTGCCCTGGTCGTGAGGCCTGGGCGTCGTCGCACGGTCATGTGGCCACGTCGTCTCCGACCTCGTTGGGTGACGCGTCCGGGGTTTCGATGCCACAATCAGCTCATGTCCGACACCCCGGAAGACGACCGTGGCCCGATCGTGCCGGGTGTCCGGGTCCGGGTCCGGGCGGGAGGTGCCCGTTCGGCCTGGGTATCGGGTGTGGTGGTCGACGACTATGCCGCAGAGGCGGGTACCGGTGGTCACGAGTGGGCGCCGGTGCGTCGGTGGGCGGTCGCGACGGATGACGGCACGCTGGTCTTCGTCGACGATGGTGACATCGAACCTGCCGCACCGGACGGAAGCCGAGTCTGACGTCCCATCCGGTGCAGCGTTCGGCCATGGCTGTGACACGATGACGGCCGTCGGGTGGTGTGTTGGTGCGCCCCGCCGCGAGTGCGGACGTAGCCGGCCCGGGTGCTGGGGTCATCTGGGTGGCCTCGAGGGTGTTTGCACTCGTGTGCCCAGCGTCGCAGCCGGTTTCGGTGCGGCAGGGTGTGCGAGGGCGGTGGGGCGACGGGCGGAGCCGGCGGCGAGGACTCGCGGTGCTGTATCCGATCACACCGACCGGCATCCGTGGTGCTCGGGCGACGGCGAGGACCGCGGATCCGGTCCGGTAGGGCACGAGCGCCACGTCGAGGCGGTCCCGATCCCCTGCTCCCACCGCGTACGTCAGGAGCGAGATGATTCCGTCGGCATCGGCATCGGCATCGGCATCGGCATAGGCATCGGCCTCGTCTATGGTGACAGGGATTGCGCTCACGTAGCACGGTAAGGCCGGTGTGCTCGGAGCGCCGTCTGCGGTACCCATCGAGGCGAAGCGCTGGAGTTCCCTGCCCCGACCTTCATCCTCCCTGGCGTCGGTCGAGGGCGTCCCAGGCGGTGAGCTGCGCGCACAGTTCACGATGGCGGCGACCGCGGTGTCGGTGTGGGGGTCGATCCACACCGGTCCTTCCTGGCGGAGGCGGAGGCGGAGGCGGGGGTTGAGGATGTGCCGTCCTCGCGATGGCCACTGGATCAACTCGTGCCCGGTCAGCGCGCGCTGCCTGGTCTCGACGACCCAGACCGCGGTCTGAGGGTAGGGGGTATCCATCTATATGCCGTGGCAGAGGTTGAACCCACCGACCCCCGGCCCGCGCCAGCCGAGGGTGACGGCGTACTGGTCGCTGACCGCGAGTTCCCACACCAGACGGTTTACCTGCACGTCGCGTCCGTATCGCAGGCAGCGCAGATCACGGGCAACGGCTGCGATCGGTGGCTCAAAGCCGGGGGTGTCGTGGAAGTCCGGACCGCCGTCGGTCATGGCGAATCGCCACACCAAACTGTCCTGGTTCCACTCCGACTCGGCATGGAACCCATCATCGCCCTCTGCGTCTGCCCGCGACGTGTCTTCACTTTTTACCCTTCCCATCCCGCGCCCCCGGCGCGGGATGGGAAGGTGGCGTTCTGAGTTTGAAGGCTATTTCGGGGCAGGTGGAGCTGGGTGTTGTGTTGTGCTGGTGGGGCTTAGCTACCGAAGAGGGTGCCCAGTTCACTGAGGTCGGGGACGGTAGTGGCGGCGGGTGGTGCGGGGGCTGTGTCGACGTTGGGCACGGTGACGACGGTGGAGGTTTGTTGGACGGTGAATTCGGTGCCCGGCCATTGCTCCAGGTAATCCTCGATGCCGGGGTAGTCGGAGATCCACATGGCGGGGTCGGTGTCGGCGCGCGAGCATGAGGCCAGTGTGACGTAGGAGCCGTCGGGAATATCGAGTACCGACTGGGTTGTCGTCCCGGGCTGTACCTCGCCGGTTTCGTAGAGAGTTTGACCGGCGCTGAGGACGTCCCGGACGGGTGGCAGGACCCCGCCAGGGGCTGGTGAGAGGGCGGTTCCGCACGTCAGGGTGGTGCCGCTGTTGTTGGTGATCGTATTGGTCACGGTCGAGCCGCTGACGGTGAAGGCGAAGGTGACGTCGGTGGCCTCTGCCGCTGACGCCTGCGCGGGCGCTGCGACGGCTAGCGGGATGGCCGCTGCGGCAAGGAGTGTGGTGCGGGCGATCATGCGCATCTAGGGTCCTGTTCGTCGGGGATGGAAATGTGTTCTGTACGAATGGTGCAGTAAAACCAACCGATTGGCATTGTTTTCGCGCGACCTGCCTCAGCGCGCGACATCCACTGTTATTCGAAAGGTTCGAATGGTGTTCCGACTAGTGCGGATGGGAGGAGGTGCGTGGTTGGCGGAGGTGGTCGGCTTCCTTGACGCGCACGAAGCGGCGCCGCGGTGACCGGTGAGCCGCGGTCTGCTGGCCGGTGTGGGTGAGCATGATCAGGTGGAGCCGCCGACGGAGGTGCTTGCGGCCCTCAAGCGGTGGAGATGCTATCGGCGCGCCTGGTGCGCCCGCCGATGACCATCGTTGAGGTCGTCGAGCGTTGGTGGTGCGTTGCCGGATGGGCGCTGCCGCTGCCACGCCGTGTGATCGAGGGTAGTCCCCAGAAGTTTGGCGGTGTACGCCCGTGAAGTATGGTTGGGCCTTTGCGCAGCAGGCTCTTTCGGGTGTGCAGGCCGCTGTCGCTTAGTGCGTTTGATCGGATTGGGGCTGTGGGGCTTCTGTCGTGATGCCGGCACTTCACATTAGGGCACCTCGGGATCGACCGCTGGGTGTGGTTTAGATCCATCGTTCGTACTTGTCGGCGGCGATCAGGGTGGGGAAGAAGGCTGCGCGGAGGTCGGCGATGAGTGCTGGGTAGTTCTGGTTGTCGGTGCGTACGGCGACGTCGAGGCTGCAGAACGCGGCGGATAGCGGATCGTCGTTGGCCGCTTCGTTGATCGCGTACATCGCGTGGTGGGCGCCGCCGGGTACGACGATCGTGCCATCCTCGCGTGGGATGAGGTCGGTGTGGATGGTGGGGTCGGCGTGGAATGCGTCCCAGACGTCCTGGTTGTCGCCGAACGGAGGGGGCAGTGGGTTGCCGGTGTCGAGGGCGTCGAGGGCGGTGCGGATGAAGTCGATGTCCGCGATTGCGGCGAGGGTGTAGGCGCCACGGGCTGCCCAGGCGGCGATCTTCCGCAGTTTCGGTGTGTTCTCGCCCGGGTGATCGCGTCGGCGAGGGCTCGGTCGGCGGCGGCGATCCACGGTGCGGTGGGCTGGGTGCGGAGTTTGTCGGTGGGTGGACGCCCACCCCATCGTCTGGCTTCGTCTTTGGCCCATTCGGCCGTTTGGTCGTAGCCGTATTTGAGGTAGAGGGTGGCGTCGGTGCCGGGCTCGGGGTCCCACCAGTTGCGGGTGGGATGGCGGAGGATGTCGTCGCCCAAGGCCTGGGCGGTCTTGCGGATTCGTGCCATGTCCTGCGGGCTGTGGGTGCGCCAGATCTGGATGAGGTACTGCTCGGTGGGTTCGGTGACGTCGAGATCCCAGTGGGTGTCGCGGCCGCGGCCGCAGACGCGGAATCGGTGCAGTCCGCGGCCGATGGGCAGGCGCGGGAAGTCGGGGAGTTTCTCGCCGCCGAGTGTGATCACGTGAATGGCTTTGGTGATCTTGATAGTGACTTCTTCGACGATGTCCCAGTCGGTGTCGGTCGGGTCGATTGGGGCTCGCTCGTCGTGGACGTCGATGGTGAGCGTGACGGGGTCCGTAGGCGATTCCGGTTCGGATGGTGGCAAAGTTCGGGCCGGTTTCGATGACGCTGCCGGTTTCGGTGGGTGAGTGCGTTTCGGCTGTCGGTGCACCGACGATGAATTGGTGATGGTCGGTGATCGCGGTGCCGGTGTCAGTCACGGCTCGAACATAACGTGGCCGGGTGGTCGCTGAGTGCGGCGGTGAGGCCGCGGGTCGAGCTCGGCCACGTTGAGGTCGTGTTTACCGTCCCGGCGGATTCGGTGAGGTAGGCCGCATCGACGGCCCTACCTGTGGGCAGTTGCTCGTGCGTTGGGTTCGGCCGTGTCTGGGGGATTCTTTCGTCACCGGAGGCGAGGGGACTGTTCAGCTCCCTGCGCGGGCTGACGGCACGCTGATCGGCGCCAACGACCTGCTTACGGTCCTGGCCGAGCACGGGGCTACCGGTGAGATCGAGGCCGTCTGGGAGGATTCGAAGGTTTGGTTGATCGTCTCGCCCCCCATGCCGAACACAGTCATGGTCTACGCTCACCGGTCACACTCAAGTAGGAGACGAGACCGCGTGGGAAGAACGAACCGGCGTCAGAAGCGCAAACGTGACAGTCGCTTGCGGCCCGAGAGTACTTTCCTCCAGTTGGAGACACCCGAAGCGGCGGTGGCTCGGAGCATTCTTTCTCGTGCCCTGATTCCCTCTCGTCGTCGGGTCGATGCGCGAGCCGACGCGGCGCGCCGTTTCGAGGACTGGCGACTCAAGCCCAGCAGCCCGGCACCGGGAAGTTCAATCACCCTAGATGACAGCGGGTTTTCGTCGAACGTCACGAAGTATGTCGCCGAGCAGCCCGTCTGGCATCACGCCTTGTTTCCTGTCATGAGCGCTGCCGAAAATCTGACGACTGTAGTCAACCTTGTCGATCAATGGGATCCAACGGGTCAACTCCGCACCCTTTCGATTGTCACCCTCTGTCGATCAGCATTGGAGTCGGCATCACGCACAGTCTGGATACTCTCGGACTCGAGCCGCACTGAACGCCGGAGCCGTGCCCTGCGAGTCACCAAAGACGAAGTTCTCGCACAGAAGAAGTACCTCGATGAACAGCTCAAACGAATTGATGCAGGAACAATCTCAGTCACAGGCGACGAGTGCGGGGAGCTGGCGGAGAGCCTGGCCGCCGCGGTGGACGTTCTCGACGAACTCAGCGATGTGAAACACGCACTCAAGTTCGACCAGACCATCGAAAAGGCTGCCCAGTGGATCGACGAGAACGTGCCGAACCAGTCGAACAAGCCGATGGCCGAGCTATCGAAGTCCATGTACGCAATCGCGTCCGGGATTGCGCACGGCTACACCTGGACAACCAACCACCTGCATGGCCCCACAGACCTGACCAATATCGTGGCCGATTTCCTGTACGCAGCCGTCACCACCACGGAGGCGGCCGTGGCCCTGTACGAGGCGCAGGCCTCAGAGACCGGGGTGATCGCCGACAACTGTCCGCCGCACCTTCGTGACGTAGCTGAGCGATTCTATCCCCGCTATGCGGGCTCGATGGACTAAGGGGAGTCGTCGGTTACGGGGTCGCCCTGACTGTATCTGGGTGACCCGGTCGCTGTTCGCCGCGGAGATCGACGGCGTTGATTCCGGCGCCAGCTCTCTCGGTGCAGCAAGGCTTGGGTCGGATGAGCAGGACCCTTGCCGTCGGATCATGGGAAACATACACTGAATCACATAAACGAGAAGTGATTCACGAAGGGGGATCGTATGCCTGCATCATCGACCGGCGCGCGGATCGCCCGCGCCTTGACCGCGGCAGGGATGAGTCAGCGCACATTGGCCGAGAAGACCGGAATTTCCCAGCCCACCCTCTCGCGCCTCATCGCCGACGCGCGGCCGGTGAAGATGAACGAACTGCTGGCCATCGCCACAGCGACCGGCTGTACCGTGGCTGAGCTGACCGGTGCCTCCACGGTGGCCAGCCGCGTCCAGTGCGCGGCCCGCGCCACCAACGGCGCGAACATGGAGCAGATGCGTGAGCAGCTGCTGCATTTCCTCGAGCTCGACGCCTACCTGGACGACCAGGGCATCGCTGCCGTCGCATGACCGCAGAAGACGACGGCCGCAGTGCTGCAGACCGATTCCGACGCGATCATCATCTTGGCACCCAGCCCCTGGGCGACCTGGTCGCGCTGATCGAGCAGACAACCGGAATCGACGTGGCCGTACTCGATGTCGGGCCGGACGAGCACGGCCTGACCATGCGCGACCCCGCGCGGGGGGCCGTGTTCATTGCTGTCGCCCGCACCGAAAATCCGATGCGACAGCGCAGCACCCTGGCGCACGAGCTGGCGCACGTGTTGTTCGAGGACTGGGCCGACGTGCAGCTCACAGACTGCGTGCCCCGCCCGTACGAGGAGATCCGAGCCGACGCCTTCGCCCGGCACCTGCTCGTGCCGGTCGCGGGGGTCAAGGAGGTCCTCGGGGACGCCCCTGCCACCCCGCTCATCCTGTCGAAACTCGTCCAGTGGTACCAGGTCTCGCCCGCGGTGGCCGCCATCGCGATGCACCAGGCCGGCTTGTTGGACTCGGGCACCAAAGATCAGTGGAGGACGATCAGCACGCCGAAGCTGGCCGCACGGTTCGGGTGGACGGATCAGTACAAGGCGCTGCAGGAACAGTCCGACAGCAGGCGTGCACCGCAGAAGCTCCTCGCCCGCGCCATCGACGGATACGTGGAGAACGTCGTCTCTGTACAGGCCCTCGCGACCCTGCGGGGTATGGACGCCGCCGCCGTCATCCGAGAGCTCACCGATCAAGGAATCGAGCAGCAGGCGTCTACCGTGGTCTGGGAGGACCTGGGTGATCTCCCCGACATCGAGTTCGACGACGCGGACACTGACGCCGATGTGGATGAAGGCTCGGCTGGATGAGCCCGAGACCGATCATCGATGCCGGTCCCGCCCTGAATTTCCTTGCCATCAATCGCGAACGCATCCTGACCGGCGTTCTCGGGCGGATCAGCACCCCGGAAACCGTGGAGACTGAGGTGCTGGAGAAGGCGAAACGTGACCCACGATTTCGCACAGTGAGCGGCGTATGGGCGAAGATGCGACCCGGCTGGATTGAACTGCTCTCCGACGACCAGACACCCGAGCTGGCCGCGGTTGTCCAGCGCCTGAGCCAGCTACCAATGGCCGAGCGCAAGATGACGGCAAAGGATCTCGGCGAGACAATGGTCGTCGCCCACGCCGTCGTCAAAGCGGAATCTGGTCAGAAGGTCATCATCATCATCGACGACCAGGGCGGCGCGGCACTCGCCATGGCGGAGAAACGCCGCCTGGATCGCATCCGTGATCAAGGGAAGTCGGTCGGATCGATCACCTTGGTGAACACCGTGTCGATCCTGCGCAAAGCCGCCGGAGGCGTACACGTGCCGGACAGGAAGACGATGCGCGAGATCTACACCAAGCTACGTGCCTGCGACGACGGGCTGCTGCCGATCGAACAGACATCCTTGCTAGCACCGGACCTGTGGCTATGAAGGCGCACCTCGCGCCGCCTCGGCTTCTTTCTGCGAGTGTAGGCATATTGCCGGGGTAGTCCGTTCGTTGCCAGCGGTGATCACGTGGATCCACGGCGCACTGAGCCGGAGGTGTACCCGCGCGGTCGGCCGGCTCGAAACTGTGTCCTCAGTAATCCGCTGGCCTGCCAGCGACACGCGTCTCCAGGCCGTTGCCGGGTGTCGCTGGCACCACCCGCCGATGGCTGTGGTTCGGTTGTCGTATTCGATCCAGCTGATGGTGATCGCCAATGAGTTCAGAGATGGGGGATGCGTGGAGTTACGAACTGCGGAGCCGGAGTCCGCACTCTTTCGTGGTGCCCAGAAACTGGGCGATTCCCAGTCCCAATATCTGGGCATGCTGCCCTTCGCCGCGTGGCAGGAGTACGCCGAGCAAGGACGAATTCTGTGTGCGGTCGACTCGGACTCTGGCGATGAGGACTACGGGGAATTGCTGGGATATGCGGCATTCCGCCTGCCGCGCGAGCAACTCACATTGGCTCACCTTGTCGTCGACCCCGAACACCGAGGATGCGGAGTGGCCCGAAGGTTGGTCGGCGAGTTGGCACGTCGACACTCGGATCGTCGAGGGATCAGCGCCCGTTGTCGCCGAAATTTTCCCGCTCACGGAATGTGGCCACGATTGGGTTTCGTGGCCCGCGGAGACCGGCCGGGCCGGAGTACGGCGGGACACCTCCTCACTGACTGGTGGTACGACCTCGGTCACCACGACCTGCTGACTTGGCAGGGAGGAGACCAGTCGGTTGTCCCAGCAGTGATCGACGCCAATGTCTTCCTCGATCTCCACGGATCCGAGCCGAACGACGACATAGTCGCCATCATGGCGGGAATGGATGACCGCCTCCAGGTGCTGGTCACCCCTGAATTGAGTAACGAAATCAACAAGAACAACAACTCGGCCGAACGAGGGCGGCTGTTGGCGATCGCGCAAAGCTACCCCAGGTTGCCGGTTCCGGCGTCGGCAGTCGAACGCTACACACGAGAGATAATCGATCGACTCGGACCAGTGGCACGGGAACAGGATCGCAGCGACCTCACACATGTCGCATATGCGCTCGCCGCTGGGGTGGACGTGATAGTCACTAGGGATCGGCAGGCCCGTTCGCGACTTGCCGACGTCGCCCGGGAACTCGGCAACATTGTGCTGACGAGCCCGGCAAATCTCGTGGCGGTACTGGATGAACGAGAAGGAAAACCGTCTTACTCGCCCGAGGCGCTCCACTCCACCGGCTACACCTTGGCCGAGGCAGCAGGTGATGGCTCCGAACTAAGTGACTTCATCAACACCGCTGCCAGTGAGCGCCGTCATTCTTACGACACTATCTGTGAACATCTGGCATCCCAGCGGCCTCGGTCGCGGCGCGTAATCATTCGCGACCCGGAAGGATTCCCTGTTGCGCTGGTAGGCACTGTGCCGGGGGCAACCGCACTAGAAGTCCAGTTGGCGCGGGTACGGCCGTGTGCGCTTCAGGTAAGTGTGGCTACCCAACTAGTCGGACAATTACGGCACTTCGCGCGCGAGCACGCACTTGACACGATCATCGTGCGCGACCCGCACATTCATACCGTGATCTACACGGCGTTGCTTGAGGACGGATTCCATCCCTTCGAAGGCGGCCTGTTGGCCGTGACTTTGAACGGTGTGCTTACGGTCGACGAAGTGCAGAACCGTCTGGACGCCATCAAGCAGCGATTGTCGTCGGCTGAGCAGGAGGCATTGGTACCGCTGCTTGCCGCAGTCCGAACACCGACGCAGGCGACGATCTCCGCGATGGAGCGGCAGCTACGTCCGCTCAGAGTGAGCGATGCGCCGATCGAATCATGGATTCTGTCAATCAAACCTGGCTTCGCGACTGATTTGTTCGGGTATCCCCCTCAACTATTCGAGCGGCCGACGAACCTGGGCATGAGCCGCGAGCACGTGTACTACCGTGGACAGCAGTCAGGGGAGGCCGCACCGGCGCGAATTCTCTGGTATGCAAGCGAACCCGAGCAGCGACTCTTCGCAATCAGCACCCTCATCCAGGTCGCCGACACCACTCCAGACAAGGCGCACCGTAAGTTCAAGCGGCTTGGTGTTTACACACACGAGCAGGTGAGAAGCAGGGCAAATGATGGATCTATCCGGGCCCTCCGCCTGGCGGATACAGAGCTACTCAAACGGCCAATAGCCCTTGCGCAAGTGAAAAAGCTGGCGGCCCAACGTGGTCAGAGTCTTCAGCTATGGTCGGCCACCAGAATCAGTCCGCAATTTTTCACCGACCTTATGGAGGAGGCTGGTTGTGGTGACGAGAGCAACTGAGAGCGGTCATCGAGGGCTGATGATTCTCTCGATCCAACCCCACCATGTTGCCAACATCCTTATGGGGCATAAGACCGTTGAACTCCGACGGATCCGCCCACAGATCGATCCCGGTCAACCGGTTGCGATCTATGCGACCGCACCGGTTTCGGCGGTGGTCGCCACGTGTCGGGTTAGTGAAGTTGTGAGTGGTACTCCGACGAAGCTCAAGCGTGCTGTCTTGGGGCAGTCGGCGATCACGGGAAGGGAATTTGACGCCTACTTTCGCGGGTGTACCGCTGCCACGGCGATCCGTTTGGTGGAGGTGAACGCCCTGAGTCCCGCGGTTACGTTGGCCGATCTACGGGCACACCGTGCCTATCATCCGCCTCAAACTTGGCACTTCTTCACTCAATCCGCGCTCCAGGATCTTGTAGGAGATCACGCTTCTCATCCGGTCCTGGCGACGATGTTGTAGCCGGAGCCATCTCGACGCACGATAGAGCCCCGCGAGGTGGGGCTTCGAGGTCGTATCTCTGGTGCATACTCGCCACGGTTGAGTGCGGAGATGGCCCCGGTTCCCGGTTGCCGGCACCTGAAGGATGGTAAATCGCAGTGACGACGATGTGCACGATCCTGGCCGAACTTTCCTCGACGCGTGCCCGGCACAACGCGCTGCGGGCAGGTCGATGATCGGAGTCCATTCCCGCGGGGTTTGTGGACGCGATGACGGATGACGAGCGGCCCTGTAACAGGTACTTGGGAGCCTGTCCCGCTCGCTATTGTCAGGTCCGCGCCGCCACCGAGCGAGTAGCGTGACACTGCATCAGGGTCGGGATAGATCCCCCACGAGAGGCTGACGCCGTGTGTTGTGCAGCGATTCGTCGTTCGTTCGTAGCCTGGGCCGCGGCATCGGTGGCGGCCCTCGCGATCCCGCTCTGCTCGTCCGCCACCGTGATGGCGGACACGCCACCGGTCCCGGCAGCGACGACCACGGCGTTCCAGGTTCCGGTGCGGTTTGTCGCAGGATGCCTGTTGCTGACCGTGTTGGCCTGTGACTACCCGCCGCCGCTGTCGACCGTGACGCCGTCGGCAACGACGGGTGCATCCGGGGTGGTGACCTTTGCGGCGGAGCGTTCAGCGACGACCTCGAGATACTGCGTTCCCGTGTCGGTGAATTGGCGGAATCTGACCACCGGCGTCGCCGGCACTACCGCCCTCCGACTTGTGGAGCGTGACCGTAGTGGGCCCACCGGACCGGGGGATCGGTGCCGATACGCCCCCGCGGCGGTTGTCACCGGCAGCGGCACGATCGCCGCGGTCGCCGACGTCGGCGCACCCCCTCCTGTCGATGGGTACCAGATACTGGTCCACCCGGGGTTCGGCGCCTTCCCTGTCCCGTAGAGCATGTGTGCTCAATGACGGGCTCGAGTGCGGGATCGTGTGAGAGTGTTGCGCGCAGTAGAGATGTCCAATGCCCTGTGGGCTGTGATCGAGCCCGTGTTACCTGCCCCGCCGGGCGCAGGGGGGCGTCCGTGGAACGATCGTCGGTTGACCGGGGGAGGGATCGGCTGGCGATACCGGGTCACCGTGGCGCGATGTTCCGGAAGAATGTGGGAGCGTCACCGCCCGGTGGTCGGACGAGGGAACTGACGTTCGGATGTTCGCCGCGGTGCTCGCGGCAGCTCCGAAACGCGACGCACGGCTCGAACGTGTGCTCTTGATCGACTCGATGATCGTCCGCGTCCACCAGCACTTGCCGGCGTACTGGCTAGTGGCGAGGTGAGATCGGGCCGCGAGCATGGTGAGGCCGCAATGTGCGAATCGTCTAAGGTCACAGTGTGCTTCGGGGTCGAGCAACGGTCCGGGACCGACCTCGGAGACGGGCATACACAGCCTTCCCCATACTCATCTTCTGGTGTCGATCGTGGGGATTGTTACCGGGGTTCATGAGCGGGAGGGGAAGTCGGTTGGGCTACTTCGGAGGCCGTGTCTTCGCGGTGACGGGTGCCGGCGCCGGGATCGGTCGTGAGCTTGCGGTGCAGCTCGCGCGGGCGGGAGCGCGGTTGGCTCTCTCGGACCTGGACGGATCGGCGGTGAAGGAAACGGTGGATCTGTGTGGTGGGGCGTCGAGGTCAGTTTTCGCCGCCGCGGTGGATGTGTCGGACGGGGACGCGGTGTTGGGGCACGCTGCGGAGGTCGGGCCAGGTTCGGCCGGGTCGATGCGGTGTTCAACAATGCCGGGATCCTGTTCGCGGGTGATGTCGTGGATTCGGAGTTCGCGGATATCGAGCGGGTGATGTCGGTCGATTTCTGGGGAGTGGTGTACGGGGCGAAGGCATTCTTGCCGTATGTGATGCGGTCCGATCGCGGGCATGTGGTGAACACGTCGTCGGCCTTCGGCCTCATGGCGGCTCCGGGATACTCGGCGTACAACGCTGCGAAGTTCGCGGTGCGTGGGTTCACGGAGTCGCTGCGCCAAGAGATGCACGTTGGTGGCCACCGGGTGAAGGTGACGTGTGTCGTTCCCGGCGGTGTCCGCACCTCGATCGCTCGCACGGCCGGTCATGCGGTGGGCGTCGATGGTGACGAGGTTGCGCGGTCGTTCGAGGAACGTATCGCCAGAACGGATCCCGGCGAGGCTGCACGAGTGATCCTGCGGGGCGTGGAACGGGGCAAGGCGCGGGTATTGGTTGGCCCGGAGGCTCGGGTGGTTGATGTGGTGACCAGGATGCTCGGGCCGGCGTATCAGCGGTTGTTGCCGGCGGCGAAGCGTCTCCAGAGATGAGGTGTCCACCCACAACCTCGGAGACTGTTCGCCTGTGAATCTGTTCGCACCGGGGGAAGCCGACACGCAGCCTCGCGGCGGCTCCACCGGCCGGGGTGCAGATGCCGCGCGATGTCCACGGCCATGAGCCGCCAGTTGCCGCTGGCGGCTACGCGTGGCTCTATCTGGTCATCGGTTTTCCTCTTGTTGAGCGATGATCGGTAGGCTCACAGGGTTTCTCGTAGCAGACCGAGGGTGGAGGGCTCGCACGCACCGGGAAGGCCCGGTGTCAGCGAGGGAAGAGGTGTTCGCTCAGTTGTCCCAGGGCGCCCTCGTCCAGTCGGGGGAGGATGTCCATCCACACGCGCAGTGGTGGCCGTCCGATGACGGGTACGTCGACGAATACGAGGGGGCGCTGCGGCGAGGTCCAGTCGCGCATGTCGAGTGTCGAGCAGCCGGGGGTCGGTTCGAAGCCGCTTGTGCACAGCACGCTCACCCCGGGCTCGAGGGGAGTCAGGACGCGGGTTCCTGGTACGTCGGGGTTCCAGAAGCCGGGGTCCTGCGGGCCGAGCATGTCGTGGACGAACACTTGGGAGCCACGAGGAATCGGTGGGGTGGTGGGGTCGGCGCCGGCGGGGGTTGAGCCGATCAGAACCGTTGCAGCGGCCAGAGCGAGAGCGGCTCCGGTACGCCGTCCGGAGGGAATCGGCAGGGCCATGTCGGGCTCCTTGGTCAGGGAACATGCGAAGGCGTGTCCTCACGTTAGCCGTTTGCCGCATCGCGCTGCCGCATCGCGCTGCCGCTTCGCGTGGCTGACCGGTCGAGAGTGCTCCTGCGGCGGAGGGGCCCAGGCCATGCACTCTCCGATCTGGACGAGTCGATGAGGTGCTACGGGCTGGTATCGGTTTCACGTCACAGCTATGGTTTCCAGATTTCAGTATGCCAATTTGTTCGTGACGCCTTCATTGTCGGGATCACCAGCGGCTCCGTCCTGATAGCAATACTGATCTGGTTCGTGCACGTCGTTAGGTAGGCCGAGCCCCTGGCATCGATGCGACGCGCGCATGATCAGCAGCGCTCACACTCCTGTACGAGACTGTCGGCAGCTCGACGATCTCCCCAGCGGCGACACAGTCCATCACGTGGTCGGCGGTCATCATGATGTGTCCAACCCCTTCGACGAGTCGGCGGATTATGCCCAGCAAGCCGATCGGATTGCCATCCATCTCGACCCGCAGGTGCCAGTCAACGGTTCCCGCCATGTCGACGGAGTTGGGGCGCTTATTGAAACGGAAGGTGGCGAGGTCCCCGCCTGCTGTCGCGTCGAGATTCCATACATTTCCCGAGATCTGCGTCCCCTTTTCTGCGATGTCAACATTGATATCGTCCGCGCCGGAGGTCGACATCTTTACATCGAGCAGTTGCTTGTGTTTGTCCATGATGTCAAGTTCATGAAGCAGTTTGATCCAGAAGTTGTTGGCGGAGTCTACATAGGGCTGGATCGACCGTAGATATTCGATAAGAGGCTCCGGAAGGTATCTGCCGGTGTCTTGCTTCCAATTCCGGAACGCTCTACCGGTCATGCAAGTTGGGAAGTAGATGTTCTTGTCCGTAGGAGCAACGTTCTCGTTCTTGCTGACTACCAACTCCCACATCCAGATATCTAGAGCTGAGCGAAGGTTGTGGATCGCATCGCCGACGACGGCTGACCACCATACGATCCGAGGCGGCATGTCGACGATGACCCGAAGCGTGTGCTCGAGGTAATCGTCTGACGCGAGGTGCATAGTTCGCGTCTGTGTGCGCACCCAGTCCTGCATCAACCGGTCCAGCTCGTCGCTGTGGACCTTGGCTCTACCCAACTTTGTCATCACCGATTCACTGAGTGGCATCCCGTTGGGGTGTCGAGCGATGTGAGGCATCTGAAGAGGATACAGCGACAGGAATCCCCTGTGCCTAGCTCTATTCCACTGCCTAGAATTATTTTTAGACTAAAGATGAAGATCGATATAACTGCGTAGCTACGGATAATCCAGTTTTAGGTGACTTCTCGATAGGTTCCACACCAGTTGGCGGCTTCTTTGCCGTGCGCGCGCTTGGCTCTACCGCAGTTGGCAACACCGTGGTGCCACATCGACACTCGGACTCCGCGGACGTGGGCACTCCGGCGGTTCCTGCGGTCGTCACATACGGGGGTTCAGGATCACCGGTGGCGGTCTTGTCGGCGGGAGGTACCGCCGACGGCTGTGCGGGCGATCTCGGACACCGAGGCGGAGGCGCTGAACGCTCTTCTGGCGGCGGTGGGCCGGATCGGGACATGGTCGTCGAACCGGACCCGCTGACCCCGGGGTGGCCCGCCTGGGATCTGGAAACGGCGCTGCGCGGCCTGCGGGACTGGGCTGGACGAAGGCGACGAAGTTGATGGCCCGCAAACGCCCCGGCTGTATCCGATCTGGGGTGCGTCCAGCAGAACACGAGTGGAGTGGCTATGAGTTCGAGGTAGTCGATCTTGTCGTGTTCGTAAGCTCGTCGTCGCTTGCCGGTGGAAGTCCGGTCCGGGTAGCTGCCAGGAGGTCCGGTAGCAGACTGGCGGCTCGGTCGGGAAACGGGCCGGGTCGGAGCCCAGTGTCGAAAGCCCTGCGGTCCGCAGCATGAAGCGAAACCTGCAGCGTCGTTGGGGTATCCCGCCCTTTGGGTGGGAGAGAGGGAGTGCCGAGCCGGCTCCATCAGGGTGAAGGCCACGGAAGGTGCCCAAGACCGGGAATTGCAGGCACCGAAGGACTCCTCGGGGTATGGGGTGTTCGAACGTATCGATGGAGCTGTTCTTCACCCCCGACTGAACCTGCTAATCGGGTTGTTCGAGGGCGTCGGTGATGCGGTCGTGGATCCAGGTTTCGAGGTTCTGGCCGGCGGTGCGGGCGGCAGCGTGGGCGCGGGTGTATTCGTCGTCGCTGAGCCGGATGGGGATGCGGTGTGCGGGGCCTGGGGTGGGTTGCTGGGCCAGTTCGCGTCTGAGGTGCTCACGCATCTCGCTGATGCTGAGGGATGCAAGGTCGGTGAGGATCCGGGCGCCGGTGGACGCGGGGTCGTCGAGCAGGGCCAGGAGGAGGTGGTCGGTGCCGATCTCCTCGTGCCCGAGCAGGGCAGTCTGGCGCAGGCTGGCTTCGAGGACCTTCTTCGTCTTCGGGGTGAACGGGATGTGCCCAACCGCCGGAGTGGAGCCCGCCGGTGCGCTGACACCTTCGAGCTTGCTCTCGAGTGCCGGGGCGGTGACGCCCCATGAGGTCAGTGCTGCCGCTCCGGGGCCGCCGGCGCCGAGGATCCCGACGAGCAGGTGTTCGGTGCCGACGGAGTTCTGGTGGTGGGTGCGGGCGGCGCCGGCGGCGAGGACGACCACCTGACGGGCTTGATCGGAGAATCTCTCGAACACGATGACGGACTCCCTCCCAGGCGTCGCCGCGAGCGACGCGAACTGCTGCTGAATCTCTGCTGCCCATTCTGGGTGGTGTGTAGGTGGTTATGGGTGGCCTCGGGACCCGTGGAAGTAATGGTGTTGTGACCTGGTGTGATGACATGTCCCCGGTTTGTGATGTGGGGGCGCCGGCGACGTGTCGGGGGGAGTGCCGGCGCCGGGGTGTCGGCGGGCGCGCGGGTGTCTGTTTCGTCCGGTTTGGAGCCGTTTTTGAAAGTGCTTGAATGGCAATATGATTGGGTAATCGATTGGTAGATTAGTATTTACGTATGTTGTGCACAAACCTCAGGTTGTAGGGTTCGCAATCCGTTGATGCATCAACGGATTTGGGTGTTTTGGGATTTTTGATTGTTTTGGGTTTTGTGAGGACTTGTGTGGGGTTAGTGGTATGCTGCGGGTATGATATGGAGCGGTGCGGGAAGGCGAGTGGGAGGCGGGTCGGGCACCCCCCCGCCTCCCAGCCTCGTTGGGGTGTGGGGGACCGGATCGAACAGGACGATCAAAAGTGCAGGTAAGAACCTAATCTCGGAAGCTCAGAGGAGCGAAGCGACTCGATCGACGGCGACGGGAATCGAGCCACCGCGAGCCGCGCAGCGGCTCCCTGGCGGGGAGCGAAGCGACTCGCCCCGTCTCCCGGCGCGGAGCGCCGGGAGCAGCGC
>NZ_JAWLSG010000018.1:0-72614 GCF_033142305.1 Rhodococcus sp. IEGM 27 | reverse complement strand
ACACCTCAATCGACAGCAGCGTGTCTCACATCTGGGTGGACATCATCTGTCTCACATGTCCCCAGACTCAACAAACCACCCCATGTTAATAAGTACTCACGGGGGGTGGTGGTGCGAGACAATCGGCCCATGGCTTGGCTCGAGGTTGTGCGCACCGGACCCTTCACCACCGTGCAGGATCGGGGCAGGCCCGGATACGCCTCGGTGGGAGTCGGTGAGTCCGGCGCTGCCGACCGCGTCGCCCACGACTGCGCAAACCGGCTCGTAGGCAACAGGTCCGGGGCCGCCACTCTGGAAATCACACTGGGCGGCCTCGCCGTGCGCGTCGCGGGCACCGTGTCGGTTGCGGTCACCGGTGCGCGGGCGCCCGTCACCGTCAACTCGCGACCGCAGCCCGACTACACGATGCTGCACCTCGAGTCCGGTGATCTGCTCGAGGTGGCGTACGCGTCGGAAGGTTTACGTAGCTACCTCGCGGTGCGCGGGGGTGTCGACGTTCCGCCGGTGATGGGCAGCCGCTCGAGAGACACGCTGTCGGATCTCGGCCCGGACCCGGTGGCCGAGGGTGATCGAATCCTCGTCGGAGCGGATTGCACCGACTGGCCTGCCGACGAATTCGCGCCCCCGCCCGCAGCTCCCGAGGATCCGTTGATGATGCGGGTTCGACTGGGACCCCGCGACGACTGGTTCACCAAGGCATCGGTCGACGCGCTCCTGCGGGAGACCTGGACGGTGAGCTCCGACACCAACCGCGTGGGCGCACGCCTCTCCGGGCCGGGACCTCTGCATCGAGCGATTACCCGTGAACTGCCCAGTGAAGCGATGGTGGCGGGAGCCTTGCAGGTGCCGCCCGACGGCCGGCCGATCCTGTTCCTCGCCGATCATCCCGTCACGGGTGGGTATCCCGTGATCGCGGTCGTCGTCGAGGACGACCTGCCGATGGCCGCACAATTGCGCCCCGGCCACCGAATGCGATTCCACCGGATGGTCGCGCCGACGATCCCGCGATGACCCTCACGAGGGTCACAAAGATACGGCGGCCGGAGCCCAAGACACTTCGGTGCTCGCGATCCGGCTAGCTCCGGCGGCGACGCGCGATGTCGGCGAGTACGACGCCTGCGGCGACGGAGGCGTTGAGCGACTCGACGGGCCCGGCCATGGGAATGCTCAGGATTGCGTCGCAGTTCTCCCGAACCAGACGCGACAGGCCCTTGCCCTCCGACCCGACCACGACCACGACGGGACCGCTGCCGTCGAAGTCGTCGAGAGTGGTGTCACCGCCCGCGTCGAGACCGACGACCTGAACACCCTTGGATGCCCAATCCTTCAGCGTACGAGTCAGATTGGTGGCGCGGGCGATCGGCAGCCGGGCCGCCGCTCCCGCACTCGTCCGCCAGGCCACCGCGGTCACCGCTGCGCTACGGCGCTCCGGGATGACCACACCGTGTCCGCCGAACGCAGCCACCGATCGAACGACGGCACCGAGGTTGCGCGGATCGGTGATGTTGTCGAGGGCCACGAGCAACGGCGCCTCTTGATGCTTACGGGCCTCCGCGAGGAGATCGTCGGGGTGCGCATAACGGTACGGCGGCACCTGCAGCGCGATTCCCTGGTGCAGGCCGTTGGCGCTGAGCCGGTCGAGATCGGTTCGCGGCACCTCGAGGATGGAAATGCCGGCGTCGGCCGCCCGCTGCACCGATTCCTTCAGACGGTCGTCGCTCTCGGTCCCGACCGCGACATACAGTGCGGTCGCCGGGACACCGGCGCGCAGGCACTCGACGACCGGATTACGGCCCAGCACGGTTTCGGGTCCGTCGAGGACCTTGCGTCCGGCGGTCTGCCTGCCGCGACCCGGCTGCTTCTCGGCCTCACGACTGGCCCTGGCTGCCCGCTTGGCCGCGGGATGTTTGGTGCGGGCCTCGGCGGGCGGAGTGGCGCCCCGCCCCTCGAGTCCCCTGCGGCGCTGGCCACCGGAACCGGCGACCTGCCCCTTCTTCGTACCCGACTTGCGGACGGCTCCGCGCCTGCTCGAATTTCCAGCCATTACTACTGTCCTGCCTTGAGAGACCACTCGGGCCCGTTGGGGGTATCGGTGACCTCGATGCCCGCCCGGATGAGGCGGTCACGCACCTCGTCGGCCACAGCCCAGTTCTTCTCGGCCCGGGCACTCTGCCTGCGCTCGAGTTCGGCCCGGACCAGTACGTCCAGGGCGTCGGTCGCCGCGGACGCATCCGCGGTGTCCTGAGTCCAGTGCGGATCGAGGGGGTCCACACCGAGAATTCCCATCATGGCCCGCACCTGCGACGCGATCTCGCGGGCACCCTCGAGGTCTCCCCCTTCGAGAGCGATGTTGCCCTCACGCACACGGCCGTGTACGTCGGCGAGCGCGGCCGGGACGGCGAGATCGTCATCGAGAGCACGACCGAACGCCTCCGTCCAACGACCGACGGGGACCTCACCGGCACGCTCACAGGTCCGGTTCACGAATGATTCGACCCGGCGGAACGCCGCGGCCCCCTCGTCGAGAGCGGTGTCGGAGTACTCGAGCATCGACCGGTAGTGGGCGCTGCCGAGGTAGTACCGAAGTTCCTGCGGCCGAACCTTTTTCAGCACGTTCGGCACGGAGAGCACATTGCCGAGCGACTTCGACATCTTCTCGCCACCCATGGTGACCCAGCCGTTGTGCAACCAGTACTGCGCGAAACCGTCGCCGGCGCACTTGGCCTGTGCGATCTCGTTCTCGTGGTGTGGGAAGACGAGGTCGAGTCCGCCGCAGTGAATATCGAACTCGGCACCGAGATAGAACTCGGCCATTGCCGAGCACTCGAGGTGCCATCCCGGGCGGCCACGACCCCACGGCGTCGGCCACGACGGCTCACCGGGCTTGGCCGCTTTCCACAGCGTGAAGTCACGGGGATCCCGCTTGCATTCGCCGGCACTCTCGCCTTGGTGCACGTCGTCGAGCTTGTGCCCGGACAGGCTGCCGTAGCTCGCGTAGCTGCGCACGTCGAAGTAGACGTCACCCCCCGAGGCGTACGCGTGACCGTTGTCGATCAGTCGCTGCATCATCTCGACCATTTGGGTGACGTGCCCGGTGGCCCGTGGCTCGATCGACGGTGGAAGGACACCGAGCTGCTGATACGCCCGGGTGAAGGATCGCTCGAATGTGGCGGCCCATTCCCACCAGGGGCGCCCGGCTTCGGCGGCCTTGTTCAGGATCTTGTCGTCGATATCGGTGACGTTGCGCACGAACGCCACGTCGAGGTCGTGGGCAAGTAACCAGCGTCGCAGTACGTCGAAGGCGACGCCACTGCGCACATGCCCGATATGGGGGTCACCCTGCACCGTGGCTCCACACAGATACACCGATGCGTGTCCAGGGGCCAGCGGAACGAAGTCACGCATGGCCCGCGTCTCGGTGTCGAATAGGCGCAGGGTCACGACCAGCGATCTTACCTGCCGCTTTGAGTGGGGATGACCAACGCGGTGGCCACCGCGGCGATCCCCTCGCCCCGCCCGGTGAGTCCGAGACCGTCCGTGGTGGTCGCGGACACCGAAACCGGTGCGCCCAGAATGTCACTCAACACCTTTTGCGCTTCGTCTCTGCGCGGACCGATCTTCGGCCGATTCCCGATCACCTGGACGGCGGCATTGGCGACACCGAATTCTTCTTCGCCGAGGAGTCGTCGCACCTCGGCGAGCATTGCGGCGCCGCTCACTCCCGACCATTCCGGCCTGCCCGTGCCGAAAACCGAACCCAGGTCACCGAGTCCCGCGGCCGACAGCAATGCGTCACACAGTGCGTGGACCGCGACATCGCCGTCCGAGTGACCGGCGCACCCGTCCTCGCCCTCGAACAGAAGACCGGCCATCCAGCACGGCCGTCCCTGCTCGATCGGATGGACGTCCGTACCGATGCCGACGCGCACTAGTTCGCTCCCTCTTCCACCAGCGCGCGGGCCAACACGAGATCCAGCGGTGTGGTGATTTTGAATGCTGTGGGTTCTCCGACGATGCTGCGAACCTGCTCACCCAGGCGCTCCACCAGGCCGGCATCGTCGGTCGCGATGCCATCCGCGGCGGCGTAGGCACGCCGGAGGAGTGGTGCGACGAAGCCCTGTGGCGTCTGGACCGCCCGCAGTTCGGAGCGTTCGGGTGTTCCGGTTACCGCCCCGAGAACGTCGACGGTCTTGATCGTGTCCGTCACCGGGAGGACGGGGATGACGGCGCTGCGCCCGCAGCGCAGTTCCGCAACGACCCGGGCAATGAGCGACGGGGGCGTGAGCGCACGCGCAGCATCGTGGACCAGCACGTATTCTGCGTCGTCCGCGACAGCGAGGCCCGCGCGCACCGAATCTGTCCGTTCGCTGCCGCCGGGCACGACGACGACTCCATCAGGCAGAGTGCCGCGCGTGGAATCGACGAGCTCTTCCGGCACGATCACGACGACGCGGTCGACAGCCCCCGACTGCAGGAGCCCGTCGACCGCGCGTACAAGCATGGTCTTCCCGCCGAGATCAACGAATGCCTTGGGCGTCATCTCGCCCAGACGCACTCCTTGACCAGCGGCGGGAACCAGCGCAACTACAGGACCTCGGTCTTCGGTCACTGCGGCGTCGCGGCTGTCTAGGACGCGGCCGCGAGGACCTCGTCGAGGATTGTCTCGGCCTTGTCGCTGTCGGTACCTTCGGCCAACGCCAGCTCTCCGACAAGAATCTGCCGAGCCTTCGCGAGCATGCGCTTCTCTCCCGCGGACAGGCCGCGGTCCTGCTCGCGACGCCACAGGTCACGAACGACCTCGGCGACCTTGTTCACGTCACCCGACGCGAGCTTTTCGAGATTCGCCTTGTAGCGGCGAGACCAGTTGGTGGGTTCTTCGGTGTGCGGTGCCCGCAAGACCTGGAAGACCTTGTCGAGACCTTCCTGACCGACTACGTCACGTACGCCTACGTACTCTGCGTTGTCTGCGGGAACCCGTACGGTGAGATCGCCCTGAGCAACCTTGAGAACGAGATATTCCTTCTGCTCACCCTTGATGGTGCGGATTTCGATAGCTTCGATCAGCGCCGCACCGTGATGGGGGTATACGACGGTGTCTCCGACCTTAAAAATCATCTGTCCCGTGCCCCTTTCGATCTTTCGAGTTTAACACGTGACCGGTTCCAGGTCGCATCAACGGTGCAGGTCAGGGGCACCGAGGCCTGATCGTAGGGGTTGACAGCGCCTGTGATACGTGCATCTCAGGGGCTCCGAACTGGCCGTTCTTCGAGGCCGAAGGTGCACGCAGACAACCATTGTGAGTACCCAGCGACCGGGCCGTACGAGGGAACTACTACTCTGCCCAGTTGGAGTGCGAACCTGACACTGGAGGACAACCCGTGACTGCTCTCGACAAGCCGACTCGCCGAGTCGCGACCGCCGTTGCTCTCGCTGCCGGCGCGGCCCTCACGCTGTCCGCTTGCGGTGCGGGACAGATCACCCAGACCTCGAGTCAGGTCGCCGCGGTTAACGGCAACGGTGCCGACCTCGGATCGATCGCTCTGCGCAACGTGCACGTGGTGTACCCCAACTCGGACGAGTACAGCATCGAGGCCGGCGGAAAAGCGGTCCTCGCGTTCACCGCGATCAACAACAACGAAGATGCCGCCGACAAGCTGACCAAGATCAGCACCGACGTCGCCAAGACCGTCACCATTCGTGATGCCGCCGGCGGCCAGGAGATTCCCCCGCAGACGGCGCTCGTGGCCGGGGACGTCGCACAGGACGCTGTGGAGGGTGGTCATGCCGAGCAAGAACGTGATCAGGCCGCCGAGGTTCCGAGCGATGTCGTCCTGGTCACGCTGGACGATCTGAAGGAGGGTGTGCGCCCCGGACTCACCTTCCCCGTCACCTTCACCTTCGAGAAGGCCGGTGAGGTCACGGTGTCCGTTCCCGTCGACGCCGGTCACGAAACCGAGCGTCACGTGTCCGACAAGTCCGCGGGCACGCAGGCCGAAGGCGGCGGCGGGCACTGACAGCCGCCCGGGGCCGGTCTGTCGGACCGGCTCTCTAGGCTGCGTCGGTGGCCAAACTCAAGTCCAGCTTCCGGTGTTCATCGTGTCAGTGCACCGTGCCCAAATGGGTCGGCCGCTGTCCCGAGTGCGGCAGCTGGGGATCGATGGACGAGGCTCCGATCCTCGCGCCGGTGGCGAGTCGTCCGGGCGCCTCCCTCGCGAAGGCTGGGGCGGGGGCCGTTCTCCCGTCCACGCCGGCGACCCCCATCACGAAGATCGACAGCACATCCACTCAAGCCAAACCCACCGGCATCGGTGAACTCGACCGTGTCCTGGGCGGTGGCGTGGTCCCCGGGTCGGTCGTTCTCCTCGCGGGCGAACCGGGCGTCGGCAAGTCCACGCTTCTTCTCGAGGTCGTACACCAGTGGGCGCGGCGGGGCCCGGACGACCGATCGCTCTACGTCACGGGTGAAGAGTCCGCCGGTCAGGTACGGCTACGCGCCGACCGGACGGGCGCGGTGCACGAGCGGGTCTATCTCGCCGCCGAATCCGACCTCGCGACCATCCTCGGTCACGTCGAACAGGTACGTCCCACCCTGCTGATCGTCGACAGCGTGCAGACCATGCTCGCCGCGGACGTCGACGGTGTCGTCGGCGGCGTCACCCAGGTCAAGGCCGTCACCAGTGCGCTCACCTCGCTCGCGAAAGCCAGCGGTGTCCCGGTCCTACTGATCGGCCACGTCACGAAGGACGGCGCCGTCGCGGGTCCGCGGTCACTCGAACACCTCGTGGACGTGGTCCTGCACTTCGAGGGCGACAAGCACTCCACGCTCCGCATGGTGCGCGGGGTCAAGAACCGCTTCGGTGCCGCCGACGAGGTGGGATGCTTCGAACTCCGGGAAGACGGCATCGCCGGCATCAGCGACCCGTCGGGACTGTTTTTGCACCACCGCGCCGAAGCTGTTCCCGGAACCGCCGTCACGGTCATGATGGACGGCAAGCGGCCCCTGCTCGGCGAAGTCCAGGCGCTCGTGGCCGCAACATCCATGCCCGCACCCCGGCGCGCGGTGAGCGGGCTCGACAGCGCACGTGTGGCCATGGTGCTGGCCGTGCTGGACCGCCGGTGCGGGGTGCCGATCGCCAAGAACGACGTCTATGCGGCGACGGTCGGCGGCATGCGGATGACCGAACCGTCCGCAGACCTGGCGCTGGCACTCGCCGTCGCCTCCGCGGTCAAGGACAAGCCTGTCCCCGACGGGCTGGTGATCCTCGGCGAAGTCGGGCTGGCAGGTGAGGTCCGGCGGGTTCCCGGTGTCGGGCGCCGGCTCGCCGAAGCGGCCCGACTCGGATTCAACCGGGCCCTCGTTCCGCTCGACTCCGGTGCGGCCCCTCCCGGAATGAAGGTCACCGAGGTCGGGAATCTCGGAGCGGCCATCGCTTCCCTGCGCATTTAGACAACTAGATCGACGACGTGCCGAAGGGCATGTCGGGAACCCCGTCTACGAAGGTCTTGGTCTTCTCGAAGTGTTCGGCCGTGACTGTGAGGAACAACCCCCGCGACGTGGCCACTACCACGTCAGGGTCGGTGTTCGGTCCCTCGACGATGCGCGCCTCCGCACTGGCGTAGACCTTGCGGCGGATCGTTCCGTCGATGCGCGCGTGAAATTCGAGCACCGAGCCCAGCGGAATGGGCCGCGCGAAGTCGATCTCCAGATGACCGGTCACCACCGGACCGTCCACGGTCGCCCGACACGCCATGCCCAGTGCCTCGTCGAACGCCGTCGACAGGATGCCGCCGTGGATCACTCCCGGACCGCCCTGATAGCGAGGGGCCACCTCGAGACGTCCCCACACGTCGAGGTCCTCCCCGGCGGTGAAGCTCATGGACATACCGGCCGGCGACTGGTCGCCGCATCCGAAGCACCGGCTCCAGTGCTTCGGCACGGGCTGACCTGCAGCGGGGAAGGTGCCAACCGGTTCCGGCAGGGTCAGGTCGTCGGGCAAAGTCCAGGTACTACTCATGGATAGGTAATCTAAACGCGGGTCCGGGCCCTATTCCCCGACGGCCCTGTACAAAGTGACGTCTACCTCAGCGGGGAGTGTTTCGCGATGAACGATGCAGAGTCGTCGTCTGCGCTGCGCGAAACCATTGCCCGGCTGGCTCCCGGAACGGCGCTTCGGGACGGCCTCGAACGCATTCTCCGCGGCCGCACGGGCGCACTGATCGTCCTCGGTTACGACGAGCAGATGGAAGAAATCTGCGACGGCGGCTTCGAGCTCGACGTCGAGTTCGCTCCCACCCGGCTGCGTGAGCTGTCGAAGATGGACGGTGCCGTCGTCCTGTCCACGGACGGTTCGCGCATCGTCCGCGCCAACGTCCAACTGGTTCCCGACCACAAGATTCCCACCGTCGAGTCCGGCACCCGGCACCGCGCCGCCGAACGCACGGCGATGCAGACGGGATATCCCGTGGTGTCGGTGAGCCAATCGATGAGCATCGTCAGCGTGTACGTCGGCGGAATACGGCACGTCATCGACGGGTCTGCCACCATCTTGTCCCGGGCCAATCAGGCGGTGGCCACACTCGAGCGGTACAAGGCGCGCCTCGACGAGGTCACCCGTCAGTTGTCGGTCGTCGAGATCGAGGATTTCGTCACCCTCCGCGACGCGCTCACCGTGGTGCAGCGGCTCGAGATGGTGCGCCGCGTGTCTGTGGAGATCGAGCAGGACGTACTCGAGCTGGGCACCGACGGCCGACAGCTCGCCCTCCAACTCGAAGAGCTCGTCGGCGACAACGATGTGGCACGGGAACTGATCGTCCGCGACTATCTCGCCGGTTCGGGACCCGCCCCTGCACCCGATGTCGAGAAGTCGTTGACTGCCCTCGACAAGATCACCGACGCCGACCTGCTCGACCTGACGACTCTGGCTCGCGCGTTCGGATACCCGGGAACGATCGAAGCGCTCGAGGCCCCCATGAGTCCACGTGGTTATCGCGTTCTCACCCGAGTTCCCCGCTTGCAGTTCAACCAAATTCACCGGCTCGTCGGCTCGTTCGGAACTCTGCAGTCGCTGCTTGCCGCAACGGCCGCCGACCTGCAGTCGGTGGAGGGAATCGGCGGCTTGTGGGCTCGACACATCAGGGAGGGCCTGTCCCGGCTCGCCGAAACGTCGATTTCCGGTCCGTACGACTAGTTTTCGCCCGATCGCAAGGTACGAGCCGAACCACCTCCTACGATCGATCCGCCGAATAAGCCTCGCCGACAACGGATTCCAGTGCGACACGCACGGCATCGAGGTGTTCCGCCATGGCCTTGGCGGCCACGTCGTAGCTCCTGGACTCGATCCCGTCGACTATCCGGTCGTGCTCGTCGTTCGACCTCTGCTGCCGGCCGGCGACCAGGTTGAGCGTTTCCGACTGCCGGGTCAGCGCTTCACGAATATCGACGACGACCGACTCGAACACACGATTGCGACTGGTCCGGGCGATCAGCGCGTGAAACTGGGCGTCCAGGGACACCCACACCAAGGGGTCGTCCTCGTCGCGCATCTGACCGGCCAAGCCGCGCAATGCGGCAAGGTCCTCGGCAGAGTGCCGCTGCGCCGCCCATCCGGCAGCGGGGATCTCCACATGAGGGCGCGCCTCGACGAGCTCGTTGGCGGCGTAATTCCCGAAGTCGAGGTCGCGCGCTATCGAATCACTGATGACGAACGTGCCCAGACCCGATTTGGTCTCGGTCAGACCCAGCGCATGACATGACCGTAGGGCCTCGCGGATGACCGAACGACTGACCCCGTGCCGCGCCGCCAACGACGCTTCCGAAGGGAGCCGTTCACCGACCGCCAGGTCACCCGAGGTGATGGCGGCGCGCAGGTCCGCGAGAACAGCTTCGGCGGCGCTGACCCGCGCGGTCACGGGACGCCTGGCTGCCCAGCTGTCTGACAGGTTCATGGCATTATTCTTCTCACGACCAGGCAAATGCGTCAACCTGCGCGAGCCGAGGGTTGACGACCGCAAGTGAGCCACGTAACAATGACACCTGTCTGACAGCCGGGCAGGTAGGCAGGTGGGCAGCTCTACCAACTGCCTCTCCGAGCGCCGCGGGCCACTGCTAGCGCGAATCCACGTGAGGAATGAAGTCAAGTGCTCGAAACGAGAACAGAACACGACCTACTCGGGGACCGCCAGGTGCCCGCAGAGGCGTACTGGGGAATTCACACGCTCCGTGCGGTGGAGAACTTCCCGATCACCGGTCGGCCGATCTCGACGAACCCCTCGTTGATTCGCGGACTCGCCTTCGTCAAATGGGCAGCATCGAGCGCCAACGAGAAGCTGGGCATTCTCGACCACCGCCGCGCCGAGGCGATCGGCCAGGCCTGCCGCGAGATTCTCGAGGGCCGCTGGCACGAGCAGTTCGTCGTCGATGTGATCCAGGGTGGCGCCGGGACGTCGACCAACATGAACGCCAACGAAGTCATTGCCAACCGGGCGCTCGAAATTCTCGGTCACGATCGCGGCGACTACCAGTACCTGCACCCCAACGAGCACGTCAACCTCAGCCAATCGACCAACGACGTCTATCCCACGGCAGTGAACATCGCCACGATTCTGACGATCGAGGATCTGCTCGACGCCCTGCGGGTGCTGCAAGAGGCGTTCGGTTCGAAGGCCGTCGAGTTCGCCGGCACGGTGAAGATGGGCCGCACCCAACTTCAGGATGCGGTCCCGATGACACTCGGACAGGAATTCGCCACCTACTCGGTGATGATCGACGAGGACCGCGCACGACTCGGGGAAGCAGCGCTGCTGGTCCACGAGATCAACCTCGGCGCTACCGCAATCGGAACCGGACTCAACGCCCCCGCCGGGTACGCCGAGGCCGCATGCGACAAGCTGCGCGAACTCACCGGACTTCCCCTCGTTCTCGCCACCGACCTGGTGGAGGCTACCCAGGATGTGGGTCAGTTCGTGCACCTGTCCGGCGTCCTGAAGAGGATCGCGGTGAAGTTGTCGAAGGTCTGCAACGACCTCCGTCTTCTGTCCTCCGGTCCGCGGGCGGGACTCAACGAAATCAATCTGCCGCCGGTGCAGGCGGGATCTTCGATCATGCCCGGCAAGGTCAATCCCGTGATTCCGGAAGTGCTCAACCAGGTGGCCTACGAGGTCATCGGTCATGACGTCACCATCACAATGGCCGCCGAATCCGGCCAGCTGCAACTCAACGCCTTCGAACCGATCATCGTGCATTCGCTGTCGGACGGAATGCGGCATCTGGCCGCCGCCTGCCGCATCCTGGCCGACAAGTGCGTTCTGGGGATCACCGCCAATACCGAACTTCTGCGTGCCCGGGTCGAAGACTCGATCGGACTCGTCACCGCGCTCAATCCGTACATCGGCTATACCGCGTCGACCCGTATCGCGCAGGAAGCGCTGGTGTCCGGTCGTAGGGTCGCCGACCTCGTGATCGAGGCGGGACTACTCGATCGAGAAGAACTCGATCGACTACTCAGTCCGGAGCATCTCGCCAATCTGAGGGCTGGTACGGCAACTCAGGCTCCCGTTCCGACGACCGCTGGAGTGGTGTCATGACGATCGAAAAAGACGGCCCGAGTCAGACACACGACATCTTCGTCGAGGAAGATCTGGGGTACCGAAAAGCACTCGGTCCTCGACAGATTCAGATGATCGCGATCGGTGGTGCGATCGGTACCGGCCTGTTCATGGGCGCCGGTGGACGCCTTCATCAAGCAGGACCCGCCCTTGTTCTCGTCTACGCCCTCTGTGGATTTTTCGCCTTCCTGATCCTGCGGGCACTGGGCGAGCTGGTGATGCACCGTCCCACGTCGGGATCGTTCGTCTCGTACTCCCGCGAATTCTTCGGCGAGAAAATGGCGTTCGCCGCCGGCTGGCTCTACTGGCTGAACTGGGCGATGACCGCGGTCGTCGACGTCACCGCAGTAGCGCTCTACATGAACTTCTTCAAGAAATACTGGGCACCGCTCGGGGACGTCGACCAATGGGTATTCGCCTTGGCGGCAGTAGCGCTCGTTCTGACACTGAACATGGTGTCGGTACGCGTGTTCGGTGAATTGGAATTCTGGTTCGCGCTCATCAAAGTCGTGGCGCTGGCCGCCTTCCTCTGCTTCGGCGTCTATTTCGTCTTGTTCGGTACCCCCATCGAGGGCCACACCTCCGGCTTCAGCATGATCTCCGACAACGGCGGGTGGTTCCCCAACGGCATCCTGCCCGCGATCGTGGTGATTCAGGGCGTCGTATTCGCCTACGCATCCATCGAATTGGTCGGTACCACGGCCGGGGAAACCAAGAATCCGGAGAAGGTGATTCCCAAGGCGATCAACACGGTGATCCTCCGGATTCTCGTTTTCTATGTCGGATCCGTCCTGTTACTGGCGCTGCTTCTCCCCTACATGGAATATCACGCCGGCGAAAGCCCGTTCGTCACCTTCTTCGGAACGATCAACGTCGAAGGCGCAGACGCGATCATGAATCTCGTCGTACTCACCGCCGCACTGTCCTCACTCAATGCCGGATTGTATTCGACCGGACGAATACTGCACTCGATGGCCATGGCAGGGTCTGCGCCCGCGTTCGCGGCGAGGATGAACAAGGCGGGCGTTCCCTACGGCGGCATCGCTCTCACGGGGTTCGTCATTCTCCTCGGTGTCGGACTCAATGCGATCGTTCCCACTCAGGCATTCGAGATCGTCCTCAACCTGGCCGCACTCGGGATCATCAGCGCCTGGGCCGTAATCGTGTTGTGTCAGTTGAAACTCTGGAAGTTCGCGAAGGAGGGGCGCCTCGTACGGCCGAGCTTCCGGATGTTCGGCGCCCCCTACACCGGCCTTCTGACGTTGGCGTTCCTCGTCGGCGTAGTCGTGCTGATGGCCTTCGACCACCCCGTCGGAACGTGGACCGTCGGATCGATCGCCATCATCGCCCCACTCCTGGTGATCGGCTGGTACGCCTGCAGAAACCGCATCCGCGACCTGGCCGCCGCACGAGATGGCAGCATGACCACCGATGACTACCCGACCGCCTCGCAGGGAGGACAGTAAGTGCCTACAGTCGCCGTCGTCACCACCGGGGGCACCATCGCTAGCCGACGCGACGAGGAGGGTGTGAGCCGTCCCGTCGTCACGGGCCCGGATCTGCTCGCGACCGGAGCCGAGCGGGCGACCACCGAGGTCCGCGTCACCGATGTCCTGTCGAAGGACAGCTCGTGCATGACCTTCGCCGACATGGATCGGGTACGCGAGGCAATCGCGGCGGAACTCCGCGACCCCGCTGTCGCCGGGGTGGTCGTTCTCCACGGAACCGACACCATGGAGGAAACCGCGTTCCTGGTGGATCTGCATCACGCCGATCCCCGGCCGGTCGTCTTCACCGGGGCACAACGCACCTTCGATCATCCCGAGTCCGACGCGCAGGCCAACCTCTCGGCCGCATTGTCGACCGCCACCGATCCGGCCATGCGTGGGCGGGGAGTGTTGATTTCCTTCGGCGGAAAGCTTCATCCGGTTCCGGGGGTCCGCAAGGCAGACACGACCGCGCTCGATGCGTTCCGGTCCGTCCGCACCCCGATGCACCGACACCGGCCCGAGCCACTGCCCTGGCGTCCGATCTCCGGCGTCCGTGTCGACGTCGTCGCGATCTACCCTGGCACGGATCGTGTGCAGTTCGACGCGTGCCGGAGCGCCGGCGCGCACGGCGTGGTTCTCGATGCGCTCGGATCCGGCAACGCGAACCCCGTAATCGTCGAGGCGGTACGCGAATCCGTCGCGGCGGGTGTGCCGGTCGCCGTATCCACCCGCGTTCCGTACGGGGCGATCTCCCCCACTTACGGCGGAGGTGGAGGCGGCTCCGATCTCATCGCGGCCGGGGCCCTATTCTCGACCGACCTCAGAGCCGGACAGGCCCGCATTCTTCTCGCGGCACTACTCGCCGACCCTGACCAGACCGGCCTGGACAAGGAATTCGATCGCCGGTCCCGGATCGAGCTGTAGCCCGGTCAGCTCAGGTTGAACGGTTCCGGCGCACTACGCAGCTGACCCAGCTGCCCCACCACGGTGTACGCGCCGGGACCCACCGGATCGCGCTGCGGTTCCGGTTGGGTGAGGCAATCCGGTGCGGACGTCTTGGCAGACCACTTCACCGTGAACTGAGCCTGCTCGCCGGCGGCGAGGGTGCGCAGGTCGGCCGCGGACTGCGGGAAGCAGTCGATGTTGGACCACAGCCGGACGCTGCCGTCGATCGTGTACACGAGCACCTGCTGCAGGCTGCTACCGAGGTCGCGCTGGCACGGGGTGGTACCGATGTTGGTGATGACCGTGGTGAAACTCGGCTCTTCCCCCGGAAGGTAGGTCGGTTTGTCGGCAGCGACCTTGATGGCCAGGGACTGGTCAGGACACTGGCCGGCCGCAACAGCCTGACCGCTGGCGGCTGCACTCGTCGACCCGGCACTGCTCGATGCTCCACTGGTCGAGGAGCCCGAGGCACTTGCCGTGCCGGACCCTTCATCGCCGGCCGCGGCGGCTCCGCCGCCCCCACCCGAGCCGCCGGAACCACCACTCGACGGCGAACCCGAGGCAGTCGGCGAAATCGACACCGGCGTGGTCATCGACGAGCTGGCTGCCGCGGGGTCGGTCTCGGAATCGTCCCCACCGCGGAGGGAACTGATCAACCAGACCACCAAGAGCAGCACGACGATGGCGCCGCCGATCGCCAGCGCCCTGCGGCGCCAGTAAATCTCGGGGGGCAACGGTCCATTCGGTTCCAGCACGACGTCAACGGTAGTTCGGCAGCGTGCGGGTACGGCTCAGCGGGTGCGGCGTGTCGCGGTCAGGCCGTGAGCTCACCGATGTCTCCGACGACGCCCTGCAGGTGGGTGCGGCCGTCGGACAGCTTGTACGTGACACCGGCGATGGCGCACGCGCCGCTCTCCACCTTCTCCGCGATGATGCGCGACCGCTGCATGAGCAGCGCACCGGTCTCCACCACATGGCGACCCTCGAGTTCGTCGACTGTACTGAGGCCCTCGCGGCGTCCCTTGAGGATCGACGGCGCCACACGTTCGACGATGCTGCGGATGAATCCGGGGGGGATGTTGCCGTCGTCGAGGGCGTCGAGCGTCGCCTTGACGGCGCCACAGCTGTCGTGACCGAGCACGACGATGAGCGGCACGTTGAGCACCCCGACGGCGTACTCGATCGACCCGAGAACCGCGTCGTCGAGGACGTGACCTGCGGTGCGGACGACGAACATGTCGCCGAGCCCCTGGTCGAAGATGATCTCGGCGGCGACGCGGGAGTCTCCGCAACCGAACAGGACGGCCGTGGGGTGCTGGCCGTCGACGAGCTTCGCACGATCGGCGACACCCTGACTGGGATGGAGCGAGGTGCCGTTGACGAACCGCTCGTTACCCTGGCGTAGGGACTTCCATGCAGAAACCGGGTTGGAGTTAGGCATGAACATATTGTGCACCCCTCCTGTTGCACCGGCTCTGCGGGAGCATTACGTCGACGGAAAATCCGGTTGGCACGGCGGCGAAGGGACTTGTGAGAAGAAGTGACCGTGGACTCGTCTGCGCTGATCAGGTGGTACGACGTCGAGGCCAGGGATCTGCCGTGGCGTCGCGAGGGTGTGACCGCCTGGCACATTCTGATGAGCGAGATCATGCTGCAGCAGACACCCGTCGTCCGCGTTGCTCCCATCTGGGAGCAATGGGTGCAGCGCTGGCCCGTCCCGTCCCGGATGGCCGCGTCGAGCCAGGCCGACGTCCTGCGCGCGTGGGGAAAGCTCGGTTATCCGCGGCGAGCGCTGCGACTGCACCAGTGTTCCGAAGTGCTGGCCACCCAGCACGGTGACGTGGTCCCGAGCGACGTCGACACGCTCCTCGGGCTTCCCGGGATCGGCGCGTACACCGCTCGGGCGGTGGCGTGCTTCGCCTACGGGCAGCGTGTCCCCGTCGTCGACACCAATGTTCGACGGGTGGTGGCACGCGCCGTGCACGGAAACGCGGAGCCCGGCAACCCGTCGACGGTGCGCGACCTGGCGGACGTGTCCGCGCTGCTGCCCCGTACCCGCGCCCGCGCCGCCACGTTCTCGGCGGCACTCATGGAACTCGGTGCGACGATCTGCACCGCACGCTCCCCCGAATGCTCGCGGTGTCCGCTGCCGAGTTGCGCCTGGATGGTCGCCGGGCGTCCAGCGCACACCGGCGAACGCAGGAAGGTGCAGAAGTTTGCAGGCACGGACCGTCAGGTTCGAGGCAAGCTCATGGCGGTGTTGCGCGACAGTTCGCGTCCGGTCGAGCGGGTCCGCCTCGACCAGGTATGGCTCGACGACCCAGGTCAGCGCGATCGTGCTCTGCACTCGTTGCTGCTCGACGGACTGGTGGAGCAGACCGACGACGGCCTCTTCGCCCTCGCGGGTGAGGGAAGCTAGAAGCCCCTCACGATCGGGCAGAGCGCTGAGAAAACTGCTGGAAACCGCCACAATTGCGTCCGCAGCTGACAAACCACTGCGCAACCGTGCGCTCAGGTCAGTCCGTGCAGGAATTCCTCGACCACTTTCCGGTACTGCTCGGGCTGATCATCGTGGACGAGGTGCCCGGCCTGCTCGATGCGGACATATTCGGCGCGGGGATGCCGCTCCGCCATCGTCCGCATCTGACCCTCGGGGGTGATGGTGTACTCGCCCTCGATCAGCAGCGCCGGCACCGTGATCGAGGCCCACTGAGCCCAGAAGTGCCGGTCGCCCCACTCGGCGGAGATGTCGCGAAACGTCTCGACCTCACCGTGCAGGTACCAGCCGTCGGCACGCTGCTCGAACGAGTCGAGGAAGTACTGACCCGCGACAGGTCCGAAGAACTCGACGAGCGCCTCTCGCGTCTCGAACGGTTGCGGCCAGTTCGAGATCATCGCCGCCCAGTCGTCGGCGGTACGGCCACGAAAATCAGGCGCCATGTCTTCCAGAACGAGAGCGGCGACCTTCTCCGGGAACTCGGCGGCCAGGCACCACGCGTGCAAGGCGCCCATCGAATGCCCGATGACGACCAGCGGCTCGGCGACCGGACTCAATGCCGCCGCCAGGTCTTCGACGAATGCTTCCGTCGACAGCACGGGCGGGGCGGGGCGGCCGTGGCCTGCAGCGTCGAACGTGTAGACGTGGCCGTGTTCGCGCAGCCACGGAACGTGCCTGCGCCACGTCCGCGCACTGCCCATCAACCCGTGCAGCAGCAGAATCGGTCGTCCGGTGCCGCCCTCGTCGTGCAACGCACTCTCACCCACCACGCCTGCGACGCTAGCGGAGTACCCTCCCGAAGCATGGCAGTGGTGAAGATCAATGCAATCGAAGTTCCCGAGGGTGCGGGCCCCGAACTGGAGAAGCGCTTCGCAGGACGCGCGCATGCCGTCGAGAATTCCCCAGGCTTTCTCGGGTTCCAGCTTCTGCGCCCGGTCAAGGGCGAGAACCGCTACTTCGTCGTCACCCAGTGGGAGAGCGAAGAGGCGTTCGAGGCGTGGCGCGACGGCCCTGCACGGGAAGCGCACGCTGGTGAGCGGCAGAAGCCGGTGGCGTCCGGCGCGTCTCTGCTCGAGTTCGAGGTGGTTCTCGACGTCTCGGCAGCGGCCGACCGCTGAGGACCTGCTCGACACAAACCTCGAGGCGAACATTGACACGGCGGCCCGCCGGGTGCGAAAGTTCGCAAGACAAAGCGATGGTTCGGCAGGAATCCGGTGCAAAACCGGAGCGGTCGCGCCACTGTAAATCGGAGTAGTCCCTCAGCTAGGCCACGGCAAGATGCGGGAACCACCTCGACAGCCAGATACTGCGGCCATCGCATGAACCTAGGGGACGCGACATCCCAGGAGGAACCATGGCACTCGTCTACGCACCCGGCGCATCGGTCGATTCGACCCGGCTCGCCGTCATCTCGTTCGCGATCGTCCTTTTCGCGATGCTTGCTCTCTACCTCGTGGGATTCGACCAGGGCGCGATTTCGCGCAGCGGCATGTACATGCACGAACTGATGCATGACGGGCGCCACCTGCTGGGCCTTCCGTGCCACTGAGCGAGTCATCCGCGAACATGACACCGAGCGAGTCCTTCGGGAAATTACTGATTCGCGGTCTGCTTGCAGGCTTGATTGCCGGAATCCTCGCCGGCGGCGTGGCATCCGTCCTCGGCGAATCGCACATCGACGCCGCCATCGCGATCGAGGAAGCGGGTAGCGCCGACCACTCGCACGGCGGGGCGGAATCGACTGCACCGGCAGGCCATTCGCACGACGAGGAAGAAGCCCTGGTCAGTCGCAACGGACAGCGGTTCGGTCTGTTCCTCGCGACGTCACTCGCCGGACTGGCGCTCGGGGCGATATTTGCCGTCGTCGCGCACTACGCGCGCAGGGTGACCACGCTTTCGGGTCCGGTGCTCGGTATAGTGCTCGCGTCACTCGGGTGGCTGGCGATCGAAGCCGTTCCGTTCTTCAAGTACCCGGCCAATCCGCCGGCCGTCGGCGATCCCGAGACGATCACCAGTCGCACCTGGCTGTGGCTCGCCGTGGTGGTGCTGGGTCTGCTCGCCGTGGTCGCCTCGGTATTCGCCGCGAAAGCGGTAGCTGCTCAGGAATTCCTGTCGACGCGCATCGCGGCCCCGGTGGCCGCTTTCCTGGTCGTCGTCACGGTCGGATATTTGACTCTGCCTACCGTCGACGAGGTGGGCGACGACTTCCCTGCCGGCCTGTTGTGGGATTTCCGCCTCGCTTCCCTCGCCACCCAGGCAACCCTGTGGCTCGCTCTCGGTCTCGTGTTCGCGTTCCTCACCGAGCGTGCCAGCCGAGCGCAGGCGCCCGCGTCGGCGAACGCCGGCTGACGCGCCTTCCAAGGCGTCAACGGAATTTGTCCCACCGGGCCGGGTCCGCCTCCAGGGCGGCCCGGTCCCAGCCACCCAGTTCGGCAGCCGCGTCGTACGTGCTGTGCAGGAACGTCAGCAGTGCCAGATCCGGATCGTCTGCAGTTCGGACGGCCTCATACGGCAGCAAGAACTGCCGGAATTCTCCGCTGTAGATGGCTCCGTCGGGCCCGACCGGGTAGTCGGCGAAGCCATCCGGCTCAGGGTAGGCGTACGCATAGAATGCGCCTTCGGCGCCACCACCGGGCCAGAAACCGCAGCTGCTCAGCTCGTGCGAGTAGCCCTCGACCATCACCCAGTCTCCGCAGTTCGGCGCTCCCCCAGGGTGAGTCGGCGCGGTTTTCCCGGAGAACCGGGTACAGGCAAGATCGAGCGCACCCCAAAAAAAGTGCACGGGACTGACCTTCCCGATGAAATGCGAACGGAACTCGTGCAACACCCGGTCCGCCTGCACGAGCTGCCGCCAGAACCGGTACACCGACTCACCGTCGTACGAGCAGTGCTGGGTGTCCTCCGCGAACGGAACGGCTGGGTTCACCTCGTTGGGCCGGGCCCGAATGGTGGTCGCCACACCCAGTTCGTCCAGCGTGTCCATCGTCTCTGTGTAGAAATCGGCCACCGACTTCGGTTCGAGGGCAACCGTCCCGCTGCCGCCCGTGCTCGTGCGGATCACCAGTCGATGGTCGGCGAAGTCGAATTCGATATCGAAACATTCGGTGCCGTACGGGACTGTCGACGTCGTGAGACCGCGGGGGCTCACGTACAGCGGAACCTGCCACCAGTGGTTGATCAGCGGTGCGTGGGCCAAGCGGATCTTCCCGACTATCTGCGTCCACATGTGCAGGGTGTCCCGTGTCGAGGTCCAGTCGTCCACTTTCAACGCAGGCCATGTGTCTCTGGATCGTGTCTGCTCGCGCACAGTGCCTCCCTACCGATGACGTGCATTTCAATGTGCTCTTCGGCCAAGGCGATGGCAAGCGCGTCGCACCGACGCCCGGGTAGGGGTGGAGTCCACTGGCGCGGACACCGGCGTCGTCAGTCCACCGGCGCTGTGCTCGCCTGTGTCAGCAGCTGAAGGAACACGTCCTTCGGTTGAGCACCCGACACCGCGATTCGGCGGTCTGCCACGAAGAACGGCACCGCCGATACCTGCAACTGTCGTGCAGTGTCGAGGTCAGCGCGTACGGCATCCGCGCCGACGTCGGAGTCCAGCTGCTTCCGCACGACATCAGGGTCGAGACCGGTACTCGATGCAATGTCGACCAGAACGGCCCGATCGTCGATCACCGCGCCCTCACTGAAGTGCGCGCGGAACAGCGCCTCCACCACCGCGTCGCGAGAGTCGCCCGCGAGGTGAATCAGACGGTGCGCGTCGAACGTGTTGGCGGCGATCACGGTGTCGAAGTCGAGCCTGAGCCCTTCCTCTGCGGCAGTACGCGACACGTGTTCGAACATCTGACGCACCTGTTCTGCGGGCAGACCTTTGCTCTGCACGAGGGCGTCGAGCTCGCTGCGACGCTCCCCTGCCGGTGTTTCCGGCGACAGTTGATACGCCCTCCACGCCACCCGCACTCGCTCACGCCCCTCGAAGTCCGAGAGTGCATCGAGGAAGCGGTGCCTGCCGATGTAACACCACGGGCACGCCACGTCCGACCAGATTTCGATCTCGATGGTACGAGCGGAGTCGCCGAGTTGTGTCGTCACAGTTCAGGGAACAGTTCGAAGCCGCTTTCTGTTCCGTGACGTCGACCGCAGAAGTTGGGTTTGTCTTGGTCCGCCGCGCCGCATTTGCGCACCCGGGATTCGGCCCGCCGGGACAGTAGTCGGTCTTCGGTACCGGGAGTAACGTCGAAACGGTCGTGCCGCTGATCGAGGGGCGCTCGCCGCAATGCCCGGATGATCGGCAGTGGACGTAGTTCTCGAACCCGCACTCATTCAGGGGAAATCATGGTGTACGTCGCTTCGCCGGGCAGGACTGTCGAAACTCTCGGAGTCGTGTCGATAACCGTCGGCGTCGTCCTTCTTTCCCTCCTCATGCTCTACCTGGTCGGGTTCGACCAGGGCGTGATCTCTCGAAGTGGCATGTACCTGCACGAACTGATGCACGACGGACGCCACCTACTGGGACTTCCCTGCCACTAGTTCCATCCAGGACCGGAGCCGGAGATGAACCCTAGAGCGGAATTCGAAGCACAGGCCGATCGCGTCGCCGAATTCACCCCAGTCCACCACGCCGAAATGGATTCGCCCTATTACCTTTCCAACGCTGCTTTCGACGCGTTGCGGCATGTCCTACACGATGTCGGCGGCCAGCCCGCTCTTCCCGTTCCGTACGAGGAGAAGGTGGAAGAAGATTGGGAGATGCGCACCTACGTCACTTGTGAATGCCTCGGATGGCGGGGTGTGTGGAATTCGGAAGAGCGCCGTCGTGCCGAGAACGACCTGGGTGCAACGCTCTATTTCGGTCTGCCGTACTACGCCCGGTGGATCACGGTGGCGGCCAAGACACTGATCAACAAAGGCCTCATCACCCCTGACGAACTTTCCGCGAAGATCGACGAGGTGCGCCGGCGGTCGAGTGACCAACGAGCAGGTGGGAGTCCGTCATGAGTAAGTTCCGGATCGGCGATCGGGTCACCGTCCGGGACGCGACGTCGATGTTCCACACCAGAACTCAAGCGTTCATCCGCGGGCACACCGGCGTGATCGTCGAATATCGCCCGGAATGGGTGATACCCGAAGACGAGGCGTGGGGAAGGGTGGACGACGGACGAACGGAACCCTTCTACGTAGTGCGGTTCAAGCAGACCGACCTGTGGCCTCGCTACACCGGCTTCGACGTCGACACTTTGGAAACCGAATGCTCCGAGCGCTGGCTCGAGCTTGCAGGGGAGGCTGAGACATGACGCATTCGCACGACGACCACACCCCGATCCAAGCGTCGGAGGAGATCAGCGAATTCGAGATCCTCGAAACGGCGATCCGCGAACTGTCCATCGAGCACGGCCTGTTCTCCCACGAGGACCATCGCAGATTCTCGGAGTGGGCCGAATCCGTCGGGCCCTCCGGAGGGTCCAAGCTCGTCGCCAAAGCATGGGTCGACCCCGAATTCAAGAAGCGGCTGTTGGCCGACGGAACCGAGACGTGCAAGGAAGTCGGAATCGACTGGCGCGATCCCACGGGGTCCGGGACACCGAGCGACTACACCTACTTCTACGTGCTGGAAAACACGCCGAAGGTGCACAACGTCATCGTCTGCACGCTGTGTTCCTGCTACCCGCGACCCGTTCTGGGGATGTCACCCGATTGGTACCGCACGCCCAACTACCGGCGCCGGATGGTCCGCTGGCCCCGGGAAGTCATAGCAGAGTTCGGCTTGCACTTTCCGCCCGATGTGGAAGTGCGCGTCCACGACTCGAATCAGAAATCCCGGTTCATGGTGATGCCGATGCGGCCGTCCGGAACCGAGGATTGGAGTGAAGAGCAACTCGCATCGATCGTTACCCGCGACACCATGATCGGTGTGGCAGTACCCCAGGTGGACTGGACGGCGACCACGCCACCCTCCGTCGGAGGCCCACAGTGATGACCGACAAGGGTTACGAGGTCCTCCTGAACACGTTGACACCCTCCACGACCCGCGACGATGCCACGCTTCCCGACCTCGACCGTAAACCCGACCCCTGGGAATCGAGAATGCAGGCCACGGCTGAATGCCTCTCCTGGCGTGGCGCCTTCGACAATCTCGAGAGGCGCCACACCGAGGACGAGCTGGGCGAGACCGTCTACCGCGACTTCCCGGTCCGCAGCCGCTCCGTCATCGCGACTGCCCATGCGCTGATGGACAGGGGCGTGATCAGTCAAGAGGAGCTACAGGCCAAGATGGAAGAGATCCGCGCCCGATTCAACCGGCAGTGACGCGGCTCAGGACTCGAGGGCCGCGTCGAGCGTGATCTCGACACCGGTCAACGCCTTGCTGACAGGACACGACTCCTTGGCCGCCTGTGCGGCTTTGGCGAACCCGTCGGCGTCCAGGCCCTCCACTTCACCTCGGACGGTGAGAAGGATGCCGGTCAGCTTGAAACCCGGAGTGTCCGGTCCCAGGGACACATCGGCTTTCACCTCGAGACTCTGCGGAGTTCCGCCTGCCTCCGCGATCAGCGCGGACAACTGCATCGCGAAGCAGGACGAGTGAGCTGCGGCGATCAACTCTTCGGGGCTGGTGGTTCCGTCCGCGTTGTCGGCCGCTCGCTTGGGGAACGACACGTCGAACGTGGCAACTCCCGAGCTGGTGAGTTCGACTTGCCCCCCTCCCTGTTCGAGCGTTCCGTTCCAGGCGGTGCGTGCGGTACGTGTCGGCATGCCGATCCTCTCGTGTGACATCAGTTCTCCTCGAACCTACTCGTACCGTGCGAGCATGCGCATCGCTCTGGACCGCAGTTCTGTCCGCAGATCCGGAGGTTCCAGGACCTCGACATCGTCGCCCATCGCCCAGAGCACACCGTGCGCATGGGCGCGGTCGCCGAACACCACCTCGAGGCGAACCCGACTACGGTCGAACACGGACTGGGAGCGCACACCGAACACCCGTTCCACGAGATCGTCCCGACGGGCAACCCGCACGAGTACGTCCGCGACAACCGGTTCCGTTCTCGCCCGGAACGCTGCGCGGCGACGCTGCCAGATGGCGGCGAGGTCGATGTCGGTCGGCCGGTGCGCAGGTTCCTCGAGTTCGACTGCCTCCTCGATGCGCTCGAGTCGGTACATCCTCTCCCTGCCGGCATCCATGGCGACGAGGTACCACCGTCCGGACGCATAAATGAGTCCCAGCGGGTCGACAATTCGCCGGACCGCCGCCGCGCCCCTCGACGCGTACAGAATGCTCAGGCGACGTCCGACGAACACAGCCTGCTGGATCAGGCCGAGATGTTCCTCGGCTTGGTCCGGGTCCGACAGCCAGGTTCCCTGAGTGACGAAAATCCGTTCGGCGACCTTGGTGGCCGCTGCGCGGTGTGCGTCGGGCATCGCCGCCACCACCTTGCGCATCGCCGACGCAAAGGCCGGAGCCATGCCCAGTGACTGTGAGGTGGCGGCGGAACCGGCCGCCAGCAGAGCTTTCGCCTCGTCGACGGTCAGCCCGGTGAGGTCCGTCGTGAATCCGGGGAGCAGTTCGAAGCCGCCGTCCCGGCCACGCTCGGCATACACCGGTATCCCCGCCGTCGACAGAGCCTCGATGTCACGCAGCACGGTACGCGGTGATACCTCGAGCTCGCGGGCGAGCGCCGACGCCGACATCCGACCACGGTTTCGGAGCAGCAGCACCAGCGACAGCAGACGGTCGGCACGCATGGGAAAAGTCTCGCAGAAATACATGACAGGAGATGTCATGTTTCGCGGCGATAGTTGCCGCATGACGACACAGACCACCGATCCCCGTCCCCTCTACCGCGAGGCACTCGCCTGGACTACCGGCCTCATCGACGCGGTCCGCGAAGACCAGCTGGCGGCGTCCACCCCGTGCGCCGACTTCGACGTCCGCACCCTTCTCGGCCATCTGGTGGCCACCGTGGAACGCGCCCGGGTCATCGGCGAAGGCGGGGATCCGAGCACGATCCCCCTCGTCGTCACCGACTTCTCCGACGGTGACTACGCAGCCGCCTATCGGTCCGCGATCGAACGGATGTGGCCGGCCTGGAGCGACGACCGGTTGGACGCCGACGTTCGAGCGCCGTGGGGGACGGTGCCCGGCCGTGCGGCCGTGTGGGGATACATCAACGAGACACTGGTGCACGGCTGGGACATCGCTGTCGCCACCGGTCAGCACTCCGAAGCTCGGCCCGCGCTCGCCGAAGCCGCGCTCGCCGTCGCCCGACAGGCGATTCCGGCCGAAGTCCGCGGTGGACATGTTCCATTCGCCGAAGTGGTCGATCCCCAGCCTGCCGCGGGCCCGACCGAGCGCCTGGCCAACTGGTCCGGACGCAAGAGCGTCTGACCCCGCATACGACGAACGGGCCGCCGGTGGAAATCCACCGGCGGCCCGTTCGTCTAGTTGCTTACTCCGAGTCGGACGCGCCCGACTTGGCCAGGTCGATCGGAACCTCATCGGGCACCGTGACCGGCTTGGTCTCGCCGCGGAACGTGAACTTCGCGTCCTCGCCCGCACCCTCGCCGTCCCAGTTCTCGACGTCGACGTACACGATCTGACCGGGGCCGACCTCGCCGAAGAGGATCTTCTCCGACAGCTGGTCCTCGATCTCGCGCTGGATGGTGCGGCGCAGCGGCCGTGCACCCAGGACCGGATCGAAGCCACGCTTGGCCAGAAGCGACTTGGCCTTGTCGGTGACCGCCATGGTCATATCCTTGTTCTTCAGCGCCACCTCGACGCGTGCCACCATCAGGTCCACCATCTTGACGATCTGCTCGGTGGTGAGCTGGTGGAAGACGACGATGTCGTCGATGCGGTTGAGGAACTCGGGCCGGAAGTGCTTCTTGAGCTCGTCGTTGACCTTGAGCTTCATCCGCTCGTAGTTCGACTCGTCGCCCTTGCCCGACGTGAATCCGAGGCCCACAGCCTTGGAGATGTCCGAGGTTCCGAGGTTCGAGGTGAAGATGAGCACCGTGTTCTTGAAGTCCACGGTCCGGCCCTGGCCGTCGGTGAGACGGCCGTCTTCGAGCACCTGCAGGAGGGTGTTGTAGATCTCCTGGTGTGCCTTCTCGATCTCGTCGAACAACACAACGCTGAACGGCTTGCGGCGCACCTTCTCGGTGAGCTGGCCGCCCTCTTCGTAGCCGACGTAGCCGGGAGGGGCACCGAACAGCCGCGACGCGGTGAAGCGGTCGTGGAACTCACCCATGTCGATCTGGATGAGAGCGTCGTCCTCGCCGAACAGGAAGTTGGCGAGAGACTTGGCCAGCTCGGTCTTACCGACACCGGACGGGCCGGCGAAGATGAACGAACCGGACGGACGCTTCGGATCCTTCAGGCCGGCACGAGTACGACGGATGGCCTTGGCGACAGCCTTGACCGCGTCTTCCTGACCGATAATCCGCTTGTGCAGCTCCTCCTCCATGCGGAGCAGACGCGTGGTCTCCTCCTCGGTGAGCTTGAACACGGGGATGCCGGTCCAGTTGCCCAGAACCTCGGCGATCTGCTCGTCGTCGACCTCGGCGATGACGTCCAGGTCCCCTGAACGCCACTGCTTCTCCCGCTCCGCACGCTGCGCGACGAGGGTCTTCTCCTTGTCCCGCAGGTTCGCGGCCTTCTCGAAGTCCTGCGCGTCGATCGCAGATTCCTTCTCACGGCGGGCATCGGCGATCTTGTCGTCGAATTCGCGCAGGTCCGGCGGTGCGGTCATCCGGCGGATACGCATCCGGGCTCCGGCCTCGTCGATGAGGTCGATCGCCTTGTCGGGGAGGAAGCGGTCGTTGATGTAGCGGTCGGCCAGCGTGGCGGCAGCAACGAGTGCACCGTCCGTGATGGACACGCGGTGATGCGCCTCGTAGCGGTCGCGAAGACCCTTCAGGATCTCGATGGTGTGTTCCACCGTCGGCTCACCGACCTGCACTGGCTGGAACCGGCGCTCGAGTGCGGCGTCCTTCTCGATGTACTTGCGGTACTCGTCGAGGGTGGTGGCACCGATGGTCTGCAGTTCACCGCGAGCGAGCTTGGGCTTGAGGATCGAGGCCGCGTCGATGGCGCCCTCGGCCGCGCCGGCACCCACGAGGGTGTGCAGCTCGTCGATGAACAGGATGATGTCGCCGCGGGTGTTGATCTCCTTGAGGACCTTCTTCAGGCGTTCCTCGAAGTCACCGCGGTAGCGGCTGCCGGCCACGAGCGACCCGAGGTCGAGCGTGTACAGCTGCTTGTCCTTGAGCGTCTCGGGGACCTCGCCGTTGACGATGGCCTGGGCGAGACCTTCCACGACGGCGGTCTTACCGACACCGGGCTCGCCGATCAGCACGGGGTTGTTCTTGGTACGGCGCGACAGCACCTGCATGACACGCTCGATTTCCTTCGAGCGGCCGATGACGGGGTCGAGCTTGCCTTCGAGGGCTGCCTGGGTGAGGTTGCGACCGAACTGGTCGAGCACCAGCGACGTCGACGGGGTGCCCGCCTCGCCGCGAGTGCCGCCCGCTTCGGCCGGCTCCTTGCCCTGGTAACCGGACAGCAGCTGGATGACCTGCTGGCGCACGCGATTGAGATCGGCACCGAGCTTGACCAGCACCTGCGCCGCGACACCTTCACCCTCGCGGATGAGGCCGAGCAGGATGTGCTCCGTACCGATGTAGTTGTGTCCGAGCTGCAGCGCCTCGCGCAGGCTGAGCTCCAGGACCTTTTTGGCACGCGGGGTGAAGGGGATGTGGCCGGACGGGGCCTGCTGGCCCTGGCCGATGATCTCCTCGACCTGGCTGCGCACTCCTTCGAGGGAGATGCCCAACGACTCCAGCGACTTGGCAGCGACACCTTCGCCCTCGTGAATGAGGCCGAGCAGGATGTGCTCCGTACCGATGTAGTTGTGGTTGAGCATCCTGGCTTCTTCTTGAGCCAGGACGACAACGCGCCGTGCGCGATCGGTGAACCTCTCGAACATCGCTCTCCCTCACACTTTCCGACGAGCAGTCACGAGACCGGGTGTCTCGTCCCTGTTCGCCGCGTTTCGCTCCGGCACAACAAGCAGATCGCCACCGCCTGCTCGAACGCCTCAGCCCTGAACTGGCGCCTCAGCCTCGAACCGACGAAGGTTCCACGACCCCATCTCATACTCTAGTTGGCTGCCGATCGACCTGCTGCCCCTCCACCCCTTTAGGTGAGCGGGCGAGCCTGCTAATCGTATTCAACGCCCCAGCTCCGGCATTCGTTTCGCTTCCCTGTACGCCGGGAGCGAACAGGGACCGCAAGTCCGCTGAGGCCACCGTTTCTAGCCGCCGGGGTTCGGCTCGAACAGGTACTTCTGTCCAGTTGTTCGTCGCAAGGACGTGGCCGGATGGGTCGACGACAGCTACCAAGCTTCGACAGTCCGGCGAAGTACGCGACCCGCGCGCAGTCGTTTCCGTCGCAGCGTTGCCGCACGAACAGAAAGCCCGCCAGTCCGGCCTATCCCGACAGGGTATGTCGATGACCTGTGTGTTCGCCACCCACTCCCTGCCGGCGCGGTCCCCCGACACGACTGCGGGCACAGCAGACACGTCGGCGCTCGAGGACGCAGCCACAAGCTCGCCGGAAACCAGCGGTGGCGATGGGGCCGGAAAGTAGCGTCCGAGACACGGCCGAAAGTCGGCGAGCACGCGACGGTTCAGGTCGGTGTAGGCGAGAGCATCTGTGTTGTCGCTTCGCGCAGCACACCGGACAGGGATGATTCCGCTCCGGAACGGGCTGTTACGCCGAGGCCGGTCCCCTGTCGGCCTACAGCCCGAACGCCAGGAACAGAATTGCCGAAATCCGCACGCAACGAGGCGTGGCCAGTCCCGCATTAACCGATTATCCGATCAGTCGTGGACCGTAACAGCCGAGAAGTCTCGCGGGGAGCGATTCAGCGAATTCTGTTCCCAGCCGACATTCAGTTCGCTTTGTTGTACGCGTCGATAATTTCGGCAGAGATCCGTCCGCGTGCAGAAACCTTTTTGTTGTTCTTACGCGCCCATTCACGGATCGCGGCGCTCTGTTCCCGGTCGACGGAAACGCGGGACTTGGTAGCGGCCGGGGCCGCCGCCACGGTCTTGCCACGCTTGCGCGAACTGACCTTTCGGGCATGCGAAACCCACACGTCGAGCTGCTCGCGCAATTTAGCCGCATTCTCCGAGGAAAGGTCGATCTCGTACTGGACACCGTCGAGTCCGAACTCGACGGTCTCATCAGCAGATGCCTCTTGATCGACGTCGTCGATCAGGGTGACGGTAACCTTCTTGGCCATGGGATGAATTTCCTCTCGAATGAAGCGAACGTGTCATCGTCAACGCGAGCTACTACCCGGAGGTAACCATACCCTTGATTCGTAGTCTTGGAATCCGGAGAATGGACTTATCTTATTCGCACGATTTCGTCGAGGTGAATCAGCGGTACGAGGGGCGCACAATGGGAAAGAGGATTGTTTCCCGGATTCCCAATCCCGTCAATGCCATGAGCAGTCGATCGATTCCCATTCCGGTACCGGTAGTCGGAGGCATTCCCTGCTCCATCGCCGCGAGGAATTCCTCGTCGAGGACCATCGCCTCGTCGTCACCGGCCGAGGCCAGCCGGGCCTGATCGACGAAACGCTCACGCTGAATCACCGGATCGACCAATTCCGAATAGCCGGTGGCCAACTCGAAGCCGCGCACATACAGGTCCCACTTCTCCGTGATTCCCGGTTCGGTCCGGTGGTCCCGTGTGAGCGGAGACGTCTCGACCGGGAAGTTCCGAACGAACGTGGGCTCGTACAGCTGGTCGCCGCACTGGTGCTCCCACAGTTCTTCCACAAGCTTTCCGTGCCCATACCCCTTGTCCTTGGGTACCTCGAGGCCTACCTTCTGAGCGAGCGCAAGCAATTCGTCGACAGTGGTCGCGGGGGTGACCTCGACACCGATCGCCTGTGACAGCGACGGATACATCTCGAGGGTCTTCCATTCGCCACCGAAGTCGTATTCGGTGCCGTCCGCAAGTGTCACCACGGTCGATCCGAAAGCCGCCTCGGCGACTTCCTGAACCAGTTCACGGATCATGACGGCGGAATCGTCGTATGTGCCGTAGGCCTCGTAGGTCTCGAGCATCGCGAATTCCGGCGAATGGGTGGAATCGACGCCTTCGTTCCGGAAATTGCGATTGATTTCGAAAACCTTCTCGATACCGCCGACGACGCACCTCTTCAGGAACAGTTCCGGCGCAATACGCAGATAGAGGTCGATGTCGAGGGCATTGGAATGAGTGACGAACGGCCGGGCCGCGGCGCCACCGTGGAGCGTCTGCAACATCGGTGTCTCGACCTCGAGGAATCCGCGGCGCTCGAGGCCATTGCGTAGTTCTCGCACTACGGCCACCCGCTTGCGCGCATTCTCGCGCGCCTCTGCTCGCACGATCAGGTCGGCGTATCGCTGCCGGACGCGCGACTCCTCGCTCATCTCCTTGTGCGCTACCGGCAAGGGACGAAGTGACTTCGCGGCGATCTGCCACAAATCGGCCATCACGCTCAGCTCGCCGCGACGGGAGCTGATCACCTCACCGTGGACGAATACGAAATCACCGAGATCGACATCGGCCTTCCAGGAAGCGAGCGCCTCCTCCCCGACAGAGGCGAGACTGATCATCGCCTGCAGCTGGGTGCCGTCGCCTTCCTGCAGCGTCGCGAAGCACAACTTGCCCGTGTTGCGGACGAAGATGACACGACCCGCGACACCGACCACGTCACCTGTCGTGGTGTCGGGCGCCAGCTCCGGGTACTTCGCGCGGATCTCCGACAGCGTGTGGGTGCGCGCAACCGACACCGGGTACGCCTCGCGCCCCTCCGCGAGGATCCGCGCACGCTTCTCCTGACGGATCCGGAGCTGCTCGGGGGTGTCGTCGACTGGCTGGTCTGCTGCTTCACTCACGGGTCACCAGCCTAATCGACCGCCCGCGGCGCCCCTATTCAGGAGTCTTCGGGCGTCGGCCGGCTTCCGGTCAATGGGCCGAAACGGTGGCCAGCTCGCGCGTGCAGTGCTGCGAGCCGATGAGCGCTCCCAGAAGTCCCGCCGCCTTGATCGCCTTGTACCCGCCGACGAGGTCGGTCGCCTTGTGCAGGCCCAGTTGTTGCAATGACGCGGCAGCGAGACTCGACGTGTAGCCCTCCGAGCAGACGATAATCCACTCCACATCGTGGTTGACCGCCAATGCCAGGTGCGCCGAGCTGGTGGGGTCGAGGCGCCACTCGAGCACGTTCCGTTCGATGGCCAGAGCGCCGGGCAGTGTGCCTTCGACGACCCGCTGCGCCTGCGGTCGGATGTCCACGACTATCGCACCGCGCGCCACCGCCTCGGGCAGCTCGAACACGTACATCCGGTCGATCTGCGTGCGAGCCTCTTCGAGCATCTGATCGATGGTCATTTCGAACCGCCCTCGGGGAGATCGGTGAGTTCACTTCGGGTGCGGCGCAGGGTGCCGTGCTCGGTGACCTCGTAGTAGGACATGGCCGTGAGCGGGGGCGAGTAGGCGTGCACGCTGAGAGTCGGCGTCGGAACACTCGCTCCGGGCACGTCCTGGGCTCGCACGACGTCGTGAACCCATCCGAGCGGGAAGGAAGCCTGATCGCCTGCTTCCAACGTCCGGTGACGCAGGCGGTCACCCGCCCAGCGGAACTCGGAGAGAGCCCCACTGAGAACGGTGAGCGCCCCGAAAGAGCCTGCGTGGTCGTGCAATTCGGTGTTTCGATCCGGAACCCAGCTGATCAACCAGACATCGACGTCGTCGTCGCTGTACAGCCGCGAGGACCAGCGTTCATCGGTCGGCCATCGATGTGGGAGGAGGTTGTCGTGCCGGCCGTCGAGGACCTCGGCAGCACCTTGATCGGTGATGCGCAGCAGATCGGCCGGACGAAGACGGGTGGGTACAGCTGCAGAAGAATAGGTTGCGAGCACGAGAGAGACTCCAGAAGTGTGAATTGGTCAAGGCAGCGTTCAGCCTCGACAACACTCCTGAGCACTCGTGCAGCGATTCACGCCGACCATTGTGGCACATCTTCCGGGCGGACGGAACCCGTCAGTCGAGCGGACTTCGACGGGACGTCCCACGACGGGCCTGATTCCGCTCGTACACCAGACGCAGGCCTTCGAGAGTGAGGTCCGGTTCGTGCTCGTCGATGGTCTCCGTCTCGGGCATGATCAGCGGCGCGCGATCACCGGTCGCGATCACCACCACATCGGAGCCTGCGAAGGCCGGCAGCTCCTTGCGGACTCGACGTACCAAACCGTCGACGAGACCCGCGAAACCGAACACCGCGCCCGACTGCATGCATTCGACGGTGTTCTTGCCGACCACCGAGCGGGGGCGGAGCAGCTCCACCTTGCGCAACGCCGCCGACTGCGACGCCAGAGCGTCCGACGAAATTTCAAGCCCGGGGGCGATAGCCCCACCGAGGAACTCCCCCTTGCCCGACACGACGTCGACACAGGTGGACGTGCCGAAATCGACGACGATGCACGGCGCACCGTACAGATGGTGCGCCGCAAGACTGTTGACTATCCGGTCGGCGCCGACTTCCTTCGGGTTGTCCACCAGCAGCGGGACACCGGTTCGGACTCCCGGTTCCACCAGCACGTGCGGAACGTGACCCCAGTACCGCGTCAACATCACCCGAATCTCGCGCAACACGGACGGGACCGTCGACAACGCGGCCACACCGGTGATCTGGTCGACGTGCACGCCGAGCAGTCCGCGGAAGATCAGCGCCAACTCGTCTGCCGTCATCCGCTGGTCTGTACGCATCCGCCAGTCCTGCACCAGCTTCGAGTGTTCGCCGGATCCGGTGAACAGCCCGAGAACGATGTTCGTGTTCCGGACGTCGACGGTGAGAAGCACCGATTACACCAAGCTGGATTCACGCTCGGCGTCGAGCGACCCGAGCATGCGGGGAGTGATGAGGCCGGAGCCTTCCGGTGCGTGCGCCGGGTCGGTGCCGAGCTCGATGGGCTTGTTGACTGCATCGACGAAGACGACATGCGGCTGGTAGTCCCGCACCTCCTCCTCGTTCATGACTCCGTACGCAATGAGGATGACGAGGTCGCCAGGCTTGACCAGATGTGCTGCAGCGCCATTGATTCCGATCACACCACTACCGCGTGCGCCGGCAATGACGTAGGTCTCGAGCCGCGCACCGTTGTCGATGTCGACGATGCACACCTGCTCCCCTTCGAGAAGGTCGGCGGCGTCCATCAGATCCTGGTCCACCGTGACCGAACCGACGTAATGGAGATCGGCGTGCGTCACGGTGGCGCGGTGGATCTTCGACTTCATCATGGTGCGAAACATGTTCTGGTCCTTACTCTTCCACAGACGGAAGATTCGACGCTTTTCTATCGGGAGGTGAGCTCTTCGGAGACAGCCGTGCCGGACGGCGGTTCCGTTGCACGTTCGAGAAAACCGGTGCCGACCGCGACCCCGACGTTGTCGATCAGCCGGGTGGACCCCACCCGGGCTGCGACGAGCAGGCGACCGTCCCCCCGTTCGGGGGCGGGACCGAGATCGACGCCCCGCACTTCGAGGTAGTCGACATCTACTTCCGGCGCCGACGCCAGCACCTCACGGGCGGTGGCGACAATCGCTTCGGCTCCACCGGCGGCGGCATGGGCGCCGGCGATGAGGGCCGCGGATAACGTTGTCGCCGCAGCCCGCTGTTCCTCGTCGAGGTAACGGTTACGTGAGGACAACGCCAAACCGTCGTGCTCGCGGACCGTCGGCACGCCCAGGATCCTGACGTCGAAGTCGAGGTCGGTGACCATCTGCCGGATCAGCGTGAGCTGCTGGTAGTCCTTCTCACCGAAGTACGCAACATGCGGCGCGGCAATCTGGAGCAGCTTGGCCACAACGGTCAGCATGCCCGCGAAATGCGTCGGCCTGGCCGCTCCTTCGAGTTCGGCACCGAGCGGGCCCGGGTGGATCATGGTCCGCTGACCGGCCGGGTACATCGCGGCCGCAGTGGGCACGAAAGCCAATTCGACCCCGGCCTCCCGCAGCAACTCGAGGTCGGCATCGAGCGTGCGCGGATAAGAATCGAGATCTTCCCCGGCGCCGAACTGCAGCGGGTTGACGAAGATCGACACGATCACCACCGCGCCCGTCAACTTGGCCTGCCGCACCAGCTCCAGGTGTCCGGCATGGAGGGCTCCCATTGTCGGCACCAGTGCGACCTGCCGGCCGACGCCCCGAAGCGCCTTCGAGACCCTGGTCAGGACCTTGGGGTCGTGGTGCACGGTGAGTTCCCCGCGCTTGTATCCGCCTTGCAGTTCGCTCACGGAACTCACCTCCGCTCTTCCAGGATGTCCAGTAGTTCAGATGTAGCGCCTGCCCGCTGGGCCGACCGAAGCGACAACGCCCGGTAACCCGCGGCGATCCTTGGATCGACCTCTTCCAGCACCCGCAGGTGCGTGGCCACAGCTTCCGAGTCGCCCCGTGCCACCGGCCCTGTGAGGGCGGCCGGGCCGCGGCGGAGCGCGTTGTCGAGGGCAGCGGACAGCAGGGGTTGGAGAACTCGTTCCGCAACGCCGTTCGGCTCGTTGCCGATCAGCTCCTGCCCCAAAAGCTCCTGCCCTTCGAGCGCGACACGCAAGGCGGCGACGGCGTCGACGACCAGCGTGACCAGGTGATTACTGCCGTGCGCCAGAGCCGCGTGGTAGAGCGGGCGCATGTCCTCGCGCACTCGCACCGGCTCGCCGCCGATCTCGAGCACCAGCGACTGCGCGATGGCATAACCGATGTCGTCGGCCGCGGTGATCCCGAAACATGCCGACGCGAGGCGCACTGTGTCCTCGTCGTGACCGGTGAAAGTCATAGCTGGATGAATCGCGAGAGGAACCACGCCCTGCCGGGCAAGAGGATCGAGGATGCCGATGCCGTTGGCCCCCGAGGTGTGGGCGACGATCGTGCGATTCGGCACCGCATCGGTGGAGGCCAGCCCCGCCACCAGCGAGGCGAGCTCCGCGTCGGGAACGGCCAGAATCAGCAGCTCGGAGCGGGCAGCGACATCGGCAACCGGGAGAATTTCCGTGTCGGGCAGACGGGTGCGCGCTCGATGACGGGACACGTCGGAGACCGCCGAACAGACAACGACGACGTGACCTGCCCGCTCGAGCGCCGCTCCGATAGCTGTACCGACCCGGCCGGCGGAGACGATTCCTACCGACAGTCGCGCAGGCGCAGGGCCATTAGTGATCCCGAAAGAGGTCACCTTCGTCCTCTCGTTCGTTCCAGTCCCGCTCGGCGGGTACCAGACGTTCTCGAGTGAGAATAGCCCGCTTCCAGTTCACCCCGCCATGCGCCGGCGAAGTGATCTGCGCCTCATCACTCGGCTTCGCGGCGCCGTCGACGCCCGGTGCCCTGCGTCGTGCCCGCCGTCGCATGCATGTTGGCCATGATCTCGGCCACGGACAAACCACTCGCGTGTGCGCCGGAAGGTTCGTCGTCCTCGGACGCCTGTCGACGAGCGCGCCGCGACCCCGGCACCGGCTCGTCCTCCGCCTGAGCTCCTACCTCTGGTTGAGGTGCCGCCTCCGGCTCTTTCTCGGGTTCGGTCTGCGGCTGCGCTTCTACCTCCGGCTGGGCTTCCGCCTCCGGCTCTTGCTCCAGCTGGGCTTCCGACTCGGGCTGGGCCTCGGGCTCCGGCTCGACCTCGATTTCCGCCTCTGCGTAGCCCCGGTCATCGGGGGCGACGATGGAGGTCTCGGCGGTGACCGGCTCGTCGTCGGGATTCGCGAAGTTGTGTTGCGGCCCGCCGCTCTGCTGCCCCTGGTGACCGGAGTGTCCCGCCCCGGGGATATAGAGCCCGGACGCCGCCGGCTGGTAGCTGCTGTACGACCCGCCCGCGAGTTCCTGAACCCGCGTCGAGTCGGCACGCAGCGCGATCCTTTCGGTCGGCATGGCGCCGTCGAACAATGCTTCGAGGCTCTTCCGCAGCGAAGACAGCTCGGCCCGTAGAGCCGCAAGTTCCTCGGCGTCGGCGCGCACCTCGCTGCGTACCCGCTTCTCGACGGTCAGCTCGTATTCACGCCTTGCGGAGATCTCCCGTTCGAGCTGGAGCTCGTACACGGTTTGCAGATCGTTGACCTTCGCCTTGTCGAGAGCGGACTCGCGCCGATACTTCGTCATCGCGATAGCGCCGAGAGTGGCCGCCCAGAGTGCCACCACCACGCCAACTCTCAGCAGTGGCACGCTCTCACTGAAGATCAGGAAAAGGGACGCGACCACGGCCAGCGCGAGCAACGCCGCAACGATCATCTGGCTCGCGCTGCGCTGGTTGCGGCGCGCAGACTTGAGGCGACCAGGATTCGTCATGCTTGCCAGGGTACTTGGCCGTCAGCGGTGCACTGCGCATTCGCAGGACACGTCCGGCGATCCCCCACGTGCTAGTGCGCCGGCTCGTCGGACGGGTCGTCCGGGGTGCGGCAACAGTGCTCCAACCACAGGGCAGCGCCGACGAGCGCAAGCGCGGCTACCAACCCGACCCAGGCTCCCGGCGTGTCCGACACTGCGGCCCGCAACACCGAACGCTGCGGGAGGAGGTAGAGCAGGAAGCCGCCCCACACTCCCGCGGTCGCGGCACCGACCAGCGCGGAGGCCTTGGCCAAGGCGGCAACCCGGGCCGCGGTGATCGGGTGCAACTGACGCGGACCGTCACCGACCTGATGGTTGCTGACCCTGGACCGGACCATGAACGCGAGAATCACCTCGATCACCGCCACCGGATACAACGACGCCCCCGCGTACACGGGAATGGGCGGAAAGGAGCCGTAGAAGACCCGGACCAGAATCCAGGTGGCCGCCACGGCCAGGGCCGCCAGGAACAGCAGGTCCCAGATCCGGGTGGGCTTCATCGTGCCGGTCGGTTCCGGTTTCATCGCGACCGCCGGTTCAGGGCGAACTCCGTGCGACGCACACCCTCGCGTTCACCGTCGTCCAGGGACGCCAGCAGTTCGTCGACCCGGTGCGGCTCCCCTCCGACGGGCAGGACTGCGTCGGGATCCGCGTCGAGCCACGGGATGAGGACGAAGGCGCGTTCGTGCGCCCTCGGATGCGGCAGGGTCAGCTGGGGATCGTCGCTACGGACGTCGTCGCACACGATGACGTCGACATCCAGCGTCCGCGGGCCCCATCGCTGCGTCCGCACGCGGTCCGCGGCCGCCTCGATCTGCTGTCCCCGTCGCAACCATTCGGCGGCGTCGAGGGCTGGATCATCTACCACCAGCACCGCATTGAGAAAGTCCTGCTGCTCGACCCCGCCCCACGGCGCGGTCGAATACACCGGCGAGACCGCCACCACACTGCTTCCCAGCGCGTCCAGAACGGATTGCAGGTGGGCGACGCTGTCGCCGACGTTCGATCCGATGGACAGCACGGCGCGGCTCATGGCCGTGACCTGTGCGCAACGACCGCCACGTCCGAGAAGGTCAGCGGAATCGGCGCGGACGGCTTGTGCAGCACCACCTCGGTGCGTTGCACGCGAGGATCCGTCATGACTCCGTCGGCGATCTCTGCGGCCACGGTCTCGATCAGGTCCCGGGACGGCCCGGCGACGATCGCTGCGGCCCGCTCCGCCAGTCCGCCGTAGTCCAGAGTGTCCTCCAGAGCGTCCGACGCTGCCGCCGGCGCGAGATCGATCCACACGGTGATGTCGACGTAGAAGTCCTGGCCGTCCCGCTTCTCGTGCTCGAAGACTCCGTGATTACCGCGAACCTTCAACCCGCGCAATTCGATTCGGTCACTCACCGACGCCACCTCGCGCCCACGCCTCGGCCACCGCGATGGCGTCGAGCGAACCCTGCGCGTCGTGCACACGCACACCCCACGCTCCGTACGTGGCGGCGAGTGCCGAGACGACGGCGGTCGCGACCTCGCGCCCCGCCGGTGGCCGAGTCGTGCCGTCGGGTTCCGCCAGCAGCGAACCCAGGAATCTCTTGCGCGAGGCACCGATGAGGATGGGGAATCCCAGGTCGGTGAACTCCGGCAATGCCTTGAGAAGCGCCCAATTGTGGGCGGCATTCTTCGCGAAGCCGAGTCCCGGGTCCAGCACCAGCGAACTCGCCGAGACACCGGCTTCGACCGCCAGGTCCACCTGCGTCATCAGTTCGTCTCGAACCTCACGCACCACGTCTTCGTAATGGTCCGCGTTGCCTCGGTGAACGTAGTCACCGGCCGATCGCCAGTGCATCAGAATCCACGGAACACCGGCGTCTGCCACAACGGATGCCATCTTCGCGTCAGCCCGCCCTCCGGCGACGTCGTTGACGATGGAGGCGCCCGCCTCGATTGCCGCTTCGGCGACGGAGGCCCGCATGGTGTCGACACTGACGCAGATGCCTTCGGCCACCAGATCCGCGATGACTGGAGCCACCCGCCCCGCCTCTATCTCGGGATCGACCCGCGCCGACCCCGGACGAGTCGATTCACCGCCCACATCGACGATGTCCACCCCGAGACGCTTCAATTCCAGTCCGCGAGCCAGGGCCGCGTCTCGATCCAGAAAGCGGCCCCCGTCCGAAAACGAATCGGTGGTGACGTTGAGGACACCCATCACCACGGTCCGGCCGGGCGAGGGCAGCTCGATTGCGGTCACTTGCGCAGAATAAGGTCCAGAGCCTCGGAACGTGAGGCCGCGCTGGACTGGAGAAGTCCCCGCACCGCCGAGGTGGTGGTGCTGGCTCCCGGCTTGCGGATGCCCCGCATCGCCATACACAGATGCTCGGCCTCGATGACGACGATCGCTCCGCGCGGATCGAGCTTGCGCATCACTGCATCGGCGATCTGACTGGTCAGGCGCTCCTGGACCTGCGGACGCTTGGCATACAGGTCGACCACGCGAGCCAGTTTCGACAGACCCGTCACCTTGCCGGTCGTCCCGGGGATGTAACCGACATGGGCGACCCCGTGGAAGGAGACGAGATGATGCTCACACGTCGAGTACAGCGGAATGTCCCGCACCAGCACCAGTTCCTGGTGGCCCTCGTCGAATGTGGTGTTCAAGACACTGTCGGGGTCGGTGTAGAGGCCTGCGAAGACCTCGCGATACGACCGGGCAACCCGGGCAGGAGTGTCCATGAGACCGGGCCGGTCGGGATCTTCGCCGATCGCGATCAGCAGCTCGCGCACAGCAGCTTCAGCCCGGGGCTGATCGAACACCCGTCCCGTTTCGAGTGCCACGGGTTCACTATCGAGATGATCTACCGACAACCGAAACTCCTCCACTATCGGGAACGTGTGTCCCGAAACATCAGCCTAGTTCGGGCAGATCAGTTCGATCCGTCCGGTCCTCGCCAGGGCCGCGTCTGCGGATCCTCGTCCCCGCTGGGACGCTGCTCGTGCGGTGGGTTCCACTCGTTGCCCGGGTTCGGGGTGCCGGAGTACCGGCCTTCCTGGCCCTGCCCACCCGAATCACGCGGCGGCCATCCCGGAGCCGACCAGCCCGCGGGTGCGCCGTAGTCCGGTCGCGGCTGTGCGATCCCGCCCTGCGGTCGCGAGGGGTCCGGCTGCGGGTAGCCGTTTGCCGGGGCCACCGGCTGCGGGTACTGCTGCTGCGGCTGGGCCTGCTGCGACGACTGCTGATGAGCGAACACCGGCTCGGGCTGGTGCTGGGGCAACGGCTCGCCGCGCTCGACCGCAAGTTCCCTCGGGGTCTTGACGGGCGGCTTGTCGGAGGGCGTCCGGTGGCCGAAGTCGTTGAATGCCGTGATGCGCGGACGCTTCTCCACGCTGTGGAAGATCTTCTCGAGGTCCTTACGGGTGAGAGTCTCACGCTCGAGAAGCTCGGTGGCCAGGATGTCGAGGACGTCCCGGTACTCGTTGAGAATGGCCCACGCCTCGGTGTGCGCCGCCTCGATGAGGTTTCGGACCTCTTCGTCGATCTCCCGCGCGACCTCGTGCGAATAGTCGGACTGCTGACCCATCGACCGGCCGAGGAACGGGTCGCCGCCCTCCTGCCCGTAACGGACCGCACCCAGCTTGGCGCTCATCCCATACTCGGTGACCATCGAGCGAGCGATCTTCGTCGCCATATCGATGTCGGAAGACGCGCCGGTGGTCGGCTCGTGGAAGACCAATTCCTCGGCGGCACGGCCACCCATCGCCATCACGAGTCGGGCAATCATCTCGGACCGCGTCATCAGGCCCTTGTCGTCCTCGGGAACCGTCATCGCGTGACCACCGGTGCGGCCGCGAGCGAGGATGGTGACCTTGTAGACGGGTTCGATGTCGGGCATTGCCCACGCGGCCAGCGTGTGCCCACCCTCGTGGTACGCGGTGATCTTCTTCTCGTGCTCGCTGATGATGCGGCTCTTGCGGCGGGGACCGCCGACCACGCGATCGACCGACTCCTCGAGAGCGGCCTCGGTGATGACCGTCCCGTTCTCGCGGGCGGTGAGCAACGCGGCCTCGTTGATGACATTGGCGAGGTCGGCACCCGACATTCCGACGGTGCGCTTGGCCAGACCTTCGAGGTCGGCGTGCTGATCGATCGGCTTGCCCTGGGAATGGACCTTGAGAATCGCGCGGCGACCTGCGAGGTCGGGCGCACCGACCGGAATCTGCCGGTCGAAACGTCCCGGACGCAACAGCGCGGGGTCGAGGATGTCGGGGCGGTTGGTGGCGGCGATGAGAATGACGCCGGTCCGATCGCCGAACCCGTCCATCTCCACCAGCAACTGGTTAAGGGTCTGCTCGCGCTCGTCGTGGCCGCCGCCCAGACCCGCACCGCGCTGCCTGCCCACGGCGTCGATCTCGTCGACGAAGATGATGCACGGGCTGTTCTGCTTCGCCTGCTCGAACATGTCGCGGACACGGGAGGCGCCGACACCGACGAACATCTCGACGAAATCCGAGCCGGAGATCGTGAAGAACGGGACACCGGCCTCCCCTGCGACCGCGCGGGCGAGGAGGGTTTTACCGGTTCCGGGAGGCCCGTACAGCAGCACACCGCGCGGGATCTTCGCGCCCAGCGACTGGTAGCGCATCGGGTTCTGCAGGAAGTCCTTGATCTCGTACAGCTCTTCGACCGCTTCGTCGGCACCCGCGACGTCGGCGAAAGTCGTCTTCGGCATGTCTTTGTTCAGCTGCTTGGCCTTCGACTTGCCGAAGCCCATCACACCGCCGCGGCCGCCGCCCTGCATTCGGCTCATCACGAAGAAGAAGATGCCCAGCAGAATCACCATCGGCAGCACGAACAGCAGGATCGACGTGAGCCAGCTCTCCTGCGTGACCGTGGTGTTGTAGCTCGCCAGGCCCTTGTCGGAGATCTCGGTGAAGATCTGCTCGGACGCCGCCTCGGGATACTTCGCGAGGATCTCGGTCTCACCGCCGGTGGCGTCGTTGCCGTCCTTGAGCCACAGGCGTAGCTGTTGCTCGCGGTCGTCGATCTGCGCCTTCTCGACGTTGTTCGCGTCGAGTTGCGCGATGGCCACGGACGTATCGACACCCTTGAATCCGCGCGTGTCGTTGCCGAAGTAGCTGAAGGCATAGATCACCAGCAGGATGCCGGCAACTATCGCCAGGTTACGAAACACTGTCTTACGGTTCATACAGGTCGGCCGAAGTGGCCGGTCCTTTCGAGAGTGCGGGTCTACCGAGTGCGCCTTCCGGCTGCCAACCGGACAATCCAGGTTACCGCGACGGCACGCCGGCGACTCCAGGTAGCAGCCAACCGCCCGTGGGGACGGTATCTCTACGTCAACGCATGCGACCGCCCCCAGGTTCCCTCGGCCCCGTCGGCGCGCGAACCACTGCCGTCGCTCACCGCGCAGGCGCCACTCTCGGCCAGGCTGCGACACGTTCGATGTGGGCGGCGAGTGCCAGAATGCGTGCCTCGCCTCCCGGTGGCGCGGCGATCTGCACCGCGAGCGGGGTGCCCGACTGCGGATGCGTGCCCACCGGGACGCTTGCCGCCGGCCACCCGACGAGGTTCCAGAGCGCCGTGAACGGGGCGTACCGGACGTTGGCGACGATATTCGACGTCCAGGATCGCTCGCTCCAGGCCGCGGCGGCCAGCGGTGGCTGGGCGAGTGTGGGCGTGATCACGACGTCGTAGTCGGCGAAGAAGGCGAACATCGTCTGCTCGAGCCGGACCACCTGTTGCGAACGGACCACTCGTCGGAGCGCTCGGCCGACGGCCACGTGTCGCCGGGTGCGGCGCTGCAGTTGCCGGAAGTCGAGTTCCTCCGCGTCGGCTGCCGTTCCGGCGGTCCACCGGGCGAGGACGGGGAGAAGGTTCACCGGGTACGGCAGCTTCGCCGACTCCACGCGATGGCCGGAGCCGGCCAGTTCCGTGCCGGCCCGCTCGGTTGCCGCCCGCCAATGCGGATCCACGACGGACAGATGAGTCGGCGATCCGGGCGCCACTGCGATCCGCAGGGGTGCGGGCTCTGCGAGTTGCGCTAGTTCCGGTCGATCCGCCAGTACGGACAGCATCAAGGCGGCATCAGCCACCGTCGTCGCCAGCGGGCCGTTCTCCGCCATGCCGAACCAGGAAGTCGCACCGAGTTCCGAGGGCACGACCCCCCGACCCGGTTTGATACCGAAGACGCCGCAATTCGCGGCGGGGATGCGAATGGAACCCAGACCGTCCGTCCCGTGGGCGATCGGGACCATTCCCGCAGCGACCGCCGCAGCCGACCCCCCGGACGAGCCACCGCACGTGCGCGAGAGGTTCCATGGATTGCGGGTGATGACGCCGGGAGCGTCGGTCGTGCCCCACACGGCAAGTTCGGGAAGGGCGGTCAGCCCGACGACCACGGCTCCCGCTGCCCGCAGCCTGGCCACGACGGAATGGTCGGAGGCCTTCGGCTCGCCGTTCGTCGCGCGCGATCCTTCTCTCATCGGCTGGCCGGCGACCGGAATGTCGTCCTTGATCGCGACAGGCACGCCCGCGAGCGGCAGCGAGGACAGATCGGCACGATGTGTGAGGGCGAGAGCGTCGGCGCGGGCCCGCTCGGCGAGGACGCTGACGAAAGCGCGGATCTTCGGGTCTCGTTCCGCAATGACGGCCAAGGTCGACTCCACGGCCTCGACCGGACTCGTCATGCCTGAGCGAACACGGTCGGCGATGCCGATGGCCGAGGAGAGCGGGTGATCGCCCATCATTCGAGTATAGGTTTCGGCGACTCGATCATTTCGACTATTCGCGCTGGATACGGTAGGTCCGCGGGGTTACCATTCGCTTGTCCCCGGACGGGGCTCGCTACACCCGCCCAGTAGAACCTCGAAGCGCTATGACCAGAGGAAACGGGTCGGGCAGAGACCGATCAGCCGCTGAATCAACCTCTGCCGAAGAGACCGTCGGAGTCCAGAACTCCGACCACGAGAGCAGTGAAGCGACGGTCGCGGCCGGCCCGTCGCCAGTGAGCGGTGAGCGAACCATGTCTGCACAACTCGGCGGTGAGCGAACCGTTTCTGCACAGCTGAGCGGTGAGCGAACGGCGGCTGCTCCGACGATTGACGGTGAGCGAACGGCTGCTGCTCCGACACTGGGCGCCGAGCGGCCGAGCGAGGGTAGCCGCACTGTCACCGCCGTTCCCGTGGACACCCTGATCACCAGACCGCCGACCCGTGAGACCCTCGACGATGTCGAGGTCGGCCAGCAGGTCGACGACTTCGATCTGCTGATGGGTTTGGGCAGCGGCGCGTTCGGCCGGGTGTTTCTGGCCCGGCAGCGTTCGATGCAACGCCTCGTTGCGGTGAAGATCTCGCACGACCACGGCAACGAACCGCAAACTCTCGCGCAACTCGACCACGACTACATCGTGCGGGTGTTCGATCAGCGACTACTCGAGGACCGCAAGCTCCGCCTGCTCTATATGCAGTACCTCCCGGGTGGGACGCTGCTGCGGGTGCTGCGGCGCGTCCGCGTCACACCCGAACGCGAGCGGAACGGCAGCCTCCTGCTCGAGGTCGTGGACGAGGAAATGCGGGAGAAGGGTGAGATCCGGCCCACCGATTCGAGTGTCCGGGCGGAGATAGCGTCGTTGACCTGGCCGGAAACGATCGCGTGGCTTGGCAGGCGGCTGGCGGACGCCCTCGACTACGCCGGCAAACGCGGGGTTCTGCACCGCGACATCAAACCGGCCAACATACTGCTCACCGCCGAGGGTGTGCCCAAGCTTGCCGACTTCAACATCAGTTTCAGCGACTCCGTCTCGGGAGCGTCACCGCTGGCGTACTTCGGTGGCTCCCTCGCCTACATGTCGCCCGAACAGCTCGAAGCGTGTCATCGCGGCATGCCGGGCACCGCGGCCGATCTGGACACCCGCAGCGACATTTTCGCGCTGGGCGTAATGCTGTGGGAGTTGATGTGCGGGCGACGCCCCTTCCCCGACGAGGACGTGTCGAGTGAGTCGCTGGTCGGGCTCGAGGCGATGCTGGATCACCGCAGTCGCGCCATCGATCCCGAGTTCCTCGACCATCTGCCCTACGACTGCCCCGCATCGTTGCGGCGCGTGTTGCTGACCTGCCTGTCGCCGAAGCCCGAAGGACGCTGGTCGAGCGGAGCGGAGCTGGCCAAGCAGTTCGACCTCTGCCTCAATCCGCGTGCCCGCGACCTCGTCGACCCGCCGCCACACAGTTGGCGCATGCGGTTGCGCCGCTGGGCCCTGCCGATCCTCGTCGTCGGTATCGCGGCGCCGAACGCGCTGGCCGGAATCTACAACTATCACCACAACAAGATGCTGATCATCAGTGCGCTCACTCCGGAGGCGCAACAATCCTTCGAGCAGATACAGCTGGTGATCAACTCGATTGCGTTTCCGCTGGGCGCGATCCTGCTGCTGTACTGGTGCCGCCATCCGCTACTGGTGCCGCGTGGACTGCGCAAGGGGCGCACGTACGACCGGCAGACTCTCACCCGCGCGCGCACCGACACCCTGCTGCTCGGCGACCGCGTCGTGTTGGTCGTGTTCGGGTTGTGGTTCGTCGCCGGGGTCGCCTATCCAATTTCGCTGCAGCTGGCGGCGGGGGGCGTTCCGCCGGGCGCATACGTGCACTTCATCGCGTCACTGATCGTGTGCGGCGCGGTGTCGGTGGCGTACCCGTTCTTCGTCGTCGCCTTCTTCGCGGTGCGCTGCATCTATCCCAGCCTGCTACCGCAGGACATCGCCAGCAGTGCCGATGCGCAGAAACTTCGGGGCTTGGATCGGCGCAGCACCCTGTATCTCGCGGTGGCCGCGTCTGTTCCGCTCGCCGGTGTGGCCGGCGTGACCTTCCTGTCGCCCGACGAGATCACTCTGGTGATCATCGCGGTCCGCATTCTGTGCCTCGGCGGGATCGTCGCGTTCGTCGGTGTCTACTGGCTGTTCCGCCAACTGGAGGAGGACCTGCGGGCGCTCGAACCCGTCGTGTCCCACGAGTCCGTGCGCTAGCGGGTGCTCAACCGCCGTAGACGGAAGGCTCGAGAGTCCCGATATAAGGCAGGTCGCGGTACCGCTCGGCGTAATCGAGTCCGTATCCGACCACGAACTCGTTGGGGATGTCGAAGCCGACATTTGCGACGTTGACGTCGACCTTGATGGCATCAGGCTTGCGGAGCAACGTGACCACCTCGAGCGATGCCGGATTGCGGCTCGACAGGTTACGCATCAGCCAGGACAGCGTCAGTCCGGAGTCGATGATGTCCTCGACGATGAGCACGTGCCGACCGGCGATGTCCTTGTCGAGATCCTTGAGGATGCGGACGACCCCCGAGGATGATGTCGACGATCCGTAGGAGCTGACGGCCATGAATTCCATCTGCGTGGGGATGGGCAGAGCCCGCGCAAAGTCGGTCATGAAGAAGATGGCGCCCTTCAGGACACCGACCAGAAGTAGATCCCCTTCAGGGGTTCCCTCCGGGTATCGCTTCGCGATTTCCTCGGCCAGCTCGACGGTGCGTCGACGAATCTCGTCTTCGGAGATCAGTACCGATGCGATGTCGCCTTCGTACACGCGGTCAAACCCTTCGTCGGTCGTCCAATCCGACGTTCAGCCTGCCACGTCGTCGGCAGACCACCAACCTGGCGTCCGGTGTCCCGCCGCCGACTGCGACCGGACCCTGCCCACGCCACTGCACGACGAGGTCGTCGACGGCCCGTAACTGTTTGTCGCCGAGCCCCCGCGCGCCCGCTGCAAGAAGCCACGTCCGCAACACTCGCCGGCGTATCGGCGGTGCGGCATCCGCCAGGACTGCGACGTCGAGCTCTCCGTCGACCACGGCACGCGCACCGACCGTGTTCGCGACCGAGTCGAGGACGGCGCCCTCTTCGCGCAACTGCTCGCCGGTGCGGGCGAGCGCGCCCGCGACACCGCCGCCGAGGACGTCCTCGAGCAGCGGCAGTACCTCCGTGCGCAACCGGACCCTGGTGAAGTCCGGGGATGCGTTGTGCGGGTCCTCGTGCGGGAGGAGTCCGAGTTCGGTGCACGCCTGGTGGGTGACGGCTCGTCGGACGCCGAGCAGTGGGCGTCCCCACGGGCTGTCGTAGGCGCTCATTCCCCAGATGGATCTGCCGCCCGATCCCCTGGCCAGGCCCAGCAGCACGGTCTCGGCCTGATCGTCCAGGGTGTGGCCGAGCAACACCGGATCGCTCCGACGGGCCGAGTCGAGAGCACGGTAGCGGGCGTCCCGGGCGGCCGCCTCGAGTCCGCCGGAACCCGTCACGTCGACGGCCAGCACCTCGGCGGACACACACCCGAGTGCGCGGGCGCGGGCGGCTGCTTCCTGTGCCACGTCGGCGGAACCGGTCTGCAGCCGGTGATCGACCACGAGGGCGCGGACCGTGCGCGCTTCCGCCGCAGCTGCGGCCGTCAGCGCCAATGAGTCGGCACCACCGGACAGCGCCACCGCGACCACACCGCCTGGACTGTGTTGCGCGAGCCAGCGTCGCACCGCGTGGCGCACCTCCAGAATCGCCGGCTCCTCGGGAAGCAGCACTGCGAGTCTCAGCCCAGCACCCGCGACACCCAGTCGGCCGGGCGATCGATCTCGGCCAGCCGGGGCAGGGTGTCGGGGCCGGTCCAGATCACGTTGAATCGGCCCATGCCGACTTCGCCGACGACGGCGTCGACGAACGCCTTGCCCCGGACGTATTGCGCCATCTTGGCGTCCATCCCGAGCAGCGCCCGGATCAGTCGTTGCACCGGGTTGCTCTTGCGGCGACGCCGGTTGTCGAAGGCAGCGCGGATCGTGGTCACCGACGGGACCACGGCCGGCCCGACCGCGTCCATCACGTGATCGGCGTGACCCTCGAGGAGGGTGCCGAGAACCAGAAGACGGTCGAGGGCCTCGCGTTGCGGTTCGGCCTGGGTGGCGCGCAGTAGTCCGACGATTCCACCGGGGGCGCCGGACGCATCCGGGTCCGGGCGCCCGCGGTCACGCACCGCGGCCGACAGCCGTCCGACGACATCGGCCACCGACTCGTCGTCGGAGGTTCCGAGCGTGTCGACCGCATCCTGCATGTACTGCGTCAGCCAGGGCGAGGACGAGAACTGGACCCGATGGGTCACCTCGTGCAAGCACACCCACAACCGGAAGTCGCTCGGGTTCACGCGCAGTGCCCGCTCGACGGTCACCACGTTCGGTGCCACCAGCAGAAGGGTTCCGTTGTCCCCGGTGAATGGGTCGTACTGGCCGAGGATCGCCGAGGACAGGTAGGCGAGCATGGCACCGGCCTGGATACCCGCCGGCTTTCCCAGGAGGAGTCCGGGTGCGGAGTCGCCGCCGGTGAGCTGCGACATCGAGTGGGCGGCGGCATGGATCCACCCCGCCCGGTCGAGGATCTGGGCCGTCGGTACGGGCAGTCCGTCGGCCAGCCCGGTCACTTCCCGAACCGGCAGTTCCGCGCGCATGGACGCGTCGGCCAACTCCGCGACCACGGTCTCGGCCGTGTACCGCGAGGTGGCCGGACCGCTCCGCGCCAGCTTCACACCCGTCCGGGCAGCGAGTTTCCAGTCGACGACTCCACTGAACGCATTCTTGTCAGTGGCCATCACTGGCACCCGCAGGTGCGGAGAGCGGCCGCCAGTGCGTCGAGAGCGGGACGACTGACCTCCGGGGGCCGGTCGTTGGACATGAGCGCGAAGGTCAGCACCCGGCCGTTCTGGTCCACGACGTACCCGGCGAGTGCGCTCGCCGTGGACAGCGTGCCGGTTTTCGCGCGCACCCACCCGGCACCGGTGCGGTTGCCCGACGCGTAGCGGTCCGAGAGACTTCCCGTCGCTCCGGCCACGGGCAAGTAGTCGAGCATGGGCCGCAGTGCGGGCGTGCCGTCTCCCGCGGCGGCGGTCAGAACCTGGTCGAGCAGTTGGGGTGCGATGCGGTTGTCGACGGATAACCCGCTGGCGTCGTGCAGAGTGAGGCCCGACATGTCGAACCCGGCCTCGAAGAGCTTCTGGCCGATCGTGGCGACGGCTCCCGTGAACGAAGCGTCTGCGCCGGCATTCATGGCAACCTCCCGCCCGATCGCTTCGGCAAGCACATTGTCCGAGTGTTCCATCATTTGCCGCAACCGGTCACGGAGCGGCGCAGAGTCCACGGAAGCGATGGTGGCCGCACCCGGTGCCGCGACACCGGTCGTGACCGCGGACGGGCTCACCCCGAGCGCGCTTGCCAGTACTCGCCCGGCGTCCAGCGCCGGCGTGGTGGTTCGCGGCGACTCGTCCACCAGAGGATCTGCCCGCCCGCCGTCGATCATGATCGGTTCGGTGGGAGTGATGAAGCCGGCGCCGACATCAGCCGGGAACCAACCCTGCGCCATGGTCCCGCCCGTATAGATGCCGGTGTCGACCACGATGTCGGTGGCGGCGACGCCCGCCGCCCGGATCTGATCCACCAACTGGGATAGATGCGCCGCGCCGGGGTAGTAGCCGTTCTCGCCCACCGGTTTCGCGGTGATCGTGGGGTCACCCCCTGCGACGAGCACGATTTCTCCGGGCTTCGCGCCCTGAACAACTTTGGTGGTCACCCGGTGATCGGACGGCAACGACAGCAGCGCCGCCGCCGCCGTGAGCACCTTGGTGGTGGAGGCGGGCGTCATCGGCGTCTGCGGGGCGACGCTCCACAACACCTGACCGGTGACGGCATCGGCCACCGTGCCGCTGAACTTTCCGAGCGCCGGATCGGCGGACGCCGGGCCGACTGCCGCGGCGATTCCCTGCGGCGTCGGCAACGGCGCGTCGTCCGGAACGGGCCTGACCTGCGGCGCGGCGGTGATCGGCGCAGGGACCGGCGCGATCGTCAGCTCACCACGGCTCGCCGAGGCGCCTTGCGTGCTGACGGCGATCACGAGGACGGCGGCCACGGCGAGCACTGCCACGACTACCGCTGCGAGGAGTATCCGCATGTTCCGACGGTGACGTCCCGCTAACGAGCCCATCTTCTTCTTTCCCTGGCCCGGCAACGCGCCTCCGTGTTCTTCACTTGCATCTCGTGGGTGGTCAGCACACCAACCTTATCCTCGACCCGATATCCTTCCCCGGAATCATCACCGACACGACAGCGAGGAATCGGCGTGGAGTTCGACGTCACCATCGAGATCCCCAAGGGTCAGCGAAACAAGTACGAGGTCGACCACGAGACCGGTCGCGTAAAGCTGGACCGTTACCTCTACACGGCATTCGGCTACCCGGCCGATTACGGCTTCATCGAGAACACGCTCGGCGAGGACGGCGACCCGCTGGACGCGCTTGTGCTGCTTCCGGAGTCGGTGTTCCCCGGCGTGATCGTCGAGGCGCGTCCGGTCGGCATGTTCAAGATGGTCGACGAGGCCGGCGGCGACGACAAGGTGCTGTGTGTGCCCGCGGGTGACCCGCGCTGGGATCACATTCAGGACATCGGCGACGTTCCCCAGTTCGAACTGGACGCCATCAAGCACTTCTTCGTCCACTACAAGGACCTCGAGCCCGGCAAGCACGTCGAGGCCGCCGACTGGGTGGGGCTGTCCGAGGCCAAGGCCGAGGTCGAGGCGTCGTTCAAGCGTCTGAAGGACAACGGCGGGCACTGACCGATCCGGCCAACGCACGGCGCCCATCCCCCGCGGGGTGGGCGCCGTTGTCGTCTCACACCTCCGCTTCTCCCCGCGCCGCTGCCTGAAGTCCGGACTCGCTGCGGAGCGGTACTTCCTTCCACAGGACGGTGAGGACGAAGGCGACGACGGCGAGCATCGACACGCTGAGGAAGACGGATCCGATGGCGTCGGCGAATCCCTCCCGGAAGGGCAGGGCCAGCACGTCGTCGAGTTTTCCGATCACCGAACTGTCCGTGAGGACGCCGCTCACGCCGGCGTGGTCGGGGCTGAGCATTCCCTGGCCCATGGCGGCCTCGGCAGGGTCGTTGCTCTGCGCGGCCGCCGCGACGGCTCGACGGAAGTCGGGTGTGCCGGCTGCGGCGGTCACTCGCTCGCCGATGGCCGGGGTGAGGCGGGAGAAGAGGATCGACAGGAAGATCGCGACGCCGGCGGTGCCGCCGATCTGCCGGAAGAACGTGGCCGCTCCGGTCGACACCCCCATGTCCTGTGGGGGCAGCGCGTTCTGAATGGCGAGGGTGAGCGGCTGCATCAGGTTTCCGAGACCGAGTCCGAGAATCAGCATGAACACCATCACCACGGGCATCGGGGTGTCGGCGGCCAGCGTGTGCAGTAGGAACGCGCCGACCACGATCAGGGCGGTACCCAGAATCGGGAAGTACCGGTACCGGCCGGTCCGCGAAATCAATTGACCGCTGACCACCGATCCGGCCATGAGTCCGAGGACCATCGGCAGGATCTGGAACCCGGCCAGGGTGGGGCTCGAGCCTTTCACCACCTGCAGATACTGAGGTAGGAGGGTGATGCCCCCGAACATGACGGCGCCCACGACTAAACTGATCACGACGCCGAGCGCGAACGTGCTGTTGCGGAAGAAGCGCATCGGGATAAGTGCGTCGTCCTTCATCGCCAGCTCCACGAGCACGAAGGCCAGCACGCCGAGGACGCCGATGACATAGCACGCCAACGACTTCGAGCTGTCCCATCCCCAACTGCGCCCCTGTTCGGCGACCACGAGCAACGGCACGACACCCACCGCGAGAGCGATCGCACCCCACCAGTCGATCCGCCGGCTTCCGCTCGGTCGCCGCGGCAGGTGCAGCACCCGGGAGACGACGGTGAGCGCGACGAGTCCCACCGGCACGTTGACGAGGAAAACCCAACGCCAACCGTCGATTCCGAGGAGCTCGTCCTGACCGGCGAACACCCCGCCGAGGACCGGTCCGAGGACGCTGGACGTGCCGAACACGGCCAGGAAGTAGCCCTGGTACTTGGCCCGTTCACGCGGGGAGACGATGTCGCCGATGATGGTGAGCGCCAACGAGAACAGGCCGCCGGCGCCGAGTCCCTGGACCGCGCGGAAGGCGGCGAGCATGTACATCGACGTCGAGAATGTGCACAGGACCGAGCCGATCACGAACACCGTGATCGCGAACATGAAGAACGGCTTGCGGCCGTAGATGTCGGACAGTTTGCCGTAGAGCGGCGTCGCCAGGGTTGCGGTGACGAGGTACGCGGTGGTTGCCCACGCCTGCAGTGAATACCCGTCGAGGTCGTCGGCGATGGTCCGGATCGCAGTCGCCACGATCGTCTGGTCGAGCGCGGCGAGGAACATGCCGAGCATCAACCCACTGAGTACAGCCAAGATCTGCCGGTGGGTGTAGGCCACCGGCGTTTCGACCGAATTCGACACTGATTCCTCGCTGCGCTGTCGTTTACTTGTAGTCCGCAAGTATGCGAGCGCGGCGAGGTTCCGGGCAACTGATGAACTGGGCTTTACCTGCGGATAAGTGTCTGTGAACGCAACAGCCGCACCCCCGGAGGGTGCGGCTGTGTCAGCGAACGGGCTATTCGCCCCTGAATTCGGGCTCCCGCTTCTCGAAGACGGCGGTGATTGCCTCGGTCAGGTCCTGCGATGGGAGGAAGGCTGCGTTCCAGGCGGCGACGTAACGCAGGCTGTCGTTCACCGCGGCCGTGCGGGAGTGGTCGAGAACGTCCTTGATCCCGTGTACCACCAGTGGTGGGTTCGCCGCGATTTCGGCGGCGGTGGCGTGCGCCGCCGCCAGCACGGCGTCAGCGTCCTCGTACACGTCGTTGATCAATCCGATCTTCTCGGCGCGCGCCGAATCGATGTCCTTGCCGGTGAGTGCGAGTTCGCGCAAGTGTCCGTCGCCGATGATCGCGGGGAGCCTTGCGAAGCTACCCATGTCTGCGACGATCGCGACCTTCACTTCGCGGATGCTGAACCGTGCGTCGGCGCTGGCGTAGCGGATGTCGGCCGCCGAGATCAGATCGACGCCGCCGCCGATGCACCAGCCGTGAACTGCAGCGATAACCGGCTTGCGGCAGTCGGCCACCGCGTTGATGCCCGACTGCATCCGCTTGATCATGTCGTGGAAGGCCGTCCGCGGGCCGGCTTGGGCTTTGTCCGCCAGGACGGCTCCGAAGCTCCCGCTCATGGCCGGTAGGTCGAGGCCGAAGGAGAAGTGATTGCCCGAACCGGCGATGACGACGGCGCGCACCTCCGGGTCGACGTCAAGCTCACCGAAGATTTCGGGGAGTTCACTCCAGAAATCGGGACCCATCGCGTTGCCCTTCCCGGGTCCGATCAGTGTTACCCGCGCGACGCGGTCCTTGCGCTCGACGGTGAACGCATTCCAGGTCTTCGATTCGGTCATTACTCAAGAGTAACCATCGCTCCGAGGCGCGACGGTCGGTGTCCGCGAGAAGTCGAACTAACTGTATGTTGTCGTCACAGTTATCTGATCTCGGATCGGCATCACCACGAGAGGACCCCCGTGCTCGACATCGCCTGGACCCCCACCCTCGACACGCTCACCCGCAACGCGTGGCGACTGTCCTTCGGTGGTGGTATCGCGCCGGTGGAGCGCACACCCTCGACCTTGATCTCGGAAGGTCCCCATCGAGACCTCTACCGGTTCGACGGCAACTCGATCAGCGACGACCGCCCGGTGCTTCTCGTCCCCCCGTTGGCCGCACCCGCGCAGTGCTTCGACCTCCGGCCGGGACAGAGCCTGGCCGCGCACCTCGTCGACTCCGGCAAGGCGACGTACCTCCTGGACTACGGGTCGATGGGCTACGCCGACCGCGGCCTCGGGTTCGAGGACTGGATCGAAGACATCATCCCGACCGCGCTCGCGCAGGTGTCCCATTTCCACGACGAAGCTCCCGTCGACCTGATCGGATGGAGCCTCGGCGGAACCCTGTCGTTGTTGACAGCCGCTGGCCGCGGCGACCTTCCCATCGGTTCGGTCACCGCGATCGGAACACCGATCGACTACCGCGCCGTCTCGATGATCGCGCCGTTGCGGACCGTGGGCCGTTTCACCGGAGACCGGCCGCTCACCGCCGTGACCGGGATGATGGGCGGCCTTCCGGCGCCACTCGTCCAGGCGAGTTATCGATTCACCGCACTGCAGCGGGAACTCACCAAGCCATGGTTCATCGCGCGCAATCTGCACGACACGGAGACCCTCGCCCGCATGGAGTCCATCGACCGGTTCATGGCAGATATGCCGGGTTACCCCGCACGATTCTTCCAGCAGGTCTGCACGCAGTTGATCCTCGGGAACGCCCTCGTCGCAGGGAAGTTCGAGACGCGGAACGGGCCGGTGTCACTGGCGGACATCAGCGTTCCCGTGCTCGCGATCGGCGGCACCGAGGACGTCATCGCCCCCGTCGCCTCGGTGCGGGCCGCTACCGACGTGCTGACGGGATCGCCGTCGGCGCGGTACGAGTCGGCTCCCGGCAGCCACCTGGGCCTGGTGGCCGGACCGACTGCACGCACGACCACCTGGGCGCACATCGACGCGTTCCTCGACGACGCCGTTGCCCGCATCGCATAACGGGTCAGGCCCGGCCGGCACCTGCGACAGCACCAGCGAACAGCGCTGTGACGGCCGCTCCCATCGTCGTCTGATCCACCTCTTCGGGATCGACCGAGTGCTCGAGCACCAGGCCCGAGATGAGTGCCATCAGAGAAATGGCCGTGGTTCGCACGTCGAGGGTGTCTTCGACTCCCCATTCGCGGGCACGGTCACCGATCAGCTCGACGAGCCGCGACCGTAGGTGTCGTCGTTCGCGAAGGTAGGCCTGCGCGATCTGTGGGTCCCGGGCAGCGAGTACGCCGAACTCGAGCACCAGCAGCGACCACCCCGGCTCGCGCATCATCCACGAAGCGATCGCCTCGCCGCCTTTCCCGACTGCGGCCGACGGATTCAGACCCGCTATTTCGGCGAGGACGCGGCCGGCGAGTTCGAGTGAACGCTGGGCGAAGAGTTCGGCGAACAGGTCCTGTTTCGACTCGAAGTTCGAGTACACGGCACCCTTGGTAAATCCCGCGCGCCGCGCAACCTCGGTGAGACGCGCGGCGTTGAAGCCTCGTTCCGCGAACTCGTCCGCCGCCGCGTCGAGCAGTCGTTGCCGCACTACATCACGGCCGGGACGCGTCGCCGGCGTCCATTCGGTGTGACGACTGTCGTGTTGACCATGTTCGGGCACGATACCTACGGTATTGAATACCCGAGGTATCGACAAGGACGAGGATTACTGATGACCACGACCGAGACCGAACACGCCCCTTTCTCGCCACAACACCCGGACGGCCCCGCGTCCCGGTACGGCACACCGAAGGTCATGGTGGCACTCGTCCTCGGTGTTCTCGTACTGCAGCTCGGTTTCATCCTCAGCTATGTGGCCGCATTCCATCAGCCCACTCCCCGCGGTATCGAGATTGCGGTCGTGGCCGCCCCGGGACTGCCGCCCGGAGTCGACCAGCAGGTCGCCGACCGGCTCAATGGGATCGACGGACGCCCGCTCGACGCGCGCATCGTGTCCGACACGGCGCAGGCGCGGCGGCTCCTGCATGCCCGCGAGATTCAGGGCGCCTACGTGATCGAACCAGTCGGTGCGGACACGCTGATCACGGCGAGCGCCGGTGGAAGTTCTATCTCCTCCGCCCTCGAGTCGGTGTTCACACAGGTCGACAACGCGCAGGGACGGCAGTTCGCGGTTCGTGACGAGATCCCGGTGGGTGTCCACGACAATCGCGGACTGTCCGGCTTCTATCTGTCGGTCGGCTGGGTGGTCGGCGGCTATCTCCTTGCGGCAGCGATCGGGCTGTTCATCGGAGCACCTACGTCGCTGCGGCAGGCGGCGACACACGTCGGCGTTCTCTTCGGATACGCCGTGATTTCCGGCGCTCTGGGTGCACTGATCACCACGCACGTGCTGGGCACCTTCGCCGGGCACTGGTTTCCCCTCTGGCTCCTCGGTACCGGGGTCGTCTTCGGGACAGCCGTGTTCACGTTGGGACTGCGGGCGGCGATCGGAGTCCTTGCCGTGCCGCTCGCCATCGCCGTCTTCGTGATCCTCGGCAACCCGAGTGCGGGCGGTGCGTTCGGTTCCAACGTCATCCCCACCTTCTATGCGGCAATCGGGCGGTGGATCACCCCGGGTGCGGGGACGGAGGGTGTCCGCAGCATCGTTTACTTCGACGATGTGGGTGCGGGGGCGCCTGCGCTGACACTGGCGCTCTACGCCCTGCTCGGACTTGCGTTGCTCTTCGGCTTCACCGCCCGCCGGGTTTCCAGGCCGGAATAGACCACGCCCCGTGTCGATGTCGTCTCGGACGACGCGTCCACGTGTCGTTCCGGAGTTATGGCCCTACTCTTGGTTCATGCCGACGCCCCTGCACCCCCACGCCGCGCATGTCGCCGAAACTCTGATCGCGCGAGGACACCACGGGGTCATCGTCACCCAGCCGGAATCCATTCACACCGCCGACGAGGCAGCGAAGGCTTTGGGTGTGGACATCGGGGCGATCACCAAGTCGTTGGTGTTCCTTCTGGACGACGACCCGATCCTCCTCCTGGTGTCGGGGGCACACGAGGTCGACCTCGCGAACACCGGCAAACGACTGCAGGGAAACCTGACGCGGGCACCGCTCGAGATGGTGCGGATCGCCACCGGACAGCCGATCGGCGGCATCGCCCCTCTCGGGCACCCCACGAACCTGCCGACCTACGTGGACAACGCACTGGCCAAGCATTCGGAGTTGTGGGCCGCCGCCGGACACCCCGACACCGTGTTCCGCACGTCCTTCTCCGAGCTGGTGCGCATCACCGCGGGCCTCGCCATCGACGTCGACTGATTCCCACGATCGGCCACCCGCCTATAGTTGACGCCATCATGGCGAAGAACACCGATTCCGTCCGCGCCGCGGGCGGCGAGGCCGAGGCCGAACTTGCTACCGGGATCAGCGCCGAGGACTACCGCGCTGCGCTGCGGCGTCATCCGGCGGGAGTCACCATCGTGACGCTCGATTCCGAGGCCGGGCCGGTGGGGTTCACGGCCACGTCCTTTGCGTCCGTCTCCCTGAATCCTCCGTTGGTGTCGTTCAACATCGCGCATTCCTCATCCAGCATCGGCGCGCTGCATTCCGCCGATTCCCTGGTGATCCACCTGCTCGGCGAACATCAGCAGCATCTGGCGCAGCGATTCGCACGCAGCGCCGACCAACGATTCGCGGACCGGTCGCTCTGGGCTCGGCTCGACACCGGTGAGCCGGTGCTGCACGGGACCCCGAGCTGGCTCCGGGTCACCGTGGACCAGTTGATTCCGGTCGGTGATCACACGCTGGTCATCGGGCTGGTCACGCGGGTTCACGCGGAGGACGACGACGAGTCCGCCGCCGCACCCCTTCTGTATCACGAGGGGCGGTACTACCGGCCGACCCCGCTCGACAACTGACATCGCACGACGCCGTGGGCCCGGAATCCTGAGATTCCCGGCCCACGGCGTCGTATGCGACTGCGCGTCGAAACCTCAGGAAGCGAGTTCACGCTGTCGGCGCGGAAGGTCGAAACGCCGCAAGGCCTCGTCGACAGCTTCCGCGGACGTGACGAGCCCGCGCTGCTCCAACCACGGCAATGTGCCGTCGACCAGCTGCTCGAGCACCCTGGGCAGAGTCAGCGGAAGCAGGGTCACACCGTCGGCCACCCCGGCAGCCTGGATGTCGGCGATCAGCCCGGCGAGTCCCACCGGAGTCCCGACGTACTGCAGCGACTCGGGGGTTCGTGGGCTGTCCAGTGCGCTGTCGAGGAGTGCCAGCTCCTTGCGCGCGGTGCGAGCTTCCGCGGCGATGAGCACCTCGAGATCGACCAACACTGTGACGCTGTCGGGATCGCGCCCCGCGGCGAGAGTTTCGGCGCGCACCCGGGAGCGCTCCTGCTGAGCTCCCCGCAGATCGGTGGCGCGGATCCGGACCACATCGGGCGGGAAGGAGGTCAGGTCGAGCGGGTCCGCCGAATCGGCGGTGAGCTCCACCCAGTAGTCCGCACCGCTGATGGGCCGCGTGCCTGCGGCCCCGATCGCTGCCGGATGGTGACCCGATGCGGTCAGCTCGACGGCGACGCGGAGGGTACGGGAAGACAAAACGTTGCCTGAAGACATGTGGGGTTTCCTCGGAGAATGTGTGCCGATGTCAGGAGCCGAAAAGAACGGTCAGCTCGAACACATACCCGAGGCGGTTCGGCACAGATCGACGTGCCGACGGCACCAGTGAGCAATCATTGCGCTCCCAGCCTGCGATGCCATGCGCTCATAGTAGCGCGTCGTGCGAAAAACGGGTCTCCGGCACCGGATTCCACTGACCGTCGGTCTTGGCATAGCCCCAGCTGCGACGACCGGCCACCAATGCGGCGACCGCGTCCACCAGCCGATCCACATCGGCGGAGGAACTGCCGAGACCGAGGCTGACACGAACTGCTCCGTCCGGCCGACCGAGTCGCGTCAGCAGCGGATGCGCGCAGAACCTCCCGTCACGCACTCCGATTCCATGCTCGGCAGACAGGTAGGCGGCGATCTCCCCGGGCTCGTACCCGTCGATCGTGAACGTCACGATTCCCACGGTGTCCGGCGCGTCCGACCACAGCCGCAGAAATTCCACACCGTCCACGTCCGCGAGTCCGGATAGAAGTCGGGACGTCAACGCCGCTTCGTGCTCGGCTACTCGGCCGAAGTCCAACTCGGCCAGCGCGTCGCATGCCGCAGCGAGGGCTGCGGCGCCGAGGACGTTGGGAGTGCCGGCCTCGTGCCGGGCCGGAGCCGGTGCCCACTCGGTGGATTCGACGGTCACGTTGCGCACCGCCCCACCGCCGGCGAGGTACGGTTCCGCCGCATCGAGCCAGTCACGTTTTCCTACCAGCACGCCCGACCCGAAGGGTGCGTACAACTTGTGCCCGGAGAACGCCAGGTAGTCGACGCCCCATGCCTCCAGATCGATCCGCCTGTGCGGCGCGAGTTGCGCCCCATCGACGAGAATCCTTGCACCGCAACGGTGCGCGACATCCGCCAGAACCGCGATGGGCAGCACCTCACCGGTGACATTGGACGCCCCGGTGACAGCGAGAAGGGCAGTGGGCTTCGAGCACAATTCCGCCACGAGCAACCGAACGGTTTCGGCGAGGGTGTCAGCTGCCCGGACGACACGGGAGTTCTTCCAGGACAACAGATTAGCGTGGTGCTCGATGTCGAGCACCACCGTGCTGCCAGGAACGCACCCCGCCAGCAGGTTGAGGGAATCGGTGGTGTTCCGGGTGAATACCACCGCCTGGTCGTCGCAAGCTCCCACGAACTGTGCAACCGAGGCGCGCGCCTTCTCGTAGCAGGCGGTCGACACCCGGGATGCGTACCCGGCCCCGCGGTGCACGCTCGAGTACGTCGGCAGCAATGCACTGATTCGATCAGTCACCTGCGCCAGTGCGGGCGCGCTTGCCGCGTAGTCGAAGTTGACGTAGGTGCAGTCACCTCCCTGCACCAGCGGAACCCGCAGGTCGGAGCCCGAAACCGGGGCAAGGGGGGCTACGCACACATCAGCGGTCAATACAGCAGTCATCACGACATCCCTCGTACTCAGGGACTCGTCACAGGGATAGCCCTCGGAGTCCGCGCTTGCCGGGTCCGGTATGAACCTCAGCCTGGTCGTCACCCGGAGCACCCCACCGCGGTGGAGGGTTGCCGACCAGCTAGCCGGGGCTTGACGCTGGTACTCGTGACCTGATTCGAAGATTGCAGGATCGACGCGAAGTTGTCAACCCACTACCTCGGGCTCACCCCCAGAAGTGGTGCGAGCTGAGTCGCAATCGGGTTGAGGTTCAATCGATTCGGGTCCTTCTTCGGCTTGGAATCCCACGGCTGGACCGTTGCGGGATCACCGAGGACGATCCGGTTGGCGCTTCGCACGCCGGTCACGCTCCCCTGCGGCGTTTCGCAGTTCGCCGCCGTGTTCTGAGGAAAGTCCTGCTGGGTGTCGTCGAAGTCGGGATTCCGGCGCTTCATTTCCTCGAGTATCGCCTGCGTGCCCTCGTAACCGACCGTGCACGGAGGCGGGTTGTTCACCTCGCCGACCAATCCCAGGTGCACGGTGCCGTCTCCGGGGGCGATGGTGGAGGAGGCGGCGGCAATTCCCGGCAAGTATACGAACAGGGTGCGAAGGGCGTCCGCCTGAACCGAGAGCGTCTCGACGGTCATGCCGAGGTTGGTGAGGTTCCTGGTCACCGCCCCTCCGGATTCGCTGACGAGCGCGCCCACTTCATCACTGGCCGCCGTTCCGTTCTCGATCAGGGCCCGCACGTCGGGGTCGGATGCGCGCAGCTGTGCTGCGAGAGCGTCGAGGTCGGTGCTGAATTGCTCGATGGCCGAGGACTGTTCGGACTGCGTCGCCAGCACAGTCCGGCCGTCGCGCAGCAGCGCCAGTGTCTCGTCGAGCGACTCGGAGCCCGACTGCGACAGTCCCGCCAGCGCATCCGCGAGGACTTGAATGTCCTCGCCTTTACCGTTGAACGCCACCCCTAGTTCGGTCACGACCGTACGCAGCGCATCGACCGGGACCGAGTCGGCCAATTCTTTTGTTCCGGCGAGCAATTCCTCGACCGGGACGGGAGTTGCCGTGCTGCCCACTGTGATCACGGATCCATCTTCGAGAAACGGCCCACGATCGGTGTCGGGCTGGAGGTCGACGTATTGCTCGCCGATCGCCGACCTGTTGGCCACCACGGCCTTCGCGGACGCAGGGATGGCAGGCGCGCTCTTGTCGATCTTCAACTCGACATCGACACCGTCCGAGGTCAGCGACATCTCACCCACGCGGCCGACGGGAACTCCCCGGTACGTGACTTCGGCATTGCTGAAAATCCCCCCGGAATTCGCGAGCTCGACGCTGACGGTGTATTCGCCGAACCCGAGTAGATTGTCGAGACGCACATACTGGGCGCCGACGTAAACCAGACCGGCCATAGCGATGAGAATCAGCCCGGCCAGCTGCCATTTGACGAGTGCTGAGGTCATCGCTTGGCGACGCTCGCGCTCTTGTGCTGCACATGCTCGGCACGGGCTGTCTCGATAATGGCAGTCACAGGGCACTCCGGGAGGTATTTTTATCTGGGACGAGAAGTCACATATATACCTAGCCGGAAGGCTTCGGCTGTGCAAACCCCGCGTCGGGCCCTGGGCGGCCAGAGCGAGCAGCGCGCGTCGCTGCATGGCCGACCGGTGGCGAAACCCACAGGTCAGCGCGCATATTCTGCTGCGCACAGTGACTGCAATCACTACCTGGCGGAATAGTGATGTCCACTGCTTCCGGCCTGACAGGGTTCCTCACGGCACGCGGCTCACCTCATCTCCTACGAAGGGAATCGAGGAACTGCTTCATTCGCCGCCCGCCCGACATTCGCCGGAAATCGCCGGGGTGAAGAATGACCACGGGCGCCCGACAGCGAGCACCCACTGTTCACCAACTGGCTACTTGATCGTGAGATAACGAGCAGTACGCATCAACCGCCCGCTCAGAGAAGGAATCCTGGATTGTCTCTCCAGTCACCGACGGATTCGGATCGTTCGCTCCGCATACCCCAGGAATTTCTTCGCCGCGAGTTCGCACCGGCGCCGCGCACCCTCATCGACGTTCTGTACGCCACCGCAGACGAGTATCCCGACGCCGCGGCGATCGACGACGGCACGACGTCGTTGACCTACCGGGAACTGCTCGAGGAAATCGGCCGCGGCGCGGAGCAATTGGCCGAGTCCGGAGTCGGGGCAGGCGACCGGGTCGGCATCCGCATGCCTTCGGGGTCGTGCGCTCTGTATGTCACCATTTTGTCGACGCTGGCGATAGGCGCCGCGTACGTTCCCGTCGACGCGGACGATCCCGAGGAACGCGCCGCCCTCGTGTTCGGCGAGGCTCGGGTGCGCTGTGTGGTGACGGGCTCCGGCATCACGCCCGGAACCGCCTCCGAGCGGTCGGAGCTTCCGGCCACCCGCCCACCGACGGTCGACGACGACGCGTGGATCATCTTCACCTCCGGATCCACCGGCACACCGAAGGGCGTCGCGGTCAGCCATCGGAATGCCGCGGCATTCGTGGATGCCGAGGCACGAATGTTCCTGCAGGACGATCCCATCGGGCCCGGCGACCGAGTACTCGCCGGACTGTCGGTGGCTTTCGACGCGTCCTGTGAGGAGATGTGGCTGGCGTGGCGACACGGAGCCTGCCTGGTTCCCGCACCGCGATCGCTCGTGCGCAGCGGTATGGACCTCGGTCCTTGGCTGGTTGCCCGAGACGTCAGCATCGTGTCGACGGTGCCGACGCTTGCATCGCTGTGGCCGGCGGAGGCGCTCGAGGCCGTCCGTCTCCTCATCTTCGGAGGCGAGGCATGCCCACCCGAACTTGCGGAGCGCCTGGCCGTCGACGGACGAGAAGTCTGGAACACATACGGGCCCACCGAGGCCACGGTCGTCGCGTGCGGTGCGCTGATGGACGGACGGAGCCCTGTCAGCATCGGCCTTCCCTTGGACGGATGGGATCTCGCGGTAGTCGACGGCTCCGGGGAGCCGGTGTCCGAGGGCGAGGTGGGCGAACTTGTGATCGGTGGTGTCGGTCTGGCCCGCTATCTCGACCCTGCGAAGGATGCGGAGAAGTACGCGCCCATGCCGACCCTCGGATGGGATCGCGCCTATCGCAGCGGTGATCTCGTCCGTCTGGATCGGCGCGGACTGCTGTTCCAGGGACGCGCCGACGATCAGGTGAAACTCGGTGGCCGGCGTATCGAACTGGGCGAGGTCGACAATGCCCTGCAGAATCTGCCGGGAGTCGGCGGTGCGGCCGCGGCCGTACGCAGGACCGGCGCCGGTCACCAGATTCTCGTCGGCTATCTCGCCAGCACGGATCCCGACTTCGATCTGAAAGCAGCCCACGCGACGCTCTCGGAGCAGTTACCGGCCGCGCTGGTGCCCCGGCTGGTTCTGGTCGGCGAGCTTCCCACTCGCACGTCCGGCAAAGTAGACCGAAATGCACTGCCCTGGCCGCCGCCCGGGATCGACGACGTGGCGGAGGACCTGGGACTCGACGGCACATCGGCGTGGGTCGCGGAGCTGTGGACGTCGATTCTCGGCGCGCAGATTACCGGCCCTGCCGACGACTTCTTCGAGCTGGGCGGCGGTTCCCTCGCGGCCGCCCAGCTGGTCACTGCGCTACGCGAGCGGTTCCCCGAGGTCACCGTGGCGCAACTCTACGACCATCCGCGGCTCGGCTCGCTGGCGGAGTATCTCGACGAACTCGCACCCATCGATGCCGCAGAACCCCGTCTCGTCACCCCCACTCCGCGTCGCAGCCAACTGCTGCAGATCGCGGCCACCGTTCCGCTCACTACCCTCACCGGTCTGCAGTGGGTCACCTGGCTTGCCATCGCCAACAACGTCTTCGCGTACGTCGCGGACGCGTCGTGGGCACCCACCGTGTCGTGGTGGTGGGTCCTGGCCGCATTCGTCGTGTTCATCAGCCCGGTGGGCCGGATGGCGATCTCGGTGATCGGCTCGCGGATCCTTCTCCGGACGCTCGAGCCAGGGACTTATCCCCGCGGGGGCAGTGAACACCTCCGGCTGTGGGTGGCGCTGAGACTCACCGAGGCCAGCGGCGCGGCCAACCTGTCGGGCGCACCGTGGATGCTCTATTACGCCCGGGCCTTGGGCGCCACCGTCGGGAAGGGCGTCGACCTGCACACACTTCCGCCCGTCACCGGCATGCTCGAACTCGGTGACGGCTGTTCGGTCGAGCCGGAAGTGGATCTGTCCGGTCACTGGGTGGACGGTGACCTCGTGCACATCGGCGAGATCAAGATCGGTCCCGGGGCCACCGTCGGTGCCCGGTCCACGTTGCTGCCCGGCGCCCGCATCGGACGAGGCGCGGAGGTCGAGGCCGGTTCGGCGGTGTTCGGACGGGTCAAGGCGGGTCAGCACTGGGCGGGTTCACCCGCCGTCAAGGTCGGCAAGGCCGCCCACCCGTGGCCCGAAGAAACCCCGCGACGCGCGTCGTACTGGGTGCCCGTGTTCGGGGTCACGTCGATGCTGATCGCCGGCCTCCCGATCTTTGCCCTCCTGTCCGGCATCGCCCTGATCGGCTGGCGGATCCGCGATGCCGGGACGATCGGATCCGCCGTACTGCAGTCGCTGATCGTTCTCCCGATCGCCACTGTTCTCAGCCTTGCGGTGTTCGCCGTTCTCACCGTGATCGCCGTTCGGCTGTTGTCGATCCGGTTGCGAGAGGGGTACCACCCGGTCCGCAGTCGCACCGGATGGCAGGTGTGGGCCACCGAGCGGCTCATGGACTCAGCCCGGACGTTCCTGTTTCCCTTGTACGCGAGCCTGTTGACACCCGGCTGGCTGCGATTGCTGGGCGCCCGGATCGGCAAGAACGTCGAAGCCTCGACAGTGCTGCTGCTGCCGAAGTTCACGACGGTCGCGGACGGCGCGTTCCTGGCCGACGACACGATGGTCGCGAGTTACGAGCTCGGCGGCGGTTGGATGCACATCGAGGACGCAAAAATCGGCAAGCGGGCGTTCCTCGGCAACTCCGGAATGACCGGCCCGGGACGACGGGTGCCGAAGAACGGGCTCGTCGCGGTGCTGTCGGCGGCGCCCTCCAAGGCCAAGTCCGGTTCTTCTTGGCTGGGGAGCCCACCCGTCCGCCTGCGCAGGGCCCCGGGTGACACCGACGCCGCACGCACTTTCCATCCGCCGTTCCGGCTGAAGGTCGCCCGGGCGATCGTGGAGACGTGCCGTTTGATCCCGGTGATGGTGACGTTCGGAATTGGGCTCGGGGTGCTGTTCACACTCGAGGTGATGGCCGACCTGATCGGCTTCTCGCTGGCCGCCCTGGCCAGCGGCGTGGTCCTCCTCGGCGCCGGCGCCGTGGCCGGATCGATATCCGTAGCGGCCAAGTGGCTGGTGGTGGGGCGCATCGGAAAGGTCGAGCATCCCCTGTGGAGTTCATTCGTCTGGCGTAACGAGGTGTCGGACGCGTTCGTCGAGACCGTCGCCGCACCGTGGTTCGCGCGCGCCGCCACGGGCACCGCCGTACTCAACGTGTGGCTGCGCGGCCTCGGCGCGACCATCGGCAAGGGGGTGTGGTGTGAAACCTATTGGCTCCCGGAAGCCGATCTGGTGACCCTCGGCGACGGCGCCACCGTGGAACGGGGGTGCGTCGTGCAGACTCACCTGTTCCATGATCGGATCATGTCCATGGACACCGTCACGTTGGGAGCCGGCGCCACCCTCGGCCCGCACTGTGTCGCGCTGCCCGCCGCCGGAATCGGTGCAGGCGCCACGGTCGGACCTGCGTCACTGGTCATGCGCGGCGACACCGTACCGCCCTCCACCAGGTGGCAGGGCAACCCCATCGCACCGTGGGCGGCGACGTGAAGCCCGGTAAAGGGCTCGACGAACCCCTCGACCCGTATCTCCCTCAGAATGGCAACCGAGGCTATCGGGTGTCACGGTACGAACTCGACCTCACCTACAAGGTCCACAGCAACCGGCTTACCGGGAAGGCCACGATCACCGCTGTCACCACCGAGGCGCGGTCCCGGTTCGCGCTCGACCTGGCGTCCGACCTCCATGTCACCAAGGTCGCTGCCAACGGCGCACGGAACACCAAATGGGTTCATCGGAACGGCAAGCTCGTCGTCACCCCCGCGCAGAAGATCCCGGCGGGCGGTGCACTGGTGTTCACGGTGCAATACGGCGGTTCCCCGAAGCCGATCCGCAGCATGTGGGGCGAGGTCGGCTGGGAGGAACTGACCGAGGGCAGTCTCGTCGCCAGTCAGCCGAATGGCGCTGCATCCTGGTTTCCGTGTGACGATCACCCGAGCTCGAAGGCCAGCTACCGCATGTCCATCACCACCGATTCGCCGTACTACACGGTGGCCAACGGTGCGTTGGTGAGCAAGCAGACCCGGGCCAGCCAGACCACGTGGGTGTACGAGCAGGCCGAGCCGATGTCGAGCTATCTGGCCACGGTTCAGATCGGCCCGTACGAGCGACGACGAGTGAATTCGGGGGGCGTCAAGATCTTCGCCGTGCACCCGCCGCGACTTCGCTCGTCGTTCGATGTCGATTTCGGACGCCAACCCGAAATGATGGATGTCTTCGGCAGACTGTTCGGCCCGTACCCGTTTGCCGATTACACGGTCGTCGTCACCGACGACGACCTGGAGATTCCGGTCGAGGCGCAGGGACTGTCGATTTTCGGCGCCAACCACTGCACGGGCAGCCGCGCCTTCGAACGATTGGTGGCCCACGAGCTCGCCCACCAGTGGTTCGGTAACAGCCTCACGTTGCGTCAATGGCGGGACATCTGGCTGCACGAAGGATTCGCCTGTTACGCCGAATGGCTCTGGTCGGAGAATTCCGGCGGACCCGCAGCGCATCAACTCGCGTTACAGGCCCATCAGGGTCTGTCCCGGAAACCGCAGGATCTGGTGGTCGCGGATCCTGGGCCGCAGTTGATGTTCGACGACCGCATCTACAAGCGCGGCGCAGTCACTCTCCACGCACTGCGACTTCGGCTGGGTGACGAACGGTTCTTCGCATTGCTGCAGCAGTGGACCCGGTCGCACAGCCACTCCAGCGTCAGCGCGGAACAGTTCACCGATCTCGCCGCGCGGTACACCGATGAGTCGCTACGAACCCTCTGGGACACCTGGCTGGGCGAAAAGGCGCTGCCTCCTCTCTGAGAGACGCCGACGCTCATGCACCGTCTCGCCACACGACGGCGGAGACGCGCTTGGCGACGTCCGTCATCTGCGGGCCGGACTTCACCCCGTTGAGCGCCCCGAATTCGACCGTTTCGGTGTCGAAGATGCCGGCAAAGGCGTAGACGTCGTAGGTCCCGTTCGGGGCGTCTGCCGACACGGCGTAACTGATCGGCTCTTCGTATACCTCCCCGGGAGCCAGGTCGACGTCGATCGGCCCGAAGATCGGATCACTGATCCCGCCGTCCGGCGACGTCACGCTTGCCCATACCTGCCCCGCATAGGGCTGATCCTCGGGTGCCGCCACCACCATCGTCGCCGCGATGGTTCCCCCGTTCTCGGGCAGGGTCGTCGAGTCGTCCGCGGTCAGCGACACCCGCACCGGAAGGTCGGTGTCGGGTAGCTGGGGTCGTGTCGAGGAAGGCGAGCCGTCGCCGACGTCGGGCCAGTCGTCTGCCCAGACGATCCGGTCGATCATTCCTTCGCGGCGCTGAGCTCCGCTGGGCAGTGTGACGTCGTCGCGCGGAATGGCGTGGTAGACGATCCAATCGTTCCCGGCGTCGTCCGTCACCACGGTGTTGTGTCCAGGTCCGGCCCACGGGTCGCTGCCCGCGAGGATGAGCGCGCCGCCCCCCTCGTTGAGGTCCTGCCCCTTGCGGTCGAGGTAGGGCCCGGTCAGCGATCTGGACCTGCCGACCACCACGCGGTACGCGGTGTCCCCGCCGTTGCAGCAGTTCCCGGCGGACAGAAACAGGTGGTAGTAGCCGTTGCGGAAAGTGATGAAGGGGCCTTCGAACCGGTCGTCCGCGATCTGCACCGGCTCGCCCACCGGCGCCGCACCGTCCCCGTCCAGCGGGATTGCGTAGATGCCGCGGAAGTTGCCGACGACCATCGTCTTCGACGTTCCGTCGTCCCACACGAACGGGTCGATCGTGCCCTCGATGCCCACGTCCTGCGCACAGAACACCGGGCGACCAAGATCGGTCCACGGCCCGGTCGGACCCGGAGCCGTCGCGAGTCCGATACACGGATTCGACTCGTCGTAGAGCGAGTAGTAGAGGCTATACCCGCCGCCCGATTCCAGGACGTGCGGGGCCCAGGCAAGTTTTCCCTCCGGATGCCACTCGGGCAGGTTCGGGAACACGTCGCCCACATACATCCAGTCCATGAGATCGAAGGACTTGAACATCGACATGTTGTGCATGCCCTGGCCGTCGCCCCAGTCGTCCGCGGTGGTGTACATGTAGTACATACCGTCGGCCGCACGGACCACGCTGGGGTCTGCAGCAACGGGCTCCACGACGGGGTTCGCCGCCACCGGGGACGCGGGCACCATCAAAGCGAGCAGAGACAGAGTCGTCACGATCCATCCCCGTCGCGGCAGTCTTCGCCGTCCCATGGGGGGCCGCACGCATGACTCCGCCTCGACGCCATCAGATTTCTGCACGTTGCTCCCTACCGTGGACCCCAGCCGAGCGGAATGTGGCAAATGTATACGGCTGAGGCTCAGGTTAAGAGTTGAGTTCTCCGATGCGTCGAACCGAAACCAAACTGTGCCCTTCCGCGTGCGCCCGACCGACCGATTCGGTGGCGCACGCTGTTACGAGCTTTCGCGGGCAGAGGGCAGATGCGAGCGCCAGTGGACGACGGCGAGGAGGAGACATCCCGCGGCCGCGATGGCGCCGAAAGCAAACATTCGCGGGTAGGTCACCGCGGCGAAGTTCTCGGAGAAAAATGCCATTGCCGCAGGCATCGCGAAGCCCAGATAGGTGAGCGAGTAGAACACCGCGGTCAGGCCGGCCAGATCGTCCGGTCCGGCAATGCGCTGAATTTCCTGCAGCCCGGACACCAAGGCCATGCCGTATCCGCAACCCAGCACCACCGCAGCGACGAGTGCGAGCGGAACGGTCAACGCGGAAGACGCGGCCGCTGCCATCCCCATCCCAGCCATGACGAAGACGAGGGCAACGACGACTGCTCGCGTATTGCGAGGCGTATCGATCTTGCGGCCCAGCGCCTGGATCGCGAAGCCGGATCCTAAGCCCACCATGCACATCAGTGCCGAGAACGCGAGGGGCACCCCACCGCCGTGCTGGGACATGAGCGCCGGAAGTACCGCATACGCGGCGGCCGCAGTCCCGAATACCCAGGGCGCGAGGGGTGCGATGACGAGAAGGAAACGCCGGTGTGCCGCCGAGGGAATCGCCAGATCCCGAGCGAGCGACACCCGGTCGGAGAGCGGTTGAGCTGCACGGGTTTCCGGCGCACGCAACAATGCGATGGCCGCGGTGATCGCAATTCCGCTGTGGACGAGGTACGACAGGACACTGGGCAGTGGAGCCCATTGCGCAAGGACGCCGGCGACCCCGGCGCCCAGACCGAACCCACCGGTGAGGCTCATCGCGGCCCGTCTGGCACCGGCTCCTTCCGTCGCGGTGGGATCCCACGGCGCGGTCGACAGCTCCTTCACCCAGCTTCCCCCCACTGCCATTCCGAGCCCGAGCGCGACGCCGCACAGGATTCGGCCTGCGATGAGCATGGCCGCGGAGTCCGCGCCGAGTGCGAGCAGTACCGAACCTGCCACCGTCAGCACCGGGGCGGGCAGCAGAATCGGACGCCTGCCGAGCCGGTCGGACAGGGGTCCGCCCAGGAGGAGGGCGGGAACGATCCCGAGAACGTAGGCGAACAAGAAGAGGTCGACGGTCACCGGCGAGAAACCGTGGTCGGCGCGGTACATGCCCAGGAGCGGCGTGAATTCGTTGCCTCCCCACGCGACCGCGAACATCGTCGCGGCGACCTGCAACCACGCCCGCGTGGACACCACGGTGTCGGGCAGTGCGGCTTGCGACTCGCGCACGGAGGTCATCGAGCCACTCCCCTCGGATTCAGAGCGTGAACTCGGCGCATGTGGTCGAGCACCGCTGCCTCGAACCCGTCCGCGTCACCGTCGTTCACCAGGTCGGTCAGCTGCTCGTGCTCCGCGAGAATCCTCGGCAGTTGCCCTGGGTCGCGGGTGATCGAGTGGGCGGTCATCCGGCGCTGCCTCTCCCGAAGGCTCGAATAGAACGTCGCGAGCAGTGGATTCTCCGCGGCATCGACGATCAGGCGATGAAAGTCGGCATCCGACGCACTGAAGGCAGCCACATCGCCTCTTGCGGCGATCTGCCGCTGTTCCTCGAGATTGGCGCGCAGCCGGGCGACGAGCACCTCACGTGCGTGCGGCCGCTCCGCCAGGATCCGAACGGCGTGTGTCTCGACGAGCTGTCGCGCGTCGACGATGTGCTCGGCTTCCCCCTCTGCCACCGCGACGACGAGAGCGCCCCGCTTCGGATACAACCGCATCCATCCCTCGGCCTCGAGACGAAGAAAGGCCTCGCGGACGGGTGTGCGACTGAGACCCACGCGCTCCGCGATCTCGCCTTCGCTGATCAACTCACCACCGGGCAACCCACCCGACAGGATGAGCTCCTTCACCTCGCGGTAAACCTGCTCCGCTGCCGAATACAACATAGACACAAGATGTATTTATACGCTCTCGCTGCCAGAGCGAGGCATCGGACCCCGGCTCAGTCGGCCAACACAGCCTTGAGGAACGTCTTGGTTCGGTCGTGTTTCGGTGCGGAGAACATGGTTACCGGATCCCCCTCTTCCACGATGCGGCCGGCGTCGAACATCATCACCCTGTTCGATACGTCGCGTGCGAATTGCATCTCATGTGTGACGATGAGCATCGTGATGTCCGTGGTGAGGGCCACGTTCCTCAATACGTCCAGCACGTCCGCCACCAACTCCGGATCAAGGGCCGACGTCACCTCGTCGAGCAGCAGGATGTCGGGATCCATCGCCAGCGCTCGGGCGATCGCAACCCGCTGCTGTTGGCCACCGGACAGCTGCGTCGGATGCGCTGTCTCCTTGTCCGACAGCCCTACTGTGTCGAGCAGTTCACGGGCGCGCTTCACTGCCGCCGACTTGTCGAGCCCGAGGACGTGGATGGGTGCCTCGGTAATGTTCTCGATCACGTTCATGTTGGGGAACAGGTTGAATTGCTGAAAAACCATTCCGATTCGACGCCGTATGCGACGAACGTACTTCTCCGACGCCGGGACGAGTTTGCCTCCCCGCTCCTCGTGGGTGAGGCGCTCTCCGTCGACCCAGATGATCCCGTCATTCACCTTTTCGAGGGTCATGAGCAATCGCAGAATCGTCGTCTTACCCGAACCACTCGGGCCGATCAACGTGACCCGGTCGCCACGCTCCACCTGGAAGTCGAGGTGATCGAGCACGACGTGGTCGCCGAACCGCTTCACGACGTCGTCGAACCTGATCATCGGGGTGCCTGAGTTCGCTTTATGCGGCAAGACGCTTCTCCAATCGCCGTATGAGCAGGGAGGTCGGGTAACTGGCGATCAGGAAGATCACACCGGCGAGGGTCAACGGCTCGAGGTACTGAAAATGCCGGGCCCCGAATTGCTGGGCCGCCGTCACCATTTCGATCACCGTGATCGCGAACAGCAACGGGGTGTCCTTGAACATCGACACGGCATAGTTCCCGAGAGCCGGAACTACCCGGCGGATTGCCTGCGGCAGGATGATCGCCCGCCACGTACGGGCCGGTGCGATGGACAGCGCTCTCGCTGCCTCCCACTGGCCGACGGGTACCGCCTCGATCCCTGCCCGATACACCTCCGCCATGTAGGTCGAGTAGTGGATGCCGAGGACCACTACCCCGATCTGCAAGGGTGACAGAGTCGTAAACGTGTAAAAGACGAACAGCAGCTGCACGACGAGGGGTGTGAGACGGATGAATTCGCTCACCGCCCGCACCGGCATTGCGATCCAGCGCGGAGCGGCCTGCCGGATCAGCGCGATGACCAGGCCGAGCGCCACGGATATGAGGAAGCCCAATACGGTTGCGACGAGGGTGATCTTGAATCCGTCGAGCAACACGGGTAGCGCCTCGAACGCGCGATCCCAACTCCACTGGACGCTCATTTTTCAGCAGCCTCCAGTCCGCGCGGGTCCGAGGGCGCCAGCGAGAAGATCTCCCGCAAGGAGGGACCGGTACCCAGTCTGTTCTTCGCCCGAACCTCGAGCGCATTCATCAACAGCGTCAGCACGTAGCCGATGACGAAGTAGATGACGAGCCCGACCCCGAACGCAAAGAGCGTGTTGCCCGTCGTACGCCGAAGTTGATCTATCTCGAATGTCAGGTCCTGCAGCAGGATGTAACTGGCCAAGGCAGTGCCCTTGAGCAGTTGGATCAGAAGATTCGTCAGGGGAGGGATCATCTCGGCCCAGGCCTGTGGAAACACCACCCGACGAAGCCTCTGCCAGTGCGTGAAATCCAACGCCGTGGCAGCTTCCCATTGCGACTGCGGTACCGAATTGATCGCTCCCCGCACGACTTCCGCTCCGTAGGCGCCATAGTTGAGGCCCAGGGCGAGTATCCCGCACAGTACGGGGTCGATGAGATATCCGAACAGCGGGACCACGTAGAAAAGCCAGAACAACTGCACTAGCAGTGACGTGCCGCGGAAGAATTCGATGAAAACGCGCGCCGAACCTCTGACGATTACCTGGTGTGAACGAGCCGCCAACCCGAGCACCACTGCAAGCACGAAAGCAAGGAGAGCACCGCCCGCAGTGAGTTCGAGGGTGATGATGATTCCCTCCTGGATGCCCGGCCAGGCATCGAAGAGGGCATCGAAATCCTCCTTCACAACAGAGTCCCGTCCGACTCAGCCCTGCCCTTCGCACAGCTTCGCCGTGGTCAGTTGCGGATCGGGAAGCTCTGCCTCGGTGAATCCGAAGGAACCGACGATCGAGAGGTACTTGTCCTTGTCCGCCGTGATCTTTGCCAGTTCGGCGTTGTAGGCGTCCCTCAGCTCGGTGTCTTCCTTACGGAAGACGGTGCCGCCGGCGCCTACCTGGGGGACCCCGTTGATTTCTGCGACGAAGGAATCAGTCACCTCCACAGGCACTTGCGGGTTGTTCTGCGCCAGCCAGTTCAGCGAGATTCCCGTCAGTGCGAAGACGTCGGCGCGGCCGTTCGCAATGGCATCCATGCCATCCTGCGGCGACGCCACCTGTGTGGCCTCGATGCCGAGGTCCTGTGCGTAGTCGGACTCGATTGCGCCGGTCATGGCGGCCATGCGGACGCCGCTGTCTTTGACCGACTGCATGTCGGTGAGCTTCGCCGGATTGCCCTTGGGCACCATCAGCGCTGTCGTGTAGTTGAATTCGGGCTCGCTGAACGCTGCTTGTTCGCAGCGCTGCGGAAGGATGGACATTCCGGCACTGACAACGTCGAATCGGCGCGCCTGCAGTCCTGGAATGAGGGCTCCGAAGTCCGTGCTGACGCCTTCGACATTGTCTATTCCGAGGTTCTTGAAAATCTCCCGGTGCAGGGCCACGGTGGCGCCTGTCAGCTTCCCGTCCTGCTCGAAGCTGTACGGGGCCTCGCCGGCGAATCCCACGGTTACCGTTCCCTCGGAACGGAGCTGCTCCAGCAGTGAATCGCCGCTGCTCGAGTCGGTCTTCGTGCACCCTGCGACCGAGCCCGCTGCTACGACGAGTCCCGCCATTGCAACAGCGGCTCGGACCGTAGGACGTCGTTTCGAGTTGGTGCTGCTCACCACGGATTCCCTTCGTTGCCTGAGGTGATCCGGCCGGGCGCACCACGTGGCACGATCCGACCCGGATCTGCCCGGGTCACGTTACGCAGGCGAACGAGTCACCGCGCGCTAAACGACGGAATTGGCCGCGGCGCGATGAACGTCGGCGAAAGGATTTTGTTGTGGAATGCCGGAAGCCCCCCAACAGGTGTTGGGGGGCTTCCGGTAACGGATGTTCGGCGGTGTCCTACTCTCCCACACCCTGTCGAGTGCAGTACCATCGGCG
>NZ_JAWLSG010000017.1:0-89565 GCF_033142305.1 Rhodococcus sp. IEGM 27 | reverse complement strand
GCGCTGCTCCCGGCGCTTCGCGCCGGGAGACGGGGCGAGTCGCTTCGCTCCCCGCCAGGGAGCCGCTGCGCGGCTCGCAGTGGGCCCATTCGCGTTGCCGTCGATCGAGTCGCTTCGCTCCTCTGAGTTTCCGAGATTAGGTTCTTACCTGCGCTTTTCATCGTCCCGTTCGATCCGGTCCCCCACACCCCAACGGGGCTGGGGGGCGGGAGGGTGCGCCCGACCCGCCGCCCACTCGCCTTCCCGCGCCGCTCCATCTCATACCACAGCATACCACCCCACCCCCACACAACCCAAAATAGTCGAAAATCTCAAAAATCCAAAACTGTTCTTCAACAATCGATTCAGAACCTTACAACCTGAAGTTTGTGCACAAGACACGTAAAAACTTATTCACCAATTGATTACCCAATCATGTTGCAAATTAACATCTTTCAAAAATGGCTCAAAACCGGAGGAAACAGACACCCGCGCGCGCCCGCCGACACCCGGCGCCGGCACTCCCCCGACACATCGCCGGCACCCCCACATCACAAACCGGGGCCATGTCATCACACCAGGTCACAGCACCATTACGGCCCCACACAGCACACGGCCCCGCACCCCGGAAGTCGGGTGCGGGCCGTACACGGAGAGAGGTGAACTATGCCGCAGGGTCCAGCCAGGGCCGCCCGTCGCGGCCCTGGACATAGACCCCCGGCGGGCTATCGAGCACACTGAGCAGCAACTCACGCGCCGCCGGAGAGGCACCAGCGAGCATCTCGTCCCGGTCCTCGAGGACAGGTGCCGCAGCGTCTCCGTGAACTCATCGGCGGACCAGACTCAACGCCTGGCGGGCCTCGTCGATCCGCAAACCCGAGTACCGGCTGTGCCGAATCTTCACCTCCTACCCGGATGGGTAGGTCTTCCGGTGCCCCTCCGTTCTAGGCGCAGGGGAAGAGTGCGGCGGCGGTGGTGCGCCCACAGTGGAAACACCATCGTCCGGGAGGACGTCGACGCCGCCGACACCGGGACGCTTCTCGTGCGGCGCGGGCACGCACCCGACCCGCGCGAGGCGCTCGGTCCCGACCGGATGCCGGGCGCACGGCTGTGGCTGTACACCAACTTTCACTGCAACCTCGCCTGCGACTACTGCTGCGTCTCCTCGTCCCCGCACGCCCCCCGCCGTGAACTCGGTGTGGAGCGGATCGCCCGGCTGGTCGCCGAAGCGGCCGAGTGGGGTGTCGGCGAGATCTACCTTTGCGCACCGTCATGCAGACCGACGGCCACGCCACACCGCTGGCGCAACGCGACACCGACACCACCTTCAGCACCGTGTTTGTGGCCCCACCCGGCAGTTCCATCACCGGACCCGGCGAGTTCGCCGGGACACGCCTGGCCCTGGGATCGGCCGACTCCGCACACGCGGCGATCCTGCCGCTGCACTACCTCGCCCAGGCGGGGATCCCACCCACCGAGCTGTCGATCAGGAGACACGCGGAGCGTTGACATGGGGATAGTGCGCGGCGTTGAAACCCTCCCGATCAGGCCCGGGGTGGTCGGCGTAGCTCGCGTCGTAGTTGAGCGAGGGAGGGTGTACCGGACAGGCCCGATTCGCTCACATACATTCGGCAGGACAGTCCGACAGTGTTCGCGGGGGATGCGAACGGGTCTGTGCCGTCGATCAGGATGGTCGGTGAACCCGTGAAATGACGGGCGTGCGCAGCAATTTCGGTGTCGATCACCGTCGTGTGCACCTCGACATCGATCAGCCCTTCGAGGACCAGAGCCGCGTCGAGCAGAGTTCGTGCCGCTGCTTCGTGCGGGCAACCCGGAACGACCAGCAGTTCCACGTTCATGACATCGACCGTGCCGTTCCGGCGAGCGCTTCGACGAGTCAGCTCTGGATCCTTTTCGCCGCTTATGGGTGCTCCGACCCATTCGTCCGCATGACGCCCTCCGGTGCCGGTGTCGGGGCGCAGCAATCACATCCGTCGTCCTCGGCGTCTGCCGACGTTGGCGGGGCGAGCGGAGTCAGGTTGAGCAGGTTCGGCCCGGCCGCCGTTGTATGTGCAGGTGTGGTGGTGCGGGTGCGGGCCGATGCGCAGCAGAGGTCGTCTGGGGTGTGGACTGCGGGTGCCACGCTCACATGCACCGCACCGGTGGTGGTGGGTGCGGCCGTGAGCCCGGGCAGGGCGGTGGCCTTGGCGGCGCGGATGGCGTTGCCGATGACCAAGACTTCGGCGAATTCGTGGATGAACACCACGGTCGCCAGGCCGAGGACACCGGTCGCGGCCAACGGGATGAGCACACCGATGATGGCCAGGGACAGCCCGATGTTCTGGAGCATGATGCGGCGGGCGCGGCGGGCGTGCGCGAGGACCTGGGGCAAATGGCGCAGGTCCTCCCCCATGAGCGCGACGTCGGCGGTTTCGATGGCGACGTCGGTTCCCATGGCGCCCATCGCGATTCCGATGTCGGCGGTGGCGAGTGCGGGGGCATCGTTGACGCCGTCGCCGACCATGGCGATTCTCCGGCCTCCGGCGAGTGCGGGGAGCAGAGCTGCTTTGTCTTCGGGGAGCAGTTCGGCGTGCACGGTGAAGATTCCGGCCTGGGCGGCGAGTGTCTCGGCGGTGCGGCGGTTGTCGCCGGTCAGCATGGCCACGTCGATGCCCAGCCCCCGGAGTCGATGGACGGCTTCGGGTGCCTCGGGGCGCAGTTCGTCGCGGACCGCGATGGCCGCGATGACGGTGGTGTCTCGTTCGACGAGCACCACGGTGGCGCCGTCGCCCTGGAGGTGGGCGATGTCGTCGGCGAGATCACCGGGGTCGATCCATCCGGGTTTGCCGAGGCGAAGCGGGATTCCGTCGACGGTGCCGTGCAGCCCGTGTCCGGGCACGGCGGTGACATCCTCGGCGGCGGTGACGTCACCTGCTGCGGTGAGGATGGCCTGCGCGAGGGGGTGTTCGCTGCGGGCTTCGAGCGCCGCGGCCGCGGTGAGGGCGTCGTGCTCGGATACCCCGTTTCGGGTGATCACCGCGATGACCTGCGGGGTGTTGCGGGTCAGGGTGCCGGTCTTGTCGAGCGCGATGACTCGGATGCGGCCGAGTTCCTCGACTGCGGCTCCGCCCTTGACGAGGGCGCCGTGTCGGCTGGAGGCGCCGATCGCGGCGACCACGGTCAGCGGTACGGCGATCGCCAGGGCACAGGGGGAGACGGCGACGAGCACGACCAGGGCCCGCTCGATCCACAGCATCGGATCGCCGAGCAGGGACCCGAGGCCGGCGACCAGGGAGGCGAGGATCATGATCGCCGGGACCAGGGGGCGGGCGACCCGGTCGGCGAGCCGTTGTCCGGCACCCTTGCGTTCCTGGGCCTCCTCGACGATGTGCACGATCCGGGCCAGCGAGCTGTCGGCGGCGAGTGCGGTGACCTGCACCTCGACGGCGCCGCCGCCGTTGATCGCCCCGGCGTGGACCTCGTCACGGGGGCCTGCCTCGACGGGGACGGATTCGCCGGTGATCGCCGACAGGTCCAGGCTGGTTCGTCCGGACCGTATCACCCCGTCGGTGGCGGCCCGCTCGCCGGGCCGCAGCACCATGATGTCGCCGATGGACAGCTCGTCCGGGGCGAGGATGATCTCGGTGCCGCCGCGCAGGACCGACGCGGTCGGCGGCACGAGGGACAGCAGGGCGCGCAGTCCGCGGCGGGTGCGGGTCACTGCGTAGTGCTCGAGGCCTTCGGCGATGGAGAACAAGACGCCGAGCATCGCCGCTTCGGGGATCTGTCCGAGTCCGACCGCGCCGATGGCGGCGATCGTCATCAGGGTGCCGACCCCGATCCGGCCGTGCCGAAGATTCCGCACCGCCCCGGGAACGAAGGAGACCGCGGCGACCACGGCGGCGAGCAGTGCGAGCAGTGTTCCCAGCCGCTCGGATCCGGCTGTGCCGATCAGCCATCCGGCGCCGAGCAGGACCGCGGCGATGACCGCGTACTGCAGCTCGCGGACCTGCCGCAGCCGTACCGGACCGTGATCGGGGGTCGCCTCGTCGGCGGGGTTCGGCCTCGCGGGTGCGGGCCCGCAGCATGCGTCAGCCACCGTTGACCTCCGAATTCTGTGCGCTGTCGGTGGCGGAACCGCCCGCGAGAGCGGCAGCCAGATCCGCCGGTATCGGCATCGGTGTCATCAGCCCGGCGGCGGTGCGCCCGGTGTTGCCCTCCGGGTAGCGGCCACTGAGCGACCCCGGGGCCGCCACGATGATCCGCAGGACCTGCCCGAGTGCCTCCCGGCGATTGTGCTGGCGCAACGCAAGAGCGAGCATCGCGACATGGTTGCGGGTGTGCAACCACGGGTGCGGTTGCGAGACGATGTGCGCCCGTTCGAGATGCGACCAGCGCAGCTGCGCGTCGGGAGTCTGTCGCGCAGCGGTCATTTCACGCTCGTAAAGGTCCCGCACGGCGGGGGTGAGCTTGTGCATGTCGGTGCCCTTCGGTTCGCATGAGGAGCGATCAGCAGCAGTTGTCGGTATCGGCGGCCGGGCAGCAGGTCGGGTCGACCGCGAGGACCAGGCCGATGAGGTCGTCGAGGGCCCGGCCGATCCGCGGATTGGCCAGCTCGTACCGGGCCCGGCGGCCTTCGGGAACGGCGACGACGAGGCCGCAGCCGCGCAGGCAGGACAGGTGGTTGGACAGGATCTGCCGGGACACCCCGATCTTCTCGGCCAGATCCGATGGATACCCGGGACCGCTGCGCAGGCTCAGCAGGATCTGCGAACGGGTCGAATCCGACAACGCGTAGCCGAATCGAGAGAGCGCGTCGCTGTGCACCAGGGTCTCCATAACCCTGACGTTACAGAAATATCTGTATTCAGGTCAATATGTATGGTTGAGTGGGTCAGGCCACACGACGACGGCTGGAGGCCGTGATGCGTCAACCCGGAAATGCCAAGGTCGAGAAGGTCTTCGACACGATGTCGCGGCACTACGACACGCAAATGGGATTCTTCGAACGGTTCGTGCTCGGACCGGCTCGGCAGTGGGCGGTCGCGCAGGCCAGCGGGCGGGTGCTCGAGATCGCAGTCGGGACCGGCCTGAACCTGCCGCTGTACGGGCCGCAGGTCGAGAAGGTAGTCGGTGTCGATCTGTCCGAGGGGATGCTCGACGTCGCCCGACGACGCATCGCGCAGGACCGGCTCGAGCGGGTCGAGGTGCGCCGCGGCGATGTTCAGGAACTCGACGTTCCGGACGCCTCGGTCGACACGGTGGTCTCGACGTTCACGTTCTGCACGATCCCCGACCCACTGCAGGCCAGTAAGGAAGCACTGCGGGTCCTGGTTCCCGGCGGGCGGATCGTCCTGGCCGAGCACGGGCCGGCGACCAACACGATCGGCCTCGCCCTGATGCGTGCGGTCGAACCGCTGTCCGTCCGCTTCGGCACCGACCACCTGACCCGAGATCCTGCGCCCTATCTCGAGGAGGCCGGGTTCACCATCGACACCGTGCACCGCAGCGGCAGGGGCGGCGTCGGATTCCGCATCATCGCCCACAAACCTGCCTGACACGCAGGCAGGCCGCGAACGCCGACGGGGCAATGCCAGTGGTGGTGTGGTCAGCCGATGCTGAGGACGTCCCCGGTGCGCGTGACGGGGTGCGCGTCCAGGGGTTGCTGGGCGGGCCGGCGGACCACGGAGCCGTCGGTGATGGAGTAGCGGCTGCCGTGGCAGGGGCAGTTGATGGTGCCGTCGTGGACCTCGGACACGCTGCAGCCCTGGTGGGTACACACCGCGGAGAAGGCCCGGAAGACACCCGCCTGCGGCTGGGTGATGACCAGTTGTTGCTGCGGGAGGACGATCCCGCCGCCGACCGGGACATCGGAGACAGCGATCCGCGCCGAATCCGCCTGATTGTCACCGGCGGTGGCCGCCCCGGTGCTGCAGCCGGCGGCCGCGAGGCAGCCGGTGGCACAGGCGGCGGCGAGGAAGGTTCGGCGCGGCATCCCTGTGGGCGATGGGAGGGTGCTCATGCGGGCACCGCCAGAGCGGTGACGAACATCAGGAGCATTCCGGTGCCGATGCCGACGAGCACCCACGGCCCCGACCCGGTGCGGTCATCGCTTCGCAAGGACGGGACGATCTGGATGATCACCTGGATGATCGCGCCCACACCGACACCGAGAAGCAACGCCGAGACCTCGGTATTGCTTACCCCGGCGCCGAGGATCGCACCGAGGATGGCCGGTGCACCGGCGAGCATCCCCAGCCCCAGCAGTGTCGGCACGGAGGTGCGCCGACGTGTGAGCGGGGCGATAATGGCCAGGCCCTCGGTGGTGTTGTGCAACGTGAAGCCGATCACCAGGAAGGCTCCGAGGGCGAGTTCCCCGACCGCGTAGGCCGATCCGATCGCCAGGCCCTCGCCGAGGTTGTGCAACCCGATACCGGCGGCGATCATGACCGACAACCGCAGCTCGGACGCCCCGGCGGCGTCGGCGCGCGCACGACGGGCCCGCAGGTACCGGTCGATTCCCATGAGCGTGAGGATGGCCGCGGCCGCGCCGAGGACGACGAGGGTGGTGCCACCGAACGCCCCACCGGAGGCCGCCGCCAGCTCGAGTCCCTCGCTGGCGCCGTCGAAGGCGAGGAAGACGAGCAGACCCACGGTGACGGCGAGCACGAACTTGACCACCTCCGCGCTCGCCCGGCGCATCACCGGGAGCAGCAGCATGCCCAGCAGGACCGGGATGATCCCCACGTAGAGGCCGAGCAGCGCCATGGTTCCGAAGAACGCCGCCCCCGGCTGCGGGGTGTCCACCGCGGCGGGGATTTCGTGTTCGATGACCAGTCCGGTGTTGGTCAGCATCGAGATCAGGTAGGGCTGGCCGGCGATCCACGGGTAGTCGAGCGTGATCGTCTCGGAGTCCAGCCGCCCGAGGGGCTCCTCGGCGCCGTCGAGGTCGACGAAGGCGTCGTTGACGAACACCTGCGCGACGGTGACCGGATCGGGGCCGACGTTGCGCAAGGTCAGACTGATCTGTCCCGGCTCGAGGACGGTGCGTTCGACCGCGATGTTCTCGATCGGCGGGCCGGTGCGCTCGGGCAGGCTCTGCCCGGCGAGCATCGCCAGCGCCGCCAGGGCGGCGACGATGATCGCCACCACGCCGACGCCGCGGATCCACGCGCCGCCGCGAGTGGTGCCGGTGTCATCCGGCGGTGCGGTATCGGTGTCATCCGGCGGTGCGGCCTCGGTGTCGGTGAGCCCGGTGTGTTCGGGGGTGTCCGGCGTCGAGGCGTCTGGTGTGTTCGTCACTCGGTCACCTCGAAGAATCCCATCCAGCCCAGATCGGCGAACTCGGTCTTGTGGGCGTGGAACATGTACTTGCCCGGATGGGGGAACCGCATTTCGCAGATTCCGCGCTGTCCCTGGGCCTGAACGATCGTGTCGGTGAACTCGGCCGGCTCGAGCCGTGTCCCGGTCGGGTAGTAGTCGAAGAAATTACCGTGCACGTGGAAGCTGTTGATCGGGTCGTACTCGAGCACGTTGACCAGGTAAATGCGCACCAGCTCACCACGTTTGACCTGCACGGGCTCGTGCATGTAGTGGAACGGGATGCCGTTGACGGCGTAGAGCTGGTTGCCTTCCCCGTCGAAGGTGGTGTTGTAGCCGTGCATCACCATCACCATCTCGTCGGCCGGCGGGCGCCCCTGCGCAGGGTCGATGACGAAGGTGCCGTACATGCCGCGGGCGATGTGCTCGGCCAGCGGGCTGACGTGGCAGTGATACAGGTGCAGCCCGAATGGGGTGGCGTCGAATTCGTAGGTGAACGATTCGCCGGGCTCGATGATGCCCCGACCCACCCCGGGGATCCCGTCCATCTCCGCCGGGTGGATGCCGTGGAAGTGCATCGTGTGCGGATGCGCGGACCCGTTGGTGAACCGCACCCGCAGCCGGTCACCCTCTCGGCAGCGCAGCGCGGGACCCGGCACCCGCGAATTGAACGTCCACGCCGGGAAGAACACCCCGGGCGCGACCTCGATCTCCGCGTCGCCGGCGAAGATCTCCCACTCGCGCAGCGTGCGCCCGTCCGGCAGCACGGAGGTGGTGCCGTAGTCGAAATCGCGCAGCATCGCGGTGGGATGAAACCCGTTCGCCGCGTGATCGACCTGCTGGCCCAGCCGGAACGTGGCCCCGCTGATCCCACCACCATGGCCGGCGGTTCCGGCGCTGTGGGAGGCGTGACCCTCAGCGTTGGCTCCATCCCCTCCCCCGGGATGATGCTCGGCGGGCGACTGCGACAGTCTCCCCGCCCCCAGTACCAGCCCGGCCGAACCCGCCAGGGCCCCTCCGAGCAGCAACTGACGGCGCGATGGCGCGCTCACTGCACCGCCCCGATCAGGACGGCACACGCATCGCGCACGGTTATCAGCATCATCACATCATAAAGTTTGGCATCCCGAACTCTGGATTCAAAGCCACCTCACAAATAGCTGCACAAAGCTGGCGTCACAGTTCCCTCGGCCGAGGTCGAGTCCATAGGCCAAATGGATGCACACTCCGGTGTCGAGAGGGTTTGCGCCCTCTCAACGTGGATGGCGGTGCGGGCCCGTGAACGCCTGCTCGCGCAAAGCCGGAGATCGCGCCCCTTGTCGCGAGCGACCACCGACCGCGGAGATGACCTTGCCTGGATATCGCGATCGAACGCGGCAACTGAACCCCGGAGTCGGAGGGTGCGGACACGCGGGAGTTCGCTGGGGAGTTCGAGCGGGTTCGCGCCGAGTTTCACCGGCACGTCGATGCCTCGAGCGCCGAGGATTTCGACCCGCCAGCCGTGGCCATGGGAAGAACGAGGAACTCTGTCACATTACACATGATGTTCGGCTACATGGTCGTCCCTGGCCCAGTTCGTCGAGTCGGCGACTTCTCGACCCACGCCCCCGGTCGGTCCACTTTGGAGGTTTGCCAGCCCGCAGTCGTCGCGCTCAGACCCCCATGACCATCGGGCCGCACATCACCACTCCGGCGTGATAGAGCAGCGCCAGGGTGACCGGGCCGAGGGCGATGAGAGCAGTCGCTGCCGCCAGCGGGGCACCCGTGCGAGCACCGCGGGCCGAAGGGGACGCTGCAGCGAGGCGGTCGGCTCGGGCGAGGACGTCGATGCCGGTGGCGCCGAGCGCTTCCGTGGGCGCGGGGTTGCGCTCCGGCGAGGCGAGAAGACCGCCGAGGAGGGCGCGTGACCCGTGGTGCCGCGCGGCGGTGTCGTCGGCACACATTTCCAGCAGTCGGGCGATCTCGGCTGCTCCGGTGGCAAACAGGCTTATCCGCGGCAGTGCCGCAGCCAACCCCCGGACCGCACCCAGCACCAGGTGATGTCTGCCGGCCAGGTGGGCGCGTTCACGCGCGAGTACGGCATCGAGTTCACGCTCACCGAGGGCGGTGAGCGCGCCACGGCTGACCACGATGGTGTGCGGGCGCCCGGCCACGCAGTAGGCGATACGTTCGGGCGCGTCGAGTACCACCGCATCGAGGCCGGCGATGCGGCGGCCGATCAGCCGTGCGCGGCGCGCATGTCGGTGTGTACGCGCACGCATCCGAAGCACAGCCCGCGCCGTACGCCACAGCGCGAACCCAAATGCCGCGACAGCGCACACCGACAACACCAGCAACACGCTCTGCAAGGCCGAACCGGGCTGGTTACGACTCGGACCCGAGCATGCCGGCTTCTACAGGCGTGGTGAGCTGGGCGGCAAGCCCCGGCCCCGACTCGAAGGTCAGGTCATCGACGACGACGCCATGACCCGGATCATGGCCGGGCTGGATCTGCTCGGTGCCGCCGTCGCCGACGGCGGGTTCGGGGACGAGCAGGCCATGCGGATCACCATGCTGGTGGCGTTGCTGGGTCGCCGGGTCAGCGAGATCTGCCTGCTCGACCGCGACCCACTGTTGCCATTGTCGCCGACCGCGCCGTCGTCCTCGCCGGGCGAGGCTGCCGCAGGCGGCAACGAGCAGGGGCTGGTCGCCAAACTCCGCTACCAGCAGACGAAGATCGACGGCGCGCCGGACACCATCCCGGTGCATGCCGAGGTCGTCGCGATCATCCGCGAACAACAGGACTGGGCCGCAAGGTTTTTCGCCGAACACGGCGCACCCGGAAGGACCCCGAAGTATCTGTTCCTGGCCGCGCTGATGAACCGCAACGGCGACCGACCCTACTCCGGCACCGTCCTGCGGAATCTGTTGACCGATCTGGCCGTCCGGCTGGACGTGCGCGACAGCACCGGAGCCCTGGTCGACTTCAACCGCACCCACCGATTCCGCCACACCGTCGCCACCCGGTTGCTGAACAGCGGTGTCCCGTTACACGTGCTGCAGCGTTACCTCTCGGGCATCTCACGCCGACCATGACCATGACCTACGCGCAGACGCTGCAGTCCACCGACGAGGCCGAATTTCTACGCCACCGCAAGCTCACCGCCGACGGACGCGAGCTCGAGATCGATCCTCGCGACCTCTACGACATGCTCGAGTTGGACAAGCGCACCGACCGGATCCTGCCCAATGGGTACTGCCTGCTGCCGCCCCGCCAGGTCTGCGGCAAGGGCAACGCCTGCCTGACCTGCGACAAGTTCGCCACCGATGCCACCTTCCTGCCCGAGTTGCACACCCAGCTGGCCCGAACCGACCAACTCGTCACCGAACGCCGCGCGACGTTCGAAGCCCGCACCGGACACCCGATGGGCGAGGACAACATCTGGCTCGCTGGACGCCGGCAGGAACGCGACGCCCTCGGCCGAATCATCCTCACCCTCGAACGCACCCGCCTCACCGACGACACCGCCGGGGCGATCCGCGGTGCCGGCGTCCAGGCCCGCACCGACGCCATCACCGCGAGACAGGACAACAACTGATGCGTGGCAACCCGGACAACCTCCGCCAGGCCGCCGCCCGCAAGAGCGCCGCTGCACAGGCCCGAGCCGAGCATGGACTGCACGAGATCATCCGCCGCAACGAGCCGATCACCTTCCGCGGCCTCGCCCGGACCGGAGTCGACCGCACATTCCTCTACCGGCACCGCGACCTGCTCGAGAAGATCCACGCGCTGCAAACCGAACCCACCGCCGACGACGGCACCGGACCAGCGGTCACCCGAGCCTCGCTGCAAGCAGACCTGCTCGCCGCCCACGAACGCGCCGTCCGGCTCAACACCCGAATCCAGCACCTGGAAAAGCGCCTGTCCGAAGCCCTCGGCGAACAAACCTGGCGCGAGTCCGGGCTCGGCGCCCCAACCGACATCGATGCACTCCACCACCGGATCACCCATCTCGAACAACAGGTCATCGACCTACAGCAACAACTCGACGAACGCGACGAAGACCTCGCCGCGGCCCGCGCCACCAACCGCGAACTCATGGCCCGCATCAACGCCCCGAGCCCCAAAAAGTGAACCATCGCGAGTCCGCTTGCGCCACACCTGTTGCAGCGGATAGCATCTCCCCATCAGCCTCTGAACTGCACAAACTCAGAGAATCACGCTGCCACACGGGGCTGACCCCCGGAGAACAGTCCGGTCTCAGCCAGCAGCGCGAACAGAAACCGGTCCCGCAGATTCCCGACCCATTCACCAGTGGCCGAATCGAACACGGCGCATCCATTCAGGATCGCCTGGATCTGCCCAGGCAACAACAGAGGTGGCCGACCAGTACCCCGGTGACCGCGGCGCACCCGCACCAGCGACGACGGCCGCGGAGCCGTCCGAGCATCCAGATGCGCCAGCAACCCCCGCGCCGGCATCCGCCGCGGTGCCCCGCGCATCAACCGTCCCGCGACCGGAACTCCGAAAACCGCTTCCTGCCACCGATAGAACGACATCAACGCCGCCAGCCGCGCCTCCAACGTCGAAGCTCCCGGTACCTGCTCCTGCGGGACCAGGCTGCGTTCAACCGTCCGGCCGTTGCGCAACCACGACAGGAACCCCGTCACCGCGGGGACACCGACGTCCCGCCACTTCCCGACCTCGTCGCGCTGCTCCAGGAACGTCCACCACTGAGCCAACGCCGTCGCATAGCCGCGCACCGTATTCGGCGACCACAAAGTCCGGTGAGACTCCAACCACTCCTCGACCGGATCAACGGTCCGATACGACGCATCGACCACCGTCCACGTCCGACTCCCACCAGGCGGTCGCACCGCCAGACCGTACGCCACAAGCCCCGCTCCACATCGTTGTTGCACTCCCTCTGATAACCGGGAAACAACGATCGCAAAGCAAGATCAACAAACATCGTCGAAGACGTTAATGAGAGTCGACGAACTCCCGTTGATAACGGCTGGTCCGATGATCATCAGATTCGCTTGTGCTCGAACCCATTCCAAGCTGGTCAGGTAGTCGAACACCTTGGGCTGAATCGATGACGCCGCGACGTCGAACGACTCCAACGTCTTCGTGACCGGGAACCCGGCAACCTTGAGCCGGTTCACGATGTTCGAGGCGTCCCGTGCGGCGATCTCCGCCTCCACGAGGGTTCGCAGCACCTCTTCCGGGGTCCACCGCTGGGTCTTCGCGGTCAGGAGGACTTCGGGTGCGGTGCGACGGATCGCGGCGAGTTTGAGCCGGCGCAACCCGGCATCGAGGTCCGCCGCCAGCACGGGAACCGAGGGCGGTGCTGCAGCTGTGACCGGCCCTTCTGCGGTGGTCGCTGTTTCGGTCATGAGCCGGCGCTCCCGTCGGTGCGCGGGCCGATCGCATAGTCGTCGAGCGATCGGGTCGGTGCCGTCGGAAGATCCAGAATCAACGCATCCCCGGCCGGCCTGGGTTGCGGAGTTCCGGCACCGGCAGCGAGGATCGATCGAACATCGGCCGCTCGGAAGCGTCGGAATGCCACCGCCCGGGTCAACGCCGCCACCAACGCCTCGGTGCCGTGCGCGGCGCCCAGTGCCAGCAGCACCTCGAGTTCGGGTCCCAGGCGGGTGTTGCCGATCGCGGCGGCACCGACCAGGAACGCTTCGGCGCTCGCACCGAGTGCGCAGAATTGCTGCTCGACAGTCGTTCTCGGCCTAGGTGCCCGGTTCGGGTGCTGGCCTGGGTCCGTCGTAGTGCTCGTCGTGCACCGACGCGGTTCCCGGTGCTGTGAGGTCGTGTTCGGCGACCACCTGCCCGGTCGCCGGTTCGACGATCACCAGGGCATCGTCGGACTGAACCAGCCGCACGGAGGTCCCGATCAGCCGGGTCGGGACCGAGTACCGGGCGGACGCGAACCGCACACACGAGAGCCGGTCCACTTTGCGGGTCACCGGCGGCGGCCCCATCTGCAACCGCAGAGACGGCAACGGGTGCAACAGTTCCCGCTCGTCGCGCAGTCGCTCATCAGGAATTGCGCAGATCTCAGTGTGTATCCGGGCGTTGGCCTCGGCGCACCAGGTGCGGGCGGCGGCGTTCGCGGTATGAACATCGACCGTGGTGCCGGCGACCGCGGCCTCGGTGAACAGCGGGACGGCCAGGTCACGCTGGGCGTAGCCGACGAGGTTCTCCACAACGCCCTTCGACTGCGGATCGTTGGCGTGGCAGAAGTCCGGGGCGAAGCCGTAGTGGGTGGCGAAGCGAACGTAGTCCGGGGTGGGAATCACCACGTTCGCCACGACCCCGCCCTGCCGCAGCGCCGGGTCTGCTCCACCAACGACCCGGCCAGCACCTGCTCCACATCTCCCAGCCGCGCCGCCAACCGACGCCGCCGCGTCAACAGCTCCCGCGTCGACACCTCGGAGAACTCGTTCTTGTGTGTATCCATCACACAAGAGTGTGCTCTGACCAGTCATGACAATCAACGATCCTCGATTGCGCGTGTCGCCGCGAACAGGTCGGCCAGCCCCTCGGCCGAGAGCCGGTGCCCCCGCGGCGGCTCGCCCCGGTCGGTCCACGACCGGGGCACCGTCACCTGACCGTCCGCACCCCGGGAACAGACGAACACCGAGTCCCCGGCCCGCCGTTTGACGTAGAGAACCTCGAGCCGCTGCCCCCTCAGCGGGTGGAACGGATGAGTGACGAAACCCAAATCATCACTGGACGATGCGGCAGTATGCCGCCTCCGTCGGCACTCCCAAGATCCTCGATCCGCCCCCAGGCTTGTCGATCTCCACCATCCGCACCGGCGGCGGAAAATAGCAGCCCGACGACATGCGATTCCACAGCTTGAAGAGGTTGTCCCGTAGGTCCACCTCGAACTGCTCGATCGACACCCCGTCGACGCCCGCCGCACCCTTGTTCGCCTTGACTCGCAAGTACGCCTCGAACACCAAGTGTTTCGAGATCTCGAACGACTTCGGTTTACTCATCCGGCTCCTCCCGGGCACACCGGTTGACCGCCAAGCAAACCCGGACGACCCGTCCCCTTCGCTCCACCCGCGTTACCAGGCTTCACCGCTACTACGAGACGGTCCGCCCCCGTGCCCCGCATCGGTACTCGACCCCTCACGGTTTTGTCCGCTTGGGGTTCTCCCTCTCGCCACCAGCCCACCGGGCCGGCGACAGTATCGGGGCGACAGGTTCCCACGTTCCATGCAAGAGCCCGGGCCAGGCTCGCGCTACCTCCATGCCGGACGCCGTCTGGGCAGTCGGCAGGCTCCCCCCAGACTTGTCCCGGAGCCCAGATGATGCCCCGGTTTCGACGCCACTGAGAAAATTTACGACACGTCATCAGCAGTTCGCTCACGCTCGCCTTCCTGACCCACACCTGACGCGATCTCTGCCGCGCCTTTTCCGCAGCGCTCACCACGACCGGCACTTAACCGGCGCAGCCTGCGGTGGTTTGGAACCTCCCCCTGCAGGGCGACCCCGGAGGACCTACCTCCATCTCTTGCACAGCATCACTTCCGGAGGCTGCTACATACCCGCCTCCCTCAGCGTTCGTGGCACACCATCTGCGATTTCTCGTCCACGCACAGCACCAGTGCCTTGTCGGGCGGGGCGAGGTAGAGGCCGACGATGTCGCGGACCTTCTCGATGAACTGTGGATCGGTGGACAACTTCCAGGTGTCCACCAGATGCGGCTTGAGGCCGAAAGCGCGCCAGATCCGGGAAATCGCGGTCTGGGACATGCCGGTGGCACGGGCCATCGACCGGGTCGACCAGTGCGTGTCCCCGTTCGCCGGCGTCTCCTCCAGGGTCTTGACGATCACCGTCTCGACCTGCTCGTCGGTGATCGTGCGAGCCGCGCCCGGCCGCGGCTCGTCCGCCAGGCCCGCCAGTCGATCCTTGACGAACCGGGCCCGCCACTTCGACACCGTCTGCGGCCAGATCCCCAGTCTCGCAGCGACATCCTTGTTCGTCACGCCCTCCGCACACGCCAGCACGATCTTCGCCCGCAGCGCCACCGCCTGCGACGTCTTCGCGCGACGAGCCCAACCCAGCAGCGTGTCACGCTCGACATCGGACAGAACCAACTCCGCCTTCGGGCGACCAGCACGTGCCATTACCCGATGATACCAATATATTCAACGAATCAATAACTCAGAACACTAGGTGATCGTCAACGCTGTGCACCTCGCCCGGCGGTGAAGGTATGACCCTGTCCTGTTCTCTCTCACATCCGTCGACGATGCGCCGTGCCTCATTCCACCACTGGCGTGGATGCAAGGACATAAGGCGTCAAGAGCTTGGCCATGTCTTCGGCCACATCGCCGTAGGAGTCCGGAGGCATCGAAATATAGCTAATCGCAAGCCGTGCGATGGCCTTGGCGAGGACCATGGCACGCTCCGTGGACGCCTGCACCCAACTGCGTTCGAATGTGGTGCTCAGACGCCCGCTTGCGCGTTCGATGAGGGGGGCGTTCTCGACGGTGATCAGACGCAGCAAGTCTGGTTTCGGATCACCAGTGAGCAAAGATTGCACCAAGGGATCGGAACCGCTTTCAGCAAAGAATCTCGAGAATCCCCCGAGCAATGCTCCGTGCATGTCACCCGTGTTCGCATAGACGGCTTCGTCGAGTGCCTCCACGAAACTGTCGGTCAGCCGCAGTGCGTAGCCTTGAGCGAGACCATGGCGCGACTGAAACTCGTTGTACAGGGTTTGACGACTCACTCCTGCCGACGCGGCGACGTGAGTCATGGTGATTTCGGACCAATCCTTGGTTCGCAGCAAGTCCCCCATCGCATCGAGTATCGACTGATGCAACAACGACCGGGTTGCCTCCGCGTAGGGAATACGAGCGTGTGCGCGGGGACGTCCGATCACCGGCACACCCGGCGCAATGTTGTCAGCCATGGACGGAATCGATGGGGGCCACCGATCGCGGGGCAGTTTCTCGCCGTATGGCGGCGAGGTCCGCCAGTGAGGTGTCTTCGTCCCTCAGAGCCTGCTGATCGAGGGGGCTGCGATGTTGGATCAATTCCCGCGCGGCGCGGATGTCCTTGGGGCGTCCCATCGACACAGCCCCGACGAGCATCCGATTCCTACTGAACAGCGCCGTAAAGTTGCGGTCGTCGAGGGAGCCACGGACGATCAAATCATCGTCGGCCCGGGGCCAGCCAGCGAACTGGAGATTGTGGCCGTACTGTGTGGACCACGCCCACGGCACCTCGGTGAAGAGCGCGGGCCTGCCTAGCATGGCTTTCGCCGCAGCCGCCCCCTGAGACATGGCGCTGTTCCAATGCTCGGTTCTGTGTCTGCCTCCGATAATCGGGTTCGGGCAGTTCGCGACATCGCCTGCCGCGTAAATCCCCGACGCCGAGGTGCGGAAATGCTCATCGACGACAATGCCATTGTCGATTGAAAGCCGAGCCGAGGCAGCCAGTTCGGTGTTCGGCGCCATCCCGATCGCCACCAGCGCCATTCCGGCGGACCATGTGCGCCCCTCGGTGTCCGTGGCCACGACACCGTGATCATCCAAGGTCAGGCTGGTGAGACTGACACCGGTTTCCATGGTGACTCCATGCTCTGCATGGAGTTGGCGGTACATCTTCGAGATCGCCGGCGGAAGAATCCTGATCAACGGCGCTTCCGCCGCTTCGAGAATCGTGACCTCGGTTCCGAGCGAGCGCGCGGTTGCCGCCACCTCGGACCCAATCAACCCACCGCCGACGATCAGGACGGACCCTGCGCCGATGATCGCATCACGCAGCGACGTGGTATCCGCGAGGCCTCGCAACGTGTGGATTCGCTCGCCTGAGCGGGTGGCGAACTCACGTGCTCGTCCGCCTGTTGCCAGTAGCAACGCCTCGAATGTGAGTGTCTCGCCGTCCGACAGCGCCACGGTTCGCCGTTCTGGATCGATCGTTTCGGCGCTGATGCCCGAACGAATGTCGATGTCCTTCTCGGTCCACGCGGTGTCGGATTTGAGGAGCGCCCGCTCGGCTGTCATTGTGCCTGCGAGCAAGTCCTTGGAGAGCGCCGGCCGCCGATAAGGGAGGCTCGGTTCGTCTCCGACCATCACTATTCTTCCCGAGAAGCCCTCTGCCCGTAGAGTCTCCGCTGCAGTTGCGCCGGCGATGCCGGTACCGACGATCACCATCGTCGTCACGAGCGGGCCACTTCAATCATTTCGAAGTCCGCTTTCGCGGCACCGCAGTCCGGGCAACTCCAGTCTTCAGGGATATCGTCCCATCGAGTACCCTGCGCGATGCCGTCCTCGGGCCAGCCTTCGGCTTCGTCGTATTCGAATCCGCATTGAATGCATCGGTACAGCTTGAAGTCAGAGTTCATGTCAACTCCTTGTCGTCGTGTCGGTGTCCACGGGTGCAAAATCGACTTTCTCCCGCACTCCGCAGTCCGGGCAGCACCAGCCTTCGGGGATAGCACTCCATCGGGTTGCCGCCGGGAATCCCTCTCGTGGTGCGCCAGTACGTTCGTCATACACGTAGTCGCAGACGGGGCATCGATAACGTGCCATTACTTCGCTCCGTACTTGGATAGGACCTTCTCACGCTTGCTCGGCTGAACGTTCACCCGTGTGATATCGCCGTCGTAGTGGGCGAGAACCCGCTTGTCCATTACCTTGCGCCAGATCGGCGGAACATAGGCGAGGACGATCATGCTCGCGTAGCCACTCGGGAGGTTCGGCGCACCGTCCATACTGCGAAGCGTCTGATAGCGGCGGGTCGGATTGGCATGGTGGTCACTGTGCCGCTGCAAGTGGTACAGAAAGATGTTGGTGCAGATGTGGTCCGAGTTCCAGCTGTGCACTGGGGCGCATCGCTCGTACCGACCACTCGCGGTCTTTTGCCGCAACAGCCCATAGTGTTCGAGGTAGTTCACGGTTTCGAGTAGAGAAAAGCCATAGATGGCTTGGATAACCAGAAATGGAACGATTTCGACACCGAAACCGATGGTCAGTGCGCCGAACAGCACGACCGACATTGCCCAGGCATTGAGTACATCATTGTGGATGCTCCACGTGCTCTTGCCGAGTCGCTGCATTCGGGTCTTTTCGAGTTCCCAGGAGGACTTGAGACTGCCCCACACACTGCGTGGAAGAAACGCCCAGAACGTCTCGCCGAACCGTGCACTGGCAGGATCTTCCGGCGTAGACACACGCACGTGGTGCCCTCGGTTGTGTTCGATATAGAAGTGCCCGTAGAACGTTTGCGCCAGAGTCACTTTCGACAGCCAGCGCTCGAGTTCGTCCTTCTTGTGGCCCATCTCATGTGCAGTGTTGATACCGACTCCGCCCATCACCCCGATGCTCAACGCGAGTCCGATCTTCGAGATCCAGCTCAATCCCCCGTCAATCCCCAGCCAGGCGAGATTGTCCGCCGACCACAGGTAACACGCGAAGACGAGACTCGCCAGCTGGAACGGGATATACACATACGTGCAGTAGCGGTAGTACTTGTCGTTCTCGAGTCGCTCCATCACCTCCTCCGGCGGATTCTGGCCGTCGGGCCCGAAGAAAATGTCGAGAACAGGAAGCAGCCCAAACAGGAGCATCACACCGATCCACCACCAGATCGGTGACACCGCGTTCCAGCCGAGCTCATTAAATCCCCAGACCAACGCCGCGCCCAGGAAGACGGCCGTCGGTGGAATCAACCCCAGCAGCCACAAGTGTCGCTTCTTGTCACGCCATTCCTCGACAGGAATGTGCGACTCGGTATTCACGTTCGTCGTCACCTCTACTCCTCACCTTCGGGACCAGTTCGGGACTATGCCCTGGATCACTCAGGTATTGACACTACCGAATATCTGTAATTTGTCTATACACCGATGCTCTTTTGTATATCCCCGGCTGATCGCGCCAGATGGCCACCGCAAGTCCGCACCCCGGCGTCCAGGGCGCTTCTCGCTCGATGCCAACGCCAGGAAGGAAGCTCGCAGCCGCACGGAACCAGCCGCATGCTCAACCACGAACGGCCTCTCGGAGACAGCGATGATCCGAGGTGAGGGTCGCGGCTTCATCCCTTGCAGTGGTGGCCCGTCCGACAGCGCCTACCGGAACCGACTGCCGGTCGACCGCGCACCGGGTGGTCACAGGAGATTGTTCGGCGAAAAACTCACCTGCGGAGTACCACGACTCCCACGCCCCCGCGGGGCTCCCGGTTGGCGCGTACGGGCCAAGCCTGGCACGTGCGGACCGCGCGGTGACGTAGACCACACGCGCATAGTGAGGAGAGTCCGTGATCGGCTCGTGGAATGGAGAGAGTGGGATGAAGACAAAGGCTGCAGTTTGTGGGGGCTCGGAGAGGAGTTGGCAGGTCGAAGAACTCGACCTAGACGACCCCAAGCCCGGCGAGGCGATGGTCAAGCTCACCGCCTGCGGACTGTGCCACTCGGACGAGCACCTGGTCACAGGCGACCTCCCGATTCACTTCCCCGTAGTCGGGGGCCACGAGGGTGCCGGGGTCATCCACAAGGTCGGATCGGGCTCAGCCATCTCGGAACCAGCTTGTCGCTACCCTCCAACCAGGGAGATCCGACGGTCGTCGCCAGCTGGACCGCGAGCACCCGCTGCACAATCTCGATCCGGGCTCTCCCCCTTCCCCGACGGCCCGGCGCACCGGTTCTTCATGGACGGCTTCTACGCCGCGTACCGCGCAGGGTTCGGCCGCCCTCCTTCGACGTGATCGCCCTGACCACACCCTTCCCACACACGGCACGGGAGGCCCCTTGAGGTCGACTGGATCGCCGAGGCGCATCGAATACTTCCGACCAACAAAGAGGTACCGCAATGACCGAGTTCATCTACTGGTTCGTCCCGCTGGTGATCTTCATGCTTTCTCCAGCATTGATCCCCATCATCATCCACGTGTGCGGCCACGTCTACGACAAAGTCGGGCGGACGGCGGAGTCACCCCGCAATAGGCGCAGGCTTGAATCAGGCGTCGTGCGCAGCAAAAGTACCGGGACTTTCCGTCTTGCTGTGGATCCGCCTCTGACACAGCGGTTTAGTTCTTCGCGTTGATCCGGCCTCGAACGTGATCGTGATCCAAATCTGGTTATGCCGGGCGATCGCAGTCGGTGTGGGCTGGTAGGTGGTGTTGTCGCGGAGCGTTGACTCCGCTCTTCCACCTACAACAGCACTGACCATTCAGAATGGACGAGGGTTGGCGATGGCGATGATTCGTATTGAAGCAGAGCCGGTTTCGGGGGCGTGGGTGCGGTCCGCGCTCAGGCCACCCGCCGCCGACCGAGCACGTCCGTCCGAGATGCGAAACCCGGGGCTCGAATCGACCAGATCAGCCCGGGCGGGTACCTTCCGGCAGACCCCGACGGTTGGCGGGCACCCTCACCTCCTACGACCTGAAGGCGGTCGGCGCGTTCACCCCGCGTGCTGCTGCACGACGCGCTGACCACGACCCGTACCCGACATTCACCGACACCCGCGCGGCCTACGCCGCCGCCCAGGGCGCGTACCCCCGCTCGGCGACGCTGACGTCGAGCACCTGGGCGACCAGGGTTTTCGGCCGGGTGGTTGATGCTAGAATGGGGCACCATCGTGACGGGTGAATCAGAAGCCGAGGATCCAGTCTCGGATGTGATGGCAAGCGCGGCGTACCTGCGGAGCATCGCACAGTGACCGCCCTGAGGACCAGCGTTCTCGGAACGTCCCGCTCGCGGAGCTGTTGATCGCCGAAACGGCGATCTCAGACCTCGGGTCCGATCCGGACCCGCACATCTACCCCACATTGTCTACGCCTCACCCACCGCTCAGCGACAATCCGATGGGCAAGCATCAACTCTCGTGCCGTCCGAAGGCAGGGTATACACGCCGACAGCATCGTGGATCATCCCCGGAATGTGGATACCAACCTCCGAGCGAGCAGAGCACGACATTGACCGGTCGCTTCGGACTGCAGCAACGACAAAGAAGCGTCGTGCATGAAATGCCGCGGGTGACCGTGGTTTCGCCCCTCGGCGGTTCCACACCCCTCTGCTCGTTCTTGGCCGCGTGGTGCCAGACCGCGCGGCCGGTCGGCTTCGACATCGGGTGGATACATCGGAGTGTTCGACAGTTCACATGCACGCAACTCAGTCGCAAGACGATTTCGTTACCGTAAGCGATGCCAACGTGAGGGATCGGCTCAGCTAGAATTCAGCCACCGCTACGGAGCGCGCGATGGAACACCTTGTGGTCCTGTCCTTGATCGGCCTTCCGGTCGCCCTCTTCGGCCCGTATCTCACCTGGGGGGTGGTCCTGGCCGATGAAACGCGCCGGCTCGAGCGCCAGCGGCTACCCGCCCCGACCCACCACCGCGACGACTACCGGCCCCGACCAACGGGCCACCCAGATCACTCGCCGATGCTCCCAGAGTTCGGTGTCGGCACCTCGGCGCCGGACCTGAGACCGGGGCACACCGAAACCAGTCGTCGACGCCCCGGTGTCGGCACAGGCACCCCCGGCCGCCGCACCTGCGTCCCGGTGCAGGTGTCCGGCACTTGTACACGGAGCTTGCCCGCCTCCACGGAGCTTGCCCGCCTCGGCATACCGAATACGCGGGCGCGGGGGCCCTGCGGGTCGCTCCCTCGCTCCTCACGAGCGGAGCACTCAGGGCGCCGCGGGGAAGCCACGCAGCGACTCCCCACACCGCGCACACGTGTCGCTCTACCGGCGTGGCCGCAGCAAACCACAGCATCAACAGAGGCGTGGGAGATGACCGAAGTACCCGATACCGGTGACACCCCGACGCTGGAGCCCGCAGATGCCACGGACAAGCGTCGGATGGATGGCCGGCAACTATTGTCGACCGCGAAAGGCATTGTGATCGCGTTACGCGGCTGCAGCGACACCGCCGCATTCGACGAGACTTGCTGCGCATGGCCCACCGTCACCACCTCAGCGTGCTCAACGCCGCACGCGCACTCGTAGACCTCGCCATCGGCGACACGGGTCACACCAAACACACTCGTTGCGCGCAGTGCCACTCCCGGCAGTGGTCCTCTCTGCGCCCGAAACGCCCAATCGCCTCCCGGGGGACAATCAAGGACATGAAATGCAGCTCACCCGGCGACGCGGATAGCGACAAACTCGCGATCTCACCGACACCGCCTTGTGCGCTCAACCATCGCGATGTTGTTGACGCAGATCGAATTTGCGGATCTTGCCAGTGGCGGTCACTTGGCCAGCGCGGTGACTACCTCGATCCGTTTTGGGTACTCAACGCCGCTACATACACGGAGAGATGGCTCGTGGGTACACCACGGTGTCCCGGTCGTCGACAACCATCTCCACCCGGGTGGGATCGGTGGCGAGGTCATCCCATGCCACAACGTTGCCCCCGCCACCCCTGGTGCCGCGGGATTCGGGCCGCATCAGCGGCAACCACCGACGACCACGGCGCTACGATCGCCGACTGTTGCGGGTGTTCTACCTGTCCGCCCAGCTCAGCGTGAGAGCGCATCTGAAAACTCGGGGGATCGGCGTGTGACTGGTGAGGAATGGGTGAACTCCTGGTAGGTCAGTAGGTGCTTAGGAGCCAGCTCGTCAGGGAGCCGGAGCAACTCCTGCGGCAGCACCGACTCGAACAAGGACGGTTGATCGCCTACGGTACGGAACACGATGGCCTCGATCCCTTCTGACCGGAAAATGCTGAAGGTGAGTGGCAGGCAATAGCATCCGGCGTAGCTTGCGGAGCCGGATCAGTTTGTGAAGGTAGATGTTTGGGTTAGGCAGCGGGCGCCACGGTGACCCGGTAGCCGAGGGCGGCGAGCTGGGCGATGTGGTTGCGAAGCTTGCGTTCGGTGTCGATGTGGCGGGTGTGGTAGTCGGCGCCGAGGTCGTGGAACCGGACGTTTGCGTCGATCAGCAGATGCCAGACCACAACGAGGATGGAGCGGGCGACGGCGACGAGGGCTTTGAGCTTGCCGCGACGTTTGACGATTCGCCGGTAGCGTTCGCCGAGGAAGGTGTTCGTCTTGGCGGCTGCGGCGGCGGCCTCGCCGAGCACTCCCTTGAGATAGGGGTTGCCCTTGCCGGTTCGACCGCCGCGCTGGATCGGCCCGGACTGGATGGTGCGCGGGCACAGTTTCTCCCACGACACCAGGTGCGCGGCCGTGGGAAACACTGTCATGTCCGGCCCGACCTCGGCGAGGATGATCTGCGCGGCGCCACGCCCGACGCCGGGAATCTCGTCGAGGGCTGGCCGGCAACGCAACCTCGACACCCGAGCCCACGACATCCAGAACGGGTTGCGGGCCGAGCACCTCACCGCACCGGCGCCGGTTGCAGCCGCGTTCGCCGCCACCACCAGCGCCGCGGTCGGCCTCATCACCGAGCTGAACCGGCAAATCACCGAACTCGAGGCCGAACTGGCAACACATTTTGAGTCACACCCGGACGCCGACATCTACCGCTCCCTGCCAGGACTTGGTGTCGTACTCGGCGCCCGGGTGCTCGGTGAGTTCGGGGACGACCCCGACCGCTACACCACCACCAAGTCTCGCAGAAACTACGCCGGCACCTCCCCGCTAACGATCGCGTCCGGCAAGAAACGCGCGGTACTCGCCCGCCACGTCCGCAACCGGCGCCTCTACGACGCCATCGACCAATGGGCGTTCTGCGCATTGTCGTCCAGTCCCGGCGCCCGCGACTTCTACGACCACCGCCGCGACGCCGGCGACCTGCACCACCAAGCCCTCCGCGCCCTCGGCAACCGCCTCGTCGGCATCCTCCACGGCTGCCTCCGCCACCACACCCACTACGACGAGCACATTGCCTGGGACCATCGACGCACCGCCCAAGCCGCTTGACGACTACAGCCCTGGGGTGTCTAGCCCAAGGGGTTGAGGCCATTCTCGCGTTCCAGGACTGGCCGATCACGCACCGTCACACCCGACTTTTTCAGGTCGAAGTAGCTAGCGGCGGGCGCGGGATCGACTGCGCTGGGCCGGTTCAGCCGGGTTCCCCGATGCGCCCGTGTCCGGGGTGCGGGGAGCGCGGCCGGGCGCCCAGAACAGCAGAATCGCGGCACCCGCCGACGCGATGAGTGCGAGGACGATCGCGGACTGCTCGGTGCCGTGCAGAAACGCGGACTTGGCGAAGTCGGCGAGTTGCCGGCCGACCGGTCCGGCCCGGTCGGCGACCTCGAGGGCACCGGCGAGTGAGTCGGTGACCGGGCCCCGCGCCTCCGGAGGGAGCCGCTCGATCGCCGGGGCGATGTTGTGGCTGTACCCGGCGGCCAGGACACTGCCGGCGACCGCGATGCCGATCGCCGCACCGATCTCGCGGGTGGCGTCGTTGACCGCCGCGGCGACCCCGTGTTTTTCGACCGGGGTGTCCGCGACGATGGCCGCCGTCGCCGGTGCCGCGGTAAGGCCCAGACCCGCGCTCATCATCAGCGTCGGCCACAACACGTCGACGTAGGTGGAGTCCAGATCCAGCCGGCTGATGAAGTAGAACCCCGCGGCGATGGCGAGCAAACCGGTCACCGTCATCAACCGCAACCCCAGCCGGGCCGCCATCCACGGTGCGATCGCCGACAGGAGCACCAACGGCACCATCATCGGCGCCAACGCCAGCGCCGAACCCAGCGGGCTGTATCCGAAGATCAACTGCAGGTATTGGACGAGGACCAGGAAGACGCCGAACGTCACCAGGAACTGAATCGTGATGGAGAACGATCCGCTCCCGAAGCCCCGGCGGGCGAAGAACCGCACATCGAGCAGCGGATGATCCACCCGCAACTCCCACACCACGAACACCGCCGTGGCCACCACACCCAGCCCGAATCCGGCGACCACCGCGGGATCCGACCAGCCACGTGCCGGCACCTCGATGATGGCCAGCACCACCAGTCCGATCGCGAACACCACCGCGACCGATCCGATCACATCCATCAGCGGCGGATTCTCCTGGCGGGATTCGGGAATGGTGAAGGCACACAACAGCAGAAACACCCCCACCCCGGTCAGGCCGACGAAGATCGACTGCCACGACCAGTAAGCGAGCAGCACCCCGGACCCCAGAATCCCCAGCAGACCCCCGGACCCGGCGACCCCCGCCCAGATCCCGACCGCCCGCCCCCGCTGCTGCTCGGGGAAGCCCGCGGTCAGGATCGACAGCGTGGACGGCATCACGAACGCCGCCCCCACCCCGGCCGCGGCCCGCGCCGCGATCAACCACCACGGGGTCGATACCAACAGTGGCACCGCCGAGGCCAGTGAAAACAGTGCCAACCCCACGATCAGCACCGCCCGCCGGCCGTAACGGTCACCCAGCGCCCCGGCGGGCAACACCAGACACCCCAACGCCAACGTGTACCCATCGACCACCCAGGTGAGCTGGGTTTGCGTCGCCCCGGTGGCCACCGCAATGTCCGGAAGCGCGGTGTACAGGGCCGCCATCGACGCGACCACCAACGCCACCGACAGGCACGAGACCACCAACGTCCACTTCTGCGCCCGCGACAGCAGCACCCGATCACCCGAAGCCATACGCCCACCTCCACATAACGATACGGTAGGTATCGGTTCGCTACTATCAGTAGCACAATGTGGGGTGAGTGGATAGTGCCCGCGACTGATTCGAGCGGCACAATGACGAGGTGGGCGAGAAGATGATCATCGAAAACCTGGTCGACGACGAGGACCGGCTCGTGGATCCCCGGCGGGCCCGTTCACGCGCACGACTGCTCGACGCGGCGACGTCCCTGCTCTCGACCGGCGGCATCGAGGCCGTCACGATCGACGCGGTCACCAAGGTGTCCAAGGTTGCGCGGACCACCCTCTACCGGCACTTCACCGACAGCACCCAGCTCCTGGCCGCGGCGTTCGAGCGACTGCTGCCCCCGGTCACCGCACCGCCGGCGTCCGGAACGATCCGTGAACAGTTGATCGAGCTGCTGGACCGTCAGGCCAAGCTCATCGAGGAAGCCCCCGCCCAACTGACAATGCTCGGCTGGCTCGCCCTCGGTTCCACCCAACCCGACACCGTCGGGACGACATCGCATCCCGAAGATGACAGGAACCCGGTCAGTTCCCTCCGCACGCGGGTGGTCACCCAATACCGCGAACCGTTCGACGAGATCCTGGGCAGCCCCGAAGCCCAGCAAGAGCTCGGCCACTTCGACACCACCCTGGCCCTGACCCAACTCGTCGGACCCATCATCTTCACCCGACTCGCAGCACTCCCGCCGACCGGACCCATCGAACGGCAACAACTCGTCGACGACTTCCTCGCCGCCCGCGCCACCGCACAGACGCAAACCTCGATCACACACTGATTTGTTGTTGCCCGACATGTTTCAGAGGTCAACGATTCCCCGCCGGTCTCGATCTACCCACCAACTACCATGCGCAATCATCGAACTGTGTTCGTCGATGATCGACGGGCAGATGGCACACATGTCCGAGCTGGGTAAACCCAGGCTTAGGAAAGTTCGGGCGCGCATTCCTCCTGGATCGCCCCTTGGCCTCACGGCCGCCTACCGGGCGACGGCGTGGTAGTCCTGAAACCGCACGTCCGCCATTTGTTTGACGTATTGGGTGGCGAACCTGGGGTACATGGTGGCGTTGAAGCCGTCCTCGGTCAGATACCAGGTTCGGCACTCTGAGTTCCCGGTCGTTTTCGCCAACCGTTTCTGCAGGGCATCGTTGAAGCTGCGTTGCGCGTTCTCACGTACATCGAGGTACTTGAGATTCCAGCGTCTCATGGCCCGGATCGCCTGCACGGCGTAGTCGATCTGTGCCTCCATGTACATCAGCGCCGAGTTTTGCCCGGGCCCGGAATTCGGGCCGAAAGTGAAGAAGAGGTTCGGATAGCCGGCGACATTGACGCTCTTGTACGCGTAGGCACCGGACGACCACTCCTCGTCGAGGGATCGACCGTCGATCCCGACAATCGAAAAGGGGTGTGCCGGACTTCGCCACATCGAAGCCCGTGGCAAACACGATCGCGTCCACGTGATGCTCGAGCCCGTCGGCGGTGCGGATGCCCTCCGGACACAGGTTCCTCGGCCTTGACGTTGCGGAGTATCTTGCTCGCGTCCGCACGCAACTCGTTCGTTTCACGCGATGGACCAGGTAATAAGGGTGCAGTTCTCCCGACTCAACGCTGGGTAGTAGTCGTTGGTGACGAGCAGTCGTTTGCATCCCGCCGTGAAGCGAGGGGTGAGTTGGGGCGCATCCAGGGATCTTTGATCTGGCGTCGCAGCTGCAGCGGGAGAAGTCAACTTGGGCGCCTGGCGCCCCGACCGTGCCGTCCTGCCCCATCTGCTTCGCAGGGGTTATCTGCTCAACATTCCCCACTTGCCACGGCTGGACACATGCGACTGATAGGTGCCACACCGCGTAGGTGCCTACACTGCGTCCAAGCCCGGCAACGAAAGCACTCACGCTTCCGTCGACACCGACCTCGTCCGCGGAGCCTTCACAATCCAGCCGGAGCAGCCGCCTATGAACTTGCGGCGGCGCTTCTCGCCAGATCCAGCCCCGTCACTGAAGCCGTCGATACCACCGAGAAGGGGAATCGCCCGACGCCCCGCCCGAATCCGGGAGCCCCGGTTCGTCGACCCTGCCCTGCGGACTCGTACACCCCCTCGAGTTCGGTCTACCGGGTGCGACCCCGAGGATTTCGCCGCCGCATTCGCGCTCGCCGACGGCCACGAACAGCTCGCCCAGCACGACAATCTTCTCGGATCTGCTGCGAATATTCCACTTGCCCAAGATAATTCCTACTTTGAGGCGTGTCGAGGAGATCGGTCCGACTCGAGCCTACTGCTGCCGCTTGGGCGCGTTGCCCTGCTCCTGATCGTGTTCCGGTCCTCTTGCACGGCGCCGACTGACATCTAGCAGTTCCTCCTCCGACAAACATGAGAAAATGTCGCAATATTGACAAAGATCACTATTCTGTCGAGACTGGCCAGACGTGTGTTAGACCCCACATCGCAGGGAGTATCGATGACCTCAGCCTTGTCCGCCGCGCGCCTGCGCCCCGTAACTCCGATACGCCGCCCTCGACACGAAGCTGGCGAAACGGCCACCCTCCGACGCTGGACGCACCACGACGTGGGAAACACATGAGCACGGCGGCACCCTGGCGGTGTACGGCCCGGTCTTCGGCGCGTACGTCGGCACCGTCCCGAACCGCGCGCGTCTGTCACGTACGAGGTGACAGCGCTTCGGGATGGGCAGCCAAGATGGGACTGCGACGGCCTTGGATCGCGGGTCACCTGGATACTACGTTTCCGAGACTGTTTGCTGGCCTGTCGAAGAACACCTTGCTACAGTCCGAAACAGGCGAACCCGGCAAGAGGCTTCGATCGAAGTCCCCTGGTCTGCGACTTCCGCGAAATTCCTCGCCGAAGAGCAATCCCCACACGCAAACACTGCTCACCGCGACCAAGCTGCTGTCGATCAGCTACCGGCCTTTTCCGGTAGTCGGCGTCATCAGCGCCTGCAACGTCCCACTGGTGGTATGAACGCGGGCCGAACAGATTGCACGCCCACCCGAGGTCGGAGCGGTGAACCGGCGGCAACCCACCGAGACCGCGCCCGCAAAGCCCTAGACAACTAGGCGACAGACGTCAAGGACGGTACCCCATGGTCAATCTGATTCACGCTCCGCTGGACAAGGCGCGCGAACGCGTGTCATCCGTCGTGATGCTCCCCGCGCCACGACGGATCGAGAACGCACTGCGCAGCTTCAGCCACAAATGGCCGACCCGCCACCTCGCTGAGCCACCGTCGGGCAGCGGACTCAAGCCGGTCGAAGGCGACCGCGGACTGCCGATGCTCGGGCACACTCTGGACTACATCCGCTTCGGCTCGGATTTCACCCGCGACCGGTACAACCAGTTCGGACCGGTTTGTTGGATGGGAGCCTTCGGCACCCGAATGGTCATCGTCTCCGGGCCGGACGCTACCCAACACGTGCTCACCAACAAGGACAAGGCCTTCTCCCAAGACGGCTGGACTTATCTCATCGACAAGTTCTTCCATCGCGGCCTGATGCTGATGAGCTTTGATGAGCACCGCATGCACCGGCGCATCATGCAGGAGGCCTTCACCCGCGACCGGCTCGCCGGCTACGCCAACCAGGTAGGCCCCTGCGTGCGGGAGAACGTGCCGACCTGGCCGACCGACAGCACGCTACGCATCTATCCACGTTTGAAGAACCTCACGCTCGACATCGCCACCGAAGTGTTCATGGGCGGGTGCGGCGGCGGAGAGGACGCCGCAGCGATCAACCAGGCCTTCGTCGCCACCGTGCGTGCCGCGAGTTCAATCGTGCGGGCACCGTTGCCCGCCACACGGTGGCGCGCCGGCGTCAAGGGACGGCGAGTGCTCGAGGACTACTTCGCACGACACCTTCCAGAAACGCGGTCCGGCGACGGCAACGATCTGTTCGCCGGACTCTGTCACGCCACCACCGCCGACGGCGAACGCTTCACCGACGACGACGTCATCAGCCACATGATCTTCCTGATGATGGCCGCCCACGACACATCAACGATCACCACGGCCGCGTGCGCCTACTACCTCGCCAAGAACCCCGCCTGGCAGCAACAGGCCCGCGACGAATCAGACGCCCTCGGCGACGATCTACCCGACATCGACGCCCTGGAAGGACTCCAAACCCTCGACCTGATCATCAAGGAGACGCTGCGACTGGTCGCACCCGTACCGATCGTGATGCGCAAGACCGTCGCCGACACCGACGTCCTCGGCCACTACATCCCTGCCGACACCCTCGTCGCTGTCGCACCCGCGGTAAATCACTTCGTCGAGGACTGCTGGACCAATCCCGACACCTTCGACCCGAATCGCTTCGCCCCCGACCGTCAAGAAGACCAGTCGCACCGCTTCGCCTGGATTCCCTTCGGTGGCGGCGTGCACAAATGCATCGGACTTCACTTCGGCACACTCGAGGTCAAAGCGATCCTGCACGAGATGCTGCGCGTCTACACCTGGACTGTTCCTGACGACTACACCGTCCGCTGGGACAACACTTCCTTGCCCGTTCCCGTCGACGGACTACCAATCCGGCTCAGCCGCAGATAGCCCACGACAACTTCGAGCAAGCGGGAGTTGTCTTGCTCCTCTGACCCGAAAGTCCCCCTGACCACGGGCGTACGTCGGCGACCCGGCGTAGCTTGCGGATCCGGGTTTCATTGTGGCGGTGTTGGATTCGGTTAGGCAGCTGGCGCGACGGTGACGCGGTAGCCGAGGGCGGCGCGCGGCGATGCGCCGGAACTTCGCCGAGAAATAGGTTCCTTTGGAGCGGGAGACGGCGAGGGCGGCGGCGGGAGAGGGCGCCCTTGAGATACCGGTTTCCGGGCCGGGTCTTCGTGGATTCCACCCGACCGGCCGACTCGCTGCACCCCGGCGCGGTGCCCGCCCACGAGGCCAGATGCCCGGCGGTGGGGAACACACGCATGTCACCGCCGGTCTCGGCGATGACTATCTCGGCGACGGTCGTCGAGAAGCCCGGGATACTGATCAGCAGGTCCCGGGCCGGCCGAAAGGGTGCCATAGCCTCGTCGATCCGGGCCGACAGCTTGTCGATATCGGCGGTGTGGGCATCGATCCGGTCGAGGAACAGCCGGGTCATGAACGCGTGGTGGGCGGTGAAGTGCCCGGTCAGGGCCTCGGTCAACACCAGAATCTTCGACCGCAGTCGTCCTTTGGCCAACTGGGAAAGTTGGACCGGATCGTTACGGCCGTCGATGAGCGCCTCGAGCATCAACCGCCCGGAGACCCCCGTGATATCGGTGGCGACCGAAGACAGTTTGATGCCCCGAGTCCTCGAGCAGCTTTTCGAGGCGTTGGATCTCCCACGGTCCGCTCCTGGGTGATCATGGTGCTGGAAGTCCGTAGAGCCGGCCAGGGCCGCTCGCGCCGACGCCGACGCGCAGCTGGCCGCACGAATTCGGGTGATCCACACCGAGGACAACACCTACGGAGCACCGAGGGTCACTGCCGAGCTCAACGATGGTGTCCCTCCGGACGAAAAGTCAACCACAAGCGCGTCGCCCGGGTGATGCGCGAGAACAATATTGTCGGCTACCGACGTCGACGACGCGTCACGACCACAGTCCCCGAACCCGCCGACCACAAGGTACCCGACCTGCTCAAACGGGACTTCACCGCCGACGCACCGAACCGCACGTACGTACGTCGGCGACATCACGTAATGGGTGAGTCGGACCAACGATCCGACACGCACAAGGCGACTGGCGGGAGGTCCCTGAGATATTACCGATCCGGGCGCAGTCTGAGCAGTGAGCTGCTGGAAGGTGATCACTGCTGTGATGGCATCCGACTGTGTGAGAGGTCTGAAGGTAGACGGTGACCCTGCCAGTCGCTGGGGCACGTGATCGGCTTGTGAGATGCCGCGCCGAAGAGCGCTTTCCATCGGGTCGCCGCACAACCCCCGAGCTCACAGCAGAATACGCCGCTGGACAGGAGGGTTGTACATGAGCATCAACTGCGAGATCGATTGGGCCGAAGTGCATCACGATGTCGCCCTCGTCGACGAGAACGGCACCGTCGTCGCCCGGAAGCGCATCGACACCGGCACAGCGGGATTGACCGCGCTGCTGGAGGTAATCGCCGAGAGCGGAGGTGCACCGGGCACCACCCCTATCGCGATCGAAACCTACAATAATCTGCTCGTCGTGGCCCTCGTGGAAGCAGGATTCACCGTATACCCGATCAACCCCCGCGCGGTGGCCCGCTACCGCGAACGCCACGGACAGGCCGGCGGCAAGTCCGATCCGGGGGACACCGCGATTCTGGCGAATATTCTGCGCACCGACCGAGCGATGTACCGTCCGATGCCGGCGATCAGCGAACACGGCCGGGCGGTCAAGGCCCTCGCCCGTCAGCACCAGGAGGCGATCTGGGCGCTGCATCAGACCATCAGCCGACTACGCTCTGTGTTGCTGGAGTTTTATCCTGCTGCACTGCAGGCATTTCCAAATTTGAAGCACCGCGCCGCGGTCGCGGCGCTCTCCGCGGCGCCCACCCCGGCATCGGGTCGAGCCCTGACCAGACGCAAAGTTGTGGCGCTCCTGCAACGCAGTGGCCGACGCAACGACCCGAACCTGGTCGAGCAGATCCTGCCGGAGCTGAAGACGCCCGCGCTCCGGCAGCCGCCGCAGGTCGAGTTGACGACACCAATGGTCAGTCAGGGAATGGGTCAGACGCGGACAACCAACTCGCACCCGTCATTCTCATTGTCCGGGAAGTACGAGCCGGAGCGCAGCTTCGGGATCGCGATGTCCAGAGTGCCGGCGCGGGTGTCGAAGTCGCGGTGTCGGTACCCGTTGCGGCTGTTGGTGCGGTCCTCGGAGCGTTCGCCGTAGCCGGCGCCGCACAGGGTATCGGCCTCGGCGCCCATCAGCGCGTCGATGAACGTGGACAGCAAACTCCGCAGCAGATCGGGGCTGGCGTCGGCGAGCTGATCGCTCAGGAACTGGTGCAGGTCGATATCGTGGGCAGTGGCCATCGCGTGGTCCTTCATCGAGTGACTTTGGTCGGTCTCTCGAAGAGTCACGCGATGGCCGCCTTCATAGGGCTACGACACGCCGGTCAGGTTGGGATCCGGTTCGTACACCACTCTGCTGGACGCAACCACATCAACTTTCGGTTGACGCCCTGGGACTGGGAGCGAGTTGATGTCCTGGGAGCGATAGGTGCTAGTGTCCCGCGTCAGAAATTCGTGAGATATATTTGGCGAGGGAATCGAGGATCTCCTCGGCGGTCTTGTGCCAGACGAACGGCTTCGGGTCGTCGTTCCAGGTCTTGATCCAGTTGCGAACGTCTTTCTCCAGTGCGACAACGCTTTTGTGTACTCCACGGCGGAGTAGTTGATCGGTCAGGAATGCGAACCATCGCTCGACCTGATTGATCCAGGAGGACCCGGTCGGGGTGAAGTGGACGTGAAAACGTGGGTGCTTTGCCAACCAGTCGCCCACTGCAGGCGTCTTGTGGGTGGCCAGGTTGTCGCAGACGAGATGCACGTCCAACTCGTCGGGGACGGCCTTGTCGATCGCGGTGAGGAACTTCTTGAACTCCACGGCCCGGTGACGTCGATGAAGCTCGGAGATCACCGTGCCGTCGGCGATGTTGAACGCCGCGAACAGACTGGTGACGCCGCTGCGGGCGTAGTCATGACTGCGCCGTTCCGGCATGCCGGGCATCATCGGCAACACCGGCTGGGAACGGTTCAATGCCTGCATCTGGCTCTTCTCGTCCACGCACAGGACGACAGCACGCTCCGGGGGATTATGGTAAAGGCCAACGACATCGACGACCTTGTCCACGAACTGCGGATCCGTGGACAGCTTGAAACCGTCGGTCAGATGCGGTTTGAGTTCGAACTTGCGCCAGATCCGGCCGATCGTCGACGGTGACAGGCCGGTGCGCTTGGCCATCGAGGTACGCGACCAGTGCGTCGCATTGGCCGGGGAGGTTTCCAGTGTCGCGGTAACCACGTCTTCGACCCGGTCCAGCAAGATCGAGGGCGGACGACCCGGTCGAGGTTCGTCGACCAAGCCGTCGAGGCGTCGGTCGACGAAGCGCCCGCGCCATTTGTTGACCGTGTTGGCGGATATCCCTAGATCTACCGCAACTTGCTTATTTGTCATCCCTGGCTCTGCGCAAGCCAACACGATCCGCGCCCTCAGTGCCAACGATTGTGGGGTTTTCGCCCGCCGCGACCATCGAACGAGCTGTTCGCGTTCGTTATCGGTCAACATCAACTCCACCTTCGGGCGTCCGGTTCGAGGCATACCTCAGGATATCAAGTTAAAGCACGAATTTATGGCGTACGACACTAGCGCAGGTTGGTGCTGTCGAGCGGGTGGAGCAGTGATCATGCCGACGGCGGCGGCGGGTACGAGGTAAGCGCCTGCGGACCGCGCAGCGAGTAGGCCGCGGCGGTCAGCGACTCTGCGAGACTCGCCTCCATCTCCGGCAAGAATGCGGCACGGTCGGCGGCGACAGCCGCTCGGAGGATCGCGGGCATGCTTCTGTCGGACGCTGCGGTCGCCACTCCGCTCCACCCGCGCGATGCGAGATCCGCCGCCTCCGCCGCAGCGTGGACGCCAAGATCGCCGAGGCGGTCGGCCAGTATTTGGCATCCTGAGGCTTGCAGGCTGCGGAAGAATCCACCGCCGGTGCCAGCTTTCTCGATGAACGCCGAGAGCCCGAGCAGTCATTCGTGAAGGTCGCCCTCATGGAGATGTTCGGGCCATCGCCGTAGATCGTCGACGAACACTTGCACCCCATCGAGTCCGGTCCCCTGCACGCTGGCTGAGGAACGGTCGGATATTTTTGGCCCATTGCCGCGGGACAGTGACAAGGCCGCTTGCGTGAGTGCGCTTGCGGAGATCGCACGCAGGTTCGGGACGCATTCTGGCCACTTGACCACGTAGGTGGTGTGTCGGGTCGGAACCGGGAAACCTGTGGAGGTGCGGGCGCGGGCGAGATCGTCATACGGCACCGTTTGAACGTGCTCGCGGTCGTTGTCGACGACATAGGCCAGCCGTTGCTCGTCGTCGTAGCCGACGATCACGATGTCGTGGCGACTCATCTGCAGTCGGACGCGACGGTATGGCAACGCGCTGATGTCCGCCCACACCATCACTGGCCGGCCCGCGTCGATTTCGTCGGTCACCCATTTCCATCCGGCAACGGGGTCGTCGGTTGCCCGCAGCTCGACCTCGGCCCCGATCCGGTCGAGCAGATCGAGTTCGAGATCACCTCCTCGATACGCCTGGTCGCAGTTCCGGCGAACGGAGGTAAGGAGTGCCCCGCCGAGGGTGAACACGAGCCCCTCGTCGGGTGGACCGCCACATCCCAGTCCGGCCCACTCCATCAGGTCCCGCAGGGCTCCGGATCCGCAGTGCCCGCCTATCCGATGCTGTTAGGGCACGTGCACGGCGGTCATCGGGTACTCACCGGCAACGATGTCAAGCCGCGGAAGGACAATCCGCGGCGCCGGCCCGGGTTACCGGCCAGGGCAAGGTGGCGGAATCTGCTCAGTAGTCGTGGAAAACACTTCGGCTCCTTCGAGTCGGGCCACCGGTGCGCCGAGGCAGAGATGGATTTCGGCTCCGAAGGCAAGTGGGGGGCGTCCGGTCCGGGTGAGATCGAGAGTGTCGGGGTCGTCGAAGACGTCGGGGTCGCGGTTGGCGGCACCAAGGAGTGTGAGCACGGCCCGCCTGGGGTCAGGTCGTGGCTGGCGAGGGTGGTCGGGCGCAGCACTGTGCATCCGTTGGTTTGCACGGGGGCGTCGTAGCGCAGGAGTTCCTCGACTGCGGTGCCGACAATTTCGGGTCGTTCGCGGAGCAAGTGCATTTGCTCGGGGTGTGCGAGCAGCGCCGCCACCCCGTTACCGATGAGATTGGCCGTGGTCTCGAAGCCCGCGGCAAACAGCAGCAGCGCGGTACCACGCATTCGTCGTCGTCGAACGCGTCGTCCCCGCGCGCGCGGTGGCCAACCTGCTGAGTAGATCGTCGCCCGGCGCTCGGCGTTTGCCGACAGTAACCCGGTGAAATAGTCGGTCAATCGATCCTCGGCGACGGCCGCGCGCGCGACGGCGGCGGCGTCAGCGCTGGGTTCGAGCGGGGCGACGAGGTCGCGAACCAGCGACGCCGCCGCCGCACGGTCGTCATCCGGGACACCGAGCATCGTCCCGATCACCGAGACCGGTAGGGGTAAAGCCAGATCGGCAATGATGTCGACATGGGGTCGCACGCTCATCTTGTCCAGCAGCAACTCGATCTGGGCGATCACCGACGAGCGCAGTTCGTCGATATGACGGGGGTGAACACATCTGCCACGATGCGGCGCAACCGCCCGTGGTCGCGTGGGTTGCGAAAGAGCATCGTGCGCCGAAAACGACGCATCGCGGTGCGCTGCAATTCTTCGGGCACTTCGCTGAGGCGAAACCCGAGCGATTCGTCGACCTTGCCCAGATTACGGTCTCGTAGCGCGGCGTCACAGTCGTCGTAGCGGGAGAGAATCAGCGCTCCGGTCCGCGTCGACAGTTCCGGGTGAGCGCCGCGCAACCGAGCGAACGCGGCGTAGGGGCCGGCGGGGCCGTGATCGGTGAGCAACGCATCGACGAGCAGTCCCCAGTGCTCGAGGCGGTCACGGGAGGTCCTGGTCGATATCCGTGGTGGACTGGGCACGTGTCAGCGAGGTCGTGAAATGTGCCAGGTCGACGACAATGAACAACGCGCGCGCCGAGGCGGCAAGATCCCCGGTGGTCGCTACTTCCATCCGCGCGGTCACGTCGAGTTTGCGCCCGCGACGGCGCTGCAGGTCCGCGGTGATCACGTACCGAGTGCCGAGCAGGACGGGGGCGTGGAATTCGGTGTCGAGGCGCCTAGTGACCGCCATCTCGCCTACGGTGTAGAGCAGCATCCCGAACATGTCGTCGAGGACCGTGGTGACGGCGCCGCCGTGCGCGATCCCCGGAGCGCCCATGTGCCGGTCGTCGAAGACGTGCTCGGCGACGACCCCCTCTCCGCGACGGCGCGCGTGCAGGTGGTGCCCGTGCGGATTATCGGGTCCGCACCCCAGGCACCAACTGTGATGCGGTGGAAGCTCGTCGCCGTCTCGGACAGTCGGATGGTGCTGGTGAAATCTCCCCCACCACTGTCCCACCCCCCCCTTGCCGGCGCTCTGCGGTACGCGCAAACCATCAGCCGAGTGTCGTTGTTCACCGCCCTCACCTTGATTGCTACACCTGCGACTCATACGGCACCTTTCGAAGGAGCTTGTACGTATCAACTCATTGCATACATATTTTGATCAATTGTATATGCGGATACATAGTCGCATAGTTTGTAAACGCGTTTTCGCTGACCGGCACTATCGGACCAGTGTCGCGATCTGAACACTTATCACCCATCCGTTACGGTGATGGTCGTGATCGGGGAATCCCTGCGGATGTCTTATCGGCGGCACATGCGAGAGGAAGCCTTGCGTGCGACGCAGACGTTGATCACCGAAAAAGGGTGGAACAAGGTCCGCTTCAGTGACGTGGCTGCCATGATCGGAGTCTCGCGTCCGACGTTGTACAAAGAGTTCGCCAGCAAAAATGAGCTCGGGGACGCCCTCGTACTACGTGAAACGGAGCGGTTCCTCACGGGAATACAGACCATCCTCGACACCAACACCGACTCCGTCCCGAGGGCTATCACCGAAGCGGTGCAATACACCCTCGACGAAGCAGTCGAGAGTCCGTTGCTTCGCGCAGCGCTGACCGCACCGCTCGATGACCTCCGGGGGGAATCGAGCGTACTGCGCTTGGTCGCCACGTCCACATCAATGCTCGAACTTGCCACGCAACGGCTGATCAGCTGGTTCGATGAACACTTACCCAACCATGACCGCGCCGACATCGACCACGCCGTCGACGTGCTGATCCGACTCACGGTCAGCCACATAGTCCTGCCCGCCGCAGGTGGCAACGTACACCGAGAAAATGTGGAGACCTGTCGGCAGATTTCTGATGTCGTTCTCCGTTTCCTTCGTCTGTGAGGACATTCTGTGAGGACATGACCGGAGCTCCATGCGTCGACCTGGACGCCTCAGATCACTCATCTCAGTTGACCGGAGTTTGGAGCTTGACGAGCGGACCCGCCCGCCAGGCGTGATGCGGGATCTGACACGAGATGGGTTCGGTCGAACTATGCCGGCGTCCAAAATCTTCGCACCAACCACGGGAAGGACCTGTGTGTCCTGTTCGGCGTCGATGCTTTCCCTGATGGCCGCCTGCGCGTTGGGGGCAACGTATGCATGATCCCCCTGACCGCTCCTGACGACGGAACACGGCCTCGCGAAACGGCAGCCCTGGAGTCGGCTGAATCTGCGCGACAATGCCTTCCATCTCTCTTCCGTGCCGCCACGATGATGGCCAGCCTCGACCAACGCCTGCTCCCGGGCAATCTGCGATTCATCCTTCTCCTCGCTCATACCGATGGGCCGATTCGGCGACCATTGAGGAACTGTTCCACGACGGGCTAGTGTCCCGCGTCAGAAATTCGTGAGATATATTTGGCGAGGGAATCGAGGATCTCCTCGGCGGTCTTGTGCCAGACGAACGGCTTCGGGTCGTCGTTCCAGGTCTTGATCCAGTTGCGAACGTCTTTCTCCAGTGCGACAACGCTTTTGTGTACTCCACGGCGGAGTAGTTGATCGGTCAGGAATGCGAACCATCGCTCGACCTGATTGATCCAGGAGGACCCGGTCGGGGTGAAGTGGACGTGAAAACGTGGGTGCTTTGCCAACCAGTCGCCCACTGCAGGCGTCTTGTGGGTGGCCAGGTTGTCGCAGACGAGATGCACGTCCAACTCGTCGGGGACGGCCTTGTCGATCGCGGTGAGGAACTTCTTGAACTCCACGGCCCGGTGACGTCGATGAAGCTCGGAGATCACCGTGCCGTCGGCGATGTTGAACGCCGCGAACAGACTGGTGACGCCGCTGCGGGCGTAGTCATGACTGCGCCGTTCCGGCATGCCGGGCATCATCGGCAACACCGGCTGGGAACGGTTCAATGCCTGCATCTGGCTCTTCTCGTCCACGCACAGGACGACAGCACGCTCCGGGGGATTATGGTAAAGGCCAACGACATCGACGACCTTGTCCACGAACTGCGGATCCGTGGACAGCTTGAAACCGTCGGTCAGATGCGGTTTGAGTTCGAACTTGCGCCAGATCCGGCCGATCGTCGACGGTGACAGGCCGGTGCGCTTGGCCATCGAGGTACGCGACCAGTGCGTCGCATTGGCCGGGGAGGTTTCCAGTGTCGCGGTAACCACGTCTTCGACCCGGTCCAGCAAGATCGAGGGCGGACGACCCGGTCGAGGTTCGTCGACCAAGCCGTCGAGGCGTCGGTCGACGAAGCGCCCGCGCCATTTGTTGACCGTGTTGGCGGATATCCCTAGATCTACCGCAACTTGCTTATTTGTCATCCCTGGCTCTGCGCAAGCCAACACGATCCGCGCCCTCAGTGCCAACGATTGTGGGGTTTTCGCCCGCCGCGACCATCGAACGAGCTGTTCGCGTTCGTTATCGGTCAACATCAACTCCACCTTCGGGCGTCCGGTTCGAGGCATACCTCAGGATATCAAGTTAAAGCACGAATTTATGGCGTACGACACTAGGCGCTGGTGAGGAGGACCTCCCCGGGGCCGAACATCACCAGATGCTTACGAAAGAGCATTCCGATGTTGTCAGGCACGGTGCGCGCGACGGAAATATTGTGGGTCACGATCAAGATGGTGGCGTCGATCTGCGCATTGATATCGATCAACAGCTGGCTGAGGTAGGCCCGGCGGACCGGGTCGAGACCGGAGTCCGGCGCATCGCACAAAATGAGCTGCGGGTCGAGAACCAGAGCGCGAGCGAGACCGGCACGTTGTCGCATTCCGCCGGAGATCTCGCCCGGAAGCTGTTGACCGTCACTGAATGTGCAGACGACGGCGTCACTCTGGATGCAAACGGTTTCGGACGGATTTCGAGGATTTCGTCGGCATGGTGACGGCATCGTCGTCACGTTGACGGCATACTCGGCACACTGACGGCCGAATTCGGGCATGCGAATACGCTGGAGAACGATTTTCAGCCGCTGCCCGGTGGTGCGAGCAGTCGTCCCCGGGTGTACATCCCGATCAACGCCCACGGCGCGTCGTCGAACCCGAACCGCCGCTTCGCGTGGAACGCGGCGGCGGCCAACACTGTCAACGTGTGGTGCAGCAGATTGCCGGCATAGCGGATGCGGCCGAAGACCTCGACCGCGATCGAGATGAGCCGTTGATTGGCTTGGGTGTATACCCAGTGCAGATGATCGGGTGGGACCCGGCGCAACCAACGGCGCACTGTTGATTCAGGCCGGCCTAGGATATCGGCGATACGCCGATATCCTAGGCCATTCGCCTTGTGTACCAATGCTGTTCCGATCACCTCGGTGGTGTCGGCGCGGCGCACCTGCAGGGCGGTCGGCAACAGCACCTGAGTCTTCGAACAGCGGGCGCAACGGACACGGGCGGGTCGCACGGTCACCCTCTCGGCGCCGAGCCCGCGCACCGTGCGGCTACGGCCGTATCCCCATTTGCGCAGTCCTCCGCCGCATGCCGGGCACGCCATCGCACCCGAGGCCAGGTGCTCGGCGGCGTCCTCGGCGGACAGGATCACGATCACAGGGGGCGGCTCCACTCATAGCTGTTCAGTCTTGACTAGCACACGCGGCCGCGCCAGGGGCCACATGGTGTTGGGCGGAGGGGCTTTCACCGCTGTTGTCACCCATTGATGCCGATGAACGACCGCACCGTAACCGTGCCGACCAACATTCCCGTGTCAACGTCGTCAATCTCGGGCACCCGTCATCGTCGGCACGTTGGCGATGCAGACGAACGGCCACTCGACCCAGCGCCCATCGGCACCAGGAGTGACGATCGCCGGCCCAGTGGTCTTCATTCGAAGCGACGCTCAACAGGAAGCTTGTATCGGTCACTGATTCACATTCCGTCGCTTTCGAGCAGGTGCAGATACCTGCGGAATATCACCAAGACGGGTGGTGTCGTCATCGTGAATATCGAGCGTGCGGCGCAGGGCACATCTCGTCCTGGACCGAGGGCTCCACTTCCCAGTCCGGGTAGTGGATCATCCCCCAGCTCGGGTACCTACCCATCGCCCATGCCCTCCCTCATCCGCTGCCGTGGTGCGGCGGCCCCGGTGTCGGGCCAATTCCGTGGCCTCCCTCCGCTCCGCACCTTCTACCTTCGCTGCGTGCGCGTGCTGGTTGTCTTCACGTGGCCCAACGACCCCGTTCGTCCTTACGCCTTTGGCGCCGGACCGCTTGCCCGTGAATACGAGCGGTCAGCGGCGGAACTCAGACATCGCGGCCCATGGCATCGGTGAGGAAAGAGGCGGTCACATCGGGCCACCGCCGTAACCATCGATCACCGGAGCGGACGTCTTCGAGAAGCTGGGACAGAACATGTGGAATTTCCGCACCGCCATCGAGTAGCAAACGCGGTAGTCCGAGAACGGCACACTGCGACGCGACTGGAGCCAGCGTCCGTTTGGCCTCGTCCATCCGGCCCGCCGATGCAAGGCAGTGCACCAGCAGCAATGTCGACACCATCAGTGCTCGCGGCCGCTTTTGCTTCCTCACGCTCTCGACCAGCGCTCGCCCACGGGCGAGGGCCGCTTCGATGGATGCGTCAGAACGGTCGGCGAGGAGCAGCATTATCGTCGAATCTTCGTCGAATTGAGATGAGACCTCCGCGATCCCGTTCTCCATCTCCTCTCGAGGGCCGGCATCTTTCAGACGCGCTTCCAAAGAGGGATCGATTGGCAATCCGGCGCGAATTCGCTCGTTCACAATGCGCTTGGCCAAAGGCGGAAGATGGAGCTTCTCAGCTATCCTCGCCCCTTCCTCCAGACGGATCGTCGCGGAATCACGGTCTCCGCGAAGTACCTTGATCCGTGATCCAACGCCGTAGGTGGCGAGCATGATGTCGACTACACCACCTTCGGGGCCGAGTTCGTTGCTGCGATCGAGCAACTCTTCCGCGCCGTCGATGGCGCCCTTGTCGTACAGCACAGAACCGAGAAGTGCGCCAGCGAGGCGTGCGGCGTGACTGTGCATGCCGGTCTGTCGTGCGAGCGCCAGTGCGGTATGAAAGATGTTCTCGGCCTCCCCGACGTCGAGAACCTCGTATGCTGCTACTCCAGCCATGCAGTGGCCGTAGACCGCACTGAACGGCCCGACGGTCTGCTCGTGATACCTGCGCGCCCAGTCCTGCCATCGCCGAGCTGCCGCGAACTCGAAGTTGTGAATCGCCAGAAACGACGCCACATCGCTCGCGGCCGACGCGACGAAAGGACGCAAACCGTCAGGATCTCGGAGAATGTCGTCGATCAGGTCCTGAACACCCTCGCTCTGATCGGCGAGGACCTTTGCGACTGCTCGGACCAAGTTTGCTTCGCGGGCGATAGCACGCTGTTCCCACTCGGTCATCGATTCCGAATCGAGGGAGGAAGAGAGACGGTCGAGCGCGAGTTGCATGACCTTCGGCCGCTGTAACAACACATTTCCCCACGCGACGATGAGCTGAAGACGCGGTCGATTGTGCCACAGCGGGGGGAAGCTTCGCGACAAGACCAAGCAATGTTGCCATCCTGGAGTTCTCGATCAACTCCATTCCACCTGATTCGACCAGATGAGCGGCACGATCGAAATCCTTCGCCGCCATTACGTGATCGACTGCCTCGCTGAGCATTCCGTGGTCCTCGAACCAGGTCGACGCAGTGAGATGCAGTTCTCGGGCCCTTGCCGGATCGACTCGTTCGAGTCGACGTTGGAGGAACTCGGCGAACAGATGGTGGTAGCGGAACCATTCCTTGTCATCGTCGATGCTGGTCAAGAAGAGATCCCGACCTTCGGCTTCCTCGAGCAGTGCCTGGCCAGATTGCAGGCCGGCTAGTTTTGCGGCTAGGTCGCCGCAGACCTTCTCGGCGATCGCCGTGGCCATCAGGAAATCGAGTAGGTGGGGCTCGAGCGTGTGAAGCACGTTGGCCACGAGATACTCGCCGATGGCATGATGCCGTCCAGACAGATGTCTGATGAACTCTGCCGGATCGTCCCGGCCGCGAAGCGACAGCGATGCCAACTGCAGCGCGGCCGCCCATCCGTCCGTCGCGATGGCCAGTTCAGTGACCTCCGATTCGCTTAGCCGCAGGCCATTGACGTCGAGGAGGAAAGCCTTCGCTTCCGAGGCATCGAACCGCAGTGCGTCCGGGTCTATTTCCACGAGTTCGTCGCTCACCCGCATCCTGCTCAGGGGTAGACCGGCCTGAGTGCGACTCGTCACTACCAGCTGCAGATGGTGACACCCATGGTCGAGGAGGAAGTCCATGGCCTCGATCGTTTCGTCTGCGCTCACCCGATGCCAATCATCGATGACGACCACCAAACGCTCGCCACTGGAATGGATCTCGTCGATCAGCGAACTCAGTACGTATCGGGCCGCGTCCGGGGGATGGTCTTCGAGGATCTGTCCGAGCTCACGCGCCAGGGCGGGGCGAACCTGGCGGACTGCTTCTACCAGATGGGCGAGAAACCAGACCACATTGTTGTCGTCGGGGTCGACGCTCAGCCATGCGACTGACGCACCGTCCTCGACCAGAACGCCTCGCCACTGCGACGCCAGCGTGCTTTTGCCGAAGCCGGCGGGCGCATGTATCAGGACCAATCTGCGGTGCGCACCACTTTGCAGAGTGTCGATCAGCCTGCGCCGCACCACCAATGGTCGAGTGGAGGTGGGCGGACGGAACTTGGTCGAGGCGCTCGGCGGTGTGGATGTCGCCGCAGGCATCCACCCAGCCTCATGTGCCCTACCAACCGGTTGCTCCGCGGAACGGTTCGCGAAAGTATCGGTTCCTGTGGGCCCTGCAAGCGCCATATCCGCGCTGTACAATCCGTGTTTCTTTCGGATCCCCCGGAGTTCATCTCCGAGAGCGACGGCCGATTGGGGGCGGTCTGTTGGAGACTTGGCCATCGCATGCTCAATTGCGGCCACCACATCGGGTGGAAAATTCCGCATACGGAGGTCGGGGATCGACGCACGGGTGGTTCGTACGAACTGAGCAACAACGCCCTCGCCGGCCCGGCGTTCGAACGCTGCGTGTCCGGTCATCAACGTGAAGAGCGTCGAGCCGAGTCCGTAGATATCGGATACCGGTCCGGGTGCCTGACCCTGCAGCAATTCCGGGGCGGTGTAGGCGGGCGAGCCTGCGATGTGTCCCGTCGAAGTCTTGAAGGCGCCGCCGACCCGCGCGATGCCGAAGTCGGCTAACTGAGGCTCCCCGTAGTCGGTGATCAGGATGTTGGCCGGCTTCACGTCGCGGTGCAATATCTCGAGGTCGTGTGCGGTGTATAGAGCGCCAGCGAGCTTGATCCCGACCTGAAGGACATCCGGCCAGGGCAAGGGGCCGTGGCGTCGAACCCACGCTTCCAGCGAGTCGCGCGCGTGGAATGGCATCACGATATACGGGCGCCCTGCCGCGAGAACTCCCACCTGCAGTATCTGGACGATATTCGGATGCCCGGACAATCTTCCCATGACCCGTTGTTCTCGGACGAAGCGTTCGCGCTCGCCACGTTCGAAGCCTTCATTCAAGACCTTGATCGCGACTGTTCGATCCAATGCGGTCTGAACACAACGGTAGACGACGCCGAAGCCTCCGCGGCCAACTTCCAGCGCGTCGTTGAAGCCTTCGGCTTCGAGCTCGGAGACGACTGAGAGCGCTACGTCGCGTTCAGTCCGTGCGGGCTCTGCATCGGCCATCTCCTAATCCTGGTCTCCCTGGCGATGCCTGCGTTAGCATTTTCTGGAAAGAATACGAATGCCCATCGTCCAACCGCCATGGGCGGAAGAACTGACCGCAGGGCCATCATGGTGGGCCGGGCGCCTGCACAGGACGTCCGCGTCGCGGCGCAGGTGCCATACCGACGCGCCTCGCCGCAGAGGAATCCTGATGGGGTGGACGGCACGGAATACCTGGGACTCGTAGCGTTACCGCCGTGGTGGTGAACCAGTCGGCTCCGGCCAGCGTTTGTCGTGCTCGCCGCTCAGGGTGCTCGTTAGTAATGATGGTCAACGATGTGTGCCCGAGCAGCTTGGAGACCATTCCGACAGGGATTTCGCCCTAGCCTGGGTGGCGTAGGTGTGCCGGCCCCCGACGGTGTCGACGTTGGCTGGACTGGGCCTTTGGGGGGTGGCCGGTGCTTGACATGCCCTCACGGCCCGTTGCGCTGCTCAGGCATAGGCGGGCCGACCCACCCACGCAGTTGGCGTCAGCGAGCTTCGATCGTGTGCCATCGGGCACTATCTCATCGTGTTGGCCACACCCGGGGCGCTGACCGCGGCCCTTACGTCCACTTCTGGTTGCACAACCGGGCTAGAAACTTCATAGATCTGGCGACGACGCTCAGTCGACTGTGCTCGTGCCGAGGAGCCCGTAGTGACCGGCCAAGCCGGCCGCGACGACCCGATTCGGCGCCCCCAGTTTGTTGAGCAGCGCTGCCACCATTCGTTTGGTTGTGCGTTCGGAGACGAGCATGTGCTTGGCGATCTCCGTGGTCTCCAGGCCGCGGGAGAGCAGAACCCAGAGTCGAATCTCCTCCACGGCCAGTTTGTCGAGCAGGCTTTGCGGAGGGTGCCGGACAGAATCGAGAAGTACGGTCAACAAGTCAGGTGCGATGACTCGTAGACCGGCGGCCACGGTCAAGAGCGGAGCTACCAGTACGTGTGGGTCCGCCGACTTTGGTAGAAATCCGTCGGCGCCGGCTCGTAACGCTTCCTCGGCGAGCTTGTAGTCCGTCGTCCCGGACAGCACGACGACTTTCGTGTCGGGGTATCGGGACTTGATTTGACGAATCGCCAGCATTCCGCCGGTCGGGGGCATCGTGAGATCGACGATTGCGATGTCGGCGCCGCACGAGCCGACCAGGGCCAGGGCCTCATCTGCTCGGTTGGTGATGCCGCCTACCTCGAAACGGTCGGCGTCCTGCGCCTCGAGGAGCATTGCCAGCCCTTGCGTGAACAAATCATGATCATCGATCAGGGCCAATATCAGTTTCTGGTCGCGCATTGCCTCACCCGAATTAGTGTCATGCCACAGTGATCACTCAAACGACTGGTTGAGTGTAAGTGGGAGGTAACCATGTCGGCCGTTCCGTGGTGGCGCTCGTCGCGATCCAGTATGCACTCGGGCACGGAGGCATTCAGGGATGCCGATATCCGGACGATCCAGCGGATCATCGTCAGCGTCCGTTGTGGTGTCGTGTTGTCGGTGGGGGTGCTGCTGGCGGTGGGAGCGGGCAATGTACGCGAGCATCTCGGGTGGGCGCTACTTCTCCTCGGTATCTCGACCGTGTATGCGCTCACGGGGTTCTACTATCCGTCGGCTGAACTGGGGAGCATGAGGGCGTCCGCAATCGTGACCACCCTGGACGCGGGGCTGTCGCTCGGGTTCATCGCGACAACCGGAGGTAGGGAAAGTCCCACCGTGGCGTTGCTGTTTCTGGTTATCATCGCCGCGGCGACGCGATTGTCTTTTGCGGGTACCGTCCTGCTCTCCCTTGCGCTGGGTGTGTCGTATTTCCTCCTCGCACTCACTGTGGACTCCGCGGGCACGCCGCTCGAAGTTCGACTACAGGCCGGGCTGTGGTGGCCGCTGTATCTGTTGTTCACCGCCGCATTGACGGCGGCCTTTACTTTGCTGACGGAGCGCGCGGCGCAAGCGCAAGCGGCGGCGCGGGCCGAAGCTGCGGCCGAGCACGCGGCCGCCGAGGAGGAGCGGGACCTGCGTGCTCGGTTGCTGAGGTCGTACGAAGCCCAGGAGACGGGCCTGCAGGTCATCTTGCACGAATTACGAACGCCGATCGCTTCGTTGAAGGCCCTGGCCGACAGCCACGCAGCTCAACGCGATCTACCGGACCACGACACTCAACGGGTCCGGGACCTGATCGCGGCACATGCAGGTCACCTGTCGGCGATGATGGATGCGCTGGGGGACGTTGCGGCGAGCCGTCGACCCACGTTCAGCACCGGGCGTCGGCAGCTGGTTCTTCTGCACGATTTCCTGCTTGCCACCGCAGACGCCGTCGGCCTGGTCCCTCCTCAGCTTCGGATAACGATCTCGCCACCGGATGCCCGATCCCGGTTCGATCCCCAGCTGCTCCGACGCGTGATCACCAATCTGCTCGAGAACGCCAGCCGGCACGGACGGGGTGAGCCGGTCGACATCATCGTTCGTGTGAGTCCGTCCGAATTACATCTCGAGATCCTCGATCGCGGCCCCGGGCTACCTCCAGAACTGGCTTCTGCGGTCACCAGGAAGTTCGTGTCCGTCGGTGATCAGCGTGGTAGCGCGGGACTCGGCTTGTGGATCGCCGATCAAATCGTGGTCTCCCTCAATGGCCGCCTGCACTTCGGCGCGCGGACGGGCGGTGGCCTCGCGGTGTATCTCGAAGTGCCCATCATGTGAGTGGCGGGCGCCAGTCCCCTGTGGTACCGCGTATCGAGGCGATGCCCGCCCAGTGCAGTCTCCCCCGGTCAGTCGGAGAAGCCGCGAAAGCCCGGCTACGTGACCGCGCCGCGGGGAACAACTCGGCACACCCGTGGTCAAGCCGTGGCATGCGTAGTCCTGCACCTGGCCCCCTGGGGCCATCAATGGCACGCACGGCTCGCGCGAACACGCCTTGCCCGTTGTGATGATGGATACACGCCGTTCCGCGAGTGAGGGAGTCAACAGCCCGTGAAGACAAAAGCAGCAGTCCTGTGGGGTCAGAACGAGAAGTGGCAGGTCGAGGAGATCGACTTGGATCCACCCGGCGAGGGCGAGGTACTCGTCAAGCTGACCGCCAGCGGACTGTGCCATTCCGACGAACACCTGGTCACAGGCGACTTGCCTTTCCCCTACCCGCTCGTGGGAGGGCATGAGGGCGCCGGTGTCGTCGAGGCAGTAGGGGCGAACGTCGCCGACATTTCCGAGGGTGATCACGTCGTCATGATGTTCCTGCCCGCATGCGGCCGGTGCTCGTACTGCGTACGCGGGATCGGCAACTTGTGCGATTCCGGTGCCGCGGTGATGCTCGGACCCCAACTCGACGGGACCTACCGGTTCCATGCGCGCGGCGAGGATGTCGGTCAAATGTGTTTGCTCGGAACCTTTTCCGAATACACGGTCGTCCCAGCAGCATCGGTGGTGAAGATCGATGACGGCATTCCCCTGGACAAGGCTGCGCTGGTGGGCTGTGGAGTAACGACCGGGTACGGCAGCGCAGTTCGTTCGGGTGAGGTGCGAGCCGGCGACGCCGTCGTCGTCATCGGTGCAGGAGGCATCGGCATGAACGCGATCCAGGGAGCGCGGATCGCCGGCGCCCGCATGATCATGGTCGTGGACCCGGTCGAGTTCAAGCGCACCAAGTCACGCGAGTTCGGCGCCACGCACACCGCTTCGTCTGTCGACGAGGCGTGGAATGTGGTCAGCGAATTCACCCGCGGCCAGCTGGCGGATGTTTGCGTCATCACCACCGATGTCGCCGAGGGCGCTTATGTGGCACCCGCACTGAGCCTCGTCGGCAAGCGTGGTCGAGTCGTCGTTACCGCCATCGGCCATCCAGAGGAAACGACCATCACGACCAACCTTCTCGAGTTGACCCTCTACGAAAAGCAAATCCGAGGATCGCTGTTCGGATCTTCGAACGGTCAGCACGACATTCCCCGGTTGCTCGAGCTGTACACCCTCGGACAGTTGAAGCTCGATGAGCTGGTCACAACCGAGTACGACCTCGAGGACATCAACCAGGGCTACGCAGATATGCGCGACGGAAAGAACATCCGTGGCGTGATCCGCTACTGAGTTCGCATTCTCTTCCACCGATCAGGCGCACTAGAAAAGGAAATGGTATGGCAATCGACCGCGTTATCGAGCATGGCAAACGAAGCGGATTTGGCAGCCTCAGCGAGGGCGGCCTGCGAATGAATTCATTCGCAATGAAATTGTTCCGCAAGGGAAACAAGAAGTTCTGGGACCCCGAAGCCATCGACTTCTCCCAGGACGCCCAGGACTTCGCCGGACTGTCCGATGAAGAAAAGCGGCTCACCTGCATCCTTGCCGCACATTTTATCGCCGGTGAGGAGTCGGTGGCACAGGATCTGCAGCCGTTCATGTCGGCGATGGCCGTCGAGGGCAGGCTGGCCGACGAGGCCTACCTCACCCAGTTCACCTTCGAAGAAGCCAAGCACATGCAGGCGTTCCGACTGTGGTTCGACGCAGTGGGACTGAGCAGCGATCTCCACGAATATGTGGATTACAGCGAGCCCTACCAGCGGATTTTCACCGAGGAACTCCCCAAGTCGCTGTACGCACTGACCACAGACCCGTCGCCGGCGGCCCAGATCCGCGCCTCCGTCACCTACAACCACGTGGTCGAGGGATGCCTCGCGCTCACCGGCTATTACGCCTGGGCCAAGGTCTGCAAGAGTCGCAACATCCTGCCCGGGATGCAGGAAGTGATCAAGCACATCGGTGACGATGAGCGTCGGCACATGGCCTGGGGCACGTTCACCTGCCGGCGGCATGTGGCCGCCGACGACCGGAACTGGGATGTCGTAGACGAGCGCATGCAGGAGCTGTTGGAGCCAGCGCTGCAACTGATCGTCAGGATCTTCGACACCTTCGACGAAATCCCGTTCGGTATCACCATCGACGAGATGACCGATTACGGGATGGACAAGCTCAACCGACGGCTCGAGTCGATCGAAAGCGCGCGCGGCAGGCCGCTGGAGGAGATCGACGAGGACTACTCCCCGATGCAGCTCGAGGACAAGTTCGCCGCGGAAGACGAGCTCCAGTTGTCCCAACTTCTGACGAGTGCCACCTCCTGATCCGTCCGGTGTCGTGTCGCAGTCGCGGGCACACATCCGTTCCCCCGTCTACGCCAACCCTGAAACCGAGGAGCGATCTGCATGACAACCGAAATCTCGACAACCGAAATCTCGACAGCCGACGTCGCCGTCGACCTGCTGTTCGTCGGTGCCGGACCGGTTGGCCTCTTCGGCGCGTACTGCGCGGGTTTTCGAGGGCTCAGCACGGCACTGGTTGACGCCTTGCCCGAGGTCGGCGGCCAAGTACAGGCCATCTACCCCGAAAAGAACATCTATGATGTCGCCGGCCTGCCCGGCGTGCAGGGGCAGCAGCTCATCCGGAATCTCACCCAGCAAGCAGAGGCGTTCGCTCCCAAACACCTGCTCTCACAACAGGCCGACACACTCGAACGCCTCCCCGCCGGGTGGCGGGTCACCACCTCGAAACGTGTGGTGATCGACGCGCGGGCTGTGGTGATCACCTCCGGGGTCGGAGCTGTCACTCCGCGGCCCCTGGCAACCGGGGAGGCCTTTCTCGGTCGAGGACTGCGCTACTTCGTTCCCCGGCTAGACGTCCTCGACGGTCAGGATGTCGTCGTCGTCGGCGGCGGTGACTCTGCAGTGGACTGGGCGTTGGCCGCATTACCGCGGGCCCGCTCCGTCACGCTCGTCCACCGGCGTAAGCAGTTCCGGGCGCACGAGCACTCGGTCCGCTTACTGCGTGAGTCTGCCTGCGATCTGCTGCTCGATGCCGATGTGGCGGAAATACGTGGCGATGATCAGGTTGAGAGCGTTATCGTCAAGGTCGCCGGCGAGTCGTCCGGACGTGAAGTCAAGGCCCAGGTTGTCGTTGCCGCGCTCGGATTCCTGATGAATCTCGGGCCGATCGCGGACTGGGGCCTCGAACTCGAAGGCCGGTCGATCAAGGTGGACAGCACAATGCGGACCACCCTGCCCAATATCTTTGCCGCGGGGGACGCCGCCACCTTCGACGGGAAAGTGAAACTGATCGCCGTCGGTTTCGGTGAGGTGGCTACCGCTGTCAACAACGCAGTGGTAGCGCTCGACCCGAACGCATCCCTCGCACCGGGCCATTCGAGCGATCTGGTTCAACCCGTGCTCGCCGAGGCCTGACCTCGTCGGCAAAGTTTGTCACGCAAATAGCAAGGAGGTAGATCTGATGGCATTCGTCATTGGTGAACCGTGTGTGGACGTTATGGACAAGTCGTGCATCGAAGAATGCCCGGTAGATTGCATCTACGAGGGCGGCCGGATGCTCTACATTCATCAGAACGAGTGCATCGACTGCGGTGCATGCGAGCCGGTGTGTCCCGTCAGTGCCATCCGTCCCGCACAAAAGGTCGATGAGCAGTGGCAGCCCTTCCAAGAATCGTCGAGGGAAGTAACCAAGGATCTCGGCAGTCCAGGTGGTTCGAGTAATGTCGACCTTCCGATCGCCGATTCTGAGTATGTGAAGACGCTCGACGAAAAATGACAATCGTCGATTGAGAATCGCCTCGGTCGTATTTCCTCGACAAAAGAGGCCTCCGCACTTGCGCCGCACCTCGTCGGTCGTGAAATGTGCCGCAACCATTCGACAGCCACTCACAATTGTTCGGGCTGCGTTGTGCCGCAAGGAACTTTTGAATCATCTTCTACACAGAAAGGCAGTGCCCGATGACAATGATGTCGGTGGACATACCCGAGGCGGTGCAGTCCTTCTTGCGCGGCGCTTCCGCGAGCATCGTGATCGGGACAGAGAAGTTGGCAGCGGCGGACGGCAGTGAGGTTCCCACCACGGACCCGGCTACTGGCGCAGTCCTGGCGAACATTTCGGCGGGCGGCGCGATCGACGTGGATCGGGCCGTCGACTCCGCAAGTGTGGCCTTCCAGTCCTGGCGCCGCCTGAGTCCCGCCGCTCGAGGTCGGATACTGCTCGACGTCGCGGACGCGATCGAGGCGCACGCGGAGGAACTGGCCACGCTCGAGACCCTCGACAACGGCAAGCCGCTGTCGGAGTCTTTGTATATCGACGTGAGTCTGGCCAGCCAAATCTGGCGATATTTCGGCGGGTGGACAACGAAACTCGCCGGCCAGACTCTGCCGGTTTCACCGGCGGTAGGAGAGGCACTTGTCTACACACAGCGAGAACCGCTGGGGGTGATCGGCGCGATCGCGCCGTGGAACTTTCCGTTACTGATCGCTTCCTGGAAGGTGGCACCCGCGCTGGCGGCAGGCAACACCGTTGTCCTCAAGCCGTCCGAACATACCTCGCTGAGCGCGCTCCGGCTGACCGAAATCGCACTCGAGGTCGGACTGCCCCCCGGAGTCCTCAACCTGGTCACTGGGTTTGGCCCGGAGGCGGGGCAAGCCCTGATTGATCACCCTAAGGTTGCGAAGGTCTCGTTCACCGGATCGACCGAAACGGGGCGCAGGATCATCACCGCCAGCGCGCCGAGCATCAAGAAGCTCACCCTCGAGCTGGGTGGAAAGTCCGCAAACATCGTCTTCCCGGATGCCGATCTCAAGGCCGCAGCACAGGGCGCATTAGCAGCAATCTTCCTCAATCAGGGACAGGTGTGTTGTGCCGGTTCCCGGCTCTTCGTCCACCGCGAGGTCCACGACGAACTCGTAGCCGAGCTGGAGGCGGCCACCCGAGCGATTCAGCTCGGTCATGGGTTGGACGAGAGCACCGAGATGGGCCCATTGGTCTCCGCGATGCAGCTGGACCGTGTCGAGGGCTTCGTACGCGCAGGCACCCGGGAGGGAGCCACCCTGGTCTGTGGTGGTGAGCATCCGGGGGGCGCGCTCGGTAAGGGACACTTCCTCACACCAACGATTTTCACCGATGTGCGTGACGATATGTCGATCGCCACGGAGGAGATCTTCGGGCCGGTGCTGTCGGTGCTGACCTTCGACGACGAAGCGGAAGTGGTGCGCCGAGCGAACTCCAGTGCATATGGACTCGCAGCAGGTGTGTGGACCGACGACCTCAAGCGGGCTCATCGGGTGGCGCGGGAGCTCGCCGCCGGCACCGTCTGGGTCAATCTGTACAACATGCTCGATCCCGCGGCGCCATTCGGTGGCTACAAAGCATCGGGGTACGGGCGAGACCTCGGGGAGGAATCCCTGCTGGGATACACGCAGACCAAATCCGTATGGATCGGCCTGGACTGACCGAGGGTCACTCGGCGAGATCGAATCGTACGAACAGTCAAACACACGAAAGGAATCACTCCAATGGGCGTATTCAAGAACGATGCAGAGGTCCACAAGTACATCGGCGGGGTCTTCGAGAAGGGCCTGGCAGATCCCGAAATCGGACCCAAGCTCTCCGGGTCGGGCGTTGTGCTGCAGATCAATTACACAGACCCCGACGCGATCGTGACGGTCGACCTGCCCAACGGCAAGGTGTTCGCGGGCGCGACCGACATCAAGCCGGACATCGAGTTGTTCATGTCCGCGGACACGGGCAATGGATTCTGGCAGGGCAAGGTGAACCTGTCGGTGGCATTGGCAAAGGGGCAGGTGCGGGCCAAGGGTCCGGTGCAGAAGATCCTCAAGCTGGTCCCGACTGCGAAGCTGCTCTTCCCCGCGTACAAGGCGATGCTCGAGGCCGACGGCCGTAGCGACCTCCAGCAGAAATGACCAGCGATACCGTTCATCGAGGCCACAAGGAATCCAACTGATGCAAGGCACGATGCAGAGTGCTCCCCTGTCGGTGTCGTCGATACTCCACCACGCCGCCGGCGTGCACGGCGACAGGCGGGTGATCAGCGCCACCGAACAGGGTTTCCGCCGTTCGAGCTACCGCCAGATCGGTGAGCGGTGCGCAAACCTGGCGTCTGCCCTGCACCGTCTCGGAGTCACCGGGGATGACCGGGTGGCCACCTTCCAGTGGAACAACCAGGAACATCTGGAAGCGTACTGCGCCGTCCCCGCTATGGGCGCCGTACTGCACACGCTGAACATCAGACTCTCCGCAGAGCAGATCCGCTACGTCGCCAACCACGCGGAGGACAGAGTCATCATTGTGGACTCGTCCCTGGTGCCCCTGCTCGCGCCCGTACTGCCCGATTTGAAGTCGGTACGGACGGTGCTGGTCACCGGCGAGGGTGACACCTCGGCGCTCGACGGCACAGGTCCCGAGGTGCTTCGCTACGAAGAGGTACTAGCCGGGGAATCGGATGAATATCCTTGGCCCACAGTGGACGAGAACTCCGCAGCCGCCATGTGCTACACCAGCGGCACCACAGGTGATCCCAAGGGCGTGGTGTACAGCCACCGATCCATGTATCTCCACTCGATGGCGGCATGCACCGGAAACGGCTTGGGTATTTGCGAGTCCGACCGCGTCCTGCCGATCGTGCCGATGTTTCATGCGAATGCGTGGGGCCTGCCCTACGCGGCGCTGATGGCGGGGGCCGAATTGCTCATGCCGGACAGGTTTCTGCAAGCAGGTCCGCTCACACAGATGGTCCACACGGAGCGGCCCACCGTCGCCGGTGCGGTGCCCACGATTTGGAACGACGTGCTCCTGCATGCCGAGAAGAATCGGGCATTGGACTTCTCGTCGCTGCGGCTGGTGGCCTGCGGCGGATCGGCGGTGCCACGCTCGTTGATGGAGGCATTCGAGGAGCAGCTCGGGGTCACCGTCTTGCAGGCATGGGGAATGACCGAAACCTCGCCGCTTGCTTCGGTCGCACGGCCGCCGGTGGGGGCTTCCCCCGAACAGGCCTGGCGCGTGCGGTCGACACAGGGTCGCGCCGTGTGTGGAGTCGAGATGCGAATCGTCGCAGATGACGGCGCGGTGTTGCCGCACGATGGCGAGGCTGTGGGCGAGTTGGAGGTTCGCGGACCCTGGGTCGCCGCCTCGTATTACAAGGTGGCGGACGAGGACAGGTTCCACGATGGTTGGCTGCGAACCGGCGACGTCGGTCACATCGACCGCGGAGGCTTCCTGACCTTGACGGACCGGGCGAAGGATGTGATCAAGTCCGGTGGCGAGTGGATCTCCTCGGTGCAACTGGAGAACATCCTGATCGGGCACCCCGATATCTTCGAGGCTGCGGTGATCGCCGTACCGGACCCGAAATGGCAGGAACGTCCGCTCGCGGTCATTGTGCTGCGGGAGGGGTCGGCTATTGCTCCGAAGGAGCTGCAATCGTGGCTCGCCGACAAGGTTCCGCGCTGGTGGCTACCCGAACGATGGACGTTCATCGAGCAGGTCCCCCGTACCAGCGTGGGAAAGTTCGATAAGAAACTGCTGCGCGCGGACCACGCGGACGGCAGGCTGACAATCACGAATGTGGGGTGACCGGTTCTACCCATGTGCATGCGGATACGGCCCCGCGAAAGCTGTTATCGCGGGGCCGTATCCCCGCTCTCCCCATGGCTCTCCCCACGCCTATCGGGCTTCATGCTGAACACATCGAATTGGCGCGGCTCACATTCGGGCACCCAATTCATGAGCACGGAGGACTAACGTGCAACTGCTCGACAGATCGGTCACGCCTGGCGAAAGAAGCGCCAAGGCGAGGGCGGCACTACGGGTGGCGCCACGCGCGGTGGGCGCCTTCTACGCGAGCTCACTCGAGACGTATCGCTGCATGTTCAAGCGGCCGTTTCACCTGCGGGAGTTCCTCCAGCAGGCTTGGTTCATCGCCAGTGTGTCGATCATGCCCGCGCTGTTGATGGCAATCCCGTTCTGCATGATGTTCGTCTACCAGATCAACATCCTCCTCGCCGAGATCGGTGCGGTCGATCTCGCCGGGGCCGGCGCCGGTGTCGCGATCGTCCGGGAAATCGGCCCCATCGTCACGGTTTTGGTGGTGGCCGGCGCCGGTTCTACGGCGATCTGCGCGGATCTGGGTTCGCGAACAATTCGCGAGGAGATCGACGCGATGAAAGTTCTCGGCATCGATCCCATTCACCGTCTCTGTGTTCCGCGGGTGTTGGCGTCGACTCTCATCGCGATCTTCCTCAACGGTCTGGTCTCGGCGGTCGGCCTCGTCGGCGGGTACATCGCCACCGTGTACATGCAGGGCGCATCACCCGGGCAGTACGTCACGGCGATCTCCATCATTACCGGTCTCGGTGATTTCTTCGTCGCCGAGATCAAGGCTGCCGTGTTCGGCATGCTCGCCGGGTTGGTTGCATGCCATCTCGGCCTGAACGTAAGGGGCGGGCCGAAAGGCGTGGGAGACGCCGTCAATCAGACGGTGGTGTTCAGCTTCCTGCTGCTGTTTCTGGCGAACTCAATCATCACCACCTTGGCAATGCACTGACTACCTATGAACTCTTTGCAGAAATTGCACGTAAATGACGACGGGAATCTCGTGTCGAAATCGAACCAGCCTTCGGGTACCCGGAAAGCCCGAGCCGTCGCGCTCACGGTGATTGATGCGCCGGTCGGCCATCTGGAGGAGATGGGCCGACAGTTCTCCTTCTACAATCATACGATCGCGGCGATTCCGCGAACGTTCCGCCGTTATCGCGCCGAAACGGTACGGCTACTCGCGGAAGTGAGCATGGGTACCGGAGCGCTGGCGGTGATCGGCGGGACTCTCATGGTCATCTCGTTGCTGACCGCCGCGGTCGGTTACGAGGTCGGCCAGCAGGGGGCCACCTCTCTCGGTCGCGTCGGGATCGGCGCATTGTCCGGCTTCATCTCCGCATTCTTCAATACCCGGGAGGCGATCCCGGTGATCGCCGGGATCGCGTTGACCGCGACTGTCGGTGCCGGATTCACCGCACAACTCGGTGCCATGCGGGTCAGTGAGGAGATCGACGCGATGGAGACGATGTCGATTCCGTCGCTGCCCTACCTGGTCACGACCCGGGTGATGGCGGGGGTGATCGCGGTGATCCCGCTCTACTCGGTGGCATTGTTCGTCGGTTACGCCGCGACCCAACTGGTCACCGTCTACATGGTCGGGGAGGCGAAGGGAACGTTTTGGCACTACTTCAACGTATTCCTCGTTCCCAGCGATGTGATCTGGTCGGCGGTGAAGGTGGTGGCGATGTCCGTGGTGGTGATGTGCGTGCATTGCTATCACGGGTACAACGCCAGTGGTGGTCCGGCGGGGGTGGGTGTCGCGGTCGGCCGGGCGGTCCGGACGTCGCTGATATCCATCATGGTGATCGACCTGCTCATCGGTATCGCGGTCTACGGCGGCTCCGCTGGGGCAGTGAGGGTGTCGGGCTGACATGAGTGGACACCTTGCAGAACGCAGCCGGAAAGCCTACGTTGCACTCGGTCTCGTCATGGTCGCAGTAGGAGCACTCGCGACCGCTACCTCCGTCGCCGTATACCGGGGAAGCTTCACCTCCGCAGTCCCCGTCAAGCTCTACTCCACCCGAGCGGGCCTGATGCTCGAACCCGGCTCGGACGTGAAGATGCGCGAGGTCGTCGTCGGCCGGGTCACGGAGGTGAAACTGGTCGACGGGCGCGCCGAGATCTCGATGGACATCGACAAAGGACGTGCGCAGTCGATCGCCGCGAACGTCTCCGCCGCGATCGACCCCACCACCTTGTTCGGCCGCAAGTTCGTCACCCTCGCCCAACCGGACTCTCCTTCGCCGGAGCCCCTCTCTGCCGGCACGGTCCTGTCGACAGGACGGGTGGCCACGGAGGTGAACGACCTCCTCGAGTCGTTGGTCACCGTGCTACGGACGGTGGAACCGGAGAAGGTCAACGGAACGCTCAATGCACTCGCCACGTCGCTACACGGCCGCGGCGACCAGCTCGGTGACACGTTGGTCGAACTCAATACCTACCTGGCGAGCTTCAACAACAGCCTGCCCACCCTGCGGCGCGACCTGGTACGCGGAGCCGAGACCACCGACGTCCTCGCGGCCGCGGCACCGGACGTGATGGAAACGGTCGACCACGCGAGCACGACGGCGACGACCCTCACCGACCGCCAAGACCAGTTCACGGCATTCCTGCTCAGCTTCACCAACTTCGGCAACAGCGGACGCTCCTTCTTCGAGGCCAGCGGAACCCCGCTGACCGAGTCGCTGTCCTCCCTGGCCCCGACCACCGCACTGCTGGCGCAACGGGCGCCGACGCTGCCCTGCCTGGTCGAGAGCCTCGTGCAGACCAACACCTACCTCGAGCGCACAATCGGCGGTAGTGATCAGCCCGGATTGAACATCCTCGGCACCCTGCTGATGGGGGATCCGCCGTACACGAATCCGGCCAACCTCCCGGTGGTGCGTGCCAATGGACCGGTCGCCTGCTACGACTGGACCCAACCGCAGGGACACACCGATTTCGACGACGGCAGTGCCGCCTACCGACCCGCACGCACCCCGATGGATCTGATCGGAAACCCCTTCGCGCAGTTCTTCCTAGGAGGTCTGCGATGACGAAGACGTCACCCAGCCTGAAGTTGCTGATCTTCGTACTGGTGACCACCCTGACGGGATTCGGTGTCGCAACGGTAGTCGGGAACCTCCGTTTCGGCAGCACACACACCTACAGTGCGGTCTTCACCAGCGCATCCGGCCTCGGAAGCGGTTCAGACGTGCGGGTGGCGGGAGTGCCCATGGGGAAGGTCACCGACGTCTCGGTGAACTCCGACGGCACGGCGTTGGTCACCTTCTCCCTCTCGACCGAGCGCCCGCTGACCGCGGCGACCGAGGCGAAGATCAAGTACAAGAATCTGATCGGCGACCGCTATGTCGACCTGTCCCCGGGATCCTTCGACCCGAGCCCGCTCCAGGATCCGATACCACTCGCTCAGACAACGGCTGCCTTGGATCTCGACCAGGTCGTCAACGGCTTTCGTCCCCTGCTCCAGGGCCTGGATCCGGACCAGACCAACCAACTATCCACGTCATTGATCCAGGTGCTCAACGGGCAGGAAGCCAGCATCAGCCAACTGATCTCCCAGATCGACACCTTCACCAACGCACTCGCCGACCGCGACCAGGCCATCGGCCAGGTCATCGCGAACTTCAACACCGTGCTCGGGACCGTCAACAACCGACGCGACCAATTCGCAACCCTGGTCGACCAACTACAACAACTGGTCGCCGGCCTCAACGACGACCGGGATCTGATCAGCCACTCACTGGGCCAGATCGACGACGCCTCGAAGGCCATGGCGACCGTTCTCACGGAGAACCGGCCCACCATCGCCCAGGATGTGTCCGCGCTCGGCGACCTGGCCGGCCAGCTCAACACACAGACCGACACCGTGAATCTCATTTTGAGCAAGCTTCCCGAGACCTACCGGCTGACCGCGCGGGCAGGCGGATACGGAAGCTTCGTCAACTTGTTCGTATGCGGACTGGCAATCAAGTACGCGCAGGGCCCGGGCGGAGTCACGCCGATGTTCACCGCGCCCGCCGAAAGGTGCAAGTGATGGCAACCAAGTCGTTCCTCGAACGGAACCCGATCCGACTCGGTGTGATCGGAACCCTCGTCCTCGTCGGCGTCCTCGCCGTCGCACTCAACTTCGACACCATCCCGGGCCTCGGCGCGAAGACGTACCATGCCGAGTTCCTTGACGCCAGCGGCCTCGTGGTGGGTGACACCACCCAGATCGCCGGCGTCAAGGTGGGCAAGGTGCGGGAGATCTCCCTAAACGGAGACAAGGTCGACGTCGAATTCGACGCAGACAGCGGGAACGCGCGCCTGGGCAACGACACTCGTGCTGCCATCAAGGTCGAAACCGCACTCGGGCGCCGATACATCGAACTGACCCCGGAGGGAGAGGGTGAGATGGGGCGAGGCGACACCATCCCGTTCTCACGCACCACGTCCGGTTACGACGTCACCCGCTCGCTCGAAGAAGTAACCGACAAGCTCTCCCAGACGGACACCGTCGATTTGTCCGGTGCCCTCGACCAACTCTCGGCGGTCGAGCAGGCCCTGCCACCCGACCTGAAGTCATCGCTGACCGGCCTGTCCCGGTTGTCCGAGACGGTGGCAAGCCGGGACGCGGACCTGCGTCACCTTCTGACAAACACCGCAGGCGTCAGCACCGTACTCGCCGAGCGCAGTCAACGGGTGGCAGACCTGTTCGGTCAGGGACACACCTTGTTCGATGCCCTCAACCAACGCGCCGACTCCATCCACCGCATCCTCGTGCAAACCCGCCAGATCGCCGACGAACTGACCGCCCTCGAGCGGGACAACGAGGCCACACTTGCGCCCACTCTCGAACAGATGGACACCTTGGTCACGACCTTGAATAGCAACTACGACAACATCAACGCCTCCCTGACCGGGCTCGAGCGTTACTCCCAGCAGATCGGCGACGTCTTGGGCAGCGCACCGTTCTTCAGCGCTCTCCTGCACAACATCCTTCCCGCGAACCTGGCCGGTCAGGTTCCCGGCAGCCTCGGAGGTCCCCGATGATGGCCACGAGGACCACCTCGCGTGTGCCGGCGAAGATTCTGCTTCTCGTCGTGATCGTCGCCGCCCTGGTACTGGGCACCGGAGCCTGGGTCGCCGGGCACTCCACGCACCACATCACCGCCTTCTTCCGCAGCACGAGCGGACTCTATATCGGCGACCGTGTCATGATCCTCGGCGTCGAAGTCGGCCAGATCAACGACATCGTGCCCGAAGGCGACCAGGTCCGCGTCGAATTCAGCTACAACGGACAGTACGACGTCCCCGCCGACGCCAAAGCTGCCATTGTCGCCCCGGTTCTGGTCACCGGTCGGTACATCCAACTCGCCCCCGCGTACGTCGGCGGCGACAAGATGGCAGACGGGCAAACGATCCCCGTCGAGCGCACCGCAGTTCCAGTCGAATTCGACGAGGTCAAGGAACAGGTCGTCAAGCTCACACAGGACGTGGGACGCACACCCGAGAACCCCGACGGTTCGCTCAACCGCTTCGTGACAAACACCGCGGATGCTCTCCGCGGTAACGGGCAAACCCTGCACGACTCGCTGGTACAGCTCTCCGACGCCACCAGCACCCTCAGCAAAGGCGGCGAAGATCTGTTTGGCTCGGTCCGAAACCTGCAGACCTTCACCTCCGCCCTGGCCGCCAACGAACAACAGATCACCGCGTTCAGCCATGAACTGGCCACGACGTCGTCGATGCTCAACGACAACCGCACCGAACTCGACGCCCTGCTCAACAGCATGCTCGCGACGATCAACGAGGTCACCGCGTTCCTTCAGAACAACCGTGGGGCACTGACCACCGACGTCGGCAAGCTCACCGACCTCACCCGCCAGCTCGTCGACCGGGAAGACACCCTCGCCTCGATCCTGCACACCGCGCCGACCTCACTGTCGAACTTCTACAACATCTACGATCCCGACTCGAACTCGCTGACGGCCGCGATCGCAGTATCCGACCTTCCCCCCGACCCCCGATCGCTGATTTGCGCGTTGCTCACCACCGCCAATGCGCCGGCCGACGAATGTTCCAAAGCCACCGGTGCGCTCGCCAACGGATTGGTCCAGAAGGCGGTGGCACCGGCACCGGCACCGGCACCGGCACCGAGCGGGGGAACACGATGATCTCGCTCAGACGACTGAGTGCCTGCACCGCCCTGACACTCGGTGTGGCGGTGACCGTTACCGGCTGCCGCTTCGACGGAATCAACTCGATCCCATTGCCCGGCAACGCCATCAGCGGTGACACCTACGAAGTCACGGTCGAACTGGCCGACATTCAGAATCTGGTGGGCAACTCCCCCGTGAAGGCCGACAACGTGATCGTCGGAAACATCGCCCGCATCGGTGGGGAGAACTGGATCGCGCGCCTGACACTCGAACTGCGCGCGGACGCACAGATCCCGGCGAACGTCGGCGCGAAATTGGCGCAAACCAGTGTTCTCGGTTCCCAGTACCTGGAGCTGTCGGTTCCCTCCGGTGAACAACCGGTCGGGACGCTGACGGACGGCGCCGTCATTCCCATCGCCCGCACCAGCCAGTACGCGTCGACCGAAGAGGTTTTGTCGGCACTGTCGTTGGTGCTGAATGGCAGCGGACTGCAGCAAATCCGCACGGTCACCTCCGAACTCGTTCGGGTGCTCGACGGTAGGGAACAGAACCTGCACGAGCTGTTCGGCAACCTCGAGACCGTCATGGGAAACCTCGACCGACAACGCGCGGATATCGTCCGGGCGATCGATGGACTCGACCGCCTCGGCGCCGAGGTCGCGGCGCAGAACGCCACCCTCGATCGCGGCATCGAGACGATCACCCCAGCGGCACAGGTACTCAACGATCAGCAGCAGCAGCTGACGACGATGCTGACCAGTGTCGGCCAGTTCGGCGACGTCGCGACCAAGGTCCTCAATGGTAGCCGCGAGGATCTGCACGCCAATCTCACTGCCCTGCAGCCGACCCTGAGCCAACTCGCCTCGGTAGGCGATTCCATCCCCGAGGCCCTCAAGATCGCTGCCACGATTCCGTTCCCGGTCGAAACCACGGATCGGGCGATCCGAGGCGACTACGTGAATTTGTTCCTCACCCTCGATCTGACTGCCGAGACGGTGGGCGGCAAGGTCCTCGGAAGCATCCCGGTGTCCGAACTGGCGGGACTGAACCCGGCGCGGCAGGCGGCGAACCCGCTACTCGTTCCCACCCAGCGGCCCGCGAGCGCACCACCGGCCGCGACCCCGGCCGCCGGTACGCTCCAACCGCAGGGAGGTCAGCGCTGATGCGCACGAAACTGGTCCGCACCCAACTCGTGATCTTCACCATCGTCGCGGTCGTCGCCGTCGCCAATTCCGTCTACAGCTACATGGGCTTCAACCGGCTCTCGGGTATCGGAATGTACTCGGTCGATGTCGAACTCGAACGCGCCGGCGGCCTGTACGCGAACGCCCTCGTCACCTACCGCGGTGTCGATGTCGGTGTGGTCAGGTCGCTCGACGTGACCCCCGATCACGTGACCGTGCACCTACAACTGGACTCGGACCACCCGATCCCGACATCGACCGACGCCTACGTGCGCAGCGTCTCGGCGATCGGCGAACAGTACGTCGATCTGGTGCCGACCACATCCCAGGGTCCGTTCCTGGCCGACGGCGACGTCATCGATCGATCCCGGACAACGTTGCCGGTGCCGGCAGCGCAGGTCGTCGACGAGGTCAGCACCCTCCTCGACGGACTGCCGAAGGACGACTTGAAGGCCACGGTCGACGAGGCCTACACCGCCTTCGACGGTGCCGGTCCCACCCTCTCGCGTCTGATCGACTCGTCCCGCCCGCTCATCGCCCTCGCCCAGGCCAACCTGGGCCCGACCACCACCCTGATCAACGACGCGGAACCGGTTCTGACGGCGGTGAACACAGCGGGTCCCGATATCGCCAGCTTCTCCACCGACCTGACCTCGTTCACCGAGCAGCTGACCATGAACGACGCTCAGATCCGAGGAACCCTCGACAACGGTCCCGCCTTCTTCGATGCGTTCGGCGGCACACTCGCCGACCTGCAGCCGTCGCTGCCGCTGCTGCTGGCGAATCTGCAGAGCGTCGGAGAGGTATTGCGAGTCAACGTTCCCGGTATCCGCCAGATCCTGGTGATCTACCCGGCAATGTCCGCCGCGATCAATCACATGCACCAGGGTGTACAAGGCGCGGACCGCACCTACGGTCAGGGCCCACTCGATATTAAACTCGGCAACACCGCCAACCCGCTGCCCTGCACCGAGGGCTACGAGCAGACACAGCGCCGCGATCCCGGCGACCTATCGCCGGCCGAACCCGCCGCCGACCCGTACTGCAAGTTGCCCCCGAACGAGCCGCGTGTGGTGCGCGGTGCCCGGAACCTTCCGTGCGCCACCGACCCCTCCGTGCGGACCGCGGAGGTCGGCGAATGCCCCGGCGGTCTGCCGTCCACCTGGCCGCAGATGCTGGCCCGGCCCGGGCAGCCCTACGCCCCGGCACCGAGCGCACCACCCGCACTGCCCACGGTGCCGGAGCCGGAACAGTCGGACATCGCTGAGCAGGCTCCGGTCTCCGCGGCCCCGGCGACCTGGTCCAGCCGGCAGGCCCCGACGGTCGCCACCGCACCCTACGACCCGATCACCGGTACGTTCCGCGCCCCGGACGGCGCCCTGTACTCCATCGACGCCACATCCCCAACCCAGTCCGAGGAGGAACTGACATGGCAGAGTCTGCTGCTGCGCTAGCACCGGACACGATCGACGACGACAACGTCCTCGATCGACCCGAACGGCCGCCCGAAACATCGACGGACGCCGCCGAGGACTCCGGTGGCCCCGCCCGGCGGGGAGGCCGTGCCACCCTCGCTGCGGTCGTGTTCCTCGGTGCGATCGTGCTGGCCGGTTCGGTGTTGGGGTTGAGATCGTGGAGCGATTGGCGGACCACCGAAGCCGCCGCGGCCCGTGATGTCGCCGTCCTCGATACCGCCACCGCGATGGCGACCAACTTGGTCACCCTCCGTCACCAAAGCATCGACGAGGACATCAAGAAGGTCGCCGACGGCACGACCGGACCCTTTCACGAGCAATTCGCCACGTCCTCGGGTGGTTTCGGGGATGTGCTGAACCAGGGTCAGGTCGAGTCAACCGGCGCCGTGAAGTCCGCCGGCATCGTCGACTCGACGGACGATCACGCCACCGTCCTCGCGGCAGTGACGTCGACGGTCAAGAACACCGAAGCCCCCGACGGTGAAATGCGGGTCTACCGCATGAAAATGACCCTCGACCTCGTCGACGGTCGCTGGCTCGTATCCAACGTGGAGTTCGTCGCATGATTACCTACATCGCTCGCATCACCTCGTTCTTCGGCACGTGGAGCAGCCGTAAACGCACACTGTTGGTCGCCGGCCTCGGCGTGCTGGCCGTCGCGGCGACAGTCGGCAGCGCGACACTGACGATCCGCGCCCACGAAGGGCGTAGCCAGGAGGACACCCGGCAGCAGGCCCTCACACAGGCGGCGCAACTGGTGCCCGACATCCTGTCCTACGACTTCAACACGGTCGACGACCACTTCACCAGTTCGCTCGAGCACCTCGGGGGCGAGTTCCGCAGCCAGTTCGAGAGTGTGAGCAAGGACGTCATCATTCCGTCCGCGAAGGAGCGGCAGGTGGTCACCTCCGCCACCGTCGTGGAGTCCTCCGTCGTCTCGGTCGACACCGACGCCGCCACCGTGCTGATGTTCCTCAATCAGTCCACCACCAGCACCGACAATCCTGCGCCCAAGCTGGACGGCAGCCGCGTCCAGGTGTCGTTGCACCGCGACGGCGATTCCTGGCAGATCACCGAGATGACTCCGGTGTGAACCACGGCACCGCCTGTGTGATGTATCCCTATCCGCAAATTCACGGACCGACGTAAGGAAAACTCGATGGGTGTCGAAGTTTCAGTCAGCGACCTGACCAAGTCGTTCGGCTCGCAGAGGATTTGGCAGGACGTCTCGCTGACCCTTCCCACCGGTGAGGTCAGCGCGTTGCTCGGCCCATCGGGTACGGGTAAGTCGGTGTTCCTGAAGTCGTTGATCGGTCTGCTCCGCCCGGAGCAGGGCTCGATCGTGATCGACGGCACCAACATCCTCGAATGCTCCTCAAAGGAGCTCTACGAAATCCGCAAGCTGTTCGGGGTGCTGTTCCAGGACGGCGCCCTGTTCGGGTCGATGAACCTCTACGACAACGTCGCGTTCCCACTACGCGAGCACACCAAGAAATCGGAGTCCGACGTCCGCAAGGTCGTCATGGAGAAGATGGAACTCGTCGGCCTCCTCGGCGCCGAAGACAAACTGCCCGGCGAAATCTCCGGCGGTATGCGCAAGCGCGCCGGCCTGGCCCGCGCCCTGGTGCTGGACCCGCAGATCATCCTCGTCGACGAGCCGGACTCCGGTCTGGATCCGGTGCGCACCACCTACATCTCCCAGACGCTGATCGACATCAACGCCGAGATCGACGCGACGATCCTGATCGTCTCGCACAACATCAACCTCGCCCGCACGGTGCCCGACAACATCGGCATGCTCTTCCGCCGCAAACTCGTGATGTTCGGCCCCCGCGAGGTGCTGCTCACCTCGGACCAGCCGGTGGTCAAACAGTTCCTCAACGGCACCATGATCGGCCCGATCGGAATGTCCGAGGAGAAGGACGAAGCCACCATGGCCGCCGAACAGGCGATGGTCGACGCCGGCCACCACGCCGGCGGTGTCGACGACGTCGAGGGCATCGTCCCGCAGATGAAAGCCACCCCAGGGATGCCGTTCCGGCAAGCCGTCGTCCGCCGCCAGGAACGCGTCCGGCACATCATGCACACCCTGCCCGAGAGCGCCCAGATCGCAATTCAGGAAAGTTTCGAGGAACACCAGCTCTACAGCGACTTCGATTCCGCCACCGAGGAACTCGGCGTCGTCGACGTTCATGATTGGAGCGCCCCGTGACCGAACTCATGGCACGAGCTAGCCCGGCACCGGACCTCGAAGACGACTGTCCGATGTAGAGAAACGAGCAAACGATGTCCGACCCCTCCGCCATCATCGCGGCGATCGTGATCGCCGCCGGTGGCGCCGCGAACAACACTGACCTGCCGCCAGAGGTGAAAACGCAGGTCACCGACACCCTGGCCGCCGTCGAACAGGCAGCACCGGCCCTCGATCAGCAGGTCGGGGACGTGATGGCGACGCTTCCCGCCCCCGTACAGCAATTCGCGCAGCAGGGGATCGACAATGCCGCGCAGGCGTTGTCCGGGGTGATTCCTCCTCAATCCCCTCCCGCGCCGCCGCTCCCGCTCCCTCCGGCGGACACGCCGCCACGCCCGGAATCTTCCCCTGCGGCACCCGAACCCCCGGCCGACAGCGATGTCGTACCCGAGCCTGGCAATACCGACAGTTCCGGCGACTCGAGCTGGGCAGACACAAGCGCCACCGACACCGCGTTTGCCGCACCGACCAGTAGCGTGCTGCCCCGCCTCACCTTCGCCCCCGGTAATGCATTCGCCACCTTTGCGCCCTGGTTGACCAAGGCCGGCACACTGTGCGACGGGATCACGGCACCGACACTGGCGGCACTCTATTCAGCGGAAAACGGGTTCCGCTACGGCCCCTCCGCACCGGTCTCACCCGTCGGAGCCAAGGGGCCCGGCCAATTCATGGAAGGCACCTGGCGCAGCTACGGCAAGGACGCCGACGGCGACGGCACCGCCGATATCCTCGGTGTCGCGGACTCAGTCATGGCGTCGGGACATCTCCTCTGCGACATGTACACCCAGATCGACAAGTGGAAGCACCAAGGACGAGTTCGCGGGGACACGCTCGATCTCGCGATCGCCGGATACAACGCCGGGGTTGGCGCCGTCCTCGCCTCCGGAGGCATGCCCTCCGGTAGCCCCGACTACGAGAACCAGACCAAACCCTACGTCGCGAAGATCCGCGCAACCCAGGACTACTTCGCGCGACTGCTCTCCCCCTTCGGCGGACCTGCCCTGTCCGAGCTGGGCGCACGGGCCGTCGAGAGCGCCATGAACTTCCTCGGCCTTCCCTACGTGTGGGGTGGCGGCAACATCCACGGCCCCTCCCAAGGCGGATTCGACTGCTCCGGCCTGACCTCGTACGCGGTATACACCGCGACCGCCGGCAAGGTGACGCTCCCCCGCACCTCCGAAACCCAATGGAATGTAGGGGTCGAACGGCCGATGCCGGAGGCTGTACCCGGTGACCTGTTGTTCGGGAACTGGGGACCGAACGGGCCGGGACACGTCGCGATCTACATCGGAAACGGGCAGATGATCCATGCACCCACGACCGGCGACGTCGTCCGTGTGGGCCCGGTGTTCGACGACATGAAGGCGCGCCGGGTGTTCTGATGCGCACAGTGATCCTGTTGTTTTTGTAGGTTCTCGTGATTGATGTCGCTTTTCTCATTGATCTGTCGCCCCGATGTCGCTTCCGACATTTTAGTGAGAATCGTTCTCGGCGTGTCTGCGGCCTGATCCTGGGCTTGGTCGGTTGGGTGTCCGCCATGCCTGATGAGGGCAGCCTGATGTGGGCGGGTTTGGCGGGAGTTGTGCCGGGATCCGAAGTGGCCGTGCGGTTCCGTGGAGACTCCGGATGGTGACGGCGCTCGCTGAAAATGGATCTGGCGCACTTTTCGTGATTCTGTTGTCGGCCTTAGCTATACGGTATGGATGACGCGCTTGCGGAGCAGGTCCAGGTTCGCGCGTCCGTACATCTGACGTTTAAGCTTTTTAAAAGTTACGTGGAATCTGGCCGTGGGGACGATCATGTCTCCTCGGTGTTGACCACGAACTGAGGAGATGGTTTGAGCGGCACGGTGGTGTTGGAGGAGAAGTGGCCGGTGCTGGGCCGGCATGTGCAGGCGGCCGGGTGGTTGCGGGTGTGGACCGATCTCGGGAGGGCGCCTCGGACGATCGACGCCTACGCCCGGGGGCTTGCCGAGTACCTGGAGATGTGCGAGCGGGAGGGCGTCGACCCGCTCACGGCGAGCCGGGCGCATGTCGGCGTCTATGTGCGGGAGTTGACCGACCGGCCCAGCCGCCGTGGCGCGAATGTGGTGTCGCTCGATTCCGGATCCGGGCTGGCGAATGCCACCATTCAGCAGCGGCTGGTGCCGGTGCGGCTGTTCTACGACCACCTCATGGAAGAGGGCCTGCGCGAGTCCAATCCCGTTGGCCGGGGACGTTTCACACCCGGCCGACGCGGTGGCGGGCATCAGCGGGGGTTGGTGCCCCGGTTGACGAAGCTGCCCTGGGTCCCGACCGAGCGGCAGTGGGCGGACATACTGACCGTCGCCGCCGAGGAACCGGTCCGCAACCGGGTGATGCTGGCGCTGGCCTACGATGCCGCGCTGCGTCGTGAGGAGCTGTGCGCGCTGCGTACCGACGATCTCGACCCGGCCCACCGCACCCTGCGGATTCGGGCGGAGACGACGAAGAACCGGCTCGAGCGGGTCGTGCCCTACTCGGCTCCGACCGGGGTGCTGCTGTCGGACTATCTCGCGCATCGGGCGAGACTCAGCAGGGCACGCGGATCGCTGTTTCTGTCGGAGTCCCGCCGCAATCACGCGCAGCCGTTGAGCCTGTGGACGTGGTCGAAGGTGGTGCGACGGATCGCGCTGGCCGCCGATGTTCCGCGGTTCTCCACGCACACCACCCGGCATCTGTGTTTGACGGATCTGGCCCGGATGGGCTGGGAGCTGCATGCGATCGCGACCTTCGCCGGGCATCGCCACACGGACTCGACGCTGCGCTATATCCACCTGTCCGGGCGGGATCTGGCCGACAAGCTCGGCCGCGGCATGGACCACATCCACGCCTGGCGCATCGGAATGCTCACCGGCGTTGATGCCGCGACCGCAGGAACACCACATTGACCGCGCCGCTGTCGGGGACCCTCGAACCGGACCTCGAATCACGTTGGTGCTCACCGCTCGTCGCGCATCAATTCGACACGACTGTCGACCTCCGAGGCGACGAGGTCCGGGCCATCGGTGAACTCGGCGTGCGCAACCTGCGGCGGCTGCAGTATCACGATCCGCACGCGCCGGGCTGGCAGGTGATCGGACGACTGCTGCGACCGCTGGAGACGTTCAACGCAGGACTGGATTCGCCGGCCACCGCGCATCGGCGGCGCGCCATGGCCGACGCCGTCGCGGTCCTGCTGGTGCGCTGCGCCGAGGTGGAGCGGACCTTCTGGGGCTGGAGCACGCAGGAATGGTTGCATCTGCTCGGCGGTGATCAGGCCGAGTTCCGCCGGAACGCACCCGCCTGGGCCGGCGACGAGGTCCGCCCCTATCTCGCGGCGCACGCCTACCTGCTGGGCTCCTTCACCGAGTTCCACCGGCTCGGCAGCTTCCAACGCCTGACCCTGTCGTGGCGGATCTTCGGGCGCGACCGAGTCGACGGCGAGATCGCCCGGCTTCGTCAGGTGCTCGCCGAGTGGGGTTATCGGCTCGGACGCGGCGACGACACGCTGCTGCCGATGGTGGCCTGCCAGCTGTTCCTGCTCAGCCGCAGCCCGCACCTCGAGGACCTCGGCACCGAGCTGTTCGATCGGGTCCGCCGTGACGGACTGCTCGGCGGCGCCCGGCTGAACGCTGTGCATGCCGTGCAGCGGGCGGTGAATGCTCTCGGATTCTGTGACCCGCCGCCCGCGACGACCGGTCGTGGCACTGCTCGGGCGGCCGGCGGTGCGCAGATCTGGCAGCGGTGGGTTGTGCGCTGGTACGCGACCTCGACATTGACGCCGCGGGCACGCGGCAACGTCCGGTCCCGCCTGCTCAAGGTCGGCCGCTGGATCGCAGCCGAGCATCCCGAGGCCGCCGATCCGACGGCGTGGACCCGGCAGACCTGCGCGACCTGGGTCGCCGCGCTGGACCGGATGAACGTCGGCGACTACGTGCACCGCACCACCGGACTCGATAAGCGCATCGGCAAGCCGCTTCAGGCCTCGACCAAGGACGGTCACCTCTCGGCGATCCGGAGGTTCTTCACCGACTGTCAGGAATGGGAATGGCTGCCGCGACGCTTCGATCCTGGGCGCGCACTGGCCACTCCACGCAGCATCACCGCGCTGCTCGGTCCGAACCCCCGGGTAATCGCCGACGACATCTGGGCGAAGCTGCTCTGGGCGGGACTGAATCTGTCGCACGCCGATCTCCCCGAGACACAATCCGGGAACTTCTACCCGTTCGAACTCGTCCACGCGATCACACTGTCCTGGTTGTTCTCCGGACTGCGCAGCGACGAGATCACCCGCCTGCGGGTCGGCTGCATCCGCTGGCAGCACGACGACACCCCCATCGTCGGTGACTCCGATCAGGTGCTGGCGCGTGACGCGGTCTGCCTGCTCGATGTCCCCGCGCACAAGACCGGCACCGCGTTCACCAAGCCGGTCGACCCGATCCTCGGCCAGGCCCTCGACACCTGGCATACCCTCCGACCCTCACAACCGGCCCGTGATGTGATCAAAGCCAAATGCGCCCCGTTCCTGAAGCTCGGCAAACCCGAGCGACGCAACCGGATGGTCAACGAGGACGACCACACGATCGTCAGGACCTATGGTGCGCAGTACCGGGGATTGGTGGAGTACTACCTGCTGGCCGGTGATGTCTATCGACTGAACCGGTTGGAATGGGTGATGAAGACCTCCATGCTCAAAACGCTGGCCTGCAAACACAACTCGACGGTGACCACGATGGCGGACCGTTACAAGACCACCATCTCCACACCGTCGGGGCCACGCAGGTGCTTCGAAGCACGCGTAGAGCGCGAAGGCCGTCAACCACTGATCGCACGGTTCGGTGGGATTCCCCTGCGGCGCAAGAAACACGCGGTCCTGACCGATCGCATCCCGCGCCCGGTCACCGTCCGCCGAAAAGAGCTGGTTACCCGGCTCCAGGCAGGACGCTGCGAGCTGTGCACGCAAACCGGCACGGTGGATGTCCACCACGTCCGCGCGCTGGCCGAGCTCCACAGACCGGGACAACCGCAACCCGTGTGGAACCAACTCATGGCCAAACGGCGCAGGAAAACCCTCGTGGTCTGCGCCGACTGCCACACCACGATCCACAACGGGTAGTCAACCGCGCCACCCACGCAGTAGTCACTGGAGAGCCGTGATGCTCGGAAAGCGAGCACGTCCGGTTCGGGAGGGGGTCGTCGGGTCGGGTCCAGCTGCGCTGGCACCACGCCCGACGGCCTACCTCATTGGTCGGACCGTACAAGAACAACGGTGCCGAGTATCAGTCGAAGGGTGAACGAACATCTGTTCCTCACCACCTTGCGGTTGACCGACCCAAAAGCGACTGGGCAGGACTGACCCTCTACGGAATCCTCCGTGAACTCCAACGTGCACTTGCCCGTTGGATCGGTACCTGCCCGCTCTGTCACCACACCTTCCCGACCTAACAAAGTCCTATTAGTGACTACCAGGCAACACGTGACGGCTTTTCTGAGGATGTGATCTCGATGCGAGCACGGCCGCCGGCGGCCTCACCTCTGCAGCTCTGCGCCGAGTTTCGCCACCGTCACCCCGCACTCGTGATGCCCGCCGACTACGTCACCGAGTGCGGCTTCCGACTGGGACGTTGGCAGGACCGTCAGCGGGTTGCCCGCATGCTCGGCACCCTGCCGCCGCAACGCATTACGCAACTCGATGCGATCGGCTTCGTGTGGACCGATGACAGCGCGCCGCTCCCTGCCGTGCCACCGGCCGAGGGCAAGCGGCGACGGATGCTCACCGAAATCGCAGCCTACCGCGAAGAACACGGCGACGCACTCGTCCCCGCAAACTATGTCACCGCCGACGGTGAACAGGTGGGCCAGTGGCTCTACCGGGCAGTGAAAAAGTGGCGAGCCAACGCACTGCCGGACAACGAGCGGCGCCCCCTCGCAGTCCTCGGGGTGTCCCCCGGGCCGCGCCCACGGGGACCACGACTCTCAGCGCACCCGATGGGATAGCCACCACCACCTGTCCCTCAGACAGATCGACACTCGCGCTCTATGAGGCGGACAGGGGTAGCGCCCATCCCAGTCGGCCACAGCCACGACGAGGCGAAGGACACGGCGTCCGGACTGATAGCCGTGCACATGCTCCGGCGCTCGGCGAGGTGAAGGACTGTCAGATTCCAGTCGATGTGGACGGAGTCGATGTGGACGAAATAGATCAGAACTTCTCTGCCGCACTCCAAGACGGCCACCGGCCAACCCTGCTTCGGTCGCGTAGTTCCGGGACTTTCGGCCTCCAGCCAGAGACGTACTCGCTGAACCACACGCATCTTCACTCGTGCGTCAGCACGCATTTCGACTCGCCTGCCAACACGCACCGCTTCACGCATATCAACACGCAGCGCGTCACGCACATCAACACGGGTCATTTCACGTACATCGACCCGCATTAATCTCGCGGTCAGGGATACGCGTGGTGACCGCATGGGAATCGGGAAGTACCCGGTCCCCGGCGCACCCGGTGCCGGGGACCGCCGGCTGGACGGGGCCGTCCGGACCCGTCCAGCCGTCAGTTCCGTTAGTCCGCGCCGTACAGTTCGGCGGTGTAGTGGACCGCTCCCCTTCGCTGTGCTTCGTCCCAGTCGACGCCCATCACGTCGGCCAGATGGTGCAGATCACCGAGGAAGTCCCCGAAGACCGTGATGGCCTCCTCCTGATCGGTATTGCATGTGCGGGCGTAGGTGATCAGCCCATCGCTTGCCCGCACCGCGCGGACACCGTTGTCGTGGACCTGAGAACCCTCGTCGTACTCGTAGGTGAAGTTCGGTCGGGTCCGCCCCGCGAATGCGGCCGCCAGCTGGGCTGGCGAGTCGACGTCCGGCAGCCGTTCTGCGCGGAACTCGGTCATGATTTCATCGGACATTGTCCAAATTTTCTTTCGTTGTGATGTGTTGCTACACAGCGGGAGTGCAGTGCAGCGCGGCCAACAGGGCGGTATTGGTGGCGTGCGCGGTCGAGGGTTCGGTGTAGGCGAGTACGTCGGCGCTCGCGTCATCGATGACGACGCTCATGTGGGCGCGGTGGCGGGAGAGCATCACGCAGGCGCGGCCCGGATCGAGGCTGAATGGTTCGGCGGTGCGGTATCCGGCCAGTGGATGCAGCACCACCACAGCGGCACGCTCGAGCCCTTGCAGTGAGTTCGCGGTGCCGACCAGCACGTCTGGGTGCTCGGACAGGAGGGCACGGATCGCCGCCGCCTGCGTCACGTGGGGAACCACCACCGCGATATCGGTGGCGTTCATAGGTCGTTGGTCCTCGGCGGTGACGAGCTCCGCGTCGAGTAGCTCCCGTGCCCGCTGTGCGCACGCGGTCACCAGCGTCGGGTCTGACGGGCCACCGCAGACCGTGACGGGGTGGTGCGCCAATTCGGGCAGCACGACTCCGCCCGAGTCGGTCAGGTGCTCCGGTGGTCGTCGGGAGGTAAACGGCAGGTCGGGGTAGAACAACGGTTGAATCAGGGCGGTGGTGCCGGGTCCGAGCCGCCAGGTGTGGCGCAGCCGGACCACGCCCACCGCGTCGCCGTGTGCGGCTTGCAGCGCGATCGGTCCCGGCAGGTTCGGGGCGGTATTGAACCGCCCTGGATCGAGTGGAGACTTCGTTCAGGCCACCTCGGGGATGGAGGTAGCGGTGGGGCGCTGCTCACGGTAGCGCGTCTCGTACTCGATCGGCGAGAGATAGTCGATCGACGAATGCAACCGGTCCGCGTTGAACCAGCGGACCCAGTCGGCGGTCTCCCGCTCGACCTCGGCCCGACCGGACCAGGACTGTGCCCGGTCGATCAGCTCGGTCTTGTAGAGCCCGATCGTCGACTCCATCAGAGCGTTATCGAGGGCGTCCCCGACACTGCCGATGGAACCGGCGATCCCGGACTCGACCAGAGACTCGGTGAAGGCAAGGGACGTGTATTGACCAGGCTCAACCGGTGGAAGCAACACCTCGATAACGGAGGTGTGGGAATGGGACGACCACCCGGGTGGGCAGCAGCGTTGACGGGGCGTGCGGTGATGCGGTCACCGGGACGGCCTCCGATACGCCGAGATCTAGAGCGGGCATTCTGGACGCGGATCGCCGAGGGTCTCACGAGCGACGACGCAGCGACCACATGCGGCGTGTCGGGGCCGGTGGGGACACGGTGGTTCCGCCAGGCTGGTGGGATGCCACCGATCGAGTTGACCCCGGTCTCGGGGAGGTACCTGTCGTTCACCGAGCGTGAGGATATCGCGCTGCTGCGAGCCAAGGGTATGAGTATGCGCGACATCGCTGACCGGATCGGACGGTCACCGTCGACGATCTCGCGGGAGTTGCGGCGGAACGCCGCCACCCGCAATGGCAAGCTCACATACCGAGCGTCGACCGCACAGTGGAAGGCCGACCTCGCCGCGAGGCGCCCAAAACCAGCGAAGCTCGCCGAACACGATCGGCTACGAGAATATGTGCAGGACAAACTGTCTGGTGTGATTCGTGCCGACGATGGAACCGTGGTGTCCGGTCCGGATGCGGCTTGGATTGGCCGAAACAAGCCTCGGCGCGGTGATCGTCGGTGGGCGACGGCGTGGAGTCCGGAGCAGATCTCGAATCGCCTACCGATCGACTATCCGGAGGACCCGACGATGCGCATTTCACCTGAGGCGATCTACCAATCGCTCTACATCGAGGGTCGCGGCGGCCTGGAGCGGGAGCTCGTCGCGTGCTTGCGCACCGGCCGGGCGCTGCGAAAGCCTCGTGCGCGAGCACGGAAGCAGCGCACCGGATTTATCACCGAGAAGGTGACCATCAGCGCCCGTCCGGAGGAGGTCGAGAGCCGGAAGACGCCGGGGCATTGGGAGGGCGACCTCATCATCGGTCTGACCCGGTCCGCGATCGGCACGCTCGTCGAGCGCACCAGTAGATTCACGACTCTACTACACCTGCCGCGACTGAAGGGCTATGGAACAGCGGCGATGGTGAAGAACGGGCCGGCGCTGTCCGGATATGGTTCGGAGTCCGTTCGTGATGCTCTGGCCGCGACGCTGTCACCGCTGCCCGAGCATCTACGCAGATCCGTGACGTGGGATCGCGGAAAGGAACTCGCGCGTCATGCCGAGCTGACGGCATCTACGGGTATCCGTGTCTACTTCTGTGATCCGTACAGTCCATGGCAGCGCGGAACGAACGAGAACACGAATGGGCTCCTCCGGCAGTATTTTCCGAAGGGAACTGATCTGTCGCGATACAACTTCCGTGAACTTCAGGCGGTCGCCGATGCGCTCAACAACCGCCCCCGAAAAGTGCACGGTTGGAGAACTCCAGCGGAAGTGTTTGCCGAACAGGTACACTCGTCCTCACGGCACGGTGTTGCGACGACCGGTTGAATCCGCCTTGACTTCCGGCATCGGAATGATGAACCAAACCTGTTGATGTGAAAAGGAAGTCAGTTCTTCGTCTCGTGAAGAGAGCTTGCTCGAGAACACCGCTGACCAACGGTGTGGACTTCGTCGTCATCACCCGCCAACCCAATATTCGACGCGAGAACACGTCGACACAGAACGCGGTATAGACGAACCCGGCCAGCGTCCAACAGTAGGTGAAATCGGCTACCCACCATTGATCCGGGCTTTGCGGTGCGGCCCAGTTCCGCTCGATCAGGTCCGGATGCCGGGGCGCTCGCTCATCGCGTTCGGTGGTGACCGTGCGTCGTCTGCCCCGGACCGCGCCGGTGATGCCGGTGATCGACATCAGCCGGGCCACCTGGTCTCTGCCTATCTGGTGACCAGCGCGTTTCATCGCGTGCCACATCTTGCGGACACCGTAGACCCGCCGATTGGCCACATACACCGCATGGACGGCGTTCGCGGCGTAGGCGTCGGCCAGTTCGGCGGCGGAGATCCGTCCGCGAGTCTTCGCCTTGTAGTAGGTGGACGGGGCGATGCTGATGCCGTGCTCGGTGAGCACGGCACAGATCGGGTCGACCCCGAATCGTTCCCGGTGGGCGTCGATGTAGTCGACGATCACCGCAGTCGGCGGTCGACCTCCGCCGCCGCGAAAAACGCACTCGCGGTCTTCAGTATTTCGTTGGCCCTGCGTAATTCGTCGTTCTCTTTACGCAGGCGACGTACCTCGTCGAGGTCGATTGGTTCCCCCGCTTCCGAGGTGGTCGGGGCGTCGTTCCGCTCCGCGGCTTCGATCCAGTTCCGCAACGTCGCCGGCGCGATGTCGAGCAGTTCGCCGACGTGGCGACGGGCGGCGACCTTCGAGCCTCCGTGCTCGGCGATCCGGTCCCGATACATCCGGACCGCCCGTTCCTGGGTCTCCGCGTCGTACTTCCTCGGTGCAGGCATACCAGCATTCTCCTTGTTAGATCAGGAGCCTCCACCTCGTCCAGGACGGTTCATATCGCTGCCGTCCCATCGAGACACGTCGCCGGTCACCACCGGATCGATCTGACCGGGATCGCCCACACAGACCACCTGCCTGGCCATGGCGCCGAGTGCGCCCAGATCGGCGTAGGTGCATTGCCACGATTCGTCGAGTTCACTGCTCAGCCCGAAAGATTCTGGGGCACAATGCCACGTCAGAAGTCTGAAGCGCTGTGTCATACATGTGTGCGACTGACATTCGGCGGCCCGAGTTATGAGCGCTGCTGGGTCACGGTCACCACGTCGGGCACTGCCGATAGCGTGTTCAGCCCGGAAGGGGTGTGGAACGCTCTTCTTCAGTCGGGCACGGCGAGTGAGCTCGTTGTCATCGTCGTGATGGTCGGAGTGATTCCGTCTGCGTCACGGTCCGGGCCTGGACCTTGGGGAAAGAGTTCCTTGACGCGATCATGGTTGAGGCGGGAGACGTTGGCGCGGGCGCCGCGAAGTTTGCGCAGGAGCTCGTCACGTTCGACGAGAAGCTCGTTTCGGCCCACGAGGAGGCGTTCATTCTCGTCACGGAGCCGGTTGCGATCGTGTTCGAGCCAGGTCCCGTCGGGGTCGCGCAACTGGCCCAGCAGGTCGGCGACGAGTTGGTGCTGCACGGTGAGTTCCCGGCGAAGGGCACGTGACCGATCTTCGGCGTTGAGTGCCCGTTCACGCCAGGACGCTTCCTGTTGTGCCGTCAACACCTCGACGTGGCCCCGTGCCCGAGCTTGCGACGTCGATTGGGCCTCGGTGATGATCGAGTTCGCGGTCTCGTTCTGGTAGGTGAACGAGCGGGATACCCCGGCCAGCGTTGCGACAGCGGAGCGTGTGATCGGTGCACCGGTGCGGCCGAGGGCTTTGACGCTCTTCTGTACCGCCGCGACCTTGACGGCGGCGTCACGCTTACGGGCGTCGATGGCTTGTCGCGGTGCGGGTTTGGGTGTGCGGGGGCGGGTCACCGTGCTGGTCATGACGGCCTGCTCGCGTCGTGCTCGGTGTGGATGTCCGCACGGACGTCGGTGGGTTCTGCCGTCGGGTGGGAGGCGCCGATCTGCACCAGATCGCCGGTGCGCCAGCCGTGGCGCCAGAGCGGGTCGAAGAAGTCCTGCTGTGGGCTCCGCAGGTCGAGGTCCTTGGCCCGGTCGAGCAGGCCGAGCGCAAGTAGCGCTTTCTCCAGCCCGGCCAGCGCTTGGGAGCTCTTGGCGAAGGTGGTGTAAATGTAGTCGCGGGTGCCCTCGTCGGGGGCGCCTTCGGCGAGAGTTGCCCAGCGTTGTTCCTGCCGTTTCCAGTAGCCGTAGTCGGCGCCGGTCAGCACGAAATGCTCACAGGAATGACAGTTGCGGGCGAATGGGCAATCGAAGCCGCCGACAACCGGTTTGAAGGTGCACAGACCGTGTTCGGTGGGGATCGCGGCCAGGTCGACGAGCAGTCGTTGGGCGGCGTCCGTCTCGGTGACGGTGGGGGTGAGCACAATCTCGCCGGGCCGGGCGGCGCCGGGACCGGTAACCCACACCTGCTGCAGGAAGGGCTCGACCTGTGACCCGGCGATGAGCACGTAGGACTCACCCATCCGCTCGGAGACCTGGCCGAGGACCCGTTTGACGTGGGTCATGCTGGCCCCGGCGTGAACGAGGCGGGTGGCGAGGGTATGACGGGCCTGATGGGTGGTGTGGCCGGGGATCCGCATCGTGTCCGACCCGATCCAGGCCTTGAACGCCGCCGTGAACGTCGAGGTGGACAGGGAACGCTCGAAGGAGGGGTTGCTGACCCGGCTGGGGAACAACGCGATCGTGCGGCGCTGGGCTGCGGTGGGATCGGTGCCGTGCTTGAGCCGGAACCGACGCTCCGTCTTCGCTTGGCGGGCCACGATGAGGTCGTAGACGTCGCGGGGGATCTGGACGGCGTAGTCGAGCTTGCCGACCTTGGTCATATCCACCCACAGCCAGGTCCGGCCCAGGTGTTCGCTCGCACAGTCCCAGCGCAGTTTGACGACCTCGCTGATGCGGCGCCCGCACCGCACCTGAATGGACCAGATGTCGGCCAGGCCCCCGTCGTGGGGATCCACATCCTGCAGCAACGCGATGTTGGCCGGATCGCTCAGCGCTCGCAGTACCTCATCGCTGAACGGCCGGGGGTTGCGGACCGAGGTGGCGCCACCGAAGGGCAGGGCGACGATGAATTCCCGGGGTAGCCCGATCGCCGCCGCGGTCCCGCCGTCCATCGCCGCGCGCATCACCCGCCGTAGTGCGTTGATGGTCAGGGAGTAGCTGAGATCGGTGGCCGTGGAGGCGGTTCCGTCCTTGTTGAACACACCCCGGCTCGGTTGGTGGTTGGCGACGCGGCGGGTGAAGTCCGCGACGAAACCCTGGGCGGTGGCCCGGTTCAGCGCCGCCGGGCGCTGTCCCCGGTCGGGATCGCAGTCGGTCAGGTAGGTGCTGAAGCACACGATCGAACGGCGCACCTGCTCGACGACTCCCTGGGTACGGGGGCGGTTCGGCCCGTCGAGCAGGTCAGCGAAGTAGTCCCAGGTCAGGTTGCGAAGCCACCGCTGCCCGATCGAGGTGAGGTCGAACACCGAGCGGCGATCGGGAAACCGGAACCCCCAGTAGTTGGTGTCGAGGTAGCCGAGTTCGCGGGTGTCGCTGCGGGAGTGATGGATCGGGTCGATGTCGGTGCGCAGTCCCTGCACGATGCGGTTGATGGTGCCCGCTTGCCTGCTCCACGCCATGTTGTTCGCGTCCAGCTCGAGCAGGGAGCCGACACCCATCAGGGTGCACGATTTGACCAGCGTCCGAAGCCACGTCGGATGCCACCGGGCCGGTGCAGCGCTGGTGGTGTGTGCCCATAATCCGTACCGGATTTCGGCGGCGAGCAGCGGTGCAAGCCCACCGAGGAACACGATTCCGGTGTTCAATTCCCCACTGGCCCGCGACAACCACGCCGCCATGCCGGTGTCGCAAGGTGATCCGGCGGACACCCATGCCTTTCGGTGGGTCGGGCACAGCCTCGGCTCCCGCTCGGCCCGGCGTAGGCACTTGGCTATCCGGCAGTCACCGACGCCGGGAAGGCTGACCTGACGGGCGACCCACGCTTCCTCGACGAAGCCGACACCGGCTCGACGCCGCCCTATCACGTGCAGGGCGTCGTGGCGCCGGCACAAATCACCGGCGACCGCGTCACGGTCGGGGCAGAAACGACATGTCGGCCGTCGCGCTCCCGTCGACACGCGCACGTCGTTGGCGGGAAACGCGACCGCGGCGCTCTTCCATGCGGCTTCCCCGACACCCCGACGGAGCGCACCCAGGCGCTCGTCACCATGCCGGGCGCACCACCATTGCGGATGGGTGGCGGGCAGCGCACATCCATGCACGCCGCAGAAGTAGCCGTAGATCGGGTCCTGCATGTCGAAGACGATCGGCTCCCGCCGTAGGTGATCGGGGAAGTTCTTGCCCGCGATCAGCGCTTCGAAGCGAGCCAGCGGATCCAGGCGGAACAGGTCGTCGACCGAGCCGACGGACTGGACCACGCTCATAGCTGCTCCGCCCAGATGTGGTCCAGTGCCGCCTGCAACGTCGGGTCCCCGGCCAGGTGGGCGTAGGTGTCCTCCACCGTCTGGGAGCTGGTCCAGCCGCCTTCGTCGGCGACCGCCTTGGTGTTGCCCCCGGTCGCCTCGGTGAGCGCGGTGGCCCAGGTGTGGCGGAAGGCGTGCGGCCTGACCCTACCCAGCCCGGCTCTGCGGCCGGCGCGGTCGATCATCTGCCGGGCCCCGTGGGTACTGAGACCGGCACCGACCCGCTGCCCGGCCAGTTGGACAAGGACGAGGTCACTGTCGGCCAGTGCCCGGACCCGGTGATAGTCCTCGGCGAGGTACTCGTGGTAGCTGGCGACCATGGCGGGGCTGGCCCTGCGCACAATCCCGCCGGTGATGATCCCGTCCACGACGGTGGCCGGGAATCCGCGCTTCGCGGCGGCCCGGTTCGGGTTGATCCGCTTCACGAGATGCGCGTGCGGACCGCTGCGTTCACCGCAGGGGTGGTCCCGGCTCAGATGCAGATCACAGAACCACAGCCCGCACAGCTCACCGATCCGCATGCCCGAATCGCGAAGCCAGGTCACGATCATCCGATCCCGGGCCGTTCGCACCGCGCCGAGCAGGGCGTCGGCGGCCCCGTGCGGCAGCATTCGCGGATGACTCCGCGGCGCGGCCCCGTGCGAGAGCGGGTTGGACGCCATCGACGTGGGCACATGGCCGAGCATCGAGCGGTCCCGATCTCTCCCGGTCGGCAGGCGCCGAACCGAGAATGCGGACCTGAGAACAGGATTGACGTTCTCCCTGTCCGTCACGTCGAGGTAGTAGCCCTTCAGGCAGGCCGCGCGCACGTCCAGGGCGGACGGGCTCAGCGGCGTCGCCCGCCACGGGATCCCCAACGGGCCCGTGTGCTGGGCACCGCACAGCGCCATATACCGCGCGAGATCCTCGATACTCACCCGGTCCTCGCATTCTCCGGTGGTCCGTAACCACCGCAGATGGTCCACCAAGTGGTAGGCGTACGTGCGCTGGGTGCCCTCGCCCAGTCCAGCCAAATATTTGTCGGCCCGGCGGTGAACACGGCCGGACGCCACGTCCAGGACCAAGTAGGACCGACGCCCGCCCGCATGATCGACGCGTTGCACCCGCAAATCGTCCAGCACCATCGAGACCACCCGGACCACCCTTCCCGGTGGCCGACCGTCGCGGACACTGTGCGTGCCACGGTCCCCTATCGACCTCGGAACACACGTGCACCACGCCGCACGGGCGAGAAGTAAAGTCGAGAAACAGGTAGTCGCAGCCGGTTTGCTCGAAGGAGAAACCGACGTCCTTGGAGTCGGCGTTGATCTTCTTCTCGAGCCTTTCCTGCCACCGTTTCTTGGCCTTCTCGATCTCCTTGATCGTGTTCTGCCCGGTGGCGGCCTCGCGGGCTTCCTCGAGCCGGGTGATCTCGTCGGCAATGTAAGCGGCCTGAGTGTCGACCGAGCACTGCATCTTGGTGAAGGCCGGTTCCGGAACGATCACCAGGTCCCAGTCCTGGGAGGCTGATTGCGCCATGAACAGTTGCCGGTCGGCGCGGGACTTGAAGTCGTCCCCGACCAGCACCCGGGCACCGGGGTAGGCGTCGGCGACCTCGCGGGACCACTGGTCGACCAGGTGGTTCGGGACCACCACCCAGGGCTGTTTGATCTGCCCGAGGCGGCGCATCTCCATCGCGCACATCGTGATCGACCAGGTCTTGCCGGTGCCGACGGTGTGGTCGAGCAGCACCGACGGTTCGTTGATCTGCCGCACCGCGACCGCGGCCTGATGCGGGTGGGGTGTGATCCGCAGACCGGGGAAAGTGCGGCCCTGCCCGCTGTAGGAGGGGTCGACGAAGGAGTTGAACCGGTCGTTGAACGCCCGGGTCAGCGCGGCGGTGCGAGCCGGGTCGGCGAACAGCCATTCCCCGAACGCCGTTTCGAGCATCTCGGCCCGCTGTTGCAGTTCCTCGGTGAGCTCTTCGTGGAACCGCGGCTTGGGGGAGTGTTCGAGTTCGGCTTCGGTCTTGAAGACCCGGATGGGCTGGTTGTTGGCGATCTTCTCCAGCAATGACAGCCCGTCGACGCCGCGCCGGTCCCCGGCCGTTTCGTACGGCAGCCCGTAGGGGTCGGTGTACTGGTCTCCGGCGATCGTGAAGTCCCAGGACGCGGTGATGGGGGAGTACTCGACCGCGATGCGGGTGTCCGGGTGCACCGAGAACGATTCGCGGATGAACTGCTCGTACAGCGGGGTCGGTACCCAGTTCGCACCGGGGCGGACGGTGATGTTGGTCGGATCCAGATCCTTCGGGATCACCTGCCGCAGGGCGTCGACGGCGCCGGCGTAGAGCTGCGGGTTGTGCCTAGCGGCGGCTTCGGTGGCCGCCAACTTCTCCCGCACGTTTCCGGACAGGAATCTTGGGGCCGGGATCAGCTCGGTCGGGTCTTCCGGGTCGGGGAAGACCAGCCCGTCGAGCTGGGTCCGGGCGGTCTCGGGGTCGATGCCCACCAGCCCGGCGATCCGGTCCAGGTCGACCTGCCCGGTCTCGTCCAAACTGACTGCCAGCGCTTCGGCGATGTCCTGGGCGGACTGCGCCCGTTGCGGCGCGGTGATGACGTCCTCGGTGAAGATCTTCGACTTGCGCGCCTGCTGGGTGTCCTCGTCGAAGATTTCGATGCTGCGGACCAGCGCGATCGCCGGGTCGTAGCGGATGGCGCCCTCGAGGTGCCGCATCTTCTTCCACGCCGGGTTCGGCTCCGATGCCTCCGCCAGCAGCCGGGCGGCGACGTCCTCGGGAAGGGCACCGGTGACCGGGCCGGTCTCGTCACCGTTGTTGGCCCGCCACTTCTTCTCCAGGTCGGTGAAGCGTTTGTCGATCACCTTCTGGTTGGGCGGCGCGGGGGTGACCCAGGTGAACCGGCCCAGCGGCCCGTACTTCCGTGCGTACGCGTCGTACTGGCGGTTCAGCTGAGCCCGCAGCCGGTTCTTGGTGTCCTCGTCGCCGCCGGTGCGCTGGGCGTCGACGAGGTCGGTGACCGTGCCGGCCATGGCGAGCATGGACTTCCACTGGGCGGTGCGGGCCTTGTCGATCTTCGACGGCACCGGCATCCACCGGCCGCCGAGGGAGAGCTGCTCGAACATGTCGATCTCGTCGTTGTACCGAACCGATCCCGGAATCTCGGTGTTCGCGGCTTCTTCCGCGGTGATCAGCCCGGCCCGATCGAGCATCGGGTCGGCGGCCGGCTGTTCCGCGTCCTGCCCGAGTCCCGTGTTCTTCGCGGTGTCGACGATGGCGGTCAGCCGGTCACGGACCTGGGTGGCCAACGGGCGGGACGGGTCGGCGGTCACCTTCAAGGTGGCCGCCGAGTACATGCCCGATCCGACCCCGAGTTCGCCGAGCACGTTCTCCGGGTGGGCCAGGAAGTAGTCGTTGACCTGGATCTCACCCTCTGCCAGTTCGGCTTTCGAGGTGGTGATCCATTGCTCGGTCGCCGGTGCCGGTGCGCGGCCGGCCTCGCGGCGGCGGAAGATCAGCAGGTCGGTGACCACATCGGTACCGGCTTGGCGGTCGAATGCCTTGGTCGGCAACCGCAGTGCGCCGACCAGGTCGCCGAGTTCGGCGATTTCCTCGCGGGCCTTGGTCCGCTGGGCGTCGGAGGTGAAGGCGCTGGTGATGACTGCGACGTAGCCTCCGGTTTCGGTCAGTGCCAGGGACTTGCGGATGAAGTGGTTGTGGATGGTCAGCCCGGACGGGTTGTGCAGCGGGTCGCTGACTGCGAAGTTGCCGAAGGGGACGTTGCCGATTACCGCGGTGAAGGCGCCCTCGTCGGGGGAGAACTTCTCGAATCCCTGATTGCGGACCTGGTGCTCGGGGTAGAGGTGGTGCGCGATCCGGGCGGTCATCGGGTCCAGCTCCACCCCGACCATCCGGGTGCCGCGCGGGGCGTGGCCGATGAAGTTGCCGGCCCCGCATCCCGGTTCGAGGACCCGCCCGCCGGTGAATCCGGCTCTTCCCAGAGCGGACCACATCTCGGCCGCGATCGCCGGGTCGGTGTAGTGGGCGTTGAGGGTGGAGGCGCGGGCGGCGGCGATCTCCGCCGGGGTCAGCACGGCGGAGAGGTCGGTGCGGAGCTCGTCCCACTCGGGTTTGCGCTTGTCGAAGATGTCCCCGACCGCACCCCACCCGGACCAGGCGGCGAGGACCCGCTGTTCTGCCGGGGTCGCTGCCCGATTCTCGTCATTGAGCTGGTGCACCAGACGGATCGCGTCGATGTTCGCGCGGGCGCGGGCCTTTGCCCCGGATGGTGCCAGCACCTCGGCGCCGAGGACGAAGTTCGCTGCCGCCGCGGGCGGCCGGTCCGCCGCCGACTCGGCCGCCGCCGGCGGTGCAGCCTCGGCCTCGTTCTCGGTGGAGGGGGCGAGGTCCTGACGGCCGCGTTCTGGGGTGTCGCGCTCCCCGGTGATGCTCGCGGCGGCCGCGGCCGACTCGATGTGCCGGCCGGTGCGTGCGGTGGCGATCGCCTCGGCGAGGGTTGCCGTGATGACCGGTTCGGCGTCGCCGCGGCTGACCTGCCAGTCCTTGGTGCGCCACCGGTAGCTGACCTGGGCCCGGTCCTGACCGGGTTCGCCGACCAGGTACTCCGAGGCCCGCACCGCCTCGAGATCGGCCGGTCCGGTCGCCGCCGAGAACAGGTCGTCAGGTTCGGTGGCGCTGGTGTGCAGGGTGTCGAATGCGTGGTCGGCGACGTCGAGACGCAGTATCTCGGACATGTCGAGGCCGTGGGCGCGGCATGCCGCCGCCAGTGCGGGGTGCTCGCGCTCGACCTCGGTGAGGATGCGCGAACGTAACTCTCGGGAGGCCTGCGAGGTCAGGAAGCCGGTGCGGCCCAGGCTGGGGTGCGGTGAGGTGGCGGCCGCGACGAACACCTCGTCTTCTTGCAGGGCCTGCCTGGTGATCTCGGCGAACCGGCCGCGGGCCTGCTCGGCGACCATCCCGCTGCGGACCGGTCCCGCGTTCGGCTGACCGGTGCCGACCGTGGCCCGCCGGACCGCGGGCAGGTGGTGGCTGCCCCAGTGCTCGCGGCTCTCACCGCCGTCGGTGGTGACCTCCCAGATCGGGTTGCCGGTGTGCGGGGTGAACCGGTGTGTCTGGGTGCGGGGGCGGTCTGTTCGTACGAAGGTGTCGACGCCGCGCGGGAACCATTCGGTGGCCTTGTCCCGGTAGACGTCTTCGAGGGACGCCAGCAGCGGCCCGCGGACTTCGGCGGTGAGCCATGGGTGGCCGCCGTGGTCGTCGATCACCGCCGCGAGCTCGGGATGGGTGGCCAGACGATCGGCCAGGTCGTCGGCCGCGGACTCGAGGACGGCGCTGGTCCGTTTGGTCACCAGAGTGCTCGCCGCCAGGGCCACCACCAGCGGATCCTGAGCAAGCTCGTCGTACGCCCAGGCCCGCCACTTCTCGACGGCGGCAGTGCGGTCGTCGACGCTGCCGGCCGCCTGCCAGGCGCGCAGGCTGGGGTCCGGGATCTGCGCCCGGGTGGTGTCGGCGCGGTGCTGCGCCTCGGCCACCGCGGCGGCGTCGGCGTCGGCGCCGTCGAGGATCAGGGCGGTGTGCACGCGTTGGGCGTCGAGCCAGGCATGGATCTTGTCTCGATCCGGAATCTCGGCGTCGGCCTCGACGGCAGTGCCGAGTGCTGTTACCGCGTCGATCGTGACCTCGCCGGGCTCGGCGGTCTCCGGTGTGGGCGCGTCCGGGTCGGGGGAGTCCTTCACCGCCTCGTGGACCGCATCGAGGGTGGTGGCGATGTTGTCGTGCAGCCAGTACGCCGCCGCCTGATATTGCGGATCGGCGGAGTCGACGGACAGCAGCCAGTCGCTGACGGTGAGGTTGAGTAGCCGATGCCGGCCGACGCTGAGGTAGTCCTCGGGTCGTCGCCGCAGCACCTGCAGGCGGGGGTGGGTGATCATCTCGGCCTGCAGATCGGCGAGGACCTCGCCTTCGCGCCTCCGCGCCCATTCGGTCCGGGCACCGTGCCAGCCGCGGTTCCAGTCCGTGAAGATCTGCTCGGTGCGCGGGTCACCAACGGGGACACCGTCGAGTGCAGCGCGGACTCTCGGGTCCGCAGCCGGGACCGGGGCACCACCGGTGGGCCCGTGTTCGGTCCAAGCGTCGCTACCGACCTGCCGCCAGTCCACCGGGTCGGTGCGGTGACTGTTGGCGTGCACCCGGGTCAGGGTGTCCTCGGCCAGTTGCTGCCGCTGCGTTTCGGTTTCCGGGCCGGCGGCGGTGACGGTGGTGTCGAGGGCCTGCTGCACCGGCGGGGCTGCGGTGAACTGCTCGGCCGGTCCGGTCGCGGCCTCGGTAACAGCAGGGCTCGCTTCGAGTGCGAGGACCGCGGCGTCCGCGGCCGCACGATCGGGGTGGTGCTGCGCCCAGGCGCGGGCGGGTAGCTCCGCCGCTGCCGCCTGCCATCGGGCCGGGTCGTCGAGGGCGGCGCGGGCGATCGCCGCGACCTGCGGGTCCTCGCTCATCACCTGCTCGACCAGGCCGGCCTGCACGTCCTCGTGGGTTTTGCGGGCCGCCCAGATCGTGAACTGCTCGAACGTGTTGGCCTCGGCCCCGGCGACCAGGTTCAGGGTCTCGTCGGCCAACACCTGCCCGCAAATGTCGTCGAGCAACGCCGAAATGCCCTCGTCGTCGGCGACGGGTTCGCGTTGGCTGGTGAACTCGGCGACCAGCTCTCGCAGCGGCCGCCGGCCGGGCACGTCCTCCGAGGCCGGCACGGGAGCCGGTGTCTGTGAGGGGCGCCTCTCGCGGTCGGTGCGCTGGGCGGCGAGTTGCTCCCGGATCTGCGCGGACCGCTCCCGTGCCTGCCCGGGCGTCAGTGGGGGACCGGTGTGCTCGGCCCGCTCGCCGCGCGCCCGTTGGGTTTCCGCCTCGGCGAGGATGCGGGCGATCTCCGGGTCGGCGGTGTCGGCGACCTTCCCGGACCGGGTGCGCAGCAGTTTGATTTGCTCGTCGGCGCGGCCGATCGTCAGGTCGTCGGGCAGCCGCACCGGCAACCCGCGCTGGCGCCGCAGGGTCCGCAGGTACGCCTGCTGCCGATCGGTGGCCGGGCGGTCGCGCCAGTCACGGCGCGGTGGCCGTACCCGGCTGAGGGCGGCCACGTCCACCCCGTCGACGTCATAGCCGGCGGCGATGCACGCCTGCCGGGCACGCTCGGCCGCGTCACGGGCCTCGTGGGCATCGGCCGACACCCGCTCGACCCGGGCCGCCATCCGGTCCGCGGTCGCGGTCAGGTCCTCGATCAGCTCCGGATCGGCATTGGCCAGCGACGCTTCGGCTGCCTGCGCCTGGACCTGCTTGGTCGCCTCGCGCAGGGTGCGGACCTTCTGCCGCAGCGCGTCGGCCTCCCGCTGAGCGCGGGCGTAGGAGATGAGCTCCGGGGCTACACCACTCGGTTCCCCGCGGCCTTCGACGCCTTGATCTGCTCGTCGATCATCTGCGCCAGCTCGTCGGCCAGCGGATCCGCCGCCGTCAGCGGCGTGGTCTCGTTGTCCTCCATCCGCTGCGCGATCAGCGCCGCCGCGTACCCCTGGAACGCGTCCGGTTCGCTCGGCCACACCCGATCGACCACCTGCCACGCCAACGGCGGGATCTCCACCATCGAGGTCCGCCACCGATCCGGGTCGCGGGCCTTCCGACGCTCGGTGATCTCCTCCTCGATCCGCTGCTCGATCTTCAGCTCCCGGGCGATCTGCTCCTCGCTGATCTCCGGCACCTGCGAGTACAGCTCCTCGGTCAGCACCGCCTCTCGGCTGTCGTGCTCGGCCTGCGCGATCAACTGATGGGTCGTCATCACGTCCGGATCCTGTCCCGGATGCTCGGCCTTCCAATTCCGCACCAGATACCCCTGACCGCCCCCGAACCGCTGGGACGTCAGCTCCGTCAGCCGCTGGGCCTCCTCGTCGAACTGGGCCGTCAGCTGCTCCTGTGTCGCGCCCGGGTCCACGCCCAGGTGCTCCCGCCAGATCCGCTCCACTTCCGCGCGAATCGTCGGATCGAACTCCGCCATCGTCGTTTCCTCCCTGGATGATGTGTCCGCGCTCGCTCAACCGTCTGGCCCCTCTCATGTGCTGCCACGCGAAGCGTGACCTCCCCGTGCGCCCATTCGTTGGACACAAAGCACATGCAGCCTATGACGGATCTACCGAAAGTACTTGCAGCGCAAAGTTGTTAAAGTCTTACAACTTTGCCTGCGGTCTTCCCTCAGGCGGCACCGCCCGCTGCTGACCGAGACGCAGCCGGAGCCGTGATCTTCTGGTTGACCAGCATGTTGAGCGAGACGCCCTGTTCCTCGGCTTCGATCGCCAGGGTCCGGTGCACCTGCGGGGACGTGCGCACCATGAACTTGCCGCTGTAGGGCCGGTCCGCGATCGGGACCGGCGGTTGCTCGCCGGACAGCGTCATGTCCTCGAGCACTTCACGGACGATTCCGATGACACCGTCGAGTGCTTCTGCCTGCGTTTCCGCCAGCCAGGACAATGATGGGAATTCGGCGACGGCCCCGACGAATTCGCCGTCGTCCTCCGACCAGGTCACCCGATAGGTGTAGTGCGATGCGTCAGCCATCGCGAGCCTCCTTCGTGAGCTTGTCGTATGCGATGACGACCTGGCCTACCTGATACGCCTTGGCCTTGCCGCCGCTGCCTTTCTCCGATGTTCACTCGCGGGTCGCCCGCCCACGGCATCTTGAACACCGCGTGCGAGGTGCCGCGCTGGCGCGGTTCCCCGAAGATGTCGCAGCAGAAGTTGAACAGCTCGGTATAAGTCACGCTCTGCGGACTTGCCCTCATCCTCGCGATCAACTTCGCCTGCTTCGACATACCGGGATAGTATCACCCGTGATACTATCTAGATAGAGGTTGGTGGCCCGAGCAAGGAGTCGGTGGCATTCGATGCCGGCGACCGCACCGAAGCCACTGCCGGTCAGACCGTCTCAACAGTGGACTCGCCGCTGTTACCCACACTGAAAGAGCAATCGGCGGTGTCGGATGCGCTGCCTACACTGGGCAGCGAAAAGGGGAGGAAAGCAATGAACGCCGAACGACGACCACACAAGGTGCCCAGCTATCGCGGTGAGGGACTTCAATTGCAGCTGTCAGGATCAGTATTGGTCCTGGTAGCTGTCGCTGGGGTGCTCGGGGCCCTTGTGATTTTCGGGTTCGAGAGTCCGTTGTTCTACGCGGTTTTTGCGGTCGCTGTCGGATTCGGTGTGCTTGCCCTGTCGCGTATCTATATTGCCGATGTCATCATGCGCCGTCACGCATTCGTCACCCGGGACGTATACAACCTTGGTTAGAGGCTGTTCGACCGGAGTCACACCTCAGAGGTAAACACCGGCCG
>NZ_JAWLSG010000016.1:83986-96372 GCF_033142305.1 Rhodococcus sp. IEGM 27 | reverse complement strand
TAGGCGTCGAGTGCGAGGGCGTAGGGGGTGGAGGTGTCTTCGTTGGCGACGATCATCAGCAGTGGGGTGGGGGAGATCTGGGTGATGAAGCTGCCGGGGTCGTATTCGGAGGCCAGTTCCAGGCTGCGGGCGGTCATTTCGTTTTTCCAGTTCGGGGCGCGGAGCGCCGCCGTTTTGGTGAACCATTCGTAGGCGTCGGTTTGGGGCATTGCGGCCTGCCCCATGGGGTCGGGGGAGACGGCGGGGAGCATCGCGGGCTCGCCGTCGTGGAATCGGTTGGCGCGGTCGGCGGCGAGGTTGTCGCGGACGTGGAGGAGGAAGTCTCCGCGTAGCAGTCTGACCAGGGTTTCCGGTCCCGAGACGAAGGGTACCTGGGCGACGACTGCCTTGACTCGTTTGTCGATCGCGGCGACCATCAGCGCGTGTCCACCGGCGAAGCTGGTGCCCCAGACTCCGACCCGGTTTCCGTCGACCTCGGGGCGGGCGATGGCGTAGCTGATCGCGTTGCGGATGTCGCGGTACTGCAGGACGGGGTCGAGTTCTTGGCGGGGGGTTCCGTCGCTGTCGCCGAAGTTTTGGTGGTCGTAGGCGATTGCGTTGAGGCCGGCTTCGGCGAAGACGCTGGCGTAGTCGTCGAGGTGCATTTCTTTCACGCCGGACATGCCGTGTACGAGGATGATGACCGGTGCGGGGTCGGTCGTGTTCTGCGCGGGGTAGAACCAGCCGCGGAGGGTGACGTCGCCTTCACCCTGGAATTCGATGTCTTCGCGATTCATGTGCTTTTCCTCTTCACGCCGGGTTGTGTGTCGGACACTGCCAACCTAGGAACCGGTGAGCGGGCACCGATAGAACGAGTGCGCCCTTCACTGGTACCTGTGCGCCAACCCGCCGGCGCCGGCGAACAGTGCGCCGATCTCCTTGCCGATCCCCTGTGCGGCGCCGGTCACGACCACGGTGCGGCCGGTCTAGTCGAAGCTCAGATTCGTCATGGCAGGTTCCCGGGCTTGCCCGGCCATGGAAAACAGGTTGCAACTCATGTCGCTTCCTCACACTTTGGGGCGAAGGTGGTTGGGTAATAATGAAGTTCGGTTGGTTTGCGCTGCGACTACTTGCCCTGAAAGTTGGCCTGGCGGCGCTCGATGAACGACTGGATACCTTCTTGAAAGTCGTGACTGTGGAAGACGGCGCCCTTCACGTCGTCGATCGCGGCGATGGCGGCGGTCTCGCCCTGTTCGATGTATTTCAGGGCGGACGCCTTGGTGGCTTGAACGCCGAGCGGGGCATTGGCGCAGATTTCACGCGCCAGTTCGATTCCGCGCTCGATGTGCTGGCCGAAAGGCACGATTTCTTGGACGAAGCCGAGCTCGAGGGCGCGCTGGGCGTCGAACTTGTCAGCCCGGAGCAGGTGGTACATCGCATTACCCCAGCCGGTCCGGGTCAGGTAACGGAAATGGGCACCGCCAAGGGGTGCGAGGCCGCGCGCGACCTCGAGCTGCTGGAACTGCGCGGTATCGGCGGCAACGACAATGTCGGCGGCGAGCATCATCTCGATGCCGACGGTCAAGGTGAGGCCCTGAACCACGGCCACGATCGGCTTGGTTGCGCGCCGCCCCAGAGCGAACGGATCGACCAGAGTCGGGTCGATGTCCGCGTCTGCTTCCGGGCCGAAGAACTTCGGCATGTCCAAGCCTGCGGTGGTGTTCTTACCGGCGGAGCGGAACACTGCAACCCATAAGGATTCGTCCTCGTCGAATGTTGTCAGATGCTCGGCGAGCTGGCGCAACATGTCCGGCGTGTAGGAGTTCAACTTGGACTCGTTCTCGACCGTGATGATCGCGATGTTGCCGTCCCTCTCGAGGGTGACCTCGCCGGGCGTGTGCTCTTGACTCATGAAATGGCTCCTTGTCCATGGTGAGTTCGCGCCGGCGACGTGGACGCGGCGACTAGACTGAATCGTCTAGTCGTTGTCGTCAAATGTCAACAGCGCACACGTCCACGCGATAGCGCCCGCTTCGCGGGCTTCCCGGCGTGACCGTTCGTCATTGCATACTGGTGGTGGCGCATACATACCAGGGCGCGGCGCACTCGTCCTATGAGCCACCGGTCGCGCATTCGTAGGTTTGTGCTCGTCCCACACCTCGCGACCGCCGGACATCCAAAGATCGGGAGATCGGTCATGAAACCGGCGACGCCCGAACTGTGCCGGGACCCGTTCCGTCTCCTGCTTTCAGGGGAGGGAATGGGAGACAGGATCTCTCGAATCGAGCTGACCATTAACCGGAGGTCACGATGAAGAAGTTGCACATGCGGGCGTTCGGGAAGCCGAGCATGGCTTCGGAGCTGATCGAGGCGGAGACTCCCAAACCCGGAGCAGGACAGGTGCTAGTGGCGATGGAAGCCGCCCCGATCAACCCATCCGACGTGCTTCTCATCAGGGGACTCTATGGGCATCGCCCGACCCTGCCCGCAGCCCTGGGCACCGAAGGCGTCGGTCGAATCGTCGCCGTTGGCCCTGCCGTCGATCCTGCCCGCATCGGCGAGCGGGTCCTGATCATTCCTACCTTGAAGCACGCCACGTGGCAGGACCAGATCGCGATCGACGAGGACGACGTCATCGTGGTCGATCCGGCGGCCGATGTCCTTCAGCTGGCGATGCTCGGCGTCAACCCTGTGACGGCCGACCTCCTGCTCCGTCGCTTCGTCGATGTCCCGTCTGGTGGATGGGTCGGACAGACCGGCGGTAATTCTGCTCTGGGCCGCTACGTCATCACCCTGGCCAAGCAGGCCGGTTACCGCACTCTCAATGTAGTGCGCCGCCCCGAACTCGCCGCGGAGCTGCTGGAGTTGGGCGCCGACGCAGTCGTCGTCGGTGGACCGGATCTCGGTGTGCAATTGAAGAAGGCGCTCGGGGACGAGCGGATCTCACTCCTGCTGGACGCGACAGCCGGGGACGTGGTCGCGGAACTCGCTCCTTGGCTCGTCCATGGGGGCACCCTCGTCAGCTACGGAGGAATGAGCGGCGCCCCGGTCGTCGTCCGACCGGGCGACCTCATCTTCCGCGATCTTCATGTCCGGGGCTTCTGGCAGAAGGGCTGGCTCGACACAGCGCCTCGCGAGGAGTTCACCGCCGCCTATGCCCGGCTCGCCGCCCTCGTCGCCGACGGCACCTTGCGGGTCCCCATCGCGGCCACCTACCCGCTGGAGAAGTACCAGGACGCCCTGATCCATGCCACCCAGGCCGACCGCGTCGGGAAGGTGCTCTTCGCGTGGTGACGGTAATGCGGCGAATTATGGTGATCCACTGTTCGAACACGACAGATGTGTCGGGATATCGGTTCAGAACCCTCGGTCGGAGCCGTCCGCCGTAGCGCTGCGCGCGCGCAGCAAACGCGTCTGGGCCGCAGCTTCGAGCTGCCGCTGATGCTCGACATGCAAGACCTCGGCCGACTGCACCAGCTGCTTGACCTCTCGCGCGGCGGCGGTGTCTGCCTGCAGGAGAGTGCGAGCCATGGCCCGAGTTTCGCTTTCGAGATCGTTGACAGGCACCACGCTGTGTGCGAGTCCCAGTGAGAGCGCTTCCGTGGCAGCAACATTGCGTGCAGTGACGCAGATTTCGAGTGCGCGACCGTATCCGACTTGCCGGACCAGGGGTGTGAGCCCGGTCAGGTCGGGCACCAGGCCGAGTGCGACCTCCTTCATGCAGAATGTTGCGTCGTCGGCCAGCACCCGGAGATCGCACGCGAGTGCGAGCTGGAAGCCTGCACCGACTGCGTGTCCCTGGACGGCGGCGATCGAGATGAAGTTCGAGTTACGCAGGAATAGGAATCCGTCTTGATATTCACGTATGGTGCGCGCGACAGTCATGTCGGAACCTTCGAGTAGGCCGGAAATGGTCTCGCCGTCGGCAGCCTCGTGCGGCGAGGCAGGGTCTTTCAGCATCGATCGATCCAAACCGGCCGAAAAACTACGCCCTTCAGCGCGAACGATGACAACGCGGATGTCAGTCGGCATTGTCTGCCCCAATGCGGCGAGTGCTCGCCACATTGCCGGGGTCTGTGTATTGCGTCGTTCAGGTCTGCACAGCGTGATTTCGGCTATCGGTCCGCTCTGTGTGAATTGGAGGCCTGCCGACTGCAACTCGGCCTCGGTCGGGCCTGTCATCGAAAGATGTTTATCTCCAGTCATCTTCACTTCTCCCGGTTCGGTACGCGCTGTGGGCGCTCGGCTTGCAGTCCGGGCGGAGTGCACCGGACCCAACGATCATCGACCTCGAGTTCTCATTATGCAACATGTTGCATTAAAGTTGTCGGTGGTGGTACTTTCTGGTCGATCCGCTATCAGGCTCACACTTGGCCCCCTGATCGCGAGCGGTCTCTTCTTCTGCCGGATGGGTGTGTGCGTCGCCCACCTCACGTCTCGGAAAGGACGTCATGTTCCCCGAACTGTTCGCGGTGTCAGGTAAGACGGTTCTGATCACCGGCGGTACTCGTGGCATCGGCTACATGATCGCCGAGGGTTATCTCCGGGCAGGCGCCCGCGTGTACATCTCTTCCCGTAAGGAAGCCGCGTGTGTCGAGGCAGCGGAGCGCCTCTCGGAATTCGGTGAGGTACATGCCATCCCGTGCGACGTCACCAGCGAGGAGCAGTGTGCGGCGCTGATCGACGCCCTCGGTGCACGGGAGCCGAGCCTTGACGTGCTGGTCAACAACGCCGGTGCAACCTGGGGCGCACCGTTCGACGAGTTCCCCGACTCCGCGTGGGACAGGGTGCTCGCCGCCAACGTCAAAGCTCCTTTCACATTGACCAAGTTGGCGCGCCCGCTTCTGGAGAAGGCGTCCAACCAAGACGACCCTGCCCGCGTGATCAACATCGGCTCGATCGACGGGCTGGCAGTGCCGGGCGTCAGTAATTTCTCCTACTCGGCGTCGAAGGCCGCCATCCACCACCTCACTCGCCACATGGCCGCCGAGCTCGCGCCAGCGATTCTGGTCAATGCCATTGCGCCCGGCCCGTTCCCGTCGAAGATGACGGCTACAATGTTGACGGAGGTCGGTGATCAGCTGAGAGACGCCTCCCCGGTCGGCCGGATCGGCGAGCCCGCCGACATTGCTGCGACGGCAATCTTCCTGAGTTCTCGTGCCTCGAATTACGTGGTCGGTGCGGTCCTCCCGCTCGACGGCGGTCTGAGTACAACCATCGGCCTCACATTTTAAAAGGACCACTTCCGTGTACATAGCACCACTTGCCCAGTACGACTTCCTCTACACAGAGGTCCTCGGCACAGACATTCTCGAGACCGTGACGAACGGTGAGATCAAGGCCGCTGATGCTGCCGCAGTACTGACTTCGGCAGCGGATTTCGCCGTCGAAAAGCTGCATCCGCTCAATACTGTCGGTGATCGTGCGGGCAGTGTGCTCTCCGATGGTGCTGTCACGACCCCGGTCGGATACAAGGAGGTCTACCGTTCCTTTGCCGAGGCCGGTTGGGTGGGGTTCGGCCTCGATCCCGCAATCGACGGCGGAGGTGCGCCGTTCCTGCTCTATAACGCGGTTTCGGAGTTGTGGTCCGCAGCCAATCCGGCGTTCTCGGTGTGCTGGTTGTTGTCGACCGGTGCAGCCGCGGCGTTGCACTCGGCCGCGAGCCCGGAACTGAAGGATGTGTACCTGGCAAAGGTGGTGTCCGGGGAGTGGACCGGCACGATGAACCTCACCGAGTCGGATGCCGGTACGGATTTGTCTGCGATCCGCACCATCGCCCGACCCAACGAGGACGGTACGTGGGCGGTCACCGGGCAGAAGATCTTCATCACGTGGGGAGATCACGACCTCACCGAGAACATCGTGCATCTCGTGCTCGCCCGTACTCCGGATGCTCCCGTGGGACTGGCCGGGTTGTCGCTGTTCGTGGTTCCGAAGTTCCTCCCCGATGGCCGGGGCGGTGTTGGTGAACCCAACCGCGTCACCACTCTTTCCCTGGAACACAAGCTCGGTCTTCATTCCAGTCCTACCTGTGTGCTGGATTATGCCGACGCGACAGGCTATCTCGTCGGAGACCTGCACCGTGGCCTCTCGGCGATGTTCGTCATGATGAACACCGCCCGCATCGGCATCGGACTGCAGGGCCTTGGGCTGGCGGACCTCGCCTACCAGCAGGCTCGCGACTATGCCCAGCAACGAGTGCAGGGCACGGTGGTCGGACGACCGTCGGGTTCCCCTATCGCCGAGCATCCCGACGTTGCTCGTCTGCTGACGTCGATGTCGAGTTCTATTTCGGCGATGCGCGCGTTCTCTATGCAGGTGGCCGAGTGGTTCGACCGCTGGCAGCGCACCGACTCGCCCGACGCCGCGGACCTCGCCGAATTCTGTGTGCCGATTCTCAAGGCCTGGTTCACCGAGGAAGCCGTCCGCATCGCGTCCGACGGAGTCCAGGTATACGGCGGCTTGGGTTTCATCGAAGAAGCGGGTGCGGCGCAACACTATCGCGATGCTCGGATCATGCCGATCTACGAGGGCACTACCGCGATCCAGTCCAATGATCTGCTCGGCCGCAAGCTGATTCGCGATGGGGGAGTGACTGCGCGACGCTTGTTCGATCAGATCGACTCCAGCGTCGGATCGCTTGGGGTGATCGAGCACCCGGTGGCGGCGCGTACGGCGGAACGGCTCGATCGCGCCCTGCAGACCGCGCGTGACGCCACCGAGACACTTCTGTCTCACGCGGCGAGGAATCCTCGTGACGCCTACGCCGCCTCGGTTAATTATCTGACGATGCTGAGCCTTCTCGTCGGGGCGTGGATGCACGGCCGCATCGTCGCGGCTGCGCTCGCCCACCCCGAATTGTCCACTGCCGACCAGCAGCGCCTGACCGAGGCCGACTTCTACGGCGCCCATCATCTCAGCCGCGTTCATTCGCTGGCCGAGGCGATACGCGCAGGTGAAATCGGATGAGCGGCCACACCTGAACAAATCCCCGGTAGCACGGAAAAGCCTCAGAATGAAGAACTCACAGAAAGCACGAATATCCATGAGCGACCTCGCGATCGATGTCTATACCTGCCAAGCGTTCGAACTGCCCGGTGGCGGTTCGTTCTCACCCACCACCTCCACACTGATCACCGGGCCGACCGAAGCGATACTCGTCGACACCCAGTTCCTGGCCACAGACGTCGACGAGGTGATCGAGCGAATCGAGGACTCCGGCAAGCGGCTGACCACAATCTTCATCACCCACGGCCATTTCGACCACTTTTTCGGCCTGGAGCGGCTGCTGAACCGATTTCCGGAAGCCCGCGCGGTCGCAGTACCGGCCGTGGCGAAATCCATCGCTACCAACCTCGAGAGTGATCGCGCATACGTCCGCGATTTCTTCGGCGGGCAGGCCCTTGACAACGCCGCGGTACCCGAACCGCTCGACAACTTGGTCCTCACCGTCGATGGCACGGAAATGCTGGCCATCGAGATCGAGCAAGCTGACACCTCGCCCACCGCGATCATCCATCTCCCCACCCTGCACACGGTGATCGCCGGGGACGTCGTCTACAACGGTGTCAATCCCATGCTGGCAATGACCAACCGGAACGACTGGCCCAACTGGATCGCCAGCGTCGATTACCTCGCCTCGCTGAACCCCACCACGGTGGTCGCCGGACACAAGCGCCCCGAACTGGACGACCCGGCCGCGTGCATCGACGAAACGCGTGAATACCTGCAGGAATTCGCGGCCAACGTCGATGACCTCGAGAACGCACGCGAACTGGTCGCGCACATGCAGTCGCGTTTCCCGGACCATGCCAATCCCTCGACGCTGGTGGTGTCGGCGGTGACGGCATTCAAACAGAAGAAGAAGAACGCGTGACGCCGTCATCGCGTGCATGCCAGCTGAAGACTCGACCGACTCGGTGCCTCTTACGTCTCGCGCGCTGAGATCGCCTCGGCGGACGCGTAACACCGTCGCGTCCGCCGAATGCTGCTGCGCCACCCGAGGATCGGACGTGCTCGTCCGTACATCCACACAGGCGGATCTGATTCGCTATCTATCAAAGGCCAACTCCCGCATGACCGAGCACACTCCTGCCCGCAACCGCGAACAATGGGTCATCGACGAGATCGACGCGCTGGTCGATTGGCAGTTCGAGGAAGGTCGCAGGCGAGGTGACGGCCCGCGACCAAGCGAAACTGCGCTCACCAATGACAAATCGACCGAGATGGTCGGTGCGCTCTCCTACGCAATCTCCCAAGTATGTATGTTTGTGAGCGGTGTGCATCGGTTCGCGCGGACGATTCCGCTGATTGCCCAGTCTGAAGCCGCGGTAGTTGCTCGACTACACCCGCGCCGCGGACCGGGCGTCCCAGGCTCACGATAATCCTCTGTCGGGTACCCCCGTCGCGGCTACCGGGAGGAGCGCCCGAAAGTTCTGCCGAAAGCGTTGATCAGGCCGAGGAATCGACGATGCCGGCGGCGTCGAGCAGTGTGCCGGCTGTCTCGACAGCGAGGCAGTCGAGGCGCTCTGCCTGAACGACGGAGCGGGCGCTGGCTCCGTCCAATACGAGAGTGAGCTGTCGGGCCAGCCAGGCGGGGTCGTTCGCACCGCCGCGCTCGGCCTCCTGCTGGAAGAACGAGGTCAGCTTGTCCTTCTGCCGACGGGCCACCACACTCGCCGGATGCTCGGGCGCCTTGACTTGGACGGCCGCCGCAACGAACGGGCATCCACGAAATTCGTGTGTCCGCTCCAGGTCTTCGAATCGTTCGAAAACGTGCAGTATCCGTGCCCGGGGCGCACGGTCGTCGTCGTCGGCTGGCAACAGCGAACCTTGATAGTCCGGTGCCGTGCGCTCCAGCAGGCTGGCGGCGACCAGGTCATCTTTGCTGTCGAACAGCTGGTACATCGACCGCTTGGATACACCGGCCGCTCGGCACACAGCGTCGACGCCGATGTGGACGCCCTGCTCATAGAACAGCTTCGCTGCGGCGTCGAGCAACCGATCGCGCGAAGAGACGGCACCGGCACCCGCCGCAGACGAAGGCAGTGTTGCGTTGGTCATAGGCAACAGGTTACCCCTCGAGTTGCGCTTTGAAAACCGATCTGTTTTCCTCGTTGGAAACAGATCGGTTTTCGAACTGATTGACACATGACCAGCAACAAAGGGGACACATGACTACAACGATTGGGGCACCTGCCTCAGATAAAGCAGGCCGTCGCGGCTCGCACGCCTTGCGCTGGTGGGTGCTTGTCGTGCTGGGCGTGGCTCAGCTCATGGTGACGCTCGATGCGACTGTCGTGAACATCGCGCTGCCCGCTGCCCAGCAGGACCTCGGTTTCAGCGACGGCGACCGGCAGTGGGTCATCACCGGTTACGCGCTGGCGTTCGGCAGCCTGCTGTTGCTCGGGGGCCGACTGGGTGACCTGTTCGGCCGGCGTAATACCTTCGTAGTCGGTCTGATCGGATTTGCGGCCGCGTCTGTCGTGGGTGGCGCGGCCGGCAATTTCGAGATCCTCGTCGCGGCACGTGTCGGCCAGGGCGTCTTCGGTGCTCTGCTGGCCCCCGCCGCGCTCTCCCTGCTCACTGTGACTTTCACTGAAAAGTCCGAAAGAGGGAAGGCCTTCGGCATTTTCAGTGCGTTGTCCGGTGCAGGCGCCGCGATCGGTCTGCTGCTCGGTGGGATGCTGACCGAATGGGCGTCCTGGCGCTGGGTGATGTTCGTGAACGTCGGATTCGCCGCCGTCGCCCTGGTCGGTGCGGTGCTGCTACTGGCGAAGCATGTCACCACCGAGCGGCCCAAGCTCGACATTCCGGGCACCCTGGTGGTGAGCGCCGCATTGTTCGCCATCGTCTACGGATTCGCGCACGCCGAATCATCCGGCTGGACCGACCCGGTAACGCTCGGGTGCCTGATCGGTGGAGTCGTACTGCTCGCGGTGTTCGTCTGGCTGGAGGCGAGGGTCGCACATCCGCTGCTGCCCCTGCGACTGGTGCTGGACCGCACGCGCGGTGGTTCATTTTTGGCGGTGTTCGTCATGGGCATGGGGATGTTTTCGATTTTCCTGTTCCTGACCTTCTATCTGATTGTCAGCCTGGGCTACTCGCCGATCGAGGGAGGTCTGGCGTTCCTGCCGATGGTCGCGGGCATCGTTCTCTCGTCGACCACGGTGCCGTCGCTGCTGTTGCCCAGGGTCGGTCCGAAAATTGTCATCAGCAGTAGCTTCCTGGTGTCCGCAGTCGGGATGGTGTGGCTGACGCAGCTCGAATTGGGCAGTAGCTTCGTCGCCGATGTACTGCCTGGCCTCGTCTTGCTGGGTATCGGCCTCGGTGGTGCGATGACCACCGCGTTCCAGGGCGCGACCGCAGGTGTGCACCACGAGGACGCCGGTGTCGCCTCGGCGCTGATCAACACCAGCCAGCAGGTGGGTGGCTCGATCAGTACGGCGCTACTGACCACCGTCGCCGCGTCGGCGATGACCGACTACCTGACCTCGCACCAGCCCGGCCCGCTGACCGTGGCGCAGGCCCACGTTGCCAGCTATACGGCCACGTTCACGTGGGGCATCGGAATATTCGTGGCCGGTGCGGTGATCGCGGCGTTCCTGGTGCCGAATGCAGCTCTGGCACCTTCGGAGGGCGAATTGGTGATGGCGCACTGACCTGTTCCGCTCGAACAGCACCACGCCCGCGTCGCGATGACGCGGGCGTGGTGCTGTTTTTGTTCGGCCGCGCGAGGAATGTTCGGGCCACGCGCGAGGCGTCGGTAGTGGGCTTACCGCGTGACGTGAGTTCTACCGTCCGGCGGCGATCCGGGCCTTCTCGAGCGCGGCGAGAGTACGGAGCACGGTGGCGCGCTGTTTCTCGAGGTCGCTGAGGCGGGCGCGTGCCGCCAACCCGACGGGTTCGCCGATCTGGCTCATCTGGGCGTCGATCGACGTGAGCTGCTCGAGAAGTCCGGTCACCCGGGTTTCGAGCGCGGCGACGTCCACGGAGTCGGTGCGCACGGGTGCCACGGGCGGGGTGGTCGAGCTGCGGGGCGAGCTCGGGCGACTCGACGTGGACGGCGAGGACGTCCCGGAGTGGGCCGAAGTGCGAGCCTCCGAGACGACGCTGGCGGCCCGGGGGCGCAGCGCCTTGCGCACGGCCGCGGGGTCGGGAAGCTCGGAGAGCTTCACCTCGTTCAGTTCACGACGTGCATCGCGGGCCTTGACACGGTGTTCGCGCTCTTCGTCGTCGTCCGACTGCAGCGTGCCACCAAGGGGGCGCAGACCGTACATGCCGAGGAAGCGCCGGGCTTCGTCGATCACGGTCTCCTTCTCGCGGCAAGCGCCACAGCGAGGTTCGTTGCGGAACATCTCGACTGCATGGTCGTCTCCGCACCAGACGCAAGCCCCCGGCGACCAACGCCGGACGTTTCGAATTGCACCGATATCGATAGGGCCCGAGAGAGTTTGCGCGTCGATCACGACGAGCCACAGTAGGGCACTGCGAGCCCGGGCGTCACACTGCCCCTCGGGCGACCTGCGCTTCTGCGAGCGGGCGTGACGAAGATCATGTTCGCCCTCGGGTGAGGGGGTGCAATCGCTGTGTGCTGCACTACTTTTCCCGACCAGTAAGTTTCATTCGCCCGCGCCGATCACCGTGGTCAGCCACTCGACAAGTGGCCGCATCTCACGCCACGCCGTGCGCACTTCCTGCGCGGTACGCGGACTGTCGATCCAGTCGGGGGAGAGGTATTTCTTGCTCGCGGTCAGCGATTTGTGGCGCATCAGTTCGAGGCGCGGGTGATCCTCGGCAATGCCACGAGGCCGCGTTTTCAGTGTGTCGCCGCCGATCTCGTACCCCGACGACTGCAGCTTCTTCACGAGCCGCACCAACTGGAGTCCCCGGCGGTCGTCGTCGACGGCGTCGCGGAACCGGGTGACTTGAACCGGCGTGTGCGAGTAGAAGCCTCCCGCGACGAACAAGCCCGATGCATCGATCTGCACGTAGAAGCCGACTCCCGGGCGCGTTTCGACGAAGCCGCCCTGATGGGTCTTGTACGGGGTCTTGTCCTTCGAGAAGCGGACGTCGCGGTAGGGGCGGAACACCTTGCCCGCACCGAACTCGTCCTCGAGTTCGGCCAGCAACGCCGTCATGGGTGCCCGCACTACGTCGTCGTACACCGCTTTGTGCGCGGTCCAGAAGCTCTTGCTGTTGTCTGCCTCGAGATCCTCGTAGAAGTCGAGTGCAGCGATAGGTATCCCGGTGAACACGACAGAAGGCTACGCCTGTGAGTGGTGGGGGGTGGGCCGGGCGGGCGGGCCCCCCCCCCCCCCCGGGCGGGGGCGGGGGGGCGGGGGGGCGCGGGGGGGGGGGTGGGGGTATCGTGTGGTGGGGTGGAGGTGTCGTATGGGGAGTTGGAT
>NZ_JAWLSG010000016.1:0-83976 GCF_033142305.1 Rhodococcus sp. IEGM 27 | reverse complement strand
TGTTTGTGGTTGACGCGTCCGGGTACTCGTCAACCACTCACAGGCGTGGAGCGCATAGGCGTTGCCGTTGAACAGGGAGGTCACCGAGCCGTTCTCGAATACTTCCTTGATGGTGCGCGCGAGGAGCGGAGCGATCGACAGCACCGTCAGCTGCGCGAACTTCTTCGACTCGTCGATCGGGAGGGTGTTGGTGACGATGACTTCCTTGGCGCCACACGCTGCGAGACGCTCGGCGGCGGGGTCGGAGAGCACACCGTGGGTGGCGGCGATGATCACATCTCCGGCACCGGCCTCCTTCAGGATCTTCACGGCGCCGGCGATGGTTCCGCCGGTGTCGATCATGTCGTCGATGAGGATGCAGGTGTGGCCTTCGACCTCACCGACCACACGGTTCGACTTCACCTGGTTGGGCACCAGCGGGTCGCGGGTCTTGTGGATGAACGCCAGCGGGGCGCCGCCGAGGGTGTCGGCCCACTTCTCGGCGACACGGACGCGACCGGAGTCGGGGGAGACGACGGCGATGTTCTCGGTGCCGTAGTTGCCGCGGATGTACTCGGCCAGCTGTCCCTGCGCATGCATGTGATCGACGGGTCCGTCGAAGAAGCCCTGGATCTGATCGGTGTGCAGGTCGACTGTGATGATCCGGTCGGCGCCCGCCGTCTTGAGCAGGTCTGCGACGAGGCGAGCGGAGATGGGCTCACGTCCGCGGTGCTTCTTGTCCTGGCGCGCGTACGGGTAGAAGGGCAGCACCGCGGTGATGCGCTTGGCCGATCCACGCTTGAGCGCATCGATCATGATCAGCTGTTCCATCACCCAGGTGTTCAGCGGGGCCGGGTGGCTCTGCAGCACGAAGGCGTCGGAGCCGCGCACCGACTCTTCGAAGCGGACGAAGATCTCACCGTTCGCGAAGTCACGAGCAGTCTGCGGAGTGACCCGCACATCGAGCTCCTTCGCCACCTGCTCGGCCAGCTCCGGATGCGCGCGACCAGAAAAAAGCATGAGGTTCTTCTGGTTGTCGATCCAATTCGCGGTCACTGCTCTATGCCATCCTTTAAATCTTGCTTGTCGGTTTCGTGCAGGTCGGAACTGTGAGGATGTTCCGCGGCAGACGCCGCCTCGGCGGCGGCGGTACCTGGCCGGTTGCGTTGCACCCAGCCGTCAATATTGCGCTGCTTCCCACCGGAGACGGCGAGCGCCCCCGGGGGTACGTCGTACCGCAGCACGGTGCCGGCTCCGGTGTAGGCACCGTCACCGACCTGTACCGGAGCGACGAACATGGTGTCCGATCCCGTCCGGACATGCGACCCCACCACGGTACGGCTCTTGGCGACGCCGTCGTAATTGACGAACACACTGGACGCTCCGATGTTGCTGTGCTCGCCGATCGTGGCATCCCCGACGTACGTCAGGTGAGGAACTTTGGAATGCGCTCCGATCTCGGCGTTCTTCGTCTCGACGAAGGCGCCGAGTTTGCCGGACTCGCCGAGTACGGTGCCCGGGCGCAAGTAGGAGAAGGGGCCGACGGTGGCGCGGGCACCAATGTGTGCCTCGGCGCCATGGGTGCGTATGACGCTCGCTCCCTCGCCGACGGACACGTCGGTGAGCGTGGTGTCGGGGCCGATCACCGCATCTTCACCCACCGTGGTGGTGCCGTGCAGCTGGACTCCGGGGTGAAGGGTGACGTCGCGCCCGAGTGTGACGTCTACGTCGATCCAGGTGCTGGCCGGATCGATGACGGTGACTCCGCCGCGCATCCACCTCTCCACGGTGCGCCGATTCAGTTCGGCGGCGAGCTGCGACAGTTGCACGCGGTCGTTGGCGCCGCCTACTTTCGCGGCATCCGTCAGGTGGGCGGCAACCACTGGCTTACCGGCCTCGCGGGCAATCTTCACGACATCGGTCAGGTACAGCTCGCCCTGCGCGTTGTCCGCGTTCAGCCGACCGAGGGCTGTGCGCAGGAATTCGGCGTCGAAGGCGTAGACGCCGGAGTTGACCTCGGTGATCGCTGCCTGCTCCGCGGTGGCGTCCGCCTGCTCGACGATGTGGGTGATCTCGCCGTCGGGCCGCCGGACGATTCGCCCGTATCCGGTGGGTTCGGGAGCGGTGAAGGTCAGCACGGTCACGGCCGTGGGTGCCGTCCCGCCGCGATGGCGCTCGAGAAGCGCCCGCAAGGTGTCGCCGTCCAGCAGTGGTACGTCGGCGGCGGTGACCAGCACGGTCCCCTGAAAGTCGGCGGGTAGCGCAGACAGGCCGCAGTCGACGGCGTGCCCGGTCCCGTTCTGCTCTTCCTGGACGGCGACGGCGATCGCGCGGCCGAGCGAGGCTTCCAGGGTGGTGACCGCGGCGGCGACACGCTCCCGATCGTGACCGACCACGGTGACGAGATGCGTGGGGTCGACTTCGGCGGCCGCGTGGAGGGAGTGAGCCAGCATCGTGCGTCCCCCCAGGGTGTGCAGCACCTTGGGGATTTTCGACCGCATCCGGGTTCCTGCACCGGCGGCGAGGACGACCACGGCGGTCTGCACTGGCATGAAGCTCCCTCTGGTCGTTCCACTCTTGCTGCTCTCTGGGCAGCCCGGCCCGGACAGCGCACTGCGCTTCAGGCTTCGCTCCGCCGCCAGGACTCGAACCTGAACTATCTGAACCAAAATCAGAGGTGCTGCCATTACACTACGGCGGATTGCCGCACTCGCGGGGTGTCACGCCCGTTTGCGCGAGAGAATCCTCGCATGCCGACCCGCCGTAGGTCGAACCGCTCCGGAAATTTGTTTCGGGGGTCCCGATAGAGTGGGTGCTACCTGCAGCGTTCTGTGCTGCCCGCGGCACTTGTTCCGTCGCGCGTGTGAGGAAAGGATGGTGCCTCGGTGCCCCGACCCACCGAAGTGGATGCGACCCCGGCGCGGGTGGCGCGCACCCGGATGACCGGCACTCAACGCCGCGAGCAACTGATCGAGATCGCACGCGCCCTCTTTGCCGAGCGGGGTTACGAGGCCACCTCGATCGAGGAGATCGCGCAGCGCGCGCACGTCTCCAAGCCGGTCGTGTACGAACATTTCGGTGGCAAGGAAGGCCTCTACGCGGTGGTCGTGGACCGGGAGATGTCGCGGTTGCTCGACATGATCACGTCCTCGTTGAAGCAGAACCGCTCCCGCGTACGGGTCGAGCGGGTGGCGCTCGCCCTGCTCACCTACGTCGAGGAGCACACCGACGGCTTCCGGATTCTGGTGCGTGACTCGCCGATGGCTGCGCCGGACGGCACATATTCGAGTCTTCTGAACGAGGCCATCGGTCAGGTGGGGCACATTCTCGCCGGTGACTTCTCGCGGCGGGGATTCGATCCGGACCTCGCCCTGCTCTACGCGCAGGCGTTGGTCGGCATGGTGTCGACCACGGCGACCTGGTGGCTAGACGAGCGCACGCCGTCCAAAGAGGTGGTGGCCGCACATCTGGTCAACCTCTGCTGGAATGGGTTGACCAACCTGGAAGCAGACCCGCAGCTCGGATCGGACAGGCCACAGCCTCCTGTCGGGTGAACGGGTTCTCATTTCCCGACGCGTGGTCCAACACCGTCAGCCTCGAGCGTGGCGAGTGTTAGGGTTCGCAGCAGTTGTGTGCCCCCTCAGAGGGGTTGGTCGGGGAGGCAATCGATGGCGAGACAGGTTCGTGCAGAGGTCACTCGGGCATCAGTCCTGATGGCCGCGGCCGACGTGTTCGTGCGCCTCGGGTATGCGAATGCGGGTCTCAACGAGATCATCGAGCAGTCCGGTGTCACCAAGGGTGCCCTGTACTTTCACTTCAGTTCCAAGGAAGACCTCGCTCGGGGCGTGATCGACGAAGGTCAGGTCCGGCTCACTGCAGGAGTCACTTCCGTGAGCGACGGGCCCACGCCCGCGCTGGAGGCGCTCGTCGCACTCTCCTACGTCGCGATCGAGGCGGCCAGTTCTGATCCGATCGTGGCGGCGATGCTGCGACTTCAGCACGAAATCGGCGACTACCAGGGCACCGACGGCAATGTGGTGACCGCGTGGCAGCAGGCTTTCGAGCGGCTCGTCGGCAGGGCCGTCGACGAGGGTGACATTCGCACGGAAGAGGACGTCCCTCCCGAGACGCTCGCGACGTTTCTGCGCGGCTCGCTGTTGGGCACCCATGTTGTTGCCACTGCGACCAACGCGTTCGACGAGCTTCCGCGTCGCATGGAGCGCGTCTGGTACTTCATTCTTCCCGGTCTCGTGGAGCCGTCCAAGCTCGTGTACTTCCGCCAGTTCGCGTCGCGTCGACTACTTCGTTGACAGGGGCAGGGGGAGTTGACCGGGACAGGGGAGTGGTTCCGCCAATGCCGAAGTATCCCAAGAGTGTTATGTGTGTCACATCCTCCTCTGGTAGGAAAAGGCGCCACTACAGTGCAGTGGACCCGCGGTCGGGGGCTCAGGCGATTTCGGAACCAATGAATCACCGCTCCCGGCCCGGCAATGTATGGTTGAGGTCCGTTCGCCTGAATGCAGGTGGAGCGAAAAGCGATAGTGTCGTTGTAAGCCCAGTGCGCCGATGATGCCGGAGGGTGCCCGATGCCGTTCGTCATCGTCGAACGTGAAGAAACGCTAGTTGCCGGATTGGCCGTGCGTAGTCCGAAACGTGCACTCGGGGAGGCGCGTGATCCAGCGCTCGAGAAGACGTGGTCCACGCTGCTCGCGCAGAACGTGGACCGCCCGCTTGCCTCCGCCTACGTCGACCACGCAGCCGACATCAATTCGTATTACACCCAGATCGTCGGGTACCAATGCTCCTCGCTCGACGAGGTGAAGCGGGGACACATCGTGTCCCGGCTGCCCGCGGGCACGTATGCCAAGTTCTCGTCGGTGGGAACCTTTCCCGACTTGTTCGACGCGCTGTGGGGGCAGATTCGTGAAGCGGAAGAGTTGAAACAGATCGAACGGTCCTTCACGGGCGATTTCGAGTTCTACCCGCACGCCTTCGGAATCGATCTGTACGTGGCCATTGTGCCACCCGCTACAAGGTAGGGCCGCAATGACTTTCGAGATCGTCAAGCGTGAGGCAGCCGACTTCGGTGGGTTGGTGCTTCCGCGTAGGGAATTGGGCTCGACGGTGCATGCCGCCGACCTGATGAAGTTCACCCGGGAGCGCATCCATCAGCGCGGAATCGACGATCTGACCACCGTCTATGTGGCCGTTCCCGACCTCGGGTGGAGCGCGGTCGTCGGATACCGGTGTGCTGGACTGGATGACCTCGCGATCGGCGACGTGCTGGTCCGTGTGCCGGCCGGATACTTTGCCAAGTTCCTGCCGGACGGCCGGTCGTCCGATCCGATCGAGGATGTGTGGCTTCAGGCTGAAATAGCCGAGAAGGAAGGGCGCATCGAACGCGCCTTCACGGAAGAGGTTGAGTCTCTCCGTTCTCCGAGCAGCGTGGAGTTGTTCATTTCGCTGGCGTAATCCCAGAGTCGTTTAATGCCGGAAAAGACGGACCTGCAGTTTGTTTCAGGTCTGCTTTGTGGCATCGTAGGTGACAAATGGCTGGTGAGCGCGGAAAATAGCTAACTGCGGGACTGTGACCGGTGATCGTGTGTCCAGTTCTTGGGGTCTCTCGTAACCCGTGAGTCCCTCGGAACTGCTGCACCGACTCACGATGGGACACACCAATGCCTGTGAAGCAATTGTCGAAATCGCCCTACGAACTTCGCTCGACCGACACACCGCTGGACCGAACTCGGAGCGTCTGGGATGCACGATCTCAGTGCCGTTTCGTTGCAGCCACGCCGTCGGCGGAGCCGCAACTCTGGGAAGCATATCTCGAGGGAGCGAAGGATGGCTATCGGAGGTACGGTGCCGAGAAAGCACTCGAGTACAGCCGGATTCGACACGGTGACACCACCGCGGTGTTTTTCGTCGCGCTGGATGCGGACGGTTCCGTGGCCGCGGGGGTGCGGGCACAAGGACCCTACGTCGCCGCAGGTGAGGCACACGCAATAACGGAATGGGCGGGTCATCCCGGTGCCTCGGAGGTTCGCCGGATGATCGAGGATCGGTTACCGTTCGGGGTCGTCGAGGCGAAGGGCGCCTGGGTGTCGGAGAATGCGTCTCACCGGGGAGAACTGGGTGTGGCGCTCGGCCGTTTCGCGACGTATTCGATGGACCTTCTCGACGTGCAGTTCATGCTCGCGACGGCTGGCACCCACGTGCTGGCGACGTGGGCTTCCTCGGGCGGTGTGGTGGCAGACCATATTGCGCCGGTGCCGTATCCGGATGACCGCTACGAGACGCGGCTGATGTGGTGGGATCGGAGGAGGCGCCGGGGCCACGCCGAATCCTTGCAGTTGGCCCAACTACTCCTCACGACGTCCCGACCGGCGCCTTCGACGGCGCCGGAGACCATCGGAAGCGTCGTCCGGCCGATGCGGAGCGTGTCGTGAACGATTTTCGCGGTGACTATGCCGCACTCGTCCTCGACGAGGCGGTTCCCGACGATGCGGAACTGCTGGAACTTCTCCGGCAGGATCCGGCCGTGCTGTTCGTCGATCGGCTGGAACTGCAGCGGGCGAATCTTCGCAGCCTCGTCCCGGCCCCCGGGCCGGAGGTGACGGAGGAGCGTCCCGTCTGGGCCTACTATTCGTGGCGCAGAACGGTGGTACGTCTCCTCGGTCCGGCCTCGTTTCGGTTGCTGCGCCTGGACAGGAACCGGAACAAGATCACGGCGGAGCAGCAGGACCGGTTACGGGGCGTGACCGTGGGGATCGTCGGCCTCAGTGTCGGGCACGCGGTGTCGCTCGCTCTCACCCTGGAAGGCGCATGTGGTGCTCTGCGGCTCGCGGACTTCGACACCATGGAACTGTCGAACCTGAACAGGGTCCCCGGAACGGTGCTCGACCTCGGCGTGAACAAGGCGGTGGTGGCCGCCCGTCGGCTCGCCGAGATCGACCCGTACATGGATGTGTCTCTGTGGGAAGACGGCGTGAGCACCGACACGGTGGCGGCGTTCCTGGACGGCACCGACGTCGTGATCGACGAGTGCGATTCCCTCGACGTCAAGCTGTCGCTGCGGCAGGAGGCGCGTCGCAGGCGGCTCCCCGTTCTGATGGCCACCAGTGACAGAGGGCTGGTCGATGTCGAACGTTTCGACCTCGAACCGGAGCGTCCGCTCTTCCACGGGGTGCTCGGGGACGTCGACGTCGAGTCGCTGTCCGGTCTGGGGGCCCGCGAGAAGATCCCCCTGGTATTGCGCATTCTCGATGCCGGTCAGCTGTCGACGGCGATGGCGGCCTCGCTGGTGGAGGTGGACGAAACCATCTCCACCTGGCCTCAGCTGGGCAGTGACGTGCTGCTCGGTGGCGCCCAGGTGGCCGCGGCGGTACGGCGGATCGGGCTCGGACAGCCCCTCGCGTCGGGGCGGTGCCGCATGGACCTCGACGAGCACCTCGACACCCTGTCCGAGCCGGCGACCTCCGAGCCGGTGTTCGCGGCGGCGGAATCTGCGGAAGCCGGGAGCACTGCGCCCCTCGACGCGGTGGACGCAGTGCTCGAGTCCGCGGCCCTCGCACCGTCCGGGGGCAACGTTCAACCGTGGAAGATCGTCGCGGACGACGAAGCGCTCAGCTTCTTCCTGGCTCGAGAGCACACTACCGAGATGGACGTCGGCTACCGCGGGAGTCTGGTGGCTATCGGAGCAGCACTGCACAACGCCCGAATCGCTGCGGCGGCGTCCGGGATCCTCGGCGACGTGCGGCTTCACAGCGGTACCGACCCGGGTCGACCGGTTGCCACGATGACGTTCGCCGACGGCCACGACCCCGACCTTGCTCGTCGGTACGTGCACATGCGTGAGCGCACGAGCAACCGGAATATGGGCGTGCCCGCCGGCCTCGACAGTGCACTCGCCGCTCGCCTGGTGGAGGACGCCGAGAAAGAAGCGGGACGGCTGCGCCTGGTCACCGAGCGAGCAACCGTGACGTCGATCGGTGAGATTTTGGCGGAGTCCGACCGCATCCGGTTCCTGACTCCGACCTTGCACCGGGAAATGATCGACGAATTGCGCTGGCCACCCGCCGATCCGGTCGACGTGGGAATCGATGTCCGCGCCCTCGAGCTCGACTCCGCGGAATTGTCGACGCTGGAGTTGCTCCGTCGACCCGACGTGATGGCACACGTGGGCGGGCAGGACGGGGGCCGGGCGCTCGGCAATTCCACTCGCGACCGGGTGTCGTCCAGTTCGGCGATCGCGGTGCTCTCGGTATGCGGCCGAGGTGCGGCAGATTACGTGCGCGGGGGACAGGCCACCGAGAGTGTGTGGATCACGGCACAGCAGCACGGGCTCGCAGTGCAACCCATCTCACCGGTGTTTCTCTATGGTGTGGAGCGGGCGGAGTTCGAGCAATTGTCGCCGCGCTATGCCGGGGCGCTGGAGGGTCTTCGACGTGAATTCGTCGACCTGGTCGGAGTGGGAGAGAAGGAGTCGCTGATCATGGTGCTGAGATTGAGTCATGCCCCAGCGCCTTCGGTGCGCAGTGCGCGTCGACGGGACCGGACAGGACGGCGGACGACGTCGTGACAGGAGGCGCAGTGCCTACCGAGAAGCACGCCGAGAAGCTCGACACCCTCGTGACGACCGTCGCGTCACGGCTCACGCCCGTGGATGCGGTGTCCTTCGTGCCCGTCGCCAAGCTGGTCCTCCAGGACCTGGTCGAGCACTTCGAGGTGGATACCTGTTTCCTTCGCTTCAACGACCACGAACTCGCGGCGACAGTACTGGTGGCCGAATACCCCCCGCGCCCGCACATCCCCGAACCGGACCCGATCGGGGTGGTGTACTTCAAGGACGCGGATCCGATGTTCGCGCTGACCGAGCATCAGAAGGAAGTGGTCATCACACGTCCGGAGGTGTCCGGGCGCGACTACAACGATCGTGTTCGGGAGGCGTCCGGAATACCCGAGGTGTCGCTCGCGGCCGTTCCGTTGCTGTCGGGGGAGACGACGACGGGCACGCTCGGGTTCATCAAGTTCGGCGATCGCGACTGGACGCCCGCGGAGGTCGATGTCCTCAAGGCTATCGCCGCTCTGCTCGCACAGGTACAGGCGCGTGTCGCCGTCGAGGAACAGCTGCGGTACTCGGCCGATCACGACTCCCTCACCGGGCTCAGTAACAGGCGCGCCCTCTACAGCCATCTCGACGCGCGGTTGAGTTCTGCGGATCCGGGCCCGGTGGCCATCCTGTTCCTCGACCTCGACCGGTTGAAGCCGCTCAACGACTTCTTCGGCCACGGGGCAGGTGACGGATTCATCTCCACGATCGCGGATCGGCTTCGCGCGAGCTGCGCACCGGACGACCTCGTCGCACGCCTCGGGGGTGATGAATTCGTCCTCGTCCTCGGCGGGTCCGTCGACCTCGCGGAAGCGGAACTGCGGGCACAGCACATCCGTGACGTGGTGACCGAGCGGGTGCGACTCGGGCGCGAGGTGGTCAGTCGCAGCGTCAGTATCGGTGTCGCGGTCGGGTATCCGGGCAAGGTGACGACGGGCGCATTGCTCAGCCGGGGCGACCAGGCGGTCATGGCCGCGAAGACCAAGGGCGGCAACGCGATCAGCGTGTTCACCGAGGAGATGCAGGCGGAGAGCGAAAAGCGCAACGTGATTGAGTTGAGCTTGCGCGGCGCCATCGCCGACGGGTCGCTGTTCCTCGAGTATCAGCCGGAGGTCGACCTGCGCACCGGTCGCATCATCGGGGTGGAGGCGTTGGTGCGCTGGCATCATCCGTTCCTGGGCTTGCTGCAGCCGGTGTCGTTCATCGACGTCGCCGAGGCGACCAACCTGGCCGGGGAACTCGGTCGCTGGGTCATCAGAACCGCGTGTGCGCAGTGGTCACGGTGGAGTAGCCAGGCACCAGGCCTGGATCTCACCCTTCGCGTCAATGTCTCGCCCGGACAGCTGGCCGGGCTGGACTTTCTCGACGTGGTTGCGAGTGCGCTGAAGGAGTTCGATCTGCGACAGGGTGCCCTGTGTCTGGAGATTACCGAGAATGCGGTGCTGAGTGACCTCACCCGGACCCGGGAGGCCCTCGACGGTCTGCACGAACTGCACGTCGAGGTGGCGATCGACGACTTCGGTACGGGCTTCAGTTCGCTGAGTCACCTCAAGGCGCTCCCCGTGGGGACGCTCAAGATCGACCGGGGTTTCGTCATGAATCTGGACAAGAACCCGGAGGACCGGGCGATCGTGAAGTCGATCGTCGGGCTGGCCGAGTCGTTCGGTCTCGGGCTGGTGGCGGAGGGGGTCGAGAACGCCGAGGCGGCCCGAGCGCTCATCGACCTGGGCTGCCACCGAGGTCAGGGGTTCTTGTTCAGCCGCCCGGTGTCCGGGGCGGCGATCGGTGCACTGCTGGTCAAGGGCAGTATCGACGTCGCGATCTGACGTCCGTTTCTGTTTGCCCGGCCAGCAGGCAGACAAGAATCCGCATGTCGCCGGGATCGACTAGGCTGGCTCAGTCCGCAACTGGCCGAGCGCCTCGGCCCGAGCTGTTCGCCGGCAGTTCGTCATCACTGCTCAGGAGTTGTCGTTGTCTTCCCCGCTCATCGCCGCCGAGCCCTCGTCCGCTAGAACTCCGCTCGCCGGCCTGGCACGGATCGCTCTGGCCGACGGCGTCATCGCGCAAGTGGCCGAGGTACTCGGACGCAGTCATCTCGACATCGTCGCTCCCGGGCCCGTCCGCCCGTTCGTGGCCGCGGCGCTCGCCGAGCGCACCCACTTGTTGCTGGTCACCGCCACCGGCCGCGAGGCCGACGACCTCACCGCCGAGCTTCAGGAGATGATCGGCGACGCCGTCGCCCAGTTCCCGTCGTGGGAGACCCTGCCGCACGAGCGGCTGTCACCGAGTGCCGACACCGTCGGCAAGCGCATCGAGGTTCTCCGCCGGCTGGCCCGCCCGGACGACGTCTCGTACGGTGCGCCGTTGCGGGTGATCGTCACCACGGTGCGCTCCCTCGTGCAGCCCATGGCACCCGGCCTCGGCGAGATCGAACCGATCACCCTGCGGGTGGGCGTCGAGCACGATTTCGACGGACTCGTCCAGCGGCTGGTCGAAATGGCGTACACCCGCGTCGACATGGTCGGCAAGCGCGGGGAGTTCGCCGTCCGCGGTGGCATCCTCGACCTGTTCTCGCCCACCGCGGACCACCCCGTCCGCATCGAGTTCTGGGGCGACGAGGTCACCGAGCTCCGCGCCTTCTCGGTGGCGGACCAGCGGTCACTTCCCGAAGTCGAACTCGACGCGGTGATAGCGCCGCCGTGTCGGGAGCTCATCCTCACCCAGGACGTGCGTGATCGTGCGGCGCAACTCGCGGCCGACAATCAAGCCGACGCCGCTCTCGTGGAGATGCTCGACAAGATGTCGGCGGGCATTCCGGTGGAAGGCATGGAGGCGCTGCTGCCGGTGCTGCGGCCGGGCCAACTGCAGCTCCTCACCGATGTGCTGCCGGACGACGCCCACATCCTGCTGTGCGATCCCGAGAAGGTCAGGACCCGTGCCACCGATCTCGTGCGCACCGGTCAGGAGTTCCTGGAGGCCTCGTGGACGGCCGCCTCGATCGGCGCTGACGCACCGCTCGACGCGTCGGCGTTGAAAGGGGGCGGTATCGACCTCGGTGCCTCCGCCTATCGTTCGCTGCGCCAGGTCCGGGACTCGGCGGAGGCCAGTGGCCGCCCCTGGTGGACTCTGAGCCCCCTCGCGTCGGGCAACGGTGAAGAACTCGAACTGGCGGTCACCGCGGCGCCCCAGGTGCGCGGATCCGACGACCTGCTGGCCGAGTTGTTCGTGTCCCTGCGTGCCCACGTGAGCACTGGTGGTCGCGCCGTCGTCGTCGTACCCGGTGCAGGCACCGCACACAGGGTTCTCGAGCGGTTGCACGAGGCGGAAGTCCCCGCTGCCGAACTCACGGCGGGCGGGGAGCCGCCGCGCGGGCAGGTGGCGGTGCTCCGTGGGGCGCTGCACGAGGGGCTCGTGCTGCCGGGTGACGATTCGACACCAGGACTGGTCATCGTCACCGAGTCCGACCTCACCGGTAACCGGGTTGCCGCCGTCGGCGACGGCAAGAGACTGCCCGCCAAGCGCCGCAATCAGGTGGATCCGCTCGCACTGACAGCGGGCGACATGGTGGTGCACGACCAGCACGGCATCGGACGATTCGTCGAGATGGTCGAGCGCACCATCGGCGGCGCGCGACGTGAGTACCTCGTGATCGAGTACGCCGCGAGCAAGCGTGGTCATCCCGGTGACCGCCTGTTCGTCCCCATGGAATCCCTCGATCAGCTCTCCCGTTACGTCGGCGGTGAGCTTCCGGCCCTGAGCAAGCTCGGCGGCTCCGACTGGGCAAACACCAAACGCAAGGCGCGCAAGGCAGTTCGCGAGATCGCCGGCGAACTCGTCCAGCTCTATGCGGCGCGTCAGGCCGCGCCCGGCCACGCTTTCGGGCCGGACACACCGTGGCAGAAGGAGATGGAGGACGCGTTCGCGTTCACCGAGACGGTCGATCAGCTGACGGTGATCAGCGAGGTCAAGGCCGACATGGAGAAGGCGGTCCCGATGGACCGCGTCGTCATCGGTGACGTCGGATACGGCAAGACCGAGATCGCGGTACGTGCTGCCTTCAAGGCGGTGCAGGACGGCAAGCAGGTGGCAGTGCTGGTGCCCACCACGCTTCTTGCGCAACAACATTTGCAGACGTTCACCGAGCGGATGGCAGCATTCCCGGTGAAGGTGCGCGGTCTGTCCCGATTCACCGACCCCGGCGACTCCAAGGAGATCATCGCAGGGATGGCGGACGGCGAAATCGACGTGGTGGTCGGAACACACCGGCTGCTGCAGACCGGAATCCGGTGGAAAGACCTCGGCCTCGTGATCGTCGACGAGGAGCAGCGCTTCGGTGTCGAACACAAGGAGCACATCAAGGCGCTGCGTACGCACGTCGACGTGCTCACCATGTCTGCCACACCGATTCCGCGAACCCTCGAAATGAGTATGGCCGGCATCCGCGAGATGTCGACGATTCTGACGCCACCGGAGGAACGGCACCCGATCCTCACCTACGTCGGTGCGTACGCCGACAAGCAGGTCGCCGCGGCAATCCGACGGGAACTGCTCCGCGACGGTCAGGTCTTCTACGTCCACAACCGGGTGAGCTCCATCGACAAGGCGGCGCAGCGTATCCGCGAACTGGTGCCGGAAGCACGGGTGGCGGTGGCGCACGGTCAGATGAACGAGGACACACTCGAGCGGACCGTGCAGGGCTTCTGGGAACGTGACTACGACGTCCTGGTGTGTACCACGATCATCGAGACGGGCCTCGACATCTCCAACGCCAACACGCTCATCGTCGAACGCGCCGACTCCCTGGGGCTCTCCCAGCTGCACCAGCTACGCGGGCGTGTCGGACGCAGTCGCGAACGTGGATACGCGTACTTCCTGTATCCGCCCGAGAAGCCGCTCACCGAAACGGCCTACGACCGGCTCGCTACCATCTCGCAGAACTCGGACCTCGGCGCCGGTATGGCAGTGGCGATGAAAGACCTCGAGATCCGCGGTGCGGGAAACGTGCTGGGCGCCGAACAATCGGGTCACGTCGCGGGTGTCGGCTTCGACTTGTACGTGCGCCTGGTCGGTGAAGCCGTCGAGGCCTTCCGTGCAGCAGCGGACGGAAGACCCGTCACCACGGAGGACGCGCCCAAGGAGGTCCGGATCGACCTTCCCGTCGACGCGCACATTCCCCCCGACTACGTCACCAGTGACCGCCTCCGCCTCGAGGGTTACCGCAAGCTCGCCGCAGCGACGGACCATGCCGGTATCACCGCAGTCGTGGACGAGCTCGTCGACCGGTACGGTCCGATGCCCGAAGAGGTACGCCGGCTGGTCTCCGTGGCCAAGCTGCGCCTGCTGTGCCGCGAATACGGTCTCGAGGAGGTCGCGGTGGCCGGCACCCAGCTGAAGATCGCACCCATGCTGCTGCCCGACTCGAAGCAGTTGCGCCTCAAGCGGATTTACCCGAGCGCCCAGTACCGGGCCACCACCGGAATGGTCCAGCTGCCTCTGCCGCGGGCCGGCTCGGGAGGTATCGGCGCCGACCGCGTACGCGACGTGGAGCTGCTGCAGTACATCGCCGACTTCATCGTCGCGCTCGACGGCAAGGCTGCCGGTTCCGTGGTGATGGAGGCCTGACCCTATGACGGTGATCCTGCTCGACCCCCTTCGGCCGACAACGATCCCGATGGAAGCCCTCGGGGTGATCGGCGACGGCGTGCAGGTCACCGACGAGGTCCCCGACGGCGTCCGGCAGTTCCTCACTGTCGTGCCGAAGTCGGATATCTTGGTCACCACCGATCGGGAGCACCCCGCCGTCCGCGCCCGCGTGGCAGGGGGAGACCGCGTCATCTCGGCGCCGAAACTATTGGGAGACAACCTGGTCGAGGCCGCCGAGGTGATGGACCGGCTGTGGGGTTACGGAGGCTGGGAAGTGACGCAAACCCATCGCAGCCTCGCGCACTATCTCGTGGAGGAGACCTACGAGGTGCTCGACGCAATCGAGTCTTCCGATACCGGTGAGCTGCGCGAAGAACTGGGCGACCTACTGCTGCAGGTGCTGTTCCATGCGCGGATCGCGTCGGCGTCGGGGAACTTCGACGTCGACGACGTGGCAGCCACTCTCGTCGCCAAACTCGTCCACCGCAGTCCCCATCTCAGCGAAGACGTCGTCGGCCCCGTCGACATCGCGGAGCAGGAACGTGCATGGGAGATCCGGAAGGCGGCAGAAAAAGCCCGCGAATCGTGCCTCGACGGCATCGCGCTCAGCCAGCCCGCCGCGTCCCTTGCGGCAAAAGTGATGGCCAAAGCCGCGAAGGCGGGGTTGCCGACGGAGTTGACACCCGCCGAACTCGAGGCCGCACTCCACGCCCAGGCGGACGCGGAGACGACGCTGCGCGCGGTGACGGACGAGTTCATCGCGCGCATCCGCGCCGCCGAAAAAGCTGCCCGCGCCGAAGGCACCCAGGTACTCCAGCCGGGGGACTGGGCCGCCCACTGGCCGGCCTGATTCCCGGATCCGCGGACCTAGCGCCTGCGCCGCACCGGCGAGAGGGTCTGCGAGCGAACGACAGCGGCGCGGATCGGCAGCCGAGTTCGCACGCCCGGCGAACCCGGGCCACAACGGTCGCAGGGTCGTCCAGGTGTTTCCACGTCCAGCGGGCGACGGCGACCCCGGTCGCCCGGAGGTCGTCCTCGCGAAGCTTCTCCAGCCGCACCGACTCCGACACCGAGCGTGTCGGGTGCAGCGAGTACTTCTCCATCCCATCGAATTCACCGACGACTCCGTACTCCCGCCACAAGAAGTCCACCCGGCCGACCGGACGGCCGTCGAGGCCCGGCACCACCTGTTGCAGTTCGGGTGCCGGCAGCTCTTCGCGATGAAAGAGCACGCGGCTGCGTGATTCACCGACGCTGTCGCTGAGGCCGTTCATGAACGCGACTGCCCGCTCGGCACGCTTTGCGCCGGTGCGATGGTGCGCGCGGGCGACGGCGTCGGCGAGTTCGTCGTGGTCCGTCAGGCCGAGGCGAAGTGCATGATCACCTGCCACGACTGCTTGCTCGAACGGAACGGTGCGAGCGAAATCGACGAGAGAACGCGGCACCGTCGTGACGAGTATGCCGTCGATCATGATGACCTCGTCGGGCAAGAACGGCGTGGCGTGCAGGTGGCGTCGGCGACTCTTCTTGCCACCCTGCGTGCGGTTGGCGGTCATGTGAACCAGAGCGAGGGGAACGTTCCACAAGTCGATTCCGTGGAGTGCGAGGGCAGACACATGACTCACCGCGGCGTCGGAATGCGATGCCAACGCTGTGGCGTGCGCGAGAACGCGATGTCGACCGACGGTGTCGAGTCGGGCGTCGTCGTCGCGGCGCAGGTACGCGCCTCGGCGCACTGTGAGTAGGTCACCGCGCCTGCGGGATCGGTGGAGCTCACCGTCGGTATAGCCGTGATCGAGTGCCGTGCAGCGTCGGACGAGTCCCGCCGGTTCCGAATCCATGCAGTCAGAGTGCCCGTATTCAGGGGAGGTCGGAAGGTGCGGGTGGCGGGTTGTGGATAACTCCCGACATCCGCGGACCCAGTGTGCGCGTCGCGCCCGCGCGGAGTGGTGCGACGCCTACACAAGCGGCGCGGATTGTGCTCCCAGCACGCGCGGAATTCTCGGACTACCGCTTCGCCATGTGGATGATGGAATGGTGACCCGCTATCCCGTCCCGCCGAAAAGTCGTTCTCGATGGCCCCGCACCCTGATCGCCTTTCTCGCGGCGCTGGTGGTCGTGACGGTTGCCTACGGTGCCTGCTCGCGTGAGCAGGAGCCGCGTGTCGCGATACCGGAGGGCATCCCGCCCGGTCCCGGTGCGCCCACTCCGCCGATCGACATCGAGGCACCGGGACGTAGTGCCGACCAGCTGCGCGGTTGGTCGGCAGAGTTGACGGACGCCGTGGGTATAGGCACAACCGCACTCGAGGCGTACGGCTACGCCGCGGCCGTTCTCGCCGCCACCGCTCCCGAATGCGGGATCGGGTGGACCACTCTCGCCGGAATTGCGAGCGTCGAAAGCAGGCACGGCACCCATCAGGGTTCCTCCGTCGCTCCGACCGGGCGGGTGACCCCGGAAATCCGCGGCATTCCCCTCGACGGAGGCCCAGGTGTGGCGGAGATTCCCGACACCGACCGTGGCGAATGGGATGGCGACCCCGTGCACGACCGGGCTATGGGTCCGCTCCAGTTCATTCCGGAAACGTGGAAGAGATGGGGCGTCGACGCCAACGGTGACGGTGTGGCCGATGCCGACAACATCGACGACGCGGCCCTGACGGCAGCCCGCTACCTGTGCGCCCGCGGCGGTGACCTCACCGAACCGGAAGGGTGGCAGTCGGCGCTGATGGCGTACAACCTGTCCGGCGAGTACCTCACCCTCGTGCGTGACCGGGCGTCGGCGTACTCGGTGGGAGTCCGTCCGTAACCTCGTTACCGGCCGGTCCATCAGGTGGAAATTCGAGCGGCACGCCGGCGGATCACGGTGACCGAGGCGCGCCATCCCGCGCCCCCTACGCTGTGCCGTTACGCTGTGTGCTGGCACGATCTGGTGTCCTGGCACCATCGGACCGTCGGTGCACAGTGCGAAGCCCATAGAAGGAGAGTCTGTAAGTGTCCATCATTGAGCAGGTCGGAGCCCGTGAAATCCTCGATTCCCGTGGCAATCCCACGGTGGAGGTCGAGGTGCTGCTCGACGACGGAAGTTTCGCTCGCGCCGCGGTCCCGTCGGGTGCATCCACCGGTGAGCACGAGGCCGTCGAGCTGCGCGACGGCGGCGACCGCTACAACGGCAAGGGTGTCGAGAAGGCCGTCGAGGCGGTCCTCAGCGAGATCGCCCCGGCCATCATCGGGATCGATGCCACCGAGCAGCGCACGGTCGATCAGGCCCTGCTCGACGCCGACGGCACCCCGGACAAGTCCCGCCTCGGCGCCAACGCGCTCCTCGGTGCCTCGCTGGCCGTGGCCCGCGCGGCCGCCGACTCGTCGGGTCTCGACCTCTTCCGCTATGTCGGCGGCCCCAACGCCCACGTGCTGCCCGTCCCGATGATGAACATTCTCAACGGCGGCGCACACGCCGACACGGGCGTCGATGTCCAGGAATTCATGGTCGCGCCGATCGGTGCCGCCACCTTCAAGGAGTCGCTGCGCTGGGGCGCCGAGGTCTACCACGCGCTCAAGGCGGTGCTGAAGGAGAAGGGTCTGGCCACCGGTCTCGGTGACGAAGGTGGCTTCGCCCCCGACGTCGCAGGTACCAAGGAGGCGCTCGATCTGATCAGCGTCGCGATCGGCAAGACCGGCCTGGTCCTGGGCACCGATGTGGCACTCGCGCTCGACGTCGCCGCCACCGAGTTCTACACCGAGGGCGCCGGCTACAAGTTCGAGGGCAGTAACCGCACCGCGGCGGAGATGGCGGACTTCTACGCGGAGCTGATCGACGCGTACCCGCTCGTCTCGATCGAGGATCCGCTGAGCGAGGACGACTGGGACGGCTGGGTCGCCCTGACCGATCAGATCGGTAACAAGGTTCAGCTCGTCGGCGACGACCTGTTCGTCACCAACCCCGAGCGGCTCGAAGAGGGCATCGTCAAGGGTGCCGCCAACGCGCTGTTGGTGAAGGTGAACCAGATCGGCACGCTCACTGAAACGCTCGACGCCGTCGACCTCGCGCACCGCAACGGCTACAAGACGATGATGAGCCACCGGTCCGGTGAGACCGAGGACACCACCATCGCCGACCTCGCCGTCGCCGTCGGCAGCGGTCAGATCAAGACCGGCGCCCCCGCCCGCAGCGAGCGCGTCGCCAAGTACAACCAGCTCTTGCGCATCGAGGAGAACCTGGGCGACGCCGCGCGTTACGCCGGCGAGGTCGCTTTCCCGCGGTTCGCCTACGAGGGCTGATTCTCGGCTGTCGAGTAAAGGGGTATCTGGGTAGTGGCACAACGCGGTAGGCCGCGGTCGTCCGGAGCAAGTCCGGGCGGCCGGGCCGCCGGGCGTGGTGAACGGTCGCGGCAAACCCGGACCGACGGGGTCCCCGGTGGTGCACGGCGACCCCGCACCACCAAGTCGACTCCGCCGGGTTCCGTAGAAGGCAAGCCTGCAGCTCCCGACGGTGCCGACACCGGGAAAGTGCTGCCCGGTCGTGCCCGTCCCCGCCGGATCGGCGCCACCGGCGAAGCAGCCCGAATCCCCCGCTCCGAACACACGATTCTCGGATTGTCGACCGGCCGCGCCCTGATCCTCGTCGTCGTAGTGCTCCTTCTCGCGCTTACCCTCGCGGTTCCGCTGCGGACATACCTCACCCAGCGAGGTGAGGCCGACCGGGTTGCGGCAGAACAGGTTCAGCTAGAGGAGGAGCTCGCCGAACTGCGTATTCTCGAGGAACGCTATTCCGACCCCGCCTACATCGAGGCGCAGGCACGCGGCCGGCTCCGCTGGGTCCGGCCCGGCGACACGCCGTACCAGGTGCAGCTTCCCGGCGACTACAAGGAACCGGAGAAACGGGAAGAGAAGGACGCCGAGATGGCGGGTCCCTGGTACTCCGACCTGTGGAAAACAGTGTCAGAACCGCCGGTAGCACCCGAGGTACAGCCCACGCCGGCCCCGGCCCCCGTGCCCCCGCCGCCCGCACCGCTAGAACCAGGAGAACCCACCGGGTGACCACTTCGTCCGACCCGTCCCACCCCGTGTCGCAGGAAGACCTCGACGCCGTTGCCGCCCAGCTCGGGCGCGAACCGCGTGGAGTGCTCGACATCGCATACCGCAGCCCCGACGGCCGCCCCGGTGTCGTGAAGACGGCGCCGAAGCTTCCCGACGGCACCCCGTTCCCGACGCTGTACTACCTCACCGATCCGCGGCTGACCGCGGAGGCGAGCCGACAGGAGTCGGCTGGCGTGATGCGGGAGATGACGGAGCGCCTCGCTTCCGATCCCGAGCTGGCGGCCGCCTATCGGCGGGCGCACGAGTCGTATCTGGCGGAGCGTGACGCGATCGAATCGCTGGGAACCGACTTCACCGGCGGTGGTATGCCCGACCGCGTCAAGTGCCTGCACGTGCTGATGGCCCATTCGCTCGCAAAGGGTCCGGGGGTCAATCCGCTCGGCGACGAATCGGTCGCCCTCGCCGCGTCGGCGGCCGGCGGAAAGCTGAGAGGCACGGCCATTCCTGCGGACTGGCCGGGTATTGACGACCTCGATAGTGCAGAACAGTGACGCGGGTAGCGGCCGTCGACTGCGGAACCAATTCGATTCGTCTACTCATCGCCGACATCGACACCGACGGCGCACTGCAAGACGTGTGCCGCGAGATGCGCGTCGTCCGGCTCGGGCAGGGTGTCGACGCCACCGGTCGACTCGCACCCGAGGCCATCGAGCGCACGCGAATCGCACTCAGTGAGTACGCAAGCCTGATCAGCGACGCCGGCGCGACAGCCGTCCGGATGGTCGCCACGTCCGCCACCAGGGACGCATCCAATCGAGAAGACTTCTTCTCGATGACCAGGGACGTGCTGGGGTCGGTGATAGCGGGCGCCGGAGCCGAGGTGATCACCGGGGACGAGGAAGCGCGGTTGTCGTTCAACGGTGCTGTGGGCGAGCTCGACGCGGCGCAGGGGCCCTTCGTGGTGGTCGATCTCGGGGGCGGTTCCACCGAGGTGGTGCTCGGTGACGAGTCCGGCGTCCACGCGGCGTTCTCCACCGACATCGGCTGTGTGCGGATCACCGAGAGGTGTCTGCACGACGACCCGCCCACCGCCGAGCAGGTCGACGCGGCACGTAGCTTCGCGAAGGAGCGCCTCGACGAAGCATTCGCCCGTGTGCCCGTCGAGCAGGCCCGGACCTGGGTGGGCGTCGCCGGGACGATGACCACCATCGCCGCGCTGGCGAAGAAACTGCCCGAGTACGACGCCGAGCAGGTCCACCTCTCCCGCGTCCCGCTATCCCGGCTGCGTGAAGTCTGCGAGTCGCTGATCGCCATGACACACGACGAGCGGGCCGCACTCGGGCCGATGCACCCAGGCCGGGTCGACGTCATCGGCGGCGGCGCGATCGTCACCCTCGCACTCGCCGAGGCGCTGGAACGCAAAGCCGGCATCGACGAACTCGTGGTCAGCGAGCACGACATCCTCGACGGAATCGCAATGTCCATCGGCTGAGCTAATCTGATCTGCGCAACGTCGCCGAGGCACCACCTCGGCGGCCAGCAGCCCCTATAGCCCAATTGGCAGAGGCAGCGGACTTAAAATCCGCACAGTGTCGGTTCGAGTCCGACTGGGGGCACCATGTAAGCGCTGGTCAGAGGTATACGTTGTGTATGGAGCTGTTCGAACACCGACTTCGGTGTCACGGAATGCCACATCTCAAATGACTACTGTTTGATCACCTCGCGTGAGCGATTTCGATTATCGGGCAGGCCCCAATGCGTCGGCGAGCATGTGCATGGCCGCGGTGGTGGAAAGCGCACGTACGCTTGCGCGGTCGCCGGGGAGCCGGAGTGTACGGGTGACGGTCGGTCGCTCCGTGGAGGCGATCGCGAAGCAGACAGTGCCGACCGGTTTGAGGTCGGTGCCACCCCCTGGTCCTGCGATGCCACTGGTAGATACCGCGATGTCGACGCCCAGTCTGCTCAGCACGCCTTCTGCCATCATGGCCGCCACCCGCTCGCTCACGGCGCCGTGTTCTTCGATGATCTCGGCGGAAACGTCCAGGAGGTCCGACTTGACCTCGTTCGCGTAGGACACCACCGCGCCGATGACGTAGGCCGACGAGCCTTCGCGATCGGTGAGACGGGCGGCGATCATGCCACCCGTGCACGATTCTGCCGTGGCGATTTGATGGCCGGCCAACCGGTTCGCCACGATGTCGTCGATGGTGGACCCGTCAATCGAGAAGACCTGTGAGCCGTGATGTTCGTCGATAAGACCTGCGAGTTCCGTGTATGCGGTTGCCGCCGACTCTGCGTAGCGGGTCACCATTTCGAGCTCTCCGAGCCGCAGGCAGGTGGTGATCTCGAGATCGTCGAATCCCGTGATCTGGCGCTCTGCGGTCCGCAGTGTCGCGGCGAGGTCGGGTTCGGACAGACCGTACGCGCGGATGGTGTTTTGACGGATCTGCGCGCGCCGGGTCAAGACCTCGACGATCGGCGCGCTATCGAGTGCCTCCGGCCACATCGTCTGCAGTTCACGAGGCGGGCCGGGCAGTATCAGGACAGCGGGCAGTTTCTTCGAGTCGTTGGCAGGTATCGCGACACCGGGGGCGGTTCCGGTCGGAGGAATGGAATGCGCGCCCTGCGGAACCATTGCCTGCTTGCGGATACCTGCCCGTAGTGGCTCGGAGTCGGTTGCAGCACTCAATCGGCTTCGCCATCGCTGCACGATTGCGTGGATGCGTTGCTCGAGTTCCTCGTCGAGGTGTAATTCGCGGCCGTACAGAGCGGCAACGGTCGCCACGGTGAGATCGTCGGCGGTCGGACCCAATCCCCCGGTCGTGACGATCAAGTCGACGTGCTGATCCGCGAGAAATTGTAGTTGTGCGGTCAGGTCATCGGGCCGGTCACCGCAGACCGTGATGTGTGCGACGTCCACTCCCATTTCGAGTAGTCGCTGGGCCACCCACGGGCCGTTCTTGTCGGTGACTCGACCGGCCAGGACTTCTGTACCCGTGACCACCACACCCGCTCGCACAGTCATTTCTCGACCATACTTGCGACCGACAATCGCCGCGGACGGCCGCATAGTTTGTTGCGCGAGGTGTTAGAAGTCGGTACAAACGGAGATGGATCGGCGCGGACGAGCATGTGCGAAATACGTTGCGAATAAACAGATATCGAGTCCACTGGAGTTCACGCGGATCCACTTCCGGGGACTTGATCCGCACAGTGTCGGTTCGAGTACGACTGGGGGCACAGTAGACGGCCAGGTCTCTCGGTGGACCGTCAGGCCCCTTGGTGGTGCGGGCTGACCCGTGCGGCGGGGGAGTTCTGGGCGATGCGGGCGCGGACGCGGGCGGTGGCCTGCCAGATTCGGGTGGTGTCGGTCACGCTGATGCACTCCACACCCTGCTCGCGGGCGTGCTCGATGGTCCGTGCGTCGTGCGGTGAGCCGGCGGCGTCGAGTACGTCGTCGGTGACGATCGCGCAGAGGATGGGGCCGTCGATGGTCCGGACCGGCTCGAATCCGTCCGCCACCAGCGACTGCTTGACCATCGCCCACTGCGACACCTCGTTGTATCCGGTGGGGTTCCCGATGAAGAGAACCTTGCGGGAGCGGCGGGCGCGGGCGGTATCGATATGAGTGACGGTCGACATGGCGGTGGGTTCCTGTCCGTTGCGGGATTCCATAGAGAGAATCCGCGTTCACACCTATTTCGTTACGCCCCGCCCGGGAAATATCTGGCTCAGCCCGCTCACCAGCGGTTTGTTGATCGCATGTCAGCTTCCGAACGGGTTCCCGGAGCCGCCGGACCCCGGCGTTCCGGTCACGGTGACGGCGACGGGCGTCGCGGTGCCGGTGGTCATCGGGGGAGTGGTACCCCACTGCTCGAACGCCGGCACGCTCGAGCAACTCCACTGCACCGTGTAGTCGCCGGGCTCGACGGCGGCCTTCAGGTCGACGTCGTCTCCGTCCATCACGATGGTGGGGCCGACGGTCGCCACAGCAACGGTGCCGTCTTCCGGTACGACGGCCATGATGCAGACGACGGCCCCGGGGGCGTCGTACCGCACTCCCATCACCACCGCATTGTCTTCTCCCACGATGTCGACGGTGACGTCGTCGGGTTCCGCGGACGCGGTCGGTGCCGCAAAAAGGCTCAGCGCGGTGACGGCGGCGGCGATTCCTACGGATCGGGCGGCAAGAGGAACGTTCATCGGTGTGTCCTTCCGGAGAACTCGGTGACCGGGACGAGACGAGAACCACCGGGAGTATGTCATCTCGAATTCGGCTTCGCTGGATGTACGAACAACGGCACGTAACGTTCCGCGGAGGTTGACCGACCAATCGAGTAGCTGCGCCGTTCGTGCGTGGAACCCGATACTGCTGAGGGTGACCTGGTGAAGACGCTGTCGATCGTGGTGCCTGTCCTGTTGCTCTGTCTCGTCGGCTGCAGTGGTCAAAACGATCCCCGCGCGATTCCCGCGGCCACAACCGCGGTGCCACCTCCGAGCTCCTCCGTCGCCGCCCCGGTGCAGCCCGCCCCGGTGCAGCCGCCCCCGGCTGCGGCCCTCCCGCCGACGCCGAAATCGCTACCCGACAATGGGACCTTCAAGGTCGGTGCCGACATTCAGCCCGGCGAGTACGTCGTCAGTCCGACTGCTTCGCACGGGTACTGGGAACGGTTGTCGTGCCTGACAGGCGACTTCGAGTGCATCCTCGCCAATGGCATCGTGCAGGGCGACGGCTACCTGACGATTCTTCCTGGTGACGTGGCGGTCACCGTTCAGAATGTGCGCCTCACTCCGAGCGCGAATCCGGCCGGAACCGGTGCGCCGCCGCCACAGTCGTCGGGGACGGACGGTCAGGGATTCGTGGGGGTGTCGGGTGCGCGCTGCAACTCGTCGAACCCGGCGGTGGCGCTCGGCCGCACCACACAGTCGCTTGTCGTCATTTGTGAGACCGGCGTGGGCCGGCTCTACTACAAGGGTGTGCGACTGAGTGACGGGGCATCCGTCGAGATCGACGATCCCGTGCGCACCAACACCGGTTTCGCGGCCACCAATGCGGGTGTGCAGTATTCGCTGTCTCCGGAGGCTCTCGTCATCACCGAGGGGTCGAACCAACTCGCAAGCGAACCGATGCTGGAGTACTGGGCCGAGTAGGTGCGCTGAAGGCGTGTGCGGCAAGCGCGGTAGGTGAGCGGATCCCACCCCTGGGGGTGCTTAAAACAGTGCGCGGCAATCGGCACAGTAGTACCTGTCAGCAAGACACCTACCCGACATCTTCTGGAGACCGAATGATCAACACCCGCCGAACCATTGCCGCTCTCGCCTTCGCAGCCCTGCCGATCCTCGGCGCTCTGGGTGCGGCAACCACGGCGAATGCCGTCCCCGTCGACCCCAACAACGGCCCCGGAAAGGGGTGCCCCATCGTGCAGGACGACGCCAACGGCAACACCACCGTTATCGGTTACGCGAACCCGGGTGACCGCAACGGGGTGTTGGTCTGTGGCAAGGACGGCGAATGGTCCTTCGGAAAGGCGGGCACCTTCAACGGCGGACCCAGCCGGATCGACACCCAGCCGGGTCTCTCCGCACAGTAGGTGCTTGCTCGCTAGTTTTCGTGCTGCGCGGCGGCTGCCCGGCTGTCGAGGTCGTCGAGATGAATGAGGTCGCGGGGTGGTCGGTCGAGGACCACCTCGCGGCTGACTGTGAGGTTCCGGTCGACGTGCAGCAGCTCGCCCGGCCGTAGCGGGGTCCATCCCGGGTCCTCGTCCATCTGTTCGCTCGCGACGATCACCGCGGGATGCTGAGCGAGGTGCTCGGACCGGGCCCGGACTCGGCCTGAGCTGCTGGTGTGTTGCAGATGCCTGCTTCCGCTCGGGCCGCCGGGTCGCCGCTCGAGAACCAGGAGGTCGTGCGTGTCCGGAAAGCGCAGCGCCCACAGTTCCTCTGGGGTTGTGAGCACCAGGTTGAGGGCGTAGACGGGCAGATTGTCCGCCACCCACTGCGCCGCTGTGCTGATCCCGGCCGTGACGTCGCCACCGTTCCGGTCGATGTGCCGGGTCACGAGGGCGAAGAAGCGCTCCGAATCGGTGTCACCCTCGACGAGGTCCAGGTCGGAGCCCAATTCGGTGTCGAGAGCCGCCAAGTTCCCGATCACGCCGTTGTGCGCGAAGATCCGGCCGCGCAGCGTGAACGGGTGTGTGTTCGCCGGTAACAGTTCGCCCGTGGTGGCGAATCGTATGTGCGCGACGAACGTACTCGAATACCGATGCTTCACTTCCTGTGCGAACTCGGTGTCCTCGTAGGCGGCCAGCGGCTGCTTCTCCACCACCGGAGTGCCGTCTTCGGCGAACGTCCCCAGCCCGGTGCCGTCCGGTTCCCGGTGACTCTGCTGCGTCAGGCTGTCCGGCGCATCGAGCAACCAGAACGACGCACGGACACGATGTGGAGCAGCGGACAACCCGAACAACCGGCACATGCGAGCAACCTTTCGGCAGGCAGCATCAACCGTTCCACGATAGGTCGTCCGGCGGTGCCGTCGTGGCGAAAGGCCGGTACCGCGCTGGATCGGCGCTGCTTGCTTCCCCGAATTCGTTACCCGCTGGTGGCCGACGCGTGCGCGTGGCAGTCGGGGCAGGTGCCCCAATAGAGAACCTCGGCTTCGTCGATGACGAAACCGTGGGTGGAATCGGGTGTCAGGCAGGGTGCTTCGCCTACGGAACAGTCGATGTCGCGTATCGAACCGCACTTTCGGCACACGACGTGGTGGTGGTTGTCACCGACTCTGGTCTCGTAGCGAGCCGGGGATCCGGGCGGTTCGATACGACGGATCAGCCCGGCTTCGGTGAGGGCTCGCAAAACGTCGTAGACAGCCTGGGTCGACACCGAGCCGAGCTGGTTGCGCACACCGGTCGCGATGGTGTCGGCGTCCGAGTGCGGTTGCCGATGGACCTCGGTGAGGACCGCTACCCGGGGCGCCGTGACTCGCAGCGAAGCACCGCGGAGCAGGCCGGCCAGCCGAGTGTGTGTGTCCACGATCACACTGCATCACCGTTTCTTGACGTAGTCAATAAAGTGAACGCTAATTTTCCAGAGGTGTGTGGCCTGCCAACGCGGCGGCGAGGAAGTCGGCGGAAACCTCCGGCCAGTCGGCTGGCCAGCGTCCGCCCTGCTTGTCAGCCAGCAGGGCGGCAAGCGGAGGAACCATTCGGGGACCCCCGTCGACGACGTAGCGCACGAACCCGATTCGAGCGCAGGTCGCGACCACCTCGGCCAGAATCGGCTTGGCTTCGTCGACGCGGTCTGCCGCAACCAGGCACGCCACCAGAAGGCGCTTGGCCTGCAAAGTCGCCCTCGGCCTGTTCTGCGCTTCGACTCGGCGCACCCATGCTTCGGCGCGTTCGCATGCGATACCGGGCTGATCCGTCATTTGCCCGCGGATCGCGGTCGCATCGTCGAGCTGCGCGACTATCTCGGCATAACCGAAATCGGGTGGGCGCATGGGCGTCGCAGGCGGTTGCGACTCTGGCGGAGACGGTGGAAGTCCGAGACGAGCCCGCTCGTTCTGAACCCTGGCCAAGAGTCGAGGAAGCCCCAGCGTAGTGGCCACCGTGGCTCCTTCGTCCAGGTGCCGGGCCGCCGAAGCGAAATCCCCGCGCCCGGCCTTCAACCGGGCTGATGTCACGAAGCGGGCGATCATGAAGTCGACCAGCCCACCCTCCCGGCCGAGCTCGTAGCTTTCGTCCAGCAGCCGCTCGGCCTCGTCGAGATGACCCTGCTCGTACAGCAATTCGCCGAGCAACGTCCCGGCGAGTCGTGCGGCGTGCGAGTGCTCACCGCTCGCTTTCGTCGCCACCTGCACGGCCAGCCGGAAATCGTCTTCGGCTGCAGCGATGTCGAGTTGCTCCATGGCGGCGAGGCCCGCAAAGCTGTAGCCGTACATTTGGTTGAACGCGCCGACGGTTTGCCGGTGGTAGGGGATTGCCCACTGCTGCAGGCGACGGGCCTCCCCGTATTCGAATCTGGCGATGGCGACGGCCGACGCCAAATTGGCGGCGACGGATACGATCCACGAGCGCAGGGTCTCCGGCCGTGCGAACACCTCGGCGATGAGCTCGGGGACCTTGGCGACGCGATCCGCCGACACCTCGATGACGGCCCTGATGACGTCGCCCTCCAACCGGATGTCCACGCGCTCGGACTCGCTCAGCGGGGAATGCTCGAGGGCGGCAGCAACGCGGGAGAGCGCGCGCAGGGTTTCCGGCGCCCGTTGGAGCAGGATGCTCGCCCACGCGACGGCGATCTGGATGCGAGGGCTGGACTCCACGACAGTGGGTGGCAGCTTCTCCACCAAACCCAGCAAGGCCACCATCCGGGAGTGTTCGACCAGGCGCATTCCCTGCGTTTCGACGACGGTCACCGCCGTGTCGAGGTCGTCCGTCGCCAGGGCGTGATTGACGGCGTCGCTCACGTAGTGGTGGTCGGCGAACCATTGCGCGGCGGCGCGGTGCAATTCCGAAACTCGTTCGGGCTGATCACGTTCGAGGCGCCGGCGAAGATACTCGGCAAACAGGTGATGGTATTCGAACCACTCCCGGTCGTCGTCGAGGCTCCTCAGGAACAGGTCCCGTGACTCGACCTGTTCGAGCAGAGCCTGCCCCCGCGGCACATTCGCCAGCACCGACGCGAGGTCGCCACAGACACGCTCGGTGATCGACGTCGCAAGCATGAAGTCGAGTAGCGCGGGTTCGAGGGTGCTCAGGACGTTTTCGGCCAGGTACTCACCGATGGCGTGATGCCGCCCCGACATGTGCCGGATGAGGTCGCCGGGATCGGATCGGTCCCGCAGCGACAGGGAGACCAGTTGCAGTGCCGCGACCCATCCGTCCGTCGTCTCTTCGAGCGCCTCGACGTCGGCGTCGGCGAGTTCGAGTCCGCCGATGTCGACGAGGAATCGCTGTGACTCACCGAGATCGAAACGTAACGCCCGGCTGTCGATTTCCACGAGTTCGTCCCGGACGCGGAGCTTCGCCAGCGGAAGGCCCACCTGGGTGCGGCTCGTCACCACGATCTGAAGGTGGTGGCAACCATTCTCGAGGACAAAATCCATGGCCGCGATCGTTTTCGGGTCGGACACCCGGTGCCAGTCGTCGATGATCACCACCACATGTCGCCGGCCTTCGTGGACCTGGTCGACGAGCGAAGTCAGCACGTACCGCTCGGCATCCTCGCCGTTCTCCTCGAGTGCCTGCCCCAGTTCGTCGGCGAGCGACGGATCGGCCCGGCGGATCGCCTCGACGAGGTGGGACAGGAACCACACGACGTTGTTGTCGTCGTTGTCCACAGTCAGCCAGGCGACGACGGCGCCCTCGCGGACGAGTTCGTCACGCCACTGCGCGGCGACCGTGCTCTTCCCGAACCCGGCGGGCGCGTGGATCAACGCCAGACGACGGCGGTGACCTCGTCGAAGCATTTCGAGCGGCCGGGTCCGCGGAACCAGCAACCGCATCGGCGTCGGCGGACGGAAGCGAGCCGCGGCGCTGGGGGGTGTGGCGCCCGAGCGTCGGCGATAACTGTGTCCGCGTCCGGACACGGCCGACTGAGTGGTCGGGGTTGCCGACTGTTCCACACGCGGGAATTCGCCGACCGTGGAGGGCAGTGCCATCTCGTCGACGCCGAGATTGTGCCTGCGTTGCGCCTCCTGTAATTCTCGGCCGAAATCCGCTGCGCCTGCGGGACGATCGGACGGATCGTCGGCCATGGCATGTTCGATCGCGGAGCACACGTCGTCCGGGACGTCTTCCCCCCGAAGATCCGGAACAGGTTGGGTGGCGATCCGCAGGAATTGCGCGACGAGCCTCTCGCCGCTGCGGCGCTCGAACGCAGCATGTCCCGTGAGGAGACAGAACAGTGCGGCGCCGAGGCTGTACACGTCCGACGCCACGGAAGGGGGCTCACCCCGGAGCACCTCGGGCGCGGTGTACGCGGGCGAACCGGTGATCATGCTCGACGTGGTTTCGAATCCGCCCGCCACGCGGGCGATGCCGAAGTCGGTGAGTTGGGGTTCGCCGTAGCCGGTGAGCAGGATGTTGGCCGGCTTGACGTCCCGGTGCAGGGTCCCCGCGCGATGCGCCGTCTCGAGCGCCCCCGCCAACTTGATCCCGACCCGAAGCACCTCCGCCCAGGGCAGGGGTCCTTCGTGGCGTACCCAGGCCTCGAGTGAATCGCGCGGGTGGTACGGCATCACGATGTACGGCCTGCCGCTCGGGGTGACCCCGGATTGCAGGATGTCGACGACGTGGGGATGCCCGGACAGCTTGCCCATCGCGCGCTGCTCGCGCAGGAACCGCGCGCGATCCTCGTCTCTCAGATCGGACGAGAGGACCTTGATGGCCACTGTGCGATCGAGGGCGCTCTGGAGGCAGCGGTAGACGACCCCGAACCCGCCCCGGCCGATCTCCCGTGCATCGTCGAACCCTTCTGCCGACAGTTCTGCGACGATGTCGGTGACGGCGACCCGCGCAGTTGTTCGCGGATCCGAGTCGGTCGGCCCGGCTTCTCCTTCCGGGCCTCGTGGCACACTCATGACATCACCTTCTCGGTGCACTGACGCCAGCATATCGCGGTCGCACATTCCCGAGAGCGTGTTCGAGAGCGAGCGAACCTGAGGAGTTTCTACGTGACCGACACCGGAATTGCGGCACCCGACACGAACCCGGCCGCAGGCATTTTCGCGACGCTTCTCGACGAGCGGATCAGTTGCCGGGCCTTTCTGCCCCGTCAGGTGCCGCGTCAGGTGATCGAGCGGATCCTCGAGTTGGCGCAGCAGACGCCGTCGTGGTGCAACACGCAGCCGTGGCAGGTGGCGATCACGGAGGGCGAAGGAACCGAACGGTTTCGTACCGGACTCGCAGAGTACGTGCGCAGCCATCCACAAGAATCGGATTTCGACTTTCCCCGCGAGTACCGGGGTGAGCACAAGCTGCGTCGCCGGGAATGTGCCATGCAGCTGTATTCGAGTGTGGGGATAGCGCCTGGGGACAGGGCGGCCTCGGCCGAACAGACCATGAAGAATTTCGACCTCTTCGGGGCACCGCACGTCGCGATCGTCACCACCCACGAAGCTCTCGGAACGTACGGCGCCGTCGACTGCGGCCTGTACGTCGACAGCTTTCTCCTTGCGGCACAGAGCCTCGGGGTCGCCACCATTCCCCAGGCGGCACTCGCGGGAAGTTCGCCCTATATCCGCGACTTCTTCTCGCTGTCGGAGGAGCGCAAAGTCGTCTGCGGTGTCTCCTTCGGCTACGCCGACACCGAGAACCCGGTCAACCAATTCCGTACCCACCGCGAAAGCGTCGACAACGTGGTCGAGTGGGTGTCGCAGTAACGTGCTCGACCGTGATTCACTGTTCGCTCTGTTGCGGCGCCGACCCGATGTCGAGGCACCGAACCTGGTGGCCGTCGACGCCGCAGACCGTCTGATCCTCGACGAGGCCGCGACCGCTCTTTCGGGCGCGCCCACGGGAACCGTCGCCGTGATCGGGGACCACTACGGTGCGCTCACACTCGGCGCCGCGGTGACGCACGACTCCATCGGCATCCGGGTGTTCCAGGATCCGCTGACGGGGGAGCAGGCGCTTGCCCGCAATGCCGAGGCGGCAGGTATGACGTCGTGCTATCGGCAGTGCACCCTCGGACAGGACCTACTCGAGGGTGCGCGCGTGGTCCTGCTGCAATTGCCGCGGAGCCTGAGCGAACTCGCCGAGATCGCCGAGGCGATCGCGCGCCACGCCGACCCCGGTGTGGTGGTTTTCGCCGGCGGCCGGAACAAGCACATTTCCACCGGGATGAACGAGGTGCTCCTCCGCTCGTTCGCGTCCGTGCGGGCAACGCTCGGGCGGCAGAAGTCGCGGGTGCTGATCGCGAGCGGTCCGGTGGCGTCCGCTCGGTCGAGTTTCCCGGTCACCGAACATATCGACGAGCTCGGCCTCGACGTCGTCTCCTACGGAGCCGCGTTCGCCGGTTCCACCTTGGACATCGGGACCCGGTGCCTCCTCGACTTCCTCCCGCGCGTGAACCCCGCCGCGCAGACCGCCGTCGACCTCGGCTGCGGCACCGGCATCCTCGCTGTCAGCCTCGCTCGGCTGCGGCCCGGCATCTCGGTCATCGCCACCGACCAGTCGGCAGCCGCAGTCGCATCCGCCTCGGCCACGGCCCGTGCCAACGGAGTCGCCGACCGGGTGAGCACACTGCGCGACGATGTGATGTCGACACTGCCTACCGGAAGCTGCGACGTCATCCTCTGTAATCCGCCGTTCCACGTCGGCGCGGCCGTACACACCGGTGTCGCCCTGAAGATGTTCGCCGAAGCGGGGCGGGTACTCCGTTCCGGCGGCGAAATGTGGACCGTGTACAACTCTCATCTCGGTTATCGAGGTCGGCTGCAACGGCTGGTCGGGCGCACCGACGTGGTCGGCCGCAACGCGAAATTCACCGTGACCCGGTCGATCGCCTGATCGCCGCGCCGCCGGGCACTCGTCTGGCGGCTGCCACTGCGGCACCGGTAGAGTCCGAATTGTCCGACCCGAAGCGAAGAACGGGAACTCGCGGTGGGGTGCCGGACGTTCGTCATATGAGAGAACCCGGATCCACCCGGCGAGCCACGAGAAGGGATGTGCACGGTGCGCACCACCAGTAACCCGGTGTTCCGTAACCTGCCCAAACAAGAGGGCAACGGCGGATACGCCTCGTTCGGATCTACGACGGCCGGCGCCGCGCAGGTCACGCAGCAGTTCGGTCAGCCTCAGTACACCCAGGCCGAGCCCTACCGCACGGGCCCCGACTACCGTTCGATGACCATCGACGACGTCGTCACGAAGACCGGAATCACACTCGGTGTGCTCTCGGTGACGGCGATCATCTCCTACTTTCTGGTCAGCAACGATGCGGACCTGGCTGTTCCGTTCGTCATCGGTGGCGGCCTGGTCGGTCTCGTCCTCGTGCTGATCGCCACCTTCGGCCGCAAGATGGACAACCCGGCGATCGTGCTCGCCTACGCCGTCGCGGAAGGTCTGTTCCTCGGTGCGCTGTCGTTCATGTTCACCGACATCACGTTCGGTGGAGTCGGCGGCTCCGCGCTGATCGGCCAGGCAGTCCTCGGTACGTTCGGTGTGTTCTTCGGCATGCTCGTCGTCTACAAGACGGGTGCGATCCGAGTCACGCCCCGCCTGACGCGAATGATCATCGGCGCTCTCATCGGTGTCGTCGTCCTCGCTCTGGGCAACGTGATCGCCAGCTTCTTCGTCGAAGGCGGTCTCGGACTGCGTGACGGCGGCACGATGGCCATCATCTTCAGCCTCGTCTGCATCGGAATCGCCGCCTTCAGCTTCCTGCTGGACTTCGACGCCGCTGACCAGCTGATCCGCGCTCAGGCGCCGGAGAAGGCCGCCTGGGGAGTCGCCTTCGGACTCACGGTCACCCTGGTGTGGCTGTACGTCGAGATCCTGCGCCTGCTGAGTTACTTCAACAACGACTAGGCGCTTCGCGCCCGTGAGTGGTTAACGAGTCTCTGCACTCGTCAACCACTCACGGGCGGAGCCAGCTCAGCTCAGGCGTTCGAGGACCATGGCCATGCCCTGCCCGCCGCCGACGCACATGGTCTCGACGCCGAACGTCTTGTCCTGTTCACGCAGGTTGTTGAGCAGGGTGTTGGTGATGCGGGCACCGGTCATGCCGAACGGGTGGCCCAGGGCGATGGCGCCACCGGAGATGTTCAGCTTGTCCTCGTCGATCTTCAGCTCGCGGGCCGAACCGAGGACCTGGACCGCGAAGGCCTCGTTGATCTCGAACAGGTCGATGTCCGAGACACTCTTCCCGGCCAGTGCGAGCGCCTTCTTGACGGCCTCGATCGGGCCGAGACCCATGATCTCGGGCGACAGACCCGATACACCGGTCGACACGATGCGGGCCAGCGGTGTCAGGCCGAGGGCCTTCGCCTTGGTGTCGGACATGATGACCAGCGCGGCGGCGCCGTCGTTGAGCGGGCAGGCGTTGCCGGCGGTGACGGTGCCGTCCGGCCGGAACACCGGCTTCAGCTGACTGACGGCCTCGTAGGTGGTGCCGGCGCGCGGGCCGTCGTCGGTGCTGACGACGGTGCCGTCGGGGAGGGTGACCGGGGTGATCTCCCGCTCGAAGAACCCGTTCTTGATGGCCTCCTCCGCACGGTTCTGCGACCGGACACCCCAGCGGTCCTGCTCCTCACGGCTGATGCCGGTGGCGGACGCCACGTTCTCGGCGGTCTGGCCCATCGCGATGTAGACGTCGGGCAGCAGGTCGTCCTCACGCGGGTCGGTCCAGGCGACGCCGCCCTCGGCGAGCTTGCCGGTCCGGGCCTCGGCGTCGGCGAACTTGGGGTTCTTGGTGTTGGGCAGGCCGTCGGCGTTGCCGGTGACGAAGCTCGACACCGACTCGACACCGCCCGAGATGAAGACGTCGCCCTCGCCGGCCTTGATCGCGTGCAGCGCCATGCGGGTGGTCTGCAGCGAGGAAGAACAGTACCGGTTGACGGTCACACCGGGCAGGAAGTCGTAGCCCAACTGCACGGCGACGACGCGGGCGATGTTGAACCCGGACTGCCCGGCCGGCTGACCGCACCCGAGGAGCAGGTCGTCGATCTCGGTGGGATCGAGTTCGGGGACCTTCGCGAGCGCCGCGGCAACCATCTGCGTCGTCAGATCATCCGGGCGGATCGACTTCAGTGAGCCCTTCATGGCCCGACCGATCGGTGAACGTACTGCAGAGACGATTACTGCCTCGGGCATCAATAACTCCTTTGTCGGCTGCGGAGGTCTGCACTGTGTTGCAGGCCACCGATTTCATGGCTGTTCAGACAACCTACGTCGTCGCGTCCGTGCGCGGATATCTCCGTCTCACTGGGCGGCCTTCCGGACTCGCGACGCCGACGCCTCCTCGATTCCGAGAAGGTCGTCGAGGCGACCCGTCGTACGGCGTCGCGCGGCACGTCGCCACAGAAAGCGATTGAGCGAGGCGAGTGTTCGCGTCGAGAACTTGCGTGCCTCGGCTGCTTCCGAGACCTCGGGCAGGTCCGGGAGAGGGCCGCCGTGCCACATGCCCAGTGCCGTGGCGAGGACGGGCACGATCTGCATTGCCGCCAGTTCGTATCCCGCAGCAGAAGGATGGAAGTGGTCGGCCGAGAACATTCGGTCGGGGGCAGCCAGGAATTCGCGCGCCAGCAAATCGGCCAGCGCAACCGGATGTCCCCCCGCCGCGGTGACCGCGACCGCCTGCGCCCTCGCCAGACGCAGGCCCCACGTGCGGACGACGGTGCGCAGGGGCTGCGGTATGGCTGTGACGACTCCCAGGTCGGGGCACGTCCCGACGACAACGGCGCAGTCGTGCTCCCTCAATCGGGCGACGGCCTCACCCAGCCTGCGGGCCGAGGCGCGAATCGAGTTCTTCGCTGTGACGTCGTTGGCTCCGACGAGAATGACGGCAGCGTCCGGCGGCGGCCCCGCCACGAACATCGCGTCAACCTGGCCGCTGAGTCCCCGCGAGGTGGCACCGCCGATTGCCTTGGTGCTCAGCCGAACCCGCTTACCCGTCTCGTCGGCGAGGCGGCGGGCGATCTGCACGCCGGGCACTTCCTCCGCCGTCAGGCAGCCCACGCCTGCAGCGGTCGAGTCGCCGAAGATCATCAGGTGCAGGTCGAACGGTGTGCCGCGACGCCAGCGTTCCACGTCCGCGCTGCCAGGGGCGTACACGCCGTCGGCCTCCGGCGGTTTCGCGACATTGCGTCCGATGACGCCTCTCGCCGCCGTCGCCTGCGACATTAGGTACGAGTACGCAACCCATGACAGTGTTCCTGCGCTCGATCCCGCTACTACCGCCGTGGCGCCGGCCTTCACTCCGGTCTGCCAGGTGCTCTTCGGCACTGCACTCACCTTTCCGCTACCTGGTGTGTTTCTCACGGGTTCCGGCGGACTGCGTCTGTACCAATCTAGCCGCGTCCGATGCCTCGTGCCGGACGTCTGTGAGCATCCGATCTGCGCATCTGGGACCATGGAGTCATGCGCATCGCGGAACATGTCGTCGACCTGATCGGCAACACCCCTCTCGTCAAGCTCACTTCGGTTATCGGCGGCGAGCACGGGACCGTTGCAGCCAAGCTCGAGTACCTGAACCCCGGCGGAAGCTCGAAGGACCGCATCGCGGTCAAGATGATCGACGCCGCCGAGGCGTCGGGCGAGCTGAAGCCGGGCGGAACCATCGTCGAACCCACGTCCGGCAACACCGGCGTCGGGCTGGCCCTGGTGGCACAGAAACGTGGGTACAAGTGCGTGTTCGTGTGCCCCGACAAGGTCGGCGAAGACAAGCGCAACGTCCTCAAGGCCTACGGCGCCGAGGTAGTGGTGTGCCCGACCGCGGTCGCGCCGGAACACCCCGACAGCTACTACAGCGTGTCCGACCGCCTCGCCCGCGACATCCCCGGCGCGTGGAAGCCGAACCAGTACGCCAACCCGGGCGGTCCGCAGAGCCATTACGAGACCACCGGGCCCGAGATCTGGGCCGACACCGACGGAAAGATCACCCACTTCGTCGCGGGCGTCGGCACCGGCGGCACCATCACCGGCACCGGCCGCTACCTCAAGGAGGTGTCGGGCGGAAAGGTCAAGATCATCGGCGCCGACCCCGAGGGCTCCGTGTACTCCGGCGGCACCGGCCGTCCCTACCTGGTCGAAGGTGTCGGCGAGGACTTCTGGCCGAGCGCCTACGACCCGTCCATCCCCGACGAAATCATCGCCGTCTCCGATGCCGACTCCTTTGAGATGACACGCCGACTCGCGCGTGAAGAAGGCCTGCTGGTCGGCGGATCGTGCGGAATGGCCGTCGTCGCCGCACTCGAGGTCGCCAAGCGTGAGGGTCCCGACGCGGTGATCGTCGTTCTCCTTCCCGACGGCGGACGCGGCTACCTGTCCAAGATCTTCAACGACAAGTGGATGGCCTCCTACGGCTTCCTCCGCACCCCGCTCGACGGCAAGCCGGACGAGAAGACGGTCGGCGACGTGCTGCGCGGCAAGTCCGGCGAGCTCCCGGACCTTGTCCACACGCACCCGTCCGAGACGCTGCGCGACGCCATCGAAATCCTCCGCGAGTACGGGGTGTCCCAGATGCCCGTAGTCGGGGCCGAGCCGCCCGTCATGGCCGGTGAGGTCGCGGGAAGTGTGACGGAGCGCGACCTTCTCAGCGCCGTGTTCGAGGGCCGTGCCCACCTCGCCGACCCCGTCGAGAAGCACATGAGCAAGCCTTTTCCGCTCATCGGTTCGGGTGAGCCGGTGTCGGCCGCGACGAAGGCACTGGGGGATACCGACGCGCTGATGGTGGTGGACGACGGTAAGCCGGCCGGCGTCATCACTCGCCACGACCTGCTCGGGTTCCTCAGCGCCGGGTCCTAGGGCGAGACATCGGGACGGGCTGCTCGCCGGACGCGGGCGGCCCGTTCCACATCCGAGGGGGGAAATCAGTGGGTGCTCGTCTGCGTCGTGTCGTGGGAATTCCGATCATCGCCCTCGGACTGACGGTTGCCGGGTGCGGGCAAGCGGTCGACGGCGTCGCACAGCCGGCATCGGTGGCGACAGCGAAACCCAGCTCGGCGGTGGTGGCCGGGTCGACCGACTGCGACCACCTGACGGAGGTGCTGGGGTCGTTGGTATCGGACCGGCCGTATCTCACCGAGGCAGTCCTGCCGGGCTCCGCCGATCCCACCTGCTCGTGGTCGAAGGGGCCGGCCAACGTGCTGAGCACCCTCACTGCGTCCGTCAAGCCGCAGGCGACGGACCCGGTGGTCATCGTGGAGATGAGGAACGGGACGAATGTGATTCCCGATCCGCGGTCCACGGCAGTGAACGGGGTGGTCCTCGACGTCGTCGCCATGGCACTCCTCACGCCGACGCACAGCATCATCGTCAACGCGATCGACCCCTCCGTGAGCGACGAGACCAAGCTGGACGTCGCATTCGCGATTGCGAAGTATCTGCAAGATTAGGTCCCTACTACGCTGGCCTACATGAGTGAGCAGCGCAGCAAAGCGGACAACATCAGCTGGCAGGGTTTCTCCACGAAGGCCGTGCACGCCGGATTCGACCCCGACCCGCAGACCGGCGCCGTCAACGTCCCGATCTACGCGAGCTCGACGTTCGCACAGGACGGCGTCGGCGGCATGCGTAACGGGTTCGAGTACGCCCGCACGGGCAACCCCACCCGCCGACCGCTCGAGGCCAACCTCGCAGCGCTGGAGTCGGGCACGTACGGCCGGGCCTTCGGCTCGGGCATGGCCGCCACCGACTGTGTCCTGCGTGCCGTTCTCCGTCCGGGCGACCACCTCGTCATCCCCAACGACGCCTACGGTGGCACGTTCCGCCTGATCGACAAGGTCTTCTCCCAGTGGGGTATCGAATACACCCCCGTGCCGGTGTCCGATGTGGATGCCGTGCGCGAGGCGATCCGGCCGAACACCAAACTGGTGTGGGTCGAGACCCCCACCAACCCGTTGCTCACCATCGGTGACATCGAAGCGCTCACCGAGGTGGCGCACGCGGCCGACGCGAAGATCGTCGTCGACAACACGTTCGCGTCGCCTTACCTGCAGCAGCCGCTGCAGCTCGGCGCCGACATCGCCCTGCACTCGACCACTAAATACATCGGCGGCCACTCCGACGTCGTCGGCGGCGCACTGGTCACCAACGACGAAGAACTCGACGCGGCATTCGCGTTCCTCCAGAACGGCGCCGGCGCCGTACCCGGTCCCTTCGATGCCTTCCTCACGCTGCGCGGCATCAAGACCCTCGCCCTGCGCATGGAGCGGCACAGTGACAACGCCGAAAAGGTCGTGGAGTTGCTCACCGGGCACCCGGCCGTCTCCAAGGTCATCTACCCCGGCCTCGAATCGCACAGCGGCCACAAGATCGCCGAGAAGCAGATGCGTCGTTTCGGCGGCATGATCTCCGTCCGGCTCGCCGGCGGTAAGCAGGCGGCGCTGGACTTCTGCTCGCGAACCGAGATCTTCACCCTCGCCGAGTCGCTCGGTGGTGTCGAATCGCTCATCGAACATCCCGGTGCGATGACGCACGCCTCCACCGCGGGTTCGCTGCTCGAGGTCCCGGACGACCTCGTGCGGCTGTCCGTCGGCGTCGAAGACGCGGCCGACCTCGTGGGCGACATCGAGCAGGCGCTGAAGTAGGCGGCTTCGCCGCCCGTGAGTGGTTGACGAGTCTCTGGACTCCTTAACCACTCACGGGGCGCGGAGCGCCCTATGCTGGCCCGCGTGGAATCCGTCACGCTCGAACAGATCAGGGCAGCCCGTAGGCTGCTTGCCCCCGTGATGCGCCGGACGCCGGTGATTGCATCGAGGGCATTGTCCGAGCGATGCGGGCACGAGGTGTCGCTCAAGTGCGAAAACCTCCAGCGCACGGGGTCTTTCAAGCCGCGTGGTGCGTATTACCGGATCGCGAACCTCGCCGAGGAGGAACGCGCGTCTGGTGTCGTCGCCGCGAGTGCCGGTAATCACGCCCAGGGTGTGGCCTGGGCGGCCACCGACCTGGGCATCGCGTCGACCGTCTTCATGCCGACGGGCGCACCCCTACCGAAACTCGTCGCAACCAAGGCGTATGGCGCGACCGTGCATCTGACCGGTGACACCGTGGACGATGCCCTGGTGGCGGCGAAGGAATTCGCTGCGGAGACCGGGGCGGTGCTGATTCACCCCTTCGACCACGTCGACATCGTGGCAGGTCAAGGGACTGTGGGCCTCGAAATTCTAGAGCAGGAGCCGGACGTCGGCACCATCGTCGTTCCGACGGGCGGTGGTGGCCTCATCGCGGGGATCGCCGCCGCGGTGTCGGAGTTGCGTCCCGACGTGCGCATCATCGGCGTCCAGGCCGAGCAAGCAGCCGCGTGGCCCGCTTCGCTAGCCGAAGGCCGTCCCGTGCCGTTGGCGAACATGTCCACCATGGCCGACGGCATTGCGGTCGGCCGACCGGGCGACGTCCCGTTCGCGCACGTCGGCACTCAGGTAGATGCCATCGTCACGGTGAGCGAGGACGCGTTGTCCCGCGCCCTGCTGTTGTGCCTCGAGCGAGCGAAACTCATCGTCGAACCCGCCGGCGCCGCGGCGGTGGCGGCTCTGATCAGTTGCGCCCAGGCCGAGCTCGGCCTCACCGGAAAGGTCTGCGCCGTGCTGTCGGGTGGCAACGTCGACCCGTTACTGCTGACCCATGTGGTCAACCACGGGTTGCGCGCGTCGGGACGCTATCTTGGTGTGCACGTGACCATTCCGGACCGACCGGGTGGTTTGGTCGGCCTCCTCGAAGTGGTCAGCGGGAACGGGGCCAGCGTGGTCGACGTTGTTCACTCCCGGACCGGTGGCTCACTCGCACTGGACGAGGTGGAGGTCTTCCTCACCGTAGAGACCCGTGGCCCGGGACATCGCCAGGATCTGCTCGACGCGCTCGACGCCGCCGGATACGCCGTTCGGCTGCAGCACTGAGCGCCCCGCTAGTGTGGCCATCCATTGAGGGTGCTCACCCGGAACTCCTGATCCACCAACCGCGCGGGTAGCTTCAGTTCGGCGAGCCAGCTGACGGCGCCGCCGCCCATCGCGACCGCCGCCGTACTGGTTGCGTGGGCGGTGGTGCAGCAGTCGGCCACCACGGACACTGTGCGCCACAACGCCATCGGGTCGGGACGCAGGGGTTTCACGGTGCTGGCGGTCGCCACGCCTGCATCCGACGGAATCGACACCTGGCAGGTGGGGTCGCCCGGCAGGTCCTGCACCTGTATCTGCCACCCACCCGGCGGCGTGGGTCCGGCGGTGGCGATGTCGCCGCCCAGGGCCACCAGCACGCCGCAGCCGAGGAGTTCGGCGGTGGTCGAGGCGCAGTGGTCTGCCGAGCTCGCGCGAGCGGTGGCCGTGAGATCGAGCTGCGCTCCCTCGGGCAGCGTCACCTCGGTTCCGTCGACCCCGACCGTGCGCCAGGAGTGGGTGGTGGATCCCGACGTGGGGTCGAGCTTTCCGTCCGTGATCCGTGCCGCAGACAGTGCATCGGCGATGAATCGGGCGAACAGTGGGGTCACGGTGTTCTTCCCGTGCCGGAGAGAGTGGATCTCGGCGTCGGATCGCTCGCGATTGACCGCGGCGTCTGCTGCCGCGAGATAGCCGCGCACCAGGTTGGCAGCCGAATCGAGAGCGGCCGGGTCGGTGACGACGACACGTACGTGCCCACCCCACGTCGACCATTCGGTCGCGCTACGCGCACCGGTCATGCTGTGGTTACTCCCCGCGTCTTCAGAATCCGCTCGACACCGCATCCGGTGTTCCGGAGCCTGCCGAGACGAGGGGAGCGGCGACGGCCGCGTCGGGTGAAGAGGCGTCCGCGGCAGCCGCGATGCCGCCACCGGCGACCAACCCGGCGATCCCGGCTGCGGCGAGCGCACGCCGAACGGGAAGCAGGCGGGCATTCCGTCGATCTTCACTCATGTCCACCACCTTCCACGACGAACCTGTGAGCAACCTGGGAATCAGTTCGGAGAGCGATGCGAGGCCGGCTCAGAGGGGTGGAGTGCAGTCGGGCCGGGTGGAAACACGCACGCACGGTCGTGTGCGACGGCCCGAAGCCTGCTCACCGCACGAAATGGCTGCTGCCCAAGCTGCCGAATTCGGCCCGCGCCCGCTGTACCCCGTCGTAACGTGAACCTACTCGGTTCGGCATACCGAGGAGGAGGAGCGCACGTATGTCAGTTGATGCAGCGGCGATCATCGTGGCGATCACCACAGCAGCGGGGGCAATGGTTCAAGGAGCAGACATACCGCAGCCAGTGAAAGACCAAGCGGCGGACGCAATCCAAGTTGTAGAGCAAGCTTCTCCCGACGTTCAGAAACAGGTGAACGACGCCATTTCGGCTCTCCCGGAACCAGCACGACTGCAAGCCGAGCAAATGGTCACCGACGCATCCGAGGTGGTGAAGCAGGCGACCGATCCCTATATTCCGGCGCCGCCTGCTGCAGACGCACCGCCGGCGCCGCCCCCGCAGGTCCCTGGACCCGAGCAGGCACTCGTCCTCCCCGACAGTCCGCTCGACCAGCCCCCGGCGCCGATGGCCTCGGGTGCACAAACCATGATCGGTGGGCTGGCCGCCGTCCCCGGCGTCCCCGCCATCATCAGCGGCCTCGGATCCTTGATTCCCTCGGTGCCTGCCGGATTTCCCGGGGTCTCACTGGCCCCGATCGGGGCCATCGCCGTGTTCGCCCCCTGGATCCGCAAGGCCGGCTCGTTGTGTGAAGGAATCAAACCGCCGACCCTGGCCGCTCTGTACTCGGTCGAGAACGGCTTCAGATATGGGGCGGCCTCGCCGGTGTCGAGGGCGGGTGCCCGCGGACCCGGTCAATTTCTGCCCGGCACCTGGGCCAAATACGGCAAGGACGCGGACGGCGACGGCAAGGTGGACATCAACGGCGTCGCCGACCCGATGATGGCCTCCGGCCAGATGCTGTGCGACCTCCACGCGCAGATCGACGCCTGGAAGAAGCAAGGCGTGGTCAAGGGTGACACCCTCGACCTCACCCTTGCGGCCTACAACGCCGGTGCGGGTGCGGTGCGCACGTCGGGCGGGATGCCCGCCGGAAAACCGGACTACGTCCACGAAACCCAGCCGTATGTGGCACGGATCCGGTCGCTCGAAGAATCGTTCGCCCGGATGTTGTCGCCGTTCTTCTACGGCGTCGGCGCCGGGGAGCCGAGCCGGGTGGTCGAGATGGCGATGAGGTTCATCGGCCTGCCGTATGTGTGGGGCGGCGGCAACATCAACGGACCGTCCGGCGGGGGATTCGACTGCTCCGGCCTCACCTCGTTCGCCGTCTACGCCGCTACCGGCATCAAACTGCCCCGGACCTCGGAGACTCAGTGGCGCGTCGGCGTCGAGATCCCGCTCTCGGAGGCGAAACCGGGCGACCTGCTCTTCGGAAACTGGCAGTCGGGTGGTCCCGGGCACGTGGCGATCTATGTCGGAAACGGCCAGATGCTCCACGCACCCACCACGGGTGACGTAGTGCGCATCGGTGCGGTGTTCTCCGGCATGAAGGCCCGCAGAATCATCTGAGTGCGAACTGCACCACAAAAAACTCCGGTTCGGGCGCATCGCCCGGACCGGAGTTCTGTAAAGCAGAGCCGATATCAGCTGTGGTAAGGCTCAGCGCTGACGAGCGTCACCTTCATGCTGCTGCCGTTGGGCAGCGTGTACTCGCGCGTCTCGCCGACCTTCGCCTCGAGCAGTGCCCCACCCAACGGTGAGTTGGGGGAGTAGACCTCGAGCTTGTTGTCGCGTGCGCCCTCTTCGCGGGTGGCGATGAGGAACGTCTCGGTGTCCTTCTCGTCGCCGTCGTAGTAGACCTTCACCACCGAGCCGGGCAACGCCACGCCGGACTGGGTGGGTGCCTCGCCGACCTTCGCGCTGTTCAACAACTCCTGGAGCTGGCGGATACGAGCCTCCTGCTGGCCCTGCTCTTCGCGGGCCGCGTGGTAGCCACCGTTCTCCTTGAGATCGCCCTCTTCGCGTCGCTCGTTGATCTCGGCGGCGATGACGGGTCGATTGGCAATGAGTTGGTCGAGTTCGCTCTTGAGCCTGTCATGTGACTCCTGGGTCAGCCAGGTCACCTGGGTCTCGGTCATCTCGATCACTCCCTCGTAGTTGGAGCCCCCGGGCTCCCTCGACAGACCACTGCAACAGCAGTGATCAACGGCTCGGCGGATCAGCCGGCCGGGGCCGAACGCAGATCCACCTTGCCGCCAATGCAGCAATACACGGTTCCAAACCGGAACCGTGTATCAGCCGATTCTAGCACGATCGGCGGTCGGAACCCGCGGAGAACCCGAACGGTCGCTCGGGGAGCGGCTGGTCAGCCGCCGGTGAGATACGCCGGAACGTCCAGGCTGCACCCGTACACATCGCCCATGGCCGGCGGCTCGGACGTGTAGACAGGGGCCGTGATCTTCACCGTCTGATGCGGCCCTCCGGCGATGTAGACCTCGCGCCGTCCCGTCTCGGACCCGTCCTTGGAGCGTGCACGCACGATGCACACCCCCGGGCGTGAAGGGTCGTCACGGGTGACGGTGAAGGTGATATCGAGCCGCGAGTCGTCGACAAGATCGAATGATGTGGCTTCGCTGTCGATGTCGGAAATCGTGAACCTGTCGTAGGCCGAGAATGCCACGATCACCCCGAGCACCACGACGACCGCGCCGAGCGCCCACGCGATCCAGCGCCTCGGCCGTGCAGGCTTCGCTGCACCTGTGTATCGGCCGGGGGGAAGCGTTCTCGTCATCACTCTGCTCTCACACCGCTCCAGTTCCTCACTGCTTCCAGCACTCGAGCGGGGTCACGGCTGCAAGCGGAACTATCGGGTGGAACTATAGAGGATGTGCGTCGGTGCGCCGTCAAGCGATGGCGGAGGACGAAGAGCGTACGACACGAACAAGCCGGCAACGGCTACTGGCGAAGTTGAGGTGAACGAATACGTGAGCGGATTCCGTCTCATGGCCGTCCATGCCCATCCCGACGACGAGTCGAGCAAGGGTGCGGCGACGACGGCCCGTTACGCCGCCGAGGGCAACGAAGTGCGGGTGGTGACGTTGACCGGGGGTGAACGCGGCGACATCCTCAATCCGGCGATGGACGTGCCCGGCGTGCGAGACCGCATCCACGAGGTCCGCATCGAGGAGATGGCCGAGGCCGCCCGCATCCTCGGTGTCCAGCACCAGTGGCTGGGATTCGTCGACTCGGGACTGCCCGAGGGTGACCCGCTGCCGCCGCTGCCGGAGGGGTGCTTTGCGCTGGTGCCGCTCGAGGTGGCCACCGAAGCTCTGGTCCGGGCCATCCGTGAATTCCGTCCCCACGTCATGACGACGTACGACGAGAACGGCGGTTATCCGCATCCCGATCACATCCGCTGCCACGAGGTGTCGATGGCCGCCTACGAGGCGGCCGCGGATCCGCAGCAGTTCCCCGACGCGGGCGAGCCGTGGAAGGTGCAGAAGGTCTACTACTCGCACGGGTTCATCCGTAAACGTCTCCTGCAGTTCCAGGAGGAGTACGAACGCCGCGGTGAAGAATTCCCGATGGCGGAGTGGCTCAAGAAGTGGAAGACCGAGCAGGGTGATCTGATGGCGCGGGTCACCACGCAGATCACCTGCGGCGACTACTTCCCGCAGCGCGACGACGCCCTGCGCGCCCACGCCACCCAGATCGACCCCAACGGTTCGTTCTTCGCTGTTCCGCTGGAAATCCAGCAGAAGATCTGGCCCACCGAGGAATTCGAACTCGCCAAGACCCGGGTCACCACCTCCATTCCGGAGAACGACCTGTTCGCCGGCGTTCACCCGGACGAGTCGCAGTGATGTCATTGACGCTCGGTGTCGTCGCCGGGACGGTGGAACTGCTGGCGCAGACGCCCAGCACGCCCTCCGGTCCCGAGTTCGGTAAGGCCTCGCCTATCGGACTGGTGGTCATTCTCGCTCTGCTCGCGGGAGTGGTGCTACTGGTGCGCTCGATGAACAAGCAGCTGAAGAATCTGCCCGAGACCTTCGAACCGGACCATCCCGAACCCGACCAGGAAGCCGACGAGGGCACCGACCGCGGCGCACTGCACGGGGACAACGGGACCACGAGCGGACCCTCCGGTCCCACCGACAATCCACCGAAGCTGCAGCAGTAGTCGAAGAGGAGCTGGACATGGACCCACGCGCACGCAACACACTCGGCGGGTCCACCAGTCCCTATCTGCGGCAGCACGCCGACAACCCGGTCCATTGGCAGCAGTGGGGGCCGGAGGCCATCGAGTGGGCGCGTGAACGTGATGTGCCGATTCTGTTGTCGATCGGGTACTCCGCGTGCCACTGGTGTCATGTGATGGCGCACGAGTCGTTCGAGGACGACGCGGTCGCGTCGCTGATGAACGAGCACTTCGTGTGCATCAAGGTCGACCGGGAAGAGCGTCCCGACCTCGACGCCGTGTACATGAACGCCACCGTGGCGATGACGGGCCAGGGCGGTTGGCCGATGACGTGCTTCCTCGCTCCCGACGGTGCACCGTTCTACTGCGGGACCTACTACCCGCCCGCGCCACGCGGCGGAATGCCGTCCTTCACCCAGCTGCTCGGCGCCATCGCCGACACGTGGCGGGACCGGCGCAGCGACGTCGACAATGCCGCGGAGTCGGTGGCGGCGGAACTGCGCCGCGGAGCCGACGGCATACCTACTGCGGATGTCGCGGTGAATGCTGCGCTTCTCGACGCGGCTGCTGCTGCCGTGTTGAAGGACGAGGACATTCCACGGGGCGGGTTCGGAGGTGCGCCCAAGTTTCCGCCGTCTGCGTTGCTGGAGGGTCTGCTGCGCACCTACGAGCGTTCCGGGAACGCGAAGGTGCTCGAGACGGTGGAGCGCACGGCGTCCGCGATGGCGCGGGGCGGGATCTACGACCAGCTGGGCGGCGGTTTTGCCCGCTACTCGGTCGACGCCGAGTGGGTCGTGCCGCACTTCGAGAAGATGCTCTACGACAACGCCCAGCTTCTGCGCGTGTACGCCCATCTCGGTCGGCGAACGGGTTCGGAGCTGGCGGTCCGCGTCACCGAGGAAACCGCGCAGTTCCTGCTTCGCGACCTGCGTACGGAGAACGGCTCGTTCGCGTCTGCGCTCGACGCCGACACGGCCGGCGTCGAGGGCCTGACCTATGTGTGGACACCTGCACAGCTCGTCGACGTGCTGGGCGCCGAGGACGGCGAGTGGGCGTCGCACCTGCTGACCGTGACGCCGGAGGGAACCTTCGAAAAAGGCGCGTCGGTGCTGCAACTCCTCGAGGATCCGGACGACTGGGAGCGGTGGGGTCGCGTGCGGAACGCTCTCTTCGCTCACCGTGCGACCCGGCCGCAGCCCGGCCGGGACGACAAAGTGGTCACCGCCTGGAATGGGATGACCATCACGGCGCTGGCCGAGGCCGGTGCCGGACTCGGCAGGCCGGAGTGGATCTCCGCGGCCGCCGAGTGTGCCCGGACGGTGCTGGGCCTGCACCTTGTCGACGGTCGCCTGCGCCGCGCCTCCCTGGGGTCGGTGGTGGGCGAACCCGTGGGAATTCTGGAGGACTATGCGTGCCTCGCCACCGGACTCCTCGCGTTGTTCCAGGCGACCGGCGACGCCGAATGGCTCGAACCCGCCGAGGCCCTGCTGGAGCGCGCCTTGCGACACTTCGCGGACGCCGAGCAGCCCGGCAGCTGGTTCGACACGGCGGATGATGCGGAAGTCCTGGTGACCCGTCCGCGCGACCCGGTCGACGGCGCCACCCCGTCCGGTGCCTCGTGCCTGGCCGAGGCCCTGCTCACCGCAGCGGCAGTGGCGGAGGCGGGCACCTCGGCCCGGTACGCCGCCGCGGCCGCCGCGTCACTCGACCGGGTGGCCCTGCTCCTCGAACGGGCACCCAGGTCGGCGGGACACTGGCTTGCCGTGGCCGAGGCGTCGGTGCGTGGGCCGATCCAGGTGGCGGTGGCAACGAACGGCGAGACCGGGCTGCTCGACGCCGCTCGCCGACTCGCTCCGGGTGGTGCGGTGGTGGTCGGAGGCGAGCCGGGTTCGTCGCCGCTGCTTGCGGACCGGCCGCTGGTGGGGGGCGATTCGGCGGCGTATGTGTGCCGCGGATTCGTCTGTGATCGTCCGGTGTCGACCATCGGCGACCTGGCCGAGGCGCTGAGCCGGTAATTACTGTCCGAACACGACCAGCCAGACGGCGATGTAGTGGCACAACGCCGCGATCACCGTGGCGGCATGGAAGAACTCGTGATGTCCGAAGGTGGCCGGCCAGGGATTCGGCCACTTCGTGGCATACAACACGGCGCCCACCGAATAGAGGATGCCGCCGATGAGTAGCAACACCATGGGCAGGACCCCGACCTTGGAGGTCAGCTCCGGCGCCACCGGAACGATCGCCCAGCCGAGGAGCAGGTAGAGCGGCACACCGACCCACCGCGGCGCCGTCGGCCACAGCATTTTCAGGGCGACGCCGGCGAAGGCACCGGCCCAGACGACGATCAGCAGTGTGCGCCCGGTGGTCGAGGGCAGGCCCAGCAGCCCGAACGGTGTATAACTGCCGGCGATGAACAGGAAGATCATCGAGTGATCCGCCCGCTTCATCCACATGCGGGCGGACGTGGTCTTCCAGTGCACGCGGTGATACGTGGCGCTGACCCCGAATACGCCGCACACGGTGACGCTGTAGACCGCGGTGGCGACGGCCGCTTCTGCTGACACTCGGAGTCCGGACACGAGCACGAGGACCAGCCCGGCGATGACCGAGATACCGAACGCCCACAGGTGAATCCACCCCCGCAGACGCGGCTTGACCGGGAGCTCGTCGAGTCCGAAAGCTGTCACAGGACACCCCTTCTCGCTGTTCGCGACTCGAACCTACGGAACCGTAGGTTCGCTTGTGGGGAGAGCGTACCCGTCGGTAGGACCACGGTGCACTACGTGTGACCGCCATCGCGAATCGCGATCGGCAGCGGCGTACTCTTGGCTGTCATGGTGATCTCCCGGTGAGTGTGCGAGGACTGCTGTACAGCATCTACGAGCGACGGTTGCTCGCGCGGCTCGAAGGTTTGCAGCACCCTCGGCACATAGCGGTGATGTGCGACGGGAACCGGCGGTGGGCCCGGGAGAACGGCTTCACCGACGTCAGCCACGGACACCGGATGGGTGCCCTCAAAATCTCGGAGATGCTGGGGTGGTGTGATGCGGCCGGGATCGAGATGGCCACCATCTATCTCCTCTCGACCGAGAATCTGCGCCGGGACGCGGAGGAACTGGACACTCTTCTCGAGATCATCACCGATGTCGTCGAAGAGATCTCCGGACCGGACAAGAACTGGAGTGTGAAGATCGTCGGTGCGCTGGATCTGCTGCCCGCCGAGCAGTCGCGCCGCTTACGGGAGGCGGCGGAGCGGACCGAAGGCCGAACCGGCACCCATGTGAACGTCGCCGTCGGCTACGGCGGCCGGCAGGAGATCGCCGACGCCGTGCAGTCGCTGCTCTGCGAGAAGCTCCTCGCCGGGTTGTCGGGCGACGAGTTGGTGAAGTCGATCACAGTCGACGGCATCGGCGGGCATCTCTATACGTCGGGTCAACCGGACCCCGACCTCGTGATTCGTACCTCAGGAGAACAGCGGCTGTCGGGATTCCTGTTGTGGCAGAGCGCCTACTCCGAGATCTGGTTCACCGAGGCGTACTGGCCCGAGTTCCGTCGGGTCGACTTCCTGCGCGCGCTGCGCGACTACGCAGCCCGGCATCGCAGATTCGGCGTCTGAGCGACCACCCGGTTACAGCTTGCGCAGACGCAGCCGGTTGATCGAGTGATTGGCGTCCTTGCGCAGCACGAGGGTGGCGCGGGGGCGCGTCGGCAGAATGTTCTCCACCAGGTTCGGTCGGTTGATGTTGTGCCAGATTTCCTGAGCGGCAGAGGTGGCGTCGCGGTCCGACAGGTTCGCGTAGTGGTGGAAGTGGGCGTTCGGATCAGCGAACGACGTCTGGCGCAGGGCCAGGAAGCGCTGGATGTACCACGCCTCGATGTCCTCGATGCGGGCATCGACGTAGATGGAGAAGTCGAACAGATCCGAGACCATGAGGCGCGGACCGGTCTGCAGGACGTTCAATCCCTCGATGATGAGGATGTCCGGCTGGCGCACCAGGTGGTACTGGCCGGGGATGATGTCGTACGAGATGTGCGAATAGACCGGTGCGGCTACTTCCTCGGCGCCCGACTTCACTTCGGTGACGAACCGCAGCAGCTTGCGCCGGTCGTAACTCTCCGGAAAACCCTTGCGGTGCATGATCCCGCGCCGGTTCAGCTCGTCGGTGGAGTACAAGAAGCCGTCCGTCGTCACCAGGTCGACGCGGGGGTGATGTTCCCAGCGGGCGAGCAGTGCTTGCAGGACACGCGCCGTGGTCGACTTGCCGACCGCGACACTTCCCGCGACGCCGATGACGAACGGCACCTGCTGATCCGGATGCTTCTCACCGAGGAACGTCGCGGTCGCCGCGAACAACCGCTGTCGTGCGGCCACCTGCAGGTGGATCAGACGGGAAAGCGGAAGATACACCTCCGCGACCTCTTCGAGGTCGATCTGCTCGCCGAGGCCACGGAGCCCGTACAGCTCCTCCTCGGTCAACACCAGCGGAGTCGACTTACGCAGCGTGCGCCACTGCTTCCGGTCGAATTCGACGTACGGGCTTGATTCGCTTGCCCGGGCCATCAGTTCCGCTCACACTCGAGCGGCTGGGGGAGTGAGCCGTCCACGCCCGGAATCTCGGCCGTCGTCGTCGCGCTGGCGAGTAGCGGTTGCATAGTCGGATTGTGCTTGGTGCCACAGGCTGAGCTGTCGGCGGGTCACGCACACGGTTGTCCGACTAAGGTCGATCGACATGGAATCGGATTCGTTGGTTCGCGAATATCTGCTGCTCGGGCTGGGATTCGATCGGCTCGAAGAGGGATTCGTCGATGCGTACACCGGCGACCCGGCGCTGCGCCGGAAGGTCGAGAACGCGCCGCGGCCGGACCCGCGGGATCTGGCACGCACAGCGGCAACGCTGCGTGCGGAATTGCCGTCCGCGGGTCTGTCGGAGGAGCGGACGCGGTTCCTCGACGTCCATTTGCGGGCACTCGAATGCTCGGGACGGAAGTTCGCCGGAGACGACGTCGGATTCATCGACGAGGTGGAAGCCTATTTCGACGTTCGCATCGCACGCGGCGACGAGGAGCAGTACCGGGAGGCGCACCGCAAGATGGACGCCGTGCTGCCCGGAACCGGCACACTCACCGAGCGGGTCCATGCCCACCGCGCCGCCGACGAGATACCGGCCGACCGGTTGAAGGACTGCGTCGACGCCTTCTCGAGCGCCCTGCGCGACCTGGTGCGCGAGCACTACGCCCTGCCCGACGCCGAGGTCGTCGAGTACGAGGTGGTCGGGGACAAGCCGTGGTCGGGGTTCAACTACTACCTCGGAAACTACCGCTCCACGGTCGCCATCAACTCCGACCTGAAACAGCACATGGCAAATCTGCCCCGGCTCATCGCGCACGAGTCGTACCCGGGTCATCACACCGAGCACTGCCGTAAGGAAGCCGGGCTCGTCGGCGCGGGGCAGCTGGAACAGACGCTGTTTCTCGTCAACACCCCGCAATGCCTCATGGCCGAGGGTCTTGCCGACCTCGCGCTCGAATCCATCGTCGGTGAGAACTGGGGTCTGTGGGCGCAGGAAATCTACGCCGACCTCGGACTCCGATTCGACGGTGAGCAGGCGCAGCGCCTGTCGGCGGCGTCCGGTCAGCTGCTCGGTGTCCGCCAGGACGCTGCGCTGATGCTGCACGACGAGCGTCGCAGCGCGGACGACGTCGCCCTGTTCCTGCAACGGTGGAGCCTGTCGACCCCCGAGCGGGCGCGGCAGTCACTGCGCTTCCTGTCCTCGCCCCTGTGGCGGGCCTACACCAGCACCTACGTCGAGGGATACCGCCTACTCGGCGGCTGGCTGGCGGAGGTCCCGGTGGGCGCGGAGCGGTCCGAACGCTTTCGTCGGCTCCTCGACGAACCTCTCGTTCCCAGTGCCCTCCGCCCCGTGAGTACTTCTTAACACTGGGCGGTTATCAAGTACGCACAGGTTCTTCGTAGACTGGGGGCATTCGTTTCCGCATCCAGCTTGGAGATTCCTCGATGACCGCTGTGCCCGGTACCGACGTCAACACGGCCCCCCTCGCCGAACTCGACCCCGAAGTCGCCCAGGCCATGGCTGGTGAGCTCGCCCGTCAGCGCGACACCCTGGAAATGATCGCCTCGGAGAACTTCGTCCCCCGCGCGGTGCTGCAGGCCCAGGGCAGCGTGCTGACCAACAAGTATGCCGAGGGATACCCGGGTCGCCGTTACTACGGTGGCTGCGAGCACGTCGACGTCATCGAGGACCTCGCGCGCACTCGTGCCAAGGAACTGTTCGGCGCCGACTTCGCGAACGTCCAGCCGCACTCGGGCGCGCAGGCCAACGCCGCCGTTCTGATGGCGCTGATGAACCCGGGTGAGAAGCTCCTCGGCCTCGACCTGGCACACGGCGGCCACCTCACGCACGGCATGAAGCTGAACTTCTCCGGCAAGCTCTACGAGGTCGAGTCGTACGGGGTCAGCAAGGAAGACCACCGTATCGACATGGACGAGGTCCGCAAGGTCGCTGTCGCCGCGCAGCCGAAGGTGATCGTCGCCGGCTGGTCCGCCTACCCGCGTCACCAGGACTTCGCGGCATTCCGGTCCATCGCCGACGAGGTCGGTGCATACCTGTGGGTCGACATGGCGCACTTCGCCGGCCTGGTGGCGGCCGGATTGCACCCGTCGCCCGTCCCCTATGCCGACGTCGTGTCGAGCACCGTCCACAAGACCCTCGGTGGTCCCCGCTCCGGCCTGATTCTCGCCAAGCAGGAATGGGCGAAGAAGCTCAACTCGGCCGTCTTCCCCGGACAACAGGGTGGACCGCTCATGCACGCCATCGCCGCCAAGGCCGTGTCGCTGAAGATCGCCGGCACCGACGAGTTCAAGGACCGTCAGCAGCGCACACTGACCGGCGCGAAGATCCTCGCCGAGCGCCTGACGGCCTCCGACGTGTCCGGCAAGGGTGTCAGCGTCCTCACCGGCGGCACCGACGTGCATCTCGTGCTGGTCGACCTCCGCAATTCGCAGCTCGACGGCCAGCAGGGTGAGGACCTTCTCCACGAGGTGGGCATCACCGTCAACCGCAACGCAGTGCCGTTCGATCCCCGCCCGCCGATGGTCACCTCCGGGCTGCGCATCGGCACCGCCGCGCTCGCGTCCCGCGGGTTCGGTGACGAGCAGTTCACCGAGGTCGCCGACATCATCGGTACCGCTCTGGCCGGTTCGTCCGACGTCGAGTCACTGCGCGACCGCGTGACCAAGCTGGCCGCCGACTTCCCGCTGTACGAGGGCCTCGAGGACTGGCGCCTCATCTAGGCGGCTCTGCCGCCCGTGCGTGGTCTGCGAGTGCAGGGACTCGTCAACCACTCACGGGCGCCGCAGGCGCCTTCTCCGCGTAACCCGATGTTCACCGACACGCCCGCCGCTCGCACGGCCGTCCGGCGTGTTTGGCAGTACCGTCGGAAGTAACAGGCAGCGGGGAAGTTGCTTGTACGGGAGGTCCTGATCGTGACTGGAACATTCAGTACGAGGGGGCCGGCGCCCGGCCCTCGTGTGGTTTGACACACCAGGGACGGACCGGTCCAGCGAACCGAGTTTGCGTGGGTGCCGCGCAGACCTAGGAGCCTCACGTGACTGCATCACGCTCCGTCTCAGCCCGATCAGGACGTACGTCCGCAGCCTCCGGCAAGAACTCGGCTTCGGGAGTTCGTACGTTCGTATTGGACACCTCCGTATTGCTGTCCGACCCCTGGGCCGTCGCCAGGTTCGGCGAGCACCGTGTCGTGCTTCCTCTCGTCGTCATCAGTGAACTCGAGGGGAAACGGCACCATCATGAGCTGGGATGGTTCGCACGCGAATCGCTGCGTATGCTCGACGACCTTCGCCTGGAGTACGGCCGTCTCGACCAGCCCGTGCCGATCGGCACGGAAGGTGGCACCCTGCAGGTCGAGCTCAACCACACCGACCCGTCAGTGCTTCCGGTCGGATTCCGCACGGACAGTAACGATTCCCGCATCCTCGCCTGTGCCCTGAGTTTCGAAGCCGAGGGCAGCGACGTCGTCCTGGTCAGCAAGGACATCCCGCTCCGCGTCAAGGCAGGCGCGGTGGGCTTACCCGCCGACGAGTACCACGCTCACGATGTCGTCCCCTCCGGCTGGACGGGTATGGCGGAGCTCGACGTGGCGTCGTCGTCGATCGACGAACTCTTCTCCGAGGGTGTCGTCGACCTGGAAGAGGCACGGGAGCTGCCGTGTCACACGGGAATTCGGCTTCTGGGTGGTTCGTCGAGCGCCCTCGGCAGGGTGAACGCCGACAAGCGGGTGCAGTTGGTGCGAGGCGAACGGGAAGCGTTCGGCTTGCACGGACGCTCGGCCGAGCAGCGCATTGCCCTCGACCTTCTCATGGACGACAGCGTGGGCATCGTGTCGCTGGGCGGCAAGGCCGGCACCGGCAAGTCGGCGCTGGCGTTGACCGCGGGACTCGAAGCGGTGCTCGAGCGTCGGACTCAGCGGAAGGTCGTGGTATTCCGGCCGTTGTACGCGGTGGGCGGTCAGGAACTCGGGTACCTGCCGGGCAGTGAGAGTGAGAAGATGGGCCCGTGGGCCCAGGCCGTGTTCGACACCCTGGACGGCCTGGCGAGCCCCGAGGTGATGGAAGAAGTTATCAGTCGCGGGATGCTGGAAGTTCTTCCCCTCACCCATATTCGGGGGCGGTCACTGCACGATTCGTTTGTGATCGTCGACGAGGCGCAGTCCCTCGAGCGCAACGTTCTGCTCACGGTGCTGTCCCGGCTGGGAACAGGATCGCGCGTGGTGCTGACGCACGACGTGGCTCAACGCGACAACCTGCGGGTCGGGCGCCATGACGGTGTCGCGGCGGTGATCGAGAAGCTGAAGGGCCACCCGTTGTTCGCCCACATCACGCTGACTCGCAGTGAGCGTTCGCCGATCGCCGCACTCGTGACGGAGATGCTGGAGGAATTCGGGCCCACGCCGTAGCTCCTGGCTGAAGCTCGAGCTCCGCCCAATGTCACATCGGAACAGAAGAACTGGACCGAATGGGACATTGGGCGGACGCCTTCGGGCCGGATCAGAACATTCGAACCAGTCCCTTCAGCGTGCCCCACAGGAATGCCCGGTTGCTGAAGTAGTCGCGCCAGACGAGGATTTTGCCGTCCTCGATCTCGAAGGTGCCGCACACCCAGAATTCGCTGCGCAGCCGATTCCAGATGAGGATGTCGGTGCGTTCGGTGAGCACTGCTGTTCCCTCGTCGGCGATGTGGTGCAACCGGACATCGAATCCGACACCGGGCCTGCTCATGCCCCCCAGAATCCGCATCACCGACTCGATCCCGCGAATCTTGGGCAGAGAAACGTTGTGCCACACGATGTCCGGGTGCAGATACTGGCGGGCGGTATCCGGGTCGCCGGCAACGAGGGCATCGAGGAATTCGCGAACCACGCGAATATTGGCGGTGCCGGACGGCGAAACCGTATCGATAGACTGTGAAGTGGGTTCCATGGTACTTCCTGCTCGAAGTGAGTTCAGCGAACGAACGTTCCCTGACCATCTGTGTTGTAGTACTCCAGAATCAGACTGTTACCCGCGAACGTTGCCTCCGACACCGTGCCGGGCGGGGCGTTCTCGCCGCTGGGCCTGAACGTGAAAATACTTCCGTCCCAATGCTCGAGTGGGAAGGTCTGCCCCGCGGGTCCGAGTTGCAGGGTGAGTTGACCGTCTTTCTCGCTGACGACGGCCGGACCCCAGTAGGCATTATTGTACGTTCCCGTATACGTGGGAAGTGGCTGTGCGGGAGCGGGGTTGGTGGGCGCGTCCTTGCCGACGAGACTGCCCTCGGGGTCGAGCATCGGGGAGATGGCCTGGTAATACAGATCTCTCCACTCTTCGCGGATCTCGCCGTACTGGACGAGATCGGCGAATTCTGCTGTCAGGGTTTCGGGAATTCCGGTGGGGGAGCCGTTGGTCAGGGCGACGATCGCGACGTCGGCCGAGGGGATCGCCACGAAGTTGGTGGCAGCCCCGAGTTGGAAGGCACCCGAGTGGCTGAGGGAGACCCGGCCGGCAGAAGTGGTCGACACGTTGAACCCGTATCCGTAGAACCCTGGCCGGGCGTCGAGTGAGCTCGGGGGGCTCGACACGATCTGCGGACTGACCGCGGGGAGCAGGGCTTTCGAGTCGACGATTTCCTTGCCCTCGAACATGCCGTCGCCCAGGAGCATGGTGAGCCACTTGCTCATGTCGTTCACGGACGAGCTGACGCCGCCGGCCGGTGACTGAGCGTCGGGGTCGCGGACGGCGTCGGCGACGTACTTGCCGTCGACGAGCTGATGGCCGATGGCACGGTTACTCCGCGCCTGGAAGTCGGCGAACCGGGAACTGGTCGAGTCCATCCCGAGTGGTTGGTAGATCGCCCGTTCGGACAGCGTCGCCCAATCCGTTCCGGATGCCGCGGCCACCGCTTCGGCGGCCGCGGTGACCCCGAAGTTGGTGTATTCATACGTGATACGGAACGGATTGAGCGGCTCGAGCCGTAGCTTGTCGAGTACCTGCTGCTGGTTGTTGCCGAGATCCTCGAGTCCGTCACCGGCGTGATCCGGCAAACCAGAGCGGTGCGAGTACAGATCGCCGACCGTGACATGCTCGGTGACCCAAGGGTCTGCGAGCGCAAAACCCGGAAGCTTCGAAACCACGGTCGTGTCCCAGCCGACCACGCCGGTTCCCACCTCGTGCGCGACCACCGTGGACCCTACCGACTTCGATAGCGATGCCAGTTGGAAGACGGTGTCGGCGTCCACCATCTCGTCGGTGCCCTCTTCGCGTACGCCGAATCCCTTCGCATAGACGGTTCGCCCGCCGTGCACCACCGCGACCGCCATTCCGGGCACGTGTGTGCTGTCGATGAGATTCTTCACCAGGTCGTCCAGGCGTCCGACCGCGTCGTCGACTCGGCCGTCGGGTATGTCGACGCCGGAGACGGTTGCGGGATTGGCCGGCTTGTCTGGGGCGGTTGTCGACGCGGGAGAACTGGCGGTGTCGGTGGACGGCTCATTGTCGGTGCATCCCGTGACGAGCGACCCGGCCAGCAGGACAGCGAAGAACAGTGTCATCGAGTTCCCACGTCTGCGCATTGGAGGTCCTCTGCTCGGGCCGGCGAAAATCGGGAACTCTCAGCGTAACCACGAAGCTCGGTGACCTGGGGCTTTTCCGCCGATCCGGGCTCGGGTCCGGGCTGGGCGAGCCGGTGACCGCGTGCGCGAGATTCCTGCGCGAGCACGCGGACGCTACGGTATGCGAATGCCGACTGAATTCACGGACAAGCACCTTCTCACCGAACTGTCTCCTGTGGTCGAGGAGAATCTCGCTCGTCACATCGCCGAGGCCGACGGCTGGCTGCCGCACGACCTGGTCCCGTGGGACCAGGGTAAGAACTTCGCATTCATGGGTGGCACGGACTGGTCGGCCGATCAGTCCACCCTGAGCGAGGTGGAGGCACTTGCGCTCACCGTGGGCGTTCTCGTCGCCGACAACGTGCCCGCGTACCACCGGGAGATCGCCAAGCACCTGGCCATGGTGGGCCCGTGGTGGCGTTGGGTCGGGCGCTGGACCGCAGAGGAGAACCGGCACTCCATCGTGCTCCGGAACTATCTGATGGTGACCCGCGCGGTCGATCCTGTCGCACTCGAGCGCGCTCGGATGGACGAGATGGTGCGTGGATACGCCATGCCGCCGATGCACCTGCTCGAGATGCTCGCCAACTCGGCATTCGAAGAGAAGGCCGCGGCCGTCCGGCACCACAACACCGCCGCCCTCGCCGAGGACCCGCTGGTGGCGTCGATCGAAACGCGGCTGGCCGCCGACGACGAACTGCAGTCGGTGTTCTACCGCAACGTCGTCGAAGCCGCGTTCGCAGTGGCGCCCGAACAGATGGTGCGCGCCATCGCCTCGCGGATCGACGCATTCGACGTGCCGAGCGTGGAGTTGCCCGGCGGGAAGAACAGCACTGCGGTGCTCGCCGAAGCCGGCATCTACGATCCCGCACTCCAGCGCGAGAAGGTGTTCGCACCGCTTCTCGCGGCGTGGAACATCGCCGGCCGTTCCGACCTCGGGACCGAGGGCGAGAAGGCCCGCGAGGAACTGTCCGCACTGCTGTAGGGAACGGTAACGAAGGTGGCCCGCACTCCGAGGAGTGCGGGCCACCGTCATGCCTGGCTGGAGGTCAGTCCTGGACCTTCGCCATGGCGAGCACGTCGAGACGCTTGTCCAGCTCCTCCTCGCTGAGTTTGTCACCGATCAAACCGCGGTCGACGACGGTCTCTCGGATCGTCTTCTTCTCCTTCAAGGCCTGCTTGGCAACGGCGGCCGCCTCCTCGTATCCGATCGCCGAGTTCAGGGGCGTGACGATGGACGGCGAAGACTCGGCGAGGGTCCTGAGGTGATCGGTATTAGCTACCAGGCCCGCGACACACCGGTCGGCGAACAGCCGCGTGACGTTGGCAAGAAGGGTGAACGATTCGAGAACGTTCCGGGCCATCATCGGAATGTAGACGTTCAACTCGAATGCGCCCGCAGCCCCACCCCAGGCGACGGCGGCATCGTTGCCGACTACCTGCGCAGCCACCTGGGTGGCGGCCTCGGGGAGTACCGGATTGACCTTGCCGGGCATGATCGAACTGCCGGGCTGCAGGTCGGGAAGCCGAATCTCGCCCAATCCGGTGAGCGGACCCGAACCCATCCACCGGATGTCGTTGGCGATCTTGGTGAGGGATACCGCGATGGTGCGCATCGCCCCGGACGCCTCGACGAGACCGTCTCGCGCCGCCTGCGCCTCAAAACTGTTCTTCGCCGGCGTGAGCGCGTCGATGCCCGTCGCCTTGACCAGTTCGGCCACCACTTTGGGGCCGAAACCGTCCGGGGCGTTCAGGCCGGTGCCGACCGCGGTGCCGCCGATGGGCAGTTCGCCGAGCCGTGGGAGACACGCCACGATGCGTTCCATGCCGGCTTCCATCTGCCGGGCGTAGCCCCCGAACTCCTGACCCAGCGTCACCGGGACCGCATCCATGAGATGGGTGCGCCCCGACTTCACGACCGTCTTCCACTCGGTGGACTTGTCGAGAAGGGCCAACCGGAGGTGGTCGAGGGCCGGGATCAGGTTCTTCACCGCCGCCTCGGTCGCGGCAACATGAGTGGCGGTGGGGAAGGTGTCGTTCGACGACTGCGACATGTTGACGTCGTCATTGGGGTGGACGACGACACCCGCTGCGGCGGCGATCGAGGCGATCACCTCGTTGGCGTTCATGTTGGAGCTGGTTCCGGAGCCCGTCTGAAAGACGTCGATGGGGAACTGGTCGTCGTGTTTGCCTTCGGCGATCTCACCTGCCGCTGCGATGATCGCGTCGGCCTTCTCGGCATCGAGGAGCCCGAGGTCTTTGTTGACCTGCGCGCACGCTGCCTTCAGAAGGCCCATGGCGCGAATCTGGGTGCGTTCGAGACCTCGACCACTGATCGGGAAGTTCTCGACGGCGCGCTGCGTCTGTGCGCGCCACAGCGCGTCCACGGGGACCCGCACCTCACCCATGGTGTCGTGTTCGATCCGGTACTGCTGCTCGTTGCTCTCCGTCATGAATCAAACATTGCCACTTCCGGACGCTGCGCGCCCGTGCGCCGTTGTGGTTGCTAGGAGCTACCAGAAAGGCGCACGGGCGGCGAAGGCGCTCAGAAGGACGGCGGAACCGCCCCGTCCTCACCGTCGAAGTCGACGGACGAGTACTCACGAAGCTTCTCGAGGCGGTGGTACGCGTCGATCATGCGGACCGTTCCCGACTTGGATCGCATCACGATGGACTGGGTGGACGCGCCGCCACCGTAGTAGCGGACACCACGCAGCAGGTCACCGTCGGTGACACCGGTCGCGCAGAAGAAGACGTTCTCGCCGGACACCAGGTCTTCGGTGGTCAGCACGCGGTCGAGGTCGTGACCGGCGTCGATGGCCTTCTGACGCTCGGCGTCGTCGGTCGGGGCAAGCCGGCCCTGCAGCGAACCACCCATACAGCGCATGGCGGCGGCGGCGATGATGCCCTCGGGGGTGCCACCGGTGCCGATCAAGATGTCGGTGCCCGACTCCGGACGCGCGGCGGCGATCGCACCCGCGACGTCGCCGTCGGAGATGAGACGGATCCGGGCGCCGGTGTCCCGGACTTCCTGGATGAGCCCGGCGTGCCGCGGACGGTCGAGGATACAGACCGTCACGTCGGAGGTAGACGCCTTGCGGACCTTCGCGACACGCTTGATGTTCTCGGCGACGGGCGCGGTGATGTCAATGACATCGGCGGCGTCGGGACCGACGGCGATCTTCTCCATGTAGAACACGGCGGACGGGTCGAACATCGCGCCGCGCTCGGCGACTGCGAGGACAGCGATCGCATTGGGCATTCCCTTGGCCATCAGGGTGGTTCCGTCGACCGGGTCGACCGCGAAGTCGCAGTCGGGGCCGTCGCCGTTGCCGACCTCTTCGCCGTTGAACAGCATCGGGGCTTCGTCCTTCTCGCCCTCGCCGATGACTACGACACCGCGCATCGAGACCGAGCTCACGAGCTGGCGCATGGCGTCGACGGCGGCGCCGTCGCCACCCTCCTTGTCGCCACGGCCGACCCAGCGACCGGCAGCCATTGCACCAGCCTCGGTGACTCGGACCAATTCGAGAGCAAGGTTTCGGTCCGGGGCCTCGCGGCGTCTCGATGTGGTGCTGGCCGTCATGGGCAGTGCCTCCTGATGCAGTTCCGGTCGACGTTGTACGTCGACGCTGTGCCGGTCGGCCTGTCGGCCGCCGACTGTCGAGTGAATCTCAGGGCTGATTCTCCCAGAAAGTTGTGTGACGTGCGTTGCTGGGGCGACATATCGGGGGACCGAGAATCGTCGTTCGGGGGCCGACCCTGGATACTGGTGTGCGTGGCATCCGATAAACCGCGCATCCTGCACAACAACCGCGACATGGTGTGGTCGCTCGTACCCCTTGTCCTGTTCTGCGTGCTGATCGCCGGTATCGCCAGCCAGTGCACGTTCAGCCCCGGCGGTCCCACGACCGGGCCGATTCCCAGCTTCGACATCGACGCTGCGCTGAAGTACGACGCGAACGACCTTCCGTTCCCGGTTCGTCAACCGGAGACGCCCGAGGGCTGGACACCCAACTCGGGGAGCCGCAGCATCGTCAGTGGTGACGGCGGCGGCGACTCCAGCACCGTCGGCTTCATCACGCCGGCCGGTCGGTACATCCAGCTGACGCAGAGCAACGCGCTCGAAACTGTGCTGGTGCCCTTCGTGGCCGGTGGACCGCGGACGGCCACCGGTACAGAAGACATCGCAGGTCACACGTGGATCGTGTACGGCGGTGAGGGAGTCGAATCGATCTGGGTCTCCGACTTCGGCGACGTCCGGCTCCTCGTGACGGGCAGCGCCTCCGAAGAGGCGTTCGAGCAGCTCACCACGGCCGCGGCCGAAGCCCCGATCCTCCCGGCTTGATCGCAGCCGATTCGTCAGCTCTCGTCGTCGACGTGCGCGAGCGCGGTCTCGACGCGTTTGCGGGCTCCCGCGAGGTGCTCCTCGCACCGCTTCGCGAGAGCCTCCCCGCGCTCCCACAGGGCGAGTGACGCGTCGAGGTCGAGGCCGCCTTGTTCGAGCACCTTGACCACGTCGACGAGTTCGTCACGCGCCGCCTCGTAACCGAGCTCCGCGATGTCGGTGTCGTTCCCGGTGTTGCTCATGTCCTACTTGTCCTTTCCCATCACCGCGGCACGGATTGCGCCGTCGGCGACTCGAACGCGAATCTGGGTGCCCGGCGGGGCGTCGTCGACCGAACGCAATACCTCGGGATCGCCGTCGGGCACGATCCGCTGAACGACGGAATAGCCGCGGGCGAGCGTGGCCGCGGGTCCGAGGGTGGTCAACCGTGCCCGCAGGTGCTCGATCGTGGTGCTCTCCGCGGCGATTGCCCGGGTGACGTCGCGGCGGCCCGCCTCGCGCAGTCGCTCGACCTCGTCGCCCCGCTCGTCGAGAGCGCGCACCGGATCGGCGAGCACCGGCCGGCTTCGCAGCTGGGAGATCAGGTGGGATTCGCGCTGTACCCAGTTCCGCAGCGCCGCCGCACTGCGTGAGCGCAGCTCGCTGACCAGCGCCTGCTCGGCGACAGCGTCCGGGACCACCCGTTTGGCGGCGTCGGTGGGGGTAGCGGCGCGCAGATCGGCGACGTGATCGCTGAGCGGGCCGTCGGGCTCGTGTCCGATGGCACTGACGATCGGGGTTGTGCACGCGACGATCGCCCGGCAGAGGGCCTCGTCGGAGAACGGCAGCAGGTCCTCCACGCTTCCGCCGCCGCGGGCCAGAATGATCACATCCACGTGCGGATCGGCGTCGAGTTCCTTCAACGCGTCGAGAATCTGCGGCACTGCGGTGACGCCCTGCACCGGGGTGTTACGAATCTCGAACCGGACGGCCGGCCAGCGGCGCTGCGCCACGCTGAGGACATCGTGCTCGGCGGCACTTGCTCGGCCGGTGATCAGGCCGACGGTCCCGGGAAGGAAGGGCAGCGGGCGCTTGAGCCGGGGGTCGAACAGGCCCTCCGCGGCCAGAAGCGCGCGCAGCCTCTCTATCCGCGCGAGGAGTTCGCCGATTCCGACCGCGCGGATCTCGGTCACTCGCAGCGACACCGATCCGCGGCCGGTGTAGAACGACAACTTCCCGAACATCACCACCCGACTGCCCTCGGTGAGGGGGACAGGGGAGTTCTGCAGCAGCTGAGGTGAGCACGTCACGGAGAGGGACATGTCGACGGACGGATCGCGCAGCACGAGAAACGCCGTCCGGGTACCGGGACGGGCATTGATCTGGGTGATCTGACCCTCGACCCACACACTCCCGAGCCGGTCGATCCACTGTGCGACCTTGGCCGAGACGGTGCGAACCGGCCACGGTTTGTCGGCGGTACTCGGTGCTGTACTGGCTGCGCGGGACTGTGCGGAAGTCACTTGGCCTTGGCGGTGGTGATGCGATTGGTCAGCATGGTCAGGAAGGGTGCCCTGGCAAGGGTCGCCGTCTCGTAGTCCAGCAGCGCTGTCAGGTCCTCGACGGACAGCGAGCGCAGGCGGGCCCGCAACTGGGCAAGGGTCAGCGACGAATAGTCGAGGTAGGCGGCGATCTCGGGTTCGGCGACTGCGGAGGCGGGCTTCGGGGTCGTGGTCTTCGCCACACCGTTGGTACTCGAGGCCTTCAGGCCGGCGGCCGCGGTGGACTTCTCGTCGAGGTCGTCACCCTGAGGGCTGAGGGAGTACAGCGCGAAGCGGCCGGGCCCGGCGGGACGATCGTCCGGCGCGTCCTCGATGTCGGGTTCTCCGTCGGTGTCCTCGTCGAACACCGCCCAGGACGGCTGCTCTTCGTCGTGCGTCCAGTGGATGAGGGCAAAAGCCTGGTCACCCTTGATGGCCAGCGCCGTCATGGTCTGCTGGACACGCATCGTGGTCTGCAGCACCTGGCTGACCGCAGTCATCGGCAGAGTGACCGCCGTCGTGGGCAGCCTCCTGGCTTCTTCGACGGCCGTCACGGCGATTCCAGCGGCGACGCGCGCCACGAACGGGGGACGAATCATGCTCACAGCCTGCCTGACATCGGCACGTTTGGGTAGCCGACGTGCCCACAGCGTGGACGACTCGACTCGATGACGCGCACAGTACCCCTCCCGAGGCCCGGCGAAAGTGTCCTAGCCGGGGGGTGACCCGTACGCTGGAACCATGTCTTCGGCTGTTCCACTCAATGTGGGTATCACACGTTCGGCAGATTCGGGAGTGCATGCGAGCGGTGAGAAGCGAGTGCTGCTCGCTGAACCCCGCGGGTACTGCGCCGGCGTCGACCGCGCTGTCGAGACGGTCGAGAAGGCGCTGGAAAAGCACGGCGCCCCGATCTACGTCCGCAAAGAAATCGTCCACAACCGCCACGTGGTGGAAACACTCACCGAGCGCGGCGTGATCTTCGTCGACGAAACCGACGAGGTGCCCGAGGGTGCGTTGCTCGTATTCTCTGCGCACGGTGTGTCGCCGGCCGTGCACGAGTCGGCCGCAGCCCGCAATCTCCGCACCATCGATGCGACGTGTCCACTGGTCACCAAGGTGCACCAGGAAGCGAAACGGTTTGCCCGCGACGACTACGACATTCTCCTCATCGGCCACGAGGGCCACGAGGAAGTGGAAGGCACTGCCGGCGAAGCCCCCGACCATGTGCAACTGGTCGACGGACCCGAGTCGGTGGATGCCGTCTCGGTCCGCGACGAGTCGAAGGTCATCTGGCTGTCGCAGACCACGCTGAGCGTCGACGAGACCATGCAGACCGTGGCGCGGCTGCGGGAGAAGTTCCCCCACCTGCAGGATCCCCCCAGCGACGACATCTGCTACGCCACCCAGAACCGTCAGGTGGCGGTCAAGGCGATGGCGCCCGAGTGCGATCTGGTGATCGTGGTGGGCTCCCGCAACTCGTCCAACTCGGTGCGTCTCGTCGAGGTGGCCCTCGGAGCCGGCGCGAAAGCGTCGTACCTCGTCGACTTCGCCCGCGAGGTGGATCCGGCGTGGCTCGACGGTGTTCGCACGGTCGGCATCACTTCAGGCGCCTCGGTGCCGGAAATTCTCGTGCGCGGTGTGATCGACCTACTGGCCGAACACGGGTTCCACGACGTCCAGCCGGTCACGACTGCCAACGAGACCCTCGTCTTCGCGCTCCCCCGGGAGCTTCGCGCCGCCCGGCACTGACACCGTGCCGACCGCCCGGGGTCAGCGGGGCTGCTCGGTCTCGAACGGTGGTTCGTAGCGGTCCCGGTAGCGCACCTGAGGGATCGGGTGAGCAGGCACGTCGGTGGAACGGTAGCGGGCCGTCGGCCGCTGCGGAGTCGATCGCGGTGTCTGTGCCGATCGCGGGGCTTCTGTGGACCGGGACGGCTGTGCGCTGCGCGGTACCTGGGTAGAGCGGGGTGCCTGCGAGATCCTGTCGGATACCGGCGGTGGGGGAGTGGGGCGTCCCGAAGACGCCGACCGACGCGGAGGCGGGCTGTCGGCCCGCCGCGCCGAGGAGCGAGGGTGCTCCCGGGCGGAACGCCTCGGCCGCAGCCTCGTGGCCGACTCGTCGGCATCCGCTGAAGTTCGACGTGTGCGCGTGCCCTCGCGTACCGAACGAGGCGTGCGGCGCCGTTCCGACGTACGGGCGGGCCCGGTTCGACGCTGCTGCAGCAGGAAGAGCCGCAGCCCGCCGATCACCAGGACGACGACTGTGGCGGCCAGCATGATCGGGAACCGGTTCACCAGCGGGTACGCGACGTTGATGGCGAGATCCCGCAGTGCTGTGCTGTTCTCTTCCGCGATCAGGCTCTGGCCCAGCGGTACGCCGACGAACAGAATCAGCGGCGGCTGCACGATGGCGGTGAAGAGAGCGCTGTTGCCGGCAGCCACCACGGCGAGGACGCAGCCGAGGAAATAGAACGTCGAGAACGCCGCGGTGAGTTCGCTCCCGCCCGCCGCATCGGCCACGAACCCGAGACAGGTGACTCCGACGGCCAGGAGAATGACACCCCACCAGGGAAGACCGGGAACCGACACGACAATCGACTGCCGATCGAGCGGCACCCCGGAGCGAGCACGTTGGGTTGCAGACACACAACGACAGTAGCGGCAACATGTCGACTATCGCCGTTGGCGTGACCGGTCGGAGACCGGACTCGCACGGTAATTGTGCCGTTCCTCACTAATCGGCGGCACGACGTCGCCCTCTGTCCGGGCGCCGCCGATCGGTTTCCCGCCACGCGGCGGGGGTGTTCGGGATTTGTCGGCACCGTGCTCTACCGTCCGAGACATGAGGATCCTGCACACGTCGGACTGGCACATCGGACGCACGTTCCACGGAGTGGATCTGCTCGCCGATCAGTCCCGGGTGCTCGACTCGATCGCCGCACTGGTCCGCGAGTATTCGGTGGACGTCGTGGTGGTTCCCGGCGACGTGTACGACCGCTCGATTCCCAGTGCGGACGCCGTCACGGTGTGCAACCGCGGCTTCGAAGAGATCCGCGACGCCGGTGCCGTCATCATCGCGACATCCGGCAACCACGACTCCGCCGCGAGGCTGGGCGCGGGCGCCGCCTTCTCCCGGGCGGGCGGTCTGCACTTGATGACCACGGTGGCCGGCATCACCTCCCCCGTCGTGCTGGACGACGAGCACGGTCCCGTCGCGTTCTACGGGATTCCCTACCTGGAACCGGAGATCACCCGCACTCAGCTCGGCGTCCCCGCTGCCCGATCGCACGCGGACATTCTCGATGCGGCCATGGATCGTGTGCGCGCGGACCTCGACGCCAGGGCCGCCGACGCACCGGGTACGAGGTCGGTCGTGCTGGCTCATGCCTTCGTGGTGGGGGCCGAGGCCACAGGGTCGGAGCGGTCCATCTCGGTCGGTGGGGTCGAGACCGTGTCGGCGTCGGCGTTCGGCGACGTCGACTACGTCGCGCTGGGCCACCTGCACTCACCGCAGACGCTGGCCGAGCACATTCGGTACTCGGGGTCGCCACTGCCGTACTCTTTCGGTGAACGCAGTCACCGCAAGGCCGTCTTCCTGATCGACCTTGCCGCGGATGGGCTCCGCCGTGTCGAGCGGGTGGATCTGCCCGTGGTCCGAGGGCTACGACAGCTCACCGGCACCCTGGAAGAATTACTCGAAGGCGAGCATTTCGGGGACGCGGAGGAGTGCTACGTATCGGCGGTCCTCACCGATCCGCAGCGCCCCGTCGACGCCATGCGCTCTCTGCAGACCCGATTTCCGTTCGCCGTCCACCTGGAATGGCAGCGACCGGCAGGCACCGAGGATTTGCGGTATCGCGAGAAGGTACACGGGCGCAGCGACGTGCAGATCACCCGCAGCTTCCTGACCGATGTGCGCGGCGAGCCGTCCCCGCGCGAGGTCCGCCTCGTGGAGGCCGCGCTCGGTCATGCCGACCGTGCCGGGGAGGACACGGCCGGGGTCGTGGTGCTGGAACAGTCGGCATGAGACTGCATCGACTCGAAGTCGAGGCGTTCGGACCGTTCGCGAATTCGGTCGAGGTCGATTTCGACCGACTCGGCGCCGACGGCCTCTTTCTGTTGCACGGGCAAACCGGTGCGGGCAAGACCACGGTGCTCGACGCGGTGGCCTTCGCGCTGTACGGCACGGTTCCCGGTGCGCGCAGGGACGGGAAGCGGCTCCTCTCCGACCATGCGCCGGCCGGTTCCGTGCCGACGGTGACGCTCGAGGTGACCATTTCCGGTCGCCGCCTCCGGCTGGTCCGCAGTCCCGAATTCGAACGCCCGAAACGTCGCGGTTCGGGAACGATCAAGGAGAACGCCAAAGCGACTCTCACCTGGCTGGACGGGCGAGGAGAACACCTGTCCCGAATCCCCGACATCGCCGAGGAGATCGGCCGGTTGATGGGGATGAGTGCCGACCAGTTCTTCCAGGTGGTGCTTCTCCCGCAGGGTGAGTTCGCCCGATTTCTGCGTGCCGACAACGAAGAACGCGGACAGCTCCTCGAGCGGTTGTTCGACACCACGCGGTTCGGGACGGTGGAGGAGTGGTTCCTGAACAGGCGGCGAGCGAGCGCTCATGACCTGGACGAGCATCAGCGTTCCATCGACGTGCTGATCGCCAAGGTCGCGACGGCAGCGGGTATCGAGGGCGGTGCGGACGCCGATCCTGTCACGTGGGCGCACAAACTGGAGGAAGAGGCGCGCGCCACCCGCGATGTTGCCGTCGATGAGCTCGAGAAGGTCAAGTCGGACGCGGCCCTGACGCGAGATGCTCTGGCGCAGGCGCGCCGCATCCTCGAACTCCAGAACCGGCGTACCCGGGCAGAGGCCGAACTCGCCGCCTACGAGGCCGGAGCTTCGGAACGGGCGGTTCTCGCCGCCGAGGTCGCCGCGGCGCGGCGGGCGGAGCCGGTTGCCGTCGTCGTCCGCGAAGCGGACGCTGCCCGCGACAAGGCGGCGACCGCGGCGCGGCGGGTTGCCGCCATCGCAGACCGGCTGTGTTCGACGGCAGGTGGCGCCGAGGTGGTCGAGCAATTGTCGTGGCCGCCGAACAGTGAAGAGCGTGAACATCTTCGAACCTGCATCCGGTCGTGGCGCGACGATGTCGTCCGCCTCGACGGTGTGCTTGCAGAGGCGGAAGTGGGGGACCGGCTCGACGTCGAACTCGGCCGGCTGCGCGCCCGGGAAGTCGGGCTGGCCGACACCCGCGCGGAGCTTGCCCGCGAACGCGAGGAGCTGCCCGGCGCCATTCGGGTCGCGGAGCGTGCGCTCGACGAGGCCGAGAAGGCTCGTGTGTCGTTACCGGGGCTCGAGGATGTTCGTGCTCGCGCGGCCGACGCCGCCGCGGCCGCCGCAGAGCTTCGGCAGTGCCGTGACCGCCGCGACGCACTCGAGCGCGCCGTGCTCGACGCCCGGCGAACACACCAGGATGCCCGCGAACACTGGCTGACGTTCCTGCAGCGCCGGATTCTGGGGATGGCCGCCGAACTCGCGGGCACGCTCGAGGACGGTAAACCGTGCCAGGTGTGCGGTTCGGTGGAGCACCCCGACCCCGCGGCGGAGTCCGAACTGTCGGTCACCAAGGCAGATGAGGATGCGGCCCTCGCAGCGGAACAGAAGGCCGCGGCGCAGGTGAACACTGCGGCAGAGGCTCTGGCAACGGCAGACCGCACAATCGACGTTCTGGTCCAGCGTTGCGGGGACGGCGACGCCGACCACCTCGGGGCCGAACTCGCCTCCGCGGAGGCGGCACTGCGCCATGCGAGCGACCTCGGCGAGCAGGCCGCGTCGCGGGCCCGCCATCTCGGTGAGCTCCGCGACCGTGAGACGCAACTGCACACTCGTTCGCACGACCTTGCGGTCGAGGCTGCCACCGTCGCCGAGAAAATCACCTCGGGTGCCGCGCAGCTCGAGGAGATCCGGGCGCGGGTGCGGGAGGCCGCAGGCGAGGACGAGAGTCCCGCGGCCCGCCGCGCCCGCATCGCGGTGCTGGCGGACGCCGCGTCCGAACTGCTCGACGCCCGGGACGAGGGAGCAGCCGCCGAGTCTTCAGCCCAGGAACTGGCCGCGAAGGCCGAACTACTCGCTCGCGAAGCGGGATTCGACCGAACGAGCGACGCGGTGGCGGCGGTGCGTCCCGTTGCCCGACAGGACGAAATCGACGCCCGACTCACCGCTGCCCGTGATGCCGAGGTCGGTGCCCGCCGAATACTCGACGAACCGGAGATCGCCGCGGTCGCAGATGCAGCGCCGGTCGACCTGGGGTCCGTCCAGCAGGCACACGACGCCGCAATGGAGGCGGTCGACGTCGCGGTGGCGGTGGCGTCGGAGGCCGAACGACGACTACTCGACCTCGAGCGTTTCGTCGGCCAGCTCGAGAGAGCTGCCGCGGCCATCGCCCCGATGCAGGCGGAACACGAGGAACTGGCCGCCCTCGCCGAGGTGATCGCCGGTCGTGGTCAGAACTCACGCAAGATGTCGCTGCGCTCCTATGTGCTTGCTGCCCGGCTCGAGGAAGTCGCGGTGTCGGCGTCCGCCCGGTTGAGCCGGATGTCCGCTGGCCGCTACTCGTTCGTCCACACCGACGAGGCCGGCCCGCGTGGGCGTCGTGGTGGCCTCGGACTCGATATCCGCGACGACTACACCGGCGTCGTGCGGTCGGCGAAGACGCTGTCCGGCGGCGAGTCGTTCCTTGCCTCGCTGTCGCTGGCCCTCGGACTCGCTGACGTGGTCGCGGCGGAGTCCGGCGGCGTCGTCCTCGACACCATGTTCATCGACGAAGGGTTCGGCACCCTCGACGCCGACACGCTCGACTCGGTGATGGGCGTGCTCGACGAACTACGGGACGGTGGTCGCGTGGTCGGTATCGTCAGCCACGTCGACGAGATGCGTCAGCGAATCCCCAGTCGCCTCCACGTGGTTCGTGGACGCACCGGCTCGACGCTCGAGGTGATCGCGGGCTGAGCGCCGATCACTCGGCCTGCGGTGTGATCGCTTTGGGAGCGATACCTTTCGGAGCCACGGCAGCCTCGTCGATCGTCACGCCCTCCCGCTCGGCATCGTCGATGTCCTCGTCGGCGGCGACGTCGTCGGGGATATTGGCCTCGGCACTCTTCTCGTCGATCTGTTCGCCGATGTAGCGCACCACGACGGCGGCCACGGCGGCGGTAGGCACCGCGAGGAAGGCGCCGACGATGCCGAATACCGACGCGCCCGCGGTGACGGCGAGCAGCACCACGACCGCGTGCAGTTTCATGCTCTTGCTCTGCAGGACCGGTTGGAGCACGTTGCCTTCGATCTGCTGGACCACCAGGATGATGATCAGCACGATCACTGCGGTGGTGAGCCCGTTGGCCACCAAGGCGACGAGGACGGCGAGGGCCCCGGCGACGAAGGCACCGACGATCGGGATGAAGCCACCGATGAAGGTCAGGATCGCGAGGACCGGCGCGAGGGGCACCCCGAGGATGAGCAGTCCGGCGCCGATGAACACCGCGTCGATGAGGCTCACCAGCGCCTGCGTTCGGATGAATCCGCCGAGGGTGTCCCACATCCGGCCGAGCACGACTTCGAGGTGTCGGCCGGCGCGGCCGCCGCTCACCGAGTGGAGCCAGGGGATGAAGCGCGGTCCGTCCTTGATGAAGAAGAACGACAGAACCAGCACCAGGCCGAGGGTGAGGAGCAGTGAGCTCGCGGTGCTGACGCCGGTGAAGACGCCGGACGCGATGACCGTTCCACTTTCCTGGACCTTCGCGATGATGGTGTGGATACCCTCGTCGATCTGGTCGTCCTTGAGGTTGATCGGCGGACCCTGCAACCAGTCCTGCACCTGGTTGATGCCCTCGGTGGCCTTGTTGGCCAGCTCAGGAGCCTGGCTGACCACCGAGGGCACGATGCCGGCGATGACGCCCGCGAGCACCGCGATGAACAGGACGAGTGTGGTCGCGGCGGCGGCCGCGGGGGGAATGCTTCGTTTGGTCATTGCCCGCGTCGGCGGCCACAGCACGGTGCACACGACGATCGCGAGGAGCACTGGGAGGACGATCACCCAGAGCTTCTCGATGATCCACCCGAACAGCAACGCTCCGAGCGCGATCGCAACGAGAACGAGCGACCACTTGGCCAACCACATACCGCCGAGCCCGATGAGATGCCCGCGATCGGGTTTGGTGATCTCCTGCCCGGGCGCTGCCGGGGCTTCCTGCTCCGCCACAGTTGGTCCTCCCTCGTCTCGCAGACATATCCGCCGTATCGCCCCGGTCCGCGAGGGCGGACCGGTGACGGCACTGACCGCGTGTGCCGACTGTCCGTCCAGCCGATCGTACTGACAGCGCCGCCGTGTGCGGTCAGCAGCAGCGGGCACCAGGATTCGCGTCGGCGTCGGCGTACCGGGCGCGCCAGTACTCGCGTTCGCTCGGAACGGCTGCACCGGGATGACATCGGCGGAGGTGGTCGACATACCGGGAATAGTCGTGATCACCCATCAACGAGCCCGTCCACCACCAGGCCGTCCGGAGAGCTCGGACAACCCTATTCGTCATGGTGATGCGCCTTTCCGGTAATGGTGTGGGCCGCACCGGGCGCGCGCACGACGCCCTCGGCGATCAGGTCGTTCCATTCCTTCTCGAGCCCCTTCTCCGCGGTGGTCGGCACGAAACCGGCGGGTGCGAAAATCTTGGACTGCTGCTCGGGCGATTCGGTGGTGGGTAGACCGCCCGCCCGGAACGCCTTGATGCACACGAGCAGTCCGGCAGCCACCACGACCAGGACCAGTCCGGCGAAGACGATGGACAGTGTTCCCTGGATGAAAGTGTTGCGGATGACCGCGTCGATGGCGTCCGGTGTCTTCGCCGAACCGAAGCTCGTCTTACCGGCTTCCTTGGCGTCCTTGAAAGCGGCGTGCTGGGACCAGTAGCCGATGGAGGTGTTGCCCGAGAAGATCTTCTGCCACGACGCCGTCATCGTGACGATCAGGTCCCAGACGAGCGGCACCCCGGGAATCCACGCCCACTTGAAGAGGCCCTTCTTCATGACGACGGCGAGGACCACGGTCAGGGCGATGGCAGCGAGGAGCTGGTTGGCGATTCCGAACAGCGGGAAGAGTGTGTTGATGCCGCCGAGCGGGTCGGTGACTCCCATGAGCAGGATGGCACCCCAGAGTCCGACGACAGCCAGTGAGCACACCCAGGCGCCGACGCGCCACGACGGATCCTTGAACTTGCGGGCCGGTCCCCCGAAGTTGCCGAGGGAATCGGAGAGCATGAAGCGGGCGACACGCGTACCGGCGTCCACCGTGGTGAGAATGAACAGCGCTTCGAACATGATCGCGAAGTGGTACCAGAACGATTTGAGTGCAGTACCCCCGAGGAATTGGCTGAGCACCTCTGACATGCCGAAGGCAAGTGTGGGTGCACCGCCGGTGCGCGAGATGATCGATTCCTCACCGACGTTCTCGGCGGCTTCCGACAGGGTGCCGGGGGAGATGTCGGGACTGGTCAGTCCGAGCCCGTTCACGTAATCCGCTGCGGTCTCCGGAGTTCCACCGGTCAGGGTGGACGGGGCGTTGAGGGCGAAGTACAGGTGCTGATCGATGATGCAGGCGGTGACGAGCGCCATGATGGCGACGAACGACTCGGTGAGCATGCCGCCGTAGCCGATGAGGCGGGTCTGCTTCTCCTTCTCCAGCAACTTCGGGGTGGTGCCGGACGCGATGAGCGCATGGAAGCCGGACAGCGCGCCGCACGCGATCGTGATGAACAGGAACGGGAAGAGCGATCCGGCGAACGCGGGGCCGTTTCCCTGGATCGCGAAGGTGGTGACGTCCGGCATCTTGATGGTGGGCCGGGCGACGAGGATTCCGACTGCCAGAAGAACGATCGTGCCGATCTTCATGAACGTCGACAGGTAGTCGCGCGGTGCGAGTAGAAGCCACACGGGCAGGACCGACGCCGCGAATCCGTAGGCGATCATCAGCCACGCGATGGTGACCTTGGACAGTGTGAACCAGTCGGCGCCCCAGGAGGTGTCGGCGACCCAGCCGCCGGCGACGATGGCGGCGAGCAGGAGGACCACGCCGATGAGAGAAACCTCCGCCACCTTGCCGGGTCGGAGGTATCGCAGGTAGACGCCCATGAAGAGAGCGATCGGGATCGTCATCGCGATGGAGAAGACACCCCAGGGGCTTTCGGCGAGCGCGTTGACGACCACCAGGGCCAGGACGGCGATGAGAATGATCATGATGACGAACACGCCGATCATGGCGGCGACACCACCGACCAGTCCGAGTTCGTCCCGTGCCATCTGTCCGAGGCTTCGCCCGCGCCGTTTCGTCGAAATCCACAGGACGAGGAAGTCCTGCACGGCGCCGGCGAAGACGACACCGATGATGATCCAGAGGGTGCCGGGTAGGTAGCCCATCTGCGCGGCGAGTACTGGGCCGACGAGTGGTCCCGCACCGGCGATGGCGGCGAAGTGGTGCCCGAAGAGCACCCGCCGATCCGTCGGCATGTAATCCTTGCCGTTCTCCAGAATCTCGGCCGGTGTCGCCAGGTCGTCACGGGGTTTGACGATCCTGCTCTCGATCAGCCGCGCATAGAAACGGTAGGCGATGAGGTAGGTGCAGACGGCAGCGACCACGAACCACACGGCACTGATGTTCTCGCCGCGGACGAACGCGATCATCGCCCACGCGATGCCGCCGAGAATGCCCAGGACGATGAAGACGATCCGTGCCGTCGGGGAAATCGGGGTGCGGTCCACGACTCCCACCGGTGGCAGATCGGGGTCCGTCCTCAGATATTCGACCTCGGGTTCGGGGGCGGCTTTCAGAGCCATCTCGATCTCCTTTCCAGCGTTCCCGCCGTCATTGTGTGGCAGGGGAACGGTGTGGGCGCGGCTTCCGGTGTTATGGCCTCCGTCACCCTATTGCCCCCACATTGTCAGTGTGAGCCGACCCGGGAAATGTCGCCCGTTTATCTGAGCGCGAACCCGGGCAGGCTGAAGGAAGAGCCCGGCACTTCGACGGCTCGCCCGCATCCGCGCGGCGGAGCGCCGGAACTGCCGGACCCGAGGAGCTTCGTCGAACGGAGACGCGCGATGAGTGAGACCGTGCTCGTATGCCTGCCGTATGCCGGTTCCGGTGCGTCGTTCTTCCGAGGGTGGCGGAGTTTCGCTCCGCGAGGACTGGAGGTCGCGCCGTTGCAATTGCCCGGGCGCGAGGAGCGGTTCGTGGACCCTCCTCTCACCGAGGTCGCGGAGGCGGTCGACGACCTGCTGCCCCGGGTGCTGCCGATCGGGCAAGGTGCGGAGCGGGTCGCGATCTTCGGCCACAGCCTGGGCGCGATCCTTGCCTATGAGCTCGCCCATCGACTCGCCGGTCAAGGCGGTGTGCCGCTCACCCATCTGTTCGTGAGCGGGTCGCCCGGTCCGGCGACGGTCCGGGAGATACGTGCGTCGCTGCTGGATGACGAGGGTTTCCTCGCGCAGGTGCACGAACTCGCCGGTTACTCGCACCCGGCGTTGGAGAATCCCGAACTGCGGGAACTTCTCCTTCCGGTCCTCCGCGCCGACGTCGAGATGCACGAGAACTACCGGCCGCCGCCGCATCCGCTGCTGGACATCCCGGTCACCGCGCTTCGTGGACGCGAGGATCATCTCGTCAGCGCCGAACAGGCAGCGCAGTGGAAAGAGGTCACCACCGGCGAGAGCACGGTCGTGGAACTCGACGGTGGTCACATGTACCTCACCGACCATCCCCATGCACTCCTACGACTCGTCGCGTCCCGCCTCTCGGTCACCGAACCGCGATGAGCCCCTCTCTGGAAGGTAAGACCGCCGTCGTCACCGGTGCCGCGCGGGGCATCGGACGCGCCTGTGCGATCGACTTCGCTGCGGGCGGGGCGGACGTCATGCTGCTCGACGTGTGCGGGGACATTCCGGGTGTTCCCTACCCACTGGGCTCCACGAGCCAGCTCGAGTACACCGCCGACCTGTGCCGCGGACACGGAGTTGCGGTGCTGACGCGCGCGGTGGACGTGCGGGTGCGCAGCGAGATCGACGCTGCCGTCGACGCGGCACACGAACGTTTCGGCCACGTCGACGTATTGGTCAACAACGCGGGAATCGCGGCACCGTCGGGAACGCTCGTCCACGAGATCGACGAGGACGAATGGCAATTGATGATCGACGTCGACCTCTCGGGGGCGTGGCGGGCGATCGCCGCCACGGGCCGGATCATGGTGGCGCAGCGCAGCGGCAGCATCATCAACATCAGTTCCACGGCGGGCATCGTCGGGTACAGACGCTTCGCCGGTTACGTTGCCGCCAAACACGGATTGGTCGGCCTGACAAAGGCCGCCGCCTTGGACTATGCGCCCAGTGGTGTCCGCGTGAATGCGCTGTGCCCCGGATCGGTCCGCGACAGTCCCGCCTTCGAAGGCCGGATGCTCGCCGAGATCGCTCGATCGCTCGGCATTCGAGTGGAGGAGCACGAGTCGGTGTTCGTGCAGTCCCAACCGAACAATGCACTCATCGATCCGGAGGATGTTGCTGCGGCTGCCCGGTGGCTCGCGTCCGACGAATCACTGCGGGTCACCGGATCGGTCGTCACGGTCGACGGCGGCTTCTCGGCGCGGTGACGCGGAACATCCAGGGGCAGGTCCGCGGTGCGCCCGGGCGCTTCTCGGCAGGCGCCTCGGAACGTTTCTTCGGTAGAATCGACCCATGCACCAATCCCATTGGGGTCGGGCTGGGCTGGCGCGCACGGCGTACGGCCATGCACTGTCGGTGCGCATTTCCCTGGGCTCCTCGGCCGACGAAGGCTTGAATCGAGAGCGGTGGAACGGCGATACCCTCGCACGCACTCTCGAGGCGGCGAGTAACCGGTGGTGGGGCAACGAAGTGCCGCATCCGCGGCTGTGGATCGAACGCGTCGACGCTGCTTCCACCGACTCGGTGGCACGACGACAACTCGATGCCGAACTACGCAGGCCGATGAGTATCGACGGGCCGGTGATGCGGGCTGTGCTGCTGCGGTACTCGGACGGCGCGGCCGATCTCGTCGTCACTGCGGATCGCCGGGACCTGGATTCACCGTCGCTGAGCACGGTGGTGGATGTCCTTCTGGGCAACCGCGATCCCGACTCCCTCACCGCGGAACCTGTGCGGCGGCGCCCCGACGGGCGTGCCCTGCTGCCACCGCCGACCACGATCCCGGGGGGACGCACCCGGTTCGCCTGGATGGCAGGTCGGGAACCGATTCCACACCCCCCGCTGGTCGAGGTATCGCTGGGCCGGCAACAGTGTGAGCTCGCGGCCCGTGTCGCACTCGCGGCCGGGAGGGTCCTGGGGCGCTACGAAGACCTCGACACGGTGCGAGTCGGTCTGTGGTCGCCGGTTCCCGACAGACCCGTGGATGTGTTGCGAGGACAGCACGAATTCGGTGTGTTGTCGGTCGACTGTGCCGAAGGTTCCGCACCTGAACATGTTTCGCAACCACCGATGGCGGCGGATGACGGCACCGAACCCAGTGCCGACTCTTCGGACCCTGCCCGGGAGAGCGCCGGCAGTGTTCCGGTCGGCGTCCTGGGCGGCGCCTGCGGATACCCTGGCTCGGAGCGACGATGGCTGCCCTGCCAGACCCCACCGTTTCCGCTCACTCTCGCCGTGGTCGTCGAAAAGTCGGGGGACGCATCGCTGCAGGTGCATGCACAACCGTATGTGGTGAACGAGCAGGCGGCACGGCAATTCGCACATCACGTGGTCGAGATGTTCCGCCGGCTCGGCGTCGAAGGTTCGGGCTCCGAGCATGACGACGTGTTCGTGTCCGAAGAGGATCACCTCGGGGTGGCCGAAACACCGAATGGCGTGCCGGACCGGTCGCAGCGGATCGACACCGTGTTCCGGCAGCGGGCCCGTGAGAGGCCGTACTCGGTCGCGCTGGTGCAGGGCCGCCGTACACTCACCTACGGCGAATTGGACGAGCAATCACGCTGGGCCGCAGTCGGACTCCGGGAATGTGGTGCCTCGCCCGGTGATCGTGTCGGAGTGTGCCTGGACCGATCCATCGAGCTCATCGTCACGATGCTGGCGATTCTCCAGGTGGGTGCGGCGTTTGTGCCCATGGACTTCCGGCACCCACCGGACCGCCTCGAGTACACCGCCGGTGACGCCGGGATTCGCCTGGTCGTCACCGACCGGCCGGACATCAGCTGGGGTGACGGAATACGCGCGGTGTCTCCGCAGGATCTCGAGGCCGCGGCGAGTGCTGCTTACCCCGACGGGGCCCGCTCACCCGGGCCGGAGGCCGGTGTGGGCGACGCCGCCGCTGTGGCGTACGTGATCTACACATCCGGGTCGACGGGCCGTCCCAAGGGTGTGCTCATTCCCCACCGCAATGTGCTCGCTCTCCTCGCCGCCATCGACACAGAATTCGCTCTCGCGCCCGATGACACCTGGTCGATGTTCCATTCTTCGGCGTTCGACTTCTCGGTATGGGAGATCTGGGGTGCGTTGCTCACAGGCGCCCGGCTGGTCATCGTGCCGTACTGGATATCCCGCTCACCCGTCGAATTCCACACCCTCCTCGAGGAGGAAGGCGTGAGCGTGCTGAGCCAAACACCCTCCGCCTTCGGGCAACTCATGGTGGCCGACCGTGAACTGCCGAGCTTGAACCGCCTCCGGTTGGTCGTCTTCGGTGGGGAGTCGCTCGACACGCGCATGCTCGTGTCGTGGATGGACCGCTACCCGGAGTCGGCATGCCGATTGGTCAACATGTACGGCACCACCGAGACCACCGTGCACGTCACCGCCCACACCGTGACGCGGCGAGACGCGTTGTCGAATTCGAAGATGGTGGGCAGGCCGTTGCCGGGGTGGTCCGTGCGCCTTCTCGACGATCGTGGCCGTCCCGTGCCCACAGGTGTGACCGGTGAAATCTATGTCGGTGGAGCGGGCGTCGCGCTCGGGTACCTCAACCGGCCCGAGCTGACCGAGCAACGGTTCGTGTGCTGGCGAAACGGCGAAAGGCTCTACCGCACGGGCGACCGGGGACGCCTTCACGGCGACGGCACTCTCGAGCACCTGGGCCGGCTGGATACTCAGGTGCAGATTCGTGGATTTCGGGTGGAACTCGGTGAGGTGCGGGGTGTGCTGCTCGACGACCCTCAGGTCACGGCTGCGGCAGTGGTGGCCACGGACGCCGACGACGATCCGGCAGGACCGGGCATCGATGCATACGTGGTCGCGCGCGGCGGGACACCGGCGTCGATACGTCAACGCGCTGCCACGTTCCTGCCCGAGTACATGCTGCCGCGCACCATCACCATCGTCGACGCGCTTCCTCTCACGATCAACGGCAAATTGGACACTGCCCGACTTCCGGTGCCCGATAGGCTTTTCCCGCCGCCGCCCACCCGGGCACCGGAGGTGACATCGACGAACGATCTGGCTACCACTCTCACCGACATCTGGGAGTCCGTCCTCGGCGTTCCCGTCGGCGCCGACGACAACCTGTTCGAGCTCGGCGGAAACTCGTTGTGCGCCATCAAGGCCGACAGCATGATGCGCAGACTCGGCCTACCGGTACTGCCGATGCGTGAACTGTATCTTCGGCCGAGTATCCGGGGAATCTGCCAGACGCTGGACAGACTCTATCCTTCGGCGGACCCGGCGGACCCGGCGGACCCGGCGGACCCGGTGAACTCGGCGGACCCGGTGAACTCGGTGGACAAATAGCGTTCGACGACGGCCCCGATTTCTCGGGCAGGTTCCGGTTGCATCATGTCGTTGTGACTACACGCGACCGCATGCTCGTGGATGGTGCCGTCAACCGCGGTTCGCCAGGCATCGACGGCGCGTACGGCAGCGCCGTTCTGTGTGGTGCCGCTCGCGGTGAAGAACAGCAGATCCCCGGAGAATGATGCGGGCGCGAACCGGCCCAGCATGCGGGTGGAGTTGGCGTATCCCTCATTGATTCGCCGAAGATGTTCGGCGGTGAGCCCGGCCACCGCCGATCCGTATGCGCGCTGTATCAGGAGTGCGGCCTCGTCGTACGTCAGTTCCTCTTCCTGTGATCGTGTGCCGGCGTCGACGCCGAGTCCCGCGAGCAACTCCGGGATCGGCAGTGCCGCGGCGTGTTCCTCGTCCGGATTGCCCGGATAGCTGTCCAGCAGAACCAGCGCCGCGACCTCGTCACCGCCGGTGTGCAGTGCGGTGGCCATGGCGTGAGCGATTGTCCCACCGAGCGACCAGCCGAGGAGATGGTAGGGGCCCTCCGGTTGAACTGCCTTGATCTCGTCGATGTACCGCCGGGCCAATTCGTCGATCGACTCGTATTCGGATCCGCCGCTGATGGCGGGCAATTGCAACCCGTATACGGGACGGTCCGGCGAGAGGTGGCGCACGAGAGAGGTGTATGCCCAGGCCAGCCCGATCCCGGCATGCACACAGAACAGAGGTGGCAGAGATCCGCTCGGTCGGAGCGGAACGAGCACACGTAGTGCCGCGTCGACGGTGTCGGCCTCGCCGATAGCCTCCGATTCTGCATCGAGCCGCGCGGCCAGCCCTGCCGTCGTCGGATCGAGGAACAACGCCTGCAGAGGCACCGTGCGTCCTAGCCGCTTCTCCAAGGAGGTGACCACGCCGATCGCGGTCAACGAGGTGCCGCCCAGAGCAAAGAAGTTGTCGTCCACACCGATCCGTCCGGCGTCGGTGTCACCGCTGTCCGGTGCGAGTGCCTCCACGAAAGCGTCGAGAACGACGCGTTCGGTGGCGGTTCGAGGACTGCGGGACCGGATGGATTCCGGACGGAACGCCGGCTCCGGCAGCGCGCTTCGATCCAGTTTCCCGGCGGGTGTGAGCGGAATGTGGTCGAGCGAAACGATGGCGGCGGGAATCATGTGCGCGGGCAGCAGTGTGGACAGGTATGAGGTCAGTGCCTCCGGATCGTCCGATCCGGTATCGGACTGTATGTAGGTGACGACGACGGGGGTGCCGCCCGGACCCGGTCTGCTGACAGTTGCAGCGAAGGAGACGTCGGGGTGAGTGCTGAGCGCGGTGTCGATCTCGCCCGGTTCGATCCGGAAGCCTCGGACCTTGATCTGGAAGTCGGTGCGTCCCAGATGCTCCAGCGTGCCGTCGGAATGTGCACGCACCAGGTCGCCGGTGCGGTACATCCGGCCACCGGTTTCTGTGAAGGGACAGGCCACGAAGTGGTGCGCCGTCGTCGCGGGCCGGGCGTTGTATCCACGGGCGAGTCCTGGACCGGCGAGGTACAGTTCGCCAGGAGTGCCCGCAGGGACGGGGTGGAGTCGGTCGTCCAGCACAGCAGCAACAAATCCGCGGGTCGGCAGGCCGATGGTGACGGGGTCGCCCGGAGTCAACGGCTCACTCATGTGCGACATGATGGTCGTTTCGGTGGGACCGTACGCATTGACCATCCGACGGCCGGAGGCCCAGCGGGAGACGAGGGCCGAGGGGCACGACTCGCCCGCGACGGTGAGGACCCGCACCGTGCCGAGTCCGCCGGGTTCGAGGGTGGCCAGCGCGGTGGGTGTGATGAAGGCGTGGGTGACCCCTTCCCGAACGAAGAATTCGGCCAGCGCAGGCCCGCCGTAGGTCATCGGGGGCGCGATGATGACGCGGGCACCGGCGCAGAACGCCATCATCATCTCGAAGATCGACGCATCGAAGCTCGGGGACGCCAGGTGCGACACCCGCGCTTCGGCGGTCACCTTCAGCCGCGCCCGTTCCTGTTCGGCGAGATCGGCCAGACCGCGGTGGGTGAGCACGACGCCCTTCGGGATGCCCGTCGATCCGGAGGTGTAGATGAGATATGCGGGGTGGTCGAGGCGGAGCGTCGCCGCGCGGTCGGCGTCGGTCACGGCGGCAGCCGGGAAACCTCGCAGACGGTCGTCGAATCCGGGTTCGTCGAGAACCAGCCACGACAGTTCATCGGGGAGCTTTGCCCGGAACTCCGACACTGTGATGCCGAGCCGCGCCCCGCAGTCGTCGAGCATGTGGGAGATGCGCGCAGGGGGATAGGTGGGGTCGACGGGCACCAGGGCGGCCCCGGACTTCGCCACCGACCACAGAGCGACCACGGATTCGATCGAGCGCGGAAGGGCCGATATCACAGAGCTTTCCGGCCCGGCTCCGCGATGCACCAGCCACCGCGCCAGTCTGTTCGACTGTTCGTCGAGTTCCCGGTAGGTGAGGTGGCGGCCTGCGCAGGACACGGCCACGTCGTCTCCACGGGCCCGCGCGGCGGAGGAGAGGATCTCGGGCCACAGTTGAGGAGTGCACCCGCGCGGTCCTGCGGTGGGTGCTTGCTCGTCACCGAGTCGGATGTCGCCGACCACGACCGCAGGTTCGGCGACGATCTGTTCGAGGACACGGAGGAACCGGTTCGCGAGATTCCGGATCGTCGCCGGCTCGAACAGGTCCGTGGCGTAGGTGAATCCGGCGGTGATCCCCGCCGGCTCCCCCGCGCTGTCGAGTTCCTCGGTGACCACCAACTCGAGATCCACCTTCGCCGTCGCCGGTGTGCTCTCTGCGGGATGGACAGTGACACCGGGAATTTCGAGGTCGTGCGGTGCGCTGCTGTCGAATTCGAGGGACACCTGGAACAGCGGGGAATGCGCGGTGGAGCGGACGGGAGCCAGGGCCTCGACCAGTTGCTCGAACGGCAGATCGGCGTGGATGAAGGCGCCGAGGTCGACTTCCCGGGCGTCGGCGAGGAGTTCGGCGAACGATGCGGCGGCCGTCACCCGAGTACGCAGTACCAGCGTATTGACGAACATCCCGACAAGGTCGTCGAGGGCGGGTTCGGTGCGGCCCGCGATCGGTGTACCGATGACGATGTCCTCGGTGCCGGTCGATCGGGCAAGCAGGGCGGCGAAGGCGGCGTGCAACGTCATGAAGAGCGTCGAATTGCTCGCGCGGGCCGTCGAACGCAGCTGTGAATGCAGTTCGGGATCGATGCGGAACCCGAGGCGATCCCCGCGGAGGGTGCGTTGTGGTGGTCGTGGGTGGTCGGTGGGGAGGGGGAGGAGGTCGGGGAGTGCGTGGAGGGTGTTTTTCCAGTAGTGGAGTTGGGTGGTGATGAGGCTGTGGGGGTCGTCGGTGGTGCCGAGGAGTTGGTGTTGCCAGAGGGTGTAGTCGGCGTAGTGGATGGTGAGGGGGGTGAGGTGGGGGGTGTGGTGGTGGGTGTGGGCGGTGTAGGCGGTGACGAGGTCGCGGAGGAGTGGGGTGAGGGAGTGGCCGTCGGCGCTGATGTGGTGCAGGACGAGGGTGAGGATGTGGTGGTGGGGGGTGAGTTGGTAGAGGTGGGTGCGCAGTGGGGTGTCGGTGGTGACGTCGAATCCGGTGGTGGTGTCGGTGGTGATGTGTTGGGGGAGTTGGGATTCGGTGGTGGTTGTGGTGGGGAGGTGGTGGGGTGTGGGTGGGTGGATGTGTTGGGTGGGTTGGCCGTGGTGGAGGGGGTAGGTGGTGCGGAGGGTTTCGTGGCGGGTGGTGAGGTCGGTGAGGGCGTGTTCGAGTGCGGTGGTGTCGAGGTGTCCGGTGAGGTGGAGGGTGAGGGGGATGTTGTAGGCGGGTGAGGTGGTGTCGTATTGGTTGAGGAACCACATGCGTTTCTGGGCGGGGGAGAGGGGGATCCACCGCGGCCGCGGACCCGCAGTCAGCGCAGGCCGGGCGGTGGTGCCGCTCTCCGCCGAGGCCACCACCCGGGCGAGCGCGCGAGGGGTGGGGGCGTCGAACAGTGCGCGGACGCCGATGTCGGTGTGCAGCACCGTGTTGATGCGGGCCACCGCCCGGGTGGCACTGAGGGAGTTACCGCCGTACTCGAAGAAGCTGTCGTCGACCCCGAGACTGGGCATCTCGAGTACCGCAGCGAGCAGCCGGGTGAGCGTGTCTTCGAGCGGAGTGGTGGGGGCTGTCCGCCCGGTACCGTCACGCCCGTCCCGTCCGGAAGTACCGCGCAAGGCCCGCAGTGCGTCGCGGTCGAGTTTGCCGGTCGGGGTGCGCGGTATCTCGGCAATCGGCACTATCGCTGCGGGAACCATGTGCGAGGGCAGTCGCTGAGCAAGGAACGCGACGAGGCTCCGTGCCTCGAAATCCTGATCGGCGGCGGGCAGTACGTAGGCGGTGAGGGCTGTGTCACCCGAAGCCGACTGGTCAGCGAGCGTGGCTGCGAAGGCGACGGCGGGATGGCGGGTCAGCACCGCATCGATCTCACCCAGTTCGATGCGGAAACCGCGGACCTTCACCTGGAAATCGCTGCGGCCCAGATACTCCAGCGTATGACCGTGGTCGCGCCACCGGACGATGTCACCGGTACGGTACAGCCGCTCACCCGCGCCGCCGTAGGGGTGTGCCACGAACCGGGTCGCGGTGAGGCCGCGGCGCCCGTAGTAGCCACGTGCCAGCCCGCCGCCGGCAACATAGAGCTCGCCGGGCGCGCCCACCGGGACCGGTTGCAGCCGGGTGTCGAGCACGAGCTCGGTGACGCCGCGAACAGGGCCGCCGATCGGGACCGTCTCCCCCGGGACCAGGTCGTGGGTGAGGTTGGTGGCCACCGTCGCCTCGGTCGGGCCGTACGCATTGAGCATGCGGTGTTTCGGCGCCCAGCGAGCGACCAGCTCCGTCGGGCATTCCTCGCCACCGGTAAGGATGCATTCGAGCCCGTCGAATCCGGCCGGATCGAGCGACGCCAGGGCGGTGGGAGTGAGGAAGGCATGGGTCACGCCGCCGTCGAGCATCCGCCGCTTCAGCTCCTCGCCGCCGTACACGGTGGGGGGGACCAGAACCATCGTGGCTCCCGCCGACCAGGTCAGCAGGTACTCGAGGATCGATGCGTCGAAGCTCGGGGACGAGAAGTGCATGACGCGCGATCGCGACGTCACGTCGGCGCGCTCGCGCAATTCGTCTGCCAGCGCGTAGATCCCACGATGGCTGAGCACGACACCTTTCGGGATACCGGTCGACCCGGAGGTGTAAATGAGGTAGGCCGGGGTGTCGACGCCCGGACCTGACAGGTCGACGCCGGAACCGGTGGCAGGCGCGCCGCCGTCCGTGCGTACGTCGTCGACACTTGTCCATGCAACGGTGCCGGGCAGTGCTTCGAGGTGCTCGGAGACGGTCAGGCCGAGTGTGACACCGGAGTCGGACACCATGTGGTCGATGCGGGCGCGGGGGTAGGTGGGGTCCACGGGAAGGAAAGCGGCGCCGGTCTTCACTACCGACCACACGGCGACCACAGACTCTACTGACCGCGGCACCGCCACCGCGACAACGGTTTCCGGACCGGCCCCCCGGTCGACGAGCAAGCGGGCGAGCTGGGTGGAGCGTTCATCGAGTTCGTGATAGGTCACCTGGACGTCGCCGTCGACCACCGCGGTGGAATTGCCATGACGGGCAGCGGCTTCCGTGATGAGGTGGGCGAGGGTGCGGGGCCGCTCGGTGGCCTCACCGCGGGCGGGCACCAGCGTTGCCGACTCTTCGGGGGTGAGGACGCTCAGGCGGGACAGCGGAAGAGCCGGTGTGTCGGCCATGGCGACGAGAACGGTGATCACCCGCTCGAGCAGGGTGTCGACCGCTGCGGTGTCGAAAGCGGCGCTGTCGTAGGTGGCACGCAGGTGCAGGCGAGTGTCGGCGGTGGCGGCGATCGCCAGAGGGTAGTGGGTGGTGTCCATCGTATGGACACCTGTGATGTCGAGGTCGCTGTCGTGCGGGTCGAGAGCGGCGGTGTCGAGTGGGTAGGACTCGAAGACGGTGAGGGTGTCGAAGGTGGTGGCGGGTCCGGTGGCGCGGTGGATGTCGGG
>NZ_JAWLSG010000015.1:0-106710 GCF_033142305.1 Rhodococcus sp. IEGM 27 | reverse complement strand
ATTCGAAGGCCGCATCACCCCAACGGTGATCTAGATTCATGCGCCAGAACTGGATCCACCGATGTTCTGACAGTCCCGGGGCTGTCAAAGTAACGGTGTATTTGGTTGATTTGTAGCTACTTTCGTCCGGCGGACAGGCGTCCGTCGAAGGTGATCTCGAAGGCATGCAGTGCCGCCTTCCAGCGGTTGAACAGCGCTGGCGGGCGGTGCCTTTGGGGTCGAGGCTCATGATGGCCAGGTACACGCAATTCAGGGCCGCTGCCTCAGTCGTTCTGTGGAATCAGGAATGTCAAGTGCGTCCTGGTCGGCCATGGTTGACAGCGACGATTGGCAACGGGTTGGCGGTCAATTGGCGTGGTGTTGTTCCAGCCGGGACGGAACGTCGGCGAGGCGTAGCAGTAGCTGGTCGAGGGCGGCTTCACCGTCTTCGACGGCTGCTTGTTCATCGTCGGTGAGTGGGATGTTGACGAGCATCCGCTGAAGGTTCGATTTCGCTTGCAGAAGTTGGCTTTTGCTGGACTCTTTGGGAATGTAGAAGTCGCAGCGAGCAGGCCATGCGGTGCGGGCATTGCTCGAAGAAGGTGTAGCTGCAGAACCCGTGGCCGAGGTCGTAGTGCTGCCAAGGCTCACCAGCGGCGGCAGCGCCGGAGGTCGCCCCGTCGCGGTCAACGAGGACTTCGATGGTGCGGACGTTGCGGGCGAAGTAGCCAGCGTCATTGTATGCCTTGGCCAGGGTGTTCGGGGTGATTTCGGCGTAGTGCTGGGTCGATTCCGGGCTGCGGTGCCCGAGCCAAGCCTGCAGCTCGAACAGCGTCATCGGTTCCTTGGCGTTGTAGAGCTGTGTCGCGATGGTGGAGCGAGCGCGGTGGCTGGTGATCGGTCCGCGAACGTCGGCGGACGGGATGTCGGCCTTGCGGCAGAGCGCGAGGATGATCGTGTCGTTGATGTAGTTCTTGCTGATCCGCCCGGCCCGGACAGCAAACAGGAAGTGCACCTTCTCACCGGTTTTCCGGTCCAACATCGGTGGTTGCGCGGGGCGCAGGGCCTGCCATGCTTCGATCGCCCGGCCCAACAGCGGGTCGACGGGCTTGGTGAACGCGGTGCCGGTCTTGTGGGTAGGGATATCGATCAGACAGACCGATGAGTCGGTCTGCTGTGGGTCGTCGCCGACGGCGGGCTGATCGTGTTGCCAGCGGATGCAGCCGAGCCGAAGCCGGGCGATTTCGTCGCTGCGCTGGCCGGCGAACAGCCAGGTCAGCGTGACTGCGCGGACCATGGCGCCCGGGTGGGCCCCGGATCCTCCGGGCAGGTCGCCGGGATCGAGGTTGAGGCCGGCCCAGAGAAGTTTGGCCCAGAGGTCATCGGCGATCACCCGCGGGTCGGGTCCTTGCAGTGCCCGGATGCTGCGCGGGGTTTCCAACGGTCGCGCGGGGTCGAACCGACGCGAGATCCAGTCCCAGTCCTGGATATCGCGGAAGAAGGTGCGGACGATGCGGATGTAGGTGCGTTTCATTTTCGCCGACAAAGGTTTTCCGAGCTGTTCGATGCGGCTGTCACGCCAGCTCTCCGATTGGATGTGGTCGCCGACACGCATGCCGTCGACCCAGGCCGAGCAGGTCTGCCGTGTCCAGTCAGCGGGCCCGGTGATATCGGCATGGTCGGCGGCGATGCCGCCCCATGGAACGATTCGAACGCCAGCAGGCAGCGGTCACCGCCACGATGGTCGGCAAGGTGTACAGCAGCATGTAGGCGATGACCTGCCATCCTCCGTACTGCTCGAGTATTTGTCCTCCCGCGCGGAAAGGCTCGGACAGCCAGAAGAGTGCCAATCCGAAGACGACGATCGCGGCATAGATGAAAGGGTTGCGGGTCGAGCCGCGCTCTACTCGTCGGCTCCGTGGTCCAGGTGTCGTCTTCGCTTCCAGTGCCCCAGATGATGACAACACCGAGTATTGCTCCTCTGGCGAGCATCGCGAAGCAATGCGTGACCTGGCGGATCAACGACAGATCGGTCAGATGCGGTGCGATCCAGCTCTGGAAGTGGGGGTCGCGGGTTACGGCGGCGCAGCCCCAAAGGACCAACATGACGGTCAGGCGTCGTTCGAGGAGCGGGTCGCGGATGACCAGCAGCCGCAGACTGCGACGGCGATCAGAATCCCCATCAGCGGCCAGGCCAGCAGGGTCGGCGTAGTCGAGGTCAACGTCTTCCCCGCAACGCTTGGTTCGCTCGGCCCGCGAGCGGCGCCGCGTGGGGCGTTCGGGTAGTGCTCCGATTGCCGTGGCCGTTCTCTCGTCCGTGCCTTCGCATAGGCTCAAGCATCAAAATCGAGCACAGGAGGCACCGTGGCCAAAGGCTATTGGGTCAGCGTCTACCGCACCATCGCGGATTCCGAAAAGTTGGCTGCCTACGACAAATTGGCTGGTCCAGCCGTCAAAGCCGCAGGCGGGCGACTACTCTCCCGGGGCAGCCGGGTAACCGCACACGACGCCGGAATCGCGGAACGGACCATCCTGATCGAGTTCGACACCTTCGAACAAGCGGTCGCCGCACGTGCCAGCGCGCCCTATCAGCAGGCCCTGGCCACACTCGCTGATGGTGTCGAGCGTGACTTCCGCATCATCGAAGGCCTCGGCTGACGACCAAAGCTGTATTTGAAATCTGTCAGAAGACGGTGCGTCGCCTCTCTACTCCTCCGGCACGTCAGGACCGAACCGAAGTACCAACAACCCAACCAACCGCACCATGAGCTCAGCATCCCGCTGATCAGGTGACTGTGCGTCATGCGCATTAGACCGCTGCTTACGCACCGACACAACCTATTTCACGAGATCCTCGAGCGCATTTGCCAGAGGCGTGTCGACACCCGCAAGCCCTCCCTGCTTCTTCGCGGCTTTGAGTTGATCCCCCAGCGAACCGCCCGAATATCCCAACGACTCGAGGAGCATCTCCAGCGCCGTACCCGCGTCTGCGATGGCATCAGCCGGTTTGCCTGCCGACAACTCGGCAACCGCCCTCCCCCATCCTCGCCGATCCCGCCGGCGCGGTCATCGGGGTCTGGCAGGCAGATCAGCACAGCGGCTTCGGACTCGTCGACGAACCGGGAGCCCCCGTCTGGCACGAGACGCTCTCACGCAACTATGCGGCCGTGCTCCCTTTCTATGCGGACGTGTTCGGCTGGTCCTACGAATCCATGGGCGAATCAACCGAATTCCGCTACTCCCAGGCGAAGATCGGCGACCGGATGGTGGCCGGCATCATGGATGCCGACGCGTTCCTTCCCGAGGGCGTGCCGTCGTTCTGGCAGTTCTACCTCGGTGTCGACGATGCGGACGCCGCGGTGGCCCGGGTGACCGAGCTGGGCGGAAGCGTCCAGCGCGAACCGGAGGACAGCCCGTTCGGCAGGCTGGCGTCGGTGGCCGATCCGTTGGGCGCGTCCTTCCAGATCATGGGAATGCGGTCGTAACCGCTACGGCGCGGACGAGTTCGCGTCGCGCGCGTCCCAGATGTCGAGCAGCGACGTGAGGATCTCCTCGGCCATGCCCAGCCCACCAAGGTGACTCTCGCCGCGCATCGTGTGAAACTCGGCATCCGGCAACATCGAGACCATGTGCTCCCCGTGCCGGTGCGGGATGATGTGGTCGCAGTCGCCGTGCCACCAGCGGACCGGAGTCTTCACCTCGTTCACCCGGAACCCCCAGTCCCGCGCGAACAGCACCAGGTCGGCGAAGGGTGCACTGAGCTGCTTGCGGCCACCGTTGAGCAGGTCGTCGAGGAACATCGCCTTGAACTCCGGGCGGGCCAGGAGGCGCCGGTCCCCCTCGGGCGACAGCCGCCCGTACAGGTCGATGATCGGGGAGGCGAACGGCCTGGCCAAGCGAATGACGGAGCTGGCCACCAGCCCGATGGGGATGCCGCCGGCCGCCAACGCCGGCGCTGCCAGCACCGCGAGGTCCATGAGCCCGCTGCGGATGGCGTCCGGCCCCTGCGTGGGCGCGACTCCACCGAGAATGCCGACGGCGACCACGCGGTCGGGCATCGCGTATGCCGCGCCCAGCGTGTAAGGGCCACCGCCCGACAGCCCCACGATGGCCATCTGGTCGATCCCCAGCGTGTCGGCGACGATACCCAGATCCTCGGAGAAGTCGAGCACCGATTCGTATCGGAAGGACGTCGAGGAACCGACACCCGGCCGGTCGATGCCGATCAGCCGCAGATGGTGCTTCTCGGCGAACACCCGGGCCTCGGTCGGCACCTGACGACGCGCGCCCGGCGTGCCGTGCAGCCAGATGACCGCACGACCCTGGGCGGCTCCGAACTCGGCGAAACCGATCCGTCGTCCCTCGCGTACGGCTACTGTGCCCTCCAACTGCGGGCGTGCGATATCGATCATGCGCACAGCTTCCCACGTGACCCCGGTCACGATTTCGACCAGGTCCCGGTCAGCGGTGGGCGGTGGACGTGAACTGGTAGGTCGCCGCGTCGACGATCTGTTCCGGCGACACCTCGATCTCGCCGTTCAACCACGCGGTGATCAACTCCGACAGCCCACCGACGAACAGCAGGGCGGTGATCTCGTCCTGCGGCGACGACCACGCGCGGTCCCCGTAGAGCGCCTTGGACTCTTCTGCAACCATCGACGCGAACGCGCGCAGCAACTGACGGCGTCGTGTGCGCAGCGGTTCGGCACCCGCCGATTCGATGATCGACACCCTCCCCTTCCGCGGATCCTCCGTGAGAATCTCCACGAACGTCGCGATCGCCGCTCGCGCGCGCACTTCGGGATCTCCGGTGACCGTCTGCAGGGTGGCGTGCGCCGCCTCCCGCACCTCCTCGGCGATCCCCTCGATGACCTGTACCAGCAGATCGTCGCGACTGCGGAAGCTCTCGTAGAAATATCGTTCGGTCAGTTTTGCCTCTGCACAGATCGCGGTCATGGTGGCCTTGTCACCGACCGTCCCGAAGAGCTGCAACCCGGCTTCCAGCAGCCGTGCACGGCGATCTGCGGCCCGCTCCTGCGAACTTCTGCCGCGGTACTGCCGCGCCGGCTGAGTCATTCCTCGATGTTGACAGACCGTCCAGTGTGACGCACACTACACACAACTGACAGAGCGTCCTGTCACATCCTCGACGAGGAGAGCCGATGCCCAAGCTTCTTGCTCCCCCACCTCCCGACAGCACCCTGAGTCCCATCGCCGGTAACGCCGGACTTCCCATCATCGGACTGGGACTCGACTACATCCGCGACCCCATGGGACTGCTCGAAAGCCGCTGGGAGCGGTACGGGCCCGTGTCCTGGCTGAGCATGGCGGGCAAGCGGTGGGTCACCGTCATGGGACCGGACGGCTGCCAGACGGTGCTGCAGAACAAGGACCGGGCGTTCGCCAACGGTGACGGCTGGAGCGTGCTCATCGGCCCGTTCTTCCACCGCGGCCTCATGCTTCTCGACGGCGACGAACACCTCGCGCATCGGCGAATACTGCAGCAGGCGTTCACTCGCGAACGGCTGTCCCGCTACACCGAGGCACTGCACCCCGCCGTCGCGGGTGCGTTGGACGGTTGGCACCCGCGGGCAGGCTTCGCCGCATACCCGGCGTTGAAGGAACTGACGCTGGATCTGGCCACGAGCATCTTCATGGGCGGCGCCGAGGGGTCGTCGCACCAGGAGATGGTCGAGGTCAACAGGGCCTTCATCGATTGCGTCCAGGCTGCCACCTCCGTGGTTCGCTTCCCGTTGCCGGGCACTCGCTGGAAGCGTGGAATCGACGGGCGAGCACGCCTCGAGAAGTTCTTCCGCCGATACCTACCCGCCCGCAGGGCCGGCACGGGCGACGACCTGTTCACCACGCTGTGCCACATCGAATCCGAAGACGGACAACGGTTCAGCGACGACGACGTCATCAACCACATGATCTTTCTGCTGATGGCTGCGCACGACACGTCCACGATCACGCTGTCGACGATGATGCAGTATCTGGGTCAGCATCCGGAATGGCAGGAGCGATGCCGTCGGCAGTCGGCGGCGCTGGGAACGTCCACGCCGAGTTACGACCAGCTCGACGAGCTCACCGACCTCGACCTCGTCATGAAGGAGTGCATGCGGCTGGTGCCGCCGGTCCCGGTGGTGTCCCGGCGGGCGGTCAAGGACACGGAGGTGTTGGGTCGTTACATTCCACGGGGCTCGTACGTGTCGGTGGTCGTGCACTTCACCCACCACATGGCCGAATACTGGCCGGATCCGGAGAAGTTCGATCCCGAACGTTTCGCACCCGAGCGACGGGAAGACAAGATTCACCGATACGCCTGGGAGCCGTTCGGCGGGGGTGTGCACAAATGCCTCGGCATGCATTTCGCCGGCGCCGAGATCAAGACGGTCATGCATCACCTGCTCCAGCGTTTCGACTGGCACGTCGATCCCGGATACCGCGCGCCGCTCAACTACACCTCCCTGCCGTACCCCTCCGACGGGCAACCCGTCGACCTTCGTCACCGGTTGTGATCACGACGGGCGCCGTCCATCCCGCATAGTGGACCCATGACCACTACGGCGCCTGCGCTCGACGTGTACTCGCAGCCCACTCTGTCCACCCTGATGCCGTCCGTTCTGGCCTCGCTCGGCGTGGCGGGTGAAGCGAACCCCCTCGAACTGCCGGACAGTCGGCACACCGTTGTGCTGCTTCTCGACGGGTTGGGCTGGAACGCACTGAATCAGCATCGAGACCACGCGCCATTTCTGTGCAGCCTCCCGGGCCGGCCGATTCGAGCCGGGTTTCCCACCACGACGGCAACCAGCATTGCTTCCCTCGGCACCGGATTACCGTCGGGCAGTCACGGCATCACCGGGTACCAGTCATACGTCCGTGAGGTTTCCGGCACGCTGAATTGGTTGTCGTGGCGGGCGGGGCGCCGAGGCGACGAACTCGCACGCCTCGTCCCCGAGGTCGCCCTGCCGACACCCACTGTGTTCGAACGCGCTGCGGCAGACGGAATTCGGTGCGCCAACGTGCTACCGGCAAAATTCGACGGGTCCGGTCTCACCCGAGCGGTGCTGCGCGGTGGAACCTTCACCGGCATACATGCGTACGGTGATCTGATCGCGCAGGTGATCACCGCCTCCCGTACCGGCGACCGCACCCTCACCTACTGCTATCTCAGCGAAATCGACACCCTCGGACACGTGTACGGTCCGGGATCGGAGTCGTGGACTCAGCAAGTGGCCATCGTCGACGCACTCGTCGAAAATCTCGCCCGCGCCCTCGCGACCGTACCCGGAAACCCCACTCTGTACATCACCGCCGATCACGGCATGGTCACCGTGGACGACGTCGACAAGCTGGACTTCGATGCGGATTCGAGGTTGTCGGACGGCGTCATCGCACTCGCCGGCGAGCCCCGGTGCCGGCACGTGCACACCCGGACCGGAGCCGCCGGCGACGTGGCAGCCCGGTGGCGGCAAGCACTCGGCCCTCGTATGTGGATCGGCACGAGAGACGAGGCGATCACTGCCGGGCTGTTCGGCCCCGCCGTTCGATCCGACATCACCGGGCGTATCGGTGACGTCGTGGCGATCGCACTGGACGGTGTCGCGGTGGTGCGGCGGAAGAAGGAGTCGCGGTTGTCCGCCCTTCCCGGTCAACACGGCGCACTCACCGACGACGAGTTGCTGATTCCCCTGCTGCACACCGCCGGTTAGTCCCGGGTCGGCCACCGGCACTGCGGGCCACTCCTGATAGAAATAGCGAACGCTGTTGAATCCAGGAGACATTCATGCCCCGCACTGCGGTACCGAATCATCGCACCATCATCTCGACCGTCAGAAGCAGGTGGCCCTGGATCCTCGCCGCCATCGCCGTCATCGTGCTTGCAGCGATGCTGGCCCCGCAGTCCGACGACACCCTCGCCGCTGGCACCGGACCGCCCATCCTGCCGGAAGCCACTGACGCACAGCAGATACAAACGGCGTTCGCACAGTTGGCAACCCTCGAAGTCAAGGGCCGCGCCCCCAAGACCGGATACGACCGGGAACTCTTCGGCAGCAGCTGGACCGACAACGTCTCCGTCGAACTCGGCCGCAACGGCTGCGACACCCGCAACGACATCCTGCGACGCGACCTCGTCGACATCACCTCTCGGGATCGCACCCGAAACTGCGTCGTGCAGTCCGGGACGCTGCGAGACCTATACACCGGCAGTGTCATTGCCTTCACCCGTGGCCCGAAGACGTCGGACGCGGTGCAGATCGACCACGTGGTCGCGCTGTCCGACGCGTGGCAGAAGGGCGCCCAGCTCCTCGACGCCCAGACACGGGCCGACCTCGCGAACGATCCGCGCAATCTCCAGGCGGTGGACGGTCCCACGAACCAACGCAAGAGCGATGCGGACGCCTCCACCTGGCTGCCGCCACTGAAGAACTACCGATGCACCTATGTCGCCCGGCAGGTGGAAGTGAAAGCGGCATACCGCCTCTGGGTCACCCCAGCCGAGCGCGACGCCATGGCCGGTGTGCTCACCGAGTGCGGCGCGCGGTGACTACTGCCCCGGTGCGGTGAGCCGGTTCTCCGAGCCCGAGTCGGACACCGGAGCGGCGGCACCGGTCTCCCAGTCCACCGAGTTGTTCGACCCGGTCAGCTCCAGACTGTCCATCTCCTGTGCGCGCACGAAGTTGTCGTTGCCACTCACCGTCGTCACACCCGAGTCGTCCACGGTGATCGAGTTACCGCTGCCGGCGACCGAGATCCGGCCGGCCTGCTTACCCACCACTGTCACACCGTTGCCCTGCACCTCGATGGCCTCCACCGTCTCGATGTTCGCACTGTTGGTGCGCCCGGCGACGGTGAGAGTGCCGGTGCGGCCGCCGATCACGTTGGTGTCCTGGCCACGGATCAGCACGGCGTCCGAGCTGCCGATGTCGACCGACACGCCGTTGGCCTCGATCGTGACCGTGCCGCATTCCCCGTCGAGCACGATGCCCGCCCCGTCCCGGTTGACGACGACATCCCGGCCGGCACAGTCACCACCGGCGTTCAGCTCGACAGCCGAATCTCCGGACGACGACGCGGCGCGGTCGTCCGACGCCACGTTTCCGCACCCGGTGAGGCACGCGGCGCCGACCGTCAGGAAGACGGAAGCGGTCAGAACGGGCACGCGGATGCCGCCGCCCTGCCGTGTCACGTTCATCGATCCCTGCCTTCTCGTCCCGGACCCCTGCTTTCTCTTCGCGACAGAGGGTGTCACGCCCGCAGTACAAGCGGGCAGTGACCTCGCCCGAAACCTCGGGGCCACGAGCACACCGCGGCCCCGAGGTCGGGTAGGGGATCAGCTCTTCGGGAGGGCCGGCATCGTCACGACCTGGGCGGCATACGACAGCCCGGCCCCGAACGCGAGAAGCAGGGCAGTGTCGCCCGGCTTCGTGTCGCCGGACTTCAGCATGGCCTCCATGGCCAGGGGTACCGAGGCAGCCGACGTGTTGCCGCTCTCGGCGATGTCGTCGGAGACGGGAACACTCTCCGGCAGCTTCATGCTCCGAGCGATGACCTCGGTGATCCGCGAATTGGCCTGGTGCGGGACGAATGCATCGAGGTCGTCCACGGTCATGCCGGCCTTCTCGACCGCACGCAGTGCCACCTTGCCCATCTCGAAGGCGGCCCAGCGGAATACCGCGGTTCCGGCCATCTTGATGTACGGGCGAGTGGCGCCCGGCGTCGTGATGTATTCGTACCAATCCAGGTCCTGCACGATGGCGTCGGCCTGCGAGCCGTCCGACCCCCACTCCACCGGTCCGATACCGGCGACGTCACTCTTGCCGACCACGACGGCGCCCGCGCCGTCGCCGAAGATGAATCGGGTCGAGCGGTCGGTGGGGTCGGTGGTGATGCTCATCTTCTCTACACCCACCACCAGGGCGTAGTCGATGGAACCGCCGCGGACCATGTCCGACGCCACGGCCAGGGCGGTGCAGAATCCCGCGCAACCGCCCCCGAGGTCGAAAGCGCCCGGGCCGTTGGTGCCCAGCGCGTCGGCGACCACCGCGGCGGCGGGCGGTGTCAGCAGGAGGTACGTCGACGTGGCGACGATGACACACCCGATCTGCTCGGGAGCGATACCGCTCGCCGCGATCGCCTCGCGGCCCGCGGCGATCGACATCGTGACCACGTTCTCGTCCTCCGCGGCGAAGCGGCGATTGCGGATGCCGGAGCGGGACTGGATCCACTCGTCATTCGAGTCGATCAGCTCACAGATCTCGTCATTGGTGACGACCCGTTCCGGCCGGTACACGCCGAGCCCGAGAAGGGCGGACTGCCGACCTCCGGTCAGGGTGGCAATCTGCTTTCCCATCGATCGATCTCCTCATCAGGTCCCGCGTCGTCTCCGCGCGGTGTGGACTTGCTCGTTCCACACGTTACGTCGGCACCGCCCCAGCGGGTAGCACCGGTTACTGTTACTCGTCGGTAACCTCGAGCCGTCGTGTCCGGACAGAAACGAACGCGCTACTCGAAGCGACACTTCGGCGGGACCCGACTTGCTAGACTTCCCTCGATTTCCAGCAGTTGATCACCGGTAGGGGGAAGGGTCCCACGGACCCGGGGAAGCCGCCTGCTGCTAGAGATGGAGTACCACTTCGTGAAGCGCACCACAGCCCTTGCCGCAGCGTCCATCGCCAGCGTCGCCGCGTCGTTGATCGCCTTCGCCGTACCGGCCGCGGCAAACCCGAACGTCGTCAACCCCATTCCAGGGCTCAACGGCACCAACGGTATCCCGCATCTCACCGGCCGCACCCAAGCCGTCGCCCAGCAGACCGGCCTACTCAGCCCGAACCGCACCCAGGACGCCAACGTCCTCGGCACAGACCTCGGCATCATGTGGGACAACGGCCAGGGGCAGGTCCTCACCGCGTTCGGTGACTCCGCCGGGCTCGGACTGCCCAACCTGCTGTCGGGCAGCATCTGGGCGTGGCGCAGCAGCACCCTGTTCCGCAGTTCCGACGGCATCCTTTCCGACGGCATGAACTTCGACAGTTCCCCGCGCGACATCTTCGGGCAGTCCAAGGAACTCGTTCCCAGCCCCAAGATCCCGTTCGTCGAGATCAGCCGCATCCCCACCGCAGGTGTCGCCGTGGGCAACACCCAGGTGATGAGCATGATGTCGGTGAAGAACTGGGGTCCCGCGGGAACGTGGGACACCAACTATTCCGGTCTCGCCTACTCGCACGACAACGGCGAGAACTGGACCGTCGCACCCGAAACCCAGCGCCCGAACGTCGGAGGCAACGCCAACTTCCAGATGAGCGCGTTCGTCAAGGGTGGTGGCTTCGTCTACCAGTACGGAACGCCGGCAGGCCGCGGCGGACTCGTCCACGTCGCGCGCGTCCCCGAGGCCCAGATCATGGATCTCGGCGCCTACGAGTACTTCGACGGCGGCAAGTGGATCAAGGGGAACCCGGACGTCGCCAAGCCGATCGTCGCCGGAGGCGTCGGTGAGTTGTCCGTTGCCTACAACGAATACCTCGGACAGTTCCTCATGCTGACCACCGACCACAACAACTCCGTCGTGATGCGCCGCTCCCCCTCGATCACCGGACCATGGAGCGGACCCGAGACCCTCGTCGACGCCCGGGAACTCCCCAGCGCGTACGGCGCGTACATCCACCCGTGGTCGTCCGGACCCGACCTCTACTTCCTCACCACGGTGCACAGCAACTACAACGTGCTGTTGATGCGCACCACCTTGACTCCCTGAGTCCCGAGTCGCTCCACGTTTTCCTCCATGGCCCCGACGCGCACTAGCGTCGGGGCCATGGACGCATCTGACTGGGACGAGCGGTATTCACACAGCGAACTGGTGTGGGGTGCGCCACCCAACGCCGTGGTGGTCGAACAGGTCACCGCACTCAACCGGGGTCGGGCGCTCGACCTGGCCTGTGGGGAGGGCCGCAACGCGCTGTGGCTCGCCACCCGCGGGTGGGAAGTGACGGGGCTCGACTACTCCGCTGTCGCGATCGACAAGGCCCGGCGAGTGGCGGCCGACGCACCTCGCTCGGTGCGCGAACGGCTCGACTACCGCGTTGCCGACGTCACCGAATCCGACTTCGACACCGAGTACGACCTCGTCCTCGTCATCTACCTCCATCTGCCGCCTGCGGAGCGTCGCAAGGTTGTGAACCGCGCCATATCCGCGTTGAAACCTGATGGAATCCTCATGATTCTGGGGCATGACGCCGTTAACTTGGCGCAAGGAGTCGGGGGGCCGCAGGATCCCGAAATACTGTTCACCCCAGAGGATTTGACGACCGAGCTGAATGGGCGCGTCGACATCGATCTTGCAGAACGGCGCTTCCGCGAGACGGATGCAGGAACCGCGATCGACGCACTCGTCGTGGCACACCGCCCGAGTCTTGGCAGTCGGGATATTGGGGCGTAATATCGGCGATGTTACCGACGAGTAATAACTTGGGCGGTACTTACTGATAGACCGCACCATCTCACTGGGAGAGACAGAAGACATGGGCCATTACAAGAGCAACGTCCGCGACCTGGAGTTCAACCTCTTCGAGGTCCTCGGTCTCGAGCAGCCGCTGAGCGAAGGCGTGTGGGGCGATCTCGACGCCGACACCGTCCGCAACATGCTCAGCGAAGTTGCCCGCCTCGCCGAGGGACCGCTGGGTGAGGCGTTTGCCGACGCCGACCGCAACCCTCCGGTCTTCGATCCCGAAACCCACACCGTCACGCTGCCGGAGTCCTTCAAGAAATCCTTCCGCGCACTGTGGGACGCCGAGTGGTTCCGCATGGGCATCTCCGAAGAGATCGGCGGCGTTCCCGTCCCCCGCTCCGTGGTCTGGGCCATCGGAGAGCTGATCCTCGGCTCGCAGCCGGCCGCGCACATGTACCAGGCCGGACCCGCGTTCGCGGACGTGCTGTTCCACAACGGCACCGAAGAGCAGAAGAAGTGGGCCGCCACCATCGTCGAGCGCGGCTGGGGTGCCACCATGGTCCTCACCGAGCCCGACGCCGGATCCGACGTGGGCGCGGGCCGCACCAAGGCGATCAAGCAGGACGACGGCTCCTGGCACATCGAAGGCGTCAAGCGGTTCATCACCTCCGCAGACTCCGACGACCTCTTCGAGAACATCTTCCACCTCGTTCTCGCCCGCCCCGAGGGCGCGGGACCGGGCACCAAGGGCCTGTCCCTGTTCTTCGTCCCGAAGACGCATTTCAACTTCGAAACCAACGAGTTCGGTGAACGCAACGGCGTCTTCGTCACCAACGTCGAGCACAAGATGGGCCTCAAGGTCTCCGCCACGTGTGAGGTCACCTTCGGCGGCCACGGCGTCCCGGCCCAGGGCTGGCTCGTCGGCGAGGTCCACAACGGCATCGCGCAGATGTTCGACGTCATCGAGCACGCCCGCATGATGGTGGGCACCAAGGCAATTGCCACACTGTCGACCGGGTACCTCAACGCGCTCGACTACGCCAAGGAACGCGTCCAGGGCGCCGACCTCACGCAGATGACGGACAAGACCGCCCCGCGCGTCACCATCACGCATCACCCCGACGTCCGGCGCGCCCTCGCCATGCAGAAGGCGTACTCGGAGGGCCTGCGCGCCGTGTACCTCTACACCGCCGCACACCAGGACGAGGCCACCGCCAAGCTCGTCTCCGGTGCCGACAAGGACCTCGCGTTCCGCGTCAACGACCTGCTGCTGCCCATCGTCAAGGGTGTCGGCTCCGAACGGGCGTACCAGTACCTGACCGAAAGCCTGCAGACCTTCGGTGGCTCCGGCTTCCTGCAGGACTACCCCATCGAGCAGTACATCCGCGACGCCAAGATCGACTCGCTGTACGAGGGCACCACCGCCATCCAGGCCCAGGACTTCTTCTTCCGAAAGATCGCTCGCGACCGCGGCGTGGCACTCGCCCACGTCTCCGGCGAGATCAAGAAGTTCATCGACAGCGAGGCAGGCAACGGTCGACTCAAGGCGGAGCGCGCCCTGCTCGCCACCGCGCTCGACGACGTCCAGACCATGGCCGCCACCCTCACCGGCTACCTCATGGGCGCCCAGGAGCAGCCGTCCGAGCTGTACAAGGTCGGACTCGGTTCCGTGCGTTTCCTCCTCGCCGTCGGTGACCTGATGATCGGCTGGCAGCTGCTGCGTCACTCGGAGATCGCGATCAAGGCGCTCGACGAAGGTGCGTCCGACAAGGACAAGGCGTTCTACGAGGGCAAGGTCGCCATCGCGTCCTTCTTCGCCAAGAACGTCCTCCCCGAACTCACCGCTATCCGCGGCATCATCGCGAACATCGACAACGACATCATGGAGCTCGACGAAGCCGCGTTCTGATCGGCTGTGCACGGCCCGGCGGCTGGGGAATTCCCCGGCCGCCGGGCCTTTTTTCTGCCCCGCTGCCGGTTCCCGCACTACTTCTCCGTCGACGCACTACTTCTGGGTTCCGACAGGTAGTGCGCGGACCGAGAAGTAGTGCGGGAGTTGTCCACAAGCCTCAGTTCATCCACAGCCGGGTCCTTCGGACCGGATTCTTCAGGCGGCTCCGGCGAGAATCGTTCCCATGGAACACGACCCGGAGGCGATGCTCCGGCGCCGAGAGGCACTGGGCCGCGGCTACAGCGACGACGAGATCCGACGCCTGTACACACGCGGTGAGTGGCAACGCATCGGCCGCGGCGCGTACGTCTCGGCGTCGAAGTACGCGGAACTCGAGGACCGAGAACGTCATCGCCTCCTGATCGATTCGACCGTTTACGCACTGTCGGACGACGCGGTACTGAGCCATCAATCCGCGGCCGTTGTCTACGGACTACCACTGTGGAGAACCGCCCTCGACCGCGTCCACGTCACCAGGAGCCGACGTGGAGGAGGCCGGATCAAACGGCGGGCCACGGTGCACTGCGCCCCCGTCGGAGGGCAGGTCGCGGTAGTGGAGGGGCACTCGCTGACGCTCCCGGCCCGGACCGTGGTGGACCTCGCGCGGACTCTGCCCTTCGAGCAAGCCGTCATCGTGGGCGACGCGGCCGTCCGCAGATTCGGTATCAGCAGTGAGGACCTGGAGGCCGAACTTGCCCGCGCTGCGCGCCGTCACGGCGTCGACGCGGCGCGGAGGGTGGTCCGATTCGTGAGCGGACACAGCGAAAGTGTCGGTGAATCGCGAAGCCGGGTGATGTTGTCGAGTGCCGGACTCCCCGCCCCGTCCCAGCAAGGCGAGGTCTTCGAACCCGGCGGACGCCGAATTGGACGCGTGGACTTCCACTTCGACGGGGTTGTGTTGGGGGAATTCGACGGGCGCGTCAAGTACGGACGGCTGTTGAAACCCGGGCAGTTGCCCGGCGACGCGGTCTTCGCCGAAAAACAACGAGAGGACGCACTGCGTGATCTCGGTTTCCAGGTGGTGCGGTGGACCTGGGACGACCTCGGATCACCGGAGCAGGTCGCGCAGCGAGTCCGCCGCGCGATGTTGCGTGCCGAGCCGCCACGAGGCTGGATCAGGCAAGCATCGCTCCCGCCCGCGCATGTGCTCACTGTGCGAGCGCTGTAGGCGCTACTCGCCGTCGTCCGGGTCGGGCCTGGGGGTCGGGGACGGGGCGGTGGTGGACGGAGAGGTGGGGGCAGCCGCGGGGGTGCGATCGTCGGGCTTGGGGGCGGGGACAGGTTCGGGTGCTTCGCACTTCACGATCGGCACGGGGTCGTAGCGCACGGTCCGGGTGTTGCGGGAGATTTCCCGGCCGGTGGCGCGGTCGGTGATCACGCGGGTGTCGCTGGCGGTGAAACCCGGCGCGCCGCTCGACGGGATGCAGTGATCCCCGGCGGGCAAGGTGACCGTATCGGGAGTCGTGGGTCTGGTGCGATTGCCGGTGATCGAGTCGACGTCGACGGTCTTGGTGCCCCAGAACCTGATCGTCAGTTCGGAACTGCCGCCGATCGCCTGGATCATGACCCCGGTCTTCGCGGTGTTGCGGAACTGGAGATCGATGGCCCCTTCGAAGACCGTGGCCTCCCGCGCCTCCGGATAGCGTGAAATGTAGTAGGAGTGCTCGGTGTGCGCCACGTCTTCCATGCCGGCGAAGTAGGCCGCGTTGTAGAGCGTCGTCGCCACCTGACTGACACCGCCGCCGACGGCCGTATCCGGGCGGCCGTTGTTGATGATCCCCGACTCCACGTAACCCTGAGCGGCTCCACGCGGACCGGTGTGTCCGTTGAGGGAGAACGTGTCGCCGGGCTTGATCAGCGCACCGTTGATTTCGCTGGCCGCCAGCCTGATGTTGGTACCCGAAGCCGCGGAGAAGCCGCCGGTGGTGAATTCGCTGATCACCTCGTTGACGCCGAGGGCTTGCGCCGCCTCGGTGGTCAGGGCCGGCGGGACCGGGCCGTACACGGCCGGGGTGGTGTGCGAACCGGGAGTCGCGAGGAGCTGCGGCAATGTCTCCAACGTCTTGGGCCACTGGATCAGGTCACCGACGACTGCGGGAACGACGCGGGGCGATCCCCCGTCGAGCGTGATCGTGGCGTCCTTGGGCGCGATCTCCGTCGAGACGAGCTGCGGTGCGAGTATTCCTATCGCAGCGTCGACGTTGTACTCGGGCGTCAAGCCACCGTTCCCGTCCGGGCGGAATCCGAGCACGGCGCCGATCTGCTGCCGCGGAAGGGTGGCGACCGAGCCGTTGCGGCCCGGGACGACCAGGTCAGCGGAGGCGGCCGGCACCGCGATCTCGTCGAGCGCCCTCTGGACGCCCTCTTTGGTCACGGTTACCGGCACCGCGTCGACGGGCAACTCCACCGGGCCGCCGAACGCCCACTTCTCCACGATTGCCGCCTCGGCGCCCTCGCCGTTCAGGTTCTGGCCCGCGGACGGATCGACGGGAACAGGTGTGGGCCCCTCGAACACCACCGTTCCCTCGCGGGAAGCTCGGTCGGTGCGCGACCGCAGGTTGTCGACAGCAGCCGCCAACGCGGACTCGTCGCGCGTCGACACGACACCGATCTCGTCGGAGGTGAAGAACGATGCCACTCGGGTGAACGGATTGAGTGGCTGGGCATCGGCCCGGTCGAGCGTGGCCTGCCAGTCGACATCGAGTCCCGCCTGGGCAGGCACGAGCTCGGCGAATACGTCGCCGGCCTTCACCGACACCGGCTGATTCACGCGCGGCCCGACCTGCGCTTGCAGGACAGCTTCGGCGTCGGCTCGGGATGAACCGCCCACGTCGACCCCGGCCACCGTCACTCCGCGCGGCAGTTTCCCGGACGACATCGCGAGGTCGGCGGCGTAGGCGATGCCGATGATCGCGAAGACACCACCGATGACCGCGGCGATCTTTCCCCACCGGGGCCCCTTCGGACCACCCGCGTCGACGGGCGGAGCTGAGGGGGGTGGCACGTCGCCGGTCGGTTCTCCGCCCGCCGGAGGCGCCGCTTGGGGTGGTGGCGGAGGTGCGGGCGCGAGAACTGTGGGTTCGTCGTCTGCCGGAACTGCCGTGTACGCCTGTGTCGGTCCGCTCGCGGCGTCCGGTGTGATCACCGGGATCACCTGGGTCTCGTCCTCGTTGGGCGCAGGTTCCACCCACAGCGGTTCGGGGCGTGATGCCAGATCGCCGAGGTCCAGTCGAGTGGTGGGCGCGTCGTCGTCAGCGCTCGGCGGTGTGGGCTGAGGGTCGGGCGATACCGGGTTCTCGGGAGCAGCATCAGGCGTCGACCGTTGGGGTGCTGCGCTCCCTGCTTCGCGGTCTTCGTCGTTCACCGTGGCCCTCTCACCGAGTATCTTCGTTGCCGGCTTCAGCTTGCCGTCGGCGCTCGGTGCATTTCAAGCGGCGTCCGATTTCAGCGATCTCCGGTCCGGACCCCCCACGACAGACTACCGGCCGCCGAAAATGCAGGAGCCCCGCGCTGCTGCCAGGTCGGGGGTCAGGCAGCAACACGGGGCTGATGGGAGTATCGCCAGCTAATCTCCAGCGTTACACCTGCGGAGAAATATTTCGGGGATTCAACCACCCCTCGTCGCCGGATCCCCTCGCTGGACGCGCGCGAACTGGCCTTTCCGATCCGACAGCTACCGGAAAGGCCAGTCGAATCACGCCTCTATGATTGCCGTCACACCCTGCCCGCCGGCGGCGCAGATCGAGATCAATCCGCGGGCCGAACCGTTGGTGCCGGCCTTCTCGTGAAGCATCTTCGCCAGCGACGCCACGATGCGCCCTCCCGTCGCCGCGAACGGGTGACCGGCCGCCAGCGACGACCCGTTGACGTTCAGCTTGCTGCGGTCGATCGAGCCGAGGGCGCCATCGAGCCCCAGACGTTCCTTGCAGTACTCATCCGACTCGAACGCCTGCAGCGTCGCGAGAACGACGGACGCGAAGGCTTCGTGGATCTCGTAGTAGTCGAAGTCCTGCAGGGTGAGGCCGTTGCGGGCCAGCAGCCGCGGGATGGCATAGGTGGGGGCCATGAGCAGGCCGTCCTTGCCGTGGATGTAGTCGACGGACGCGGTTTCGGAGTCGACGAGGTGGGCCAGGACGGGCAACTTGCGCTCGGCCGCCCACTCCTCGCTCGACAGCAGGACCGCGGACGCTCCATCGGTGAGCGGCGTGGAGTTTCCGGCGGTCATCGTCGCATCGCCCGCCTTCACCCCGAACACCGGCTTCAGCGTGGACAGCTTCTCGACGGTGGACCCCGGACGCAGGTTGTCGTCGCGGGTGAGGCCCAGGAACGGGGTCACCAGATCGTCGAAGAATCCGCGGTCGTAGGCGGCGGCCATGTTCTTGTGGCTCGCGGCGGCCAGCTCGTCCTGGTCCTCGCGTCGAACGCCGAACTCCTTGGCAGTGATCGCCGCATGCTCGCCCATGGACAGGCCGGTGCGGGGTTCACCGTTGCGGGGGATCTCGATACCCAGCATCGACGGCCGCACGTTGGCGAGCAGCTTGATGCGATCGCCCGTGCTCTTTGCCCGGTTCAGCGACAGCAGGAACTCGCGAAGGTCGTCGTTGACGCCGATCGGTGCGTCGGACGTGGTGTCGACACCGCCACCGATACCGGCGTCGATGCGCCCCGCCGCGATCGCGTCACCGACGGCGACGATCGACTGGAGGCCGGTACCGCACGCCTGCTGCAGGTCGAAGGCGGGCGTGTACGGGCTGAGCGCGCTGCCGAGCACACATTCCCGCATCAGGTTGAAGTCGCGGCTGTGCTTGAGAACCGCACCACCCGCGACGAGTCCGAGCTTCTCACCCTGCAGATGGAAACGACTTACCAAGCCGTCGAGGGTCGCGGTGAACATGTCCTGGTTGGACGCCTGTGCGTACGCCTTGTCCGAGCGTGCGAACGGGATGCGATTGCCGCCGACGATGGCGACGGGACGCTGCTGCTTCCCGCCTGGCTTCGGCGTCGCGTCGGAGTTCGAATTGGTGCGAGCTTTGCTGGTCACTGACGTCTCCAAGGATCTGGTGCGATTACCTGTTGGCTACTATTCTTACTCAGGAGTAAGTTACTTGTCGACACCGCACTTCTTTCGGTGCTCGGTGACTGACCGCCAAACGACGAGAAGAAGGTAGGACCGTGGCAGCCAGCAAGGGAGCTCCCGACATCTATTCCCAGTTTCTGTCCTCCGCGCCAGGGGCGTTCATCGCCGCGAAAGCAGGCCTCCCGCGGCCGGAGAACCTGCGGCGTTACAAGCACGGCGAGCCGCCGCTCGCCGGACCGGTTCTGATCGGGGGCAAGGGCCGTCTGGTGGAGCCGCTTCGCGCGTTGCTCTCCGATTACCCGGCCGCCTCCGCCGCCGACGACAACTTCGGCGCCCTGGTGTTCGACGCCACCGGCATCGGCCAGGTCACCGAACTCGAGCAGCTGTTCGAGTTCTTTCAGCCGGTCATCCGGAACCTCGCGCCGTCCGCTCGCGTCGTCGTCCTCGGAACCACTCCCGAAGAGACCTCCGACGTCGACGAGCACGTCGCCCAGCGCGCGCTCGAAGGCTTCACCCGCAGCGTCGGCAAAGAGGTGAAGCGAGGCGCCACCGCGCAACTCGTCTACGTCTCCCCGAAAGCGTCACCTGGACTCTCCGGCGTGGAGTCGACGCTCCGGTTCCTGCTTTCCGCCAAGTCCGCGTTCGTCAGCGGTCAGGTCATCCGCGTCGGCGCCGAGGATTCCACCGCCCCCGCGGACTGGGACAAGCCGCTCGAGGGCAAGGTCGCCATCGTGACCGGTGCGGCGCGCGGCATCGGTGCCACCATCGCCGAGGTGCTGTCCCGCGACGGTGCGCATGTCATCTGCGCCGACATCCCGGCGGCCGGCGACGCCCTGTCCGAGACGGCCAACAAGGTCGGCGGCACGTCCCTCGCCCTGGATGTGACTGCCCCTGACGCGGCCGACAAGCTCGCCGAGCATGTCCTCGAACGCCACGGCGGCGCAGACATCATCGTCCACAACGCCGGTATCACCCGGGACAAGACGCTCGCCAACATGGACGAGGGCCGGTGGAACATGGTGATGGGTGTCAATCTCCTTGCACCGCAGAAGATCACCGAGTCGCTGGTCGCCAAGGGTGCACTGAAGGAAGGCGGCCGGGTGATCGACGTGTCCTCCATCGCCGGCATCGCCGGTAACCGTGGCCAGACCAACTACGGGACGTCCAAGGCCGGCGTCATCGGGCTCGTCGAAGCGTCGGCACCCGTTCTGGCGGAGAAGAACATCACCATCAACGCCGTCGCTCCGGGCTTCATCGAGACCGCCATGACCGCGGCCATCCCCTTCGCCACCCGCGAGGCCGGACGCCGCATGAGCTCGCTGCTGCAGGGCGGTCAGACCGTCGACGTCGCTGAGACGGTCGCATACTTCGCCAATCCCGCGTCCAACGCCGTCACCGGACAGGTCGTCCGTGTCTGCGGCCAGAGCTTGCTGGGCGCCTGATGGCGGGCAAAGTGGTCGAACTTCCCGGAATGCCGGGCACTCTCGACATCTACGCCCGCGCCGTGCGCAGCGCGCTTCCGGTCGTCGGGGCGAGCGGTGACAGTGCCCCGGACACCACACTGACGCTCAGCGGCGTCAAGGTGGATCCCGACAACCTCGCGGCGTACGACAGGGTCACCGGCCTGCGTTTCGGCGACACCCTGCCGTTGACCTACCCGTTCACACTGGTGTTCCCGATCGTCATGAAGCTGATGGTTTCGGACGGATTCCCGTTCCCCGCCATCGGTTCCGTCCACGCCGAGAACGTCATCGAACAGTTTCGTCCCATCTCGGTGAGTGAGCCGCTGGACGTGTCGGTGCACGCCGAGAATCTCCGCGAGCATCGCAAGGGTCTGCTGATCGACGTGGTCAGCGAGATCCGGGTGGGACGCGAACTGGTGTGGCGGCAGACGTCGAGTTTCCTGCGGCAGCAGAAGACGTCGCTGTCCGGCCAGCCGGGTCCCGAACCGAAACCGGAAGAGGTGCCGCCGCCGCCCCTTCGCACGTTGCGGGTCGACCAGAAGACGATCAGCAAGTACGCCGGGGTGTCGGGCGATCGCAACCCGATTCACGTGTCGACGTTGGGCGCCAAGGCCTTCGGCTTCCCGAAGACCATCGCGCACGGCATGTGGAGTGCGGCCGCCGTGCTCGGCTCCGTGGAGGGCCGGATTCCCGAGGCCGTCACCTACAGCGTGCGCTTCGGCAAGCCCATCCTGTTGCCGGCCACACTGAACGTCTACGCCGACCATGCGGGTGAAGGCTGGGAGTTGTCGCTCAAGCACCCGAAGAAGGGGTATCCACACCTCACGGCGACGCTGCGGTAGCTCATGCCGGGGCGAATGTACCTTTCGACACGACCAAGGCGTCGAAAGGTACATTCACTCCGGCTTCTTCTTGCCGGCGAGACCCCGCCACGCCAGCGACTCCAGCAGGTCGGCCGCCGCGTGCACCTCGACCTCGCCGCCGGCCACCCGGTCGGCGACTGCCTCACCGGCACCGACCAGGGCGATAGCGATGAGTTCGAAGTCCTGGCCCGGATCCGGGTCCTTGGTGCTGGACTGCAGCAGGTGCGCGGTCAATTCGATCAACCGGTCGCGGCTCGACTGCACCGATCCCACGAACGCTTGCTGACCCATCGCCTGCCGGTACAGCACCATCCACGACTTGCGGTGCGCTCCGACGAAGCCGAGAAAGCCCTCGAGCGCCCGGCGCAGTTGCTCACGCGGACTGAGTCCGGGATCTCCGGCCGGCGCGAGCGCCTCGACGAAACGCAGACCCTCACGCTGGATGCATGCGGCGAACAACTCGTCCTTGGAACCGTAATACAGGTAGAGCATCGGCTTGGAGATTGCCGCCTTGGCGGCGATCGCGTCCATCGAGGTCTCGTGAAAGCCCCTGTCGGAGAAGACGTCGACGGCCGCATCCAGCATCTGCTGCTCGCGCACTGCGCGAGGCAATCGCTTGGTGCCGCCGGCCATTCGTCCTCCAATATTCGTCGAACCCGCCATCTTACTCTACGGTAAGAAAACGGGCCCCACCTGGCGAACGAACTTCTACGCAGCCACGTATCAGGGCACACTGTACTGGCCGCTCACCCGGGACACTCCGGGAGGGCCGGGTTCGAGCCGACCTACGCAGGCCGACCCGAAGCCTGTGGGCACCCACTAGCAGGGCAAGGCACCCTTCGCGCGCGCCACGGTCAGCACCGCGTCGTCGACCCGTTGCTGCGGCAACTTACCCGAGGCCACAACGCTTTCGAGGTGGTCGAGCACGCGCGGGACGTCGTCGGTGGTGAGCCAGAGGGCGATGTCGACGCCGGACGCCAGTGACGTCTCGACTGCCTCGGTGATGTCGTAGCGGTCGGTGATCGCCTGCATACCGCTGAGGTCGTCGGTGAAAATCGGACCCGTGAACGGAGGGGCGCCGTAGCCGGTTCCCCCGCGCAGTAGGGCTACGGCGTCGGGACTGATGCTGGCCGGAATGCCGGGGGCGGTCAGTCCGGGCACCTCGAGGTGGCCCAGCATGACACCGACGCCCGTGGTGACGAGGTCGCGATACGGAACCAGATCGTAGGTCTGCAGCTGCTCGAGCGGCGGAGTGGTGACTGCTCCGGTGTGCGAGTCGCCCGAGGCCGACCCGTGACCGGGGAAATGCTTGATCACCGGCAGAATTCCGGCGTCGCGCATGCCGCGGGCGTACGCGTCGGCGTACCGGGTGACGACCGCCGGATCGTCGGAATAGGAGCGGTCACCGATCACACTGTCGTCGGGCTGGGAGCTCACATCGACGTCGGGCGCGAAGTTGACGGTCACTCCGAGATCCTTCAGCCCGCGCCCTCGCTCCAGAGCCATCCGATAGGTCTCTTCCTCGGTCATGGTGGCTGCGGTCTGCCGCGCGGAGGGGTCCGGTCCGAGCAGGTCCTCGACGCGCGACACGCGCCCGCCCTCCTCGTCGATGGTCACCATCAGTGGAAGCGCGGAAGCCGACGCCACCTGCGGAACCTCCCGGCCGGCGAGCATGGCCTCATCGGTCCAGCTGCCGATGAAGATGCCACCCACCTGCTCGTTCCGCACCACCTGAGCGGCGTCGGCGGTCCCCGTCACGCCGACGTTCAACAACTGAGCCAGCTTGCGCCGCAACGGCAGAGACTGCAGGAAGTTCGTTTCGCACGACACCGGAGCGGCAGTGGGCACATCGGTATGCGAGGCCGGCTCCGCCGTGGTCGGGGACGACGGTGTCGAGGACGGTGCCGTGGAGGACGACGGCGCGGCAGTGTCGCCGCCCGAGGAGCACCCGGCGACCAGGCCGGTACAGGCGACGAGCGCGAGGGCATACTTGATCCGCATGCCCCCGACGGTAGCCCAGTGACCGGAATCGTCGTCCCGGCCACTCCGAATCTCCTGTCAAGACCGGCACTCTTGGTAATCTGGTGGGTGAAAGGTCCCTTTCCCAGGAGGTCGTCGTGCCTGCAGGTCTGATGTTGATCGCTTACGACGGATCCGACAACGCCAAACGCGCGGTGCAGTGCGCGGGACGCTTTCTCGCCTCCAATCGCGCTGTGCTGGTGACGGTATGGGAACCGATGGTCCGTCAGGCCGCACGCATGTCGGGACTGTCCGGGGTGATGCAGCCCGAGTGGGTCCCCGACGAGGAGACCGAGGACGTCGCCTTCTCGGACGCCAAGGTCACCAACGCCGAAGGTATCGAACTCGCCGAGGCCGCCGGACTGACCACGCAAGGCCGAACCATCGAATGCACCACCACGATCTGGACGGCAATAGTCGAGACCGCCGACGAACTCGGCGTGGACATCATCGTCACAGGGACCCGGGGCACGACGGGACTGCGGTCCCTGCTGCAGAGCAGCGTCGCCGATCACGTGCTGCGGCACAGCCACCGTCCCGTGCTGATCGTGCCGCCCTGCGGCAAGTGATCGGATGAGGGCTGCGCAGGCCGACTACTGTCGGCAGCACCATGGACGGCTTCCTCCTCTCCCGCGCCGACCGGACGTTACGCACAGTCGGCGCCCGCAGTAGATACGACTCCGCGTCGGCGGCGATCACCGCGCTCGCCGACGGTGACACCGAACTCGTCGTCGGCGCATTGCCGTTCGATCCCGCCCGTCCGGCTGCGCTGACCGCTCCCGCCTCGTCGGAAGTCACGAGCGGCCCGTGGCGGCCCCCTCGCGTGGAGCGCCTCCCTGCCGTCCGCGTGGCTCGGCAGGTACCCGAGCCGGCCGAACACGTAGCCCGGGTCGGTGCTCTCGTCGACCGCCTGCGGAGCGGCGCGCTGGGAAAGGTGGTGGCCGCGCGCAGCATCGTCCTGGCGTCGGAGACACCGGTCGATCCGGAGGCGTTGGCGGCGCGGCTGATTCAGTCGAACCCCCTGGCCAACGGGTTCGCCGTCGACCTCACGTCGGCCGGCGACGGTTTTCGCGGCCACAGCCTCGTCGGTGCGAGCCCCGAAATGTTGATCAGCCGTCGCGGCCGCTCGATCACCTGCCGTCCCCTCGCCGGGACCGCGCCGCGGCGCGCCGATCCCGGCGCCGATGAACGCGAAGGTCGCGGGCTCCTGGACTCGACGAAGAACCTGGCCGAGCACGCATTCGTCACCGCCTGGATCGAGGAGGTCCTCGCCCCGCTGTGCACAGAGCTGACCATCCCCGACGCGCCCGTCCTGACCAGCACTCATGAGGTGTGGCATCTCGCGACACCGATCCGGGGGCTCTTGCGCGACCCGGCAACCGACGCACTCACTGTTGCGACACTGCTGCATCCCACCCCCGCCGTGTGCGGCACCCCTTCCGACCTGGCGCTGGCCGCCATTCGCGAGGTGGAAGAGGAACGGCGGTTCTACGGCGGCGCCGTCGGATGGTGCGACGCGCAGGGAGACGGCGACTGGGTGGTAGCCATCCGCTGCGCCGAGATCACCGCCGACGGCCTCGGGGTGCTCGCGACCGCGGGCGGCGGCATCGTCGCCGGATCGGACCCTCGATCCGAGCTGGATGAGACGACTGCCAAGCTCCGCACCCTACTGGGAGCGCTCGGAGTGGTCGCTGCAGACTGACGCCGCCACTCGCACTCGCCCGGACCTGCGGGAAAGGCACCAATGACCAGCCAGACGGGCCGCGAGTGATACCTTGGCCCGAGCAATTCGTACGCGGCGGTAAGTCGCGCGCGTCGATGGCACGACGGTGGGAGATGTGAGATGGCGAAGTTCCTGGTGCCCGGTGTGATCAGCGCTGTGGCCGGTGTTGCTCTCGGCGCTGTGGCGACTTTCGGCATCACGGCAGCGGCACAGGACAACACCCGCCCCGAGATCGACCGGAGCGGCAACGCAGACTCCTCACTGCTGAACCAGGTTGAGTACGGCAGCCGCTGAGAGCGCCGGCTTCGCGAGTTCCCGCACTACCTCCGAGCCGGTGGCCATGTCGTCCATGGCCCCCTCGGTGGAGCCTCTGTCCCGACGGTGGTTGTTCGGCGCCTCTGTCGTAGCGTTCTTCCTCCCGTTTCTGCAAACTCCCGGCCGGCTCGCGGCCGACACCAAATATGACCTCACCCAGAATCCGATCGGATTCCTGGAACGGGCTGCACATCAGTGGAGCAGCCAGGCGCCGATGGGCCAGGTCCAGAACCAGGCCTACGGGTACTTTTTTCCGCACGGTGCCTTCTTCGCGCTCGGCGACGTCCTCAGCATTCCTCCCTGGATAACCCAACGCGTGTGGTGGGCCCTGCTGCTCGTGGCGGGGTTCTGGGGCATCGTCCGTCTCGCGGAGGCCCTCGGCGTCGGGAGTCGGTCTTCGCGCGTCATCGCCGGAATCGCCTTCGCACTTTCCCCACGCGTCCTCACCACCCTCGGCTCGATCTCCTCGGAAACTCTGCCGATGATGCTGGCCCCGTGGGTTCTGCTGCCGCTCGTCGTGGCGTTCGGCAATCCGAGTCCCGCAGTCCGCTCCCCGCTACTGTCGCGTTCACCTGCGCGGCTGGCGGCACAGTCGGCGCTGGCGGTGGCGCTGATGGGTGCGGTGAATGCCGTCGCGACCGCCGCAGCATGCCTGGTGGCGGGCCTCTGGTGGATATCGCACCGGCCCAACCGACGCTGGTGGACGTTCACCGTGTGGTGGTTTCCGTTTCTCGCACTCGCCACCCTGTGGTGGATCGTCCCGCTCCTGCTCCTCGGGAAGGTGAGCCCGCCGTTCCTCGACTACATCGAATCCTCCGGGGTGACCACCCAGTGGACCTCGCTCGCCGAGATCCTCCGCGGCACCGACAGCTGGACGCCGTTCGTCTCCCCCGAGCGCATCGCCGGTGCCGTCCTCGTCACCCAGCCCGCCGCGGTTGCCGCCACCGGAGTCATCGCGGCGGCCGGGCTGGCGGGACTGTGCATGCGCGCGATGCCTGCGCGCGGACGCCTCGTGCTCATCCTGTTCGTCGGCGTCACCGGACTGGCCGCCGGCTACATCGGTGAACTCGGATCTCCCGTCGCGGAACAGGTGCGTCTGTTCCTCGACTCCACCGGCGCTCCGCTGCGCAACGTGCACAAGCTCGAGCCGCTGGTGCGGCTACCGCTGGTCCTCGGACTCGCTCATCTGCTCGCCCAGGTGCCCTTGCCGGGTTCGGTCCCGGCGGTACGGTGGCGCCGCGCCCTCGCTCATCCCGAACGCGAACCGATGGTCGCGGTCACCAGCCTGGTCCTCGTCGCCCTGACGCTCGCCACCTCCCTGGCCTGGACGGGGAAGCTCGCACCGCGCGGGACCTATCCGGAAGTGCCCGACTACTGGCAGCAGGCCGCGACGTGGCTCGAGCACAACGCCGGCGGAACGAGCCCGGACGGGTCCGACGCCGAGCGAGCACTCGTCGTACCGGGTGCGCCTTTCGGCAGTCAGGTGTGGGGTCTGACGCGCGACGAACCGATCCAGGCGCTGGCAACCACACCGTGGGCGTCCCGCGACGCGGTCCCGCTCACCCCGCCCGGCACGATCCGCGCGATGGACTCGGTCCAGCGCCTCATCACCGACGGCCGCCCGTCGGACGGTCTGGCACCGACATTGCTCGGCCAGGGCATCCACTACCTGGTACTCCGCAACGATCTCGATCCCGACACCTCGCGGTCGACGCGACCGATCATGGCCCACCAAGCGGTCACGGGCTCACCCGGTCTGACCCGGGTGGCCGGATTCGGCGAGGACATCGGGCCCGGCGAGGTGGACGGCCTCGTGATCGACAGCGATCTCCGGCCTCGGTATCCGGCCATCGAGATCTTCGCGGTGTCGACGCCGGACGGCTCCCCGGCGACGAGCGGGCCCTACACCGCCGACCTCGACGACGTCCCGTTCGTGCAGGGCGGCCCGGAGTCGCTGCAGCGCTTGCGGGAGAACGGGACCCTTCCCGGGGCGGGGCCGGTGCTCCTCGCGGCCGATGCCCAGCGGGCCGGGTTGCCGGTGCAAGACGTCACCGTCACCGACACTCCCCGGAACCGCGAGACCGATTACGGTCAGGTCGACAACCACAGCTCGGCGCTGCGGTCCCCGGAGGACGCGCGCCGCACCCACAACCTAGTACCCGACTATCCGGTGGCTGATACACCGCTGGTCGAGGGCAGGTGGGAAGGTGCCCGGCTCAGCGTGTCCAGTGCCGCGTCCGACGCCACACAGCTGGGCGGAACCTCACCTGCCAGCAGTGCCGCCGCGACCGTGGACGGTGACCCCGCGACGGGCTGGTTCAGCAACGGCATCGAGCGGGCGCTCGGCCAGTGGCTTCAGATCGACTTCGACACTCCTCCGACGAGCTCCCTGCTGCAGATCACAACGAGCCCGGCGGCCATCGGCGCCCCCGTCCGCTGGATGGAGGTGTCCACACCCAACGGCAGCACCGCCGTCAAGGTGGATGCACCCGGGAAACCGATCACGGTGTCCGTCCCGGGCGGCAACACTCCGTGGGTGCGCATCACCGCCACCCGCACCGAGAACGGTTCCGCCGGAACTCAATTCGGGATCAGCGAGGTGTCGGTGCAGGATTTCTCGCGCCGCGACGCACCACCCGTGACCGTCCCGATCCGATACCGCACGGTGCTGCCTCCCACCCCCGACGGCGCGTCGGTGTCCGGGTGGAACCTCACCCAGGAGTTGCCCGGCCGCAATGCCTGCGCCGAGGCCCCCGACCGTGTCCGCTGCAGCAACGCCTTCGCGCTGCCGCCGGAAGAGGCCGGCACTTTCCAGCGCACCTTGTCGGTGCCCGCCCCCACCGCCGTCACACCGCAACTCACGGTGCGGGCACGCCACGGCGCCGCGCTCGAAGAGCTTCTGACCCGCCCGGACCGACCGACTGCGCACGGCACGAGCAACATCGGCGATCTCCGCGGATCCGCCTTCGCCGCCACCGATGGTGACCCGCGGACCAGCTGGTCGGCCATGCAGGACACCACGAGCGGCAAGGGGGCGAAACCCACACTCACCCTTCACCTTCCGGAGCCCACACTCGTCACAGGCCTCGAGCTGACCCCCAGTGCAGGAGCCATACCCGCCGCTCCGAAGACGGTCGCCGTCGACCTCGGCGACGGCCCTCAGGTCCGAGAGGTCGGCGACGATCTCACCGTCGCCGTGGAACCCCGCGTGACGGATCGGATCGTGCTCAGCCTGGTGTCGTGGGAGGACGTTCTCGATCAGAACGCCCTCGGCTTCGCACAGCTGCAACCCGCGGGGCTCGCCGAGGTCGGGGTGCTGGGTGCGGACGGCGCCTTGCTGCCGGGGTCGGGCCCCAGCGACGACTCCGGTGACCACCCGGTCTCGGTGCCCTGCGAGGAGGGCCCGGTGATCTCGGTCGCCGGACGCCTCGTGCGCACCAGCATCTCCACCACCGCGGAACAGTTGCTGTCGGGAGACCCCGTGCAGGCCACGCTGTGCGATTCGCCCGCCGCCGTTCCGCTCGCCGCCGGCGCGCAGGACGTTTTCGTGCAACCCGGGTCGGCCTTCTTCGTCGACGATCTCCGCCTCGACGCGGGCGGGGGCACGGGCACGGACACGGACGCGCGTGCGGTGCCCACCGAACAGATGTCGACCACCGCCTGGACAGAGAACCATCGGAAACTTTCCGTATCCCGGTCGGAATCCGATCGCCTCGTCGTCGTCCCCGAGAGCACCAATGTCGGCTGGATCGCCACCGCACCGGATGGACGCGAACTTGCCCCCGTCGTCGTCGACGGGTGGCAGCAGGGGTGGATCCTGCCGGCTGGAACAGAGGGCACCGTCACCCTCGACTTCCCCACCGACCGCTGGTACCGCCTGGGCATCTTCGGCGGGCTTCTGCTCCTCGTACCGCTGATCGCAGCGGCATGCCTGCCTCGGCGCGCACGGGAAGCAGTCCGGGACCCCGGCGCCGCGCCGAGGACATGGGGCAGCGTGACAGCCGGATGGCTGGGACTTCTCGTGGCGTCGACGGTGATCGCCGGGCCGGTCGGCGGCGCGACAACCATCCTGCTGACCGCGCTCGCCGCCGGCCTGATCCAGTTACGCGGATCTACCACCACGGCAAGGGTTCTCGTCGGCGTAGCAGGTGCCTCCACGATGCTCGGGGTGGCGATGCTCTCCACCGGACCGTGGCGTGCGCCCGGTGGATACGTGGGGCACTCGTTCCTCGTTCAGTTCCCGGTGCTGGTGGCGTTGATCGCCGCCGGACTCGCCGTGCTGCCTGTCGGTGGCTCCGCGACCGCGCGGCGGGTGTTCCACCGGATGACCGCGCGCCGGGCCGGTTCCTCCACCAGCGCGTAGCTGGCCGAGGCCACCGCAATACTGAGCACCGCGGTGAGAATCAGTACGTAGACGAAGTGCCCGGCGAACGGCACGAGACCGAATACCGGAAAGACGATCGAGAGCACCGCCAGGTGCCAGATGAAGATTCCGTACGACCAACGGCCGACGGCCAGAGCAACAGGACTGGCCAGGAATCGGTGCCGCGACGTGTCGGACAACACCAGCGGAGCCATCAGCGCGAAGCTCATCACGGCACCGAGAGCCATCTTGATGGCGTATTGCCACGGTTCGGGTCGTACCAGCCCCTCCGGCCCGGCGAGCTCAGTGGTGGTGAGAGCGAAGGCCACCGCCGCGACGAGGAACATCGCGACCCGGTGCCGTGCCCAGCGGTGCATCCGCCCGGGTGGGCACACCGACAACTCGGCCAGCACCATCCCCGCGCCGAACCACGGCAGGTATCCGGGCAACCAATTGTCGTGATGGATGCCCTCCGGCGCCGGTATGGGCAGGAAGGCCCACGTCAGGCTCACCGCGATGAGGGCCGTGATCGCGGGGATCCGCAGTCGGGCGGCCGAGCCTCGCAGTCGGACCAACGCGAAGGCCAGAAGAGGAAGCACCAGATAGAACGCCACCTCCACCGACAGGCTCCACATCTGGGTGAGCCCGTCCGTGAGGGTCAGCGGCACGAACACCTGCACGAGACCGAGATTCGCCCACCAGGTGCGGAAGCTCGCGTGCGCGGTGGGGAGGAAGGTAAGGACGACCGCCACCGCGACCCAGTAAGCGGGCAGGATGCGCGTGGCCCGCGACAACCAGTACCTCACCATTCCCTGCGCGGGTCCCAAGCCCCGTGCAGCCCCGGCGTGCCCGCGCCACAACAAGAACCCCGACAGCGCGAAGAACACAGCCACCGCCAGATCGAACCGTCCCCAGATCCGACCCGAAACCGCGGTGTGCGTCGCTCCCGTCTGGAAGGCGACATGCGTCACCAGCACACCGAGCGCGGCGAGCCCACGCATTCCCTCGAGGGCGGGAATGAACCCTCGAGGTGTGTCGCGGGTCTCGGCGGGCGCCGGCGCCTCCGAGGTCGGAACTGAACTGGTCATCAACAACAGTGTGCCTGGTCCCGGCCTCGAGACGGAAAACTGTGCCCGTGTCACTTCGCTGGAGAAGCGCCGGTGCGTTTACTATCCGATGGGGCAAATGGGCCTTCGGGACTGTTAGTGTTTTGCCTCACGTGGTGTCGATGTGGGCTCCATGCGATCCGTGCAGCCATGCTGCCGGTGGGGGAATCTCAATCGACAGAATTGGGTTAGGAGAGACAGCATGGCGGAGCGCTCAGGGCCGAGCCGGATACTTGCTTGCATTCTGGTGGGCCTCGGTGCCTTCCTCTTGGCCGTCGCCATACTCATTCCCACCTACACGGTGGGCAAGTTGGAGAAGACGCCGTTGGACCTCGAAGTGACGACGATTGCCGAAGGCTCCGGCAGCGTACTCAACTCGCAGGCTCTCCTCGCAGGCAAGGCCGAAGTAAACACGAACGTTCCACTGGTGTCACAGCGCTACGTCACCACCGAAGACCCCGCGAACGCGGACGTCGTCACTCTCCAGGCGGGGCAGACGCTGCGGCGCACCGACAAGCAGGGCGACACCGGCCTGCTGTCCGCGATCGTCGACCGCAACACCGTCGACCGCCAGACGTCGATGCCGACGAACGACCCGGTCGGCACCATCCAGACGCAGCCCAACCAGCCTGCCGAGGAAGTTCCGCGCGACGGACTGCAGTACAAGTTCCCGTTCAACGCGGAGCAGAAGAGCTACCCCTACTTCGACCTCAGCGCTCGCGCCACGCAGGACATCAACTTCGTCGAGGAGACGGAGATCAACGGCCTGAAGGTGTACCACTACAACCAGACCATCGAGCCGGTCGATCTGTCGAAGGTGGTCAACTCGCCCACCAACAAGCTGACCCTGCCCGCCGAAGCCTGGGGCGTCCCCGGCGGCACGCTGCCCGTCACCATGACGCGCTGGTACACCAACGTCCGCGACCTGTGGGTCGAGCCCGAAACCGGTGTCGTCGTCAAGGGCCAGGAGCAGCTGCACCAGTACTACGCCCGCAACAAGGCCCGGCCCGAAATCGACGTCCTGAAGGTCGAACTGCCCTTCAACGAGGAGACCATCGAGTACCAGGTCCAGCAGGCCCGTGACGGAATGGACAAGATCAGCACCTTCGGGCGCACCGTCCCGATCATCGCGGGCATCCTCGGCCTCATCGCACTGATCGCGGGCATCATCCTCGGACTCCGCGGCGGCAAGGGCCCGCAGCCGGCCCGGACCACCGGCGGAGGCGTACCCCCCGCGGAAGGTGGACGCCACTATGAAGGTTCGGACGCGCCGACGGAACAGCACGACTGGACCACGGACAAGACCGAAGAGATTCCGGTCGCCGATCCGCGCAGGTACGACCAGCGGTAGAGCAGTCCACCCGGACACCACGTAGACACGACGAAGGGGACCTCGGAAATAACCGGGGTCCCCTTCGTCGTGTCTACGGCCGGTGGGCTGGGTGCCGCACGAAGCGACCCGAGCGAGCGACCTAGACCGCTACCGCGTGCCGGGCGCTCCGGACCGCGAGAACGCTTGCGACCACTGCGGTGCTCGCCGCAGCGGTGACGGCCACACCGATGAACTGACCGACGGTGGAGGCGAGGGTGAGCATGCCGGCCATTTCGACGGCGAATCCGATCCAGGCAATGACCGCAAGGTACGTCCGCTCCCCGGCGATGGCGGACAGCAAGGCGCCTTGGAGCACCGCAAGGCAGGCCCCTTGGAGGGCGAACAGCCACAGCAGTGACTGCACCGGCTGGTACGCCTCGCCGACGAGGAGTGGAACGAGCGGGGCGCTCACTGCGACGACCGCGACCAAAACGGCGCCGAGGCCGACCAGGACGGCGATCGCCGATCGGACTGCCTGCACGGAGTGCGCTGGGCTGGCCATCCGGGGATACAGCACCACACCGACCGCCTGCGGAAGCCAGAACGCGGCTTTGGTCGCGACCGCGCCGAGTGCGTAGAGACCGGCGTCGTCGTTGCTGAGGACTATGCGGGCCAGGACGAGGTCCATCGACGACAACGCGATCAGCGCCAACTGCACCTGCGACGCCTTCAGGACGGCCGCGACTCCGATGGGTGTGCTCGTCGCCCCGGGCGGGTCCGGGTCGGCGAACACTCGCGCGGCCAGAGCGACGACCCCCGTTCCGACTGCACTGGCGGCGAGCGCGAATCCCGGTCCTCCACCCACGGCGAGGACCACGACGGCGGGGGCGACCTTCGCTATCCCGGCGCCGGCGAGGACGATGCTGAGGGGACCGAAACGCGCGGCGCCCTGCAGGAGTCCCTGTTCGGTGGCGAGCAGGACCAGCATCGGCGCGGTGATCAACGCGGAGACGGTGGCGAGCATGCCCGTCTCCAGTGCCCATGAGACTGCGGGTGCGAGGAGAATCGCCGCGATTCCGACGATGACGGCACATCGATAGCCGAGTTGACGCACCGCATGCGCACCCCTGCCCCTGACCACTTCGCGCGCGACGACGGTCTGCAGCGCCAGGGCCGGCACGGCCAGAACCAGCTGGGCGGCCAGCAGGCTCGCGAATTCGCCGTAACCGGCAGGACCGAGCCAGCGGCTGGCGGGAAGATGCAGCAGGTAGGACGCGACGTTCGCGACCATCGACCCGGCCGTCACCATCGTCGCTCCGGCGACTGCCGAGGTGGTGAGGCTCTGGCGGGTCATGCGCCCCATGATGCACTACGCGGCGGACGAGCCGAGCTGATGTACCACGTATCGTGGCCGCTCATGACCGCCCGGAACCGAACACTGTCCGTTCCGGCGGGCTACAGCCTGGTCTTGGCCGCGGTGATTCTCGGCCCTCTTTTCGGACCCGGATATCTGCTGCTGCGTGACGCGGTGAGCACACCACGTTCGTATCCGACGGATTCGGCGTTGGGTCTGACGGATGCCGCCGCGCGCGCGGTACCGCAGGACGCGCTGATCGCGGCGTTGAGCACGATCGTCGACGGTGGTCTGGTGGTGAAAGCGGTCCTGTTTCTCGCCCTCTGGGCCGCCGGCTGGGGCGCGGCCCGGATGGTTCGCGCCGTGCTGCCCACGGCAGGGCTCGGCTCCCAGCTGGTGGGTTCGACGGTGATGCTGTGGAACCCGTACGTAGCCGAGCGACTACTCCAAGGTCATTGGAGCCTGCTGGCCGGGTATGCGGCGCTGCCGTGGACGGTGTGTGCCGCGCTCGCCATTCGTCGGGGTCGCCGGGCGGGCTGGTTCGCGCTCGCCGCCTGCTTCGCGGCAGCAGGCCTCACCCCGACCGGTGTGATGCTCGCGGCAGTGACGGCGCTGGCGGTCCTGGTGGTTCCGGGTGGGCGGTCGTCTGCGCCGTGGCGGTCGGCCGGTGTGTTGGTGCTGTTCGGTCTCGCGAGCGCGCCCTGGCTGGCGGCCACCGCGCTCTCCACGGGTGGTGCCGACAGCTCCGACCCCGCCGGGGTCGCGGCGTTCGCGGCGCGCGCCGAGCCGGGACTCGCGACAGTGGGCAGCCTCCTCGGACTCAGCGGGGTGTGGAACGACGCTGCCGTTCCGAACAGTCGCATGACGCTGTTCGCCCTGGTGGGAACAGTGATGTTGCTCGCCGTGGTCCTCTGTGGGGTACCGGCGTTGTGGCGGCGACGTCGCCACCCCGTGGTGAAGGCCCTCGCGGTGCTCGCCGTGGGAGCGGTGGTGATGCCGACGATCGGCGCGACGCCCTGGGGTCTCGACCTCGGCCGGTGGGCGGTGCAGAACGTGCCCGGCGCCGGCCTGTTCCGGGACGGTCAGAAGTGGGTGGCCGCGGCGGCACCGCTCTACGTTCTTGCCGCGGCCGCGGCGGTGCTGCGACGCCCCGCCCTCTGGTCGGTGTCGGCCGGCCTGATCGTGGTGCTGGCCCTCCCCGACCTCGTGTGGGGTGTGGGCGGCGCGCTCCGGCCGGTTCGGTACCCACAATCCTGGGAGCAGGTGACGTCCCGGCTCGAGGCCCATCCGGACAGCGGCGACGTCGCGGTACTGCCCACCGGCATGTTCCGCCGATTCCCGTACAGCGGGGAGGCTGCCGTCCTCGACCCGGCGCCCCGCCTGCTGCCCGTGGACGTCCTGCAGTCGGGTGAACTGGTGGTGGACGGGCGTGCCGTCGCAGGCGAGGGTTCCCGCGCGCAGAAGGTGGAACGGGTCCTCCAGGGCGGGGGTCCGCCCTCGGATCTGGCGTCGCTCGGCGTGCGCTGGGTGCTCGTCGAGCGCGACACGCCCGGGCCGCACGGGCAATCCGCGAACACATTGGCGGCGCTGCAACCGTGGTTCTCGGACGAGCATCTCGCGTTGTATCGAGTGGACGGCGACGTGACGGCCCGGGAAGCAACTACGCAGATGCGGGCGACGGTGATCGCAGCACACGCGCTGTGGGCAGCGCTGCTGATCGGGGGACTACTCGGCGCCGGCGTGTTCGAGGCCCTGAAGCACGCGGAGCGTGCGGTCCCGCGCCTCCGGACGCGGCAGCACCGGCGACACCAGTCCTGAGGTCCGAAGACCTGCGGCGGTACCGGCGAGCACCTCGTGTACACCGTTGCCGGTCTGCTCCCAGGAGAATTCTCCCGCACGCACACGTGCCTTCTCACCGAGAACCATGCGAGTCTCCGCGTCGAGGAGCAACGCGCTGACGGCCGCCGTGAGGTCGCCGACATCAGCGGTGGCGGCGTCGATGCCGCCGACGAGGACCCCGGTCACGCCGTCGACGATCGAATCCGTCAGGCCCTTGGAGCTGCGGTAACCGACGGTCGGAACACCGTGCTGCGCAGCCTCGATCACCGCGAGACCCCATCCCTCCTTGCGGGATGGCATCACGTGCACCCACGACTGTGACAGCAGTTCGTGTTTGCGCGACTCGTCCACGTGGCCGTGGAAGGTCACTGCATGACCGATGCCGAGTTCGTGGGCACGGTCTCGGAGGTTCTGTTCCCACCAGCCGCCGCCGATGACGTCCAGGTGCAAGTCGGCGATCGTAAGCCGCAGCGCCGCAACAGCTTCCAGGGCGTCCTCGATCTGCTTGTGCGGGACGAGACGCGAGAGGACACACACGCTCGGGTGGCCGGTCCGGGTCTGCGCGGAGCCCACCGCGACGCCGACGGGAATGTCGTCGGCACCGTTGCGCACGACGGCGATCCGTTCGCGCTCGACACCGAGTTCGACCAGTTCGTCGGCCGAGGGCAGCGACACGGTGAGGTACTGGTTGTCGCGGTGAGTACGCGGGGACAGTCGCGATTCCACCCACCAGCCGATCTTGCCGACCAGCCTTCCTGCGACGGGCCACTGCTCGCGGTGGCAGTGATGCACCAGCAGCGTCACCGGTGCACCCGCGACGGTGCGGGAGAAGAAGGGGATGCCGTTCTGGGTATCGATGACAGCGTCCGGCCGGATGCCCTTGAGGGGTCCGAACCCGAGCCGGCCTGCCGCAATGGCCGCCAGCGCCCGCGGGTAGACGCTGTACCGACCGCCCGCGCGACTGATCTCGATACCGTCGACCGTCTCTTTCTTGGGCGCGCCCCGGTAACCGGCGGTCCGCAGAGTCACCTTGATTCCCCGCGCGGCGAGCTGCGCCCCGACCTGCTCGAGATACCGCTCACTCCCGCCACCCTGCGGGTGCCCGGTGTCTCGCCAGCAGAGCAGCAGAACCTCGTGCACGTTCATGAACTCCTGTGGTCGGTGCGGCTCTTTCTCGGTCCGAGGCGGGGTTGCCGCTCGATAGTCCTCGAACACCCTATCGGTCGTACCGGGTCGAGCGTTGCAGCGTCGCGCAGGATTGCCGTCCGCTGGGCCCCAGTCGCTAAGGTTCTTATCCGTGACGACGCCACCCGTGACCCGACGATTCGGTCGACGGGCAACCTTGAAGCGGTCGTTCGGGCTGCTGAGCGACTTCCGGCACGAGCAGACCGCGCCCGACCTGTTCTACGGGGCACTGGCCCGCGATTCGGTCGAGCTCATCGGCGACCTGTACTGCGGACTCACCGACCAGGACCTCACCGGGACTACGGTGCTCGACGTGGGCGGCGGACCGGGTTACTTCGCCGATGTCTTCCTGGAGGCCGGTGCCCGGTACGTCCCGGTGGAGCCCGACCCGTCGGAGATGCACGCAGCCGGTCTGACCGTGGGCGGGGCCATCCGCGGTTCGGGGCTCGCGTTGCCGTTCCGCACGTCCTCGGTGGACATCTGTTTCTCCTCCAATGTGGCCGAGCACGTCAGCAAGCCGTGGGCGATGGCCGACGAGATGGTCCGGGTCACGAAACCCGGCGGCCTGATCGTCTTGTCGTACACGTTGTGGTGGGGACCGTTCGGCGGGCACGAAACCGGCCCGTGGCATGCGCTGGGTGGCGAATACGCCGCCCGCCGGTACGCCCGGAAGACCGGTCGTGAACCCAAGAACCGCTACGGCGTGTCGCTGTTCAAAGTCGGTGCCACCGAAGGTCTTCGGTGGGCCGAACGCACCACCGACGCCGAACTCCTCGCAGCGTTTCCTCGCTACCATCCGCGGTGGGCGTGGTGGTTGGTGCGGGTCCCGGGGCTGCGCGAATTTCTGGTGAGCAATCTCGTCCTCGTGCTGAAGAAGCGCTGACCGTGGCCCGCCTGGCGCTCGACATCGGCGGCACCAAGATCGCCGCGGGGCTGGTCGCAGAAGGCGGCACCGTCCCGGAACCGTCGATCACCCCGACCCCCACGTCCGGTGTCTGGGACGCGTGCGCGACGCTGTTGCGCGAAGTCGCTGCCGACGCCACGATCACCTCCGTCGGCATCGCCTGCGCGGGACCGGTCGACTCGACGGGCGGTCGTGTCTCCCCCATCAACATCGACGAGTGGTCGGCCGGGTTCGGCCTGGTCGACGCCGTCCGCGACCTCTTCCCCGACGCGCGGACGCGGCTCGCCATGGACGGCGCCGCGGCTGCCCTCGGCGAGCATCGCCACGGAGCCGGGCGCGGAACGTCGGATCTCGTCTCCCTGGTGGTCTCGACGGGCATCGGCGGCGGTGTGGTTCTCGGCGGACGTATCGCGACCGGGCGCACGGGGAATGCCGGGCACATCGGTCACCTGGTGGTTCCGGGTGGCACCGAGGCCTGCACCTGCGGCGGCGTCGGCTGCCTCGAAACGGTGGCGAGCGGTCCCGCGGCTGTGCGATGGGCGCGTTCGCAGGGCTGGCACGGTACGACGGGCATCGACATCGCGGCATCGGCCGTGTCGGGCGATCCTGTGGCCGTCGCAGCCCTCGACCGCGCGGGTACCGCCCTGGGCGTCGCCATCGCCTCCGCCGCGGCGTTGCTCGATATCGACCTCGCCGTCGTCGGCGGCGGATTCGCCCAGGCCGGTCCGGGCCTGTGGCAGCCCCTGCGCGCGGCCGCCGCCCGGCATGCCCGCTTGACGTTCGTCTCGGATCTGCGCGTCGTACCCGCGGAGTTGGGCGCCTCCGGAACGCTCGTCGGGGCCGGAGTTCTCGCGCTCGACAGCTGAAGCCCCCGTCGATCCGGGCGCCAGTTCGCCCCCTCTATTCCGAAATTCTGTAACGTGTTCTAGTGTTCAGGGTCACACCACGTTCAGTCGAGGAGGAGGTGACTCGTGAGCACGAGCGCTGCCCGATCTGCCGACGACTCCACCCATCAGTCCGAGGTCGCCCGACCCAGCAGCTCCAAGCGCGACCCCGAGATCCTGCGCGAACGGCTCGAGCGGTGGCTGTCCGCCCAACTGCCGGTCGGCACTGCCGCCGAGGTCACGCACGTCCACCTTCCCGACGCCAACGGAATGTCCAGCGAAACCATCCTGTTCGACGCCGTGTGGTCGGGCGAACGACATCCGCTGGTCGCCCGGGTAGCCCCGGCCGACAGCACCATGCCCGTCTTCCCCCGCTACGACCTCGACAACCAGTTCCAGGTGATGGCCCAGGTCCGCGAACATTCGTCGGTCCCTGTCCCGGTCGTCTACTGGTCCGAGACGAATCCGGAACCACTCGGTGCGCCGTTCTTCGTCATGGCCCGGGTGTCCGGCCAGGTCCCGCCGGACGTGATGCCGTACAACTTCGGGTCCTGGGTGACCGAGGCGACCGACGCCCAGCGCGCACTACTGCAGCACACCTCGGTGGAGGTGCTCGCGAAACTGCACGACATCGACCGCCCGTGGGACCGGTTCGATTTCCTGCGGCTCCCCGATGCCGGCCCGACGGCCGCCGAGTCCCTCTCCGCGCACATCCGCCAGCAGCGTGAGTACTACGAGTGGACCACCCTGTCGGGGCCGCGGTCCCCGCTGATCGAGCGCAGCTTCGCCTGGCTCGAGGAAAACCGCCCCGACGATTCGTCACCCGCCGTCTTCTGCTGGGGTGACGCCCGCATCGGCAACATCATGTACGAAGATTTCCGGCCGGTGGCGGTACTCGACTGGGAGATGGCCACACTCGGACCGCGTGAACTCGACCTCGGATGGATGGCGTACCTGCATCGGTTCTTCGAAGACATTGCCGAAGTCGCAGGCCTGGGCGGTCTGCCCGACTTCCTGCGCGTCGACGAGATCGCCGCGACCTACGAGGAACTGACGGGCCACGCTCCCCGCAACCTCGAGTACTACACCGTGTACGCCGCGCTACGGCAGGCCACCATCATGCTGCGAATCCAGACCCGCGCCATCCACTTCGGGCAAGCCGTCGCACCGGAAGACCCCGACGACATGATCATGCACCGCGCCTCGCTCGAAGCGATGCTCGACGGCACGTACGGGGAGAAACTCCGATGAACGCAGACTTCGCGGGCAATCCGCTGTCACCGATGGACGACTACCCGGTGCATCAGGTGGCCGAGCCGATCCGCCGGGTGGGTACGTCCGACCGGAATTTCTACGACCGCTACTACTTCAATTGTTACCCGTCGGCCGAGACGGATCTGTTCCTCATCGTCGGTCTCGGCCAGTACCCCAATCTCGGTGTGGCGGACGCGTTCGCGGTGCTACGCCGCGGTGACGACCACATCGTCGTGCGCGGTTCCAGGGCCCTCGGTCCCGACCGCTCCGACACCACTGTCGGACCCTTCGGCGTCGAGGTCCTCGAGGGGCTGCAACGACTGCGGATCGTGCTCGAACCCGGCGAGTACGACCTCTCGTTCGACCTCACCTTCGACGCCGCCGTCCCCGCGACGCTCGAGCCACGACATTTCCGCCGCCAGCTCGAACGGGTCACGTTCGACACCAGCCGTTTCGTCCAGACCGGTACCTGGACAGGCGAGCTGACGATCGATGGAGCACCACGAACGGTCACGCCGGACAGCTGGCGCGGCAACCGCGACCGGTCGTGGGGAGTACGCCCGGTCGGCGAATCCGAGCCGCCCGGCAGACGCGCCGTGGATGGTATCCAGAACTTCTTCTGGATCTACTCGGTCATGCAGTTCGACGACTACTCGATCTGCGTGGTGCTGCAAGAAGACGAACGCGGCAGGCGCATCGTCGAAGAGGCGGTCCGCATCTGGCCCGACGACGGTCGTGAGCCCGAGTGGCTCGGCAGGCCCGAGCACGAGCTGAAATTCGAGCCCGGCACCCGGGACGTGACCGCGGCTTCACTCACCTTCCACCGGCCCGGGCGTGAGACCGTCAGTGTCACCTGCGAATTCCTGGTGTCGAATTTCATCGGGATCGGCACCGGCTACGGGCTCGAAGCCGACTGGCGGCACGGGATGTGGCAGGGCGAACTGGTGGTTCAAGGACTGCGCAAGCAGGCGTCCGAGATCTTTCCGGGACTGCGCATGTTCTGCCCCGTCGACAATCTGACCCGCTTCCGCCTGGACGACGGCGGCGACACCGTGGTGGGCACGGGACTTTTCGAAGTCGCGGCGATCGGCCCACACGCACGTTATGGATTCGACAGTTTCACCGACACCGCTCGCTGACCGGGTGGGCAATCAACGAGGGAATGGAAGAATGACCGACTACGACAAGCTCTACATCGGCGGCAAGTGGGTGGCGCCGTCCACCGATCAGGTGCTCGAAGTGTTCTCTCCCGCAACCGAAGAACGTGTCGGCTCGGTTCCGGTTGCCGGGCCGCAGGACATCGACGCCGCCGTCGCCGCCGCAAGGCGCGCATTCGACGACGGCCCGTGGCCACGCATGTCGCCCACAGAACGGGCTCAGGTGATCGCGAAGGCCGCGAAACTTCTCGAAGAACGCGCGGCCGACATCGCGGGCGTGCTCTCGTCGGAGATGGGTCAACCTCCCGCGTCGGTGCAGATGATGCAGGTGACCCCGTCCCTCGCCACGATCAACTATTTCGCCGGACTCGCCGATTCGTTTCCGTGGACGGAAGAACGTTCGGGTGCGTTCGGCCGCTCCCGCGTCACTCGGGAACCGGTCGGTGTCGTGGCCGCCGTGATCGCCTGGAACGTGCCCCTCTTCCTGGCGATCAACAAGTTAGGTCCGGCCATGCTCGCCGGGTGCACCATGGTACTCAAACCGGCCCCGGAATCACCGCTGACCACCAATATCGTCGGCGAGATCTTCACCGAGGCCGGTCTGCCCGAGGGTGTGCTGTCGCTCGTGCCCGGTGGCGCCGAGACGGGTGAGTACCTGGTCTCGCACCCCGACATCGACAAAATCACCTTCACCGGCTCCACCGCGGTGGGCCGCAAGATCGGCGCCATCGCGGCGCAGAATCTCAAGCGCTGTTCCCTCGAGCTGGGAGGCAAGTCCGCCGCGATCGTCCTCGAGGACGCCGATCTCGCGTCGACGATGCCGATGCTCGTGATGTCCGGGCTGATGAACACCGGTCAGGCCTGCGTCGGTCAGACCCGCATCCTGGCGCCGCGGTCGCGGTACGACGAAGTGGTCGAGGGCATGGTGGCCACCGCCGCTTTCTTCCCTGTCGGACTACCGTCCGACCCGGCGGCGCAGCTCGGTCCTCTGATCTCCGAGAAGCAGCGGGAACGAGTCGAGGGCTACATCGCCAAGGGCAAGGAGGAAGGTGCGCGCCTGGTGCTGGGCGGTGGACGTCCAGCAGGCCTCGAGACCGGGTACTTCGTGGAGCCGACGATCTTCGCGGACGTCGACAACTCCATGACCATCGCCCGGGAAGAGATATTCGGACCCGTGCTGTGCGTGATTCCCTACGATTCCGTGGACGAGGCCATCAAGATCGCGAACGACTCCGACTACGGGCTCGCCGGCTCGGTGTACACCACCGATGTCGAGAAGGGACTCGAGGTGGCAGCCCAGGTCCGCACCGGTACCTACGGAATCAATTGGTATGCCTTCGATCCCGGTTCCCCGTTCGGCGGATACAAGAACTCGGGCATCGGGCGCGAGGACGGACCGGAAGGCGTCGAAGCCTTCTGTGAGACCAAGTCCGTGCTCTACCCGCCCGGCTACACAGACTAGGCGGCTCCGCCGCTCGTGCGCCTTTCTGGTAGCTGCTGCTACCCGAAACGCGCACGAGCGCGAAGCGCTTCGACGTCTAGCTGCCGAACTGGATGCCATCCAGCGGGCCGCCGACGAAGACGATCTGCGGCAGCGTGGTCTGCGGGTTCGCGACGGTACTGAGCGAGAGGCACTCGCCGATCACCGCGTAGGCGCCGTCCGCGAGTTCCGATGTGGTGAACGTCTTGACCGCGTCACCGGTGGCGTTCGCAACCACCCGTTCGGGCAATGGAGTCATCCACGCCGCAAATCCCGGCTGAAGAACGACGGCGGGGTTGGAGAGGACTTCCGGGAGCCTGGTGGCGTCGAACGCGACTGCACCACAAGACTGTGGATCGGTGAGCTCGAAGACATTCGGGTTGGTCACCGTGATGTCGAGGGTGTTTCCGTCCACCTCGGTCACCACGGTCGGAGGGGCTACCTCCGTTGCTGCCGAAGCAGTCGCCGGCATGGCCATGGATACGGCGGCCGCAGCGGCCGCGGCACATGCGGCACCTCCGGCGAGTCGCTTCATGCCCCTACTGGTTCCTGGCTGCATTCGTCAATCCTTTCGTCGGTGAGCTTCGAAATCATGACACTTACAGACCGAATGGTATGGGATTGGCGGCAGTCCTGCCGGGTTCCCTCCGAATCGGTCGGGTTTGTTCAATGAAGACACCTGCCCGGGCGGCACACTGGGACCATGACCAATGCAGACGCTGTGCGCCCTGTCCCGCACGGATACACGACAATTACGCCGTATCTGGTGGTGGCCGGCGGAGCGGCGGCCATCGACTACTACACCGAGGTGTTCGGCGCGACCGTTGTTCAGCGCATGGACGGCCCCGACGGTTCCGTCATGCACGCCGAGCTCGACTTCGGCAACGGCCGGCTACAGCTCAGTGATCCGATGCCGACGATGGGCCTCCACGCACCCGACGGCACGAACACCGTCAACCATTCGTATGTGTTGTATTGCGAGGACGTCGATGCCATGTTCCGCCGCGCCGTCGAGCGCGGGGCAACCGTGTTCGAGGAGCCGTCCACTTTCGTCACCGGTGACCGATTCGGCTCCATCCTCGACCCCTTCGGGCACCGGTGGGCGATCATGACCCGCGTCGAGAACGTCTCGGACGAGGAGGCCCAGCGGCGGGTCGAAAAGTGGGCAGCAACGCAGGGCTGACCGTAATCTGCCCCTTCGACGCCGAATGCCGCAGTGTTCAGTGAGACTGAACTACTGCGGCATTCGGTGATGTACAGGGACTAGCCGAGGCGCTGCTTGAGTGCCTCGAACTCGTCACGAATGCCGGACGGCACCTTCTCGCCGAGGAACTCGAACCATTCCTCGATGAGGGGCAACTCCTGCTTCCACTCGTCGACGTTCACCTTCAGTGCCTCGTCCACGTCCGCCGTGTTCACGTCGAGACCGTCCAGCTCGAGGTCCGCGGCGGTGGGGACGTAACCGATCGGGGTCGACTCGGCGCCGGCCTTGTGCTCGATGCGGTCGACGATCCACTTCAGGACGCGCGAGTTCTCGCCGAAACCTGGCCACAGGAAGCGGCCGTCGTCGCCACGGCGGAACCAGTTGACGTAGAAGATCTTCGGCAGCTTCTGGGCGTCGGCGTTCTTGCCGACGTTGATCCAGTGGTTCAGGTAGTCACCGGCGTTGTAGCCGATGAACGGCAGCATCGCCATCGGGTCGCGGCGCACGGTGCCCACGGCACCTTCCGCCGCTGCGGTCTGCTCGGACGACAGGGTGGCACCGAGGAACGTGCCGTGCTGCCAGTCGAACGACTCGCTGACCAACGGGACCGTGGTCTTGCGACGTCCACCGAACAGAATCGCCGAGATCGGAACACCCTGCGGGTCGTCCCACTCGGGAGCGAGGATGGGGCACTGCGACATGGGGGTGGTGTACCGCGAGTTCGGGTGGGCGGCCTTCTCACCGGACTCGGGCGTCCAATCGTTGCCCTTCCAGTCCGTCAGATGCTGCGGGTCGCCTTCGAGGCCTTCCCACCACACATCGCCGTCGTCGGTGAGGGCGACGTTGGTGAAGAGCGTGTTGCCCGACTCCATCGTCTTCATGGCGTTCGGGTTGGAACCATGGTTCGTGCCCGGTGCGACACCGAAGAATCCGAACTCCGGGTTGACGGCGTACAGGCGGCCGTCTTCGCCGAACCGCATCCACGCGATGTCGTCACCGAGGGTCTCGGCGCGCCAGCCCGGAACGGTGGGCTGGATCATGGCGAGGTTGGTTTTGCCACATGCGCTCGGGAAGGCGGCGGCGATGTAGTACGCCTTGTCTTCCGGCGAAATGAGCTTGAGGATCAGCATGTGCTCGGCCAGCCAGCCCTCGTCGTGGGCCATGGCCGAGGCGATGCGCAGCGAGTAGCACTTCTTGCCGAGCAGGGCGTTGCCGCCGTAGCCGGAACCGTAGCTCCAGATTTCCCGGGTCTCGGGGAAGTGGGTGATGTACTTGGTGTCGCTGCACGGCCACGGCACGTCGGCCTGACCCTCTTCGAGGGGAGCACCCACCGAGTGCAGTGCCTTGACGAACGGCTTGTCCTTGCCCAGCTTCTCGAGGGCAGCGGTACCCATGCGCGTCATGATCCGCATGGAGACGACCACGTACTCGGAGTCGGTGATCTCGACGCCCAGTTTCGGATCCTCGGCACCGAGAGGTCCCATGCAGAACGGGACGACATACATGGTCCGACCCCGCATCGAACCGCGGTAGAGGTCGGTCATGAGGGCCTTCATCTCGGCCGGGTCCATCCAATTGTTGGTGGGACCGGCTCCGATCTCCTCGTTGGTGCAGATGTAGGTCCGCGATTCGACACGTGCCACATCCGACGGGTCGGAGTTGCCGAGGAACGAGTTCGGCTTCTTCTCCTCGTTGAGGCGGGTGAACGTACCGGCGTCGACCAGTTGCGAGGTCAGTCGATCCCATTCGTCATCCGAGCCGTCTGCAAAGACGACGCGATCGGGCTGCGTGAGTTCGGCAACCTCTCGAACCCAGGCGAGCAGCTCACTGTGCTCCGTGGGGGGCGTGCCGTCAGTTCCGTTCAGACCGGGAATGGTCGCTGAGGTCATCAAACTCTCCTGGGGTGAGCCGGAACCGGACCATCTGCCGTCCGTTGCGAAAGAGCCCCTCGCAACGAGTGCCAGACGGTCCGATTTTCCCCTCTCGGCGGGGTCCAGCCAGGCCGTCCATGCCACATGGAAGACGCGGGCGCCGGGTGTCCTATCCCTAGAGGTTAACGCCGCGGGTCCCATCTAGGGGAACCGGGTGCGGTCGCAAAGGTCACAGAAACGATTCAGTAGAGCCGTCCGGCGCCTTTCCCGCGTCTGACGGGCGTTTTCGGGGAGATACTAGCCGTTACCGAGGGTCCCGTCATCAGTCTGTTTCCACTGCGCGACGCCGTCCGTGCCGCGGTGGAATTCCCAGGATGCGTACGCGCCGTTGTCGGAGATCGTCGTCAGCTGGTCGGCATCCCCGTCGCCGTCCATATCCGAGACGACTACCAGGGCATTTCCGGATTCGAAGGTCTGCGTATCCAGCAGGCCGTCACCGTCGATGTCATGCGTGGGAGTGGTCAGAGCCACCGCTCCGGAGTCCTCACCGAACGTGTCCGGGTCGAACGAGGGCACATCGGGGACCAGAAAACTCTCAGCGGTGGCCACGGCGATCTCCCTTCACACCCACAGTTTCACAGAGAGGCGGACGCAATTCAACATGGTTCCACACACATATGGACACATTCGGCCGACCACCTCTACGTAGTCTGACGTTCCGGACGATGTTTCGGTTCCCTCGAGTTGTCGCGAATTTCCCGAAGCCCGCGATCGATGGCCGCGATGTCCCGTTCGCACGAAGCGAGCTGACCGTTGCGCCTCGACGTCAGTTTCCGCAGCTCTCCGTCGATCGACGCCACCCTAGTGTCGACCTCTTGGGCGCGCGACCTGCTCTCCTCGAGGATCATCTCGCTGATCTCAGCTTCGGCGGACAACAACCGGCCGAGAACCAGCTGCTCCCATTGCGCACGCACGGTCGTGAGCGACTCGGTGGCCCACTGACGCACGTGGGAGCGCTCGGCGATGTGACCACGCGCCCGGGCGAGCCACCACGCCACCACGCCGCCGAGGGTCAGGGTGAGCGGAACGGACGCGATGTCGAGGGCGGGCACCACAGACAACGGTGCCACCATCAGGCGGCCCAGCCCGAGACCCGCCGATGCCCCGATCAGGATCGTCATGCGGTCTTCCAGCCCCCGGTGGCGAGGTTCGGGGCGTCCCGAGGCGAGGTAATCGGGTTTCGGGCCGGTGTCTCGCGGAGCGGGCGCGGCGACACCGGCGCGCGCACGCAGGTGGTCGAGTCGCGTGGTCACCACGCCTTCGAGGTCCGCGCCCAGCTGCGCCACGACGTCGGCGAGTCGGTCCGGGTAGTCGGCGAGATCCGCACGTCCCGCCCGATCGATGTCGGCGCGCGCCGCCACCCCCGCCGCCCGGATCTGCGTGGACACCTCATGTATCAATTCGACCTTGCCGAGCTGCACCTCGCTGCGCAGTCGAGCAACCCGCTCGGCACGCCGGCCATCGCGGTGCGCGAGCAGGTAGGTCCGTTCGGCACGAAGGTCGGCACCGGAATCGGCCTCCCGGATGGATCGGTCGGTGGCCACGATCATCCGGCGAGTCTGCTCGAGAACCCTTTCGGTGCCCGAACGCGCGCTCCTCGATTGGCCGTCTGCCGCGGACAGGAGGGCCTCGAGCAGTGCCTCGACCCCGGATCCGCGTGCCGGGGCGCGCCCGGCTCCGGCCGCGACCGGGTGGATGGTCACGTCGGCGAACCGCTCCGCATGACCGGCGAGCAAGGCGCGGTCACGCTCGCGGACTGTGGCCCACTCTCTGTGGACATCGATTTTCGTCAGGGCGAACACCACCGGGCATGCGGGACGCAAGACCACATCGAGAACGGACAGTTCCTCGCGCCCGAGTGGCGCGGCGGCGTCGAGCACCATCAGCACGACGCCGGCGTCGAGCGGGTCGTCGACGAGATCGAAGGCGGACTCGTCGAGGAAGCGGAGCGCGTCGACGAGGGTGGTCTTGCCCGCCCGACGGGGCCCGGCGACGAAGAGCTCGTGTCCGGAATCGGTCCGGGCCCCGAGCCGGACGGTTGCTCCGGGATTCCACCGGGAAACGACATCGACGGTCTCCGCGGGCAGATCCGTCAACTCCTGCGTCATCCGGGCCCGCGGGCGGCGAGAGTCCGGCTGTCGTCCGGACTGCCGCCCATCCGCTGCCAGATCCGTAGGTAATGCCGCCGGACGTCGACGATGGCCCGTCGTTGCCGGGCAGTGGGGTTTCCACTGAGTTGCGTGCGCCACCAGTGCGCGCACCGGACGGCGTCCTCGGCGGTGTCTGGCTCGGCCGGGGCCTGCCGAATCCAGTCGACGAGGTGGAGTCGGCCGGCCGCGGCCGCGAGCGCCACGGCGGCATCTCCCGCGAGGTACTTCTCGAGTGCGTCGCGAACCCCGGCGTTGCGGGCCGCCAACGACCGGAGAGAAAGGAGCGCACACTCGCCTCGGCCCGCCCGGACGTGCGCCACTCGAGCGGCGACCGCTTCCACTACCTCGTCCACACCGCTGGCCGTGCGCAACAGGGCGGTGACTGCCGGCGCGTCGAGTTGCGCATTCGCCTCGAGCGCCGCGCTCGCTACCGCGACACCGTGGGCATCCCAGACCGAAGAAAGGTCGCGCGGACGCTGACGAAGGACGGGCAGGTCGGCCTCCGTCACAGCCCGTGCGGTCGCCAGGGAGCCGATGAGCGGAAGCACGGGCAGGCCGGCGTCCGACGAGCACTCCGCCGCCCGCGCGAGCGCCGCCACCCACACGTCGGCCGGCTCGCGTGATTCGCCGAGTGCGTCCACCTTGTTGAGTACGAGCAGTGCGCGCTCGGCGTCCACCCCGGCGACTGCCACACGATCGGCGGCACGCACCGATTCGACGAGAACACACACCACGACGTCACCGTCCAGAACGGGGTCGGGCGCGCCGGGCACATCGAGCGCACCGGGCTCTTCGATCACGACACCCGGAATTGCACCTTCTTTTACTGCGGTCGCGACAGTGGTTCTCCCCACACCCGCACGACCGGTGATGTGCACACGAATCGGCGCGCGGAGAAGTGCCGCGACTTCCCGAACGCTCTCCCCCGCCGCACGGTCCGATACCGCCACCCGATCTGCAAGTTCGTCCAATTCCCCGCCCCCGGCATCTACAGTGCCCATGACGCGATCACCCCCCTTCGTACCGTCAGGATTCTGTCAGACTTCCGCGAAACCGGCGTGGGCAACCATGCAGGCTGCGCCGCCGATCGACCAGAAAGTCTCAATGTCAACTTCAGACCCGTATGCCAGAAACGCCCCCCATGCGTGACAATGGTCCGGTGAACCACGCCGATCAGGAAGCACCCGCCGTCCCCGTGGAGGGACAGACTCCGCGTAAGACGGGATCTCGACTGCACCCCCGGGTGACGAGTTTCCGCTCCCGCCGGGGGGCGCTGACCTCTGCCCAGCAGGAGTCGTGGGATCGGCAGTGGCCGAAAATCGGTGCCGAGGTCTCGGACACCCGCCTCGACGCGGCCGCCTGGTTCGGGCGCGACGCACCGCTGATCCTCGAGATCGGCTCGGGCACCGGAACCGCCACAGCGGCGATGGCGAAAGCCGAACCGCACGTGAATCTGATGGCCGTCGAGGTGTACCGCCCCGGGCTCGCACAGCTACTGCAGCAGATCGAGCGCGACGGCATCCCCAACATCCGTGTTCTGCGCGGTGACGCCATGGACGTTCTCGAGAACATGGTCGAACCCGAATCGTTGACCGGTGTCCGTGTCTTCTTCCCGGACCCGTGGCCGAAGGCCCGTCACCACAAGCGCCGCCTGTTGCAAGCCCCCACCTTTGCGCTGATCGCGAGCCGGTTGAAGCCCGGTGGTGTGTTGCACGTTGCAACCGATCACGCCGAGTATGCCGAGGCGATCGCCGAGGCGGGAAACGCGGAACCGCTGTTGACCTCCCTCGACTGGGAGTCCCCGATGACACACGAGCGTCCGGTGACGAAGTTCGAAGACAAGGCCCATCAGGTCGGGAGTGCTATCACCGAGTTGATTTGGGGGAAGATCAGGTCATGAGCGTCAGCGAGCAGTACATCTCCGGCGGGTTGCCTGCGGGCTCTGCCGGCACCGCGGTGTCGTCAGGATCTCCCGTGGTGGGTGCACGTGACGGACGCCACCAGAAGCGAGTCCTTCTCGTCTGGGACGCGCCGAACCTCGACATGGGCCTGGGCGCCATCCTCGGCGGTCGCCCGACGGCGGCCTACCGGCCACGATTCGACGCTCTCGGCCGCTGGCTCCTCTCCCGGACCGCCGAACTGTCGGCGTCCGGCACCGACACACTCGAACCCGAAGCGACCGTCTTCACCAATATCGCGGCTGGCAGCGCCGATGTTGTGAGACCGTGGGTCGAAGCCTTGCGTAATGTGGGCTTCGCGGTGTTCGCCAAGCCGAAGATCGATGAGGACAGCGACGTCGACTCCGACATGCTGGACCACATCGCGCTCCGGCATGGTGAGGGGCTGGCCGGTGTCATGGTCGCCTCCGCCGACGGTCAGGCATTTCGTGAACCGTTGGAGAACATCGCCGCGACCGGCATACCGGTCCAGATACTCGGGTTCCGCGAGCACGCCAGCTGGGCGGTTGCGTCCGATCTTCTGGACTTCGTCGATCTCGAGGACATCCCCGGCGTCTTCCGGGAACCACTTCCTCGGGTCAGCCTCGACACATTGCCCGACGAGGGTGCCTGGTTGCAGCCGTTCCGACCGCTTTCCGCCCTGCTCGTCGGGCGGAAGAGTGCTGCCGAGTAGGAGTTGATCAGTGTTCGCGAGCTGGGGAAGCGTCGTCTACCGGGCCCGATTCACCGTCATCGGCATCATGGTGGCTTTGTTGCTCGGTTCCGCCGCATACGGTCTGGGTTTGGAGAAGCATCTCAGCCAGTCCGGCTGGGATGATCCGGGCTCGGAATCGGTCGCCGCGTCCAAGCTTGCCGACAGCACCTTCGGCCGCGACACCAACAGTGATGTGGTGGCCCTCTACACGGCTCCCGAAGGCAAGACCATCGAGGATCCGGAGTTTCAGGCGAAGGTCGTCGCCAACCTCGAATCGCTGGCCGCGGAACACCCCGACAAGATCCTCAAGATCAACGGCGGGTACTTCAAGGTCGGGTCTGCCCCCACTCTGAGCGCCGCCTCGAGCCCGGACAAGCAGCACGCGATCGAGAGCATCGCCATCGTCGGTGACAACGACACCGAGGTCACCGCCAACTTCCGCGACATCAAGGACGAGTTCTACATCGACGGCGTCGACGTGCAGCTCGCCGGCTTGCAACCGGTGTCGGGCGCGTTGAACGACACGATGGCCAAGGACATCAAGCGGATGGAGATCCTCGCGATCCCGGCCGTCGGCCTCCTGCTCTTCTTCGTGTTCGGTGGTGTCGTGGCGGCGGCGCTGCCGCTGATCATCGGCGGTCTCACCGTGGTCGGCGCCAACGGTGTCGTCCGTCTCATCACCAACTTCACCGAGGTCAACTCGTTCGTCGCGCCCGTGGTCTCCCTCGTGGGTCTCGGCCTCGCCATCGACTATGGCTTGTTCGTCGTCAGCCGTTTCCGAGAAGAGATGGCGGAGGGGTACGACACCCGCTCTGCCGTCCGGAGAACAGTGATGACCGCGGGTCGCACCGTGGTGTTCTCGGCCACCATGATCGTCGCCAGCCTCGGTGGTCTGCTGCTGTTCCCGCAGGGCTTCCTGAAGTCCGTTGCCTACGGCGCCATCGCGACGGTGGGACTCGCGGCGATCACGTCCATCACGGTCCTGCCCGCGATTCTGGGCATCCTGGGCAAGCGCATCGACGCCCTCAGTTTCGAGCGCTTCCGTCAAACCAAGAACACGGAGGAAATCGAGGCCAGCGTCTGGGGCCGCCTCACCCGCTGGGTGATGCGCAATCCGCTGAAGGTCACCATCCCGATCGTGGTCGGGCTGCTCCTGTTGATCGTCCCGTTGACGGGCATCAAGTTCGGTGGCATCAACGAGACGTACCTGCCGCCGGACAGCTCGACTCGTGCCGCGCAGGAACAGTTCGACGAGATCTTCCCCAGCATGCGCACCGAACCCGTCAAGCTGGTGGTGTCGAACGCCGATAACAAGGCGCTGGGCCAGATCATCAAGGAAGCCAGCGGCGCGCCGGGCCTGATCGAGAAGTTCTCCCCGGAGGGCGCGGTCAAGGACGGCGTCGTCGTCCTCAAGGCGGGCCTGGTGGACCGCAACGAGTCGAAGCCCACGATCGACTATCTGCGCGCGATGGACGCTCCCGACGGCGCGCAGGTGCTGGTCGGTGGAACGCCGGCCATCGAGCAGGACAGTATCGCCGCACTGCTCGAACACCTGCCGACGATGGTGATCTCTGTCCTTTTCCTGACGACGTTGCTGATGTTCCTGACGTTCGGGTCCCTGGTGCTGCCGATCAAGGCCGCGCTGATGAGCGCCTTGGGTCTCGGCTCCACCCTCGGCATCTTGACCTGGATCTTCATCGACGGTCACGGGTCGGCCTGGTTGAACTTCACCCCGGGCCCGATCATGTCGCCGGTGCTGGTGCTCATCATCGCCATCGTTTACGGCCTCTCCACCGACTATGAGGTGTTCCTGCTCTCACGCATGGTGGAGGCGCGTGCACAGGGCGCGAGTACCACGGAATCCATCCGCGTCGGCACCGCACACACCGGGCGGATCATCACCGCCGCCGCCCTCATTCTCATCGTCGTCACGGGCGCGTTCGGGTTTTCGGAACTGGTGATGATGAAGTACATCTCCTACGGCATGATCGCCGCCCTGATCATCGACGCCACGCTCATCCGTATGTTCCTCGTCCCGGCCACGATGAAGCTCCTCGGCGACGACTGCTGGTGGGCGCCCGCGTGGATGAAACGCATCCAGGAGAAGACGGGTCTCGCCGAGCCGATCCTCGACAGCGAACTGATGCCTGCGGACGTCCCCGAACTGACCCCTGTGGGAGCAGCACCACCGCGCAGGAAGCCTTCGGCGCCACCCGCTCCCCGTAAGCCCGAACCGCTCACCGAGCCGATTCCGCTCGTCACCGCTCAGGCGCTCGCCGCGAAGATATCCGAGGACGAGGCGAAAGCACGGCGCGCGGAGACCGAGGCCCGGAGGTCGGCCACGGGCAGGCCTGCCCAGCCGCCGAAGCCGGTCGACGACGCACCACCGGCCGAGCCCCCCACCACGGTTCTGCCCTCGCCGGCTGCTCCGCGTCCTGCCACCGCTCCGTCGCGCACCAATCGGCAGACCCGTCCCGCGCAACCGCCTCGCCCGGCCCAGCAGCCGCCCCGGCAAGCGACCCCGGCTCCCGGCCCTGCCACGCAGTCTCGACCGATCGAGAGTTGGCTCGCAGACCTGCGGTCCACCTCCGCGGCCGGACCCCGCCCGGTCTCGTCACCCGCGGAACCGCGGCCGAGCACGCCCACGCAGCAGACGCCGTCGCTTCCCACCCGAGCGCCGCGTTCGGTGCCGGCGCCGTACGAGCAGGAGACCCCCCAGTCGTCTCCTGCCCGGCCGGTTCCCTCGATGCCGACCCGGCGTCGTGCTTTGCCCGACCCCCCGGACCCCGCGAGCAGCACTCGACGCGCGGGCACCAACGGCAACTCGGGTGCCACCGGCGGCACGGCACACGGCAGTCCGGCCAACAACGGCGGCACGGGGACCAACGGCTCCCGTCGACGCGGTGTCGAACACCCGCCGACCGACGTGGAAGACACGTCGAGCGGCAGGCACCGCGCGGACGACGGCAACGCCGTCAGCGTCAGCGAACTCATCGCTCGGCAGAATCGGCGCTGACCGACGAGCCGCGCCCGGAGTCGCGCTCCGCGAACTCCCTGGCGTAACGCGTACCCACGAGCAGGAGCAGCAGGCCGACCACCAGGAAGGCGAGTACGCGGAACAGGCCGTCGAGCATGGCCAGGTCGAACACGAACAGTTTGGCCAGCGCGGCCGCAGTCAGCGCCAGTCCGGCTCCCAGTGCGGTGTGGGCATACTCGCGGTGAGCCAGGCCGAACACGAGAGCAGCAGTGGCGGCCATCATCCACACGATCGTGGCGACGCAGTGACCGGCGATGAAGCCGACGGATGTGCCCGCAATCGTCGTACCCACCGACACTGCGACCGTGGTGACCGCGTAGAGGACCACGAGTCCGGCAAGGACCCAGACGGGTTGTGCGGTAGCGCTGCGGATCAGCCGCAACGAGTGCGCGTACCAGACGAGCAACACCACCGTGCCGACGAGAACCAACCCGGACAGCACAGTCGTGATCCCGAGCAGGTCCACCGCGCTGTCCTCGTCGACGAGGACGAACGGCGGGGCGCTGTCGAGGAAGATCAGACCACCGATCACCGCGAACGCTGCACCGACCGCGTAGGCGATGCGTGAGGACACCTGGCCACCGATGGTGAGGAACAACGTTGCCATCCCGAGTACGACGAGCGGTGCACTCTCTCCACCGGCACCGACCAGGCACGCGAGCAGCAGCGCGAGGGCCCCGGTGCCTGCGAGCGCACTGCGCACATGCAGAGGCAGCGGCCGCACCACCATCCAGGTCCCAAACATTGCGGCTGCGAGGCCGAGTGTGATCAAGGTGGACTGCACTCGGCCGAAGAGGTCCGACACCAGAAGCATGGGGACTGCGGTGGTCACGATCATCGCTGTCGCGGTGATGTCACGAGAATCTCTCCGGAGCAGCATGATCGACGAGACCAGACCGAACGACGCGACCAGCACCGCACTGGCCAACGCCCAGTTCCTCATCTGTCCGTCGTTCGCCTCGAGGTCGACGATCACGATCAGCAGCGCAATCACCACGGGAAGGGTGCGCGTAATCGCCAGATACGGCCACACGCGGCCGAGTTGGGCCGGGAAGCCGGCCACCTGTACTACGAAGAGGAATCCGATCAGGGTGAGCGATATTCCGTCGGTCAGGACCGGGGCGAGCACCGCGGCACCCGTCACGACCAGTACTGCGAGCGGTTGCGACGACCATCTGACGGCCAGAGCGACGCCGACTGCGGCGACCCCGAGTGCCACGACCATCGCCAGGGCTGGAAGCAGCCAGTGATACACGACGGCGACGGCGACCACGTCGAGATACGCACCGGCGATACCCGTTGCGGTGAGGGCGATTCCGCCGACCCTGCCACCGGGTCGGTCGAACACACGGGCACCGAGGAGAACGAGCACCACCGACAGAATCGCTCCGGAGGCGACCCGCAGTCCCGGACCGAAGAACCCGGCCTGGGCGGCCAGCACCAGCAGCATGACAACCCCGATGAGCGTCACACCCACACCCGCGACCGCGAGGATGCGGCTGATGACCCCGTCGCGTTGCCACCACGGTTCCCGGGCCACTCTGGACGGCGGGATGGGTACAGGCCGGAACTGCGGCGACGCTTGGGATACCGGAGGTAGAGGCGCAGAAGGATGAGGGGCCGGCGGCCGGTACATCGGCTGGGGAGGTTGCTGGGTTTGCGGAGGTTGTTGGGCTTGCGGAGGTTGCGCCCATCCGGGCTGCGGTGCGGGTCCGGGCCGAGGTGCCGGCTCGGAGGAAGGCTGCGAAACGGTCGACAACTGCGCCTGCAGGATGGCGAGATTTTCGCCCACGTGCCGCATCTGCTGGCCGAGTGCGGAGAAATCGCCGGACAGCTGGGCGATCAGGCGCGGATCGACGGAGGGATTCCCGGGTGTGGACATGCAATCATCGTCCGGCGACCAGTCCGTCCGCACATGAGTAGACCTACTCGAGCGGGGTGGGGGTTTCGACGAACCCGCTTACTGGAACATGTTGCGGAGCGAGGTGCCGAACGGATGCCGGGCCGTGACTGTGCCGAACCGGACTTTGCCGCGCACCACCAGGTGCAGGGGGCCGATGGGCGGGCCGCTGCGCACCTTGTTGGTGGCGCTGCCGCCCACTGTCTCTATCCCGTTGAGATCGACGGTCGCCTCGGCGGGGACGATCAGGGTGAGCGAGCTCGCGTAGTCGTCGACATCGAGGTACACCACCTGGGTCGCCATGACTGCGCGGGTGAAGTCGAGATTCACGCTCGACACCCGGGTGTCCACTTTCAGGGACGCCGGCACACTCCACGAACCGGTGCGGGTGATGGAGGACATCCGACCCCGGATGATCTCACCGGGCGGCGGCACGGACACGTGGTGGCCTACCGACGGTGCAGGTGCCGGCGAGGGTGGGACCGGCCGCGCGGCGTACGGCCGGTCGGGATACGGGGGCGGGACGAACTCCGAGATCAGCTGAATTCCCGGCAGGTCGACGAGGACGGCGTTGAGTTCGCCGCGCGTTTTCGCGGCCAGCGCCGTGTCCATTCGTTCTGTGAACTCCCCCAGCGACAGCATCCCCTGGCCGACTGCTCGCTGCAGCAGTTCACCGACGTGTTCGCGCTCCGCATCGGATACGCGTAGATCCCGTGCCTCCATGCCGACCAGGCTAGTGCGCCTCCGCCGCCCGTGAGTACTTGTTAACAACGCGTTGTCAACAAGTACTCACGGCTACTCGAGGCCCTGCTCAATGGCGTACCGGGTCAGTTCGACGCGGTTGGCCAATTGCAGCTTGCGCAAGGTGGCCTGCACGTGGTTCTCGACGGTGCGGTGACTGAGCGACAACTTGGTTGCGATCTGCTTGGCGCTCAATCCTTTCGCGACGAAACGCAGGACCTCCGTCTCCCGCTCGGTGAGCTTCGGAATCGCGGGTCCCCGCTCATCGGCGGGCGCACTCGACATCCGGCGATACTCGCCGAGAACCAGGCCGGCGAGGCCCGGTGTGAAGACGGCCTGCCCGGCGGCGGTGGCTCGCACCGCCTCCCGCAGCTCCTCCACCGACGCGCTCTTCACGAGGTACCCGGATGCACCCGCCTTCACGGCGTCGAGGACGTCGTCGCGTTCCGACGACGCCGACAGCACGAGGACCCGGCTGTCGGGCGACACCTCGAGTACCGCAGCGGTGGCGGTCGCCCCGTTTCCGTCGGGCAGCTGCATGTCCATGAGTACGACGTCCGGGCGCGCTGCGGCGGCGCGGCGGCCTGCGGCGGCGACGCCGTCAGCCGTCGCGACGACGGTGAACCCGGCGCCCTCGAGGTCCCGGGCGACGGCGTCCCGCCACATCGGGTGATCGTCGACCACCATCACCGTGATCTGACCACCGGCCTGCTCCTCATCCATCCCGGTCCTCTCCTTTCGGCACGCGGATCTCCCATTCGGTGCCCTGCCCGGGTTCGGTGTCGAGTTCGGCAGTTCCGCCGAGTACTCGGACCCGCCCCAGGATCGACTTCGATATTCCCATGCGTCCTTCGGCTTCCGCCTCGGCCAGCCTGCCGGGGGCGATCCCGGCGCCGTCGTCGCGCACGCTGACGATCACGTCGTCCCCGAGATCTTCGAGCAGCACGTAAGCCCTGGCGCCGGCCCCGGCATGCTGCACCACATTGGACAGCGCCGTGTCGACAATCGCGGCCAGTTCCGTGGCCCTTCCCCGCTCTATCGTCACCGGATCGGCCGGCGTCGACACCGACACCGTGGTGCTGGCCCGGGTGCTCAGGAGGAGCCGCAGGTCGATCGCCGCGCCGCCCAGGTCTGCGGTCACCCCGGCGCCCTGTTCGGAGATCAGCATGCGCAGCGCCACCTCCTGCTCCCCCGCCAGGTCCGCGAGCTCGGCTGCGGGACCACCGATTTCGTTTCCGCGCCGACGAACGAGGGCAAGTACCTGGAGAACCCCGTCGTGGACTTCGCGGGCGAGGCGTTCGCGTTCCTCCGTCGCCGCTGCCAGCCGTACGGCCCGTTCCAGCTGGGTCTGCGCCCGTCTCGCCGTCGTGGTGGCCAGGCCGAGAGCAAGTCCGACCGACACCAGCACAGGCGCCGTGGCGTCACGCCACAAATCGAGGTTGACCTGGTCGCGCACCACCGCGCTCACAGTCGCCATCAGGACGCCCGATGCCATCCCCAGCCACGGCCCGCCGAAGACAGCGGCCGAGATCACCGCGTTGGTGACCCACAACGTCGTCGGCAGAGTCTGGTGGTGCTGATACCAGTCGGGGTCGGACACGAGTCTCGTCGACGCCATCAAGGCGATGACGACGAGTTGGTCCGCGATGACGATCTGATAGCGCGGGATCTTCCCGTGCGAGAGCAGCACCGCCGAGACTCCCGACCACACCGCCATCAGCGCAACGAAGAACCAGCTCAGCCGTTGATGGGAGTAGTACTGAACGGACACGAACTGGTAGCTGATTGCATACACCAGGGTGACCAGCCGGAACGCCTGCGCCGCACGCCACAGCGGTGCATCCGGCTGGGTGTCTCGCTCCGCGGCGGCTCGCACAGTCGGCCGGTAGTGCAGCCGAGTGCGGCGCTCATGGTCGTCGGTCATGGGGAACTGTCGGATCGAGAGTGTTGCGGTTCATCCGGTTCGTCAGGTTCTGCCGGATAGAGCGGAACGGCGGGATCGTCGACCTCGATCGCATCGAACGTGGCCTCGGGGTCCCCGGACAGCAGCGAACGGACCGCCGTGTTGAGCACGGCGACGATGGGAACGGCGAGTAGCCCGCCGACGATCCCAGCGAGCACGATTCCGGTCGTGATCGCGAGAACCACCGCGAGGGGATGCAGCCGGACGGCGCGACCGAGCAACAGCGGTTGCAGCACGTGGGCCTCGAGCTGCATCACGCCGATGATGATGCCCAGCACGATCAGTGCGGTGAGGAAGCCTTTGGTGACGAGGGCGACGAGGACAGCGAGAAAGCCGGTGAGGAACGCGCCGACGATCGGGATGAACGCACCGATGAAGACCAGCGACGCCAGGGGAAGTGCGAGAGGCACCCCGAGGATGGCGAGTCCCGCACCGATGCCGATGGCGTCGGCGGCTGCGACCGCAACGGTGGCGCGGACGTAACCGATGAGCGAGCCGAACCCCTGGCTTCCGGCCAGCCGAACGCGCGGGCGGGAAGCAGCAGGCACGAGCCGGGTGACGAACTCCCAGATCTGGCTTCCGCCGTAGAGGAAGAAGATGAGAGTGAACAGGGTCAGCAGTGCCCCGGTGAAGATCTCCCCGATGACGGTGGCCGTGGTCAGCGCACCGCTGGTGAGCTGCTCGCGGTTGTCCTGGATCGACTTGACCACGGAGTCGCCGGCCTGGTGGATCTGATCCTCGCTGAAGTGGAACGGCCCATTGGTGAACCAGTTCTGAATCTGGTCGATGCTCGCCTCGAACTGGGCGGTCAGCCCGGGAAGACCCGCGACGAACTGTTCGACCACGAACGTCATGATCCCGGCGACGACGCCTATGGACACGACCAGGATTACCACCACCGCCGCCGATCGGGGCACACCCTTCTCCTGCAGCCAGTCCACGAGTGGCACGAGGAGAGCCGAGGCAAGCAGTGCGAGCCCCACGGGAATGAGCACGGTGTCGAGCCTGGCGACGATGTAGCCGAGAGTCAGCAGCCCGGCAAAGATGACGAGCAGGCGCCACGTCCACTCCGCCGCCACCCGCACGACCGGATGCACGGACGCGGAGGCACGGTGCCTACGTTCCGCTGCGGTCACCGGTGCCGAGCCCTCGTTCGAGTTCACCTGCGGAGCGTATCGAGCTTCACCAGGTTGCCGGGGAGTTCGCGCCCGAATCAGGCGTGTCCAGACCCAATAGGGGATGTGTCCTGCGCTCCCGAACTTGCCCACCGCTAAATTGAACGGCGTGCGGAAATCATATAGAGCGATCGCGGCGACGGTTCGCAGCAGGTGGCCGCTCTATATGGTCTCGATGCTCCTCGCCAATTTCATCGGCGCCATCCTGGTTTTCGCGTTTGTGCGCTATGGCGTGCCGATCCCCGAGTCGCAGGCCATCATCGCCGACCGGGTGCGCAACGTCGCGATCTTCGGCGGCTACCTGGCCTTCGCCGCGGTGGTGAGTCTCGCTGCGGCAGCGATGATGCTGCGGTCCGTCATCCGCTGGCAATTACGCGGCGGCCCGCCCACCCGCAGTGAACAGATGTCGGCGCTGCACGCACCGCTACGGCAGGCGATCGTGCATCTGGTCCTGTGGATACTCGGCGGCATCATCTTCGTGCTGCTCACCATCACCGAGATGCCCGAACTCGCGGTCGCGGTGATCGTCACGGTGTGCATGGCCGCGACCACCACGTTCGGCTTCACCTACATGCTCGGGGAACGCATTCTGCGCCCGGTGGCGGCGCGCGCCCTCAGCGAGGGGGAATTCGACCGGACCATGGCCCCCGGGGTCGGCACCCGCCTGGCGATGACCTGGGGCCTGGGCACATTGATGCCCGTCATCGGCATCATCCTGCTCTGCGTCACGCAGTTGACCACCGACCTCGTGTTCTCCCCCAACGCACTCGCCTGGGCGATCATGCTGCTGTCGATCATCGCGATCGCACAGGCCTTCGCACTGTCGATGCTGACCGCCAGCCAGATCTCCGACCCCATCAAGCAGTTGCGGCGGGCCATCGAACGGGTCCAGCGCGGCGCCACCGACGTGCGGGTGGAAGTGTTCGACGGAAGCGAGATCGGACGGCTGCAGGTCGGGTTCAACCGGATGATGCGCGAGTCCGACGAGCGGCGACTGCTGCGTGAACTGTTCGGTCAGCATGTCGGTGAGGACGTGGCACGGCGAGCACTCCAGTTCGGCACCGAACTCGGCGGCGAGACGAGGTTCGTGGCCGTTCTGTTCGTCGACATGGTCGGGTCCACCGGTGCGGCGGCCGAACGTCCGCCCGGCGAGGTGGTGAATCTGCTCAACGAGTTCTTCCGCGTCGTCGTCGATGTGATCGACCGACACCACGGATTCGTCAACAAGTTCATGGGTGACGCGGCTCTCGCAATCTTCGGCGCCCCGCTCGACCGCCCCGACGCCCCGACCGCCGCACTGGCCGCCGCGCGGGAGCTGAGGTTCGCTCTCCACGAGATCACCGGTCTCGACATCGGCATCGGCGTGTCCGCGGGCCTGGCCGTCGCCGGAAATATCGGTGCCGCAGAAAGATTCGAGTACACCGTGATCGGCGACCCCGTCAACGAGGCGTCGCGCCTCACCGAGCTCGCCAAGCTCCATCCAAGCCGCGTCCTGGCGTCCACCAGCGCGCTGTACTTCGCCGACGAGGAGGAGCAGGCGCACTGGGAGCTGGGCGAACAGGTGCAGTTACGTGGGCGTCGTCGCAACACCCATCTGGCTTGGCCGGAGGACTATCCGGAGTAATCCGCTACCCGTTGGTTACGCTTGGGATGTGGCCCTGCCTCGTTCCGACCCGCCCACTGCCGAGCCTCCTCGGCAGCGAAGTCGATTCTGGTGGATCAAATGGCTGCTCGGGGCCGGGCTGCTCGCCCTCCTGACCATCGAGGGCATCTACTTGTGGCCGACCCTCAGCGATTCGTGGAAAGCACTCACCGAAATCCACTGGGGATGGGTCGCTGCCTGCATCGCGGCGCAGGCGGTGTCGCTGAGCGGCTACGGCGCCGTCCAGCAGCGGTTACTGCGAGCCGGAGGCGTCGTCGTCTCCCAGTTGAAGTCCGTGTCCGTCATCTACGCGAGCACTGCGATGGCCGTCAGCCTGCCGGCAGGCCAGGTCTTCTCCACCGCGTTCACCTACAAGCAGACCCGCAAGTGGGGCGCGACGCCGGTCGTCGCATCGTGGCAGCTCGCGATCTCGGGGGTGATCGCCGCAGGCAGCCTCGCGTTCCTAGGCGTGGCCGGCGCGTTTGCCGTCGGAACCAGAGTCAGCCCCATCACCCTGGTGCTGTCACTGATCGCCGCATTCGCCCTGTTCTACGGCTTGCGATACATATCCCGTAACCCCGGCTGCATCGAGTCGACGGGACATCGGGTTCTCACTCGGTACAACAGATTCCGTAAGAACCCCCCGGAAACCGGCGTCGAGCGCTGGAAGGAGATCCTCAGCCAGCTCGATTCGGTGGAGCTGGGCCGGCGCGATTCCCTCGCCGCCTTCGGGTGGTCGGCGGTGCACCGCCTCGCCGATGTGGCCTGCCTGGGGTTCGCCTGCTGGGCCGTCGGCGCCGAACCCTCGTTCGCCGGTTTGCTCATCGCGTTCGCTGCCGCCAAGGCGGTTGCCAGTATTCCGCTGGCACCGGGGGGACTCGGGTTCGTCGACGGCACCTTGATCGCCACCCTGACGGCGGCGGGAACGACGGCGTCGCAGGCGCTCGCAGCCGTCTTCGTCTACCGCATGGTCAGTTACATTCTCGTGGCCCTGATCGGGTGGATCGTCTTCCTCATTCTCTTCCGCCACAACCAGCATGAGGACCTGGAGATGGACCTCGAGTTCGAACGCCGGGAGCAGCCAGGGGCGGAACACACCCCGCACAGCACCGGCGAAGCCGACACTGCCTAGCGGCTGGTATTTTCGCGCCGAGCCTCGGCGAGCTGATCTTCGAGCGAGATGATGCGGCAGGCCGCTTCGACTGCTGTGCCGCTGTCCACGAGCTCCCGGACGCGGGCGGCAAGCCGAAGCTGACGCCGCGAATAGCGGCGATGCCCTCCCTCCGAGCGGTACGCCACCAGCAATCCCATGTCGTCGAGACTCCGAAGAAACGCTGCGGTGACACCGAGAAGATCGGCGGCGCGCCCCATGGTGTATGCGGGGTAGTCGTCGTTGTCGAGTTCATTGGTGGTGCCGGTGGAGTTATCCACAGTTCCTGCGTCGAGCCCTTCGTTGCGTTGTAAGGGACCCCGGCGCGAGCTCGCGCCGGGGTCCGAAGGGGTTATAGCTGCACCGGCCGCGGCCGGCACAAGGACAAGACATTCATTGCATACGGATCCTGATGATGGATACGCAACACCCGCCTCTCACCTCGACTTCTTGTGAACAGCGTGAGTAGCTGACCTTCTCCTTCTCACGCCGGGTGTTCGGGGGGCGGAGCCACCTCTTCGTCCTTCCGGCTCCGCCCCGTGCCTTCGTCTTTCCTCGGTAGCCCGTCGGCTACCCCGCTAGTTGATTCCCTCTGTTGACGATCAATACTTTAGAACCGTCGCTGCCAAAAGTCTACAGTCTCGGCTGGAGATTTCGAGGAGATGGTCAGCACGGTCCACGTCGTCCCCGGATGCTGCGCATCCTCCACAAGAACAAGAGTCGGCCGTGCCCGTGGGTCGCATGTGCCGCCGCATTACGCTGACCGGGTGAAGAAGTTCCTTCCCGCACTCGTCGTCGATGTCGTGCTCGTGGTCGTCTTCTGCGCCATCGGCCGCCGGAGCCACGACGAAGCCAACGCGCTGACGGGACTCGCCATCACGGCGTGGCCATTCCTCAGCGGCCTCGCCGTCGGCTGGCTCGGGACCGTAGCGCTGTACCGCGACAAGTTCGACGCCGTGTTGATCGTGCCGACGGGGCTGCTGGTGTGGTTCTCGACGCTGGTGGTCGGCATGCTGCTCCGCGTCGTCAGCGGTCAGGGCACGGCATTCAGTTTCATCCTGGTGGCGGGCACTGTTCTGGCGGTGTTCCTTCTCGGCTGGCGTGCGGTCGCGAGAGCCGTCACGAAGGTACGCACACCCAGCTGATCGGCAGCGGATCCGCCGCGTCGCCGCCCGAACCGACGTGCGAAGTGGGACAGTCGTTGCATGAGTGACACCGTCGATCCGCGGCAGGACGAAAAGCGAGCCGACACCGGTTTCTTCGGCCAGCCGTTTGCCCTCGCGAACCTGTTCGGCGTGGAGATGTGGGAGAGGTTCTCGTTCTACGGGATGCAGGGCATCCTGATCTACTACCTCTACTACTCGGCAGCCGACGGCGGCCTCGGAATCTCCGAGGCCTCGGCCACCAGCATCGTCGGCGCCTACGGCGGCACGGTGTACCTCTCGACGATCCTCGGAGCGTGGATCGCCGACCGGCTCCTGGGCTCCGAGCGCACCCTGTTCTACAGCGCGGTACTCGTCATGCTCGGGCACATCGCACTGGCCGTTTTCCCGGGCCTGTGGGGTGTGGGGGTCGGACTCGTCTGCGTGGCGTTCGGCAGTGGCGGTCTGAAGGCGAACGCGACCTCGCTGGTCGGCGACCTCTACGACGAGCACGACGAGCGCCGCGACGCCGGGTTCTCCATCTTCTACATGGGTATCAACCTCGGCGCTCTCGTCGGTCCCCTGCTGACCGGCTGGGCGCAGGACACCATGGGCTTCCACGCCGGGTTCGCCCTCGCCGCCGTCGGTATGGCGTTCGGCCTGGTTCAATACACGCTGGGCCGCAAACATCTGCGCGGCATCGGTGCGACCGCCCCCAACCCGCTTCCGTCGGACCAGCGCACCAAGTGGATCGCCATCGCCGCCGCGGCAGTGATCGTGATCGCCGCGGCGTGCCTGACCGGTCTGGTCACCACGAGCAACATGTCGGATGTCGTCGTGGCGCTCACTGTCGTCGCGGCCATCGGCTACTTCGCCATCATCCTGTCGAGTCGCCGCATCACCGCGATCGAGCGGAGCCGGGTCTACGCGTTCATTCCGATGTTCATCGCGAGTGCCGTCTTCTGGTCGCTGTTCCAGCAGCAGTTCACCACCGTCGCGGTCTACTCCGACAAGCGACTCGACCGCAACCTGTTCGGATGGGACTTCCCGCCCTCCTGGGTGCAATCGATCAACCCGGTCTTCATCATCATTTTCGCGGGCGTGTTCGCCGCCGCATGGACGAAGCTCGGGCCGCGCCAGCCGTCCTCCCCCGTCAAGTTCGCGATGGGCACGATGATCATGGGGCTGGCGTTTCTGGCGTTCATTCCGATGTCCGGTGGTGGCGCCAACAGCGCTCCACTCCTCGGCCTGTGTGGCATTCTCCTGCTGTTCACCTTCGCGGAACTGCTCCTGTCGCCGGTCGGGTTGTCGCTGTCGACCAAGCTCGCGCCGGAGGCTTTCCACACGCAGATGGTTGCCCTGTTCTTCCTGTCCGTGGCGCTGGGTACCGCGATGGCGGGCACGTTGGCCGGTTTCTACAACGAGAACAACGAGGTTCCCTACTTCACCGCTATCGGCCTCGGGTCCATCGCGGTGGGCGTGCTGCTGGCGGTCGGCTCACCGTGGATCAAGCGTCTGATGAAGGGAGTGCATTGACCCCTGTTCGTGGTCGTCCGCTCACCGCATCCACAGCCACCCGGCGAGGCCGAACCCCGCCACCGCGATCACGACACGGAGTATCGACGGTGGAATCCGCTTGACCACCGGCGGACCGCACCAACCCCCGGCAAGGGCACCGATCGCCATCGCCGCAGCGGCGCCCCAGTGAACGGGTCCGAACACCGCGAAGCCGAGAGCCGCCACGAGGTTCGCGATACCCAAAAGGAAGCTTTTCAAGATGGTGGCGCGCCAGATCGTCTCGGACGTGAGGATCAACGCGCTCGCCAGGAAGATCACGCCGGCTCCCGCGCCGAAATAGCCGCCGTAGATTGCGACGACGAACAGGGACAGCATGTAGGTACGGGGCAGGTCGCGCTCCCCTGCGAACGCGCGGATCCGCGGCTGCAAGAGCAGGGCAAGCGCGGCGAACGCCACCATGAACGGCACGACGGCCTCGAAGGAACCCTCGGGGGCGCCCAGGAGGATCGCTGCCCCGACTATTCCACCGGCAGCGGACGCCAGCACCCAGCGCCACAGCTTCGGGCCCGTGTCCGCCACCTCGCGCGTCGAGTTGGAGAGCGCGCCGACGCCGACGGCCACCATCGCAACGGTGTTGGTGACGTTCGCGGTGACGGGCGGCAGTCCCGCTGCGAGCAGGGCCGGGTACGACACGATGGAGGCCAGTCCGGTGACGAAGCCGACCAGTCCCGCGAAGAACCCCGCGACGACGAGTAGACCGATATCGAGCAGGGGCACAGGTGAAAAACTTACCCTTGCGTACTTGCTCCTTCAGCGCCGCCGCGCTCCTTCGGCGCCGCCGTACGTCGCCGGTGGGCGCAGGGGTCAGCTCGCCGGCTTGGCCATTTCCCGGAACAGCATGTCGGTCATCTTCACGGCGCGGTCGCCACCGTCCGCGTCGGCAACGAGAACCGCGAAGGCGAGGTCTCCGCGGGATCCGTAGAACCAGCGGTCATCGCCGCTGGCCCCGTTCATGCCGATGAGGTCGGGGTAGCCGTTCAGCAGAGAAGCGCCGCCGCGCACCACGTTGTCCCGCATCATTGCACGCAGCTGATCGGTGACGTTCGCGGGAAGCGGCTGCGCCGCCACCTCGGTGGTCCCCGGCTGACCCTGCACGATCATCGGTGCGGGCGCACTGCCCCGGGCGACCGACGCCGCCACCATCGCCATTCCGAACGGTGTCACGGCGGGCAGGTCCTCGTTCTTGCGGTTCATCACTTGGTTCATTCCCGATTGGTCGGCAGTGAACACCGCGGTCTGGTGGTCGAGCCCCGGAACGTTGTAGTTCATCCCGAGTCCGAATTGGTTCCCTGCCTTCGCGATGTCCTCCATCGACAGCGACGACGGGTCGACGCCCTTCTGCAGTCCGGCGGCCTTCTTGATCAGGTCGAGGTTCGACCCGGCCGGGTAGAGACCCTGGAAGGTGATCGGCCCCTGCTCCATCGCCTGGTTGTTCTGCGCGGCGGCGAGAACGGCCCCTGTGGACGGCTGGATCGCGATGATCGAGGCCGGGGTGCCCACACTGACCACCGCTTCCTCTGCAGCCAGCTGCAGCCGCGAATCCATGGTGGCGACGATGTCGGGTCCGGGTGGGCCCTGGAATCCCGCCTGCGGGATCAGCGTGCCGTCGGGATCGACGAGGTGGACGGCCCAGCCGGCGGTGGCGTCACGGTTCGCTTGCCACACCTTCCGCAGCGGGTCGAGTAGCGGAGTGGTGATGCGGCGATCCGCTGTGATCAGTTTCGGTGTCTTGATCACCACGACCCCGGGGATGTTCAAGTCCTCCTCCAGGTACAGGTAGTCCTGATCGCGCAGGAGGACTGCGGTGACCTGCTCTCCCGGTTTCTGGGCGAGATCGGCCATCATCGTGTCTGCCGTCACCAGCGGAGCCACCGGTTCGAGGACTTCGGCCAGGCGGCGGGTGGTCGCGACGGGATCCGCCATCGTGGCCGGATCCAAGGTGATCGCATTGATGGTCTGCTCGTTCATCAGCAGCGCACCGGCGGCGTCGAAAATCCTGGGCGGAGCGGCGTCCGTCCGGTCGTAGCGGACGACACGCCCGTTACCGAGGTCGGGCGCGAGGATCGACGGATCCCACGAGATGCGCCAGCCCACCGACAGATGCCGCACGCCGCCCTGCACCTGATAGCTCCAGTCCTTGCCCTCGCCGAAGTTCCACGCGGCACCGACGGTGAAGAACCCGGAGTCGGAACCGAGGTCCATGAACTGGGTGAGGTCGAACTGGGCGTCCTCGGGTTTCAAGCCGTCGAACATCTGCTGAATCGCCGACTCTGCGGCGTTGGGATACGAGGTGTGTGCGGCAGCGGCAGCGGCATCGCGCTCGTTCAGCGCTTCGACGAAGGAGGCGACGACCGACTTGGCGTCGGCCTCCTCTGACGACATCACGCAGGACGCCAGAACGACCGCTGATATCACAGCCGTTACGAGGGCGATCACGTATTTGTTGCGGCGTCCAAGCGATCGTCCATTCCCCATGTCCACCATCTTGCTTTCAGTCACATGCGTAACAAGCACAACTTGCCTACGAAGGAGTTACGGTTGAGCCACAACTTATCTCGCCGAGCACGACCAGCGAACCGGTTTAGCGCAGAAAACGCCCCGCGGCCTGCACAGCAGGGGCCGAGCTGTCTCCTGTGGCGACAAATACGGCAAATGCGAGATCGTCCTTGATTCCGACGAACCAGCCGTGTGCCGGACCGTTACCGGACTCCGCCGTGCCGGTTTTTCCGAGCAGTCCCGGAATGTCCTGCAGCGCAGTAGCGGTACCGCCGGTCACAGTTTCACGCATCATAGTCCGCAGATCCGCGGTCACCTCGGCAGGCACCGGCGGGGCCGACCGATCGGCAGTGCCCGGTTGCCCCGTCACGATCATGGGCGCCGGCGTGGAGCCGTGAGCGATCGATGCCGCGACCAATGCCATTCCGAAGGGGGACGCCGTAACCTGACCCTGACCGATCGCCGATTCGACACGGGCCGCCGAGCTGTCGGCGATGGGTACGTTGCCGGTCACGGTTGTCAAACCCGGTGTCACATAATCCACCCCGAGTCCGAACTGCAGGGCCGCGTTCTGCAAGGCATCGGCCGGAAGCCCCACAGCCAACCGGCCCATCGTGGTATTGCACGATCGGGCGAAGGCTGTGTGCAGCGGGACCTGACCCAGGTCGAATTGGTCGTCATTGGGTATCTGTCTGCCCTCGATGTTCTCGGTTCCCGGGCAGGGCAGCACCGTGTCGATGGTGGCGGATCCGGCCTGCAGGGCAGCCGACGTCGTGACCGTCTTGAAGGTGGACCCCGGCGGGTACAGGCCGGTGAGCGCGATCGGGCCGAGCGCGTCGGCGGGAGCGTTCTGCGCGACCGCCAGCACGGCACCGGTGGACGGGCGCAGGGCGACGATCGCGGCTTGCTGCGGCATGTCCGCCAGAGCCCGCTCGGCCGCCGCCTGCATCGGGAGGTCGAGGGTGGTCGTGATGTCTGGGGCGACGGGGCCGTCCTCCCCCGCGATGCTCTCCGCCGAGCCGTCGGCTGAGACCAACTGGACGGCCCACCCGGCGGACGCGTCCTGCCCCTGTTGCCACAGGTCGGCGAGTCCGGACAGCGTCGGGGATGCGAGTGCCTTGTCGGTGCTCAGCAGTCGCGCCTGCGGGACGAGCGTCACCCCCGGAAGTGCAGTCAGTTGCGCCTCGATGGGCGCCAGATCCTCCGCACGCAGGCTGATCGCGGTGACGGGTTTGCCCTGGGCATCGGCCACATCCTTCTGCAGTGACGCCGGGGTGATCGTGGGTGCGAGGGGGGCCAGCAGCGCTGCGACTGCGGCGGTGTCCGCACCCTGGTCCAGGTTCACCAGAGTGACCACTTGCTCCGTGAGAATCGGCGCGCCCGACGACGACAGCACCTTCGGCGGCCGCCCGGTCGTCGGTGTGTAGCGAACGGTCGTGTCTTCCGTGAGCCCGGGCGCAAGCACGGCCGGGTCCCAGGTGATCTTCCAGTCGTCACCCTGCTTCGCCGCGTTGCCACTCGTGCTGTACTTCCACTCCTGACCATCGGCGAAGGGCCAGGTGACCTCCATCGTGAAGGTTCCGGCGTCGTCGCCCGACTCCTGCACTTCGGTACGGGCGAAGGTTCCGTCCTTGTTGCCCAGCCCGTCGTAGAGGGCGGTGATGGCCGCCGATGCGGCGGCGGGGTCGGTGGTGAGGGCCGCGGCTGCCTGGACGTCGTCGGCATTCAGAGCATCGACGAACTCCTGGCTGACGGTGTCCGGCTGATCCGGTCCGAAGAGGCCGCAGGCGGACAACGTCATCACGAGGACGGCTATGCCGGCGGCGGCCTTACGCCTGGGGCCGGTGGGACTGTGACGAACTGTTGAGGTGCGCACGTAGTCGATCATGCCTGAGATGCTGGCGGCCCTGACGATAAGGGTGTAATCATGTAATCAGTGCTTCGTCACACAGACAGAGCACCCAGGCTCCCAGGAGGACGCCATGAAGAACGCCCAGGCCCCCGGAGACCGCCGTTTCGGTCGTCCCGGCGGATGGCAGCAAGCAGATGTTCCCGATGCGAGCGACGCGGCCGACTGGTTCGCCGGCCGACTGCCCGACGACTGGTTCACCGGGCCCGCCACCGTCGAGGTCGACCGTGAGGAGATCGTCGTCGTGGGAGAGCTGCCTCCCGTCGAGTCCGGCGACTCCGCCTCGGAGGCCGCCGTCGACGGGCGCATCGCACGCTTCCGCGAGAGCACTCGCGCCGACCGAATGCGCATCGCACACGAGGCCGAACTCCGCTACGGACGGAAGGTGGCGTGGGGAGTCACCCTCGACGGCCGCCGCTCGCTGTTCACTCACCTCGCCGTACCGGTGATGACTCGACTTCGCCAGCCCGAACGCAAGGTTCTCGACACACTGGTCGACGCCGGGGTGGCGCGATCTCGCTCGGACGCCCTGATGTGGACGGTTCGACTCGCAGGCAAGCACAGTGAGCAGTGGCTCACCGAACTGCGCGAGGCGATGGCGAAGGTGGACGAATTGCGCGCGGACGGCCCGCAGATTTAATTCGATTGCCGCGGCATCGGGTGGGCCTTACCCTGAACTCACCCGATGCGCAGAGGGCGCGTCAGACGAAAGGACACGGGCCGTTGCTCCTGACGAGGTAGTTCCGCGAGTCTTCATCCGCACACACCTCGGAGTACCTCATGGCCCAGTCATATCTGTCCCTGTCCGATCTCACTTTTTCGTGGCCTGACGGCGAACCGGTCTTCGACGGCGTCGACGCCGTGTTCGGCTCGGGGCGTACCGGCGTGGTCGGCCTCAACGGCACCGGAAAATCCACCCTCCTTCGCTTGATCGCCGGCGTACTGCAGCCCGACCGGGGGTCGATCGTCACACGCGGTGAGGTGGCCTACCTGCCGCAGGACATCACCCTCGATCCCGGTCTGCGGGTAGACCGCATCCTCGGTATCGCCGATCTTCGCCACTCGCTGCACCGGATCGAATCCGGGGTGGGCACCCCCGAGGACTTCGACGCTGCCCAGGGTCGCTGGGACATCGAGGAATGCGCGATCTCGACGCTGCACAAACTTGGGCTCGAGCGGGTGCTCGGCTCCGCGAGCGACCTCGACCGCACGGTCGGCACATTGTCCGGGGGTGAAACGGTCCTGCTCGGCCTCACCGCAAAGCTGCTGACCGAACCGGAGATACTTCTGCTCGACGAGCCCACCAACAATCTGGACGGAAGTTCGCGCCGCAGGCTCTACTCCGTCGTCGAGCAGTTCTCGGGCGCCATGCTGGTGGTCAGCCACGACCGTGACTTGCTCGACCTGATGGACGCCACCGCGGAGCTGCGCGGCGGCGGCATCCGGATGTTCGGCGGCAACTTCAGCGTCTACCAGGAGATCGTGGAGGCGGAGCAGGAAGCCGCATTGGCCGCGGTACGGGACGCGCGCGGCGACGTACAGAAGCAGAAACGAGAGCTCGCCGAGGCGCGGATCAAGCTGGATCGGCGCAAACGCTACGGCCAGAAGATGTTCGAGACGAAGCGTGAACCGAAGATCGTGATGGGGATGCGGAAGCGTCAAGCCCAGGAATCGGCGGGGAAACTGCGAAACAACCACATCGCGAAGGTCGACGAGGCCAGGGAATCGTTGACGGAAGCGGAGAGTGCAGTCCGGGACGACCGCGAGGTCCGCATCGAACTTCCGGACACCGAGGTGCATTCGGGCCAGGACGTGATTTCGGTGCAGGACCTGGAACTCGGCAGCGGACAACGGGTGTCGCTGCACGTCGTCGGGCCGGAACGTATCGCATTGATCGGGCGCAACGGTATCGGCAAGACGACGCTGCTCGACGCAATCGTGGCAGCGGGACCGCGCGTACCGTTCAAGTCCCTGCCACAACGGCTCGACGTCTTCGACGAGACGCTCACGGTGGCGCAGAATGTCGCCGCCGCCGCACCGCATGCCTCGCAGGAGCAGATTCGCGCACAGTTGGCCCGGTTTCTGTTCCGCGGGAACGACTCCGACGTGCTCGCCTCGGCATTGTCGGGCGGCGAACGGTTACGCGCAGCTCTCGCAACGATGTTGCTGGCCGAACCTGCACCCCGCCTGCTACTGCTGGACGAGCCGACGAACAACCTCGACCTCCCGAGTCTGTCGCATCTCACGCAGGCGCTCCGCAGTTTTCGCGGAGCACTGATCGTGGTGAGTCACGACCGTCGTTTTCTCGAGGACATCGGGGTGTCGCGGCGGCTGGAACTCACCGAGGACGGGCTGCTGTAGGACCGGCGGGAAGATCGTGCACACTGGGCGGGTGAAGCACGCTACCAATCCCGTCGACGGTATCCGGGTCGCGTACGAGACCGTCGGCGACGGGGAACCCTTCGTCCTCATCCACGGCACTGCGCTGTCACATGCCATCTGGCGCGGGTTCGGTTACGTTCGCGCACTTCGGGATCGGTACCAGTTGATCCTCGTCGACCTCCGTGGACACGGCCGCAGCGACAAACCACACGAGCCGGCCTCGTATGCGATGGACTTGATGAGCGCCGACATCGTGGCGGTCCTCGATGAGGTCGGGCTGCCCAGCGCGCACGTTCTGGGCTATTCGCTCGGTGGGCGTGTCGCGCTGGCACTGGCGGTTCAGAATCCCGAACGCCTCGAGAGTCTGATCATCGGAGGCGGCAGCAGCCTCCCGCAGGCCGGCGCTTTCGATCGATTGTTCTTCCCCGGCTGCATCGATGTGCTCGAGCGGGACGGGATGGATGCGTTCCTCGAACGATGGAATGCCCGGCGCTCCTGGCCGATCGACGCAGGCACCCGTGCGGCATTCAAAGCCAACGACGCGAAGGCATTGGCCGCGTACATGCGGCGTTCGGGTGACGAACCGGGTGTAGACGACGGGGTGCTACGTCGGATAACCGTCCCGACGCTGCTGTTCGTCGGATCCAAGGATGCCGAACGTTTGGGGGACACGCAACGGGCGGCGTCCCTCATTCCAGGGGCGTCGTCGGTGATTCTTCCCGGCTTCGACCACTCGAGCACGGTGGCCGCGAGCACCGAAGTGCTCGCGGCCGTCGAGCCGTTCCTCGCTTCGGTGTGAACGGCTACACCCACTCCACCAACTGGATGATCACTCCGTTCGGGTCGCTCATCTGGAAGTAGCGCTCACCCCAGGGTTCCGTTTCGATGGGCGTGACGATCGGTACACCCTCTGCCTGCAGCCGCTCGTACTCGGCGTCGATGCCGTCGACGACCAGCGCGATGAGCAGACCCTGCCCGGCCGCACCCGCGATGTGCGCGGGCTTGAACGTTTCGAGTCCTGTCCGCAGGAAGACCAGGCCGAAGCCGACGTCCTCACGTTTCAGCGACACGAATCCGTCGGCTGCCATGTCCTCGACGAAACCGAGATGGGTCTTGGCGAAATCGGCCGATGCAGTCGGGTCGGCGACGTTCAGTGACAGTGCGCTTGCCGTGACCTTCACAGTGGTGTCCTTTCCTTGACGACACCCCTATAACGTACGCCGTACGATATTTGTTCCCGGGGGCGTCGACGACCTCAGAGGGTGTTGAGAACTCGCGATCGCGGGCGTGTGCCTCGCTGAGAATCGAAGAATGCGGGCTCCTGGTTGGGCCGGTGAGTACCAAATCCCCGACCACACCAGGAGCCCACAATGAGATCATCGCCGATTCCGCCATCCCCGTCGTGCCCGCCCACGCGGCGGGCGGGCACGGTTGCGCGGTGGTATCGCCTGGCGGCAACTGCCGATGGGGTCCCGCCGGCCGGGACGCCTGTACGCGGTCTTCGCCCGCTGGCCCCACAGCGGCCCGTGGCAGCGCATCCTCGACACACGCTGCGCGACCGCCTGCGGGTGCGTGACGGGCAGGACCGGTGCCCGACCGCGGCGATCATCGACTCGCAGACGGTGCCAGCCGCCGATACCGTGCCCCGATCGAGCCGCGGCTGGGCGGCAAGAGAACGAACGGCGTCAAACGGCATACTGCCGTGGATGTGAACGGACTGCTGCTCGCCGTCGTCGTCACCGCTACCTCGATCCAGGACCGCGACGCCGCGCACCGACTCCTGACCGCACTGCGGGGCAGTTCAGCAGTTATCCCGGACGTTTGACTGCATAGGCGAAAGATGTTCTCGCCCTTCCTATGCAAATCATCAAACGCATCCCGGCCCCACCGGTTTCCACGTCCGATCCCGCGTGTGGGTGATCGAGAGAAGTCTCGCGTGGATCAACAAGCACCGCCGCTGCGTGCGAGACTACGAAACCAGACCCGACCACCACGAGGCCATGGTTCACATCGCAACGATCGCGACCATGACCAGGCGGCTCGCCCGAACCTGACGGTTTTCAAACGCACTCTCAGACGCCGAGCAGACCCTTCGCGATGTGCGTCACCTGAATTTCGTTGCTCCCGGCGTAGATCATCAGCGACTTCGCGTCGCGCGCCAGCTGCTCGACCCGGTACTCGGCCATGTAGCCGTTACCACCGAACAACTGCACCGCCTCCATCGCCACCTCGGTGGCCGCGCGCGAGGAGTACAACTTCATCGCCGACGCCTCTGCCAGCGTCACCGGGTCCCCCGCCTCCGCCCGTTCGATGGCATTGAAGACCATGTTCTGCACGTTCATCCGGGCAATCTCCATCTCGGCCAACTTGAGCTGCACCAGCTGGAACTGTGCGATCTCCTTGCCCCACAACTTGCGGGACTTGGCGTAGTCGACACACAGACGGTGACATTCGTTGATGATCCCGAGCGACAACGAGGCGATGCCGATACGTTCGGCGGCGAAGCTCTCCTTCGCACTGGACTTCCCGTCCGATGCGCCGCCCTCTTCGGTCTCGCCGAGCAGCCGATCGCGGCCGACGCGGACGTTGTCGAAGAACAACTCACCGGTGGGCGAGGAGTTCATCCCCATTTTCTTGAACGGCGCCCCCTGGGTGAGACCCTCCATGCTGGCGTCGAGGACGAACGTGAGCACCTTGCGGTCGCGGCGGTCGATCGACGCATCGCCGTCGTCGAGCTTCGCGTACACGATCATGACGTCGGCATAGGGCCCGTTGGTGATGAAGGTCTTCTGCCCGTTGAGGATGTAGTCGTCTCCGTCGCGCCGGACATAGGACTTCATGCCACCGAAGGCGTCCGAGCCGGAATCGGGTTCGGTGATGGCCCAGGCGCCCACCTTCTCGAAGGTGACCAGGGCGGGTAGCCAACGTTCCTTCTGCGCCAGAGTGCCTCGACTGCGGATGGTGCCCGCCGCCAGGCCGAGGCTCACGCCGAGGGAGGCGACGAGCCCGAGACTCACTCCCGCCAGCTCGGCATTCATGATGACGCCCATGCTGCCCGCACCGAGGCCGGCCGATTTCTCGCCTTTCTCCGCGGATTCGGGGTCGTCGCCGCGTTCGCGGGCCAGCGACTTCTCGAGGGCGTCCCGCGCCATCTCGTCGATACCGAAGGTGGCGAAGAGCTTGCGGATGATGTCGAACGGAGGCAACTCCCCGGTCTCGAGCTTGTCGACGTGGGGTCGAATCTCCTTGTCGATGAAGCCGCGGATCGCGTCGCGGAACATCAGATCGGTGTCGGACCACTGATACATGCCGGGGACTCCAGTCGCTGAAAAGACAAGAACACTTACCCGCAAATATAGAACAGGTTCTCGTTATTGGGAACGAGACCACACCCGCTACCGGATCAGTCCCAACCGCTGCGCCAGCCAGGGCGTTTCCTTCTCCAGTCCGGCAGACCACACGGCGAAGCTGTGACCCCCGGGGACCTCGAGGTACTGCACATCCATGCCCGCATCCTTCGCAGCCTGGAAAACCTTCTGCGCGCCGGGCCGGTAGTCCGCGTCATCGCTGCCGACGACGAAGACCCCGGCCGAGTCCGGGTACTTCTTCGTCGCCATCAAATCGAGCGGATTGACTTTCTCGAATGCAGACTCGCTTCCGCCGAACGCTGCATCGAGCGTCCTCTGACGATCACCGAGTGTGGGCTCCTCCTGCCCGGAGATGTCGAGGAACGTGGGGTACACCTCGGGATAGTTGGTCGCCATCTGCAGCGAACAAGTGCCGCCGTAGGAGAGGCCGCCTATCGCCCAGGCCCGGGGGTCCCGATTGACCTGAAGGTTCGAGGTCACCCAGGCCGGAACATCTTTGGCCAGATAGGTGGCCACGTTGCCCATGGGCGAGTCGACGCACAACGGGTTCGCGATCTGTGAACCGGTAGCGTCCGCGACCACCACGACGGGAGCGAGACCTTCGTGCTCGGCCGCGAAGGCATCCATCGTAGAGGTCAGCTTGCCTCCCGCGAGCCAGTCCTCCGGAGCGCCGGGCTGGCCGGCGAGAAGTACCAGCACAGGCAGCAAAGGTCGAGGGTTCGTGAAATACGCAGGAGGCAGATAGATTTCGGCGTCGCGGGCGGTGAAATTCGATTGCGTGGCGGGGATGTGCGCGGTGAGGACGCGACCCTCATCGCCCATTCCCGGCGGAGGAGTCCACGACGCGTCGAGTGGCGTCCCGGTGACAACCTTCTCGGTGACACCCCCCAGATCGTGAAGATCCACGCGATCGAACGGTTCGTCCCCGAAAGCGGTGCCCACAGTGGGATACGCGTCGAACACCAGATTGATCTGCGTCGCCGACGCGAGCACGACGGCGATCACCGCCAGTACCGACACCGCCGCCGATGCCGCCGTACGTCCGGCCCGAATCCTCGGAATCAGCAACAGAATTGCGGTCAGACCCACCCCGATCCACACATAGATGGAAATTTCGATCGGGTCGGGAAAGGGTTTGAGGACCTTCTCGACGGCGATATAGACGGCGAGGGCGACCACGGCGGCCACGGCGAGACAGAGCGGCAGGGCTTTCCTGCGAAACCACGGGGGGCGGGCGGCCAGCAACCACACGCCACCGAGTGCGCCCAGGCCGGTGAGAATCCAGGGCAAAGGCCCTGAAATCACGCTGAGGTCGCTGAGCCATTCCACGTCACGAAGCCTAGAGCGCGAACCCGCACTGCGTCGGCTACTCGAAGCGACCGTTAAAATCATGTGGTGACATTCATCAAGGTCTGCGGTCTGCGTGACCAAGCCTCGGTCGATCTGGCCGTGCGACTCGGTGTCGACGCCGTGGGCTTCGTCTTCGCCGAGAGCGTGCGCCGAATCGCGGTGGAGGATGCGGCGTCGCTGATCCGCTCCGTCACCGGTCCCACCGTGGCGGTGGGGGTGTTCAAGGGAAGTTCTGTGCCGGACGTGATCGAGATCGCGGCCGCAGCCGGGCTCGGCACCGTCCAGGTGCACGATGTGAGGTCCGCCGAGGACGTCACCCGATTGCGAGAGGCAGGGCTCACGGTGATCCGTGCGGTGGTTGCCGGGGATTCGTCCGGCGATTTCGGGGCCGACCGCCTCCTCGTCGACGGGGCGACAGCCGGCGCGGGAGTGCCGTGGGACTGGGCGGGGCAGGCCCGACCCGACGGTGAGTGGATCCTCGCCGGCGGCCTGAATCCCGGCAACGTCCGGACCGCAATCGACGCCACCGGCGCGTGGGGTGTCGACGTGTCGAGCGGTGTGGAATCTTCCCGCGGCGTCAAGGACGCGGCGCTGATCGAGCAGTTCGTTTCCGCGGTCCGATCAGGGGCGTGACTCAGTCGGGCATCCCTGTCACGGAATCTTCGGCGTCCCAGGAGGCAAGGACGGTGCGGATACCCACCACTAACGCCAACGGCTGGTCGATCATCACGTGATGCCCCGCGTCCGGGATGTCCGTCACCAGCGCGGTCGGGCCGAATCGCGCCCTCATAGTCCTCATCATCTCTTCGTCGACGATCCCGTTCTCGGCACGGAAGAACGCGATGCGGCAGCGGGGTTCTGCCGCGACCAGCCGATCGCTGCCGCTGCGGGCGAAGAATCCGGGGTCGAACTTCCACGACCAGCCGCCCTCCACCTCCCGCATCGAGGTCTCCGCGACGTGGTCTCGGACGGCCGGAACCGCCGACTCCTGCGGCGGCACGAACCGGAAATGGGCGAGCGCATCGGCCTTGCTCGAATACACCTTCTTGGGCCCGAACGCCCGCTGCTGCCGCGCCGCTTCCTCCTCGGGTGTCTGGGCGCGAACGGGTGAATCGATCAGTTGGACCCCGGCCAGATCCTCGCCGAACAACTGGGCGGCCACATACGACACCATTCCGCCCATGCTGTGTCCGACGAAGACCGGTGGACCGGAGATACCAGCGGGTTTCGCGACGGCCAGGGCCTCTTCGGCCCACTGCTCGAGCCCGTAGTGCTCACGAGAGTCACTGTCTCCGTGTCCGGAAAGATCGAGAGCGACCACCCGTCGTCCGGTGGCCAGCATGGGCGCGACGTGATCCCACCACCTGCTGTGTGCCGCTCCACCGTGCACCAACACGATTCCGGGGGATCCCGTCGGCCCCCACGCGCGGTACCGAATCTGTGCGCCGGCCACATCTACCTGGCCCACCTCCACCGGGCAGGCCAGGGCCGAGGCGAACCAGCGGGGCACGTCACGCTGCACGTTGCACATCAATCGAACATACCGATCACTTTTCCCGACGCTGACGAAGGTCGAACATCGCGGCGACAGCACGGTCGACGACGGGAAACTTGTCCGGGGCCAGGTCGTGGCGCGCACCGTCGACCTCGACGAGGATCGTCGCCGCCGGAATCAGTTCGAGTGCCGATTCCATTTCTTCGGTGGTCGCGAACGGATCCTTCGAACCATGCACGATCACTGCCGGCGTACGCAGGTCCGGGAAATGGTCTGTGCGAGGCTTCTCGGGTTTCGCCGGTGGATGCAGCGGATACGACAGCAACAGGAGGGCATCGATCCCGGCGGGCATCTCCGCGGCCAGCATGGACGCTTGACGACCGCCGTACGAATGCCCGCCGGCCCACACCGGCCCGGGCCCGAAGTCACTCATGACGGCGACGGCTTCCGCAACGCCCTCGCGATCCTCCGCCGCCCTCGACGGATGCGGCGGGCCCGACGCACGGCGCTGCCGAAAGGGCAGGTCAAATAGCAGGACCAGCACGCCTCGTTCCACGAAACCTTCGGCCATCGCTCGTAACAGCTTTGTGTCGCAGTTACTTCCCGCCCCGTGCGTCAGCACCAACCCGGCCACCGGATCACCCTCCGGGCGATGCAGCTGCCCCCGCACCCCCTGCTTCTGCAGCAGTTCGCTCATTCGATCACGGTAGCCGGTTCCGTTCCCTGGCCACCGCACCCGCCCACAGGTTGGTTTCGATTGGCTTTCGATCTGTTTGCCGAGGGCGTCGAGTGGGTATCTTTACTCTACGACTGCTGGGAGTAGCACATGGATACCACCACGACCGTCATCTGGATCGTCGTCGCGATCGTCGTCGTCCTTGCCCTGATCGCGCTGGCCGTTGCCGCATCGCGCAAGCGCAAGCAAGCACGGCTCCACGAGGCCCAGGACATCCGCGGGAAAGCCGAGGAACAGGCTTCCATCGTCGGGCAGCGTGAAGCGATCGCCGATCAGACTGCCGCCGAGGCACGGCGGGCCCAGGCAGATGCCGAGGCCAAAGCCGCGGAGGCGTCGCGACTTCAGCACGAGGCGGCGACGCACCAGCGCACTGCCAGCACGTCCCGGGAAGAGCTGGACAAGGAGTGGAAGCGGGCCGACAAGCTCGATCCCACCATCAAGTCCACGAATGCGGACGCGAATACGAACACGGACACGACCGGCACTCGGTCGAACGACACCCGGACCAATGACGTCCGATCGAATGAAACCCGATCGAACGACACGCCCGGTGCCCATTCAAAGCCGACCGATACAACACCGACGTAACACCGTCGGCGCGGCCTGCCTCGCCCCACAGAAGCAAAAGTGTGACACTGTGCACCGGCTCGAGCCGGCACTCACCATGGGAGGTCGGAAATGCGCATCGGACGACTCGTCACGATCATCGTCGTGGTGTGGTTGATCATCGGGGCTATCGCCGTCTGGCAGCGCGGCTACTTCAAAGAGGCCAACGCCGACTGCGCCAGCGCGGGCACCATCGCCGTCACCGTCATCGCGGGCCCACTGAACTACGCAGGCGTAAACCCGAAGGTGAATTGTGAAGTGCCACAGCCGAGTCAGTAGTCTCGGTCCGTCGAAAAGGAAATGAGGCAATACCGTGATCATCCTCGGAATCATTCTGCTGATCATCGGTCTCGTCGCGAAGATTTCGATCCTCACGACAATCGGGATCATCCTCCTGGTCATCGGTCTCGTCCTGATGGTGCTCGGTACGACAGGGCGCGCCGTCGGCGGGCGAAAATACTGGTATTGACGGCTCGACCGTCCTCCGGTAACTGACCCTCTCCGACCGCCGTCGATCCCGACGGCGGTCGGAGACGCACGGGGATGGCAACCGGTCCGGCTGTCCGGATTTCAGCTGTCCGGGCTTCAGACGGTGGCGAGGACGTACGAGAGAACGAAGCCGGCCGCAGTACTCAACGCGACTGTCGGACCGCCTTTTTCGTATGCCTCGGGCATGAGGGTGTCGGCGAGCGAGGCCAGTACGGCGCCGGCGGCGAATGCAAGTGGCAGAGATATCGTCTCGGGTGAACTCGTGGCCAGCGGCCCCGCGCCGATGACGACGGCCGCGGTGAGCAAAGCTGCGCACACCACCCAGGTGCCGAGAACGAAGGCCTGCGTTCTTCCCTGTGCGCGCATCGATGCACTGCCGACCAAGGCCTCGGGAAAGTTGGAGACGAAGATCGCGACGAGAAGGGTTACGCCCCCGGTACCCTCACCGAGAGACACGCCGAGCGCAATGTTTTCCGGCACGCCGTCGAGCGTCACCGCGGCGAGGAGGGCGAATCCGGCCATCCCGCTCACAGAAGCCGTCGAGGGGGCAGTCCCCGACGCTGCTGCGTCGAGGTCGAGTTTCTCACTACCCTGACGTTGTCGATGCGTGCCCTCCGCGAGACGGTCGAGCCGCTCGCTGAGAACGGTGAAGACTACGGCCCCCACAGCCAGTCCGAGCACCGCCCGCCAGATACCGCCCTTCTCATACGACTCCTCGAAGAGTTCGAAGGTCAACGCAGTAATCAGGGCGCCCGAGGCAAACGCCAGCATGCCGGCGAGCATGCGTTTGGGAACGGTGAATCGGCCGCCGACCAGCGCTCCGATAACCAGTGCGCTCGACGCGATCACCCCGAAGATCAGCGACTCGATGATGATGATGCCTCCACGTGCGGAGAAGGCCCGATGACCTTCATGGATACACCGAGTACCCCGCACAGACGAGTTTGCGCAGCACCGACGAGATCATGTGGTTCAGCGGACAAAATGCGACGGCACCGGCCGGATGGTAGAAGATCGCTCCATGGCTTCTCGTTCGTGGATCGACACCCATGTCCATCTCGTCGACTTTCTGCAAGCTCCCGCCGATACCGCCGAGCTGCGCGACGCGCTCGTCCGTAACGGAGCCCGGCGTGCCGTAGTCTTCGGTCTTCCGGTGAAAAAGAAATGGTCGGTCGCCGAGCCCGTTCGGCCCGACTACTACCTCGACGACAATGCACCGTGCCACTACCATTCGCTGACCGATGCGACCGTCCTCGACCTTCTCCCCGACCTCGAGGCGGAGGGGCAGCTCGAGGTGGCGCCGTTGATCTGCGGCTTCGATCCCACCGACAAGCTGGCGATCGACCACCTGGAATTCGTCTGGAGCCGCTCGGACCGGTGGGCCGGCGTCGGCGAGGTGATGTTCCGCCACGACGATCTCACCAACCTGACACTCGGCGACGTTCCCGCACCCGATCACGAGGCCATGGACGCGGTTCTCGATTTCTGCGCCCAGCGGAAGGTCCCGATCTCCCTGCACCACGACTCGGCGTCACCGGGCCTGCCGGACCGGCACGAATACGTCGGTAAGCTCGAGAATGCGCTCGACCGGCATCCGACCACCTCGGTGATCTGGTGCCATGCCGGTGTCTTCCGCCGCACCCGTCCCTCCAACCAGCTGGATCTGGTGCGCCAACTGATAGAACGTCACGCCCGCCTGACCATCGAACTGTCCTGGGTGTTGCTCGACCACATCACCGACGGCACCGATACCGACCCGGACTGGATCGCACTTCTCGCCCGCCACCCCGATCGCTTCGTGGTCGGCACCGACACCGTCGCAAGCGCGGATACCGTCGACACCCGCGCCCGCCAGATCCACGCCCTGCTCGAGGCTCTCCCCGACCCCGCCGCGAGGTGCGTCGCCGAGGACAACGCGCAGGCACTGTGGTTCCCCTGACAGCGCGCAACCGTGCCTGTGAGTACTTATCAACCGTGGAAGGTTAAGAAGTACTCACGGGTGCCGGAGGCGCTACTCGGGAGCCTGATCCTCGGGCTCTACCGGCTCGACTTCTGCACGATCGGACGCGTTGCCCTCGACTCCTTTGGCCTCACGCTCGGCGGTCAGACGGTCTTCCATGTCGTCGACGAGGTCGGCAATCCGCTGATGCTCGGGGAGGTGCTGACCATGTCGATCTTGGTTCGCCTTCATCACGCTCCTTCCGGGTGGGTGCGGGAGTTCGGTATCGGTCCGACTCGGGTCCACACATTTCGAACTGTACGCCGATCGACGTCCGGCGTCGGGAAATGCGACACGGTACTGGACGCCCGTCCTGGTTGCGAAACACCGACAGTGAAACGCGTTGCAGACCAGTGGCATACGCTCGACGGCACTGCGAATGTTCCACCGCGCTCTACTATTTCGCCATTGTGGTGGACTATCCGCTTCGATACGGCGCGGACTTCGATACGCAATCGACACCGTCTTGTGCATACGGACGGCGAGCACCTCGTACTCTGGACCCGGTACCACCCGAAGGAGGATCGAGATGCCGGCAGTCACCACTCCCCACGTCTACGTGCACCGCGCCGGAGATCGGCTGAAAACCAGGATTTCCTGGTTGGATTCGAAGCATTCGTTCTCCTTCGGTCAGCACTACGACCCCGACAACACCCATCACGGACTTCTGCTCGTGAACAACGACGACACCGTGCTTCCGGGACAGGGATTCGAGACTCATCCCCACAAGGACATGGAGATTGTCACCTGGGTGTTGCGTGGCTCACTCGTGCACCAGGATTCGATCGGCCATTCGGGCATCATCTATCCCGGTCTCGCTCAACGCATGAGTGCGGGCACAGGAATCATGCATTCGGAGAAGAACGACAGCTGGCGGCTGGCCGGCGAAGAGCACCACGAACCCGTTCATTTCGTGCAGATGTGGGTGGTGCCCGACGAGGCAGGACTGACACCGAGTTACGAACAGCTCGAGATCGAGGACGAGATCCTCGAGGGTGGACTGGTACCGGTGGCGTCCGGAATGCCCGAATACCGCGACCATTCGGCAATCCGCATCAACAACAAGCACGCCGCACTGCACGTCGCACGCATCTTTCCCGGCACACCCATCAGGTTGCCCGAGGCACCGTTCCTGCACGTCTTCATTACTCAGGGCACCGCCGACATGGAAGGTGTCGGCACCCTGTACGAGGGCGATGCCGTCCGTACCAGCGCATCCGGCGGTCAGGAGATCTCCTCGCATTCCGGCGCAGAGGTGCTGGTCTGGGAAATGCACGCCCGCATCGGCGGGTAAACGGTGTAAGTATGGAGCCATGACCACGGCTCAACGCTCAGGCATCGACCTCACACACCTCGGCAGCGGCATCCGTGCCCAGGACGACCTCTTCCTCCACGTCAACGGCGGCTGGATCGACAGTTACGAGATACCCGCGGATCGGGCCATCGACGGCGCGTTCCGCACGCTGTACGACAAGGCCGAAGTCGACGTCCAGAACATCATCGAGGAGGCTGCCGGTTCGGGCGCTCCGGCAGGGACCGACGCTCAGCGAATCGGCGACCTGTACGGCAGCTTCATGGACTCCGACGTCGTGGAAGCCGCAGGCCTCAGGCCGATCGCCGACGAACTCGCAGCCGTCACCGAGGCAGGCGATCTCTCGGCGCTGGCCGGAGTGATCGGCCGCCTGCAGCGGACGGGCGTGGGCGGCGCGGTCGGCCACTACGTCGACACGGACGCCAAGAACTCCGAACGCTATCTGGTGCACTTCAGCCAATCCGGCCTCGGACTGCCCGACGAGTCCTACTACCGCCAGGACGAGCACGCGGAGATCCGGGCCGCGTACGTGGCGCACATCGGCAAAATGTTCGAGCTCGCCGGTGTCGGGTACGACGCCCAGCGCGTGTTCGACCTGGAGACGAAGATCGCGGCCGGACACTGGGACGTCGTGAAACGGCGCGATGCGGAATTGAGCTACAACCTGGTAACCCTCGACCAGCTGCCGGAAGGCCTGGATTGGGCTGCGTGGATCGACGGGCTGGGCGGCACCCGTGATCAGTTCGCCGAGATCGTGGTCCGCCAGCCCGACTTCCTCACCACACTCACCGCGCTATGGACGTCCGAGGATCTGGAGACGTGGAAGGCGTGGGCCACCTGGAACGTCATCCGCTCACGGGCGCCGTACCTGACGCAGGCACTCGTCGACGAGAATTTCGCGTTCTACGGTAAGACGCTGACCGGAACCGAGGAGAACCGTGAGCGCTGGAAGCGCGGGGTGTCCCTGGTTCAGGACCTCCTCGGTGAGGCCGTCGGAAAGTTGTACGTCGAGCGTCACTTCCCCGCCGACGCCAAGGCCCGTATGCAGGAACTCGTCGCCAACCTGCAGGAGGCGTACCGCCGCAACATCGCCGACCTCGAGTGGATGAGCCCCGCGACCCGTGAGGCCGCGCTGCGCAAGCTCGAGAAGTTCACGCCGAAGATCGGCTACCCGGACAAGTGGCGCGACTACTCGTCGGTCACCATCTCCCGCGACGACCTGGTGGGCAACTATCGGCGCGGGTACGCGGCCGAGTACGACCGCGACCTGGGCAAAGTGGGTGGTCCCGTCGACCGCGACGAATGGTTCATGACCCCGCAGACGGTGAACGCCTACTACAACCCGGGCATGAACGAAATCGTGTTTCCGGCCGCTATCCTGCAGCCGCCGTTCTTCGACGCCGCCGCCGACGATGCCGCTAATTACGGCGGAATCGGTGCGGTCATCGGCCACGAGATCGGCCACGGATTCGACGACCAGGGCGCCAAGTACGACGGTGACGGGAACATGGTCGACTGGTGGACCGACGACGATCGCAGTGAGTTCGGAAAGCGCACCAAGGCTCTGATCGAGCAGTACAACCAGTTCGAGCCGAAGGCACTGCCCGGCCATGCGGTGAATGGGGAGTTCACGATCGGCGAGAACATCGGCGACCTCGGTGGCCTCTCCATCGCGATCGCCGCCTACAAGATCGCGACGGAGGGAACCGAGCCTCCGGTACTCGACGGGCTCACCGGTCTACAGCGCGTGTTCTTCGGCTGGGCGCAGGTGTGGCGGACCAAGGCACGCGATGCCGAAGCTCTCCGGCGTCTCGCGGTTGATCCGCACTCGCCGCCGGAGTTCCGGTGCAACGGAGTGGTGCGCAACCTCGACACCTTCCACGACGCGTTCGACGTCCAGCCCGGCGACGCCCTGTATCTCGATCCGGAGCAGCGCGTCAAGATCTGGTAGCGCCGGTCCCCCACCGACGCCCCGCTTGGAAAGCCCGTAGCCCGCACAGCGAACTGTGCGGGCTACGGCATGGTGTTCGGATCAGGTTCAGCGGTTCCAGTCGCCCAGACCGTCGGAGCCGCTGAGCACTCCACCGGCGGTGTTCTGCACGACCACCGCGTCGCCCTTCTTGGAGTTCTCGTAGAACCACTTGGCGTCCTCGGTGCTCACGTTGAGGCACCCGTGGCTGACGTTGGTGTTGCCCTGCGCGTCCAACGACCACGGCGCGGCGTGGACGAAGATGCCGCTGTACGACATGCGCGTGGCGTACTCGACGTAGGTGCGGTACCCCTCCTCGGAGTCGACCGGCACCCCGTACGTGGACGAATCCATGTACATGTCGCGGAACTTCTCGCCGATGATGTAGGTGCCGTTGGGGGTCTCGTGACCCGGCTTACCCATCGAGGTCGGCATGGTCTTGACCACCTCACCGTTGCGGGTGATCGTGATCTGCTTGGTATTGTCGTCGGCGGTCGCCACCAAGGCGTCGCCGATGGTGAACGTGGAATGCGCGTCTCCGGCATCCACGGTGACCTGCGTGTTGGCCGGCCAGAAGTCGGTGGGCTTCCAGCGCACCTGGCTGTCGTTGATCCAGTAGAAGCCACCCTCGACGGGTTGGCTGGTGGTGACCTTGATGGCACGCTCGGCGGCGGCGCGGTCACCGATCGCCTCGTTGAACCGGATGATCACCGGCTGCGCGACACCCACGACCTCACCCTCACCGGGGTTGAGGGACGGTGCCGAGAAGTTGGCCGGCGCGGGCGCCGGTTCGGGTAGCGGAAGCTGCGGGGCGCTGGGCAGACCGGGAAGGGTGGGAATCTCCGGTCCACCGGGGAACAGCGGGACGGCCTGGGCGGGTCCTACCAGCGCCGTTCCGGAAACCACCACTCCGGCCACTGCGACGGCGACGCGCGATGACCAGCGCTGATTCCGCGAAGTACAGATTCCTGTCTTGCCCATATGACCACTCTCGTTCGACGACGTGTACTGACGCGCGTCCCCGACGGACCTAACAATCGCGCACAGCCATTAACACACATCATCCGGCGCCGAGCAATTTACCCGCAATCGTTGCCGCTCTGCGCCCTGTGAGTATTTGTTATCACTGGACTGTTAAGAAGTGCTCACGGCGAGGTATCGGCGCGGGCTGCGGCCAGCATGCTGTCGATGGTCACGAGCTTGGTGCGAGCCCGACCCGCGGCCCGGCCCCCGGCGCGCTCGGTTTTGTCGATACGCTGCCAACCTTGGTAGTCGATCGCATTGGGCGCCCGTTCGGCAATCAACCGGTCGAGGGCCTCCCGGTCTTCGGGCGCGTCGAGCCGGCCCGCCGAGAAATCATCGATCACCATGTGCACGGTCTCGGCCGAGCAGTACTTGTTCGTGCCGATCACGCCTGTCGGTCCCCGCTTGATCCACCCCGCCACGTAGACACCGGGGATCGGCGTTCCCGTCTCCGGGTCGATCACCCGCCCGTTCTCGTTGGGGATGACCCCGCGCCGGTCGTCGAACGGGAGCCCCGCCACCGGACGGCCGCGATAGCCGATCGATCGCAGGATCAGCCCGGTGTCGAGCGTCTCGATGACATCCGATGGTTTGGCGCCGAGAACCCCGGAGGCGTCCGCGACCATCTCGTTGCGGGCGATTCGCACGGATTCGACGTGCCCGTCACCGAGGATGTCGACCGGTGAAGTGAGGAAGCGAAGCACGATGCGCTTGCGTGCGGGGTCGGCGGCCCGCTGCGCGAATTCCTCCACCTGCTTCACCTTCAACTGCAGCGACGGCTCCGCATCGTCCGCGTCGACGAGTGCACGGCTGGCCGGATCGAGCACGGCTTCCTCGGGGTCGACGACGACGTCCACGTTGGGCATCCGGCCCAAGGCAAGGAGTTCGGGGTTGGTGTATGCCGCCTGGGCAGGACCCCTCCGCCCGAGGATCACGACCTCCCGGATGTTGCTCGACCGCAGCGCTTCGAGAGCATGGTCCGCCAGATCCGTGGTCGCCAGGACATCGGGATCGGTGACCAGGATCCGGGCCACGTCGAGCGCCACGTTGCCGTTGCCGACGATCACGGCTCGCTCGCCGGAGAGGTCGAACGTGCGGTCGGCGTAGTCGGGATGGCCGTTGTACCAAGCGACGAACTCGGTGGCCGCATGGCTGCCCGGCAGATCCTCGCCGGGTATGTCGAGCCTGCGGTCACCCGCAGCGCCTACTGCGTAGATCACGGCGTGGTGGTGCCGCAGCAGTTCCTCGTGGGTGACGTCCTCGCCGACTGCCACGTTGAAGTGGCAATGCACGTTTCGTTTGCCCACTGCCGAACGGAACTGATCGGTGACACCCTTCGTGCCCGGATGATCGGGGGCGACACCGGCGCGCACCAACCCGTACGGGGTGGGCAGGCGCTCGAACATGTCGACCTCCATGCGCGGTTTGGCGGTCAGTTCCATCGCGGCGTAACAGGCCGCGGGACCGGACCCGACGATCGCGACGTGCAGCGTGCCGAGCGCGGCGTCGATCGACGGCAGCTTCACCGGATCCGGCCAGTCGGGACCGATGGGGTGTTTGGTGTAGTACTGCGCATTGATGTCGAGGTAGGGGGCGTCGACTTCTTCGAGGTCGTTCTCGGCATAGATGGCCTCGACCGGGCATTCCTCGACGCAGGCACCGCAGTCGATGCAGGTGTCGGGGTCGATGTACAGCATTTCCGTGGTCGCGAACGGTTTCTCGTCCGGTGTGGGATGGATGCAGTTGACCGGACAGACATCGACGCACGAGGCGTCGTTGCAGCAAGGCTGCGTAATCACATAAGTCACGGCTCTCCCCTACCTGAGTACACGCAGTCCGACGTCGACTGGAAGCCCAGACTATAACGTGTTCCACTTTTGCGCGAGGGTGTGACGAAGGGGACGTTCGCCAGGACAGCGTCCGTCCCCGCTCCCGTCAGACCGCTCCGCCCGGCTCCAGCCGGAATCCGACCTTGAGTGTCACCTGGAAGTGCGCCACCGCACCATCCTCGATGTGACCCCGTGTCGAGACCACCTCGAACCATTCGAGGTTGCGTACGGTCTCCTGCGCGCGCCCGACGGCGTTTTTGATGGCGCCGTCGATGCTGTCTCCCGACGAACCTACGACCTCGACAACCCGGTACACGTGATCACTCATCATGATTCCTTTCGTGGTTACTCGTCGTTACGTACGAGCGCTTGCGCTTCGACCCCGAGCCGCGCCAGACGCAGATCACCGAGAGCGGTGAACGAACTGCCGAGCCGGTTGGTGACGAAGCCGAGGGACAACCCGCTGTCGAGGTCCGCATAGGCCCCGGACCCGCCGACGCCGTAGTGCCCGATCGCGTTCCGTGGTTGCTCTCGGGACGCCAGGATCGGGCGGTGATAGCCGAGCGACCACTGGGGCCGGATACCGAGCACGTAATCGCGGTCGCGGGTCTGCACGGTCGACATCTGCTCGATGGTGGATCGGCGCAGGAAACGGCGTCCGTCGAGCACACCGCCGTTCGCGATCGCGCCGTACATGCGGGCGAGGGCGCGGGCACTGAACACACCGTTCCATCCGGGCATCACTGCGCCGTGCACGGCCGGGTTGCGCACCAGCAGGTCGAATCCGGTGGGCATGGCCGCCTCGGCGAGCCCGCGCATGGGGCCGACGCGCGCGAGAACGGTGGACGTGAGCTCCCAATTCAATCCGGCGGGGTTGATGTGCGGAAACAGCTTTGCGATCCGTGGCCGGTGCTGCTCCGGGACCAGGTACCAGAAGTCGTCGATTCCGAGGGGACCGGCGATCTCCTCCTCCACCACCCGGACGAACGGTTTCGCCGTCACCCGTGCGACGAGTTCAGCCACCAACCACCCATAGGTGACGGCGTGATATCCCGGACCGCGGAGTCTGCGTGGGTCGGCCGGTGTCGACGCGAGAGCCTGCACGACCGCGTCGTAGTCGAGTAAATCGAGTGGGCTGCGCATCAGACCTCGAACTCGATGCAAACCGGCGCGATGCGTCAGCAGGTCGCGGACCGTGATGGCGTCCTTACCTGCCGCACCGAACTCGGGCCAGTAGTCGGCCACTCTCGCGTCGTAATCGAGCAGACCGCGCTCGGCCAGCCTGTGCACGACGGTGCTGGCCACCCCTTTGCCCGTCGAGAACGACAAGGCGACGGTGTCGCGGTCCCAGCGGCGATCACGATCGGCCCAACCCGCCCAGATATCCAGCACCTTCTCACCGCGGAAATACGCGGTGAGCGCGCCGCCACCCTGCTGAGGCTGTCGGTACATCGCGAAGAAGCGGTCGGCGAGGGGAAGGAACCGAGGGTCCACATGCAACTCGGTCCGGGGCGCGGCCGCGGGCCTGTGACTTCGAACGCTGGTCGTCATCGACCACCTCCGATCTACTGCCGCTTCATGCGGCAGATGCGTCAGCCCATTGTGACTGCCGTCACCATACGACGCCGACCGGGGGTGTGATCAGGAAACCCGCCAGACCGTTACCCCATCGGTGAAACATGCTTGACCTGCAAGGAAATTGATGGCAAGCGCAGGCCCGCCGGAGCACACGACACCGCGGGCCGGGTCGGCGACGAGGGCCTGACCCCCTGGGCCGCTCAACACCAGCGCGGGGCCTGATCCGGCGACCGTACCGATGGCGACGCTTTTCGGTCCGATCGCGATCGCGGCAACGCCGCCGCCGCGAGCTTCGGCGGCGCCGACACCCCCGCCGACGCCGGCGCCGAGTGCCGCCCCCGCCTCGGCGGCGTCGGCGAAACCGACGCCATCGTTGCCGAGCGCTGCAGAGTTGCTGCTCGGGTCGGATTTCGCGCCACACGCGGTGCGGTCGATGATCGAGGTGGTGTCGCGGCCCGGAGGTGACACGCAGGACAACGATCCTGCCGACGCGGTGGCCGGCGTCGTCATCAGAGTTCCGAATGCCGTCGCAACGACACCGAGAACGAGTCCGGCAGCACCGGCTGTCGAACGCTCCATGAAGACCTCCCCATGTTCGGACGCAACTCGCCCGCCTGAGCGTACGTCAGCGTCGGCTACTTTCGGTCTCGGTCCCGACTCGGTTGCACTCGCTTCGGTTCGCCCGGCATCTTGGGATAGTTAGGCGGGTACGGGAGATCGCCCAGGCCGTTCGCGGCGTCCCGGTCTGCCATGTCGAGCAGGACGTCGAGCGACTGCTCCACGTCACGGATGGTCGCCATGGGGTCTCCACGCTTGTCGAGCAGGGCGGGCACGGTGGCGATGGTGAAGTCGTCAGGGTCGACGTCGATGAGTTCCGCCCAGGTCACCGGCGTCGACACCGTCGCGATAGGAGTCTTGCGGGCGGAGTACGCGGAGGCGATGGTCTTGTCGCGCGCATTCTGGTTGAAGTCGAGGAAGATTCGTTCACCGCGTTCCTCCTTCCACCACGACGTAGTGGCCCGGTCGCCGCTGCGCCGCTCGATCTCCCGCGCGAGGGCGATGCCGGCCCGGCGCACCTCCACGAAGTCCCACCGCTGCGCGATGCTCAGATAGACGTGCAGGCCACGACCACCCGACGTCTTCGGGAAGCCGACCAGGCCGAGCTCGTCCAGTAGGGGCTGCACGACGTCGAGGGCCACCGCACGGGCATCGTCGAAGCCGGTGCCGGGCTGCGGGTCCAGGTCGATCCGCAGCTCGTCGGGATGGTCGACGTCGGGGCAGCGGACCGCCCAGGGATGGAAGGTGATGTTGCCGAGGTTCGCAGCCCACACGATGTCGGGTGCGCTGCGGACGCGGAGTACATCCGCCTTTCGTCCCGACGGGAAAGTGACCTCGCAGGAACCGACGTGTTCCGGACGCTTGGCCGGCACGCGCTTCTGGTAGATCTCCTCGCCTTCGACTCCGTCGGGGAACCGCTGCAGATGCGTCGGCCGGTCCCGCAGCGCATCCAGCAGCGCACCCTGCAGGGCGACGGAGCGGTAGTACTCCACGAGGTGCCGTTTGGTGCCGCCGTCCGCACCGAGTTTCGGGTAGTAGATCTTGTCGGGGTTCGACAGGCGAACGGCGACGCCGTCCACGTCGAGTTCGACGGCCGGGCTCGCCATCACGAACCCCCGGCCAGCACGTCGGAAAGGTCGTATCGCACCGGAACCTCCAGTTGTTCGAATGTGCACTCGTCGGGCGTCCGGTCCGGTCGCCAGCGCAGGAACCGCGCGGCGTGCCGGAAGCGTGCGCCTTCCATCTGGTCATACGCCACCTCGACCACCCGTTCAGGTCGTAGTGGCACCCACGTGCGGTCGTTGCCCGACCGCCAGCGGGTGGGCTCACCCTCGGCGACGACGTCGTCACCGACCCGCAGCTCTTCCAACTCGGCGAGCAGTTCGATTCGCCTCGCCGAGGTGAAGGCCGACGCACCGCCCACCATCGACAGCTGGTCACCGTCGTAGAGCCCGAGAAGCATCGACCCGATTCCGGGCTGGCTCTTGTGGGGCCGGTAGCCGATGACGACGCAGTCGGCGGTGCGGGCGTGCTTCACCTTCACCATTTCCCGCTTGTTCGGCAGGTACGGCCCGGCGAGCTTTTTCGCCACCACTCCGTCGAGGCCGGCGCCCTCGAACGTCTGGAACCACTCGGTTGCCAGCTCGCTCGACTCCGTGGCCGCGGTGACATGGCAACTGGGACCGCCACCGACGGCGCCGACCAGTTCCTGTCTGCGGATCGAGAAGTCCTGACGACTGAGATCCCGGTCGCCCAGGACCAGCAGGTCGAAGGCGACGAACTGAGCCGGGGTCTGCTCGGACAGCAGTGTCACTCGGCTCTCCGCCGGATGAATGCGCTCCGACAAGGATTCCCAGTCGAGCCGGGTGTGGCCGTCGACAGTGCGGGGCACCACGAGCTCACCGTCCACCACACAGCGCTCCGGGAGCTCGGCGACGGCGGCCCGAACCATCTCGGGGAAGTACCTGGCCAGGTCTTTTCCGCCGCGGGAGCCGAGCACCACCTCGTCGCCGTCCCGGAAAACGAGGGCCCGAAAGCCGTCCCACTTGGGCTCGTACGACCACATGAGACCCGACTCCGGTTGCGTCGGAACGGACGACGCGGACTTCGCGAGCATCGGTTGCAGCGGAGGCATCACGGGGAGATCCACCCGTCCATAGTGTCATTACGATTGGTAAATCGGTGACCGATGTAATCAAATAATGCGCGACACGGCATGCGCGTGGAGCCGGGATGGCAAGCGGTCATCCGGGAAGGTAGGTGGCACCGCCATCCCGGAAATTCGGGTGGCACTGCCATCCAGAACGAGGTGGGGTTGAGATGGCAGGTCTGGTTCGGCGGGTGTGCACCGCGGTCGTCGCACTGTCGGCGACGGCGGTTCTCGTCACGGGGTGCGGTTCGGAGGTCACTCCCACGGCAGTGCCGGAGTCGGGGGCTTCGGCCACTACCACTGAGTCGACGACCGTGATCGACGGACAGGAAGGTGTGGACGCCGGCGGAGACGTCGACTTCGAAGTAGCGATCGGCGAGTGCGTCAAGCTCGGCGGCACGATCACCGACGCCGAGATCGACAAGGCGGCGTGCGGCAGCCCCGAGTCGAACTACAAGGTGATCGCCAAGGCGGAGCAGAACAGCCAGTGCATCAGCGACGCCGACTCGTACTACTACGAGACCCTCGGCGGAGTCGAGCAGGGCGCGATCTGCCTCGACGTCGACTGGGTCATCGGCGGATGCATGGATGTCGGTGGTGAGGATCCCAAGCGCATCGAGTGCACCGACCCCACCGCCGTCGACGGGGTCAAGGTGACCGAAATCGTGCAGGGCGCCACGTCCGTGGATTCGTGCACCACGTCCTCCAACGGCTACGAATACCCCGAGCGCAAGTTCGTCGTCTGTGTTGATGAGCTCTGACAGCCCGAGGCTGCGGGTCGACGAGCCTTAACTGGTTGTCAGGTCGGCTGCGGGTCCACCCGCAGCCGACCTCCGCTCACAACCAGCCACGCCGTTTGAAGATGGTGTACAGGCCCGCGCACGTGAGCATCATCAGCGACAGGGCGAACGGGTATCCGCCCACCCAGTGCAGTTCCGGCATGTGGTCGAAATTCATGCCATACACCGTCCCGATGAGGGTGGGGGCGAACAGGATTGCCGCCCAGGCCGATACCTTCTTGATTTCTTCGTTCTGCGCGTAGCTCGCCTGGGTGAGGTTCCGCATCTCCTCGTTCTGTTCCTGCGACACCAGAGTCGCGTTGACGGTGAGGATGTTGCCGAGCAACTGGCGGAATCCGTCCGCCCGCTCCACGACGACCGTCGCGTGATCGGTAACGTCACGGAGATACCGCTGCAGTTCCTCGTCGGTGTTGTACTTCTCGAATCCCGCCGACAGCCCGCGCAGCATTCCGAGCAGCGGCCTTGTGGCCCTCTGGAATTCGATGACCTCACGCGTGAGTTCGTAGATTCGCCGCGACACACCGGGTTCGCCGCTGAACACCTCGGTTTCGATCTCGTCGATGTCGTTCTGCAGGCCCGACACCACCGGGGCGTAGCCGTCGACCACCGCGTCGAGGATTGCGTACAGGACCGCCTCGGGTCCCAGCTTCAGCAGGTCCGGGTTCCCTTCCATCCTCCTGCGCACCGCCGACAGGTCGGGTGACTCACTGTGCCGCACGGTGAGCACGAACGTCGGCCCACAGAAGATGTGCAGCTCGCCGAATTCGACGCGCTCGGTTTCGTCGCAGTACCGTGCGGCCCGCAGCACCACGAACAACGTTTCGCCGTAGCGTTCGAGTTTGGGACGCTGGTGCGCGACGATCGCGTCCTCGACCGCCAGCTCGTGAAGATCGAATTGCGCTGCTGCAGCGTACAACTGGGCGTCGTTGGGCCGGTACATGCCGATCCAGGCCATCGACGACGCGTCCGGCAAGCTGCCCAGCGCCTCCGACAGCGTGGCCGGTGTCGCGATCTTCTTTCCGTCACGATAGACGGCGCTGTTGACCACAGTTTCTTCGGCCGGCGTCGGTTCGGGTGCGCGACGCGGGGCGACGTGACCGGTCTCGGCGTCGGACAGACCGGCGGAACGGCTCGGGAGCAGGGAACGAATGGGACGCAATTGTGGCATGGCACTGGTCTTTCGAGGAAGGATGCGTGCAAGTGGACACACGACTGTGAAACCGTTCCCCGGCGAGGTGAAACGGTTTCAGTAGATACTGGGAGGTTGGCTTCTCATCGGACGCCTCACCTCCACTTCCTCGACATGCTCACAGACGCGAGCGGCGACTGCACTCTGCAGACCGCAGGACAGACTACTCCTGTCGGGCCGATTCAGGGAAGCAGGGCCATTCCCGCCCTGGCCGGGTCACCGTTCACGTACCTCGAGCGAGCGTGCCAGGACGGGCCCGATGACGGCGAGGGACTGCGGTTCGATCATGTCGTTGTGCCCGCAATCGACGGGCTGCTCGTCGATCCGGCCGGTCACGAGCGACCGCCACTCCTCGGCGGACCGCGCGCGGGCGCCGCCGTCTCCGTTGCGCACGGCAGGGAAGAAGAGCACGTTGCCGTCGTACACCCGCGGAACGAACCGGTACCCGAGACGCTGGGAGTTCTCGTACCCCGCAGCGATCCGTTCGAGATGCTCTGCGGTGACGCCGGCTTCGGCCCCGAATGTTTCACCGAGCAACTGGGCCGCACGCTCGTAGGTGAGCTGGTTGTCCGACAGGTCTGTCTCCACGCCGAGGCCCCGGAGCAGCTCCCGCAGGTCGAGCTGACCGACTGCGGGTTGCTCTCCGTCCTCGGGGTAGCTGTCCATGAGGGTGAGGGTGGCCACCTCGTCCCCCGAGGCCCGGAGTTCGACGGCCATGGCATGCGCGATGACCCCGCCGAGCGACCAGCCCAACAGGTCGTAGGGACCTTCGGGCTGTATGTTCCTGATCTCTTCGACGTAGCGGCGGGCGAGTTGTTCGATCGACTCGGGTAACGGCTCACCGCTGATCGCGGGAAGCTGCAGTCCGTACACCGGCCGGTCCGGCGGTAGGTACCGGACGAGGCCGGCGTAGCCCCACGAGAGCCCGATTCCCGGGTGCACGCAGAACAACGGGGTACCTCTTCCCTGCGCCCGCAAGGGAATCACGACGGCGAGTGCCTCTTCCACACCGGTGGCGCGGGCCGGCAGTTCGAGACGGTGGGCGATCCCCGCAGGCGTGGGGTCGAGGAACATCCATTGCAGCGGAACCGTCCGCTCCAGTCTGGCCTCGAGGGCGCTGACGATCCGGGTGGCGAGGAGGGAGTTACCGCCGAGGTCGAAGAAGCTGTCCGCGACGCCGACCCGCTCCACGCCGAGGACCTCGGCGAACGCTTCCACGATTACGCGTTCGGTGTCCGTGGCCGGTGCCCGGAACGTCGCTCCACTGGAACCGAATTCTGGTGCGGGCAGCGCTTTTCGGTCGAGTTTGCCGACAGGGGTCATCGGGATTTCGTCGAGGACGATCACCGCGGCCGGCGTCATGTGTGCGGGCAGGCGCTCGGACGCGTAGGTGCGCAGTTCCGTGGGCCGCACCTCCTGTCCCTCCTGTACCCGCACATACGAGGCGAGTACGGCGTCGCCCGAGGGAGCTGTGTGACCGATGGTGGCAGCAAAGGCGACCGCCGGATGACGGGCGAGCACGGCGTCGATCTCGCCGAGCTCGATGCGGAAGCCACGGACCTTGACCTGGAAGTCGCTGCGCCCGATGTACTCGAGGGTGTGCGGTGTGACATCCCCCGTCGCCGGGCTCGCCGACTTGCGCCAGCGCACCACGTCGCCGGTCCGGTACATCCGGCACCCCGGCTCGCAGAAGGGGCAGGCGACGAAGCGTTCGGAGGTGAGCGCCGCCCGATTGTGGTACCCGCGTGCCATACCCGGCCCGACGATGTATAACTCGCCGTGCACACCGACGGGCACCGGTTGCAGTCGCTCGTCGAGGACCAGGAACGCAAGTCCTACTGCCGGCCCCCCGATGTTCACCCCTTCACCGGCATGCATCGGGGCGCTGACACTCGCCTGGATGGTGGTTTCCGTGGGTCCGTACCCGCTGTGCAGGCTGCGACCCGGCGCCCACTGCGCGACCACCTCCGGCGGGCATGCCTCGCCGACCAGGTCGAGGACACGAAGCGAGTGGAGTTCGTCGTTGTCGAGCGCCGCCAGCGCGGTGGGTGTGATGGTGGCATGGGTGACGCGCTCGCGCCGGAACAGATGAGCCAGTTCGCTGCCACCGACGATGGTGGGCGGCACGATCACCACCCGCGCCCCGGCGCTGAACGCCATCATCAGCTCGAACACCGACGCATCGAAACTCGGGGACGCCAGATGCGACACCCTGGCCTCGGGCGTGACCTCGAAGCAGTCGCGCGTTTCCGCGGTGAAGTTCGCCATGCCCTGGTGAGTGACGACGACGCCCTTCGGTTTCCCCGTCGAGCCGGAGGTATAGATGAGATACGCCGGATGGGCGAGTAACAATCGGCTCGTCCGGTCCTCATCTGTCAGTGGCGCGGACGACTCCGCCGCCATCTGCTCGGTGACGTTGTCGTCGTCCAGCACCAGCCACGCAACAGTGTCCGGCAAAGTGTCTCGGTGAGCTCGCACGGTGAGGCCCAACGAGGCTTGGCAGTCGGTGAGCATGAAGTCGACGCGTTCGCGTGGGTAGGCCGGATCGACGGGCACGAAGGCCGCGCCTGCCTTGGTGACCGACCAGATCGAGACCACGGCTTCGATCGAGCGGGGCATTCCGAGCGCGACGAAGGTCTCCGGCCCCACCCCACGGCCACGGAGGACGCGGGCCAACCGGTTGGACCACTCGTCGAGTTCGCGGTAACGCACGTGCCTGCCCTCGCAGGACAGCGCCACCGAGTCGGGGTCGAGTGCGGCGGCAGCGGTGAGCAGGTCGGGCCACAGTTCCGGGCGCATGTCGGGTGCGCCGCGGGCAGGAACCAGGGCCCGCGTCTCCACCTCGTCGAGGAGCGGGAGGTCGCCGACCGGCCGGTCGGGGTTCTCGGTCACAGCGTCGAGAATCCGCAGGAACCGGTCGGCGAAACCTCGGACGGTGCCGGCATCGAAGAGATCGGTCGCGAAATCGATGGCGCCATCCATGCCTTCCGGTGCACCGTTCACGTCGAACTTCTCGGCCAGGAGGAATTCGAGATCCACCTTGACGACGGCGAGTTCGGGATCGAGTGCACGAACCTCCAGATCCGGAAGTGTCAGCACTGGTTGCTCGTTGTTCTGGAACTCGAGGGAGACCTGGACGATCGGTGAGTGCGCCGTCGATCGAGTCGGACCCACTGCCTCCACGACGCGTTCGAAGGGAACGTCGGCGTGGGTGAAGGCACCGAGGTCGACATCACGGCACTGGGCCGCCAGGGTGGTGAAGGACGTTGCGGAATCGACGTGCGTCCGCAGGGCGAGCGTGCCCACGAACATGCCGACCAGATCATCGAGCGCGGGTTCTCCGCGGCCGGCGATCGGCGTTCCGATCACGACGTCGTCGGTGCGGCCGAGCCGTGACAGCAGCACGGCGAGTGCGGCATGGACGGTCATGAACTCCGTGGAGCGAAGGCGCCGCGACAGTTCTTTGATCCGTCGATGGAGGCCGCGGTCGACGGTGAAGCCGATGCGGCCGCCGCGGAAGGATTGCTGGGAAGGTCGGTCGTAATCGGTGGGCAGTTCGAGGAGGTCGGGTGTTCCTGCCAGCACATTCCTCCAGTAGGCGAGCTGCGTCCCGATCAGCGACTCGGGGTCGTCGGCCGAGCCCAGCAGCTCCCGTTGCCACAGGGTGTAGTCGGCGTACTGCACCGGCAGCGGTGCCCACGCGGGCGCGTCGCCGCGGGCACGGGCTTCGTATGCCGTCATCACGTCGTGCACCAGCGGGACCATCGAGAACCCGTCCGCCGAGATGTGATGCACCACAACGGCAAGCACGTGCTCGGTGGCGGTGAGCGAGAACAGGCGCACCCGCAGCGGTACCCGCGCGGTGACATCGAATCCCGCCGACACCAGCCGGGTCAGCTTCTCTCGCAGATGATGCTCGTCCACCACGGCGACCGGGATCAGTGTGAGCCCTGCGCTCTCGGCGGGCAGAATTCGTTGGACCGGCCCGTCCTCGCCGATCGGGAACGTCGTTCGCAGGGACTCGTGCCGGGTAAAGACATCGGCGATCGCCGAGCTCAGCGCCCGCACATCGAGCGCACCACTCAGTCGGACCACGATCGGGATGTTGTAGGCGGCCGAGGTGGTGTCGAGTTGGTTGACGAACCACATGCGCTGCTGAGCGAACGACAGCGGGATGTTCTCGGGTCGCGTGCGGGGTGCGAGCACCGGGCGTTCGGACTGCCGCGCACCGGCGTGCTCGATTCGTGCGGCCAGCGCGGCCACGGTGGGCGCCTCGAACAGGTCACGGACCCCACAGTCGATGCCGAGCAACGCCCGCAACCGGGCCATCGCGCGGGTCGCGCTCAGGGAATTGCCGCCGAGGTCGAAGAATCCGGCATCGGCACCCACCCGCCCTAGTCCGAGTACGTCGGCGAAGACGTCGGCTACCGCTTCCTCGATCGGGTCGGCCGGCGGCCGGTATGGACCTGTCGTGGACAGGAAGTCGGGCTCCGGCAGTGCCGTGCGGTCCAGCTTGCCGACTGCCGTCAACGGGATTCGATCCAGCAGGACGATCGAGAACGGCACCATGTGCGACGGCAGACGGCGTTCGAGACTCCTGGTGAGCACGGCACTGTCGAGGACGCGACCCGCCGCCGGGACGACGTAGGACACCAGCAGCGTGTCACCGGCGGGACCGCGGTGCGCGATCGTGGCCGCGAACCCGACGTCCGGCTCCGACATGAGGGTGGCGTCGATCTCGCCGAGTTCGACGCGGAAACCCCGGACCTTGACCTGGAAGTCGCTGCGGCCCAGGTACTCGATGCTGTGGTCCGCGGTCCACCGCACGACATCCCCGGTGCGGTACATCCTTTCGCCGGGTCGCGTGGGATCAGCGACGAACCGTTCGGCCGTGAGCGCGGGTCGACGGTGATAGCCGCGGGCCAGACCTGCCCCGGCGAGATACAGCTCACCCGGAACTCCGACCGGGACCGGTTGCAATCGGGTGTCGAGTACCAGTTCCGTCACGCCGCGGATGGGGCCGCCGATGGTGATCGGACCGCCGGGAACCAGCGGTGCGCTGATGTTGGACATGATCGTCGTCTCGGTCGGCCCGTACCCGTTGTACAGCCGACGGCCCGGTGCCCAGCGGGCGATCAGATCGGGTGGGCACGCTTCACCGCCGAACACCACGTCCGCCAGGTGATCCAACCCGGCTGGGTCGAGTGACGCCAGCGCCGAGGTGGTGATGAACGCGTGGGTGACCTCCCGTTCCGCGAGGAGCCGTGCCAGATCTTCGCCGCCGAATACCGTGGGCGGCGCGATCACCATCGTCGCGCCGGCCCCGAAGGCCTGCAGATACTCGTATACCGAACCGTCGAAGCTGGGTGTCGAGAAGTGCAGGGTGCGCGATTGCCCTGTCGCGCCGAACCTTTCGAGTTGGTCGAGGGCGAAGTTGTCGAGACCACGATGGGTGACGAGGACACCCTTGGGCAGGCCCGTGGACCCCGAGGTGTAAACCAGATACGCGGCGGTGTCCAGCGCGATCGGACCGGTACGCTCGACTGCGGTGACCGGCGCCTCCGAACAATCGGCGCATTCGGTTGTGAAGTCGGGGTGGTCCAGCATCAGCCAGTGCGCGGCTCCGGGGAGGCGGCCACGGTGCTTCGTGGTGGTCACGCCCAGTGCGGCTCCGGAATCGGCGAGCATGTGCGTGATGCGCTCGTCGGGGTAGCTGGGGTCGATCGGCACGAACGCCGCTCCCGTCTTCGCCACCGCCCACACCGACAGCATGGAGTCGAGGGACCGCGGTATTCCGATGGCCACGAAGCTCTCCGGTCCGACACCGCGGGCGATGAGTGCGCGCGCCAGACGATTCGACCGCTCGTCCAGCTCGCGGTAGCTCACGTGCTCGTCTTCGAAGGACAGTGCGATCGCGTCCGGATCGAGCGCGGCGGCATCGGCAAAAATTTCGGGCAGAGTGCGGGCCGACCCGCCCGGACGACCGCGGACCGGAACCAGCTCGGCGCGCTCGTCGTCGGTGAGCAGCGACAGCGCGGCCAACGGCTGTTCCGGCCGGGTGCACGCGTCGAGAACCCGCAGCACACGCCCGGCGATGCCTTCAACTGCGTCCGCCGCGAAGACGTCGGGCAGGTACTCGAACTTCAGGTGGAGACGAATGTCGACAGACGCGACCAGGCTCAGCGGGTAATGGGCCGCATCGTGCGCATCCACCCCCGCCACGCGCATCCCGGCGATATCGGTGTCGGTCGACAGCCCGGCGCGATCGACCGGGTACGACTCGAACACGGTCAAGGTGTCGAAGCCGACCTCGGGCCCCGCGGCGCGCTGAATCTCGGCCAGACCCAGGTAGTGGTGATCCAGCAACGCCGCCTGCTCGGCCTGGACACGTTCGAGGAGCGCACCCATCGATTCTTCGGGACGCAGCTCGATCCGGACGGGCAATGTGTTGATGAACAGGCCGATCATCGTCTCGATGCCCGCCAGCTCGGGAGGCCGCCCCGAGACGGTGGCGCCGAACAGTACGTCGTCGCGGCCGGTCAACGTACCGAGCACAATTCCCCAGCACACCTGGACGAGAGTGTTGATCGTCACCCCGCGAGAACGCGCCAGCTCGCGCAGGCGGGTGGTCTCGTCCTCGTCCAGGTCGAACACCCACTCCTGCGGAATGGTGGACAACTGCCGCCGACGTTCGACGGCTGCTGAATCATCCCTCGCTCCGCTCACCCCGGTCGCCCGGGCTGCCAGCAGCGTCGGCCCCTCCACCCCCGCCAGAGCCCGGGCCCACACCGCCCGGGAGGGTTCGAGATCCCGGTGCTTCATCCACGCCAGATAGTCGCGGTAGCCGCGCACACGTGGGAGGGGTGACGGGTCACCGTCGGTGGCGTAGAGCGTCAGCAACTCCGTGATCAGCAGCGGCATCGACCAGCCGTCGAGAAGGATGTGATGGTTGGCCGACACCAGCCGGTATCGGTTCTGTGCCGACGTGATCAGTGTGAAGCGGATCAGCGGCGCGGAGGTCAGGTCGAACGGGCGGATCCTGTCTTCGGCCTCCAGTCGCCTGATCTCGGACGCCGCCGCGGTGTCGTCGAGCGCGGTCAGATCGACCTCACGCCAGGGCACCTCGACGTGTCGCCGGACGACTTGCATGGTGTTGCCCTCGGCGTCGTGCAGGAAAGCGGTGCGTAGGTTGGCGTGTCTGTCGACCAGAGCGGCGACCGCGCGACGCAGGCGAGGTGCATCCACCTCACCGCGAAGGTCGAGACCGATCTGCACGAGGTAGGCATCGACGGAGGCGTCGGCAAGCTCGGCCTGAAAGAGCATGCCGAATTGCAGAGGCGACAGCGGCCACACATCGGTCAGGTCGGGGCAGCGACGTTCGAGGGTCTCGATCGCATCCTGCCCCAGTTCGACGAGATCGAAATCCGATGGCGTGAAGCCGCCGCCGCCCGACTCGACGTGCGCACCGAGGGCGGCGAGTGCCTGCACCCACAGTTGCGCGAGTTCGTCGACCTCGTCGCGGGTGAGGACGCCCGGCGGGTAACTCCACGTGGATTTCAGCTGCGGGCCTTCGCCCGCGTCGATGGTCATCGCATTGACGTCGACGACCGCCGCGACGGGTAGGTCTGCAGCCGCCTTCTCGCGTAGGGCGGGTTCGTCGACGGGCACCCATCCCTCGGCGTTCTCCGGAGCTGTTCCGCCCATTCTGCCGAGATAGTTGAAACTGACCTGCGGAGGCGACAGTCGTGAAAGTGTCTCCGTAGTTTCGTTGTTCAGGTGCCGGAGCAGTCCGAAGCCGATGCCGTGGTCGGGTACGGCGAGGAGTATTTCCTTGACAGCCTTCACCGCGGCTCCTGCGGACGGGCCTCCCGCGAACGCGTCGTCGAGGTCCACTCCGCTGAGATCGAAACGCACGGGGAAGATGGTGGTGAACCATCCGACCGTGCGGGAGAGATCTGCCCCGGGTACCACCTGCTCTTCACGGCCGTGGCCTTCGAGATTCACCAAGGCGTCCTCGACATCGATCCTCCGGTGTCGCCGCCACCGGATCAGCGCCATGGTCAGCGCCGTCAACAGCCCGTCTCCCACGCTGCCGTGGAATGCCTGTGGCACGGTCGTCAGCAGTGTCTCGCTCAACGGGGCCGGAAGGTGCACTTCCACGTCCTCGGCGGTGAGGGCGGTGTCCGATTCGGCCACGGGGCGTGAGCCCAGGATGGGGTCGGGCGCGTCCAGTATCCGTTGCCACAGTTCGAGTTCGGCTGTTCGACGAGGCTCGTGCGCGGCGTCGGCGAGTGCATACGCCCATCGGCGCATCGACGTTCCCGGTGGCTCCAGCACCGGTGTCGCGCCGGACTGCAGTTGCGCGCACGCCGTGGCGAGGTCCGGGATCATGATCCGCCAGGACACTCCGTCCATCGCCAGATGATGGACGGCGATCAGCAACCGGCCATCCCCCCGGCGACCCGCGTCGAGCCAGACCACCTGCATCATCACACCCGTTTCGGGGTCGAGCCGATCGAGGGCTGCGTCGAGTTCCCTCGCGGCGAGATCGGAGACGCCGTCACCGTCCACCGGCACCCGGCGTACGAGCGTGGCCGCCCGCACCGCCCCTTCGGCCTGCACCTCCATCGACCAGCCCTCTTCGGTGTGCGAGGTGCGGTACAGACGCGACCGCAGGAGGTCGTGCCGATCCAGCAGGGCCTGGACGGCCTGCGTCAGGGTGTCCTGGTCCAAGGTCGCAGGCACGGTGAACAGTGCGGTCTGCGAGTAACGCCGGAAATCTCCGCCTCGGCCGAGGAGCCACCGCACTATCGGGGTCAACGGAATCTCCCCGACACCGCCACCGGGCAGCTCCTCCAGAATCACCGCCTGGTCACCCTGTCCGGCGATTTCGGCCAGAGCCGCAACGGTTCTACGTTCGAACACATCTCGCGGCGAGATCACCACCCCGGCTGCCTTGGCGCGGGTGACCAGCTGGATGGACATGATCGAATCGCCACCGATGGCGAAGAACGAGTCGTCGACGCCCACCGTGTCGAGGCCCAGGACCTCGGCGAACAGGCCGGCGAGAATGCGTTCGGTCTCGGTGAGGGGGGTAAGACTCGTGGTGACCTGTCGACCGAAGTCCGGTTCGGGCAGAGCTTTCCGGTCGAGCTTGCCGTTCGCCGTCAACGGCATCTCGTCGAGAACCACCACTGCTGCCGGCACCATGTGCGAAGCCAGCCTCTTTGCTGCTGCGTCGATGACCACAGCCGGGTCGATCGATACGCCGGTCTCCGGCACGGCGTACCCCACCAATCGACTCCCGTGCACCGTCACCGCAGACTGCGCCACTCCTTCACACGCGAGGAGAGCCGACTCCACCTCACCGAGTTCGATCCGGTAACCCTTCACCTGCACCTGGAGGTCATTGCGGCCGAGGTACTCCAGCTGCCCGTCGCGGTTCCACCTGCCGAGGTCACCGGACCGGTACATCCGGGACTCCGGCAGGAACGGGTCGGGAACGAACCGGGCGGACGTGAGGGCGGGACGGCCGAGGTATCCGCGCGACACCTGCTCCCCTGCGACGTACAGTTCCCCGATCACGCCCGGCGGCACCGGATGCAGCCGGTCGTCGAGGACGTAGACGCGCAGCCCGGGTAGGCCCCGGCCGATCACGGATGCGGGCTGCTCCGTCACGGTGTCCCGGTCGATCGGCAGGTGGCTGACATGCACCGTCGTTTCCGTGATGCCGTACATATTGACCAGAACCGGCGCGGTGTCGTCCCGGCGTGCGTACCAGCGCTGCAGTTGCGCGAATTCGAGGGCTTCCCCACCGAAGATCACGTACCGGAGGGACAGTCCGAGACCACCGGCCAGACGATCCGCCTCTGCCAACTGGTAAAAGGCAGTGGGAGTTTGGTTCAGGACTGTGACGTATTCACCGCGCAGGAGTTCGAGGAACTTCTCGGGTGAGCGCGCGGTGAAGTAGTCCACCAGTACCAGCCGGCCACCGTGCGCGAGCGCTCCCCACATCTCCCACACCGAGAAGTCGAATGCGGCGGAATGGAACATGGTCCACACGTCGTCGGGCCCGAAACCGAACAGCGACTGGGTTTGTGCCAGCAAGGCAACCACGTTGCGATGCGAGACCTGCACACCCTTCGGCCGTCCGGTGGAGCCCGACGTGTAGATCACGTACGCCACCGAGTCCGGGTGCAACGGACTGCACCGGTCGACATCCGTGATCGGCAGGGGCGAGAAGCGTTGCACCGCGGTCAGCGTGTCGGGGTCGTCCACGACAATGACCGGGGCGCAGGCAGTATCGACAACCGGTGCGTCCGCGGTGGTGGTCAGTACACATCTCGGCTGGGCATCGCTCAGCAGGAAGGTCAGCCGTTCCGGAGGAGAGGCTACATCGACAGGGAGGTACCCGGCGCCCGACTTCACCACTGCCAGAAGCGCAACCACCAAGTCGACGGAACGCGTCATGACCACGGCCACCAGTGTTTCCGCGCCCGCCCCCTGATCGACCAGCAGTCTCGCGAGCCGGTTCGCCCGGTCGTCGAGTTCCCGGTAGGTCACGGACGAGCCGTCACAACGCACGGCGACGGCATCGCCGGCGGCGGCCACCACACGGTCGAAAACGTCCGCCAACGTCGACGGCGCGACGTGCTGTGCCGGTCGATGCGCGGAGGTGAGCACGAACTCGCGCTCCGCCGGGAGGAGGAGGTCGACGTCGTCCACGAGCACCGTCGGGTCTGCCGACACGGTCTCGACCACCTGGAGGAAGCGGTGCGCGAGACGCTCGACCGATGTGCGGTCGAATACGTCGGTCGCGTACCGGAAGCCGGCGGTGATCCCGGTCGGCATCCCGTTCTCGTCGAGCCGTTCGGCCAGGCTCAGCTGCAAGTCGAATTGCGCCACCTCGAGATCGACGTCGAGAGATTCGACTGCCAACCCCGGCAGTTCCAGGCGTACGCGCGTGTCGTTCCGGAACTCGAGGAGCACCTGGAACAGGGGTGTGTGCGCAGTGGACCGCTCGGGCACCAACTCGTCTACGAGCCGCTCGAACGGGATGTCCGCGTGCTCGAATGCGCCGAGGTCAGCTGAGCGCACCTCGGTGAGTACGTCGGCGAACGATGCCCCTGACGGCACCGACGTGCGGAGCACGAGCGTATTGACGAACATCCCCACTACATCGTCGAGCGCCCGGTGGCCGCGGCCCGCGATCGGCGTTCCCACCACCACGTCGTGTGAGCCCGACAGCCGTTGGAGCAGCACTGCCCAGGCCGCGTGCATCACCATGAACAGAGTCGAACGAGCTTGGCGTGCAAGGTCGAGCAAGGCGGAATGCACGGCAGGCGCGATGTCGCGGGTGACGACGGCACCCCGGGAGGATCTTTGTCTGGGTCGCGGTCGGTCCAGGGGCAACGGCAGAACCTCCGGGCCGCCCGACAGCGTCCGGATCCAGTAGCCGAGTTGCTCCGACAGCACCGACTCGGGCTGGTCCTCGGTGCCCAGGACCTCGCGCTGCCACAGGCTGTAGTCGGCGTACTGCACGGGCAGCGGTGCCCAGCCGGGCGCGCGCTGTTGTTTGCGCGCGGTGTAGGCAAGCATCACATCGCGCGCCAGGGGCGTCATCGAGAAGCCGTCGGCCGCAATGTGATGTACGGCGAGGGCCAGGACGTGACTCTCGGGAGCGAGGCTCACCAACGTCACCCGGATGGGCAGTTCCTCGGTGACATCGAATCCCTTGCCGAAAAAGGTGGCGAGGAGATCTCGAAGGTCCCGTTCGGTAGCGGATGTCGAATCCAGTTCGGGGATGGCGGTTCTCGTCTCCACGATCACTTGATGGGGTCCGTCGGCAGAACCGGGATACATGGTACGCAGTGTCTCGTGCCGTTCGATGACGTCACCGAGTGCCGCCCGGAGAGTCGGCAGGTCTATCACGCCGTCCAGACGTAGCGCAACCGGAATGTTGTATGCCGGTGAGGAGGTGTCGAACTGGTTGATGAACCACATACGCTGTTGCGCCAGAGAAAGGGGAAGCCGATCGGGCCGCGGTCGCGCGGTCAGTTCCGGGGTAACGGAGTTCGTCAGCAGGGACGGCCCGATCCGATCGGCCAGGTCGGATACCACGGGGTTGTCGAACAGCACGCCCACAGCGAGTGTCGTCTCCAGCGCGCTGTTGATGCGGGCCACCGCCCTGGTGGCGCTGAGCGAATCGCCACCGAGTGCGAAGAAGCTGTCGTCCGCGCCGACGCGGTCGACACCGAGGACGTCAGCGAAAGCTGTGGCGACAGACTGCTCCACGGGTGTCGTCGGAGCGCGATACCCCGCTGTGGTGAAGTGGGGTTCGGGGAGGGCCTTGCGGTCGAGCTTGCCATTCACCGTCACCGGCAACTCATCGAGCACCACCACCACCGACGGCACCATATACCCCGGCAACACCCCCGCCACCCACTCCACCACCGCCAGACCCTCCACCACCACCCCACACTCAGGCACCACATACCCCACCACAAACTCCCCACCCGACCCACCCCGCAACACC
>NZ_JAWLSG010000014.1:0-111442 GCF_033142305.1 Rhodococcus sp. IEGM 27 | reverse complement strand
ATTCGAAGGCCGCATCACCCCAACGGTGATCTAGATTCATGCGCCAGAACTGGATCCACCGATGTTCTGACAGTCCCCTGCCGCGGTCCTGGGTACGGGCATCGCTCCGGCCCTGGTGGCTGCTGGGGTCGGGATGGGCGCGTACTACGGGACCCGGTGGGCCTACGGCAAGCTTCCGGACGGAGTCAAGGGCACCATTGATGACGCGGTTGGTGCGGTCGGTCATTCCATCGGCAATGCATGGAATTCGATGTTTGGGTAGGGATGCGTTGTGTTCTGGAAATACGTTAAGTGGCTCGGAAAGTGCTTTGTCTATTGGGTTGCGACGTTTATCAGCGGCGGCCTCGACACCGGCGACCCCCCGCGCCGTCCTCGGCGCGGGATACAGGACTATCCGTCATATAACCCGGATGCCGATGGACGGAAATGAACCTGTGAAAAACAGCGATGTGCGGTCTCGGCGTACAACGGTGTTGGTCGCAGCCGTATGCGGGTTAGCGGTGTATCTCGGCGCCGTCGCATTGTTCGGTTACGCGTGGAGCCACGCCCAATCGGATTGGGCGAGGCTCGGACTCGTGGTAGCAGGGCTGTGCGTGGGGACGCCGATGATCATCGGCGTCGGCCACGTTGGGCGGGCCGCCGGTCGGCGGAATCTCGTCTGACCACGCCTCCGTGAATTTTGGAGGCGGGCGCAAAGTAGTGAATCGTCCCGGGTCTGATGCGCACCTCCTTTCTTGGGAAGGTGATCTTATGCCCAATGTCTATCCAACCGAGGTGCGGGAGAAGGCGATAGCGTCCGTTCGTGCGGTGGATTTTGCGAGGGCAACCGGAGGCCGCTCCCATTGCCCCGCACTCGAGGGTGCGGGCCCGTCTTCGGCAGCGGTCCTCGAGGTAGTCGGGCTGTCTTCCTTTGGAGCGCAGGGTGGAAGTCGCTATTCAGTTGCCGATCTTGAACGTGTTTCCGTTGGTGTCCTCGCAGTGGTGATAGGACATGGCGTGGCTGCGTCCCTCGACGTTGGGCCAGGAGCATGTCCAGTTGTCGATGGTCAGGAAATGTCCTTGGCCTTGTGATTGGGCGAGGTTGTTGATGTAGTGCTGGGCGGTCGTCAAAGCGGTGGGGCAGTGGACCTCACCGTGCAGGACGATCACTGGAAGGGATTTGCTGTTGGCGACGATGAAGTCGCACATGATTCCGGCAGCGGTGAGCTTCCGGGCGGTCGGCGGCAGTGAGGGCCATGGGGTGTCATTGGTGGGTGTGCTGTCGAATGGGGTGATGTCATCGGTGGGACTGCGTGCAATGCGTGTTTCTTCTGCTGGGCAGTCGAAGTGGGTGTTGTCGAATGCGTGGCCCGGAGTCGGGAGGTTTTCCCGTGTGGCGCCTTCTTGCCAACTGGCGGCGCGGTAGGTGTAGTCCATTCGCGTGCGGGACCGAAGTCCATGCCGGTGATTTGGGTGATTGTTCCCGGAGATTTTGGTGCGCACCGACTGTAGCTGTAGTCACCGCCGGCGGTGGCGTAGGTATTCCATATGTCGCGGTTGCCCCATTTGCTGTAGAGCGAGCCATCGACGGGTGTGAGTGAAGTCCGATTCAGGGTGAGGACTTGGAATTCGTTGTGGTCAGCGAATTCACCTGTCCACAGGATGAGTTCGGGTGTGCCGTCACCATCGATGTCGGTGACGGTCTCGAGTGCGGCATCCTGTTTGCCTGCGAAGCTATCGCTGGTGGGTCCCAGTCCGCCTTGTTGGCTCGAGGTAGAGCCAGGGTAGGTGGCGACAGAGTCGCTGAGGCCGACGTGAACTTGCAGGCTGGGTCCGGTGGTGATCGCGATGGCGATGGGGCTTGAGGGGGGCAGGTCCGCTCAGGGGTGCGTGGGCAACGATCCGGCACATGGATCCGGTGTCTGGGGCGGCGCTGCAGGGGTCTGCGTAGTCGGCTTGGGGTTCGGGTGGTGTCGTTGTGCTGGTCAGCTTGGGTGTGGGGGCGCCGGCCACCGGCGCCGGATTCGGGTTCGTGGTTGATCCACAGGATGCGAAAGTGCAGGTCCAGTTTGCGTTGCACGAGCCGGCGTAGAGCCGAGTCCGCGAGCAGCTTGTACTCGCGTGGCCGACGGCGATTCCGTTTGGCTGCGTGGTCGGCGGACCGCGGAAGGTAGCGGCCGTGCGCATTTGGTTCCCGAAGCGGAGGGCGGTTCGGCCGGCCCCGAATTTCCACATGCATTCCCAGCACCGCGGCGTAACCACGATGCGCTCGTATCTACGTCATGGCAATTGATGGGTGTGGTCGAACCTGTCGACGGACAATCCCATGACCGGAACCGTTCCCGGCGTTGTCAGCGCGCCCCGGAGACGGTCACGCGCCAGGTCGAGACGGGAGGCGATGTGAGTGGGATTGTCCGCCGACGATGCGGGCGATCGCTTCTGCGCAGGATCGGGCGGTCAGCGTCGGCGGCGGGATCGACGTGTCCCACTGCCGTCCACGGGTGATCCACGCGGTGGACAGGCCGGCGGCCCGTCCGCCTTCTATGTCCGCGACTGGGTGGTCACCGACCATCCAGCCTCCGTCGAGGCCGATTCCGGTCGCTGCCGCCGCTTTTCGGAAGATCCGCGCGTCGGGTTTGCGGACCCCGACCGCTCCGGAGATCACCGATCCGGAAAGGTGCCGGTCGAGACCCGAGAGAGCGAGCTTCGCCTCCTGTTGGCGTGCGTCCCCATTGGTGACGACCACGGGGGTCCACCCGGCGGCGGACGCGGCAGTGAGTGCGTCGAGAACGTTCGGTTGGACGCGGATGTCGGCCAGGTGCTCCATCAGAGCCTCGACGATCGAGTCTGTCGATCGCGTGAGCGTGTAGCGCTCACGGATCGCCTCGGCGAGCTGGCGCCGTGGCTGGTAACCGTCCCGATCGGCCCCGATTAACCACTGGGCCTCCTGGGCGCCGCCGCCGAACTGTGCGACGAATCGTACGCACCAGGTACCGAATGCGGCGGTACGGTCGATGAGGGTGTTGTCGAGGTCGAGCAGCAGCAACGACACGTCATGAAGCCTATCTACACGTGACCTTCTGTGTTGCGGGGGGAGTAATCGGACCTGCGACTGTCGGAGCTGTCTGTCACACTCGAGGTATGGAGGGGGCCAACAAGTATGCGCGTGAGGTGATTGCTGCGTTGCGTCCGGTACTGCCGGCGCGGACGCTCGATCATGTGAGTTTCTCGCTGGAGACCGGTCAGGTCGACAAGGCGCTGATCGAAGCGCTGGGTGGGGCGGTCAAGCACGAGGTGACCGTTCCCGCCATTGTGGTCGAGGCGGTGCGGAAGTTGCTGGCGGAGGGGTCGTTGCGGCGCCGCGATGCCCGTGCGGTGCACCGGATGCTGCCGCGGCTGCGCGTGGACACCGGGACCTGACTCGTGGGCACCATCCGCATGATCACACGGGATGGAATGCGGTGGCCGGTCACTGTGTACGTCGTCGCCGCGGTTTGGGTGTGTTGGTGCGGCCGCCTTGGCCGGGCCGGTTGTTCGCCACTGATCGCCGCCCTGGTGGCATCTGGGCTGTGCGGAAGATTTGGAGGGCGGGTAGGCGGCGGTCCCCGAACATGCGGACTGCAGTTTCTCGCTGTGCCGCGTGATGGTCGGCCCACCTCGGGGTCGGGGTCACGTCGCGCTGCGTTCGTCGGATTCGATCGCCTCACACAAAGCTTCCCGGGTGGCCGGGGTGCCGGTGATCGCGTACTCGGTCGGACCGTTGATCAGCAACCTCTGCCAGGTGGTCGGGTCGAATTCCAGCGGGCGGGTCGCGGACAGAAACGTCTCGACGGTCCGCAGGAACCGCACCGGGTCGTCGCGGAAGGGAAAATGACCGGCGCCGCGGAAGATTTCGAGGTGCGAACCGGGCAGCGCGGCATGGGCCAGATACGCGTGATCGACCGGGATGACGACGTCCCGATCGCCCCAGATGAGCTGGACGGGGACGTTCTCGGTCAGGTAGCAGCGGTCGAGCATCGTGACCACCTGCCCGCGCCAGTCCATCACCGCACGCAGGGTACGCAGGTAGGCAGCGTGAGCGGTCGGCTCGGCCAGCCCTGCCAGGATACGAGTCAGATCCGCGGTGTCGTGCAGCGCCGCACCGAGTGGGAGGCCGGTGCCGCGGATCTGATCGTGGACGGTGCCGATCAGCCGCACGGCGGGCAGTGCGCCGGGAAGGCGCAGCAGTTTCAGGGCCTCGTTGAGAACCGGCACCGAGCTGAGCCGGAGAAGGGGATGGACCTCCTTCGCGACGCCACCGGCGGAGACGAGGATCAGCCGATCGACCATCTGCGGGAACTGATACGCGAACTGGGCCGCGACCCCGCCGCCGAGAGAGTGCCCGAGGATGGTGACACGGGCGACGCCCAGGGCGGCGAGCAGATCGCGCATCCCGTTCGCGTACGCCGCGACGGAGTAGTCGGCACGCGGCTTGTCGGACCGGCCGTGGCCGAGTAGATCGGGGGCGATGACGGTGTGCGTGCTCGCCAGGTGCGGGATGATCTCGGCCCAGGTGGACGAGTCGTCACCGATACCGTGCAGCAACAACAGCGCAGGACCGTCCCCGGCCATGCGCACCGCCCGCCGATACCCGTGGATGGTGCGGAACACGGTCCGCACCCCGGTCTCGGGAACAGGTTTCAGAGTGCGACCTCGCACATTACTCATCTCGCCCGCCTTCACTGCGTCGGGCCCACATTCGGACTCCATCGGGTAGTTAACGGAAATGTAGCTGGACGTTACTTCTCGAGTTGAGATGTGTGCAAACCCGTGAAACAGTAACATCCGAATTTGCGGTGATGCCCGGTCCCGTTCCCTAGTTTCCGGCGGCGCATCCTGCCTGATCGATGTGTAACCACCAATTCACGGAAGGCGCGTCCCGTGTTCAAAGGATTCAAAGATTTCGTGCTGCGAGGGAACGTCCTCGACCTCGCTGTGGCCGTCGTGGTCGGCGCCGCGTTCACGGCCATCGTCACGTCCTTCACTCAAAACGTGATCAACCCGCTCGTCGCGGTGGCCGGCGGCGGCAATGAGCTGGGGTGGGGCTACCAACTTCTGGCGGACAACCCAGCGACCTTCGTCAACCTCGGCGCGGTCGTCACCGCGGTGATCAACTTCGTGATCATCGCCGCGGTCGTCTACTTCATCCTCATCGTCCCGGCCAACGCCGCGAAGAAGCGGTTCGTCACCGAACCAGGGGACAAGAAGGCCAGCGAAACGGACCTGCTCATCCAGATCCGAGACCTCCTCGAAACCCGGCTGGACACCAAGGGAACCCCGGCTGTGACGATCAGCCCCCGCAGCCCTCTGTCCTGAGCCGCCACGGCGGCCGACGTGGCCAGTGTGGGGCGCCCGCGACAGGAGTGGCCCGGCACTCGGCGCGCATCCGATCCAGTCCACGGTCCACGGTCCACGACGTTGTCCAATTGCTTCTCACCGTGGAGAGAGGTCGACCTGCGTACGGTTGGGACTGTGTACGGCTGGGATGCGCATCGCCTGGCCGACGACCTTCAGGCCTGCTGCGAGCCCCGGCAACCGCGAGTTCGGCCGAGCGCTCGGGGTCGACGCCGAGGTCACCGGGCCACGCCACGGGCGAGTACTCGGGCTCCCGCCTGGTCGGGCACCGTGACCGCGTCAAAGGGAAGCACTGGCTGCGGTCAGCATTCACTGGGCGCCGAGCTCGTCCCGGTGACGGCCCCCTACTGGTGCGGTTACAGGCAGTCGAAGTGACGTGGACGAGGGGAGGCTACCGATGTGGTGATACGCCCTGACCTGGACCAAGCCCTACCACTGACAATCGCCGTGTGGCGCTACACCGAGTAGCCCCCGGGCGTGGGGCATTGCCGTCCGGCGATGACTTCTGCGTCACGGAAAATACCTTTGAGCTGCATATATAGAAATCTCTCTGTACGGTGATGGAAGCGATCGAACGTATGGCACGGAGGGGGCTGGGCTGCATGACCACTGCACACATCGCCACCACACCCACCGCATCACGCGGTGTCGAAGAGTCGGTGCGGTTCGCAGCTGCAGGGGTTCGTCTTGCCGGCGGCACCGTCACCGAAGCCGACAAGGCGGCTGCGCGCCGCGTTGCTCGTGGCGTGAGCACTCCAGAGGAAGAGTTGGCGGCGTTCCGCGAGGAACTCGAACTCTGATCGTCCATTGCCTTCGACAACTTCACAGTTTCGTTCCACGCCGTTACGGCTACTACCCCGGCGTGGGTGATCCGATCCGCGAGGCAGCAGAAAGGCAGTTCCGGAAGCTGGTGGCCGAGAACCTGGGGCGCGGGCGTGGCCGCACAGAGTTCGTCGCCGGCTCGCCGATTACTGGGGCGAAATCAATACTGGTGGAAGGCCATCATCCAAGGAGTGATGTCGTCGCCGATGTCGTCGAGGGTTCGTCCGTCCGAACGGTTTGCACGGCGACGGCAACGGGTGCCTGTCGGCTGAAAGTGTGCTTGCATACTGCGTTCGAACTCATGGATTCGCTGCCGCGGTCTCGTCTGCACGGTTCGGAGGAGCGCGGTGCCACGTCGCTCTCACTGCCCGAGTGGCTGACGCGGTCGATTATCGTGTAGCCGGCGTTCGAGGTCAGTCGGTCAAGCACCGCACGCGGAGTTGACGGGTGCCTTGTTGATTCGGTCCCACAGGAATTTTGCCGCAAGCGGCATCCCGGTCGCCGCTCCGAAATCGTGACTAAGAGTTGATCCCGGTAGCAGCGGCGGTGTGATGTCGTCTTGTGTGTATTCGACTTCCGCCCCCAATGCGCACCATCTGTCTCTCAGTGCTGCAATGGAATCAGCGGGAACGATGTCGTCGTTGGTGGACGTGTGCAGGTATACCGGGGCAGAGGGGGCCGTGCGACCGATCTGTTGATCGTCGACTACCGCCGCGAGTTCCGGCTCTTCGGACAGGATCTGCGAGAAGGATTTTCCATCGACGCTGTAGTCGGTACTACGAGTACCCAACGATGTCAGCCCGGTATCCGGCACGCATTGCGTCGCGCTGGTCTTAAGCCATTGCTTTCCCTTGTCGTTGAGCCGCTTGTCGAAGATCGGCCCTAGCTCGGGGTACCTCTCCATCAGGCTGTTGAGGGTGTATCCGATCGCTCCGGTGAGCAGTGACCCATCTGCCTTGCGGAGAACTTCGCGCAGGTCGGGATCGGCGGCCCCCGCATAGGTTCCGAGCATATTCAGCTCCGGTGCCCGTTCACCGACGATTTCTGCAGCGGATGCGCTCGCCCCGCCGCCTTGGGAGTAACCCCAGAACGCGATCGGCGTGGAGTCAGGCAGATTCCACAGTTGATTCGAGGCCCGCGCGGCATCGACGACGGCGTTGCCCTGCTCGACTCTGTTGACGTAGGTGTGAATCCCGGGAGTGCCGAGTCCGATGTAGTCGGGCATGACTACGCGAAACCCTGCGGTGAGCAGCAGGTCCGCATCTGTGACGTTGTAGTTGACGGGCAGGCTCAGCTGAGGGCTGATCTGAATATTGAAGGCCCACGCAAGGTTCTTCGAACCGGCGCATTGATCGCCCTGGCCGAACGTACCCGGAGCAACGACGACGGTAGGCCGTTCGCCGGGGCCTCGCCAGGGAAACGCGGGCGTGATAGCTGCGCCCGTGGTGGCCACGGGAGTTCCGTCCACGAGAGTGGAGGTGTACATGATCTTCTCGCTGTTACCCGGCCACGTGTCAGGGATGCCGGGTATCTGGCCGAACAGGGGGGTGGGCTCGGACTTGATCATCGTGCCCTCCCCTGCCGGCAATATCGTGGGTGGTTGATAAAAATCTTGCGATTCCGCGTGGGCGAGAGCGGGAGTCATGGAAACGGCTCCGACAGCGAGTAAGCCCACTGCCGCGAGACGGAGGAGCGCAGCCTTATGCATTTCTTCTCAGATCTTCCGTGTCAGACATTGGTGTCTAACTTTCCTTCAAAGTAGCGTACTTGTGATGGGACTCGCAATGGGGGTTGCGCATCGGTGTTCGCCACAGTTGGCGTTCATGAGCGTGCTTGCAGGCGAGCTGCTGCCGAGGAAGATTCCTGGCCTGCGGAGAAGTGCCGGGATGCCGAATGGTCTCGACGAGAAGAGAGAGGATCGGATTTCGGATCAGCTGGTCGAGGCGTCGGTGCCGATCAGAGCGCTCAGAATCGTGGACATGACTTTGACGAGACCGTCGACGGGCGGACGGGTGGGGGCAGTGCTCCACTGGTGCACGAGAGCCATGAGTGCGCCGATGAACGCCGTCGACGCCATGTCGTATCCGCCGGGGGGAACAAAATCCTCACCCACGGCATTTTGAACTGTCGTTTTGAAGAACGCGACCCATTCTGTGCGACGCGCTACTCGGTGTGCTTCCACTCGGGGACTGACCCCGACGATGTCTACGAACAAGATCTGGGCTCGCCGAGGATCAAGGCCGATCGACTCGACGAACGCCGTCATCGCCGCTTCCGCGCGATCGGCAAGTGTCGCGGGGTTTTCGGCGGCGATCGCGGTCAACATCGCGTCCCGCGCGTCGCTCTGAATCTGGTCGTACAGTGCGATCAGCAGATCTTCACGGCTGTCGAACTCGTCGTAGAACTGTTGTCTTGCAAGACTCGCGGCGGCACAGATATCTGCGACCGAACTTGATGCGTAACCCTTGTGCGAGAAGACGTCCAGCGCAGCCCAAATGAACTGCAGTCTTCGTTCGGCACGCCGAGCCGATACGGGTCGACCACCGTAGTTTCGAGTCTCGTCGCTGACCTCCTGCACGTCGTACATGATAGTCCCCTCCCTCGGTGGGCGACGCAGAGACCTCAGGCGTAGATCGCCTCCACGTCGGAAGCGTAATGTGCGAGGACGACGTCACGTTTGATCGACAGCTTCGGCGTCAGTTCTCCGGCACTCTGAGTCCATTCGGTGTCGAGGATGCGGAACTGTTTGATCTGTTCCGCCTTCAAGACCATTTTGTTGGTTTTCGATACCGCGCCGTCGATTTCGGCGTGCAGGCCGTGAACGAGTTGCAGGTCGGAGACGGATACTTCCTGGGGCAGGCCTCGCCGCTCCCGCCACGCCCGAAGCGCCGTGGAATCGAGCGTGATCAGCGCACTGACGAAGGGGCGTGCGTCGCCGAGCACCATCGCCTGATTGATCAAAGGATGGGCACGGAGGGCATTTTCGAGTGGGGCCGGCCGATGCCGTTGAAGTAGTGCCCGAGTCGTGTCCCGAGAGGCACGCCGCCTGAGACGACGTGGGTGCACTGCCCTCCGAGCGCGGTCTTGATTTTCGTAACGCGTCGACGCCATGATCGCCACGCGATCCCCCAGCGTGATACCCGAGGCGATCAACCCGGCAGCGCAGCTGTGACGTGCTCCGCGAATTCTGCCGCAGTGACATCGGTCCACTGTGCGTCCTCACCGCGTTTCCTGAACGCGACGAAGTTCGGCGACTCGGCTGCGTAGCGAAATAGGTTATCAGCCAAAGATATCCGATTCGGCGATCAGTGTGACTGGTAAGTTGAAAGCGCGCATGTCTGTCGATTCCCTTCGAGAGGCAGCTCGATGGCAGTCTCCCGCCGGGTTCGACAACTGTCAGGCACAAGCATCTCACTCTGTCGAGTGCTGCCTCTGCGCCGCGCGCAACTTCCGGCCCCACCGGGTGCCTAATACTGCAACGCCAGTTATGGGACGTGTCCGAGGTTCAGGTGGTCAGGTTCAGCGCGGCGGCCTCCGCGGTCTGCGGTCGAACCGCAGTTGTCACTAGTCGGACTATCCGTTGTGCCCCCTCGACTGCCGTGCCTGCGTCGGTTCCGTGCAGGCCGAGTACCGGGTCGAGACCTTGCACGTGAGGTGCCAATGCGATCTGAGGGAGAAGTACCAACAAGGTCGCCAGAAGAGCTGCACGATCGGCGTCTGCGCGAATCTGACCGCTCCGCACACCCGCATCGATGATTGGCTCGAGCATGGCGAGGTAATGCGGATCGATAGCGGCTCGGACCGCCGAGCGGCCGCGCGCATCGGGTTCGAGCGTCGAGGCTGCGGTCAAAGCACGCTCGACAGGATGGTCAAAAAAGTAGCGTACCCACCGCTCGACCATGCTCTCCAGTGCACCGAAGAAGTCCACGTCCCAGGGAAGCGTAACCGCGTATTCGTTCATCGCTGCCCGCACCCGCTCACCGGACAACTCGGTCAGATGGGCATACAGGTCGGCCTTGTCATCGAAGTACTGGAATAAACTGCCCTTTGACACGCCCGCGTTACGGCAGATCGTGTTCAGGCTGGCTCCGCTGTAGCCGTGGGCGCAGAACTCATCCTGCGCTGCACTTAGCACGGCGCTGCGCCGCGCCTCCGGTAGCCGCGCCCAGGTCGATGTCGGCACCCGTCCTCCTTCTTGCGTTTGACGACGTATAAGAGCTGGTCTAGCTTATGACCACTGGTCACATGACCGGTGGTCACACGGAAAATGGAGATGTCATGCCAACCTACACCGATCCACCAACCGCGGCCGACGCCAATCCGATCGAGCGAGTCCTTTCGCGGATTCGTACCAAGTCCGCCGATCTTCCTACCCCCGAGGAGGTTGAAGGCTTTCGCCTGGCTCAGAAGCTCTCTTTCTCCTGTGCCCAGGCCGTGGCAGCCGAGATGCGACCCGGCTGGACCGAAGGCCAGACCCAGGACTGGATGACGAGCTACCTCCACGACCATGGGGTGAGGACCAGCTTGCACAAACCGATCGTTGGTTTCGGCCCGCGCTCCCTCGCGCCCGATGCCGAGTGGTTTCCCGCCAAAGGCGCCGGCTTGACGCTCGAGGACAACGACGTCGCCATCATCGACTGCGCACCCATCGTCAACGGTTATGCCGGTGATGTGGCGTACACAATCCAAGTGGGCGATGTCCCTGAGCTCACCGAAGCGATGGACTTCCTGTCCGATCTGCGCAATCGCATCCCGGGACAGTTCACCCTCCCGGAGACTGCGGCCACGATATTCGAGTGGGTGACAGGCGAAATGGAAGGGGCCGGCTACCAGAATGCAGTCAACGGATACCACGGTCACATCCTGGGTCACCGCGTCTATCGTCACCGGCCTGCCTCGGCCAACTTCCGCCACTACCTGCCGACGGTGCCGTTCGGCTACAAGGCGAGCTGGCATTCGCCCGGCTTCCTCCTGAAGTCGATACGTCGTGCCCTCATGCCTGAGCTTCTGGGCCCGTTCCACACAGGGCCCAAGACCGGTGTTTGGGCGATCGAACCTCACCTGCGCGTCGGCACGAAGTACGGCGTCAAATTTGAGGAGCTGCTAGTCGTCGAGGATGGGTACGCATATTGGCTCGACGACACCTCTCAGAAGCGCATCGTCATAACGGCTGGGAACTGAACAGCTGGACAGGAAGGTGAGCTTCCGCCGGATCGAACAGATTCACCAGCCCCGCCGTCGCGACGGCGCACGCTTACCACCGAGGCTACAAACGCACGGGGCACGACAGTCACGGCCCACCATCCGCCATTGCCAGCAACCTGCCTGGCCGAGATCACTTGGAGTGTCGGCTTATTCGAATTGTGCGGCCTCCACGGTGAGCTTAGCTCAGCCCGACGTGCCGTGCGTCTGTGCAGGCACGGTGGCCGACGTCCGACCAGGCACCTGATCACCAGGTATCACCTCAGCTTGGTTGAGGCTGGCGCCGCGACACACCGAATCTCGTCGGGCACTCGCGACTGACGCTGGCGGCACCCGTACAGGAGGTCGCCGAGACCCCGAGCTCCACACCATCGGCAGAGTCCGAGAACCCAATCACAAGGGCTGGAACAACTCGTTAGAAAGGGCGGATAGATGGCACGCGCGAAGTTTGCTGACTACCTGGATAAGAACATACTGATCACAGGGGCGGCGTCGGGACTTGGACTCGCACTGACGCACCAATTCGTGCGCCAAGGCGCCCACGTCATCCTGCTGGGGCGTTCTGCGGACAAGCTGGAGCAAGCGCTCACGAGCATCCAAGATCTGGGCGGTAGTGGGACCGCGCAATCCGTCTCGGTGGACGTGGTGGACAACGAAGCATTGCAGGCTGCGCTCGAGCCACTCCTGACCGAACTCGGTGGGCTGGATGTCGTAATCAACAACGCGGGTATCAGCGGAGAAGCCTACATCGAGGATGTGCCTCTGTCGGAGCACCACAGGTTCATGGAGACAAACTATTTCGGGTGCCTGAACGTGATTCAGGCGACTCTGCCCTACCTGAAAGCCAGCCATGGCACGTTGATCAATGTGGCGTCAGTCGCTGGCCTGCTCGGTTCCTTCGGTTTCTCGGCTTATTGCGCATCCAAGCACGCGCTGGTGGGGCTTACCGAGGTCCTCAAGTATGAGCTCGAGCCACAGGGAGTCAGGGTGCATCTCGTGTGTCCGAGCGAATTCATGACCCCGATGGTTGAGTCACTGGAGATAGCTCGGACACCCGAAAATCGTGCGGCTACCCAGACCATTCCTCGGGTGACGACGGAGCTTGTCGTGGCGGAGATACTCGACGGGATCGATGCCGGTATCTACCGAATCATTCCAGGAATTCGGACGAGGGTGCTGGTCCGAGTCGGGCTGGCTTTGCCGGGATTGAGTCGCTGGCTGGTCGCCAGGCGCATTGGTGCTGTCTACGTCGGCCCCGGACGGCCGTCCCCTCGGGTAATCCATGATCGGCGGGTATTAAGTGCAGTCGGACGAGTCGCACTACAAACCGGCGGCACCGCGCCGCCACGGCCACGCCTGGGCATCGTCATCGGCGGGAAGGGTGTAGCGCCCGGCGTCACACCGCAGGCCGGTGTCTCGATACAGCCACCCCACCGCCACGAACATCCGAATTGCTGTTCACGGACCAAGTCGCGCACGGCGGCCTGTGGCTCGCAGCGTACGAACCGCGCAGCGCTCTGGCGGTGGCTGCAGTCTTCGGTGCGCCGGCAATCGGGAAACTCTGACACTCAGAAAGGCTCGATCCAGTGACCTCGACGGACCTCGAATCCACCCCTCGCCTATAGCGCTCGCGTGTTCTCCGGCTGGAGGAATAGTCAAATCCTTGAGTTAGGCGACCTCCGATACCAGGGTCAGCGCGCTCGAGGGCGCTTGCTGCACGGGTCGGGTCTGACGCGCGGAGTTGATGCGTCTGGCGGCGCAGCGGGTGCTCGAGGCTCCCGGAATGATCGAACACGCGGTGAATCGCGAGATCTTCCGCGGCGAGAAGAACAGAGCCCATCTGATGGCCCGCCACGCCCGACGCCAGGCGCGGCGCCGCACGCAACCGGACTGACCCGCCGGGCACCCTTCCGCACCCACAGGAACTGACCGACCGCTGCTGTGGGTCAGTGCGTGGAAGCCTGGGTGCGTGTCGATGTATCCGCCTCCGGCGGTTTCCAGGCCACCTGCGGTGTCCTCCGAATTGAGCGGCGCTGCGCTCCCCTGGAAGAGCGGCGGTTATCTGCGGGACCTGCTCGCGGGGCGATCAGCTCGGCGATCGTCGTGGGGGTCCCCCATCTGGCGCAGATGACTGCGGACCCCAGATCAGGGTAGAGCTTTCGACGCAGCACAGTGAACCATTTTCGGTACCGGCGGCCGCTCCGGCTCACTGCTGAACCGAACGCGGTCTGAGCACGACCGATACTCCGGAATGCCGGGCACGCCTGAACACGCATTACCCGCTCACACGATCGGTGAGAATTCGGTCCATTCTGAGGTGGCCGCGCGGACGGCGGATTTGGTGTGATGATCTGCGGTGATGGGGGTTCCACCGATATCGTCGACGAGGTGCGTTTGCGGGAAGTTGGTGTGGTTGACAGGGCTTGCGCGTCACGGCGAGCGACGTGAACTGAGCAGCCGCGGTGGTCGGGCCCAAACTTTCGTTGGAGGTGTGTATGACGGTCGCTGACACGGTGGCGCCGCTGGTTCGCGCGGTGCTGGGGGCGCAGGTCCCGGTAGGGATCAGGTGTTGGGACGGTAGTCGCAGTGGGCCTTCGGACGCGCCGTGGCAGGTGCACATCGTCAATCGGCGTGGTTTGCGGCGGTTGCTGTGGGCGCCGAACGACCTCGGTTTCGCTCGGGCCTACGTGTCCGGCGACATCGACGTCGAGGGAGACCTTCTCGCCGGACTGGACGTGTTGGAGCAGGTGTCGGATCCGAGTCGGGGACCGGGTGTGCGGATCGACAGGCAAACGAAGAAGGCACTGGTGACAGCGGCGCTGCGCCTGGGGATCATCGGGCTGCCACCGAAGCCGCCGGCGGAGGAGATGAAACTGGCGCGCGGCGGGCGCCGGCACGACAAGGGTCGTGACGCTGCCGCGATCAGTCATCACTACGACGTCGGCAACGACTTCTATCGACTCGTGCTCGGTGAGTCGATGACCTACTCGTGTGCGTACTGGGCGCAGCAGAGTGAGGATTTGGGTGCGGCCCAGTACGCCAAATGCGATCTGGTGGCGCGCAAGCTCGGCCTGACCGCGGGGATGCGGGTACTCGACGTCGGCTGTGGGTGGGGGACCTTTGCACTGCACGCGGCACGTCACTACGGCGTGCACGTCGTCGGTGTCACTCTGTCCCAGGAGCAGGCGGACTATGCCCGCAAACGGATGGTCGACGAGGGCGTGGGAGAGTTGGTGGAGATTCGAGTTCAGGACTACCGCGACGTCACAGACGGCCCCTACGATGCGATCTCGAGCATCGGCATGGCCGAGCATGTCGGCGCCGCGATGCTCGCGACCTACGCCGCGGACCTGTTCGCGCTGCTACGCCCTCGGGGGCGGTTGCTCAACCATGCGATCTCGCGGCGACCACGCAAACCTGCTGCCAAATTTTCGAAGACGTCGTTCATCGATCGCTATGTGTTCCCCGACGGAGAAATCGAACCGATCGCGACGATGATCGAGGCGCTCGAAGGGGCCGGTTTCGAGGTGCGTGACGTCGAGGCGCTGCGCGAGCACTACGCGCTGACCCTGCGGGCCTGGGTGGGGAACCTGGATGCGAACTGGGACGAGGCAGTGGCCTATAGCAGCGCCGGGCGGGCACGAGTGTGGCGGCTGTACATGGCCGGCGCGGCGTTGGCTTTTGCGGCGAACCGGCTCGGGGTCAACCAGGTTTTGGCAGTCAAATGCGCCGAACGGGGGCAGAGCGGCATGCCCGGTACTCGTGCCGAACTTTTGCAGCCATCCGCCCCGATACCGTCCCCGCCGGGTCTCGAAGTTCCAGGTCGAGGCGTGCCTTCTGGACACCTCACTCTCGATCCCGGCGCACAGTAAGCCGGGTTCGCCGCGCCGTTGACCGGATGCAGCTGACAGCGTAGTTGTCCCCAGGGGTATGTATGACTCTGATAGGGAAGGGTCGGTGGGGTTCTTCCCGGAGCCGCTCAACGTGCCCCACTCGATTTACTCCTCGGGCGGAGTGCCCAGAGTCGCGAACATCGCTTTCACCACGGCCTCGATGAGTGCTTGGCCCAGTCCTCGATGAGGGTCTTGAACCTCGAACTCCTTGAGGGTGAAGCCTTGCCGTGTCGCCGATCAACGTCAAGAATGCTTCCCGCGCCGTCTCCGGGAAATCGCACCTCAGCGCGTTCTTCGCGCGTCGAACAAGTGTCGGATGGTGTCGATAGCCTGCTGGTCATGACGATCGCCCAGGGACTACGCACCGCCGAGCTGCCCGCGGCTGCTGTTATCAGCGACACCGCGGTGTTTCCAGATCTGTCGGAGGCGGTGGCTGCGCGGATCGGGCGGGCGATGGCCGAGTCCCGGTCCGAGGGCACCCGCCGCACCTACGCGTCGGCGTGGCGGCGGTTCGAGCAGTGGTGTCACACGCACGGCCACGCCTCGTTGCCGGCGCACCCGGCGACGGTCGCGGCCTACCTTGTCGACGCCGCCGACACCATCGGCTCGGACGGTATCCGGGTCCGTCGTCGAGCTCTCCAGGCCGGTTTCGATCCCGCCCTCGTGACTCAGCTCGGCGGACACTCACTGCGTGCCGGGTTCGTCACCCAGGCCTTCAACCGAACCGTCATCGGCGTCGAATGGGCGACTGGATCACCGCGAATCACCGCTTCCTCGCCAGAACGTTGGACGTTGTCCTGAACCGTCTCGCCCGTGGTGTGTTTCATCCTCCAACACCGAACTTGGTGCCACTGGATCGACTTCCTGCTGAACTTGCCGGTCCGCTCCCTGCCGCCGTCTCGTGCGCACGGTTGTCGTACCGAGCTGAAATCAGCGCCATGACGCCTTGCCTCCGAACCCGATGAAACGCCGATCGTTAGCTCGGCTGGAACCTCATTCCGCCCTTATAGACAGTGATTTTACCTCTTCAAATTACCGAACGACTGCTAGGGGGCGCTCGTGGTCGTGGCGCTATTCTGGGGTGGTCGTGTGATGGGTGGAGCGGGGATGGAGACGATCATGTGTGCTGCGAAGGTGACTGATTCCAGTGCGCGTACCGGGCGGCAGGTGATTCTCGACTCTGCGGTGGCCAATATGAATGAGCGCGGTTATCACGGCACCTCGATGCGTGACATTGCCCGCGGCGCCGATATCACTGTTGCGTCGATCTACCATCACTTCGCGTCGAAGCAGGAGATTCTGCAGGAAATCATGGTGCGGGCCTTGCACGACGCCCTCGCGATGACTCGGGGTGCATTGTTGCGTTCGGGGGGTTCCCCGGTCGATCAGCTACAAGCGTTGATGCGGGCATGGATCTTGTTCCACACCACTCGTCAGTTGGATGCGATGGTCGGCGCCACCGAGTTACGCAGCCTCGATGACGTCGGTCGTCGACTTGTGGTCGCCCTCCGGGACGAACAGGAACACCTCTTCCGCGACGTCATCGAGCGTGGTGTGGAGGAGGGTGATTTCGCGACGAAATACCCGCGGGACGCCGTCCGAGGAATCATCAACATGGGCCAGTCGGTGTGTGCGTGGTGGCGCCCTGACGGCCCTATGAAGCCCGACGAACTCGCCGATCGCTACGCCGACTTGGCCCTCGCGATGGTGAGACCGGTCGTCCCGCGGGGTTGAGCCGAAATCCGGTTTCGTCAGCGCACCGATGTGTTGGCGAAGCGTTCCTTCAGCGTGCGTTTGACGAGCTTTCCGGTCGGTGTCCGGGGAAGGTCGTGGGCGAATTCGATTCGGCGGGGCAGCTTGTACTTGGCGATGCGTTCGCTGAGGTAGTCGAGTAACTCGGTGGCGAGGGCGTCGTCGCCGTCGACCTCGGTTCCCGGGTCGATGACTGCGGTGACGATTTCGCCCATCTCGTTGTCGGGCAACCCTATTACGCAGGCGTCGAGAACTTTGGGGTGCTCGACGAGGGCGTTCTCGATCTCCTGGGGGTAAATGTTGACGCCGCCGGAGATGATCATGAACGAGTCACGATCGGTGAGGAAGAGGTAGCCGTCCTCGTCGAGGTAGCCGACGTCACCGGTGGTGGTCCAGGTGGGGTGAACCGGATGTTGCGCGCCGCGGGTCTTCTCCGGTGCGTTGTGGTACTCGAACGGCAGGGTGTCGCGTTCGAAGTAGATCGTCCCGGTCTGCCCTGCCGGCAATTCCTCACCCCGATCCCCACAGATGCGGACGATGCCGAGCGCGGCGCGTCCCACCGTGCCGGGTTTGGACAGCCATTGTTCGGTGTCGACGAGGGTCATGCCGTTGAGTTCGGTGGAGGAGTAGTACTCCGACAGGATCGGCCCCCACCACTCGATCATCTGCCGTTTGATCTCGACCGGGCAGGGTGCGGCGGCGTGCACGGCAACCTGGAGGCTGGACACGTCGTAGCGGGCGCGCACATTCTCGGGGAGTTTGAGCATGCGCACGAACATCGTCGGCACCCACTGGCTGTAAGTGACCCGGTAGCGCTGGATGTACTCCAGCGCCTTTTCGGCATCGAAACGGTCCATCACAACGACGGTGCCGCCGAGGGCTTGAACGGCGGCACATGTGCGCAGTGGCGCCGCGTGATAGAGCGGCGCCGGCGAGAGGTAGACCGTCTCGGCGGTGACGTCCCACACCGTGGCGTTCATGGTGGTCATGGTGTCGCCGGGCTCGTCGACCTGACGGTCCGGCAGGGCCGGTTTGATGCCCTTGGGCCGGCCGGTGGTGCCGGACGAGTAGAGCATGTCCGCTCCACGAGGTTGGTCCTCGAGCGGTACGTCCGACTCTGCGGCGGCCGCCCGGTCCAGGTCGGCATAGCCTGCGAGGGGACCACCGAAGGCCAGTCGGTGCTCGGTGCCGGGTGCCAAATCCCGGAGTTCACCGGCGATCTCCGTGAGTGTCGCATCGACGAGCACAGCCTTCGCGCCGCAGTCGGTGACGATGTAGGCGGCCTCTGCGGCCGTGAGATGCCAGTTGACCATCGTGATGTAGAGGCCGGAGCGCATTGCTGCCCAATAGATGTCGAATACTCGCGGCGTGTTGCGAGCAAGCACGGCGAGATGGTCCCCCCGCCGCAGCCCCAGCGCGCGCAGATGTCGCGCGATGCGAATCGAGTTGGTTTCGAGCTCGGCGAAGGTGACGGTCTGACCGGACCCAGCCATGATGAGGGCCGGCTTGGTGGGTGTGGTGTCGACGTACGCACCGGGATACATCAGGTCTCCAAACGATCGTGTGCTGTACAGGTCAACGTCGCCGGGTGGCGAGAACGGCGAGGCACCCGAGCGCGAGAGCCGACAGTGCGGTGATCAGCAGGCCCACCCGCCAGAGATTGGCCACCTCGCCGTTGATGAGAGCAACCATAGCCATGGGTGCCATGCCGCCGAAGATCGCCGCAGCCTGGTATCCGAGCGAGGCACCCGAGTAGCGGATCTCCGGCGGGAAGAGCTCGGCGAACAGGGCGGCTTGGGGTCCGGTCTGGAACGACATGACCAGGCAGGAGACGATCAGCGCCACGGCCAGCGGCCAGATGTTCTGAGCGCTCGACGCTCCGACGAGCTGCCACATCGGGACGGCCCACAGGCCCATGCCGACGATCCCGATTCCATAGATCAGCTTGCGGCCGTAACGGTCCGACAGGTACGCGGTGTACGGCACCATGGGCACGAGCACACCGGCGGCAACAAGGATGATCGCCAGTACGTCGGAGCGGGCGATGCCGAGGGTGGTGGTCGCGACCTGCACAGAACCGGTAATGGTGATGTAGAACATCACAATGCCGACCAGGTAGGTGCCGCCCGCCAACAGCACCGTGCCGGAGTTGTGCCGAAGAACTTCCAGGATCGGTGAGCGCCGTTGCGTGGGCGCGGTCGCGAGCTTGGCCTCGACCCGCTGGAATTCAGGCGTTTCTTCGAGGTAGCGGTGAATCGCGAAGGCAACGAACAGCATGAACAAGCTGATCCAGAACGGCACTCGCCAGCCCCACGACGTGAACGCGTCCGGAGAGACTGCCCAGGCCACGATCAAGAAGATCGCGTTGCCCGCCACCACGCCGATCGGTATGCCGAGTTGGGCGAAGCTTCCATAGAAGCCGCGCCTGTTCGCCGGTGCGTATTCGGTGGCCAGCAGAACCGCACCGCCCCACTGCGCACCGACGGCCAACCCCTGGCAGATGCGCAGCAGGACGAGCATCGCGGGGGCGAGCCAGGCGATCGACGTGCTGGGGACGAAGCCGATCAGGGTGGTCGCAATTCCCATCAGCAAAATTGCGGTAACCAGAACGGGCTTGCGGCCGACTTTGTCACCGAAGTGGCCCGAGACGATCCCGCCGATGGGACGGGCGATGAAGCCGACTGCGACGGTCGCGAACGAATTGAGGGCGGCGACGACTTCGCTGTCGGTAGCGAAGAACGTCTTGTTGAACACCAGCGCCGCGGCGGTGGCATAGATGAAGAAGTCGTACCACTCGAGAGAGGTCGACACGGCGGCGGCGAGCGCCGCCTTACGGGCGGCTTTCTGTTGGGACGGCGTGGTCTCTGTCGAGGACGCGCCCGTTGCGACGTGCTGCGCCGGGGAGGTCGGGGAGGTGGCCATGAATGCCTCTTTCACGGTAGATCCGAGATGTCGCCTAGCGATCGTTCGGTTGCTGCCGGAGAACCTATGTGACACGGCGCACCGTCGTCAACACCCTTTCGAGCGAATGTTGGGATTCGGCACGCAGACCAGGTGTAACGGCCCATTCACCAGGTATGGCGGGAGGTCGTGCACCCGGGGGGCGGGCCTATGAGCCGGCTCCTTCGGCGTTGACATTTAGCGATCGTTAAGGCAACACTGGAAACGGTAGCCGATCGATCGTTCGGCGATAATGGAACAACGAAGGGGCCACGCGAATGACGACGTCCTCCGCCGAAGCGACCGTAAGTGACGATCGGGAGAGGGCCGCGGGTCTCGATGTGGCGGCGCTGACGACCTATCTCTCCGACGCGCTCGACGAAGGACTGGGTGGGCAGCTGACGGCGTCGTTGATCAGCGGTGGTCGGTCGAATCCGACGTATCGGGTGACCGACGGGACCCGAATCTGGGTGTTGCGGCGTCCGCCCTACGGGCACGTGTTGCCCAGTGCCCACGACATGAAGCGCGAGTTCACCGTGATCCGGGCCCTGTCGGGTACCGGCGTGCCGGTGCCGCAGGCGGTGCTGCTGTGCGAGGACACCGAGGTGCTCGGCGCGTCGTTCTACCTGATGGAACTGGTCGACGGCACACCGGTCGGCACCGTCGAACAGGCCTCCGCTCTCGCACCGGCCGAGCGGCGGCGACTTGGATTCGCGCTGGCCGACACCCTCGCGGACTTGCACGAGGTGGACCCGGACGCAGTCGGACTCAGCTCGTTCGGCCGACCGGACGGCTATCTCGAACGTCAACTCGATCGGTGGGCGCGCCAGTGGGAGGCCTCGCGCACCGCGGACCGCCCGGAGGTGGCGGTGCTGCTGGACAAGCTGCGACGCGCGCTCCCCGTGACCCGATTCCCGGGCATCGTGCACGGTGACGTCAAACTCGACAACGTCCTTGCCGCGCCCGCCGATCCTGGACGGATCGTGGCGGTGCTGGATTGGGAGATGGCCACCCTCGGTGACAGTCTCGCGGACGTCGGGATCATGCTCAGCTTCTGGGACCAGCCCGGCTCGGTGGACAACCCGATCACCAAAGGTCTGGCTCGCCTCGACGGATTCCCCACCCGCGCGGAACTCCTCGACCGGTACGCCACCCGGCGGGGGATCGAACTCCCGGACGTCGACTGGTACACCGTGTTCGCCGACTTCAAGATCGCCGTCATCCTCGAGGGCATCGGCGCCCGGCACGCGCAGGGCGACACCGTAGGGGAGGGCTTCGACCACATCGCCGACATGGTCGGGCCGTTGCTGCAGCGTGCCCTCGACCTGGCTGCGACCTCGACAGTGACCGAACTGCGTCGCTGACCGCATCGACAAGAGAGACCGAGAAAATGGATTTCGAGTACAGCCCGAAAGTGCAAGATTTGCAGGCGAAGCTGACCACGTTCATGCAGGAGCGGGTACTGCCGGCCGAGGCAATCGCCGAGCAGCAACTCGCCGACAAGCCCGACCACTGGGGTGCACCACCGATCGTGGCCGACCTGAAGGCAGCCGCGAAACGCGAAGGCCTGTGGAACCTCTTCCTGCCCGCGCGAGAGGGTGCGGGCCTGACGAACCTCGAGTACGCACCACTGGCCGAGCTCACCGGGTGGAGCCCGCTGATCGCGCCCGAGGTGTTCAACTGCAACCCGCCGGACACCGGCAACATGGAACTGCTGCACCTCTACGGCACCGACGAACAGAAGCAGCAGTGGCTCGAACCGCTTCTCGCCGGCGACATCCGGTCGTGCTTTTCGATGACCGAACCCGAGGTCGCGAGTTCGGACGCGAACAACGTCCGGCTCGAGATCGCCGAGGACGGTGACGACTGGGTGCTGACCGGCCGCAAGTGGTGGTCGACTGCGGCGCTACGGCACGACTGCCGGGTCGCGATGGTCATGGGCGTCACCGACCCGGACGCCCCCGTCGGACAGCGGCACAGCATCGTCCTCGTGCCGATGGAGACACCGGGGGTGACCATCTCCCGGTCCACCACGGTTCTCGGCTTCACCGACCGCCACGAGGGCGGGCACGCGGAGATCGTCTTCGATCAGGTGCGTGTCCCCAAGGCCAACCTTCTCGGCCCGCGCGGCAAGGGCTTCGCCGTCGCGCAGGCTCGCCTCGGTCCGGGTCGCATCCATCACTGCATGCGGTTGATCGGCATGGCCGAGCGGGCGATCGCGTTGATGACCGAACGCGCCCGCACCCGGGTGGCTTTCGGCAAGCCCCTCGCCGACGAGGGTGTCGTGCAGGCGACCGTCGCGGACGCGCGGATCCACCTCGATGCCGCCCGGTTACTGGTGCTCCGGGCCGCCTGGCGGATGGACGTCGAGGGCACCAAGGCGGCCCGTCACGACATCGCCGCCGCCAAGGTGATGGTCCCGCTCACGGTCAAGCAGATCGTCGACGACGCGATGCAGATCTTCGGCGGCGCCGGACTGTCGCAGGACACGATCCTGCCCGTGCTGTACGCACAGGCTCGGTTCTTGCAGATAGCCGACGGCCCCGACCAGGTGCACCGCCGCTCGCTCGCCCGCGCAGAATTCGCCGCCACCCCGGTTTTGAACGAAGTCCGCTAGTCACCGCGTGATCGTCACTCGCGGGGCGGTCGCCCTGCTGGACGCCCACACGTCATGGGAGGTAGCAAGCCAGTGCCTGGTCCACTCCACGGTCTCGAGGTCCTCGAACTCGCCGGAATCGGCCCCGGGCCGCACGCGGCAATGATCCTCGGCGATCTCGGAGCCGATGTCGTGCGAGTCGAACGCCCCCAGGGCGGACTCGATGTGACCAATGGGAAACCCGATCACATGCTGCGCAACCGCCGCTCGGTCAGCGCCGACCTGAAAACCGACGAAGGTCGGGATCGCGTTCTCGCTCTCGCCTCGGTCGCCGACGTGCTGATCGAAGGCTTCCGGCCCGGAACGACAGAACGGCTCGGCCTCGGGCCGCAGGACTGTGCCGAGGTCAACCCCGGCCTGATCTACGCCCGCATGACCGGCTGGGGGCAGGACGGTCCGCTCAGTACCCGGGCCGGGCACGACATCAACTACATCTCTTTGACCGGAGCTCTGCATGCGATCGGTGACCCCGAGGGCAAGCCGACACCACCGTTGAATCTGGTCGGTGACTTCGGGGGAGGGTCGATGTTCCTCCTCGTCGGTATCCTCTCCGCCCTGTTCGAACGGCAACGATCTGGTTCGGGGCAAGTTGTCGACGCCGCGATGGTCGACGGAACCAGCGTGCTCATGCAGATGATGTGGGCCATGCGCGGTGCGGGGGCGTGGACCGACGAAAGGGGAGCCAACCTCCTCGACGGCGGTGCCCCCTTTTACGACACCTATCGCTGCGCGGACGGCAAGTGGATCGCCGTCGGCGCGATCGAGCCCCAGTTCTATGCCCAGCTGCTGGATGGCCTCGGCCTCGATCCCGCCGAGCTACCCGACCAGAACGACCGCGAGCAGTGGCCGACCCTGCGGAAACGCCTTGCCGCCGTCATCGCCACCCGAAACCGGGACCAGTGGGCCGCAGTGTTCTCCGACACCGATGCATGTGTCACACCGGTGCTCGCGCTCGACGAGGTGGCCGCTGGTCACCATGTGGCACACCGAGGCACGCTCATCGAGATAGACGGGGTGCGGCAGGCGGCGCCGGCGCCGCGTTTCTCCCGAACACCGTCCGCATCACCGAGGAGCCCGCGACCGGTCGGGGCCGACACCGACGCTGTACTCGAGGATTGGCTGGGGGTCTCGGCCCGGCAAGGTTTCGCAGAGGTCGAGCAGATCTGAGCCAGGTGTCGGTGCGCCCAGCCATACCGGAACTTCACATGCCCACCAGGGCAATCAATGATCACGCAGCACTGCTGCACGCCCGCAAAGGATTTCGTGATGAGTCTTCCTTCCGTCCTGCAAGACCGGTTGCGCCTGCCCGTCGTGGCGTCGCCGATGTTCATCGTGTCCGGTCCCGACCTGGTGATCGCCCAGTGCACCTCGGGTGTGGTCGGCTCCTTCCCGTCCCTCAACGCGCGGCCACAGCCCGTCTTGCGGGAATGGCTCACCCGCATCACCGAAGAGCTGGCCAAGCACGACGCCAACAACCCGGAGTCGCCGTCCGCCCCCTTCGCGGTGAACCTGATCGTCCACAAGAGCAACGACCGGCTCGACGAGGACCTGGCCACCGTCGTCGAGTTCGAGGTCCCGATCGTCATCACCTCCCTCGGCGCCCGCACCGACGTCAACGACGCCGTCCATTCCTACGGCGGCATCGTTCTGCACGACGTCATCAACAACAGGTTCGCGAAGAAGGCCGTCGAGAAGGGTGCCGACGGTCTCATCGCCGTCGCCGCGGGTGCGGGTGGACACGCAGGCACCCAGTCACCGTTCGCGTTGCTGCAGGAAATCCGCGAATGGTTCGACGGCCCCGTGTTGCTGTCCGGCTCGATCGCCCACGGACGTTCGGTACTCGCCGCGCAGGCCGCCGGCGCCGATCTCGCCTACATCGGGTCCGCCTTCATCGCCACCGACGAGGCCAACGCCGACGCCGCCTACAAGCAGATGATCGTCGACTCCACCGCCTCGGACATCATCTACTCCAACCTCTTCACCGGCGTGCACGGAAACTACCTCCGCGGCAGCATCGAGGCCGTCGGACTGGACCCGAACAACCTCGCCCAATCCGACCCATCCGCCATGGACTTCGGTGTCGGCGAGACCGCGGACACCGTGGCGAACTCGAAAGCCAAGCCGTGGCGCGATATCTGGGGCGCCGGACAGGGTGTCGGTGCCGTCGACGCGGTGGTCCCGGTCGCCGAGATCGTCGAACGCCTGACCCACGAATACGCCGACGCGAGAGCGCTCCTGCAGGCGTGAGAGAAGCACTTCCGCACCCGGAATGTAACTACGGCGCTGCCCCGATCTCGCAGACCAGTGATCGCGTGTGTCACACACCACATCTTGCCGGGTGCTGTGGCTGGTCAGCGGTGTTGCGGTGGATTCACGGCGAGATGCCGTGACACCGGACGAGCTATGACGGAATGTCAACGAAACTGACGGGCACCGTCCATGTGTTGATGGAGAGAAGGTTCCGGCGGCGGAGCGGGGCGGCCGCCGGACCGGTTCACCGCGGAAGAGTGGTCGCGGTGGCGTTCCCTCGGTTGTGGTGCTGACGTAGCGAGTGTGCTGCCGCGGTGACGAGCCGTTCGGCGGGTACGTCGAGTGTGGCGGGCGCGCTCATTCTCGGACATGCCACCCCAGATGCCGTAACTCTCGGCGGTGGTGAAGGCGTGGGCGCGGCAGTCGGCGAGCACGGGGCAGTCCTGGCAGATCTGTTTGGCGGCGCGCTCACGTTGGGCCCGGGTCGAGCCGCGTTCACCGTCAGGGGAGAAGAAGATCTCGGTGTCGGCACCGCGGCAGGAGGCGCGGCCTTGCCAAGCAAGGTTGATGAGGTGGTGCGGATGATCAGGCACTGCGGGATAAGTCGCTTTCGGAGTCGAACGGTCAAACGATTCGCTGGCAAGAGCGGGCACGCACTAGTGCGAATGGCGGGGTTGGGCCAATCGCCGACGGTGCGTGCACAAAAATCGATACGGGTATGGGTTGGTGTGGCCTCCTTAGGGAGAAGGGAGTTGGACCGAGTCCGCGCAACAGCGCTCGCAAAGGCGTTTGCGACACGACGCCGCAAACGCATCAGGATTTCACTCTTGATGCTGAAGAGGAGTTCGTCAGCCAGCGACTGCTGCAGTCGCTGCGGCACCTCATCCGCAACCGAAGTGGGAGTGTGTTGCGCTGATGCCTGGTCTCGACATCGGGTGGGCTGGGAGGCGTCCGGATGTCCGGGGTCTCCACACACCGTTCTTCGTCTCGCGAGCAAGTGAAACGGTGTGATTTCGAGGCTATCGACACTCTGGTGGACAAATCAGAGGAATCGCTCAAAAGTAACTGGCGTCACATCGGAGGCGCCGAACAAGGGCACACGATCGGGTGTGGTCCAGCGTGTTACCAATGGTCAAGGTCCGGAGCCCGTTGCCGGTACCAGCTCGCCGCGACGCAGCCGCGCGGGGTGGGCACCAGCGCTCTCGTCACCATGGCTGAAGCGTGTCGTTATCCGTTCATATGATGTGGATCGATCTCACGCGGGCACCGCTTCGATGACGGAGGAGCGGGGGCCGGGTGTGATTGATTCCAGCGTGAAACCGTGACCACTCAACAATCGGCGCCATTCGGTGGCCGTCCGTTCCCGACCACCCAGCAGAACCAGCATGTGGAGGTCCAGTAGGGCCATGGGGTGGGCGGTAGCCACTTCGGGCAAGACTTGCTCGACGATCAGCAGGCGGCCGTTTCTCGGGATCGCTCGCCGACAATTGCGGAGAATCTTGCCAGCGGATTCGTCGTCCCAGTCGTGCAGAATCTGGGACAACACATATACATCACCATTCTGCGGGACCTCTTCGAAGAAGTCGCCACCGACAACAGTCGTTCGGTCACCAATTCCGGCCGAGCAGAACGTCGATGCCGATTCCGCGACGACGTGCGGCAAATCGAACACTGTGCCCCGCAGGTGTGCGTGACTCCGGAGTAGGCGTTCGATCAATGTGCCGGCCCCGCCGCCGATATCGACGACGGTCATTGTTTCCGTCCAGTCGCGGTTGAGCAACGGCAACAGGCGCACCTCGACCAGTCCTGCTTGGCACCTGTCGAATTCATCAGCCGCCGAGGGGTTCTCGGACAACCACTCGAAGTATGGCCTTCCGAACGCCTCGGTGAACGACTCTTTCCCGGTTCGGACAGAGTGGAGCGAGTGTCCCCACACGGTGTAGGCCTCCTTTGACATCAGTCCGACCAGGTGACGCAGTGAACCGGGAGTGTCGACCCGTAGGAGCCCGCCGGCCTCCGTCAACGCAAATCGTCCCGCGGTCTCTTCCGTGAACAGTCCTTCTGCCACGAGTACCCGCATGAATCGGCCGAGAGCATCGGCATCGGCGCCGACACTGGTTGCAAGATCGGGCAGCGAGCGGGATCCATTCGACAATTTGTCGGGGACTCCGAGTTCGCAAACGGCAGCAATTGCCTGGGACACGATGTATCCCATAATCTGCTTTCTGACCCGGTTGTTGATGTCGCTCATGCTCATGCCGCCTGGGGGAGTCCGGGAAAGAGTGGCACCTTTGCGGCACTCTGCAAATACGACGCGCCTGCCGTGCCACCGGTTCCCGGTACTGTGCCGATGACCTTCAAGGTGATGCCCCAGTGGCCACGCTTCATCGCACCCCACGCGCGGTCGAGACGCCGCATCGATTCCTCGAGAGGCACTGCATCAGGGAGTGCATGCCGCATCGCCAGAAATACGGTTTCCAGAGTCGGCTGCTCGTCGTGGACCTTCGGGGCGTGGTCGGTGCTGCGTTGGCTACGCGGCGCGCACGCGAACTCGACGTCGCGGAATGCGCGCGACTGAACAGCGCTCCGCCCATGGGTGAAGCCGCGAATGATGGAGAAGGCGTCGACCGGCATCGTCGTCAGAACACGGAAGAGAGCAGGTATCGCCTCGAGGCGACCTGACGCCCGATCGAGGCGATTCTTCGCATCAGCGGCATTTCCGTCGAGGAGGTCCGTGATCGCCGTCGATATCGCCGTTGCAATCTGCCGGTACAGGCCCTCGAATATCTGGATGCATCGGATGAACATCTGCTCGTCGTGCAGACGAGTCGTCGGCAGCAAAGTCAGCCGAACTGCGGCTCCGATGTCTTCGGGAACACTTCTCAGCGCCAGCGTGGCAGCAGAACCAAACGAGTCGTAGGTGGCACCGGCCTCGGCAAGCGCTGCGGCGCCCTCCGCAGCCACACTGGGATCGAGCTTGAAATCGGGTGCGAGACGGGAGAGTTGTGACACGACTCGGACGGCCGCACGCGTCCTGACCGATTGGGGAGGTCGGGGCGCCGCTGCCAACGCTCTTGTCTCCAGCAGTGCGAGGTCGATGGCTGCCGCGGTTACGAACGCGTCGACACGCTCGCAGTCGGCCGATCGGACGACCTGGTCGAAGTAGTCGAGTCCGACATACGACGAATAGGAGGCATCGTTGTCGTCGAACGTCATCGGTAGCCATTCGCCGAGAACCGGGTCGGATCGGGATATGCCGTGGAGATCGCGCAACATGGCCGCGACGTGTGGCCGCACACCGTTTCGTCCGACCACCTGATAGTGGTCGACGACGGCCGTGAACGGAAACTCGGTGTGTCCCGCGGCCCATTGCCGGAGCGCTTCCGGTACCTTGCGGCCGGACCGGGTATCGGGCGATGCGTCAGCGGCCTGAAGGCAGGTGCCGCCGACACCGATCGGGGTGCTGTGAACGAGTTCAGCTTCAGCTTCGAGCAACGTTTCGGAAATCAACAAGGGATGTGCCTTTCATCCGTTCCTGCTCTGCGGTATTCCGCAATCTTGTGTGCCGACAGGCAAAACGGATAGGCACCCTAGGGAGCCGCATCGGCCACCCCTGCTGCTGGGGTGAAGCTTCGGCCCCCTAGGGTGCCTATTCGCCGGGCCGACGCGCGCTGACCATTGGGTATCAGAGAAGCCAGGGTTTGGATAGCGAGGGCAATTGACCACCGACGACGGGCAGCGCAGGAGACACATCATCCTGATCGGCGGGCATGATGAAACATTCCCGCATTTCGCGGGGTTGGGCTTCGAGTTCACCGTTCTACAGCTGCACGGCGCGATTGGTCCGAACCTGCGCGGCCTGACCGAACGCATCAGTCCCGTGGCTGATTTCGGTCCGGACACCGTGGTCGCTGAGATCACACGAATAATGAGGTCCGAACGGGTCGACCACATTTTCTCCTTTACCGAGGGTGGGTTGCTTTCCGCGGCCCTTGCAAGCCACCGCCTCTCTGTCCCGGGTCTCGACCTCAGCGCATGCGAGCTGTGTATCGACAAGCAATTGATGCGGTCATTTCTCGACAGCACCGAGTTCGCCGTAGCGAACACGATATGTCGCACGCCGGCCGAGGTACGAGCCTTCCTCCTCCATCACCCCCAGGGGCTGGTTCTCAAGGAGCCGGCTGGGTCGGGCAGCGAAGGCGTGTTCATCGTCCGCGACGAACGCGAACTGACCGCGGCGCTTGCCGAGCTGACAGGGGACGGTTTCGTCATGCTCGCCGAAGAGTACTTACCCGGACGCGAAATCAGTGTCGAGACCCTGACCATCGACGGGAAGCATCGAGTTCTCGCCGTGACGAACAAGAAGCTGCACAGAAAATCCCTTGCAGAACAACAGCACATCATCTCACCCGATGTCGTGGACGACGACATGTTCCACATTGTCAGTGACTACTGCGAAAAACTGCTCACCCGAATCAATTACCAGCACGGGCCGTGTCATATCGAGGTAAAGATCACGGTTGGCGGGCTTCGCCTGATCGAGATCAACAACCGGGTGGGCGGCGACTACATCGGGCTTCTGGTCGAACTCACGACCGGCGTGAGCCAATTCAGAGAAACGGTTCGTTGCTGGAGCGAAGTCGACTCGTCCGGCGTCGGCCGGGAACAGGCGCGATATACCTACGCCGCGTCACACCAATTCTACGAACCCATCGACCCCGAGTCTCTTCGGAGCGCGCTGCGGGGCGTCGACATCATCAGGCTCCATATCGAGCCGGCACCGTTGCGACTCGACAGACCCCGGACAAACGACGACAAGATCGGTTGGATTGTATTCGCCTGCAACGAGAGGGAGCCATTCAAGCGAGCCATCGACTATCTCGACGTCCACTGTTCCTGAAAATCAACGCGATCATGGAAACCGCGTCCTCTAATCAAGAAGGGAAGAAATCGATGCAGATTATTGCCAGAAGCGCTCTCGAAACGATCAACGAGGTGGTGGTCGACGGCCATGTCCACAATCTGGGTGTCGTCAAGATCTTCTCCCAACACCCGGAACTGGCCCAGTTCATTCCCGCTTCCAGCAATCTGGCGATCAGCTGGGTCAGGTTGGAATGCGGTCAGGTGCTATCTGTGCACAAACACCCGGAAGCGAGCCTCATCCTGGTCTGCGAGGGTTCCGGACGAACGATGGGTAGCACAGAGCAGGACGTCGCTGCGGGAGACATGATCCTCGTACCCGGCGACTCATGGCACGGCTTCGAGGGAACTCGCAACGGGTTCTGGGCGCTGTCGATCCAGTTCAACGGCAAGGCCCTGTACGAAGATACCGACAACCCGAACGCCATGTTTGCAGCCGCTGGGTCCGGTCCGGCGGTCGTGATCCTCGAGGACAACGAGAAGTACCTGGAGCAATTCAGGAACAGCAGTCTGCTGCGGTTGATCGACACCTCCTCGATGACCGACCCGGGCGTTCGCGAAAGACTACTCGACTGCCAGCAAGCCTGGTCGGATGTGTTCCAAGATTTGCTGCACCTGCGTGTGGCGATGACTACTGATCCGCAACACAAGCATGTCGCACTCGATCATCTGGTCGAAGAACTGGGACACAACAACAACCTCAGACAGCAACGGAACTCGTCGCACTCGCCGGTCTCAGATGCGACGTTCGTATCGACAATGGACTGGTTCAGGCAGCAGATGCTCTGCAGGAGCGACATGGTGCGAACGTTGCTGATGCACGTAGTGCTGGAAGGTAGTGGCGAAGTCTGGCACCGAGAAGCCGCGCGCGCGTTTCCTGGCATTCCACACTTCCAAGAGCATGGTGAAGACGACGGCCACCATGTGAGCATGGGGATCGACCTTCTCGATCGAGCAAATCCAACGGAGATCCACGAATTGCGGGAAGCGCTCGGCGAGGGATGGACGATGATCACACGATTGTGCGACAGAATCGCTTCCATCGCCGTAAATGACACCGCAGACGCCACGCCGTCCACATGCTGAGTGCGCTGAAAAGAGTCGTCTGGTTCGAGATTCCTCGTTGTGGAACCCAGTTCGACCGGCATACCAACGCGTTTCATCTTTCGCGATGGCAGCGCTGGTGCGAAGCTGCGCGACAAGACGACCTGAACGCGCCCCAAGGCGAGCGACTCCACAGATCCGTGCTCAGAGCCCTCCGTCGCGACGTTCTGCTTGCGCTCCTCGCCATAGCGTTCAACGCTGGTTGCGCATTCGGCGCAGCTGTCACGCTGCGATCACTGATCCAGCACCTCGTCGAACCCGGCACACCGCCGATGGTGAACCTGACGCTGGGGATCACCTGCATACTGCTGACGTACTCGGCGTGGTTGGCGCTCAACCACACCTTCCTGCTCGCCGAACTGGCAGGCATCGGAGCCCGGACCTACATCGAGCAAAGACTGCTACGGAAGAAGCGCGACGGTGGCGGTTCCGACCGACCCTCCAGCGTTGTCACGCTTGTGGACCGTGAGGCGGCGCGCGTCGAAGCTGCCTGGTCCGGCCTGGTATTCATGATTCTGGCGCTCGCCACGTTAATTTTCACCTCTGCGTTCTTTTTCGTGGCACTGGGGCTGAGTGCATTGTCGGCGCTGGCGATCATTGTCATCAGTTCGATGGCGATATTCTGGATTGCCAAACAATTGACCAACGCTCACACAGAATTATCGGCAATTTCGGCGGAACGCATCGACGTCGGCATGTTCTCGATCAACAACCGAGGGATTGCGTGGCTGAAGAACTGGAACGACGACCTGATACGGCGCTACGCCGACAAGCGTGATGGCGAAGAGCGCTCACTCGAGAGGGCGGCGCGTCTTGTCGCGGCGATCAACCTCATATCTACTCTGACACCGGTCGTAGGGATGCTCGCTGCAGCATTTACCCAGCGGGCTTATCTAGGTCATGTGGATCCAGCGGGCCTGCTGTCGGCAATGGCGTTGATGGGGGGTCTGAGATCGGTCGCCAACAATGTGCCCGAACTTGCCCAGAGCATTTCGCAAGGCGTAGTCGGGCACACCAACGTTGCGAAATATCTGTCCGGCACCGGCCTGTCAGACGCCGATGCGAGCACCGTCCAACTGCCGACGACAACGGCAAAGCACATCGCTGTCGTCGGCGCAGCGGGTAGTGGCAAAACATCGATTCTGAAAGCCGGCGCGCGGCTGAACAACCGACTCGGTAGGACGACGATCTTCGTCCCGGACGAACCATGGATCTACCCGGGCGGACTGTATGAGAATCTGTGTCTCTATCGACGCGACTTTTCGGATGACGAAGCGGCCCGAGCACTGGCGCAGTCCAGACTGCCCGACACCTTCTATGCCGAGTACCTCGACACCAAGTCGCCACCTCGAACCGAGGCCTGGGACGTATCCCGTGGGCAAGGAAAGCGGCTGGAACTGGCGCGGGCATTGCTGGCCGAGCCGGCGTGCGTTCTCATTGATCAGCCCACATCAGGTCTGGACGCCGACCTGGGGAGAGGGTTGCTGAGCTCACTCCTCCGGGGGCCGTGGAGCGACACGACCGTTGTCTATGCAACAGACAAACCCGACGAGATCGACTCGGCGGAGGAAATCTGGGTGGTGGCCGACGGCGCAGTGGTCGAAGTCGTACGTGATCTGACGACGCCGTCGGATCTTCTACCCGAAAGCTCGGGGTGGCGCACTCCCGACGAACGTTCACTCCCTCGCCATCCTTCCCGCCGCACGGATGTGACGGAAGACCGGACGCCGTCCAGGCGTAGCTTGATCAGGTTCGGCATCGCGAAGGTCGCACTCGTTGCGTGTGTCCTGTTCGTGTGCCGAGAAGTTTTGACGATCATCGGTGACTACGTGGCGGCCAGTGGTCTGTCCACCGCGAATGTGGCCGAGTCGTCGATGATTCTGGTCTGCGTAGTGTCGGCCGGTGCGCTCTTGTCGATATCCGGCGCCTTGCTGACGGTGCGACGCAGTATCGGTGCGGCATCCCGACAGTGCGTGCGGTACTTCTCGACAATCATGAGCCCGACGTTCGATGGCGAGGCAGTCGATCAGGTCGACCAAGATTCGCAGAGCAAGCTCACGTGGGATCAACGACGTGTCGACGAAGTGTTGCCCGCAATACTGCTGCATACGTTGGGTGCGGCGGCGCTTCTGATCACAACCACCGGTTTCGTCTTGAGTAAGAACATCTTTGCGGTGCTTCCTTGTGCTGTGATGTGCCTCGTCTACTGGCACACTTCACGGCGATCGGACAACCGACTGCGGTACTTCAACGAGTGCGAGATCGGAACGACGTCGGCTTTGTTCGCGCGGGTCGAGGCAACGACACGGAGTTCGAGCAGATTCGAGTTGGCAAGAGACAACGCGGTTCTCGTGAGTTGGCTGAACAGGAGCCTGATGGATCGCGCCCTGGCTTCGATGAACAATGCTGCGGCGCGGCGATGGTTTACCTACAAGCTCGATCTGATGGGGGTGCTCTTCCTGTCGGTCATCGTGGGTTCAACGGTATTCGTCTACGCCCAGGGCGGCCTCGGCCTGACCAATGTCCTGGCGCTGAGTCTCTCATACAGCCTGATTGCACTCTTCGCAAGGTTGGGTAGTTGCCTGGTCGAACTCAGGCAGGTGCTGGACAGCGCGGATCGCCTGCTCACACCTCCGCACCCCGCCGCACCGAACCGAACGTGTCCGACGATGAAAGACGACGCACTCGTATCGTTCACCGATGTCGCATTCGTCGCCAGGCACACCGGTGCACTGCTGCTCGAGCACCACACCGAGTCGTTCTATCGCCGCGACATCGTGGTGATCACGGGTGCCAGTGGGGTGGGTAAGTCGACGTTCGCAAAACTTGTCGTGGGTACATTGCGCCCGACCACGGGTGTCGTCTCGACATTGGGCCGGACGACAGGATACGTGTCGGATTCGCACGACCAAGACGTCCTCCTGCTGACATCGAGTCCGATATTCAAGCCAGGACGATTGTCCGAGCACTTCCACAGCCCCTCACCTCAGGAACTGGCTCGTGTAGTCCGTTACCTCGACGCTGAGGATGTCGTCGAGCGGCTACATTCCGGGTTCGACGAAATAGTTCCCTGCAGCGGTCTGTTGAATCTGAGCAAGACGGAACTGCAACGTTTGGCACTGCTCGATGTGATAATCAATCCGCCCGCGATCGCGATTCTCGACGAAGCCACGTCGGAGTTGAGTGCCGAAGCGGAACTCACCGCATTGCGTGCCCTGACCTCTGCACTTCCGGACACCCTCTTCTTCATCATCACCCACAATCGCGAGCTGGCGAGACTCGCCAACCGAATCTTCCATTTCAACGATGAAAGACGTCTACTCGAGATTTCGGGCGAGCCGCCCGCAACAGCCATCGATCGACGCTCGACCGACAAGGAGGAAGTCGATGGAATGGCAACCCCAGCGAATTGCGTTCTGTGACAGCCATAATGTTTCGGAGCCGCATCTCCCACTGGTGGACATCGCTCACTGGGATGCTCTCCTCCAGAGAAGGGAGATCAGGAACTACGGGCTACACCGAGAGCGCGCGTATGTCGGCCCGGGATACTTCTATATGCCCGTGTCCGACGAGCCCGACGAAGGGAGACTGGCGGAGTTGCTGGAGCTGGCCTCCGCCGCCGACTGGTTGTTGGTTCCCTCTCTTATCAGATCCCAACGCTTACCCGATTCTCGGGTCATCGCGGTTCCGTTCATGCAAGCAGCGTACTTTCGGTCGTCCGGACGTGTGGATTCGACTCTGCGAGCAACCGTCGGAGATCGGCAATACAAGGCAATCAGAAAGCTCACCACGAAAGCTGAGGCGGCGTGTGAAACCCAAATACACCGTCTGTCAGAGCTGGTGGAAGACGGCCGCGCCCTGCACGATTTCGCCGTTCTACAAGCACTGAATGTGGCGAAGTATGGGCACTCCAGGAATCTATATACTGCCGACGTTCTGCGAATGTTGGCACGTTCGTCGGAAGGAACGAAATACTATCTGAAGCTGGACTACGAGAAGTCGACCAATGCGCCCGTGAACGGATCGCTGAGTTATGCCGACGACGAACGCGGTGTGTTCACGATGCTCGTTCAGGGGCTGGACCGTGATCGAATTCCGCGTGGGCTCAATCTGTATATCACCGACTATTACCAGTTGTACCAGTTCGCCGATCGGCTGGGTTTCGAGGACATCTGCCTGGGCCGCGGCGCAATCGAGAGCAAGGTTCGGGTGGGCGCAAATCATATTGTCGACCTGGACAACTGGCTGATTCCGGTCAACACACGCCAGAGACAAGCGATGCACGACTATGCGATATCGGGGTAGGGAAACCAGATGATCAGCGACATGTCCTGGGCGGACGGTAACTTCGTCCGATACGACGATATGACTCTGTCACCCGCGACTCATTCATTATCCTATGGGTCCTCGGTGTTCGAAGGTATCCGTAGCTACGGCGGGAACATCTTCAAGCTCGACGATCACTTGGACCGGCTGCGGCGGTCTGCTGACGTGTTCGGGCATACGGTGCCGTATTCGAATGCAGATCTGGCCGATGCGTGCTACGAGTTGCTGAGAGTGAACGAGCTGAGCGACGCATACCTGAAGTGCCTGGTTTTCTACGACGATTCGGATGTCAGCTTCAGGGCGCAAGGATGCTCCAGTCGGGTAGTCGTTTTTGCGCTACCCTTTTCTGCGAATTCTGCACCAGCGAATTATCGGCTTGCGACGGCAACGTGGAGGCGTGCGCCGGCATCGTGCCACCCCTATCAGGCGAAGACATCGTCGACTTACGCGTTGAGCTACTTGAGCTACCATCAAAAGGCCGATGGTTATGACGACGTCATCTTCCTCTCGACCACCGACACGGTGTGTGAGTCGAGTGGTTCGAATGTGTTCTTCATCAAAGGGGGCGCTTTGCTCACACCCACCACGGAATTGGCGCTCGCCGGAATTACCAGAAAGGTGATCATCGACGAGCTGTCTCCGCGGTTGGGCGTATCTGTCACGGAGCGCAATATTTCCTACGCCGAGCTCGCATCGTTCGACGGAGCATTTTTGTGCGGAACCGCGATGGAGATCACGAAGATTTCCTGCATCGACGAGATCCATTACGAGACGGCTCCATTGGCGGATGCGCTCGCAACCGAGTATCAGCGCCTGACGAACAAGAAGTCGGCGCTGTGAAACCCGGGCTCCCGACCTCAGGTCAGGTGCCGGGCGAAGAACCGGTTGCCGGCGTCTCCCTCGAACTGTGGGACGCCGGTGTGCCCGCCCATATTGGCGTGCAGCGTCTTCTCGTTGGAGCCGAAGGCGTCGAACAGGTCCAAGGCCTGCTGCCGGTCGTTTCCTTCGTCGTCCCACTGCAGCAGGACCTGCAGCGGAATGGTGACCTGCCGCGCCTCCTCGAACATGGCGTGGGGCACGAAACTCCCGGCGAACAGGAGGGCGGCCGAGATGCGTGGTTCCACCACCGCCAACCGGATGCCGATGGCGATCACCCCTCCCGAGTACCCGACCGGGCCGCTGATCTCGGGCAGCTCGAGGAGAGCGTCCAGGGCGGCCCGCCATTCCGGGACCGCCTTGTCGACCAGCGGGAGGATGAGCCGGTCGACGATCTCGTCACTGACCGGATCACCGGCCTCGAGCGCCCGGCGCAGGTCGACGCGGGCCTGCTCGGCCACGGCGGAGCGGTTCCGGTCACCGCTCCCGGGCAGCTCGATGGTGGCCGCGGCGTATCCCGCCGCCGCGGCGTGCCGGGCCCGGCCCACCAGTCTCGGGTACATCATGTGCAGTCCGCCGGGATGACCGACCAGGATCAGCGGCGCCGGTGCGGATACGGATCCGGGCGTCCACAAGATGCCTGGGATCTCGCCGAGGGAAAATGCGCGTTCGAGGACGCCGTCGTCGAGGCGCTGTTCGGAGGTGAAGTGCATGGTGGTGCCCTTTCGGGAGTGCTCGTGAATGGCGCTCCCGGACGACCTATCGTCCGACCGTGACCCCGGAGGGGAGCACCCATGTCGATACTGCGTTCACGGGTACCACCTCCTCGTTCTCTAGCACGGCCTCCGAAAGGTAGCAGTGGCCGCCGTGGTCCGCCAACCGGTTTTTGCTGCCGCGCGCTGTTCCTCCCGACCACCGGGACGACGTCTACCCGCACCGATCGGAGTCCCGAGCGCGCACTCGCACGTCGCCCTGCTGATCGGCACCACACTCGACGAAGTCAGCCTCGGTCTCGTTCAGCCCGGGAGTAGTGCGCGCACGGCGTCGATGGTGTCGGCGTCGGCGGGGTCCTTGTCGGGCCGGTACCGCAGAACCCGGGCGAATCGGAGCGCGACGCCGCCGCGGTAGCGGGAGCTGACCTGCACGCCGTCGAGTTCGATCTCGACGACGATCCTCGGATGCAGGAACACGGTATGGGAGTCGCGGGCGCGTTCATGTCGCGGGAATTCGTCCGTCTGCCACTGCAACAACGCGTCGGTGAGGCCTTTGAACGTTTTCCCCACCATGATCGGATCACCGCCGTCGGGGTCGCGGGCCCCGAGATGCAGATTGGAGAGGTAGCCGGTACGCCGGCCGTAACCCCATTCGGCGCCCAGGACCACCAGGTCCAGGGTGTGCTCTGGTTTGACCTTCTGCCACGCCCGACCGCGGCGCCCCGCCGCGTAGGGGGCCGACAGTGACTTCACCATGACGCCTTCGTGCCCCGCGGCGAGGGCCTCGTCGAAATGTGTTGCCGCTGCGTTGGCGTCGGGCCGGCGCAGTCCTGGGATGCGATGCTGCGGGGCGACGGTTTCGAGGGCGTCGAGGCGCTGCTCGAGTGGGGCGTCGAGCAGGTCGATTCCGTCGAGATGCAGGCAGTCGAAGAAGTACGGGTGCAGCAGTAGCTCGCGGGCACTTTCGGCGCCGAAGCGGCTCATCGTTTCCTGGAAGGGGCGGGGACGACCGGAGTCGGTCAACGCCAGTGTCTCACCGTCGAACACCGCGGACTCGCAGGGGAGGCCGGCGACGAGTTCCACCAGTTCGGGGACACTGCCGGTGATCTCACGCAGCGTGCGGGTGAAGATGTGGACTTCATCGAGGTTGCGGTGCACCTGAATTCGCGCACCGTCGAGCTTGAACTCGACGCTGACGTCACCGCCGAGTTCCGTCCAGGCGTCCGCGAGGGATTCGGCGGGAGAGGCCAGCATCGGCCGGATCGGTCGACCCACCTCGAGGCGGAACGCGCCGAGCGCCTCCACTCCGCCGGCGAGCGCCGCGGTCGCAGTGGCCGGCAGCCGCCCCGACAGCATGAAGGCGCGGCGAACCGGCTCGACGGGCAGAGCGGCCGCGGCGGCGATGGCGTCGGTCATGATTCCTTCGAGTGCGCCCTGTCGAAGATCTCCTGTCAGCAGCCGAACGAGGAAGTCGCGTTCGCCCGGCGTCGTTCGGGTAAATAGGTCGGTGAGCAGAGTGCGTCGTCGTTCCGTCGAGCCCGATCCGGAAGTCCCGGCCAGCTCGGTGAGCAGTCCGTCGACATCGGCGACGGTCACGGTGGAGTGATCCGCGGGCGTGGCGGGGAGGTCGGCGAGCATCCGCCAGCCGATGCCGATCCGGCCCTGCCGCAGTTCCCCGGAGAGCCAGGCCACCACGGGCTCGACCTCTTCGGGTTCGAGGTCGGCGAGCAGTGTGCGCAGCGCCTCGATCTTCACCTTGCGGGACCGGGTGGCCCCCACAGCACGCGACGTGTCCACGATCCGCGAAACCAGCATTCCCCGACGGTAGCTGGATCGATGCTGCGGTGCACGGTCAGCAGTTGGGCCGTCCGGACGTAATTCTCGCAGTTGAGGAAAAGCCGCGGAGGGTCTCCCTCGGTCACCACCATCAGCTCTCGAGATACTTCAGCGCCGACTGGGCGGCGTTGAAGCCGCACATGCCGTGGACTCCTGCCCCCGGCGCGGTCGCGGAGGAGCACAGGTACACCCCCGGGATTCCGGTGGAATACGGGTCGAGGCCGATGCGGGGCCGCATCGCGATCTGCAGTGCGGTGTTGGCGCCCACTCCGATGTCGCCGCCGATGTAGTTGGCGTTGTGCTGTTCCATCTGCGCCACCGAGCGCACGTGCTGCCCCACGATGCGGTCTCGGAATCCTGGTGCGAACCGCTCGATCTGGTCGATGATCGCCTGCGTGGCGTCGCCCGAATAGCCATGGGGCACATGTCCATACGCCCAGACCGGGTTGATATTCCCAGCGGAGCGGGACGGGTCCGCCAGGTACTGCTGCCCAAGGAGCACCGTCGGCCTCGCGGGCATGACACCACGCGCGATCTGTCCTTCGGCCTCAGCGACCTCTTCGAACGTTCCGCCGAGATGCAGCGTCCCCGCGGCGCGGCAGTGCTCGTTGGTCCACGGAACATGGCCGTCGACGGCGAAATCGACCTTGAAGGCCGCCGGCCCGTATTTGTACCGGCGGTAGGCGCGGGCGACCCTGCCCGGCAACCGATCACCCGCTATTCGCAGCACGGCACGCGGCGCCACGTCGAGCATCACGAGGTCCGGTGAGCCCAGCGAATCGAGGGAGTCGACGTACACCCCGGTCTCGATGGTGCCGCCGAGCCGGCCGAGCAGCGACGCCATCGCGTCGGTGATCGACCGGGAACCGCCCTCCGCGACCGGCCACCCGTACGCATGGCCGGCGGCGGTGAGCATCAGACCCACGGAACTGCTCATCGGGGTGTGCAGAGAACTGAACGCGTGGGCCGCCACCCCGCCGAACAGGGCCCGTGTCTCCGGTCGCTTCCACCGGCGGGCCGTCAGTGCCGCCGGGGCGAGCGCGTTGACGCCGAACTTGGCGAGCTGCAGAGGATGCGCGGGCCAGTGCGCGATCGGACGGAACACGTCGCCGGTCAGCTCGTCGAACGACGTCGACAGCCGGCCGAACATCCGCTGCCAGGCCTTGCCGTCCTCGCCCATGTTCGCGGCGGTGCGGTCGATGTCGCGCCAGAGCACCCCAGCCGATCCGGAGTCGAGGGGGTGGACCAGGTCGATCTCCGGCCACAGCCACCGAAGTCCGTAGTCGCCCAGCCCGAGCGACTGCAGAAAGGGCGAAGCCACCCCGGTGGGGTGGAACGCCGAGCAGTCGTCGTGGATGAGGCCGGGGAGGGTGAGTTCGGAGGAGCGGGTGCCGCCACCGATCGTGTCCTTGGCCTCGAGCACCCGCACCGACACGCCCTGCCTGGCCAGGTGGATGGCGGCAGCGAGCCCGTTGGGCCCGCTGCCGACCACTACCGCAGTTGTCACGAGGTAGTCCTCACTTCAGTGCCATCGCCATCGGCGCCTCGGTCACCACTTCGTGTGCGCGTTGCGAGGCATCCCGTAACGACCATTCAACCTCGAGGGGGATAGGCCCGTCAGGCAACCAGGGCTGCGCGTCCACGGCATCCTTGACCAGGTACGACCCCGTTGAAGGGACAACGTTCCGTTCAGCGTCGAGATCGGGACACGACGGCGCGCACCCAGTACACGGCAACGCCGACACCGAGGACGACGATGCCCCACACCACCGAGGGAAGGGGAAGGAACGCGGCGAGGATCAGACATCCGGCCGCACCCGTCGCCGCGACGAGCCGGGACCGTAGCTGCGCAGACAACGTCCACGCAGAGGCGTTCGCGATCAGGTAGTAGACCAGCACGGCGAACGACGAGAACCCGATGACTCCCCGCAGATCCGCTGTCGCGGCGAGGACAGCCACGACGGTTCCCACGGCCAGCTCGGCGCGGTGCGGTACCGAGTAGCGAGGGTGGACGGCGTCGAGGACCCGGGGGAGGTTTCCGTCGCGGGCCATCGCGAACGTGGTGCGGGACACGCCGAGGATCAGCGAGAGCAAGGAACCGAGTGCGGCGACGACGGCGGCCACCCGCACGACAGGTTCGGCACCAGCGAATCCGGCGGCAGCGACCGCCTCGGCCAGCGGGTCGGTCGCGGCGGCCAGCCGGTCCGGACCGAGGACGGTCAACACCGCGACCGCGACCAGGAGATACACGAGCAGGGTGACTGCGAGCGCAAGGGGGATGGCCCGGGAGATGGTCCGGCGCGGGTCCCGAACCTCCTCACCCAGGGTGGCAATACGTGCGTACCCGGCGAAGGCGAAGAATAACAAGCCGGCCGCTTGCAGAACGCCGGTGACGCCGTAACCCCGGGTCAGTACCGGGCCGTCGAAACCCGTGTCGGTTGCGTTGAGGCACAGCAACACGACCAAGGCCAGGACGGCGAGGACGAAGAACACGATTCCGCGGGTGGCCCACGCCGATTTCTGAACACCCAGATAGTTGACCGCGGTGATCACCGCGACGGCGACGACCGCGATGACGTGCTCGTAACCCGGCCAGGCGTAGGCGCCGACGGTCAGGGCCATGGCCGCACAGGAAGCAGTCTTCCCGACGACGAAACCCCAGCCGGCCAGGTATCCGAAGAAGGGGCCGAGCCGTTCGCGGCCGTAGACGTACGTCCCCCCGGACTGGGGGTAGAGCGCTGCCAGGCGCGCCGAGGAGTTGGCGTTGCAGTAGGCGATCACCGCTGCGACCGCCAACCCGAAGAGCAACGCGCCGCCCGCCGCGGCAGCAGCCGGAGCGAGCGCCGCGAAGATGCCGGCCCCGATCATCGACCCGAGGCCGATCATCACCGAGTCGAATACACCCAGTCGGCGTTTGAGCTGCGGCGCCGATAGCGGCTCGGTCATGCGGTCCCTTCCGGCGGTCGACGATGGTCGGTCGCCGACGCTACCGCGCCCCGTCCGAAACCGCCGACCACGCCGATCGGGTCACTCGCTGAATTCGCCCATCACCGGATGCCATTCGCTGACTCGCAGGTTCTCCACGAGTTTCGCCTGAACGAACGGATCCTGCTGGAACAGTCGAGTGACCGTTTCTTCGTCGGGCCCATCGGCGATGATGAAGGCGCCCGTGCCGTCGGCGAGGGGACCGGTCGAACGCACCACCTTCCGCCGGATCATTTCCGCGATCCAGCCGCGATGATCGCCCCGGTGATCGTCACGCCGCGACGACGTCTCCGGGTTGTAGGTGTATTCCACGACGAACAGAGACATGCTGTTCTCACTTCCTCGGGAGACTCCCGGTGTCTTCAGTCTGCAACACTCACTCGTCGAGCGGGACCCCGTCGACGACGATTCGGGTGGCATCGCCCGGGAGAAACGACACATGGTCGTCGATGCCCGACGCCTCGGCCGTCGTGAACGGGTAGTACCAGGCAGCGTCGTCGACAGGCTCGTCGGTGCCCGACCCCGCGAACGACAGGTACGACGCGGTGCCCTTGTACGGGCAGGACGTGCGGGTGGGGGAGTCGGTGAAAAACTCGCCGCGCACGTCGATCCGGGGAACGTAGTAGCGGACGGGTAGTGAAGTCTCGAACAGAAGTTGCGGCCGGACACTGTCGGCGACCAGAGTGTCGCCGATGTAAACCTCGACATGCCGGGACGAGGGTAGGACGTCGACCCGCACATACGGGTCGCGGGCGTGCACGAACACCTGCTGGTCCTCCTCGTACCAGGCGTCCATCTTGTTCCAGTAGAACGAGACGTACGTGCTCAGATCCAGCGAGTCGTCGAGGGGCGCGTCGTATCCCCACAGCGCCTGCTCGGCGCGGCGGTCGCTCACCACCAGGTCCCAATACCGGGCCGTTCCCTTCCACGGGCATTGAGTCGTCGTGGCCACGGGCTCGAGGAACTCGGTCCGCACATCGTCTCGGGGAATGTAGTAGACGGGCGGCAGCCCCTTCTCGAACAGGTACACCGCGCGCGTCGTGTCGGCGATCGGCTGTCCGGCGAAAAACACCCGAATGCGCCTGTGGCTCTGTTCGATCGAAATTCGGCCGTTCGCTGCGGACTGCTGGACCGCGGCGGCATGAGTGAGAGCGGTAGACATCGGCGCCTCCATGGAAGGCCCCGCGGCCGTGCGCCTTTGTGGTAACCGGAGCTACCAAAAATTCGCACGGACAAGGAGCGTCAGCGGGTGATCGTGTTGATTACGTCGAACACGGCGGGCGGCGGGATCTCCTGCGGCAACTTCGGGCGGATCACCTCGTCGAAGAACTTGTCGTGGTCGGCCTGGGACTCCCAGATCTCGGACACCGTCATGCCGTCACCCTCAGCGAATGCGTAGTGGGCGATGAAACCGCTGGCATTCCGGAGCGCATCGGTGGTGGGCGTGGCAACCGCGGAGTACTGATCGGCCGTCATCCCTGAAGCGTGGTGTCGTACTACAACAGACATTGGTTTGTCCTCTCGATGACTGAAGCCGTACCTGCCGGTCACACGGGACGGGAGAGCACGGTAGATACAACCCTTCTCGGTCGAAAACGGGCGGTCAAGGCTCGACACGCCTAGGGTCGAGGGCACGGGTGTCGACGCCCCGGGCTCACCATTAGCGCTGCGACTCCGGCGCTGACCACCCAGAGGGTGAAGGGGTACAACGCAAGCCGTTCGGTGGCGCCGAACGACGTGCCGGGGACGGCGATGGCGATGGTGCCGAGCATTCCCGCGAGGCAGCACGACCCCGTCCAGACGGCGAATCCGCGCCACCGCTCGAACAGCGCCACAGCGAGGAAGGCGAGGGCTGCGTTGCGGGCCACGAATGTGGGGGTGGCGACGATCTGGTGCAGGCCGGCGTCCACGTTGATGGGCACCAGTCCGGTCAGTGCCGCCAGCACGAGTAGGGCCAGGGCGGTCACCCGCAGCCGCCCAGCGGGGAGGAATCCGCGCAATCCGACGGCACCGACGACGATCAGCACACCGGTCATGACGAAAGCACCGTTCATCAGCGCGTGAAGGGGCGAGCAAATTCGGGCGACCGCCAGTTGGGATGCGGATCCGTCGCATCCCGTGGCACCGAGCTTGCTGATCGAGTCGGTAGTCGCCTCGTACCGTCTCGGCCACGCTGCTGCGGTGACCACCTCCGCGACGAAGTACAGCGACATCAGTACCCACGCTGCGCCGCCTACGCGCACGGCACGGGCATCGTGTGCTGAGCTGATGTTCAGAACGCTCACCTCTTGTGAACCGTCGCGTTGTGCGCGGCCTCGACCCACGCTACAGACGCTTGCCCAGTATCGTGTGATTGTTGACAATCCCAGGGCGTGACTCGACCATGTAGCCATGGCCTTGCCGACTACGCTTCCCGGACGGGACTTCGAGACGGAGGGGCAGGACGCGCGTGGCTGAGCTGACCCGTCTTGCCACCAGCCTCCGCGCTGACCTGGCGGCGCGGGGCATCGACCTCGACACCGGGTCCCGACGGCGGGCCGAGTACTCCTTCGATGCCTCGAACTACCGCGTGCCGCCGCTGGCCGTGGCGTTTCCACGCACCGTGGACGATGTGGTGTCGATCGTCCGGGCATGCACCGACCGTGCGATACCCATCACCAGTCGCGGCGGCGGTACCTCGCTCGCCGGCAACGCCATCGGCAGGGGAGTGGTCCTCGACTTCTCCCGGCACATGGCCGCCGTCCACTCTGTGGATGCCGTCGCGCGGACCGCCGTCGTCGAACCCGGGATCGTTCTCACGGACCTGCAGAAGGAGGTCCAGCTGGCGACGGACGGGGCTTTCACCTTCGCCCCCGACCCGTCGAGTAAGTCCCGCGCCACCGTCGGTGGTGCGATCGGGAACGACGCCTGCGGCAACCACTCCGTGCGGTACGGGCGCACATCGGATCACGTGATCGCGCTCGACCTCGTCACCGCCGGGGGACATCGGTTGACCACGACCCGGAACGGTGTCCGCGCCACCGACCCCGACGACGCGTCCGCCGTGGCCGAAGCAGAACGGATCGGGACCGGGCTGCGGGACCTGGCCGACAGTCACCTCGCCGAGTTCCGGCTCGAGCTCGGTCGGATCCCGCGGCAGGTGTCCGGATTTCATCTCGCGAACCTGTTGCCGGAGAACGGATTCGACGTCGCTCGCGCCCTGGTCGGGAGCGAGGGGACGTGTGCGGTGATCGTGGCCGCCACCGTGGCGCTGGTGCCGGTGCCCCCGGCGGCGATGCTGTTGTGCCTCGGCTACCGCGACCTGGTGGACGCGGCGCGAGACAATGCGATGCTCCTCGCGTACGCACCGGCGGCGATCGAGGGCATCGACTCGGCGATCGTCGACACCATGCGACACCTCCGCGGCGCCGACTCCGTCGTGGGACTTCCCGAAGGCTCGGCGTGGCTGTACGTCGATCTCGACGGGGACGATTCCGCCGAGGTCGAGCGGCGCGGCGCCGAACTGGTGTCCAAGCTGCGGGCGGCGGGACGGCTCGTCGAAGCCCGAGTGGTCGCGGATCCCGCCGAACGCGCGTCGCTGTGGCGAGTGCGTGAGGACGGCGCCGGACTGTCTGCGCGGCTCGTCGAGGGCGGTGAGTCGTGGACCGGATGGGAAGATTCCGCAGTCGCTCCCGAGCAACTCGCCGACTACCTGGTGGACATCAAGGCGCTTCTCGCCGAGTTCCACCTCACCGGAGTGATGTACGGCCACTTCGGTGCCGGATGCATGCATATTCGCATCAACTTCGATCAGCGCACCGAGGAAGGCCGGGACGTCATGTCGCGGTTCATCCACCGGGCGGCGGAACTGTGTGTCCGGTTCGGCGGTTCGATGTCGGGCGAGCACGGCGACGGACGCGCACGCTCGTCGCTGCTACCGCTCATGTACTCGCCGACCGTGATGTCGGCGTTCGCCCAGTTCAAACAGCTCTGGGATCCGGCCGCGCTGCTCAATCCGGGCAGCATCGTCGATCCGGAACCACTGCTCGGAAGTCTCGCACTCGACGGCGTCGACCCACGACCCTGGCAGACCAGCTTCGACCTCACACCCACCAGTGAGGTGCCCGTCGCCCCCTTCGTCCACGCGGTGCAGGGCTGTATCGGCGTGGGCCGCTGCCGCGCGTCGACGGGCGGCGTGATGTGCCCCAGCTTCCGGGCGACCGGCGACGAGAAGGACTCCACCCGCGGCCGGGCGCGTGCCCTCCAAGAGATGGTGCGCAACTCGCCGACGATCGCCGACGGCTGGGCCTCCGAGGACGTCAAGGAGTCCCTGGACCTGTGCCTGTCCTGTAAGGCGTGCTCCACCGACTGCCCGGTGGGTGTCGACATGGCCACCTACAAAGCCGAATTCCTCGACCACCACTACCGCGGCCGACTCCGTCCACTGTCGCACTACTCGCTCGGCTGGTTGCCGGTGTGGCTTCGGGCCGCGGAACGGTCGGCTCCCGTCGTCAACACACTCACCACCGGACGGCTCGCGAAGATCGCTGCCCGCCTGGGTGGTATCACCCCCCACCGAGAACTGCCGGAGTTCGCTTCGCGCAAGCAGATTCGGCGTGAGGTCGGGAGCACGTCGGGAAATTCGACCGCTGATGTCGTGCTGCTCGCCGACACCTTCACGCGGGGTTTCCGGCCGCAGGTAGTCGGCGCGGCCGCGCGGGTGCTCGAGCAGGCGGGGCTCAGCTCCCAGTGTCGCAGCGACGCATGCTGCGGCCTGACCTGGATTTCGACCGGCCAACTCGATCGTGCCAAGAGAACCTTGACCAAGGCGGCGAAGCTGCTCGACGACGGCACAGACCGTCCCATCGTCGTCCTCGAACCCAGTTGTGCTGCGGCACTGCGCAAAGATCTGCCCGAACTCGTCCACACCGATGCCGCACGACGGGTTGCGGCCAGAGTGCAGAGCTTCGCCGGTGCGGTGCTCGACCGCGTCGCGGCGGGGTGGCAACCGACCCCCGTGCTTCCGGAGGACGTCACCGTGCAGACCCATTGCCATGAGTACGCGGTGTTCGGTGCGGCCACCCAGCGCAAAGCCCTGCAAGCAGTAGGCGTGGCGCGGGTGCGGGAAGCGACCGGATGTTGCGGCGTGGCGGGGAACTTCGGATTCGAGGACGAGCACTACGACGTCAGTATGCAGGTGGCCGAACAAGCCCTCGCCCCGGCCCTACGCGCGACCCCCGACGAGGCCGCGGTCCTGACCGACGGATTCAGCTGCCACATGCAGGTGCGCCAACTCGAACCGTCGAGGTCGTCGATGCACCTGGCTGAACTCCTCGACCCGGGGCCCTAGGCGGCCTGTTCGGTTCACGCTGATTCTGACGATGGCGGCGGCCGCGGTCGTGGTGAAGCGTGGAGGGGCAGATGTCCGCGCCGACAGGAGTGTCCTTCATGACCGAACTTCTCGACCTGAGTACCGACGTTCTCGTCATCGGCGGTGGGCCCGCCGGTGCGTGGGCGGCTCTGCGCGCCGCCCAGTCCGGCGCCGACGTCGTCCTCGTCGACAAGGGGTACTGCGGGACGAGCGGTGCGACGGCACCCTCGGGAACCGGGGTCTGGTACGTGCAGCCCGACCCGGCCGAGCGCGCCAAGGCGAAGGCCAGCCGCGAGACGCTCGGCGGTCACCTCGCCGACCACCAGTGGATGGACCGTGTCCTGCACCAGACGTACGTCAACATGAACCTTCTCGGCGAGGAGGGAAGGTATCCGTTCCCCGTTGACCCCGACACGAGACAGCAGATCCGCACCGGACTGCAGGGACCCGAGTACATGCGCCGGATGCGGGCGTGGATCAAGAGGGCAGGCGTCCGGATCCTCGACCACTCACCGGCGCTCGAGCTCCTTGTCGACGCCGACGGCGTGGTACGCGGCGCGGCGGGATACCAGCGTCAGGATCACCGCGACTATCGCGTCGCTGCCGGCGCGGTCGTGATCGCCAGCGGGGGTTGCGCATTCCTGTCCCGCGCGCTCGGCACCAACGTCGACACCGGGGACGGTGCGCTGATGGCGGCGGAGGTGGGGGCCACGTTCTCCGGGATGGAATTCTCCAATGCTTACGCCATCGTGCCCGCCAACTCGACCATCACCAAGACCGCCTACTACGGCTACGCCACCTTCTTCCGCGCCGACGGAAGCGTCCTCGAGGGTGCCGGCTCGACCAAGGGTCGCTCGGTGATAGCGCGCACGTTGCTGTCCGAGCCGGTCTACGCGCAGCTCGACCGCGCCGACGACGTGGTGCAGCGACAGATGCGACTGGGTCAGCCCAACTTCTTCTTGCAGTTCGATCGTCGCGGCATCAACCCGTTCACCGACCGCTTCGAGGTGAGCATGCTCGCCGAAGGCACCGTGCGAGGAACCGGCGGCATCGACGTGGTCGACAACAGCTGCGCCACGACGGTTCCCGGATTGTTCGCGGCCGGCGACGCCGCCACCCGTGAGCGCATCTGCGGAGGATTCACCGGTGGCGGCAGCCACAACTCGGCATGGGCGATGTCGTCGGGCAGTTGGGCCGGGACGGGTGCCGCCGGCTTCGCTCGTTCGGTGGGCCGGATTCGCGCGTCCGAGCTCCGCGCGGTGGGCCGAGCCGGGCTGCGGCCGACGTCGCGATCCGAAGTGGACGCCCCGGCCGTCGTGGCGGCCGCGCAAGCGGAACTGCTCCCGTACGAGAAGAATTTGCTGCGTGACGGAGGACGCGTTCAGGGTGCCCTCGACGAACTGGAGTCGTTGTGGACGGTGGTGTCTTCGGGCCTCGGCGCCGACTCCGGTGACCAACGGGTCCGGGCCAGGCAGGCGGCGGCGATCACTGCAGTCGGCCGCTGGATGTACCACTCGGCGCTGGCACGCACCGAAACGCGGGGCATGAGCAAGCGAGCCGATTTCCCCGACCTCGACCTGTCCCAGCACCATCACATCCTCACCGGCGGCCTGGACGAAGTGTGGACCGCGGCCGGAGCGCTCAAAGGTGCAGAATTGCAGGTGGCTTCGTGATCGAGGTGGTGCTGGCCGAGGCGTGCATCGGCTGCGACAAGTGCGTCGACGCATGCCCCACCAACGTCTTCGACCGCACCGAGTCGGGGGTTCCGGTGATCGCCCGCCAATCCGACTGCCAGACGTGCTTCATGTGCGAGGCGTACTGCCCCGTCGACGCCCTCTACGTCGATCCTCGGTCCACGCCGCTGCCGGACGGTCAGCACATCGCCGACGAGCACATCGGCCGCTACCGGGAAAAGCTCGGATGGGGAAAGGGGCGAATCGCCGGATCGCTCACGGCGATCGGCCCCGCCCTGCCGCACGGCGCGCCGCCGCCGAGGCTCCGCCCGTGAGTGGTTGAGGAGTCCAGGGACTCGTTTACCGCTCACAGCGAGGAATACCGTCGTATCGTCGCGAGTTGGTGTTGTTGCCTGCACCGGCGAATCCGAGCGAATCGAGTAGATCGGAGCACGACGTGTCCGAGATGACCATGAGCAAAGCCGATCGTGAAAAGTTCCTCGCGGCACTCCATGTGGGCGTGATCGCGGTCGATAGGGAAGGTCGTGCGCCTCTCGCCGTTCCCATCTGGTATGGCTACGAACCCGGCGGTGAGGTCTATGTGTGGACCGGGCGGGGATCGCTGAAAGAACGCCTGATCCGGGCGGCGGGTCGATACAGTCTCGTCGCCCAGGACGAGGCGCCGCCGTATCGGTATGTCAGCGTGGAAGGTCCCGCGAGATTCGACGAGTCACCGACTGCCGATGACATCCGTGGCCTCGCCACCCGGTACCTCCCCGCCGACGAGGTCGACGCCTTCGTGGAGCAGTCCTTCGACGCAGCCAGTGCCGTCCTCATTCGCATGCGGCCCGAACACTGGCTGAGTGTCGACTACGGCAAGGGTTCCTGACACCCGAACGCGCAGAGCAGCGCTCAGAAATCGACATTATCGTCGGGGCCCTCGCCCGTGAGCGCGTCGACGACGGCAGCAAGGTCGGTGGTCGAGACCGCGCCGGCCGGTTCGCTGCGTCGGTCCTCGAGGCGGACCGGGCGCGACTGCTCGACGTGTGGTCGTGCATCCGTCATGGGAAACAACTCCTTCTGCGAGTGCCCGAGCGGCCCGGGAGGAACCGTCTCGACCCCCATCCTCCACCTGCCGTATTGCTCAGTAGTTACCAGCTAATTACTGGACGCTGCGTCCTGGGTGACGGAACACCGCCGGTCATGCCACCAGCTCATTCTCACCACTCCTGGTTCTCACGCTGTCTACCTCCACGATCCGCGACTTCGGTGGAAACCGCTGCACCGCCCACCAACTCGTAGGTCTGGCTGTGACGTTCGCCCGCAGATAGCTGATTTGGGCGAACGTCCGGGTACCGTCGACAGGAAGGACTGTTTTCGAGTTGTGGGGGAGGAATGGCATGGCACGCATACGCACGGCGGCAGAAGCAGAGGTCAACGCAGCCGAGCAGATGCAGCGACTCGGATACCACGACGCCACCGCGCTGCTCGGTGGTGTGGACGGCGGTATCGACGTGTATTCGGCGCGGGCCTATGCGCAGGTGAAATGGCGCGGCGGACGCGCAGACCGGGCGGATCTGCAGAATCTGTACGGCGCCCGCGGCACGAGCTCCGGCCGCGACCTTCTGTACTTTGCGGCCGCCGGATACACCGACGACGCCGTCGAGTACGCCGAGGCACTAGGTATCGCCCTGTTTCGCTGCGAGGCCGACGGCGAGACACCGCCGGTGGGCAGCCACGCTCCGAAGTTGATTACCGCCGCGCGTCACTCGGCGGTTGCGGTGGCGTCGGCACCATCGCAGGCGCCGGCACCTGGCAAGGCGTCGCCCGTGCTCTCCGTCGCCCGCACTGTCTGGGCGCGGGTCGCGGCATTCCTCGGTGCTCACTGGCGCCTGATCAGCGCGATCGTGTGCACGCTGGTCCTGCTGATCGCCCCCTTCGGCGAGGGAGACGTCGGACTGCGCGTCTTCGCCACGATCGCGAGTGTGGTCGGCGCCCCGGTGTTTTGGTTGCTCTACCTTCAGCACCGACAGGTGCCGGGCAGGTAGCAGGGCTATTCGGTGGGCAGTGCCTTCAGAGACCTGACGGTGGCGACGCAGGCGCGCGCGGCCTCGGCGCCCTTCTTGACGAAGTGCTCCCCGAAGAAGGTGAGGTGCTCCTCGTGCTCGTGGAAGTGGTGCGGGGTGAGCACCACCGAGAACACCGGCACATCGGTGTCGAGCTGCACCCGCATGAGGCCGTCGATCACGGCGGTGGCGACGAATTCGTGCCGGTAGATTCCGCCGTCGACCACGAGCGCAGCCGCCACGACGGCGTCGTATCGTCCGATGAGCGCGAGGCGGCGAGCGTGGAGCGGAATCTCGAAGGCGCCCGGCACCTCGAAGAAGTCCAGCTGGTCCTTCGAGTACCCGAGCGTGGCCACCTCGTCGGTGAAGCCGTCGCGGGCGCGATCGACGATGTTGCGGTGCCACGTGGCCTGGATGAACGCGATCCGTCCCTGACTCTCACTCATGGTCTGAAACTACTGCACCGGTCCTAGCGTTGCGAACGCGGCAGGGCCGTGGATCGACCCCAACCGGACTCACCGGTGAGGTGCTCGAGCAACGGCTGGATCCGATACGGCAGCGGGCTGGTCAGGGCAATCGTGGTGGTGGAGTGGGTGATCCCGGGGAGATTGGCGATCTTCTCGAGCAGCTTCTGCAGTTCGGCGTGCGTCGACGTGGCCACGCGCACCAGCAGGTCCTCGCGGCCGGTGGTCGCATGAATCTCGATGACTTCCGGCAGGTCGACGAGCCGGTTGCCGACCGCGGTGAGTTTGCCCTGCTCGAGTTCGAGTCCGACGAAGGCCTGAATCGGAATGCCCACCTGAGCCAGGTCGAGGTTGGGGCGGAAGCCGGTGAGCAGTCCGCTGGTCTCCATCCGCTTCATTCGGGACTGAACGGTGTTGCGGGCGACGCCCAGCGAGTTGGCGAGTTCGGCCACGCTCATGCGTGAGTCCTTGCCGAGCAGTCCGAGCAACTGCACGTCGAGCTTGTCGATGCTGAGCACTTTGGGCACCTCCGGGAAGTGACGACCGTCACCTGTTGCGTGAACTGATCAGTTGAACCGATTTGCGTTGACCAAATCTTAGACCAGATACAGGATCAAGCTCACGAAATGCTCAACGCGACGGATCGGGAATCGCAGATGACTCAGCTAGACGACGCTCGTACCAGTGCAGCATCCTTTGATCTCGCCGACCGATACCGGGCCGACTCGGGCCCGGTGTTGATGACCGGTGTCCAGGCCATCGCCCGCCAGATGGTGGAGCAGCACGAACGCGACCGCCGCGCGGGACTGAACGTCGCAACGTTCGTCTCCGGCTACCAGGGCAGCCCCCTCGCCGGCCTCGACCGCACCATCGCCGCGATCCCCACGTTGAGCACCGATCACGACGTCAAGTTCGTGCCCGGGATGAACGAGGAACTGGCCGCGACGTCGGTCTGGGGCAGCCAGGTGGACCTTCCCGCCGGCGAGCGAACCCACGACGGTGTCGTCGGCGTCTGGTACGGCAAGGGTCCCGGTCTCGACCGCGCCAGCGACTCCATCCGGCACGCCGCCATGTACGGCGCCAACGCCCGCGGCGGTGTCCTCGTCCTGGTCGGCGACGACCCCAACGCCAAGTCCTCCACCATCCCCTGCGCCAGCGAGCGGTCGATGGCCGCGATGGGAATGCCGGTGTTCTTCCCGCGCAACGCCGAGGAGGTCATCGCCTTCGGCCTCTACGGGGTGGCGCTGTCGCGGATCTCCGGCTGCTGGTCGGGCATGAAGATCGTCGCCGACGTGGCCGACGGACTCTGGACCCTCGACCGCAACTTCGCCGACCTCGACATCGTGCTCCCCGAGATCGAGTGGAACGGCAGGCCGTGGTCGTATCGGCAGCGTGTGCTGGCGTCCCCGCCCGACAGTGTCTACGCCGAGGCCGACCTCTACGGGCCGCGCTGGGCGATGGTCGAGGCGTTCAACGCCGCCAACGACATCGACCGGATCGAGGTGAACCCGCGCAGCGCGTGGCTGGGCATCGCCGCCGTCGGCACCGCCTACGACTCGCTGCGCCAGGCCCTGCTCGACCTCGGGCTCGGCGACTCCCAGCTCGAGGACGCCGGCATCCGCATCCTCCGCGTCGGCATGCCCTACCCGCTCGGCGCCGACAAGGTTCGCGAACTCGCCGACGGCGTCGAGCAGGTCCTCGTGGTCGAGGAGAAGATGCCGTTCGTCGAGTCGCAGCTCAAGGACATCCTCTACGGCGCCGCGAGCGCTCCTGCCGTGCTGGGCAAGAAGAACGCGCAGGGCAAGAACCTGATCCCCGTCGACGGTGAACTCACCGCCGCCCGCCTCACCGGGCCGCTGCGCCGCGTCCTGAAGGATCGGGTCGCGCTGACGCCGGCCCCGCCGCCGCGTCTCGAGCTGACCGTCCTCCCGACGTCGCGCACCCCGTACTTCTGCTCCGGCTGCCCGCACAACCGGTCCACCGCGGTGCCCGAGGGTTCTATCGCGGGCGGCGGCATCGGCTGTCACACCCTGGTCACCATGTCGGGTCGCACCGACAGCTCCGTCACGATGCTCACGCAGATGGGCGGCGAGGGCGCGCAGTGGATCGGGCAGGCCCCGTTCACCGATGTCCCGCACATGTTCCAGAACGTCGGCGACGGCACCTATTTCCACTCCGGTCAGCTCGCCGTGCAGGCGTGCGTCGCCGCCGGCGTCAACATCACCTACAAGGTGCTCTACAACTCCGCCGTCGCGATGACCGGCGCGCAGGACGCCGAGGCCGCGCTGACCGTCCCGCAGCTGACCCACAAGCTGGCGTCCGAGGGCGTCAAGCAGATCATCGTGTGCGCCGAGGACCCCAAACGGCACAAGGGAGCCCGCTTCGCGGCCAACACACTGCTGTGGGACCGCACCCGTCTCGACGAGGCGCAGCGCGTCCTGCGGGACATCGAGGGCGTCACCGTGCTGATCTTCGATCAGCAGTGCGCCGCCGAGGCCCGCCGCAAGCGCAAGCGCGGCAAGCTGCCCACCCGCCGTACCCGCGTCGTCATCAACGAGGCGGTCTGCGAGGGCTGCGGTGACTGCGGCGTGAAGTCCAACTGCCTGTCCGTGCAGCCCGTCGACACCGAATTCGGTCGCAAGACAAAGATCGACCAGACCAGCTGCAACACCGACTACTCCTGCCTCGAGGGCGACTGCCCGTCGTTCGTGACGGTCGAGCTGCCCGAGGAAGACGCGCCGAAGACGTTGCACGAGATCCCGGTTCCGCCGGAGGTCGGCGACCCCGATCCCGCCGTGTGGACCGGAACGCACAATCTGTTCATGGCCGGTGTCGGTGGTACGGGCATCGTCACCGTCAACCAGGTGCTGGGCATGGCCGCGTTGCGTGCCGGGCTGCACGTCGAGGGACTGGACCAGACCGGTCTCAGCCAGAAGGCCGGACCCGTCACGTCGCACCTGCGGCTCAGTGATCAGAAAACGCGTTCGGGGAGTTCGGCGCCGTCCAACCGGATCAGCCCCGCGACCGCCGACTGCGTCCTCGCGTTCGACCTGCTGACCGCGGCCGACGCCAAGTACGCCGGGTACGGCAGCTCCGAGCGCACCATCACCGTCGCATCGACCAGCCAGACCCCGACCGGCGACATGGTCTACGACCCCGCTGTCCGCTACCCGGACGAGGACAAGCTGCTCGAGCGTCTCGACGTCTCGGCCCGCGAGCTCACCGCGATCGACGGGCTCGCCGCCGCCACCGCATTGTTCGGCAGCACCGCCGCCGCCAACTTCCTGCTGGTCGGCGCGGCCTACCAGGCCGGCGGACTTCCCGTTCCGGCCCGCTTCATCGAGGAAGCCCTCGAAATCAACGGGGTGGCCGTGGAGTCCAACAAGGCTGCCTTCCACTGGGGACGCGTCGCCGTCGCCGACCGGGAAGCCTTCCTCGCCGCCACCAGCTCGGCCGCCGTGCCGCAGCGCAGCGACACCGTCGTTCCGACGCACCTGTTCGCCGGGTCCACCCTGGGCGGTACGACGCTCGAGCTCACCGAACGTCGCGCAGCCAATCTTGTTGCCTTCCAGGGTGACCGGGTCGCCGCCCGCTACATCGCCCTGGTGCAACAGGCGTGGGACGCCGAGCGCGAGCTGGGCGACCGCACCGAGTTCAGCGAGTCCGTCGCCGCCGGGTTGCACAAGCTCACCGCCTACAAGGACGAGTACGAAGTGGCCCGGATGCTCACCGACCAGGCCTTCCTCGACGCCGCAGCGGGCGAGGTGCCCGGCGCCGGCAAGCTGACCTACAAGCTGCATCCGCCCGTCCTCAAGGCGATGGGCCGCAAGAACAAGATCGGACTCGGGCCACGCTCCCACGTCGCCCTCAAAGCCCTCGCCAAGGCGAAGTTCCTGCGCGGCACCGCCTTCGACCCGTTCGGCTACGCCAAGGTTCGCCGGCTCGAGCGTCAACTGCTCGCGCATTTCGAGTCGACGGTCAGCGAACTGATCGCCGATCTCACCGCCGAGAACTACGACACCGCCGCTCAGATCGCCGCAGCACCCGACCTCGTGCGGGGCTACGAAGACGTGAAACTCCGCAATGTCGCCGTCTACCTCCAGCGTCTCGCCGAACTCGGCGTCGACACCTCGACCATCACGATCACCACTCCGGAAAGGTCCTGAGAAAAGATGACTCTCACCGTCGAACGTACAGATACTGCGCTGCCCGAGAAGGCTGGTGTCTTCGGACGCACCGACTTTCCCGCCGACTCGGCGCACGAGCAGGTCACGTTCTTCCAGGATCCCGCCACCGGCCTGAAGGCGATTGTCGCGATTCACGACACCACACTCGGACCTGCCCTCGGGGGCACCCGCTTCTACCCGTACGCCGACGAGGCCGCCGCGCTCGAGGACGTGCTGCGGCTGTCGCGGGGCATGACCTACAAGTCGGCGATCGCCGGAGTGGACCTCGGCGGCGGCAAGGCCGTCATCATCGGCGACCCGGCCACCGGCAAGTCGGAGGCGCTGCTCGAGGCGTACGCCCGCTTCGTGCAGACGCTCGGCGGCCGGTACATCACCGCCGGTGACGTGGGTACCAACTCCGACGACCTCGACGTCATGGGCCGCGCCACCGACTACGTCGTCGGACGCAACACATCCGCCGGCGGGTCCGGCGACAGCGCGCCGATGACCGCGCTCGGTGTCTTCCAGGCCATGAAGGCCGGCGCCCAGGCCACGTGGGGGACCCCCAGCCTTGCCGGGCGCACCGTCGGCGTCGAGGGCACCGGCAAGGTCGGCTACCAGCTGATCAAGTTGCTGCTCGCCGACGGCGCCTCGGTGGTCGCCACCGACGTCAACGCCGCCGCCCTCGACCGGGTGGTCCGCGACTTCTCCGAGGTGAAGGTGGCGTCGAGCGTCATCGATCAGAACCTCGACGTGTACGCGCCGTGCGCGATGGGCGCCACCCTGACCGACACCTCCGTCGCCGCGATCACCGCCGAGGTGATCTGCGGTGCCGCCAACAACCAGCTCGCCCACCCCGCGGTCGAGCACGACCTCGACGAACGCGGCATCACCTGGGTGCCCGACTACGTCGCCAACGGCGGCGGCATCATCCAGGTGGCCGGCGAACGCATCGGCACCCCGGCAACCGACGTCCGCGCGCAGGTCGAGAAGATCTTCGACACCGTCGTAGAGATCCTCGACACGGCCCGACGGAACGGCATCCTCGCCGGCGCCGCAGCCGACGCCGTCGCGGAGGCACGCATCGCTGCAGCCAGGTAGGCGGCTCCGCCGCCCGTGAGTGGTTAACGAGTCTCTGCACTCGTTAACCACTCACGGGCGCGAAGCGCCTACGCTCTCCCTCATGGAAAACGAGTTCGTCCGCTGGACCGAGGACGGCACCGAGCATTCGGCGGTGTGGCGGTCTACCAGCGGTGCGAGGCCGCCGAAGAAGATCCGGGTGGCAGACGACACCATGACAGCCGACGAGGCCTACCGTCTCGCTTGCGAGGGGACCGCGCTGTTGTGGCGCGGCGACTTTCACAACGCCCGGCAACTGTCCGTCGCAGTCGCGAAGCGTACCGACCGCAAACCGCGCAAGGCCTCGGACGACCCCGCGACCGCATTTCACTTGCACCGGCAGACGCAGTCGAGGCGGGCGGGAATTCTCGGCATGCTGCTGGTCCCGTTCGACGCCGATCAGTCCGTTCCGTTGCGACGGGCTCCCGACGTGCGGCAGGCCGTGCTGGAGGCCTACGGGCCGAGCGATCAGCCCACGGTCACCACTCTGCGCGACCTGCTCGGCGCGATCGGTGCCCACGAATGGCAGAAGAAGGGCGTCGACATTCCGGCCCTGGGTGCCAGAATTCATCCCGGATACGGCGTGTTTTCCCCGATCCGCGGCGAATATGTCGACCTGGTAGCGGACACCCCGCTGCCGTCGCTCGAGAAGGCATTCGACATCGGCACCGGAACGGGTGTGCTCGCGGCCGTTCTCGCCCACCGCGGCGTGAAGAAAATACTTGCCACAGAGGTTGATTCGAAGGCCCTCGCCTCCGCCCGGGCCAATCTGGAGCGACTCGGATACTCGGACCGCGTGCAGCTGGTGGAGACGGACTTGTTCCCTGAAGGTCGGGCACCCCTGGTGGTGTGCAATCCGCCGTGGATCCCCGCCAAACCCACCTCGCCCATCGAGTACGCAATCTACGACCCCGACAGCGCGATGCTCCGCGGCTTCCTCGGGGGTCTGACCGAGCACCTCGAACCCGGGGGAGAGGGCTGGCTCGTGCTCTCCGACATCGCCGAGCATCTGGGACTGCGCAGCCGGGACCAACTTCTGGCCCTCTTCGACGAAGCCGGACTTACCGTCGCCGGACGCCGCGACGTGACACCGCGGCACGGAAAGGTTGCCGACCGCACCGACCCACTGCACGCCGCGCGCGCTCGGGAAGTGACGTCGCTGTGGCGGCTGGTGCCCTCGACGCGATAGGCCGGGACGTGGCGCACCGAGAAATACCCGTGCGCCATAGGGTGGTGAGTTGTGCCGCCGCCTTCTCCTTCTTCGCCTACCCGCTTCCAGGGTGTGTTTCCTCGGGCACGGGCGTTGCCGCCGCCGGTGAAACTGCTGTTGTCGTCGATGGTCCTGTTCAACGTCGGCTTCTACCTGGTGGTCCCGTTTCTCGCCGTCCATCTGTCCGACGATCTCGGCTTCGCGGGCTGGGCCGTCGGGCTCGTCCTCGGTCTGCGGATGTTCAGCCAGCAGGGCATGTTCTTTCTGGGCGGCAGCGTGGCCGATCGGTTCGGCGTCCGCCCGGCCGTGCTCGTGGGGATCGCGATTCGGGTGGTCGGCTTCCTGGTGCTCGGGTTCTCGGACACGATGATCGCGGTGGTTGTGGGCGTGCTGCTGATCGGTGTCGCCGCCGCCCTGTTCGCCCCGGCCGTCGAGTCGGCCAATGCCGTGTACGGCAGAAAGCTGCAAGAGCAGGGCGTCATGCGGCGCACGGATCTCTTCGCGATGGAACAGATGTGCAGCCGCACGGGGACGGTGATCGGGCCCGCCCTGGGGGCCGTGCTATTGGCATTCCCGTTCTCGTGGACCGCGGTCACGGCGGCGATGCTGTTCGCGGCGATGTGGGTGGGTTTCTACCGCTGGCTGCCCGCCGACGACGACGCCGCCGTGGCAGTGCGGGAGGCAACCACGCTGCGGTTCGTGTGGCGAAGTGTGCTGACCAACAAGAGCTTTCTGGTGTTCGCCGGGCTGTGCAGCTTCCAGTTGCTGGCCTACAGCCAGCTGTATTTGATGCTGCCGGATCAACTCGAGCGGGGGCTCGGCTCGCAGGCCGCCCTCGGCTGGTTCTACGTCGGAGCCGCCGTGTTCGTGATCGTCGGTCAGACTCCGACGGTGGCCTGTGCCCACCGCATCGGGCACCGGGCGGCAATCCTCGGCGGGCTGACCCTGATCGCCGTGTCATTCCTCGCTCCGGTCGCCGGCGCCGGACAGGCGGCTGCGCCGCTGATCCAGATCGTCCTGTTGGCAGTGTGGGTGGTCGTACTGCACCTGGGACAGATGCTGATGATTCCTCCGATGCGCGACACGATCGGCGCCCTCGCCGGCGAGACCAATCTGGGTGCACACTTCGGGATGCTCAACACGATCGGCGGGGTGCTCTGCCTGCTCGGGTCGCTGGCGGTGGGGGCGATCTTCGACCTCGTCGATCTCGGTCGTGTCCCAGCGGCCACCTCCTGGGTGGCGGTGTCCGCTGCCGTGTTCGCCGCCACCGCCGCCCTCGCCGTGTGGACGGCCCGCGCCGGAGCCGTGCGCGCGATTATGCCCCGACGGGTGTCCGGTTGATCTTGTCGACGAACTGGTCGAGAACGAACGGGATGGTCAACGGGTTCGGCATCGACACGGCATCGCTCACGACGGGATCGAGTCCGACGAGCCCACCGGATCGCACGACCTCGAGATTGGTGAACGCCGGCAGGGACGTGAGCCGCTCGCGAGCCGCGTCGTAGTTGTCGACGAGCAGCACGTCGCCGTCCAAGAGGTCGAGGTTTTCGGGGGAGACGTCGAAATAGAGCGCGTTGTCGAAGCGGGTGCTCAATGCGGCGGGCAGCACGAAGCCGAGCTGGGTGAGCAACTGGCTGCGAGCAGCGGAGGGGCTGAAGGCACGCAGCGACCCGTCACCACGGACCGTCACCAGGACGGCCGACTTGCCGGCGAAGTGAGGGTTGGCGGCGCGCGCGCGAACGACGGCTTCCTCCACCTCACGGACCTGCTCGGCGGCGCGTTCGGGCAGCCCGACCGCGGCACCGATCCGCTGGGTCACCTCCTGCCACGGCAGCACCCAGTCGGTCTGATCGGCCGCGTGGAGCACGGTCGGGGCGATAGCGCTGAGCTGCTGATACGTGCTCTCGTTGATCGCGTTGTTCACCGCCACGATGAGGTCGGGAGCCGATGCGGCAATCGTTTCGACGTCGAATGAGCTGGTGGCGTTGGCCAGCGCTATCGGGTCGGCCCCGCCCAGGCTCGCGTCGGCCCACTGGCCGATACCGTCGTCGACAGAACCCTTCCAGACCGGGACGAGGACGGGAATCACGCCGAGGGACAGCAGAACGTCGGCGTCACCGATGCCGACAGCAGCGACCCGCGTCGGTGCCTGGGTGAGGGTCGTGGATCCGTGCACGTGGTCGATGGTGACCGGAAAGGCCCCCGGCTCTGCGCCAGAGGCGTTTTCACCGGCTGCGGCGGGCGACGAATCGCTGTCCGAGCCGCATGCTGACACGGCAAGACCTGCGACGGTCGCGAACGTCAGGGACAACACGGCACGTCGACTGAGGGTGGAAGGCATGAGGCAGGGTCCTTTCGAGCACTTTGGGTACCCTAATATAGGCGACGGGCCGGGCGGCCGGTTGGGCGAGCACTCGGGCCCTAATGGCGACTAGTGCGGGCTGGGGACAGCACAGTGCGCCGTCACGGTAGTCGGAACTACCACAACGGCGCACTAATAAGGTTCAGCGCTTCTTGACGTGCGAGACGATCTCGGGATCGACCTGCCCGTTCGACTTCGACTTCTTGTCGGCGCGCTTTTCTTTCAACGACTTACCGGACTTCTTGGACATGGAATTGCGGGGCGATTTGTCGGCCATGGACTCATCCCTGAACAGCGGAACCTGGACGGTGCCGATAGTGCCGACACTACGCCACATTTCGCGTAGACCGGACCAATCACAGAAGAGGGCCGTCAGGACGACGGGTCGTCGAACAGAGTCTGCTCTTCCGGGTTGTTGAACAGACCCATCTGCTCCGGCCGCGGCTTCGTTTCGGAAGCTGGATGAGGGGGCGGAAGGACGATCGTGCGCAGAGCGTCACGCAGATCTCCGACTACCCGCTCCCAGCCGTCGGCATGCGAATCGGACGTCTCGGCCATCGCCGTCTCGGCGTGCTGACGGAATTCGTCGGCGTCCCGGCGGAGCTGCGCGACCCACTCGGTACCGGTGTTGAGCAGCGACACGATGAGGTCGCGGTCGTGACCACAGACGTCGGCGACGACCGCGGCATCGGTACCGCCGTCGCCCTCGGGGTCGAGGTGGAACAACGTGAGCAGTTCGTTGGGCAGTTCGGCGGCCGTCATGCGGCTTTCGACGATGATGGCCGGCTCCTCATCGGGGTCGTCGTCCCGGCGGAAGAACAGCTGTCCGCCGAACCGCGCCGCGAAGTCACCGTCGACGGTCCTCAGGAAGTCGGAGAACACCTTGCAGCTGTCGGTGAGGTGCTGCGGGACGAACGGATTGCCCGACACCTCGAGGAACGCCGACAACCGATCGTCCACCAGCACAAACTTGATCCGCGACCACGTCCGGTTGAGGTCCGCGGTGACCTCGGCTGCCCGGGTGCGGTCGCTGATGTCGTGGATGAGCGGCGCGAAGAGCTGAACATCCACCGAGTCGGCGAGCGGGCCGATGAAGAGGATGGTGTTGCCGACCCGAATCGGAACGTCACCGTCGGGGTCCCGCTCGGGTAGCAGGCCGAGCATCGGGACCAGGGACAGCGTGATCAGCTCGTGGAGATGCTCCGCGTCGCGTGGAACGACTGCTGCGGCGGGATCGAGCTGGGTGACCAGGGGCGGACGCACCGCGACGGGATCGAATGCTGCGGCCGGGTCGGTGCTGGACGTTTCGGTGCTCAGGAACGCCGGATGCGTCACTCCCCACACGTCCCGGAACGCGGCGACGGTCATCGCGGCAAGCTGATCGGACCACGACTGCTTCTTGTCGACGAAGAACGCGGGCGACCCGTCGTCCGCCTCGTCGTCCGGACCGCGGGTCGGTCGATTCCAGCCCAACTCGGTGAGGTAGTGCTGTTCGGCGTCCGACAACATGCGGTCGGGGTGCAGATAGTGGTTGGACGGCACCTCGCAGCGCACCGTGTCGCCGTCCCAGACGACGAATTGGATGCAGGGCATCAGTCCACGAGATTCGTCGAGCTCCTCGAAGCCCGATTCGAGTACCAGAAGGTCCTCGTCGCGCATCGCTGCCAGGTAGTCGGCGAGGCGACGCTGGAACTCGGCCCAATCGCGATTTACGCTGACGTCCAGATCGAAGTCCTGCATGTCTGCTCCGTCCGGCTCGGCCACGGGTCACCTACTTTCGCCCTACACGGTAGTCGCGAACGCCGACACCGCAGCGCGGGAGGGGACGAAACGCTCAGACGGGGTGCCCGGCGTCGATACGTCCGGTCAGCCGGTCGACTGCGGCGAGGAGGTCCCAGGACGTGCCCGGCTCCACCGCCACCGTCGTATCACCCCACACCAGGTAGCGACCGTCGCCGTCGATGTCGCGCCAGGCGAGACCGCCCACCGGTTGCGAGGAGCGCCGCCCACCCCGGATCACCACGATGGTGCCCTGGCTCGTCGATGACTGCTCGAGGAGCTTCGTGACCGCACGGGCCCGCAGGGACCGCTCTGCTGGTCCGGTCATCTCCGCGCGGGTGACCACGGTGCCGGGGGCGTGCCCGGCGTCGACGTCCGGAAGCTGGGCAATCAGCTGGCGGGCGAGGTCGTAGGGCTCGCAGCGGCGGAGCACCACTTCGGCGCCGGCATGCTGCTGGGCGGCGATCGCATGCCCCCGGGCCGTGGCCCCGAGCAGTCGGATCGGGGTGTTGCTGCACTCGCCCAGAGAACCCGAAATCTCGATCCGCAGTTCCGGCTCGGCGAGCACCCCGAGCGCGGCCGCGAGGTGGTCGTGTTCGGGACCGGACAATTCGTCCCTGACTCTGCTCTGCTCGGCTGCATACTCCGCGGCGTCGGCTTGTCGGCTCCCACCACGGAAGGGAAACGGGAGACGATCCTGTCCGGTCTTCGCCCACAGCGCCGGGAATTGCCCGGCGCTCAACGTCCACTGCGTCACGCTCAGCGGCCGATCACAGCCGGGGATACGTGGGGCAGTGGGCCGATGACCGGACTCCCAGGATCGATGTTCCTGAGATACGTGTGCTCCTCTGCGGGCGCCTGCTCACCGGTGCCCGTCGACTGGGACTTCGCGGCCGGCTTCTGGGCAGGCGCGGCTGCCGACGCCTGGTGGGCAGCGACCACCCGGTTGGCGTACTGAGCGACCCCGCCACCGACGGCGCCGGCCAGGGCCGCACCCGCCACGGACCCCGAGCCCGAGCCCGTTCCGGCGGGCACATCGTGCTGTCGGGGTACGTCGGTGAAATCGTCGTGAGGGCTTTCACCTCGTCGGTGCTCATTAGGAGAGTCCTCCGGGCGAGTATCTTCTGCCACCTGTGGATCGCTGGGGATCCCGTGTATTCCGTTAGGGCCGTAGTCGAATCCGACGGGCTGGCCAGTGGCGGCGGCGTGCGTCGAAGTAATCTCGCCTGCGTCGGGCGTTCGAGCATCCAGGGTGGGGAGCTGTCCGCCCGCAGTCTGGTTTGCCGACGAGTAGACAGAGCCCATCGCCGCTTTCGCCGCGTCCTCCGCAGCCACGGATTCGGCTTCACCGCTCCAATTCCACGGCATCACCCGCGTCCAGTCTGTGGCGTACCCGACCGGTTCGCCGACAGCTGCCCGGACCGCCTCGGCCCCGGCAATCGCCTCCCGCAGCGCCGCCCCGACGTCGCGGAAGCCTTCACTCGCCGGGTGCGCGCCAACGACGTAGGAGTCGATCGCGGAGGCGGCAGCCCCGGCAGCGGGTCCCCGCCACCCGCTCGCGAGCGCACTACGGGTGGCGTCATGAAAAGCGGTGATCGAGTCCTGGAATCGGCGGCCGATCTCGTCCCAGGCGGCCGCCACCGCCTCGGACGTCGCCGGCGACATCGCCTCGACGGCGCCTCTGATCGCGCGGTGGTCCCACTGCTCCGACTGGAAGTTCTCGCAACTCGCCCGGTGGTCGTACTCGTCACTCATGTGAAGCCCTCCCATGCCGGCCACTCTCGGTCCCCGAATGGATCCCCCCGATCCGGCGGGAAGCAACCTTACAGGCGGCTCGACGCGTCACACCATCACGAATCTTCGCGACGGTCCGGCGACGCTCAGCGCTGCGGACGGGTGGTCACCGGAGGAATGGTGATCACCGGACGGGTCGTCGTGGTGGTGGTCGGGGTCGGTTGGGCGGGTATTCCCGCTGCGGCCCGTGCGTCGGGCGCCTCGGTGGTGGTGATCACCGGTGCGCGCGTCACCGGGGGCTGGGTGACCGGGGGCTGGGTGACGGGCGCCCGGGCGACCGGAGGCTGGATGACGGGGGCAACCTGGACGGTGGGGCGAGGAACGATCGTCGCAACGGGGGCCGGCGGCAGGGGCGCCGCTGCGGACGGCAACGTGGTGGTGGGGGCGGGCTCGGTGGTGACCGGGATCGCTCGCGGTGTGGTGAGGTCCGCCATCTGCCACGTCGGAGTCGGTGGCACGAAAACCTGGTAGGTCGCGGGCTCGGCGCTGTAAGCACCGGCGGCCTGCAATCCCTCCGAGGACAGCGGGGGTGGCGCCACATACGCATTACTGCTGTCGAACACCCCGCCCGCAGCGCCCACCATGAGGCCCGAGACCGCGGATACAGCGGCAATCGCAAGTGCCCCGATCGCTACGGTTCTGTCGTCCATTCGCTACCTGTCGTCGGCGTCCAAATGCGTCCACCATAGAGGGTGGCCTGCTCGAACGCCGCACGTGTACGCCCGCCGAGCGCATCCGGAAGGTTCGCTCGAAAGTTGCCGGGTTCGGCGCACGCTGACGAGAACTCTTGTTCGGTACAGCCCCCACGATCACGATCGATCGGTGTCCATATCGCTCCGACCGGGGGTAATGATGTCGCTACTCGACAAGTTCTTCCGCCGCACGCCGCTGTCCGCACGAGCCGGGGTGGCTGTCGCTGCGTCCGCCATCCTCTTCGCGTCGTGACGGTTAACTCACCCGTGAGTACTTGTTGACAGCGGGGTGTGCAGAAGTGCTCACGGGTGTGGACTCACGGATGAAGCGGCCGATCTCCCGAATCGCCTTTCTGCCCTCGGGGAGCAGCCCCGCAGCGGCCTGGAAGACGTGCACCTGGCGTTCCCAGATCTGCAGTTCGCACGGGACTCCCGCCTGGGAGAGTCGTTGCGACATCAACTCCGCGTCGACGTACACCATTTCCTGTGAACCGGTCTGGATCAGCGCGGGCGGCATCGCAGCGAGGTCGCCGTCCACGGGGGAGGTGGACGGTTGGTGCCCGCCGCGGGTATCGAGGCGTTCGATGAGTGTCGACAGTGCGCCGACCGCGCGCCGGGGGAACACCGCGCACAGGTCGGCGTTGGGGTGCGCCAGCTTGTTGACCGGATCCAGGTCGGTCAGTGGCGACAGCGCGACATCCGCGGCGGGGCGGGGAAGTCCCTGCCGTAATGCTTCGAGCGTCACCATGAATGTCAGGAAACCGCCCGCGGAGTCGCCGGCAATGACGATCCGATCGGCGGTGTAGCCGTGCGCGAGAAGCCAGCGGTAGCCGTCGACCCCGTCGTCCACCGCCGCGCGGATGGGATTCTGCGGGATCATCCGGTAAGCCACGTTCAAGGTGGACGCCTGGGATTCGGTCGAGATACGAGACACCATCTGCCGGTGCGAATTGATTCCGCAACACAGGAAGGCGCCGCCGTGCAGGTACAAGATGGCCCGGTTGCCGTTCTCGCCGGCGGGGCGGATCCATTCGGCGCGGCAGTGGGGAAGTCGGATCGGCCTCCGCTGGGTCCCACGGACGGGGCCGAGGGAGTACCCGAGATAGTCGACCACCCCGGTGGGCCACGGCAGGTCGGGGTAGCGGGCCCAGCCGTCGAGGAACGGCCGGACGGTGCGCCGGAGGGTGTGCGCGAGGGCAGCGGACTGCACGCTCGTCCCCACGAAGTCGCGCCGGGTCAGCGGTAGCGGCGAGGGGCAGAACTCCGCAGATGCAGTGCTCATGGCCTGCCTCCTTCGGTCCGCGGTCGTTCGGTGACGCCCGTGGTTGGGGTCACCGTTCTTGCGCCGCACGATCTATATCGGAGTTGTGCGCACGGACGCTACGCCCGACGTACCATCCACAGGAAAGTCGTAATGGAATAGTGACCGAGCGGGGGTGAACGTCCAGGTGGGGATAATGCCGGTTACCGATTCGATATTCCTGTTAGGCGAATCGAGGGAGCATCCGATGCATGTCGGGTCGCTCGAATTGTTTACTCCGCCCGACGATGCCGGGCCCGACTACGTGAAGACGATGCTCGACACGATGCTGTCGCACAAGACCGTCGACTCCACGTTCCGGAAGAAGCCGCAAGGTCCCGTCGGCAGCGTCGGCAACCTGTGGTGGGCGGACGAGGGCGACAACGTGGATCTCGAATACCACGTTCGGCATTCGGCGCTGCCGGCACCGTGTCGGGTTCGGGAACTGCTGACGCTCACCTCCCGGCTGCACGGCACACTTCTCGACCGTCACCGCCCCTTGTGGGAGATGTACGTGATCGAGGGGCTCAGCGACGGCCGGTTCGCCATCTACACCAAGTTGCATCATTCGCTGATGGATGGCGTATCCGGGCTCCGGTTGCTGCAGCGCACGCTGACCACGGACCCCACGGTGCGTGATGCACCGCCGCCGTGGAACTTGCCGCGTGGGGAGAAGAAACCGGACAGCGGCGGTGGTCTGGACCTCGGATCGGTGTTCGGCGGCCTCCGCCGCACGGTCGGTGAGGTGGCCGGTCTCGCCCCGGCATCCCTGCGCATCGCCCGTACCGCGCTGGGGCAACACGATATGAAGTTCCCGTACGAGGCGCCCAGGACCATGCTCAATGTCCCGATCGGGGGCGCGCGGCGTTTCGCCGCCCAGTCGTGGTCGCTCGAGCGCGTCAACGCCGTGCGTAAGTCGGCGGGGGTGAGTGTCAACGACGTCGTGCTCGCCATGTGCGCCGGAGCGTTGCGCCACTACCTGACCGAACAGGACGGATTGCCGGACGCGCCGCTCATCGCCATGGTTCCCGTCTCCTTGCGTGACGAGAAGAAGGTGGACGCCGGAGGCAACTCCGTGGGGGTCACGTTGTGCAATCTGGCGACAGACATCGAGGACCCGGCCGATCGGTTGTCGGCCATCTCGGCGTCCATGTCCCAGGGAAAAGAGTTGTTCAGCAGTCTCACCCCGATGCAGGCGCTGGCGTGGTCGGCGGTCAACATGTCGCCGATCGCCCTGACTCCGATTCCGGGCGTGGTGCGCCTCACGCCGCCGCCGTTCAATGTGATCATCTCGAACGTTCCCGGACCACCGAAGACGATGTACTTCAACGGATCCCGTCTCGACGGGCTTTATCCGACGTCGGTGGTGCTGGACGGGCAGGCCCTCAACATCACCCTCACCAACAACGGTGGCAATCTCGACTTCGGGGTGGTGGGATGCCGGCGATCGGTTCCGAGTTTGCAGCGGATCCTCATCCACCTCGAAACGGCGCTCGCGGAACTCGAGAAGGCGCTGTTGTGACGTGACGTTGCTCGAGCGGGGGCGCGGCGTGGTCAGCCTCGCCGCGACTCCTGCTCGACCAGCGCGCGCTTCGACTCCTCGTGCAAGACCTCGAGAAGTTCGTGTTCGACGTCCGCGAACTCCGGCGACGTCATCATCGACAGCTCCCGGGGGCGGGGCAGATCCACGGTCACCTCACGCCGGACGGTGGCCGGTCGTGCCGATAGCACGACCACCCGGTCCGACAAGTACACGGCTTCACGAATGTCGTGGGTGATCATCAGCACCGTCCACCGATAGCGCTGCCACACCTCCTGCAACCAGGCCTGCATCTCGGTGCGGGTCAAAGAATCCAGGGCACCGAACGGTTCGTCGAGGAGGAGAACTGGGCGCTCCTGAACGACGGTGCGGAGCATCGCAGCGCGTTGCCGCATCCCGCCCGACAACTGGCTGGGTCGCGCGTCCTCGAACCCGGCGAGGCCGAACACGGGGAAGAGGGCGCGGGCGCGTTCGCGTGCGTCACGTCGGGGCATGCCCTGCACCTCGAGACCGAGGGTGGTGTTGTCGAGAACGGTGCGCCACGGGAACAGAAGGTCCTTCTGCGGCATGTATGCACACTGGGCCGAACCGCCACCGGCCGCGGGCACCGGCGTGCCGCCGATCGTGACGGTGCCGGAGTCGGGTCGGTCGAGGCCGGCGAGCATCGCGAACGCTGTGCTTTTCCCACACCCGCTCGGTCCGATGACCGACACGAACTCGCCCGGTTCGACGGTGAACGACACCGTGTCGAGTACGGGCCGGACGCCGCCGCGGACGGGGAAGGCCTTGGACAACCCGCACAGTTCGACCCGCGCGTCGTCAGTCATTACGGCTCCTCTCGGCGGCGATCCACGGCGCGACGGCACGTTCGACCGCGAAGGTGAGCAGGTAGAGACTGACGCTGATCACCGCGGTCACCAGCACCGCGGCCAACACCAGGTCGGTCCGGAACGAGTTCTTCTGGGTGGCCATGTAAATGCCCAGACCCGAGGTAGCGCCGACGTATTCGGCGAACACCGCTCCTACGACGGCGTAGGTGATGCCGATCCGCAGGGCCGTGAAAAAGCGCGGAATTGCCGAGGGCAGCCGGACGTAGCGGAACTCCTGCCACCGGGACGCGCCCATACTGCGCAGCAGTGATCCGGCCTCCCGATCGGCCGCCGCGAACCCTTCGATCAGGCCGATCGTCATCGGGAAGAAGGTGGCGAGCGCGATGACGAGAATCTTGGGCAGCAAGCCGAAGCCGAACCAGATGATCATCAGTGGTGCGATGGCGATGATGGGCAGTGTCTGCGACACCACGAACAGCGGCACGAACGCGCGCCGCAGCCACGGCGAGAAATCGACCAGAACCGCGAGCGCCCAGGCACACAGCAGAGACACCGCGAAGCCGATGATGGTGACCTGAAGGGTGGCGGAGGCATGTCCGGCGATGACGTCGCGGGCACGCCACCCCTGCGCGACCACACGGAGCGGCGACGGCAGCACCTGCGGACGGATTCCGCTGACACTGACATAAATCTGCCAGGCGACCACCAGCGCCACGACGACCACGAGCGCAGGGAGTCCCCGCCGCAGGACCGAGGACGTCCCCGGCCCCGCGGATCGCGAACTCGTCTCAGGGTGTGTCGAGGTACTCATTGGTGAAATATGTCGACCAGTCGGGCTCGGCGGTCACCTGCGCTCCGTCGGGTCCCGTCAGCAAGCCGTGTTCGAACAGGAATCCCGAGTACCCTGCCCACTTCTCCGTGGTCTGTGTACCGACGGTCCCGGCGGAATCTTTCATGTACTGGGACGAGAGCATCTGCTGGCTTTCCCGCACCAGCGACTCGTCCGGGAACGCACCGGGATTGGCGTCGATCAGCATCTGCGCGGCCTGATCGGGCTGGTCGGCCGCGAACTGGTAGCCCCGCTGCAGGGCCTGGACGAACTTCCGTGCCTCCTCGGGGTGCTCGGCCATCCATCCCTCGTTTCCCTCGATCACGAGTGCATACGCGTCGGGAAATCCGAAGTCCGTGTAGTGGAAGTACCGCATCGGCGTTCCCTGGTGCTCGGCCTCGATGCCTTCCCACGCAAAGAACGACACGGTGAAGTCGGCGGTGCCGGAGTAGACCGCCTCGTACGCGGACGTGCCGAGGGTGACGGTGGTGAATTCACCCTTGCCGCCATCGTTGCGGATGATCTGTTTCAGCGTCGCTTCGCCGTCGGGGTCGGCGAAGCCCGCGTAAATCTTGCCGTCCAAGTCCCGAGGGCGGGTGATGTCGGGGCGGTCCGCCCTGACCGCGATGCCCGTGGCCCAGTGCTGCAGAGGTGCGAGCACGGACTTCGTCTGGGCACCCGCAGCCTTGGAGAAGGTCGCCGAACTCTGGAAACTCACGCCGAACTCGGCATTGCCGGCGTCGACGAGCGTGTCAGGGGACGTGTCGTTGTACGGCAGAACCTCCACGTCGAGTCCGGCGTCGGCGAAATAGCCCTGTTCGAGGGCGACGAACAAACCGGTGTGATTGGTGTTCGGCGTCCAGTCGAGGGCGAATCTGATGGTGTCGTCCGACGACCCGTTGTCGGCGCACCCGGCCAGTACGGAGAGTGCGGACACGAGGACGACGGCTGCAGCGGCGGCGCGCTTCGTGCGCGCGAAGAACGTCACGACTTCGGCCACTTCTGCTCGTTCAGGGCGGTATCCCAGAACAGGAGTTCGTACCGGCTGGCGACGACGAACGCCTCGATCATGGCCTCACGCTGCGCTTCGGTGGCGGCATCGGCGGCAGCGTCCACCAGTTCGCGGGCGGTGGCCACGGCAGCGTGGAACTCCTCGGCATCGTAGGTGGTCACCCACTGCGCGTACGGATGCGATGGGTCCGCGGAGAGCACCTCGCGGGCGCTGGCGGCGAGTCGTCGTCCCACGTCGGCGTAGATCCAGAAGCAGGGCAGTACCGCAGCCGCGGCAACCGGATACGGCTCGGTGGCGGCGACGGCGGTCAGATAGGAGACGTACCCGAGGCAGGCCTGCGAATGCTGCGGCTGAGCGTCCGACGCGGGCAACTTTCCGCCGCTCAGCAGATTCTGGTGCAAGCTGGCCTCGACGGTGGCTGCCGTGGCGGCGGAGTTGGCCCAGAATCCGGCCGCGACGGGGTCCGGAGCGTGCGCGGCCACCAGTGACAGTGCTTTCGCGTACCCGGTGAGGTACAGAAAGTCCTGTTCGATGTACGTGCGGAACACGTCCAGCGGAAGAGTGCCGTCACCGAGCCGGCGGAGAAATTCGAGCGCGTCGATCGCGTCCCGCAACACCGTGGTCCGGTCCCACAAGAGGTCCGTGAATCGGGTGTGCCGGCCCACGACGGCGGCATCATGGACAGAGCTGTTCACTACAATGACATCCCTTCGTCAGCATTACCTGAGCAGGTTCCCGGGTGTGATCTCAGCCCCGCCCGTGCGGAGCACCCCGTGTCAGAACAAGCCGACCCTAGCACCGCCCGCCGGGAGAGCGGAAAAGCCCCGTTCACTCGGACGCCCCTGCGCATCGTTGGTACCTTGGCCGGAGATTCCCGGTGAGGGGGTGTCAGTCGTGGAAGTCGAGAAGTCCGGCGACACGCTGGTCGTCCGCGCCCGCGACGGAGCGGTGTGCGGGCACGCCGACGGCGACGTCTACGCATGGAAGGGCATCCCGTTCGCGGCAGCCCCCGTCGGCGCCCTGCGCTTCCGGGCGCCGGCCCCGCCGTCGCCCTGGAACGGTGTGCGCGACTGCGCCATCTTCGGGCCCATGGCGCCGCAGGGGAACGGCACTGCCGTGCCGATAGACGCGGGACTCGAGATGGACGAGGACTGCCTCTCGATCAACGTGTGGGCCCCGGAACCGGACGGCACACCGCGGCCGGTGATGGTGTGGATCCACGGGGGTGCGTACTGCCTGGGAACGGCGGCGCAGAGCATCTACGACGGGCGCATCCTGTCCACAGTCGGTGACCTGGTGGTGGTGTCGTTCAACTACCGGGTGGGTGCGCTCGGCTTCCTCGACCTGTCGTCGTTCTCCACGGCCCGGCACGTGTTCGAGACGAACATCGGACTGCGCGACCAGGTCGCGGCACTGGCATGGGTGCGCGAGAACATTTCGGCCTTCGGCGGGGATCCGGACGAGGTGACCGTGTTCGGCGAATCGTCCGGCGCCGGATCGATCACCACACTGATGACCTGTCCGAGCGCGGAAGGACTGTTCCACCGTGCGATCGCGCAGAGCCCACCGGCCACCTCCGTCTACGGGAGCGAGCGCGCCGCCACGGTGGCCCGGCAATTCCTCGACATCCTCGGGCTGGCGCCGGAGGAGTCCGCCACTCTGCTCCGCCTTCCGTACGACCAGATCATCGAAGCCAGCGACACGCTGGTCAACGAGGTGCCGACCAAGATTCCGGGCACACTCGCCATGGCGCCTGTCGTCGACCGCGACTTCCTGCCGCGGTACCCGGTGGCCGCATTCCAGAAGGGGTACTCCCACCGGATCCCGCTCATCATCGGTTCCAACAAGGACGAGTCCTCGCTGTTCAAGCTGATGAAGTCGCCGTTGCTGCCGGTCACATCCGATTCGGTGCAGGAGATGCTCCGGGCCATCGCCGCCGATCATCCCAACCTCCCCGCCAACCGGCTCGCCGACATCCTGGCCGCCTACCCGGACCACGGAAAATCTCGGGGTGCGCTGGCGATGTCCCGAGATGCCGCGTTCCGGATGCCCGCCCTGTGGGTGGCGGACGCACACAGTCGCCACTCACCGACGTGGATGTACCGGTTCGATGCGGCCACCCCGATCCTCAAGGCTGCGCGCATCGGGGCGGGGCACGCCACCGAGCTGCCGTACGTGTTCGGCAACTTCGGCACCCTGAACGTCGATCCCACGTTCTGGTTGGGCGGGCGCAAGACGGCACTGGAGGTGTCCGGCCGCGTCCAGCGCCGATGGCTCGCGTTCGTCCGGCACGGCGTTCCGGCGGCGTTGGACGGGTCGAAACACTGGGCTCCCTACGACGAGAACACTCGCGCAACGCTGCTGATCGACAGCTCCGACACCCTCGTACAGGACCCGGACCGCGAGATGCGCCTGGCCTGGGGCAACGAGGTGATGGGCTTCAGCTGACGGTCTCCGGGGCGTCCAGTTCCTTCAGGACCGGAAACGCGCAACAGGCGATACCGAGGACGAGCACCGGGACGGCGAGCACGAAGAACGTCGGCTGAATGCCCCAGGCGTCGATCATCGGCCCGGCAAGCAGATAGCCCAGCGGACCGGCAGCGTACGCCGTGGACGTCATGACCCCCGTAATCCGTCCGCGCATGTGCTCGGGGCTACGAGTTTGCATGGCGTAGTTGGCAATCGGGCCGACCGGTCCGAAGACGAGGCCCTGCAGCAAGGCCAGCGCGAGGATCGCCCACAGGGGCGGGAGGAACGCCATGGCCACCATGGCCGCGCCCAGGACGATCACTGCGACGAGCATGATCACCCGTCTGGACACGAAGGGGGAGAGCGGCCCGTACGCCAGGGCGCCCACGACTCCACCGACGCTCAGTGCCATCAGCACCGAACCCAGCTGTGCGGGTTTGTCGAGTTCGGTGAAGTACACCGGGAACACGACGGACTCGACAGGCAGGTACAGCGCCACCACCGCCATGTCGACCAAGGCGATCGTGCGCAGAAGGCGGTTGTGCCACACGAACTTCAAACCCTCGACGGTGCCGCGCCAGAGGGAGGTCGGCGCCGACGAGGCGTCGGGCCGGCCGGCATTCTCGAGCCGGAGGAAGGTGATGGTGACGACGGACAAGACGAAGCCGAGGGCGGTCACCCACAACGTGTTCTCGGCCCCGACCGTGGCGATCAGGACCCCGCCGATACCCGGTCCGACCAGGTAGGCCACGTTGTAATTGGCCTCGTAGAGGCTGTTCATCCGGTCGAGCGACCACCCGGCCGACGTCGTGGCTGCAGGCAGCATCGATTCCCTCGCGGCGATGCCTGCCGGGTCGAACGCGGCGCCGACTGCCGCGAGGACGGCTATGACCAGGACCGACAGGCCCGCCGTGTTCGCCACGATCGGGATGGCGGCAGCCGAGAGTGCGGAGAGGCAATCGGAGATGATCGAGGTGCGGCGCCGACCGAACAGGTCGACGACCGTGCCCGCGAACAGACTCGACACCAGAAGGGGAAGAGTGGCCGCGCCGGCGACCACCGCGGCGTCGGAGGCGCGGCCGGTTCGCTCCAGCACCAACCACGGCAACACGACGATCGCGATACCGTTCCCGGTGGCGGAGAACAGGGTTGCCAGATTGAGCAGCACCAGAGGGCCGAGCCGACGAGGCACTGCCGTCTCGGTGGCGGTCACGGCTGAGTCCTCTGGTCGGAGCGAAAAGGTGTTTACTCGACGCTAACAGCGCCGCCGAGACCGCCGCGACCCATTTTGCACTCGTCACTGATTGCGCTGCAGCGTCAATTCCGCGAGGGTCCGAGCCCCCGCACAAGGATCGCCCGTACCCGAACGGTTCTGCACCCACCAGGTGATCACCCCGGAGTAGGCGGCGGTGATTCCGCACGTCGCACTGTCACCGGGCCGCCGGGCGGTGAAGGCCGACGCACCTGCGACGGAGGTGGTGTCCACCTGGTAGCCGAGCCGATCGGCGACATCACGCTCGCGCTGCAGCGAGTTGTTCTCGAACCAGCCGAACGTCACGTCGAGGGAACCGGCATGCGACAACACCGTCCACATGCAGACAGCCCCGTAGAAGTACTGGTCGATTCCGTCACCGCTGAGCACCTCCGCGATCTTCTCGTTCGGGACCGCCTCACACTCGCGCAGCAGCTTGTCGAATCGGTCGGAGCCACCGACGCTCATACCTGCACCTTCAGGGAGGGGAGTGCCGGTGATCGAGTTACCGCACCCGGTCAGCAGGAGCACTGCCGCGACAACGGCGGCGAATGTGCGGACGGCGCTCATTTCGCCTTCTTCAGAGTGAGGTCGACGAGAGCGCTAGGAGCCGCGCACGGATCGGATGGTGTCACGCCGACGCCGTACCGGACCAGCCAGTGCACGAAATCCGCCTCCGTCGCCACCGCCACCTCACAGAATCCCTCGTTCTGTGAGGAAAACCCCCGATGCCCGGCGATGTCGAGGTCGTGGACCTCGTGCCCGATTCCCTGCGCCACCGACCGTTCCCGGTCGATCGGGCTGCCGCGGTACCAGGTGAACATCACATATCGGGCTCCGCCGTCGGCCTCCCAGCGGCATTTGATTCCATTGCGGGACACGGGCGTGAGCCCGGACATCCCCGCCCGCTCGTAGACCTCGCCGTCGGTGAGTGAGCCGCACTCGCCAACGAAGGCTCCCGGCTGGGCGGCCGTCGACGTCCGCGGAAGGGTGTCCGGCATGCCGGCATCGTCACCGTTTCCTGATGCGCAGCCGACCAGTGTGAGGGCGGCGGCAGCGGCACACAGGCCGCGGACGGCCAGACGGTCCGACTCAGACGAGCTCCGCATAGCTCGGATTCTCGGCGATGTAATGCTCGACGTACGAGCAGGACGGAACCACGGAGAAGCCACGGTCCTTCGTGTCGTCCAGGGCAGCTTTGACCAGTTGAGCGGCCAGTCCCTGCCCCCGGAACTGCGGGTAGGTGACGGTGTGGTGGAAGTCGCGGACACCGTTCCTCTCGGCGTAATCGGCGTACCCGGCGAGCTGACCGTCGAGGAAGATCTCGAACCGGGACTCGGATACGTCGTGCTCTACCTTGACCGCCACAACCACTCCTCTGTTCGCATCGAGCGTGCAATGCTGCGCACACTCGCAGATTACCGTCAGTCGGCGAGGTTGGTGCGCAGGAGCATGACGTTGTAGTCGGACCAGGTGGTGGCGAGGAAGTACAGATCCGACCCCTTCGACCACGGGTGCATGTATGCGCCGTACAGCTCGGGCACGTCGCGGCTGCTCACCAACACTTCCGGTGCACTCCAGCCGGATTCGAGCCGATCGGACCGCCGCATGACCACCGAGTTGCCGGCGTCCGTGTACATCGCGACGAACTGGCCGAGGTACTCGTTGAACTGCACGGACAGCTCGCTGACGGGCCCTGGGATCACGGGTGCGGCAAGGGCAGCATTCGCCTTCACCCATGCCTTGCCGTCCCAGTACTCGTACGCGGTGAGGTTTCGAATCTCCGCTTCCGGCACGCGTGACAGCCGAGCGTCACCCGAACGGCCGGACGGCGTGCCGAAGGCGTAGACGAAACCGTCGTGTTTGACGTAGGAGCCCATCTGGAAGTTCTCGGCACCGGTGCCGGGCACATTCGGACGCAGAGTCAGCGGGTCCGTGACCCAGTTCTCGCCGTTGTCGACGGAATACGCGATTCCCGACGCGTTGGTGTCCCATTCGCCGGGAGCGCCCCAGCTCCGCACGGACATGTAATTGATGTACTGCACGGGACCCACCGAGATGCCGGTGGTGGGGATGACAGTTTGCTCGACGCCCGGAATCTTCTTGCTCTGGATGATCTCCTTGGAGTGATTCGGGCGGTCGACGGGCGAGTTCTCGATACTCATGCCGTTGGCGAGATCGCGGTCGCTGCTGCGAAGCAGAATGTTGCTGCGCCAGTCGCCCACGAGCCCGCACAGAGGATTGTCGCTGAGGCCGACCGTATCGCCGAAGGCGGTGAGAACTTGGCCGGCTCCGTTGTCCCACATGATGCCGAGGTCGGTTCCGAGGACGCTGAATCTGAAGATCGTGTCGTTGGGACTGCGGGGCCCGGTGATGTGTGCGACGGCCTGCGTGTGGCCGCGTAGTTCGGGAAGGCGGCCGTCGCTGCCGTTCAGCCATGGAATCGGATTGATATCGTTGTTCGAGCTCGAACCCAGGCTGCCTGATCCGAGGCACGGCGCCGCCGTCGCAACGGAGGGGGACCACGCGAAAAATGTGCAGGTAGACGCCAATAGAGCGGGCATGGCCAGTGAAACGACACGGCGGAGCTTGGTCACGGGCGCACCTCTCTGCGACATTTCGAGCAGGTCCGGTCACGCTAGCAACACCTCAGCTGTCACACCAGCCCCTTGCATAACCATTTGGGTACCGTGACGGCCGCGGAAACCTACAGAATGGCGCCCGGGTTGAGGATTCCCAGAGGATCGAGCGCCTGCTTCACCCGGGCCGTCACATCCATGACGTCCTTACCCACTTGGTCGGGAAGCCACGCCTTCTTCAGCCTTCCCACCCCGTGTTCACCGGTGATGGTTCCCCCGAGGGAAATGGCGAGATCCATGATCTCGCCGAATGCGAGCCTGGCACGTTCCGCCATCGCGGCATCCGCGGGATCGAACACGATGAGTGGATGCGTATTGCCGTCGCCGGCATGAGCAATGACGGCGATCAGCACATTTCGTGTCCGTGCGATGGACGCAATACCTTCGACCAGCGCGGGCAGCTTCGGCAGTGGGACTCCGACGTCCTCGAGGAGCAGGCTTCCGAGTCGCTCTACTGCGGGAATGGCGAATCGCCTTGCCGCTGCAAAGGCTTCGCCCTCCTCGGGATCGTCGGTGGTGAACACCTCTGACGCGCCGCTCGCGGTGCAGGCGTCGGCCATGAGCGAGATCTCCTCCGAGGCAATCGCCCCCGGTGCATCCGAGCGGGCGATGAGCATGGCTTCTGCAGTCCGGTCCAGGCCCATCTTCAGTGCATCCTCGACGGCGCCGATCGTCGTGCGGTCCATGAACTCCAACATCGACGGGCGCAGCGAGCGCGTGATGGCCAGCACGGTGTCGGCGGCCGCCTGCACCGACGCGAACGTCGCGACCAAGGTGCACGACGGCGGTTGCGCCGGGATCAGTCTGAGGGTCACCTCGGTGACGACTCCGAGCGTGCCCTCACTGCCGACGAAAAGTTTGGTCAGCGACAGTCCGGCGACATCCTTGAGGCGGGGCCCGCCCAACCGCACCGCCGTTCCGTCGGCGAGCACCACTTGCAGGCCGAGCACGTAGTCGGTGGTGACCCCGTACTTCACGCAGCACAGCCCGCCGGCGTTGGTTGCCACGTTGCCGCCGATGGTGCACATCTCGAACGACGAGGGATCGGGCGGATACCACAACCCATGTTCCGCGGCCGCCGCCTTGACCTCGGCGTTGAGCAGGCCGGGCTGGGCGACGGCGATACGGGTGACGGGGTCGACGTCGATTCGGCGCATCCGCTCGGTACTGACGACGACGCTGTCCCGTACCGCGGTGGCACCTCCGCTGAGGCCCGATCCGGCCCCGCGGGGGATGACCGGGACCCGATGTCTGCCGGCCCAGCGCAGCACCGCCTGGACCTCCTCGGTGCGCGTCGGCCGTGCAACGGCGGCGGGCAGGACAGCGTCCGGGTCGCGTGCCCAGTCGTGGCTGTAGGACGCGAGAAGGTCCGGATCGGTGAGCAGGCATCCATGGGGGAGGGCGGCGTCGAGTTCCGCGAGAACGTCCGGTGCGATCGTCATGTTGTGCTCCTCGCGGGCGGGGGCGGCGTACCCGACGGTAGCGCCGCCCGGACTGGCCTGCACCCGATTTGGTCGATCGTCCAACTGAACCGATTCGGAGGCTTCGCTTCAGATATCGCCTCAACCTGGACGTTCAGTACAGGTCGGGGCGCGTCTCGACCGCTCAACTTGTTACCGACGCGTACGAGTCCCACTATGTGAGATCGGGGGTGTTAATTTTTTTGCCTTGGACGACGGAGGGGTATAGAACCCTCCCGCGCGTGAAACCTGCAGGTAGTCGCGCCTCGGGGCGAATTCGGACTTGGGAGTTTTCGATGTAACTCAGGTCACATTCGTCACTCTGTTACCGGATCGTATCGAGGGGGCAATGCAAAAAAGCACTTTCCCGGGTTAGCGTTCTGCATCGTCAAACACCGGCGAGGCGTTACACCCAAACGGAGAATCTCACGAAATGTGAGCCAGATCGCAACTTGGGGCCGGTTTTGCCGCACCGACCCGGAAGGACCCGCACGATGCACGCACTCCACCGAGACCCCAGCAGCTACATTTCCGCGATGTTCTCGTACGAGTTCATCGACGGTGGTATCGACTACGACTCCATCGAACAGATTCACCGCGGGGAATTCGATGAGTGGGTCTTCGCCCTGGCCGGCTCGGGATTGTTCACGAACGACGAAGTTCGCGCGATGGTCACCGAGTGGAGTCTGAATCCCAAGGTTCTCCTCAACACGCTGCTCGCCGACGCCGACGAGGTCACCGCCAAGCGCTGCGAGGTCACCTGGGCAGCACTCGACCGCGTCGCTCCTTTCGCGCCGTCGATGCCGGTCGCCGTCTTCGGCTGACGTTTCCCGGGGTCTCCGCAACTGGCACGCGCGGTGCTTCGTCACATGAGCTCGGTGGACTGTCCGTCCACCACGATTACCTGTTCGTCCGTCAAGGTGCGGTACTCGATTCCTGCGAGCCGCAAGGCGGCGACGGTACGCCGGACAGCGGCCGCGTCCTCCAGGGGCACCGTCTCTTCGCCGCCTGAGGGCGTCGCAGGCGGGTGATGCGGCACGATCGCGAATGGCACCACCCCGAGGCCGTCCCAGATCGGCTGCATGCCGCAGGTCTCGAAAACCTCCGACGGGTCATCGGAGGAGTCGAGACCGCGCAACGTCGGTGTCATGACGCAGGCGCCCGCGCTGTATCCGGCGTAGACGAGCGAATCGTTTCTCAGCAGGTCGCGAAGAACATCGTCCGCACCACTACGCGCCATCTGGGCACGCAGGACGAACGTGTTTCCGCCCCGCACCCAGAGCATGCCGAATCCCGCCAGCCGGTCTCTCAGCCCGCTCGTGCCGCCGTTCTGCGTTCCGATGTAGTCGCGAAGATCGACTTCCTCCGGCGAGAACCCCAGGCGCCGCAGCGGCGCCACATCACTGACCACCGCTGAGGCGCGGGCGGACGGTGGCCAGGCGTCGGCTGCTGCCGCGATCACGCCCACTCGTCCCGGCTTTCCGACGAGCGACATCAGCGGTGCGGGGTCGGCTCCGAACCGGTAGGACGACAGGAACAAGCGCATCGCGGTCAGATCGTAAAAGTGAGATTGTCGACGATCTGCTTGCCGACGGTGGCGTCACCGCCGAGGGTGATGGCGTCGCGGTGATCGGCGGCCTTCACCCGGCCCCCGGCAAGACGGGTGAACAGCCGGGAGTCGAGTGTGATCGTCGTGGTGGCGTCGCTCGGCAACTCGTCCACCACCGCTGCGCGCCCGTCGACGGCGACGTGGATTTCTCTCGCGAGCGGACCAGTCAACTCGAGGGTGATGCGCGAGCCCGACGGCGCCTTGCCACGCTTTCCGACGAGGAACCCGACCGCTCCCATGATCTCCTCGAACGCGGTGTCACCGCGGACGCCGCCCTCGTCCCCGGCCACACCCAGCGCGTCGCGGATGTCGAGTTCGTGCATCCAGCAATCGAACACGCGGACCCGCATGAACCGGAGATAGGGTGCTGGGCCGACCGGTGTGGCGGTCTCGGCGTCGAACATCTCATCCGTCATCTGCGCCAGTTCGGAGCGCCTGCGCTCGGTGATGTCCCGGAAGCGATCGAGCATCTCGGTGCCGGGGCGCCCGCGCAGTCCCTCCACCCACCGTTCGTTGAACGCTCCGATCTCGTTGCGCACATGCGCGAATCCGTGGACATCGACGGTGGTGTGCGGTGCCGGTATCCCCGCGAGCATCGATTCGGTACCGATCAGGTGGGCCGCGACGTCGTGCACGGTCCACCCGGGCAGGGGGGTGGGCGTGAACCAGTCGTCGCCCGTCACCGAGGACAGCAACTGGTCGAGCACGTCCCATTCTTCGAACAGCGCGTCGAGTATCCGTTCCTTCTGTAGGGCAGTCACGTCTGATGACCCTCCTCTCGCTTCAACTGTAGGACCTTGCCGGGTGGTGGCCCGGTGTTTTGGCCACAGGAAAGTCTGCGGCCGCTGAGCGTGAACGGGCCCCGTCCGCGGATGCCTGTGGTAGACCGATGATGAGAATCTCCATTAACAAAGGAGCATGGATGTTTCCCGGAAATTTTGTCGCCACCGCCCCGGACAAGCCGGCCGTCGTCCGGCCGTCGACGGGGGAGCAGCTCACCTACCGGCAGCTGGATGAGCGGTCCATCCGGTTGGCGCGACACCTGCGTGGGCTCGGCCTGAAGGTCGGGGATCATCTGGCTCTGGTGTCGAGCAACGACCTCCGTGTTCTGGAGGTCTATTGGGCGGCCTTGCGATCGGGCCTCTACATCACCGTGGTGAACTGGCACCTCACCGCGGACGAAGCCGGCTACGTCGTGAACGACTGCGGAGCCGCCGTTCTCATCGCCTCGTCTGATGCGGCACGGGCGATTCCCGCCGACCCGGCCCAGTTGCCCGGCGTCCGGCACCGGCTCGTCTACGGCGGTGAACTGGACGGCTTCGACAGCTACGACGCGGCGGTGGCGGCGCAGTCCGGCGAACCACTGGAGACGCAACCTCGTGGGCGGGACATGCTCTACTCGTCGGGCACCACCGGCAGGCCGAAGGGAATCAAACCCGCACTGCCGGAAGGTGAAGTCGACTCGACGACGGACCCGTACACGGCGGTGTTCGCGCCCATGTACGGATTCGACGCGGACACCGTCTACCTGTGCCCCGCGCCGCTGTATCACGCGGCGCCCCTCCGCTTCTGCGGCACCATCACGTCCGTCGGCGGAACCATCATCCTCATGGACAGGTTCGACGCAGAGGAGGCGCTGCGCCTGATCGAGAAGTACGAGGTGACGCACAGTCAGTGGGTTCCCACCATGTTCGTGCGAATGCTCAAGTTGCCGAAAGAAGTTCGCGAGAAGTTCGACGTGTCGAGTCTGAAGGTGGCGATTCATGCGGCAGCCCCCTGCCCGCCCGAGGTGAAGCGTGCGATGATCGACTGGTGGGGCCCGGTGATCCACGAGTACTACGCCTCCACCGAAGGTGCCGGCGCCACGTTCATCGACAGTGCGCAGGCACTCGCCAAGCCGGGATCCGTCGGGCACGACGGGGTGATGGGCATCGTGCACATTTGCGACGACACCGGTGCGGAGCTGCCCACCGGTGAGATCGGAACGGTGTACTGGGAGCGCGAGGAGCGGCCGTTCGAATACCACAACGATCCGGCCAAGACCGAATCCGCAACCCATCCCAGTCATCCGACGTGGACCACCAGCGGTGACATCGGATACCTCGACGACGATCGGTTTCTGTACCTCACGGACCGGGCGGCCTTCATGATCATCTCCGGCGGGGTGAACATCTACCCGCAGGAGTCCGAAAACATTCTCACCATGCATCCCAAAGTCTTCGACGTCGCGGTGATCGGTGTGCCCGACGAGGAAATGGGCGAACAGGTCAAGGCTGTGGTCCAACTCGTCGACGATGTGGAGCCATCGGAGGCGGTCGCCCGTGAACTATTGGACTACGTGCGGGACCGGGTGACGCACTTCAAGGCGCCTCGGAGCATCGATTTCTCCGACGACCTGCCGCGCACGCCCACGGGCAAACTCGTCAAGCACAAGCTGCGGGCACGGTATCTCGCGGGCGCGAAGACAATTGGCTGATCAAAGAGTCCCCGCGTTACTGCGCGCGGGCACTCTCGGCGTCCGTTCTCGTGGAACGACGGCGGGAGACTGCGTACAACACGACTCCGACGGCAAGGAGTAGCGCCGCACGCAGCCAGGTGGCCGCGCTCTGCTGGGTGAGCAACGCCACGCACGTGACGAGGGCGAGGATCGGGAATATCGTCGGGGCCCGGAAGTGGCGGTGCTCCACCGCATCACGACGCAACACCAGGACCGCGATGTTGGTGCTGATGAAGACGACGAGCAGCAGCAGAACCACCGTCTCCGCCAAGGCCGACAGCGAACCGGTGACGCACAGAGCCATGGCGACGGCAGTGGTCGCCACAATCGCCACCCAGGGAGTCCGTCGCCGCGGGAGGACCCGTGCGAACGGACGCGGAAGCAGTCCCTCGGACGCCATTCCATACGTGAGCCTGCTCGCCATGATCATCGTCAGCAGTGCGCCGTTCGCGACGGCGACGAGCGCGATCAGACTGCACAGGCGAGATGGAACGCCGACGTCGGCGGCGGAGACCACTGCCAGCAGCGGACCGGACGATGCGGCGAGTTCGCCGGGTGGTAGGACCACCGAGACCGCCAGTCCGACGAGGACATAGACGGCGCCCGCAGTCAGCAACGCTCCGAACAACGCCCGCGGGTACACCGTGCGCACGTTGGTCACCTCTTCGGCGACGTTCGCGGACGTCTCGAACCCGACGAACGAGTAGTAGGCGAGCAGTGCGGCGGCCAGCACCGCGAGCGCCGGCGAACGGCATTCGTCGAATTCGACCACCCGGCTCAGGGTGCCGTCACCACGTCCGAGCACGATGCCGGCCAGAACCACTACCAGGACCAGGCCGGTGACCTCGACCACCGTCATGACGACATTGGCGCGCATCGACTCCTTGATTCCCCGGGCGTTGAGCAGTCCGACGAGGAGAAGGAACGCGAGTGCCGCCGGGACGGTCGGCACATCCAGGAACGCGGCGAGGTAGTCGCCGGAGAATGCGAGTGCGAGCCCCGCTGCGCTCGTGACTCCGGCGGCGAGCATCGAGAACCCGACGAGGAACGAGATCAGCGGTGTCCGATACGCCCGCTGGGCGAACACCGCCGCCCCACCGGCGCGCGGATACTTGGTGACCAGTTCGGCATACGAGGTCGCCGTCAGCAACGCCATCACCAGTGCCAGCAGCAACGGCACCCAGACTGCGCCGCCCACCTCGCCGGCGATGACCCCCACCAACGCGTAGATTCCGGCACCCAGCACGTCGCCGAGGATGAAGACGAAGAGGAGCGGACCCGTGATCGCGCGGGCGAGAGGGGTCCCGTGTCCGGCGTCCTCGTCGAGGTGCTCGGCATCTCCCTCGTCTACTGGCCGGGCGCAGCGTCGAATAGTTCATCCCGTCTGCCACGGTGACGTGCCGCCACCTCGGATGCAGTCATGTACCCACGAGACACGGTCCCAAACTGAGGACAGTTACGCGGTCCGTTCGCACCCGCACCGCGGACACCGCGGTGCCGTCCGGTCCGTGAGGAACAGTCCGCAGTCGGGGCAGACACGGTCGAGCCAGCACACGGAGTCGCCGCCCAGATCCTCGTCCGTAAGGTCGCCGGGGTCCGCCTCGCCCGTCACAGCTGACCGCGCAGATAGTCGGCAAGGACTTCCGCATGACTGTGGGTGACGTCCTTGGTGGCGGTCAGGAGAACGATGGGTCGTCCGTGCGCGAGCTCCCGAACCCTCGCGACGGCCTTGCGTCCCGGCGGGGAGTCCAGCTCGGACACGTACCGTTCCCGGAACTCGCCGAATGCGGCGACGTCGTGTGAGTACCAATGGCGAAGCTCGGTCGAGGGTGCGAGATCGCGTGCCCAGTCGTCGAAGTGAAACGCATCCTTACGGAGGCCGCGCGGCCAGAGGCGGTCGACGAAGAGTCGGAGTCCGTCGCCGTCGGTGGGGTGGTCGTAGACCCGTTCCACCACCACTGGTGAGTCGACGTCCGTCTCCGGACGTCCCTGTCGTTTGTGCATCACCGAACCTCCGCTTCTGTGCGGGTTTCTCTCCTCACCCTACGACGCGGCCGTGTGTGACTGGCCTCACAAACTAGAGGAAAGGTGGGTGAGAACGGCTGTTCGGACTCGATTCAGACAGACTCCGGCCGGCTTCTCTGTTCACTACGTCACGCGGTCTCTGGCTATCATCAGCTGAAATCAGTCGAGGCTGGGGACATATTCCGCTCATCAACGGTTGGTTGCCGCTCGTCGCGGCATGCAGACCATCTACCGCAGGAAGTCGATAAATGGATACATCGCAGAGCGCGGCGCAGCCGCGCCCGACGGTTGGCGTTCCTCGTGAGTCGAACGAGGGCGAACGTCGGGTGGCCTTGGTGCCGAAGATCGTGGCCGCATTGACGGGTAAGGGTGTCGATGTGGTGGTCGAGTCGGGTGCCGGTTTGGGCGCCTTGATCCCGGACGAATTGTATGTCGGGGCGGGCGCGAAGATCGGCGATCCGTGGTCGGCGGACGTGATCGTGAAGGTCGCGCCGCCATCGGACGAGGAAGTGGGCCGGCTGCATGCCGGGCAGACGTTGATCGGGTTCCTCGCCCCCCGCAATCAGGACAACCAGGTCGCCGCGCTGAAGTCGGCGGGGGTGCAGGCGTTCGCGGTCGAGGCGATCCCGCGGATTTCCCGCGCCCAGGTGATGGACGCGCTCTCCTCGCAGGCGAACGTGGCCGGATACAAGGCGGTGCTGCTCGCGGCGTCGGAGTCGACCCGGTTCTTCCCGATGCTCACCACCGCGGCCGGCACCGTCAAACCCGCGACCGTGCTGGTGCTCGGGGTCGGTGTCGCCGGTCTGCAGGCCCTCGCCACGGCGAAGCGGCTCGGTGGCCGGGCCACCGGCTACGACGTGCGCCCGGAGGTGGCCGATCAGGTTCGCTCGGTCGGTGCGCAGTGGCTCGATCTGGGGATCGACGCCGCCGGTGAAGGCGGGTACGCCCGCGAACTCACCGAACAGGAGCGCGCGCAGCAGCAGCAGGCGCTCGAGGACGCGATCAAGGGCTTCGACGTCGTCATCACCACCGCCCTGGTGCCGGGACGTCCGGCCCCGCGCCTGGTGACCGCCGCCGCGGTGGAGGGCATGAAACCCGGCTCCGTGGTGGTCGACCTGGCCGGGGAGACCGGCGGTAACTGCGAGCTCACCGAACCCGGTCAGACCGTGGTCAAGCACGGGGTGACGATCTGCTCGCCGCTCAATCTGCCCGCATCGATGCCCGAGCACGCCTCGGAGCTGTACTCGAAGAACATCTCCGCGCTGCTCGAGTTGATGTTGGTCGAAGGCCGGTTGGCCCCCGATTTCTCGGACGAGGTCCTTGCCGCGTCCTGCGTCACCCGTGAGGAGGGTGTGTCCTAGATGTATACCGAATTGTTGGCGAACATCGCGATCCTGGTGTTGTCCGGGTTCGTGGGGTTCGCGGTGATCTCGAAGGTCCCGAACACGTTGCATACCCCGCTGATGTCGGGGACGAACGCGATCCACGGGATCGTGGTGTTGGGTGCGCTGGTGGTGTTGGGCAAGGTCGACAATCCGCCGTGGGGTCTGCAGGTGATCTTGTTCGTGGCGTTGGTGTTCGGAACGATCAACGTGGTCGGTGGTTTCGTGGTGACCGACCGGATGCTGGGCATGTTCAAGTCCAAGCCCGCTTCTCCCGCCGCTGCTGTTGCTGAGAAGGGTGGGGACAAGTAATGGGATATGTGGTCAACGTGTTGTACATCGTGGCGTTCTCGATGTTCATCTACGGTCTGATGGGTTTGACCGGGCCGAAGACCGCGGTCCGCGGTAACCAGATCGCCGCGGTCGGCATGGGTGTCGCGGTGGTCGCCACCCTGATCGCGATCCGGGACACCTCCAACTGGGTGCTCATCGTCGCCGGTCTCGTGATCGGTGTGGTGTTGGGTGTGCCGCCGGCGTTGCGGACGAAGATGACGGCGATGCCGCAGCTGGTGGCGTTGTTCAACGGGGTCGGCGGCGGCACCGTCGCCCTGATCGCCTACGCCGAATTCCTCGACTCGGACGGGTTCACCGCCTTCGCGCACGGTGAGTCGCCGACCGTGCACATCGTGATCGCCTCGCTGTTCGCGGCGATCATCGGATCGATCTCCTTCTGGGGATCGGTGATCGCGTTCCTCAAGCTGCAGGAAACCCTGCCCGGCCGCCCGATCGGCATCGGCCGGTTGCAGCAGCCCCTGAACGCGTTGTTGCTGATCGGCGCCGTCGCCCTCGCGGTGATCATCGGGATCAAGGCCATCGACCCGACCGGACCCACCAGCCAGTGGTGGATCGTCGGAGTCCTCGTCCTCGCCGCGATCTTGGGGTTGATGGTGGTGCTGCCGATCGGCGGCGCCGACATGCCCGTCGTCATCTCGCTGCTCAACGCGCTCACCGGCCTGTCCGCCGCGGCCGCCGGTCTGGCCCTGAACAACCAGGCGATGATCGTGGCCGGCATGATCGTCGGCGCGTCGGGTTCGATCCTGACGAACCTGATGGCGAAGGCGATGAACCGGTCCATCCCGGCGATCGTGGCCGGCGGGTTCGGTGGCGGCGGGGCTGCCGCGGTCGCCGATGACGGCACGGTGAAGACGGCGAAGTCCACCTCGGCAGCGGACGCGGCGATCCAGATGGCCTACGCCAACCAGGTGATCGTGGTCCCCGGCTACGGGTTGGCCGTCGCGCAGGCCCAGCACGCGGTCAAGGACATGGCCAAGCTGCTCGAGTCGAAGGGCGTCGAGGTCAAGTACGCCATCCACCCGGTCGCGGGCCGGATGCCCGGGCACATGAACGTGCTACTCGCCGAGGCCGATGTCGAGTACGACGCGATGAAGGAAATGGACGACATCAACGACGAGTTCGCGCGCACCGATGTCACCCTGGTGATCGGGGCGAACGATGTCACCAACCCGGCCGCTCGCAACGACCCGTCGTCGCCGATCCACGGGATGCCCATCCTGAATGTGGATCAGTCGAAGTCGGTGATCGTGCTCAAGCGGTCGATGAACTCCGGGTTCGCCGGTATCGACAACCCGTTGTTCTTCGCCGACACCACCTCCATGCTCTTCGGCGACGCGAAGAAATCCGTCGCCGACGTCACCGAGGAACTCAAAGCCCTGTAGGCGGCTCCGCCGCTCGTGAGTGGTTAACGAGTCCCTGCACTCGTTAACCACTCACGGGCGCGAAGCGCCTACCGGTGGCGGGAGAAGACAATAGCCGCGGTGTCGGGCCGAAGCGCCTCACGCTCCGCGGCGACGGGGGAGTACAGCATCAGTATCGACGCCAGCGCCCACCAGATCGACGCCACGACAAGGCTCGCGACGAGCCCGTAGACGCTGATCGGTTCGACAAGGGCTGCGGCCCCCGCGACGCCGAGGATCAGGGCGAAGCCCAGTCCAGCGACCACGGGCCGGAATCGGGGCGCCGACACGAGGATCGCCGAGCCGTACAGGGCGGCGACGGCGACGACATGGCCGCTGGGCAGCAGAACGGTGGGCGCATCCGACGCCCATGCCCGGACTGCGGCGCTGGTGAGGTTCGCGCCGAGACAGAGCAACAGGATCGCACCCATTCCATACGACAGTTTCCGCACCGTCGCGACCACGGCGAGGACGACGGTCGCGACCAGTACGGAGTTGACGTCGACGACGTTGATCACCTGGTCCGCGATGGACCGTAACGGCTCCGGGAACGAGAGCGCTGTCGAGGCGGGTTTGGCGAGATACAGCGCGCACAGCAACACCACACCTGCCGCCGATAGGGCAAGACGGTGAACGCTGCGGCGCAGCGTGCTGTTCGATTCGGTCACGGTATCCAGCATGCCAATCCACGCTGAACGAACTATGAGAGTGCACTGTGATCCCGGTGTACGGAGTGGGGTGTTCGCCGGACCGCACCGGCACACGCTGCGGCGATCAACACACACCCCAGCGGCACCACCATCGCCGTTGTGAGGGGAATCACCTGAGTGATCCAGCCGATGGTGGCGGGGCCTGCGAGGAATCCCACATATCCGAGTCCGACGACGCGGGACATGTTGGTGCCCGCGGAGCCTGAGCCGAGGTTTCCGGCGGCGGTGAAGATCTGGGGGACTCCACCGGACAGTCCCAGGCCGAACAGCGCCCAACCGAAGATCGTGAGCGGGAGTGCGCCGGACACCAGCACGAGCGTCATTCCGCCGCCGGCGAGCAGTGCGCCGTAGCGGACGACGGCGACGGGCCCCAGTGCACCACTGACCCGGTCGGCGGTGAACCGTCCTACCGTCATCATCACCGAGAAGGCACCGAAGGCGAGGGCGGCGACCGAGTCGGAGGTGGCGAGGTGCTCCTTGACTTGCAGTGCGCTCCAGTCGTTGGCGGCGCCTTCGGCGAGCATGAGCACGAACGCGATGCCGCCGAGCCCCAGGACTCGCGCCGACAGTCGTCCGTGTGCCTTCTCGGCGGATCCGTCCGTCGTCGCGGTGCGCGGCCGATCCTGCATGAGCCACCGCGCGCTCGCGCCGACGACCGCGATCCCGACGCTCCCGGCGACCAGGAGTGCCGCGGCGGGTGTCCAGTCGGCGGCGAGTGTCGCGGCGCCGACGAGCGATCCCGCGACCCCGCCGATGGAGAAGAGAGCGTGGAAGGCGGACATGATGGGCCGCCGATAGCGCTGTTCCACCTCGACGGCCTGCGAGTTCATCGACACGTCTAGGGCCCCGTTGGCGAACCCGAAGACGAGAAGTGCGAGACCCAGCTGCCACGCCTCGGTGGCCAGTCCGGGACCGATCGTGGCGACCGACAGTGTGAGCCCGGCGGCGATCACGGTCCGCCTGCTTCCGAACCGGTCGGCGAGGGGTCCGGTGAGTTGCATGCCGAAGATGGCGCCGATCGCGAGAAGGAGGAGCAGCGATCCGAGCGTGGAGTGGCTGATGCCGGTACGGTCCTCGATCGCGGGAATGTGCACCACCCACATCCCGAGGAGGAACCCGTTGATCCCGAAGATCGCGAAGATCGCAGCCCGGGCGGATCTGAGCGGTTCGGGTACCCGTGCGCGCTTGTTCACCGCGGGCGGTTGAGAAGTACTCACGGGGCCAACGTACCCAGCCTCAGAGTTGTGCGAGCAGCGCGACCGGGTCGTGCAGCATTGCGGCGACAGAGGACAGGAACTTCGACCCCTGTTCGCCGTCGACGACGCGGTGATCGAAGGACACACTCAGCGTGGTGACCCAGCGGACGGCGAGCTCGCCCTCGTGTACCCACGGCCGCTGGGAGACACTGCCCAGGCACACGATCGCGGATTCGCCGGGGTTGATGATGGGTGTGCCTGTGTCGACACCGAAGACACCGACGTTGGTGAGCGAGATGGTGCCGCCGGTGAGTTGAGCGGGATCGGCTTTACCGCTGCGCGCGATGGCGGTCAGTTCGGTGATCGCCCGGCAGAGTTCGAGCAGGCTCAGCGACTGCGCTTCTCTCACGTGGGGGACGACGAGACCACGCGGAGTGGCCACGGCGATACCGAGGTCGACGTAATGCTTGGTGACGATCTCCTGTTGCTCTTCGTCCCAGGAGGCGTTGAGATCGGGGTGCTCACGTAGGGCAACGATCATCGCCTTCGCGGCGATGCTGAGGGGAGTCACCGACAGCCCCTCGAATTCCCGCCGGCCACGAAGATGTTCGAGGAGTTCGACCGAACGCGTGACGTCGAGGGTCACGAATTCGGTGACGTGGGGCGCGGTGAACGCACTGCGGACCATGGCGGCGGCCGTCTGCTTCCGCACGCCCCGCACAGGGGTGCGAGTCTCTCGCTCGCTCGGCCCGGCCGCCACGCGCGGTGCGGCGGAACCGGCGTACTCCTCGACGTCGTGCCGGGTGACGGCCCCGGACGGACCCGTGCCCGGGACAACGGTGAGGTCGATCCCGCGCTCGCGTGCTGCCAGCCGGGCGGCCGGCGAGGCGTCGGGACGTACGCGTTCGGGCGGTGCCGTGCCCTCCGGCGACGCGGGCGCGCGTGGGCGTGCACGCCTGCTCTGCGCGGCGGCCTCGGGTCCGTACCCGACCAGCACTGGAGTCCGGGTAGGTGGCGTGTCCGACACCGAGTCGGTCGCGATCCTGATGAGCGGTGTGCCCACCGGCACGGTGGCCCCGGCGGGAATCAACAGCTCCTCCACGACACCTGCGTAGGGCGACGGTAGTTCGACCAAGGCTTTGGCGGTCTCGACCTCGGCGATGACTTGATTCAGTTCGACGTTCTGGCCGACCTCGACGGACCACGACACCAACTCGGCCTCGGTCAACCCCTCGCCGAGGTCGGGCAGGCGGAATTCCTGCGCCAACGGACACTCCTCTCCTTCGGGCCTCTCCGTCGGGCCTCTCTTTCGGGCCTCTCTTTCGGGCGGAGCCGGTCAGGCCGCGAGGCTGCGGTCCACGGCGTCGAGCAGGCGATCGGCGTCGGGGAGGTGGTGGCGTTCCAACTTTGCCGGGGGATAGGGAATGTCGAAGCCGCCTACGCGCAGAACCGGCGCCTCGAGCTGGTAGAAGCATCGCTCCGATATCCGGGCGGCCACCTCGGCGCCGAGGCCGAGGAACGTCGACGCCTCGTGTGCCACGACGAGTCGGCCGGTTTTGCGGACCGATCGTTCGACGGTGGGGAAATCGATCGGGGAGAGGGACCGCAGGTCGATCACCTCGAGGGAGTTGCCCTCCTGCTCGGCGATCGTCGCAGCCGACAACGCCGTCGTTACGACGGAACCATAGGTGACTATCGTGGCGTCCGAGCCCTCGCGCAGTACACGCGCGCTGTGCAACGGCAGGTAGGGGGCGGCGTCCACATCGAATTCTGCTGTGTCCCAATATCGCCGCTTCGGTTCGAAGAACACCACCGGGTCGTCCGACGCGATCGACTGCTGGATCATGTGGAAGGCGTCACCGGGGTTGCTCGGGGTTACCACCCGCAGCCCGGCGGTGTGCGCGAAGTAGGCCTCGGGGGACTCCGAGTGATGTTCGACGGCCCCGATTCCACCGCCGTAGGGAATCCGGATGGTCAGGGGTGCCGTCACCTTTCCCTCCGTGCGGTAGTGGATTTTCGCGACTTGCGAGACGATTTGGTCGAAGGCCGGGTACACGAAGCCGTCGAACTGGATCTCGCACACGGGCCGGTATCCGCGCAGCGCCATACCGAAAGCCGCGCCGATGATCCCTGATTCGGCAAGCGGAGTGTCGATCACGCGGTTGTCGCCGAAATCCTTCTGCAAGGTGTCGGTGACCCGGAAGACTCCGCCGAGGCGTCCGACGTCCTCACCCATGATCACGACCTTGCGGTCCCGTTCGAGTGCACGCCGCAGACCTGCTCCCACAGCCGCACCGAGCGACATTCTTGTGGTGCTCATGACAGTGCCTCCTCGGTGTCGGTGACCGCTGCGAGGTACGCGGCGTACTCGGCGCGCTCCTCCTCGAGGAGCGGATGTTCGCTGGTGTAGACGTGATCGAACACGCTGAGCGGCGGCGGCGTGGGTGCGCCCACAGCCCCCGACCGGAGTCGCGCGGCGATCTCGTCGGCGGTGGTCCGAACCCGGGTCAGGAACGCCTCGTCGAGCAGGCCTTCCCGGTCGAGCAAGCGGTGCATGCGGTCGATCGGATCGCGGGCCTTCCATTCCGCGGTCTCCGCCGAAGATCGGTACCGCGTGGGGTCGTCGGAGGTCGTGTGGGGACCCATCCGGTAGGTGATGGCTTCGATGAAGGTGGGGCCGCTCCCCTCGCGTGCGCGCTGCGTGGCCTGGCGGGTGACGGCGAGGACGGCGAGGACATCGTTGCCATCCACCCGGACGGCCGGCATCCCGTAGCCGGCGGCACGCTGGGCGATCGGAACGGGACTCTGCAGGTGCACCGGTTCGCTGATCGCCCATTGATTGTTCTGGCAGAAGAACACGACCGGGGCGTTGAAACTCATCGAGAAGCCCAGTGCCTCGGCGATATCTCCCTGGCTGGTGGCACCGTCACCGAAGTAGGCGATGGTCGCGATCTCGGCACCGTCGAGGTGGGCGCCCATTGCGTATCCGGTGGCGTGCAGTCCTTGAGATCCGACGACGATGGCCGGGTTGGTGACTTTCACCGCGTGTGGATCCCAGCCCGAGTGGGCCGTTCCCCGCCACATCCGGGTCATGTCTGCAGGATCGACGCCGCGGCAATAGGCGACGGCATGCTCGCGGTAGCTGACGAAGGCGTAGTCGTCGGGGCGGAGGGCTCGGGCCGAACCGACCTGCGCTGCCTCCTGGCCGAGCATGGGCGCCCACAGGCCGAGTTCGCCTTGTCGTTGCAGAGCAGTGGCTTCCACGTCGATGCGGCGGGTGACAACCAGATCTTCGTACAGTGCGCGCAATTCGTCCGGACCGATATCGCGCACCAGGTTCGTGTACTCGGGCCGCAGGACCCGTCGGCCGTCCGGCTGTAGGAGCTGGACCGGATAGGCAATCTTGTCGACCATCGGACTCACCTCGCTGTGTCGAGTCCCGGAGACCTTGTGAGTTCGCGGGAGACGTGCGCTGCGTTCAGGACGTGTATGTGTCCTACTTCACAGCATCCACGGGAACGCGAACTGCGCAAGTGGTCCCATTTCGGTAGAGCACATTGCCCAGCCGAGGGGCCCGCGGAGGAGTCGTACTGCGTCTTATGACCAGTCCGGACGCCGCCGAAGCTGAACTGTTATGGAGTGGTGATCCGAGGATCCGTCCGGCGTGGCGGTATCGGACCGAATCCACCTCGCCGTTACCGCCGGTGCGTCACGGTTCCCACCGCACCGGGCCCCCGAGCGGTTAGCATCGAGCGCGTGAATGCTGTGGGGTTGAACGAAGATGCCGTCTCCGCGTGGATTGCCGGACTCGGTGTAGGAGCGATCGCACCGCTGAGCTTCGAACGGATCGGAAACGGTCAGTCGAACCTCACGTATGCGGTCAGTGATGCAGGTGGCGGTCGATGGGTGCTTCGGCGTCCGCCGCTCGGAAACCTGCTCGCCTCGGCGCACGACGTGGTCCGGGAACATCGAATCCTGTCCTCGCTGCAGGGTTCGGACGTGCCGGTGCCGAAAATTCTCGGACTCACCGAAGATCCCGAGGTGACCGACGCCCCACTCGTGTTGATGAGTTACGTGGCCGGCGTGGTGATCGACAGCATCGGGGTCGCCAAGAAATTGACACCCGAGCAGAGGCGCGGTGTCGGGCTCGCGATGGCGCGCGCGCTCGCGAAGATTCACGCCGTCGACCTGGCGGACACCGGGCTCGAGGACTTGGCGAGCCACAAGCCCTATGCGGCAAGACAATTGAAGCGTTGGGCAGACCAGTGGGAAAAGTCCCGGACTCGTGATGTACCGGAGGTCGAGCAGCTTGCGGACATTCTCCAGCGCAACATGCCCGAGCAGAAGGAGTTGTCGCTCGTGCACGGTGACTTCCATCTGAGCAATGTCATCACTTCGCCCGAGGAGGGCGAGGTGCTCGCCGTGGTGGACTGGGAACTCTGCACCCTCGGAGATCCGCTGGCTGACGTCGGTGCACTTCTGGCCTATTGGCCGGAGGCCGGTGACGAGGATGCCGGACCCTTCCCCGCTTCCACGCTGGAGGGTTTCCCGACGAGGGCCGAACTCGTGGAGGCGTACACCCAGGAAACCGAGCGCGACGTCACTCATGTGGGTTATTGGCACGTTCTGGCACTGTGGAAACTGGCGATCATCGCCGAAGGCGTCCTGCGTCGGGTGACGGACGATCCACGAAACCAGGCCGAGACGGGTGCGCCCACGGTCAAGCTGATCGACGGCATCATCGCCCGGGCCGTGGCCACGGCGGAGGCCGAGGGCCTGCGCTGAACCGAGGCGCTGCTCAGTGGTGCCGGGCGCTCACTTCGTGCCCGGCACCACCAATAGCTCTGCCGCACTGAAAATGTCGGGTGGGATGGGCACCGGCTTGCGCGTCTTCGCGTCGACGTACACGTGGACGAATCGGCCGAGAGCCGCCAGGTCGAGGGCCTCGCCGCGTTCCCGGAAGATGGCGAGCGCGTACACGATGCTGCGAGTGCCGAGGCGCTCTATCGATAGTCCCACCTGGAGGCGGTCCGGGAAGGTCAGTTCACCGAGGTACTTGCAGGATGTCTCGGCAACGACGCCGATCGCCGGCAACTCCCGGATGTCCGTGCCCGTTTCCGCGATCAGCCAGGCGTTGACCGCGGTGTCGAAGTACGAGTAGTAGGTGACGTTGTTGACGTGACCGTAGTGGTCGTTGTCTGCCCAGCGGGTGGGTACCGGCCAGAGGACCGGGAAGTCGTCGGCGGTCGGCAAGGCGGGAACGTCGTCGTGTTTCATCGGTTCGACCTTAAACGGCGGGGTTCCCGTGCCCTGGGCAGGCCCGCCGGACGTGCCGCGCATCGGGCAGAATCGCGTCCTATGTCCGTACCCGACAGTGACGTGCGTTCGCCTTCTTCCGCCGCCCAGCCGGTCAGTGCGGGAATCGTCACGGCCCTGGTGGGATTCACCAGTTCCTTCGCCGTGGTCCTCACGGGTCTGACCGCGGTCGGCGCGAATTCCGCCGAGGCGGCGTCGGGCCTCCTCATACTGTGTGTGACGCAGGCACTGGGGATGCTGTGGTTGTCGCGGCGTTATCGCATGCCGATCACCCTCGCCTGGTCGACGCCCGGCGCCGCGCTCCTCGCCGGGGCCGGGACCGTGGGCGGTGGCTGGCCCGCTGCGGTGGGCGCCTTCGCCATCGTGGGTGTTGCGATCCTTCTCACCGGGTTGTGGCCACGGCTCGGGCGGGTGATCGCCGCAATTCCTTCCGCGTTGGCGCAGGCGATGCTGGCCGGGGTGCTGCTGCCCCTGTGCCTGGCCCCGGTGCTCGCGTTACGGGACGCACCGCTCGCCGTCGCCCCGGTCGTGCTGGTGTGGCTGATTCTGCAGCGGTACTCCACACGGTGGGCGGTCCCGGCAGCATTCGCCGCTGCGGGTGTGGTGATCGCCGTCAGCCTCGTCGTCGGGAAAGTCGGACTGGATGCCAGCGCCTTGCTGCCGGAGCTGGTGCTGACGACACCGACGTGGTCCTGGCAGGCATTGATCGGGATCGCCGTGCCGCTGTACATCGTGACCATGGCGTCGCAGAACATTCCTGGAACCGCGGTGATGAAGTCCTTCGGATACGAGGTCCCGTGGCGGCCCGCGATGCTGGTGACGGGGATCGGAACCCTGGTGGGCGCACCCGCCGGTGGGCACGCCATCAACCTCGCGGCGATCAGTGCCGCCCTCTCCGCGGCACCCACCGCCCACCCCGACCCCCGGAAACGGTGGCGTGCGACCTTCACCGCAGGCTGGGCATATCTGGTCCTCGCGGCCTGCTCGGCGGCTGTGGCCGCGCTCATTGCGGCGGCTCCGGTGGGCGTCGTGGAGACGGTGGCCGGTCTCGCCCTACTCGCGACTCTGGGTGGTGCGCTCGCGTCCGCGCTCGCCGACATACGCGAACGTGAAGGGGCTGTCGTCACTTTTCTGATCGCGGCGTCCGGGGTCAGCGTCCTCGGAATCGGTTCGGCCTTCTGGGCGCTGATCGCCGGACTGATCGTGCGGACGGCCCTGCACTTCCGGAGATAATGGGCCGATGACGACCATCGAGGTAGTGCAGGGCGACATCACGACCGTGGCGGTGGACGCGATCGTCAATGCGGCCAACCCCGCCCTTCTCGGCGGCGGCGGCGTGGACGGAGCGATCCACCGTGTGGGAGGACCGGACATCCTGGCCGAGTGCAGGACGTTACGGGCTACGGAACTGCCCGACGGACTGCCAGCAGGGGAGGCTGTGGCCACGACGGCGGGGAGGTTGCCGGCCCGGTGGGTGATCCACACCGTCGGACCGGTGTACTCGTCTTCCGAGGATCGATCACACCTGCTGCGGGGTGCGTACCTGAGCAGCTTGCGCGTGGCGGCCGACCTCGGCGCGGAATCGGTTGCCTTCCCGCTGATCTCGGCCGGTGTCTACGGGTGGCCGGCCGACGACGCCGTCCGTCAGGCCGTCAGTGCAGTGCGCGGATCGGACAGCGGTGTGCCGCGCGTCATGTTCGTGGCGTTCGACGCGCGGATGGCGGAAAGGCTTCGCGCGGCGGTCGGGTGATCCGCGACCCGCGCGTGTTTCACGACCGCGAATACTCCGACGCCCGCCGGATCTCTTCCGGAGAGGGGCGGACGCCGGTGTAGAGGACGAACTGCTCGGCCGCCTGCAACGCGATCACCTCGGCGCCGGTGATCACGGTCTTGTGGCGTTCGGCCGCCGCTCTGATCAACGGCGTGGTCGGGGGCATCGCCACCACGTCGAACACCGCCTCCGCGGCCTCGATCGCGTCCAGTTCGAACGCCAAAGCGTCCTCCTCGGCGCCACCGGCCATCCCGATCGGCGTCGCGTTGATCAGCAGGCCCGGACGAGCGTGACCCAATTCGGGTTGCCACGAAAAGCCGTACTGCTTCGCGAGCGCGCCGCCCGTCTCTGCGTTGCGGGCCACCACGGTGACATCGGTGAACCCGAAGTCGCGTACTGCTGCCACCACCGCCTTGGCCATCCCACCGCTGCCCGCGACGGCCACGGACAGTGAATGTGGAAGTGCGTTCTCCCGCATCAAGTTTGCTACTGCCTGATAGTCGGTGTTGTAGGCGTGCAGCACGCCGTCCTCGTTGACAATGGTGTTCACCGACTCGATGACCGACGCCGACGAGTGCATGACGTCTACGTGGTCGATCACCTGCTCTTTGAACGGCATCGAGATACCGGCCCCGCGGATACCGAGTGCGCGAATTCCGCCGACCGCGGCCGGCAGGTCGGTGGTGGTGAACGCTTTGTAGACGTAATTCAGACCAAGCTCACCGTAGAGATAGTTGTGAAATCTGGTGCCGATGTTGCTCGGTCGACCGGAAAGCGAGATGCAGAGAACGGTGTCTTTGTCGAGCGTGTTCATCAGCGCAATACTAGTGGTGGGCTCCCATCCGCGCGTGTTGTCGGCTCCGAATACCCCGTGACCACAACAAAGGAGCACGGCTGCATGACTACCACGATCGGTGACCGGCCCCACGCCGCACGAGCGCCCGAGAGGCGGCGGCATCTGTTCTCCCGTGCACTCGCGGGAGTGATCGCCGCCGGTGTCGTTCTCGCGGTCGGTGAACTCGTGTCGGTGCTGATCGACCAGAACAGCTCGCCCTTCTATGCGGTGGGTTCCACCACGGTCGACCGCAGTCCGGCCTGGGCGCGCGAGTTCGCCATTTCGACGTTCGGAACGAACGACAAGCCGGCGCTCTTCGTGGGGATGACACTGCTGATCGTGTTGCTTGCCGCAGCGGCAGGCATCGTCGAGCGACCGCGCGCCCCCTTCGGCAGTGCCATCCTCGGAATTCTGGGCGCAGTCGGCGTATTTGCCGCCACACAACGCCCGAGCGCCTCGTGGGTCTACGCGGTGCCGACGCTCGCAGGGGTCGCGGCCGGAATCGTCGTACTCCGCATCTTGACGGCGGCGGCGCAGATGCAGGAAGGGGCCGATGGTGCGGATTCGCGGTTGCCCCGCCGAAAGTTTCTCGTGCTCGCGGCCACTGCTGCTGCGGCGGCAGCGGCGGCGGGAGCTGTCGGACGGCATCTGGGCCAGCAGATTGCCGGGGCCATCGACAACCGTCGGAATTTCGCGATTCCCTCGGTCGCGGACAAGGCGTCTCCGATCGCTCCGGGAACCGACATCGGCGTACCGGGCGCCACCCCGTTCGTCACCGCGAACGACGAGTTCTACCGCATCGACACCGCGCTGCGGGTCCCGCGGATGACGACGGACAACTGGGAGCTGCACATCCACGGAATGGTGGATCGGGAACTCACCCTCACGTGGGACGACCTCGTTGCACGGACCCCGGTCGAACGGATTATCACGTTGACGTGCGTGTCCAACGAGGTCGGGGGAGTCCTCGCCGGCAACGCCACCTGGATCGGGTACCTGATCAGGGATCTCCTCGACGAGGTGGGCGTCGGTGCCGAGGCCGACATGCTGCTCTCGACGAGTATCGACGGCTTCACCGCAGGTACACCGATCGAAGCATTGCGCGACGGGCGCGACGCAATTCTCGCGGTGGCGATGAACGGTGAGCCCTTGCCGTTCGAGCACGGCTACCCCGTGCGCCAGGTCGTGCCCGGTCTCTACGGTTACGTCTCCGCCACCAAATGGGTGGTGGACTGGGAGTTCACCCGCTTCGACGCGGCCGAGGCGTACTGGACGCAGCGGGGGTGGGCCGAGAAAGCACCGATCAAGACCGCCTCCCGCATCGACGTGCCCGCTCCCTTCGCGCCGTTGGTACCGGGTCCGGTACTGGTCGCCGGAACCGCCTGGGCGCAGCGCCGAGGAATCGAGACGGTGGAAGTGCGGGTAGACAACGGCCCGTGGGAAAAGGCCGCGCTCGCACAGCAATACACCATCGACACCTGGCGTCAATGGACCTGGGAATGGCAGGCGACACCGGGCCTGCACACACTGCAAGTGCGGGCGACGGACCTCAGCGGCAACGTACAGGTCGAAGAACGGACCCCGCCGATTCCAGGCGGCGCCACCGGGTGGCACACACGCTCGTTCACGGTGTCCTGAGGAGCTCACGGGCACCTTTCCGCCACATCGGCGAGTGCCTTCCGGTCGGCGACGGTGACAGGAAGGCCGTACTCGACGGCGACGCTGAGATACTTGCCCGCATAGAAGCAGTGATACGCGGGATTCGGCGGAAGCCAGTCGCCGGGAGTCTGGTCTCCCTTGTCCTGGTTGTCGTCGCCGTTGACGGCCAGCAATTCGAACATCACGTCGTTGGCGAACCGCAGTCGGCGCTCCAGTGGCCACGTGGACGCACCCATGTCCCAGGCCGCGGCCAACGGGTAGACGTGGTCGATCTGCACGGCCTTGGCGTCGCTGCGGTCGAAGGTGACGTCCTCGCCGGAGTACGGGTCGGCGAGGACCCCGCTCAGCACGACACACTCCCGGGTGCCGTCCCGGAACGACACCGATCGCAGGTCGGTGGCCAGCACGTTGTTGCGGGTGTCGCATCCGTCGTGCCCCGCTGGAGCGCCCTGGGCGTCTGTCCACGCCGGACCGAAGACGCACTGTTCCTTGCCTGAGCACCCGCGTTGGTACCCACCCGGGTGCGGGCGGGACTCGACCGTGTCGACCTGTGCCAGCAACTGTTCGATGTGCTCGCGCGGCGGACTGCCGGGCGCCGGGCCCGGCCCGCTCAGATCAAGGATCGATACCCCGCAGCCACTGACCGCAAGAGCCCACAGCACGACATACAGAACCCTCATTGCGTCCCCCCGGCGCTCGACGAGTGTCCGAACCGTCGACCCGCAGTATTGCGCGGGCCACCGACACGTCAGGCGAAGGGTAACTGCACGGCGGCGATCGAGGACAGGTGGGCACCGTCGTGCCCGATCACCCACGACCCACCACTCTCTCGGCACTCCGCCAGGACGTCGAGGGTGCGGAGGAGGAAGAAGATGGCTTCGCTGGGGACCGGCGTGATGGCAAGTTGATGCGCCTCACCGTGTTTCATCCCGTCGAGCCAGACGCCGGACTGCCCGTCGAGGCGGATCGTCACGATGTGCGTTGCGTCGACGAAAGCATACTTTCGCTGCTCCCACGGGGTGGTGAGTGCGTATCCCTGCTCGAGAACCTGAATGAGGATGCTCATGGGCCGACTCCGAGTCTCCGGCGTGGCGGGCGGACAAGTTCCAGCATCTCACCTGCCTCCTGCACGACGCCATGGCCCGGGCGGCGGAAATGTCGACACGGCGGTCGACCTCCGGCCGCTCTACCCGGCGCTGCTCGGATCGGCGGTGAACCGGTCGAGGACGGCGCGCGCACACCGCACAACCGTCGAGCGGTCGTAGGAGACGACGTAGTCGAATTCGCGTTCCGAATCTGCCTCTCCGCGGTGAAGATCCACGGCGGAGAGAACGCAACCGAAGTGGGGGCCCAGTACCACGACGTTCCACTCCTCCACCAGCTCATCGTCCGCCGCGAGGGGAGCCTGATGAATGCCCTCGTCCACCGTGTGACCCATGCCGACGCCGTACACACCCGCGTAGGCGATCCGGCTCGCCATGTTCTGCCAACGGGTGCGCGTCCGGTCGGTGAAGTGCTCGGCGCGCTGGAAGGTTCCCAGCACCAGGGTTTCGGGCCCCGCGGCGGCGGCGTGCGTCTCGAGGGTGGTGCTCATGGTCACCAGGAGTCGCTTGAGACTGCGGACAGCGGTGCGCCCGGAGGAGGCGATGGCGTGTGGTGAGCGCGAGTCGTGGTCGGGAGTGTTCCAGGTCGGCGTGGGCGGGAACGGCTCGACAGTCGCGGAAGCCGGCCACGACGCCGGGGCCGACTCGATGTCCTCGAGATGCTCGCCGACCCCGTACGTCGCTCCCAGGCTGAGCGCACGCCGGCGCTGCACCTCGGTGCCCACTCCGGTGGCGACCACCACAGCACCGGAACTCTCCACGCGTGCAGCCACCGCATGCGCGGTGCGGGCGATGTCCGAGTCCGGGCGACGCGTGATCATGACGGGCGCGAGGAGGATGATGTCCGGCTCGATCAGCGACAGCAGTGCGATGGCTGCGGGGTGGGTGCCTACATCGTCCACGGCGATGAGCCTTCCGCGGCCGCGTGCATCTGCGACGGCCCGCAGTGCGCGGGACGGATCGGCAGTGAATATCGCGGCGGTGACCACGACGATCTCTCGGCGCTGGCACTCGGGATCAGCCGCGCGATTCTCCAGGCCGGGGAGGGAGTCGAGGTCGATCGACACCAGTACGGGAACGCCGTCCGCTGCGACCGTACCGGCGACGTCCCAGGTGAGATGGTCGAGCTCGCGCTTCTCGTTCATGGCCCGGGCCACGGTCCGCAGTGCTTCGGGGGTCGCGAGTGGGCCGTCCGCTGGCCCGCGCAGCTGCACCTCGAGAGCGGCGAGGGCCCCATTGTCCAGGCGTCGCACGGCCGCCGTGTGCGGCGAGACCGCCAGTCCGCCCACCTCAGCAGTGTCGACGGACCGGTCAGGATTGTCGACGGACTGGTCAGGGGCGAGAACGAACATGCCGCGATTCTCGCACTGGTGCTCGCGCGCCGCAGCAGGGCACGGAGATTGCCGTTACCATTCCGTGACTATTCGTTATTGTTTCGTGACTTTGTGGTCGCCCCCGCGACATGAGCGGCGGCAACGATCAGGACAGCGTCGTACGGTTCGGTCTCAGTAGAAAAGGTGGCGAACATGAGTGACTCACCGAAAATCGGGCGTTACCACGATGCTCTCCTCGCTCTCACCCTGGCGACAGATCGACCCGCACGCCTCGTCGAGACGGCGGCAGGTGTAGGTGTGCGCGTCGATCTGACGCTCGGCTGTCACCTCCTGGCGATCGCCACGGCCGACGGCGCCCTGCGGGATGCCGACGCCGATGGTGGCTGGACGGTGCACTTCGTCGGCCGCGGATCGGTCGACGCCGAAGAACCACTCGTCACCGTGCACGGCGACTGGCTCGTCGATGCGGTCGACCAGGTCTTGGCCCGAGTCGGTGCGCTCGACGGCCGGCAGTTGTGCCGCCCGACCCCCGGCCGGTCCACACGCTGGCCCTCCGCCGCTCGCGAAGCTGTCTGACGGGACGAGCCGAGCGGCGGGCGACTAACCCACCTCGATCACGACCTTGCCCGCCGCGTGGCCGGACTCGACCAGCGCCAGTGCCTCACCCGCCTGCGCGAAAGGGAAGCTGTGAGTGACCCGCGGGTCCAGGACACCGGAGGCCACCAGGGCAGCCAGTTCGGCGAAGACTGCGGTGGTGCGCCTTCGTTCCACGCCCGAACCGCCGAGATCACGGGCAGCGAGCGGGTCGCCGACGCTGACGATCGCGGCCGGATCTCGGGCGACCCTGACCGCATCGGCCAGCGCGTCACCCCCGACCAGGTCGAATACGGCATCGACCGGCTCCGATATCCGCGTCGCCAACCCGGCGCCGGACTCGAGCCACTCCGCGCCGAGCGACTCGACCACGTCACGCTTACTCCGGCTCGCGACTCCGAGAACAGCGATGCCCCGGGCGGCCGCCAATTGCAGCGCAGCGACCCCGACGCCGCCGCCGGCACCGATCACGAGTAATCGGCTTCCTGCGGGCAGGTTCAGCGTGGACATCGCGTCGTAGGCGGTGCCTGCTGCCACGGGAAGGGTGGCGGCGTCGGCGAAGGAGACGGACCCGGGCTTGTGTGCCGTCGACGACGCATTCAGCATCGTGTGATCGGCGTACCCGCCGTAACCGGTGGCCGTCGCTCCGAACACGGCATCGCCGACCGCGAAGTCGGCGACCCGAGGACCGACCGCGGTGACCACTCCCGCCACCTCGCGGCCCAGCACTGCCGGAAGCGTGACGGGCACGGTGTCCTTGCGGGTACCTGCCCGCACCTTCCAATCGGCGGGATTCACCCCGGCCGCGTGCACAGCCACCTGCAGCTGTCCGGGGCCCGGGAACGGGATGGCAACGTCGAAGAACTGCTGGGTTTCGGGGCCACCGTACTCGCGGAAGCCGTATGCGGTGCTCACGCCTCAACTCCTATCACGGACGGCGCGTTTCGCGGATCGGGCACGACGAAGCCCGCCGGGTATCCCGGCGGGCTCATTGTCGACAGGTCAGGAGCTGCCGAACAGTCCGCCCAACGATCCTGTGCCGCCCCCGCCGCCACCCTCGCCGCCCATCAAGGGTCCGAGCGACTCGAGCAGGGCGAGCAAGCCTTCGAGAATCTGTGCAAAGTCCATGTCTTCCTCCGATCACTGCAGTGGTTCCGGCAGCGATCCGTGGTGCGCTTCGGCGCGGACAGCCGCCACCACGTTCATCGGTCCGGCACCGGCCACGGTTACACGGAAAATGCAGGGACTTCGGATGCTGTCGGCTCCGCCTGATTGGATGGGTCCATGCTGCACGGTCTCTGGACACCGGGTTCGGGACTCATGCTGTGGGTCGAGGACCGGGATCTCGTGGCGGAGGAGTCCGCCGCCGATGCTGTCGGCCGGGTATTGCAGCGCAGGTTCCGGCACCATGTCAAGGTGCCGATGCCGGCGCCCTCGGGTCCGGAGCTGGTCGAGTGGCCGGCGGTGGCTTTGGCCCCGCCCGATGCCGCGGAGTTCCTGCTGGCGGTGTCGCCGTGGGATTCGCGGATCGCCGGCGATTTGCGGTACCTCGCCCATACGGTGCGCGGAATCGAGCGATGGGCGCGTGCCGGTCGGGTGGTCCCCGAGACGCATCGTGCGGAGGGCACATGGTGGCCGCGTTGGCGACTGCTCGGCGGTGAACGACAGCGTGCCTGGCTGACCGAACTCACTGTCGCGATGCCGCCGGTGCAGCGCCACGGGAGCGGCGCACGCTCCGTGCTGGACGACCTCGTCACCGAACTCACCGACCCGATCACCCGTCATGTTCTCGGCCACCGCCCGCTCGACGGTCGGCGCAGCCATCCGCCGCATCCGTTCCTCGCCGCGCTCGTGCACGGCGATTCCTACGACGAGGGAACGCCGCAACTGTCCGGTTCGCTCGACCGCTGGCGTGACAGCCTCACCGTGGACGAGCCCGAACTGGTGTTGCGCCTGCTCGAACCGGACGACGCCGACGTCGAGGGGGACTGGGATCCGGACACCGCCCTGTGGCGGCTGGAGGTGTGCCTGCGTCCGGAAGGCGAAGCCCCGGTTCCGATTCCCCTGCATCACACGGACGCGAGCCGCCTCCAGATCGGTGTCCGCAAATTGACGGAGGCCGTGGCGGCGTATCCGCGACTGCAGGATGTGCCGAGCGACCCCGACAGCCTCGATCTGTTCCTCCCTACCGCGGTCGTGATCGACCTGGTCGGGCACGGGGCGGTCGCGTTGAAAGAGAAGGGCATCAGCCTGTTGCTGCCGCGGGCCTGGAGTGTGGCGTCGCCGTCCATGCGGTTGCGGGTCAGTTCGCCGGGGACCCCGGCGAGCGCGGAGAACCGGTCGGTCGGCAAGGACCAGTTGGTGCAGTACGACTGGGAGCTGGCGCTCGGGGACACCGTCCTGACGGCCGCCGAAATGACTCGATTGGTCAATTCCAAGAGCGATCTGGTGCGGCTGCGTGGTGAATGGGTGCGGGCCGATTCCGAAGTGCTCGCTCGCGCGGCACGCTACGTGACGGAACGGCAGGGAAGTGGCGACCGTGCCATCGTCGACTTGATCAAAGACCTTATTGCCGATGATCTCTCGCGCCTTCCGGTGGACGAGGTGACGGCGAGCGGGTGGGCTGCCGCGTTACTCGAAGGCGACGTGCAGCCGGAGCAGGTTCCGGTCCCCGAGCGGCTGGACGCCACCTTGCGGCCGTATCAGCAGCGGGGGCTCGACTGGCTGGCGTTCATGAGCAGGCTCGAACTGGGGGCCGTCCTCGCCGATGACATGGGCCTGGGTAAGACCCTGCAACTGCTGGCGTTGCTGGCGCACGAGAACGCGCCTTCGCCGACACTTCTGGTGTGCCCGATGTCCGTGGTCGGCAACTGGCAACGAGAGGCGGCCCGCTTCATTCCGACCTTGCGTGTGCATGTCCACCACGGCCCGCAACGGCTGACCGGTGAGGAGCTGACGGTTGCGGTCGGTGCGAGTGACCTCGTGATCACCACATACGCGTTGCTGGCACGCGACCTTGCGCAGTTGAAGGAACAGCAGTGGCGCCGGGTGGTGCTCGACGAGGCGCAGCACATCAAGAACTCGAAGACGTCCCAGGCCAGGGCTGCCCGTAGTATCCCCGCTGCGCACCGGGTGGCGTTGACCGGCACACCCGTCGAGAACCGGCTCGACGAGTTGCGTTCCATTCTCGATTTCGCGAATTCCGGCATCCTGGGCTCCGAGGCGATGTTCCGCAAACGCTTCGTCGTTCCGATCGAGCGGGAGCAGGACGAGACCGCGGTGGCCCGGCTGCGGGCCGTCACCTCACCGTTCGTGCTCCGCCGGGTAAAAACCGATCCGGCGGTCATCGCCGACCTCCCCGACAAGTTCGAGATGACGGTGCGCGCCAATCTCACCGCAGAACAGGCGGCGCTGTATCGGGCGGTGGTCGACGACATGATGGCGCAGATCAGGGACAAGAAGGGGATGAAGCGCAAGGGTGCCGTGCTTGCCGCGCTGACCAAACTCAAGCAGGTATGCAACCATCCGGCGCACTTTCTGCGGGACGGGTCCGCGGTGACGCGCCGCGGTCAGCACCGGTCGGGAAAGCTCGGTCTTGTCGAGGACATCCTGGACTCCGTACTGGCCGACGGCGAGAAAGCGTTGCTGTTCACCCAGTTCCGCGAGTTCGGCGATCTCGTGGCACCGTACCTGTCGGAACGTTTCGGTACCGCCGTGCCGTTTCTGCACGGAGGCGTCACCAAACAGAAGCGCGACGACATGGTGGCGGCATTCCAAGGTGACGGCGGACCGCCGATCATGCTGCTCTCACTCAAGGCGGGGGGTACCGGGCTCAACCTCACGGCGGCCAATCACGTCGTGCACCTCGACCGATGGTGGAATCCGGCGGTCGAGAACCAGGCCACCGACCGGGCGTTCCGCATCGGGCAGCGCCGAGACGTCCAGGTGCGGAAACTGGTGTGCGTGGGCACGCTCGAGGAACGGATCGACGCGATGATCGCGACCAAACAGGAGTTGGCCGATCTCGCGGTCGGAACCGGTGAGAATTGGGTGACGGAGATGAGCACCGAACAGCTCGGCGAGCTGCTGCGACTCGGCGACGAGGCGGTCGGCGAATGACGGATCGGCGACCGGCACCGCATTTCGCTCGGTACGGCTCACGACGACCGGTGCAGGGCGGCCTGGCAGCACGCTCGCGGCGGGGAGCATTCGGCCACACCTGGTGGGGACGGGAACTGGTCGACATCATCGAGTTCGTCGGCGACAAGGGGCGGATGAGTCGTGGCCGCAGCTACGCGCGCAGCGGACAGGTCGTCTCCCTCGAAATCAGCCATGGGATGGTGACCGGCGAAGTCCAGGGCAGCCAGCTCCAGCCGTTCGTCGCAACCGTCTCGATCGACCGGCTCGACGAGGACGAGATCGCCGAATTGGTCACGCTGGTGCGGAAACAGCCCGGCAGCCTTGCGATGCTCGCGGGTGGGGCGGTGCCGGAAATTCTCGGTCCCCTCCTGCTACCCTCCGGCTCTTCGGCGCTCCACTACGACTGCACCTGTCCGGACGACGGCTGGCCGTGTAAGCACGCCGCTGCGGTCGCATATCTGACCACGGAGCGGATCGACGAGAACCCCCTGGAGATACTGACCCTGCGCGGGGTCGACCTCGACATGCTGATCGAGGGAGTCGGCGGTGGCAACGCCGAGGAAGATGTCGCCGATTGGTTCGGTGACAGCGCCCAACTACCCGCCCTGCCCGACACCGACTTCCGGGCGGCGGTCGACGACCTCGACCCCCTGCTGCTGCGCAAGGCGATCCGATCCGTGTGCGCCGATGAGCGCGAGGTGGACGCCGCCATCGCGGACCTGAACACGCTATATCAGCATCTCCGTTGATCCTGGCGTTGGGTGATGTGGTGCTCCCCGCCGTGTGCGGGAAAATCGGTAGGTGACCCTGCACGAGCTGTGGGCAGCGGCCTGGCCGATGATCGTCGGTGCGGCTGCCGGCATCGCTGTGCTCTGGCTGCTGCTGGTGGTCGCTCTGATGCGAACAAATTCCGGGACCATGCCCGTCACCGATGTACTTCGGTTGTTGCCGGATGTCGTGCGTCTCGTGCGTCGACTGGCGGGAGATCCCACGCTACCCCGGGGCATCCGGATCCGGCTCACGCTTCTCCTGATCTACCTCGCCGCACCGATCGACGTCATACCCGACTTCATCCCCGTCATCGGATATGCCGATGACGTACTGGTGGTGGCTCTCGTTCTACGCTCGGTGACCCGTCGAGCGGGCGCACACGCACTTGCCCGGCATTGGCCCGGCACTCTTGAAGGTCTTGCGGCCGTTCATCATATCGCGCAACCGCGAACGCACCGTCGTGCCTGACGGTGCGTTCGGTTGGGAGGCGCTCCGGAAAGCTCGCTCCGCGTCAGTGTTTGAACACGTCCTTGACTCGCTCGGCGGCCTTCTTCACACTGGCCTTCCTTTGGTCCGCTTTGCCGATGTTCTTCAGCTCGTTGTCTCCGGTGGCCCGGCCGATCGATTCCCGGGACCTTCCCGCAGCGTGCTGGACGGCGTTCTTGGCCTTGTCGACGATGCTCATGGCGTGCTCCTCCGAGTGGATGACGTCCACTGCAATCCTAATCCGATTGCGGTTCGGCCACTCGACTACTTCTCGGGTGCACATCCTTTCGATGCGCCCCCGGCCGCACCCGGACTAGGCTGGCGTTCGTGCGGTCGGCATCGACCGACCGGGGATCGGGAGGAGCCTGCCGTCAGCCGCAAACCCTGTGACACGCGTGAGTTCACCTATACCGAGGTGGGCGCCAGTCGTGACCTTCCGTTTCCGAGTGGATACCACCATCTCGACGAGCAGAAGGTGATCGGTCGTGGTTCCGCAGTGTTCGACTCCGCCGTCGCACAGCTGTTCACCTGGGGGATGCACCGCGGCGCCGGCGTGAAGGTCGGCCTCAATACTCCTACGGCGACTCCCGACGCCGCCGTCGAGCTTCGGTGGGGGATCGGTCCGGTCGGACTCGCCTTCTGTTGCCGCGTGATCTACGTCGTCGACGAGCCCCGTGTCAAGGGTTTCGCCTACGGGTCGCTCGAGGGACACCCGGAAACGGGGGAAGAGCGATTCGTCATCGAACACCGACCGGACGACGCCGTCGTCGCGAGTATCTCCGCTTTCTCGCGGCCCGGCCGGTGGTTCACCCGACTCGGCGGCCCCGCGAACCGGGCAGTGCAGAAGGTGATGACGCGGCGCTATCTCGACGCGTTGGTGTCACAGAAGCGATAACTTCGCGTCCTGCTGTCGGAGAACTGCATGCACGGCCGCGCCGTATGCCAGATGCGGGACGATGTCGCTGAGCCAATCCTGGACCGACCAATTCCGCGGATCACTGATGCCGCGGACGGCGATCGGGATGTCCGTGGCAGCCATCGCACCCGCACCGATGGCTACGGCACCTGCTGTCGGCGACAAGCGAAATCCGGTGCGGCGGACCAGGCCGGCGCCCACTGCAATGCCCAGGCCTACAGCAATTCCGCCGAGTGCGCCCAGCCCCGTCCGGCGGGACTGCATGGCACTTCCGCGCCCCGGTATTCGAACTCCGAGACTCGCGGCGACCGAATCGATCGTCTCTTCGGGGACCGTACTTGCGGGACGGCCGCGGACCACCATGTCGAGGTACGTCACCGTGTTGAGTGCGGTCACCCCGGCCGCTCCGGCGACGAGTCCGGACGTGACTGTGTTCATGACGACCCTCCCCGAAAAATTCGGCCGGATGCAGCGCGGATGCGCTCACAGAGCGAGCATCCCCACTCGGTGGAGTCGGCAAACCTCACAGGTAGCAGTCGGTGGCGGCCGCTGCGGTCAAGCCAAGGACAGCCGCTCGACGTGCCGCACAGCGGCCTCGAGGTGCCGGTCTGCGGTGGTCAAATCCAGACGGGCGTCACTGAGGTTGTCTATCACCTCGAGCACCATGGATTCGTCGCTGCTGGTGAGCATGCTCCGGTCGAGCAAGTCGAATGCTTCGGTCAGGTCCTTGATCCGCTGTTCGAACGCGTTCAGATCGGACCGCAGTCGAGCGGTGGACTGGGCAAGGTCGTCAACCGTCGCGGTCATGCCGGCACCCCTCGTTCGCACCACGTCGGGTCGCGTCCGCGGAAAACCGGGCGGCCTGACTCCACCAAGGAGATACCACCGTTCCTTGATTGGTAAACCAGGCGCGCCGGTTTCGTCGACGGGCATACGGGCGAACGATGCGGGTTATGGTCGTGCGGTGACCGATCCGTGGCAGCCCGGCGCGGCCGGAGTGCTGGAACTTCCGTCGGGTCGACGCGTGCGCGGACGGGGGCTGAGGCGCCCGCTTCCGCCCGCTCCCCATCCCACCTTTGCGCTGTATCTGCTGGGCCGCCGCCCGCCGTTCGTCGAGTGGGAACATCGCTGGCTTCGCTGGCCCGATTTCTGGTTGCCGTCCGATCGCAGCGAGGCGACGGCTGCGCTACGCGAAGTGTGGGCGCGCGCAGAGTCGGATCGCGTCGAGATCGCCTGTGGGGGAGGCGTCGGGCGCACCGGCACAGCGCTTGCCTGCCTCGCCGTACTCGACGGAGTGCCCAACTCGGCGGCGGTCGACTACGTCCGCCGGCACTATTCTCCCCGTGCCGTGGAGACACCGTGGCAACGCCGGTTCGTTGCTCGCTTCCCGTCTGCCGACGGGCCGTGAGTCGTCGGCGTGACCGACGGTTGGCTCACGACGCCCGGCGTCTCGCGATTCACACCTAGACATGCAAGGACATCCAACTATAGGATGGGCTATATATTCGGAACTCCCTGATTCATCGAGCAAGAAACGGGTTCGCACAATGGTTCAAGAGCTATCCCACTTCGTCGGCGGCAAGCGTGTACCGGGTGCCTCCAACAGGTTTGGCGACGTCTACGATCCCAACACCGGTGCGGTGCAGTCGCGGGTGCCGCTGGCGGACAAGGCCGAGACCGAGGCGATCATCGCCAACGCGGTGGAAGCGCAGCGCGAATGGGCCGCTTTCAATCCGCAGAAGCGCGCACGCATCCTCATGAAGTTCCTGCAGTTGGTGCAGGGCGAGATGGACTCGCTGGCACGCCTGCTCTCGTCCGAGCACGGCAAGACCGTTCCCGACGCGAAGGGCGACATCCAACGAGGACTCGAGGTCATCGAGTTCGCTGTCGGCGCCCCGCATCTGCTCAAGGGTGAGTACACCGAGTCCGCGGGCACCGGCATCGATGTGTACTCCATGCGCCAGCCACTCGGTGTCGTCGCCGGGATCACCCCGTTCAACTTCCCGGCCATGATTCCGCTGTGGAAGGCTGGGCCGGCCCTCGCGTGTGGTAACGCCTTCATCCTCAAGCCCTCCGAGCGCGACCCCTCGGTGCCGCTGCGCCTCGCCGAACTGTTCCTCGAGGCCGGTCTGCCGGCCGGAGTCTTCAACGTGGTCAACGGTGACAAGGAAGTGGTCGACGTCCTCCTCACCGACGATCGCATCAAGGCAGTCGGTTTCGTCGGGTCCACCCCGATCGCGCAGTACATCTACGAGACCGCTGCTGCCCACGGCAAGCGCGCGCAATGCTTCGGCGGCGCCAAGAACCATGCCATCGTCATGCCCGACGCCGACCTCGACGAGGTGGCCGACGCGCTCATCGGCGCGGGTTACGGTTCGGCCGGCGAGCGCTGCATGGCCATCTCGGTTGCCGTTCCGGTCGGCGAGGAGACGGCCGACGCTCTCGTCGCGAAGCTGAAGGACCGTGTCGCCGGCCTGAAGATCGGTCGCAGCGACGATGAGAACGCCGACTTCGGACCTCTGGTCAGCAAGGACGCCCTCGAGCGCGTCGACAGCTACATCCAGATCGGCATCGACGAAGGTGCGGAGGCCGTGGTCGACGGCCGGGGCTTCACCCTCGAGGGGCACGAGAACGGCTTTTTCGCCGGCGCGACCCTGTTCGACAAGGTCACCACCGACATGCGCGTCTACAAGGAAGAGATCTTCGGACCCGTCCTGCTCGTCGCCCGTGCCGCGGACTACGAGGAAGCACTCCGCCTGCCGACCGAGCACGAGTACGGCAACGGCGTCGCGATCTTCACCCGCGACGGCGACACCGCCCGCGACTTCACCAACCGCGTGAACGTCGGCATGGTCGGCGTCAACGTCCCGATCCCCGTGCCGATCGCGTACCACACCTTCGGCGGGTGGAAGCGCTCCGGCTTCGGCGACCTCAACCAGCACGGACCCGACTCGTTCCGCTTCTACACCAAGACCAAGACCGTGACCCAGCGTTGGCCCTCAGGCAAGAAGGAAGCAGGGCCCGAGGGTCGCTCCGCAGGCTCCGCTCCTGACAACCACTTCGTCATCCCCACCATGAACTGAAACGGAACCCCATGTTCACCTTGACCGATGACGAGCGGGCGATCAGTGAGACGGCCCGTGACTTCGCGGCCGAGCATTTGGCGCCGTATGCCGTGGAGTGGGATCAGACCAAGCATTTCCCGGTGGATGTGTTGCGGAAGGCGGCGTCGTTGGGGATGGGCGGGATCTACATTCGGGAGGATGTGGGTGGCTCGGAGCTGACCCGGGTGGACGCGGCTCGGATCTTCGAGCAGCTCGCGAGGGGGTGTCCGTCGATCGCCGCCTACATTTCGATTCACAACATGGTGACGTGGATGATCGACCGGTTCGGCACCGAGGAGCAGCGCCGTGCGTTCGTGCCGGGGTTGTGTGCGATGGATCAGTTGGGTAGTTACTGCCTGACCGAGCCGGGTGCCGGGTCGGATGCGGCGGCGTTGAGTACCCGGGCGGTCCGCGACGGTGATTCTTTTGTCCTGAATGGGGTCAAGCAGTTCATCTCCGGTGCGGGGACGTCGGATGTGTATGTGGTGATGGCCCGCACCGGGGAGGGTGGGCCGAAGGGGATTTCCGCGTTCATCGTTCCGAAGGAGTCGGCGGGGCTCTCGTTCGGGCCGAACGAGGTGAAGAT
>NZ_JAWLSG010000013.1:0-122082 GCF_033142305.1 Rhodococcus sp. IEGM 27 | reverse complement strand
TCATGGCACCACAATCCTTTGCTGACTCAGAAACAGTTCCTATAGATGATCTACAGCAACCGGGTCTTGTGTCAACCATCACTTTGCGCCACCCCCACCCCGGCCCACGGAAACACCTGCTCAACACCCGTACGGCCGAGACATCTCGTCGGCCGGCTTCGGTAGCGGGCGGGGTTGGAAACTCGAGCGGCAGCCCCACCGTTCGTGGGCCGCCCGATCGAGTCACCGTCGTGAAGCGCTTTGGATGCCAGCATCACAGCCCAGTTGGGTGCCGCGTCTGCCTACGCGGAGGCCGGTCGCCGGCACTGGCTCGATCTGTCGAGGAAGGCAGGATTCTGGGCGACAGAGACGGGAACGCACTGCGTGCCCCGCCACGAACACGAGTTCGCTGCTCTGCGGCAATTCGCCGATAAGCACGGTCCTGACCGTGCGCAAGTGCTCGACCGCCGCCAGATCCTCGACCGAATACCAATCTCCGGGGAAGACGTCATCGGACGGATGTACCTGCCGATGAATTTTCAGGTCGATCCACGCCAGGCCACACCGTCGATGGCGGAGTGGCTGGAGCAGTCCGGCGTCCACTTTCCACTGGCGCACCGCCGCAATGTTTTTCGACGCCGCTACGATCGACAACTCCCGCGGACCGCTACGGACGAACACGATCTTCGTGTCGAAAAGGCTGCGCACACAGTTTCCCGGCTATGTGGATCTGGACTCTGGATTCGAGGTTCTGCTCGCCGATGCGCGAAAGTTGTTCGGAGTGGACGTGATATGCCCGGTGCCTCAGACCTCGACGGCGGTGCCGCAGATGCCACATTCCTCGAATTGCCGGCGATTCCAGCGTGCGACGGGAACAAAAAATAGCGTGAACTGCTTGGATTCCCGTATCCGTGCCCACTGTGTGGTGTTGTGGCAGCGCGGGCACGTTCGGGTCTGCCCCGCACCGAGGTGTTGCCGCTTGGTGCCGAAACCGAATAGTAAGAACACCGCACCAGCATAGAGCGAGCTCGGTAGACGGTCATCGGCTGGCAGATCAGAAGTTGTCGCCCGGTCGACGGATTTTCACACCGAAGTCGGGAGGATCCCGCGTACCTCTGCTTCGACCGACCGGTGATGCTGCTCGGCGCGCGCCCGCAGGGCGGCCTTGGTTCCCGCGGGAAGGTTGCGACCCAGGATCTGTTCCACTGTGACCACCTCCGATATCGCCTGAGAGTGTCGGTGGACGTCGACCCGGACCTTGAACTCACCGACTCGTAACATCACCACCAACGCTCCCCGTCCGTTCCCGGCGCAGAGCAGAGGTCCGACGAAGCCGACACCACTGGCCGGTTCCGAGGAGAAGAAGGTAAGACGATGTTGATCTCGGTGGGGCACGGCCGACTCGGCCGGGAAGAAATGACGACGCTGCTGGAGACGGCCGCCATTGAAGCGGTAGTCGACATTCGTCGATATCCAGGCAGTCGTCACAACCCCGATGTCAGCAGTGAGGCGCTCACGCAATGGCTACCGCACGCGGGAATCGACTACCGCCACGAACCGCGGCTGGGCGGGCGCCGCCGCCTGCCGTCGGGCGAGGAGCGGGAGGACCCCTGGTGGCAGGTCGACCAGTTCGCTGCGTACGCGGCGTATACCCGCACGACCGAGTTCGCTGACGCCTTCGCCGAGTTGGTGGAGCAGGCGAGTCGGCGGCGAACGGCGATGATGTGCAGTGAGAGTGTGTGGTGGCGTTGCCACCGCCGCCTCGTCGCCGACGTCGCCGTCCTCGCCCACGAGGTCGAAGTCGAGCACCTCATGCACGACGGCCGGCTAACTTCTCATCTGCCTGCGGCGGGTGCACGCGTCCGATCCGACGGACGGGTGGTCTGGGACGGTGACCGAGCATCGTCGTGAACGACCGCGAACCGCTCGGCGTGGCCGTGGGTCCGTAGGTCAGGTGCCGCAGAAGGTTTGGAAGGTATCGCTGAATGCACGCGGTGCGGGCGTGGTGTAGTCGGACCATTCGTCGCGGTGGTCGAACGGATGCGTAACGACCTCGAGCAGCTTCTCGAACGGAGCGAGATCACCGCCGGTCGCGGCGCGCAAAGCAGCATCGACCTGATGGTTGCGCGGGATGTACAGCGGGTTGACGCTGTCCATTGCAGCTGCGGTGTCCGCTGCCCCGAGCCCGTGTGCGGTCAGGACGCCGCGCCAGCGTTCCAACCATGCCCCGATGTGCTCGCGCGGTACTTGCTCGCCGAGAGGTGACGAGTTCCCGCGTAGCTCCTCCGCGAGAGCGCGGAAGGTGCCCGACCAGTCGGCACCGTGTTCCTCCATCAGCGTCAGCAGGTCGTCGATCAACGCACGCTCGGTGAGCGTGCCGGCTACACCGAGCTTTGCCGCCATACCCGCCGAGTACTGGCGGTCGTATCGCTCGTCGAAGGTGTCGAGGACCGCCGAGACCGCGGTAATCGCGTCATCCACCGTCGAATCCACCAGCGTCAGCAAGGTTTCCGCGAAGCGCGCCAGGTTCCACTTCAGGACGGCGGGCTGGTTGCCGAACGCATAGCGGCCGCCGTGGTCGATCGAACTGAACACTGCAGCCGGATCGAATGCGTCGAGGAAAGCGCACGGACCGTAGTCGATGGTCTCTCCTGAAATGGTCGTGTTGTCGGTGTTCATCACCCCGTGCACGAACCCGGTGAGCATCCACTGCGCCACCAGTGACGCTTGAGCCTCGACCACCGCCTCGAAGAACGCCAGGTAGCGATTGCCGTGACCCGTCTCCGGCAGTTCGGTCAGCTCCGGGTAGTGGCGGGCGATCGCGTAGTCGGCGAGGGGCTGCAACACCTCACCCCGCCGCACCGCGAATTCGAAGGTGCCGACCCGCAGGTGACTGGCCGCCACCCGGGCTAGCACGGCACCGGGCTCGGCGCCGTCTCGAAGAACGTGCCGGCCGGTCGCCACCACCGACAGCGCGCGCGTAGTGGGGACGCCGAGGGCATACATCGCCTCGCTGACCAGGTATTCACGCAGCATCGGGCCAACAACAGCGAAACCGTCGCCGCCCCGCGAGAACGGTGTGCGCCCCGAACCCTTGAGATGCACATCCACTCGTCGGCCGTCACCATTCTTCACTTCACCGAGTAGTAACGCCCGACCATCCCCCAAGAGGGGTACGTACCCACCGAACTGATGGCCGGCATACGCCATCGCCACCGGCTTGGCCCCAGCCGGCGCCGTCGACCCGGACAGGACGGCGACCCCGTCCTCGCTTCGCAGCGCCTCGATATCCAGCCGCAACGACGCGCCGAGCTGCTCGTTGAGCACGAGCAACTTCGGGTCGGGCGCCTGTGCGCCCTGCCATGGCACCGTCAGGGCGTCCAGCTCGTCGGCGAAGGTGCTCTCGAGGCCGGCCATCGCAGCGGTAGTGCCGACCGTGAAATCCGGGATTGCCATCTTTCGAGACTAACCACCGCGCGGAAATCCAACCGGGTCGCGGCGCTCATTTCATCGCGCCGAGTACAGCCCCGTCTCGGGGCACCAATTCGAACCAGGCGCTGGTGCCGCCGCGGATATGCGGCTCCGGGTAGCACAGGGCCAGCGACTGCGCCTCGAACGCGGTGAACCACTCGTCCCAGGACAGGCGCTCCAACCCGGTGACGGTCCCGAGGAAGTCGATCCGCAACTGGCCCGCACTGTCCCGCGCAGGTGCCCCGTGATGCGCCTGAACCCACCGGCGAATCTCGTCGTGATCGGTGGTGATGTGCGGTGCGATGGTCATCGCGCTCGTCCTCCTCGCGTCCTGCCTGCGTCTCGCCCCCTGCCTACAGGCGTTGCCGTCGGCGCGGTGAACGAAACGTCGAAGCCGGGAATGTTCCGGGGGCTCGAACGCCGCGCGCCGGTAACCGCCGACCACACCCACGGTGAGCTGGGCTTTTCGCGGCGCCGCCCTCGTCTTCTCGGGGACGGCAGAATCTGATCATAACGACCTTTCATCCCCACTGGCCAGGGCAAAAGGTCACCAGCGCGCACGCCCGGCCGAGACCGCTGTTCCAGGTCCACTGCGGCGGATAGATCGATCAGTCGGCGCAGTCGCCGCAGATCATCCGACTCTCGGTGCGCTCGGCCAACCGGCTACGGTGGTGGACGAGGAAGCAACTGGTGCAGGTGAACTCGTCACTTCGCTTCGGTACCACCTTGACCATGAGCTCTTCACTGGACAGGTCGGCGCCCGGCAGCTCGAACGACTCCATGACATCTGCCTCATCGAGGTCGATGTCGACTTCGGGCGATTGGGGTTCTTTCCTGGTCTCGAGCTGATCGAGCGACTCTTCGACAAGATCATCCGGACCGCTCAGTCTGGGGGCGTCGTAGTCGGTGGCCATGACCGTTTCTCTCCTTCGTGCAATCACGGTCAACGCTCGCTAAGGCGATAGCTACCCGCCCGGGCGACAGCTAATTGATAACGCCGGGGGACCGACGTTCATGCCCGGGTAGCTGTGCGACACGGGTTCGCACACACCACGATTCTCGAGGTTTGATGACCAGCTCGGGTGGGTAGGGCGCAAGCATGGCGTCGAAGAGGCTCCCGGACCGAAAACGATCCATGGATGAGACTCCACCGGCACGTCCGACCGCTGGACCCACGCGAACTCCGGGAACTGGAACGCCCCTTCGAAGACCCACAGAGGAATGGAGGAGCACAGATGAACAAGGAAGAGCTCGTTTCCGCAGTACGCAGCACCGCGGGAATCGATACCGTCGAGCACGGCGAGGCCGCTATACGGGCGACATTGCGGGTGCTCGGCCAGCGTCTGTCCGGTGGTGAGACCAAGGATCTCGCCGCACAGTTGCCGCCGGCGTTCAACGATACCTTGCCCGCCACCGGGCCCGGCGAGCGGTTCGGAGTCGATGAGTTCTACGGAAAGGTCGCCGAGGACGAAGGTCTGGGGTGCAGTAAAGAACAAGCCCGTCAGCACGCGCGGGCGGTGATGGCCGCACTGAAGGCTTCCGTGACGGGCGGTGAGTTCGACGATGTGGTGGCCCAGCTTCCCGACGAGTACGCGGATCTCCTCGGTACCGGACCCGTCCAGCACTGATGCCGCGGTTGTCACCCCACCAGAAGAACACCGACCAGCGCGATCGAAGCCACCCAGACGGTGGAGATGCCCGCGAGCACGAAGGGCCGCGCACCGACCTTCTTGATCGTGGTGATCTGGACGCCGGCGCCGAGGGCGAACATCGCGGCGGTGAGTAGGGCGGTTTGCACGATCTTGGCCTCGGCGAGCAGGCCGGCGGGAAGCAGGCCGGACGACCGCAGGCCGACGCAGGCGAGGAATGCGAGGACGAAGAGCGGGACGAGCGGGGGCCGCTTCACGTCGGCGTCGGTGCCGGCGAGCTTGCGCTGGCGCACGCTGAGGACGGCCATGACCGGGGCGAGCATGAGGACTCGCGCGAGTTTGACCACCGCGGCGACGCCGAGGGCAGCACCGCCGATCGCGCCGCCCGCGGCGACGACCTGAGCAACCTCGTGGATGGAGCCGCCCGCCCACAGGCCGGCGTCGGTGTCGGAGAGTCCCAGCGCTCGCGACAGCAGCGGAATCGCGGGAATCATGAGCGTGCCGAAGATGACGACGAGCGCGACCGCGGTGATCACCTCTTCCTCGTCGGCGTCGACGACTCCGTCCACCGCTGCCACGGCGGCCGCACCGCAGATCGAGAATCCGCAGGCGATGAGCAGACGCTGGGTCCAGCTGAGGCCGAGCAGCTTGCCCGCGAACATCGTTCCCACGATGCCGAGACAGACAATCGAGACGACCACGACGATAACGCCCCAGCCCAGTCCGAGGATGTCGCTCAGCATCAACTGGAGTCCGAGGAGCGCGATACCCACCCGCAGCAACTTCTTGGCGGAGAACTGCAGTCCCGGGCGCAGGCGTTCGGGCAGATGCACGATGTTCGACAGAACGGCGCCGAGAACGATGGCGATGAGCAGCGGGCTCACCGTCGGAAGGAACCGGCCGACACCCATCGCGGTGCCGGTCGCGACAGCGCACAGCGCCAGACCTGGCACGAGAGTGGCCGTGGCGTCGTGCAGTCGCGGCAGCGTGGCGGTGCTCGGGGCGCGCTGTTCCTCGGACTTCGATTCCCTCAGCTGACTACTCATACGTCTACGGTCGATCAGAATCGACGTCTCCGGTAGCCGTCAGTTCGGCATGGGCACATATCAGATCGATATGTCTTGCGCGCAGGCCATATACTGAATGCATGTCCCGCAAATGGCCCGATTTCGCCGTGCTCGAGTTACTCGTCGGCGTCGACGACCATGGAAGTCTCGGCGCCGCCAGTAGACTCGCTGGAATGGCCCAGCCGAACGCGAGCCGCGCCGTGAAACAACTCGAGCGCCAGTTCGGCATGACCCTGCTGCAGCGCAGTCCGACTGGCTCCACGTTGACCCCTCAAGGCACGGTGATCGCGCACTGGGCTCGCCGGGTTCTCTCCGATACCCGCCGACTGCTCGATGTGGCGGACGGATTGCGCGCCGAACGCACCGCCGAACTGACGGTCGCCGCCAGCATGACGGTGGCAGAGCACTTGATGCCGGCATGGCTGGGCCAGTTCCGCAGCCAGCACCCGGACGTCACCATCCATCTGCAGGTGCATAATTCGACGCAGGTATTCGACCGGGTAGCCGGCCGGACGTGTGACGTCGGGTTCGTCGAATCCCCCTCGGTGCCGAGACCCCTGAAAAGCCTCACGGTGGCGCGTGACCGGTTGGTGGTCGTCGTTCACCCCACCCATCCGTGGGCGCGCAGGCGTAAAGCACTGTCCGTAGCCGAGTTGGCCATGACGCCCCTACTCGCCCGTGAACCGGGCTCGGGTACTCGCACCACGCTCGATGTGGCGTTACAGGAATACGACAGGGCGGCACCGCTCCTGGAACTCGGCAGCGCCGCCGCCATTCGTACCAGCGTGCTGGCCGGGGTCGGGCCGGCGGTCATGAGCACGCTCGCCGTGGCGGAGCAGGTGGAGGCCGGCGAGCTGAAGGTGATCGACGTCGAGGGTCTCGACCTCGACCGCGTACTGCGCGCAGCGTGGCGCGGACCTCGTCAACTCGACGGTCCGGCAGGCGAACTGGTGCGTCTGGTCCGCCGAGTCGGTATCGACCGCTGAGCGCGTGCCTATCCGACGGTGAGGGTCACCGCGCCTGCGGTGATCACCAGCACGATGACGGCAGAGCGGAACACGCCTGGCGGCAATCGCCGGGCAATCGCCAGTCCGATGAGGTTTCCCGCCAAGGCCGCGAGCACGAATACCGGAAGGCGTGGCCAGATCATCGACTCCGTTACCTCGTCGCGAAACCAGAGAACTGCCAACGCCATGACATTGGCGACGATGAAGTAGCCCGCGAGGTCGGCGATGAAGCACAGTGGCGGCAGCCGCGCCCGCATGAGCAGCAGCACGGGGGGTGGTCCGTTGAGAGATGTTGTGGTTCCGAGGTATCCGCCGACGGCCCCGGTGAGCGCCAGCGCCGGGGTCGACGGCGTCCGTGGTGTCTCCGTCCGCACTGGAAGAGCCATGGCGACCCCGCACATCATGACCAGCGCTCCCGCAGCCGGTTTCAAGAACTGCTCCGGCAGCATGCTCAGCGTGACGGCACCCAACCAGGCCCCTGGCAGGCTGCCGGCTCCCAGCAACGCCACTCTGCCCCAATTGATCTGGCTCCGTAGCTGATATGCCGCGCTGAGGCGGGTGACCAGTCCCGCGACGAGGTTCACGAACACCACCTCGGCGACGTCGAATCCGGCCATCAACATGACCGGGGTCGCGATGAGGGCCGTTCCGAATCCGGTGGCGCCACCGATGACCGAGGCAATACCGATACAGAGGGCACCCAGTATCAGCATCGCCATGGTGAATCCCTTCGTTCGGAGGCCTCGGTGACGAGGTCGATCAGGTGGCCAGCGATTGGATCGCACTCACCAGAGACATCAACTCGATGTCGCTGCTGCTGCATCCGCGGGACAGATCGTTCCACGGCGCCGACAGTCCCTGCAGAATCGGTCCCAGCGCTGTTGCGCCACCGAGCCGCTGCGCGATCTTGTATCCGATGTTCCCGGCGTCGAGATTCGGAAATACCAGTACATTCGCGCGGCCCGCGACCCTCGAATCCGGAGCCTTCGACGCCGCGATTTCGGCGACGAGGGCGGCATCGAACTGAAGATCTCCGTCGACGTGCAGGTCCGGGTCGCGCAACCGCACCCGCTGCACCGCCTCGCGGACCTTCTCCACCCGCGGGTGGCTGGCACTGCCCTGCGTGCTGAACGAGAGCATTGCCGCGACGGGTGGCTGCTCGGTGAGCTGGAAGTGGGTGGCGCTTGCGGCCAGGGCTATATCCACCAGTTCGTCGACGGTGGGGTCGGGCACGACGGCGCAGTCGGAGAACGTCAGCTGCCTGCCGTCCGGTAGCAGCATCAGGAACGAACTCGACAGGATACTCGAGCCCGGTGCGAGACCGACGATGCGCAATCCGGCTCGCAGCACGTCGGACGTCGGCCTGCTCGCACCCGCGACGCAGGCATCGACCACTCCCGCGCGTAACGCCGCCGCGGCGAGGCACACCGGGTCGGACAGCGCCGACTCGATCCGATCGGGGTATTTGGCGAATCCCGATTCGACGGCGTCGCGGAGCGCGGGGTCGGCGGCCGCCTCGGCGAGGTCGATGACGAGTTCCTCGGCGAGGGGGATACCCGCAGCCTCGGCGATACGCCGGATAACATCCCGCCGCCCGAACAACCTGGGGGAGACGACGCACTTGTGGTGCAGGTGGTGGGCGCCGCGGATTGCGCGTTCGTCTTCTCCGTCCGCGAGACCGACGACGCGATTCGCCCCTCGCAGGGTGGCGATCCAGTGGTCGATCAGCGACGAATCCTGTACTTGTGCAGTGTCAATGAGTGGTACAGCGGTGACGCTCGGGGCCATGGCCTCGCTCTCCCATCACTACGAAGGGGGTGGCGGGGGGGGGGCGCGCCCCCCCCCCCCCCCCGCCGCGAACACCTTCACCCCTTGTCGCCGAGAACCTTCGCCTTCACACGCATGCTGCGTATTTGAGGTTCAGGCGAGGCCCAACTTGGGACGCAGCCACTGGGCGATCCGGCTCAGCGCTTGGTCCGCCTCGGGTGCCCGACCCGCATTGAAGTGGAATACGTGCTGTTGCTCATCGACCACGTCGAGCACCACCTCGCCGCTCACCTTCTCGATCAATTCGGCCAACCGACGTGAGTCATCCAGTAGCGTCTCATAGCCTCCGACCGATACATATACCGGAGGGAAGTCGGTGTAGTCGCTGAGCAGTGGGTTCGCCCGCGGGTCCGTTGCATCTGCGGGTTCGGAGAGAAACATTCCCCGCATCGTTTCCAGAACCGCCCTCTTCGCCAAAACGTCGACCGCGTCGTTCGATTCGACCGTCATCCCCTTGATCTCCATATCGAGCCATGGTGAAAGCGCGACGACGGCGGCAGGAGTGGGAAGGTCCAGACCCGCGAGCTCGAACGTTGTCGAGATCGCGAGATTGGCGCCCGCCGAGTCGCCGACGGTCGCCGTGTACTCCGCCTTGTAACCCTGCGTGCGGAGCCACTTGTGGACGGCCATGCAATCTTCGAGTTGGGCTGGGTGCTTGTGCTCCGGCGCGAGCCGGAAGTCCACGATCAGGGCGCGAACACCCGCCAATTTAGCCAGGTGTGCTGCAAGCTTGCGGTGTGAGAAGCGTGAACCCGTCGCGAAGCCGCCACCGTGGGTAAAGACGATCACGCGGTCTTCTGCGGCCCCCAGAGGCTTGGCCCACATTGCCGGCACACCGTTGGCTGTCACTTCCTCATAGGTGACGTCGGTAGGCTCGATGGTCGGAAGATGCCACTCTTCGAACATATCTCGCTGACTGGCGAGGTCCATTCCTTCGGACCGGGTAAGCCACGACGCGTACAGGTCGTTGAGGAACAGGGATTCTTTGCTCACGGACATGTGTTGCTCACTTTCATCACTACTCGAGGGAGGGAGATTGACTGTTCAGGAAAGCGCGAAGCCCTTGTATCCCGCACACACGGTCTCGTCCCACTTGGCCAGGTAGAGGGGAAGACCACCGGGGTAGTTCAGCAACTGCCGCGGCTTACCCGGGACGTTGGCACCCATGTACCAGGAGTCGGCTCTGTCGTAGAGCGCCTCGGCCGTCAGCTCGGCGACGTGATCGGACCAGGCAGCATCCGCATCCGCCTCGGATTCGATACGGCTCAATCCGTTGTCCCGCATGTAGTCGATGGTGTTGATGACGAGGTCACCTTGGATCTCGGCGCAGCTGGGCCCGTTGCAGAAGCCCGACGGGCTGAGTGGTCCGTAGAGGAACAGCAGGTTGGGGAATCCTGCCGTCGCGACCCCGAGGTTTGCCTGCACGCCGTTCGACCACTTGTCCCGGAGCAACGTACCGTCGGTGCCGCGAATGTCGATGGCGGTCAGGCCACCGGTGACGGCATCGAAGCCGGTTGCATAAACGATGATGTCGAACTCGTGCTCTTCCGAAGCGGTCTTCAGCCCGGTGGGCGTGATCGTCTCGATCGGGTCCTCGTGCAGATCGACGAGACGCACGTTGTCCTGGTTGAAGATGTCGTAGTAGGTCTGCTCGAGCGAGGGGCGCTTCACGCCGAAGGGGTACGCCTTCTTCATCGGCGCCAGCTTCTCGGCGATCACCGGGTCCTTGATCCGGGCACGCGTCCGGTCACGCCAGAACTCGTAGGCCGTGTCATTTGCGGCATCGTCGACGAAGACGTCTTGGTACGTTCCGAGCCAGAACTCGAAACCGTGCTCCCACAGTCGCTCATAGGTGGCGGTTCGCTCTTCGTCGCTCACCTCGAGGGCTGACTTGGGAATGAAGTCGAAGTCGAAGCCGGAGAATGACGCCGGACGACGACTGAATCGGTCCGCCAGATCGGACCTGATTTTCGAGTTGTCCTCGTCGGAGAGCCGACGCTGACGCATCGGGAGCGCCTGAACGGGGGTGCGCTGGAAGATGGTCAGCTGTGCGGCTTCCTGCGACGCCTCCTGAGCGACCTGCACGCCGCTGGCGCCGGTACCGATGATGGCGACTCGCTTTCCTGCGAAATCGATTCCGCCTTCGGGCCACAGACCGGTGTGGTGGTTGATCCCTGCGAAGCTGTCCATTCCCGGGAGATTCGGGAAGATCGGCTTTGCTGCGAATCCGGTGCACAGAACGAAGTACTGGCAGACGAAAAGGTTTCCGTTTTCCGCGGTCACGGTCCACTTGTTCGCGGTCTCGTCGAACTCGGCGGACGCGACCCGGGTGTTGTAGTAGATGTCCTTGCTCAGGTCGAGCTTCGCATCGACGTACTTGAAGTAGCGGCGCAGTTCGTCACCTCCGGGGTAGAGCTCGGAGAACCCGAAGTCATCCCATAGGTCGGGGCGCGTGAACTGGTAGATGGGACCTTCGCTGTCTACTCGGGCACCCGGGTAGCGATTCCAGTGCCAGATTCCGCCCAGGTCCTCACCCGCCTCGACTACTTTCACCGAGTACCCTCGACTCCGCAGATTCTCGAGCTGGTACAACCCGGCGAATCCTGCTCCTACGACGAGAACGTCAAGTACTTCGGTCACGGCTGGTGCGGTAGTGCTCATTGTTGTCTCCTCTTGTTACCGAGTGTTGCTTGGGGTTTGATGCTGGGTTTTGCTGATTGGGCTGTGTGTCGCAGACTGTGTTGAGCTGGCTTATGGGAATCCCGTCCGGCGTGGCTTCTAGGTCCAGCGGACATACGCGGTCTTGGTGGTTGTGAAGAAGGTACGTGCAGCCTTCCCCTGTTCTCTGCTCATGCTGCTCGAGCTCTTGAGCCCACCGAACGGCACATGTGGCTCGACACTGCTGGTCTCGCGATTGATGTGCACCAACCCCGATTGTGTGCGCCGGATGAAGGTCATCGCGGTCGCGATGTCTCTGGTGAACACTCCGGAGGACAGGCCGTAGTCCGTGTCGTTCGCGGCCTTCAGCGCATCGTCGAAACCATCGACTTCCTGCACGGTCACGACCGGTCCGAAGATCTCCTCCCGGACGAGCCTGCTCTTCTCCGACACTCCCGTCAGGATGGTGGGTGCGATATAGCAAGTGTCGGAATCAAACTCCCGCCTCGTGAGAAACTGGACGTTCTCGTCGCGGGCGAGTTGCAGGTAGCCGGCCACCGTGTCACGTTGCTCCACCGAGGCCAGTGGGCCGATATCGGTGGCCGCGTCGTACGGATTACCGACGACGAGCGCGTCAGCGTGCTTCACCAGCAGTTCTCGTAGTCTGGGAGCGACGGCGCGGTCGACGTAAACCCGGCTCGTCGCGGTGCAGCGCTGTCCCGTGTGGAGCATCGCGCTCTTCACGATCTGTAGCGCTGCATCCTCGACATCGGCGTCGGCGAGAACAATGGACGGGTTCTTGCCACCCAGCTCCAGCTGGACCTTGATGTTGCGATCGGCGACGGCCTGACGGAGTCGCGACCCGACTGCACCGGAACCGGTGAAGGTCAAGGCTGCGAGTCGGGGGTTCCCGGTGAGTGCCGCCGAGAGCTTTCTACCACTGCCTGTCACCAGATTCACGACCCCCGCGGGCAACCCGGCTTCTGCGAGAATCCTCGTCAGGAACACTGCGGATCCGCAGGCCGGTTCGGCGGGCTTCCACACAACTGCGTTCCCGAAACCTATTGCCGCCGCGATCTTCCACGCCGGAAGCGCGAAAGGGAAGTTCCACGGTGTGACTACACAGACGACGCCGAGCGGCTGCTCTACCGTCATCAGCATCGTGCGTGAGTCGGCACTGGGGTATGTCTCTCCACTGGGTTGCAGTATCTCACCGGCGTAGTAGCGGAGGATGGCGACACTGCGCAGAACCTCGGCGCGTGCGTCACGGATCGCCTTCCCCATGTCTGCGGTGATAGTGAGGGCAGCTTCGTGAACGCGACTTTCCAAAAGATCAGCGGCAGAACGGAGATAGTTCGACCGCTCAATTGCTGTCGTCTCGCACCACGCTGGTTGAGCACCGCCTGCGGCCGCGTACGCAGCCTCGACATTACTGGGAGTCGCTGAAGCGTAGATTCCCGTCACACGGCGGAGATCGGAAGGATCTACACGCTCGAAAGTGTCGGTGGCGGTGCTCCATCGACCTGCGATATACAGCGTTGTCCCGTCAGCGATCGATGACGGCGACGTTGGGCTGTCCAAGTTCACGGACATCTTTGTTCCCCGATCTGTGTAGGCGCAGAGGTGGTTTAAGTCGCCCCTCGGCGCGGAGGTGTTGTGTCTCATCACCCGCACGCGCAAAGCGGCGGGTGTGCCGGTATGAGATCTTCTCGGCAATCTTGTAGTGCGTACTGTCACCGCGGGCGGGTCGATATCGGACTTTCCGGTCTCAGTGCAGTCGAGCGGCGGTAGTCGAAGTGATTGGGGAACCACTCTTTTGCGGCGATACCCAGTGGCTGCCAAAAGCCCTCGGACGCCTCACAAAACGATTCAGCAATGACCACTCGAGTGACTTGGAACACGCTGTAGGACAAGCATGACACCCGGCCTCCTAAAACACAATAGAGGAATATTTTACGTATATAGGCAATCTTCGAATGCATGTGGCGGGAAGATGCGCGACAAAGCCCGGCCGATCGAGTAGCTCGAGCAATCGCTGAGTTCCCCAGTGATTTCGGTGAATGGCCGAATCGCGCTCCGGACAGATGCGAGCCAATTCGACTTGCCTTCAAGGACTTCGAAACCCAGCACTCGAGAGCAGGTATGACCGTCACTCCCGATCGCCCGACGCCATTGTTCAGCGAGAAGGGCGCGTGAGTTGGCAGCCGCGACTGTGGCTGGAACTAATACAATTTCACAGGAAGAGAAGACATTATTCCCTTATCACCACCGGCAAGGTTGCCGGGCCACGCAAATCGCTAGGAAGGCACGTGGCGGAGGTGAGGTTCAGAATGAGAGAACCGCAGCAAGTTCGTCTGAACCAACACCGCCGACCAAGTACTTACCGCGGCAAACCACCAAGTAGCTTCAACAGCGAGCCACTAGGGACTGAGGTGTGCCGCATTCGCCGTTAGACGCCGACGAGAGGGCCTATGACTGGATTCCATTGGTAGATGCGCTCTCCTACGACGACGCCCTGCGTGACGTAAGGATCCTCCGCAAGCAGAGAACGCAAGGCGTCTTCGCTGTCCGCTTTGAATACCAGTAAGGCTCCGGCGCCGTCGACCCAGGCGCCGGCCTCCTGCAGCACGCCTCGGGCAGCGGCATCCTTGACGAAAATCAGATGTTCGGCATGCGCAGCCTCTTTGACCGACGCATCGGTGGTATACGACCAGATCACAGCGAACAAGGCCATGGTTGCTCCTCAAACGGGGGAATGAAACGGCTCCGAATATGCGCATGAACTGCACACTCGAAAAGGGTAGAAGTACGGATGAGGTGACTCGTGTCCTATTTCGCGACACTGACTGCTCCATGAGTGGAGGTATGAAACGGAATCGGATCTGACCAGCGTGTCGCAACCGTCCGTCGAGGTCCTCGATGACGTCCGCGCCCGTCTCACCGGAGCCGCACCTCTCCCGCCAAGAGGGAGATCCTCTGCTCCAGCGGCTCGAGTGCCGTTACGTTCAGACCATGGTAGGCGAGAAGGTATACGTGGTCGATCGTGTGGTCACAAAACCCGGACGTGCCCGGGAGTTCGTCGACGCGTACGTCACCGAGTACGTACCGGGGGGACGGACACGCGGAATGACCCTGGATCGAATTCTCGTCAGCCCCCCGATCTGGTGGGCGGACGAGCCCAACACCATCACGATCACGTGGGTGGTCGACGGGGTCGACGCCTGGTGGGACATGACCCGGCGGGGCCGCCCCGACCCGGAGCTCGGCCGGTGGTGGTCGCGGATGGACCCGATGATCCTCGACCGAACCCGTTCCATGGCGGCAGCGGCCGAGAACGTCGACGGTGTGTGCGATGTATAACGTCACGAGGGTCGTCCACTTCACCGAGGCAGCCGATGCCACTGCGCGGGACGAGTACGCGAACAATGCGCGTCAGGCCATCCTTGCCGCCGGCGTGAAACGGTTACTCATCGCCCCGACTTTGCCCGGGGTCATCAACGGCGGCGACCTGATCGTGCACCTGCAGCTCGCCGACACCGCCGCCTGGCGGAAACGCGCGGACGACATCGACTCCGCACTTTCGCAGCCGATTGCCGACCGAGTCGACGGGGTCGAGTACGCCCCCGGACTCGGCGGTCGGGTGCCCGGACAGCATTCGAGCCGCCTGTACCGCGCACTGCTGCTCCGTGTGGAGTCGGGTACACCGGACTCCGTCGTCCAACGGTTCGAGCGGGAACTACTCCGCATGCCCGACCATATTTCATCGATCACGGCGTGGCAGCTCAGCAGAGTCGACGCGGCCCTCGGTCCGCAGCGGTGGACTCACGTGTTCGAGCAGGAGTTCACCGACCATGGTGCCGTGATGGGGCAATACCTGAATCATCCGATCCACTGGAGCGTCGTGGACCGGTGGTTCGACCCCGAGTGCACCGACATCATCGTCCGAGACCGGGTGTGCCATACCTTCTGTGAACTCGACGACCTCGTCATCCCTCACCGGTAGCTCCCCGAAAAGTGCTGTGGTGCGGCCGGACCGGTAACCGGCCGACCGCACCACAGGTAGCGCGGGTGCTATGCGTTGCCGAGTACGTCGCGCATCATTTCCCAGATCTGTTCGCGTGCCGGCGCGGTGAGCGAGAGCGAAGGGAAGGTCAGGAATCCGTGGAACAGTCCGTCGAACCGGTGGTGCCGGACTCGGACACCGTCCGCGGTGAGGCGCGCCGCGTACGCACCACCCGATGAGCACGGCGGATCGAGTTCGGCGGTAATCACGACCGCCGGAGGCAGACCGGCCAGTGTCTCGGCCCGGGTGGGAACGAGACGCACATCCTCGGTCCCGTTCGGCGCATACTGCTGCCAGTACCACTTCATCGCCTCGGTGGTGTTGTAGTACCCGGTCCCGTAGAGGCGGTACGACTCGGTGTCGAAGTCGTCGTCGATCACCGGATACAGCAGCACCTGCGCGGCGACGGCCGGGCCGCCCCGGTCGCGGGCCGCAATCGCGACCGTCGCGGCGAGGTTACCTCCGGCGCTGTCGCCCGCCAGTGCGATCCGGGTGGGGTCGCCGCCGTACTCGGCGGCGTTCTTCGAGGTCCACTCCAGGGCAGCGTAGACGTCGTCGTGCGCGGCAGGGCCGGCATGCTCGGGGGCCAACCGGTAGTCGACCGACACCACAACCACGCCGGCACCTTGCGCCATGGAGCGGCACAATTCGTCGTGACTGTCGAGGTCACAGAACACGAATCCGCCACCGTGGGCGAACACCACCACAGGCAGTTCCGGATCGTCGCAATGCGGCCGGAAAATTCGTAGCGCGAGGTTGCCGTCGGCAGTCTCGATCGTGAGATCGGTGACCTCACGCATGTCCGGTAGGTGCTGCAAGGGTGCGCGCCGATCGCGGATCAACTCACGCAGTTCCGTGGGCGGCACGGCCGTGATGTCCGGAAACCCTGCATCGAGGGTGGCGAGCATCGCTGCAACTTCGGGATGCAGGGTGGGTCGAACTGCCATGGTGTGGTCTCCTGGTCGGTCGGCGCGTTCCTGCGGTCACGGTAGGCGCGCCGCCGGATCGGCCGGAACCAGGATTCCCGATCAGCGGTCGCCCATCAGCCAACCGGTTCTGCTTCGCGAATCTTCATGTCGTCATTGCTCGTCGGCTTACTTGTTCTGTTGTCGGTTCACCATCTCGGTGATCCAGACCGGCGCGAAGGGTGAGGTGCAGTTCGGGGGCGTCGGGTAATCCTCGAGCACGCGCAGCCGCTCGCCGATGTCGATGGCGCGCGCTCGTTGCTCCGCGTGCTCAATTCCGATTTGCGCCAAGCAGGAATTCATCGCCCACTGCAGGCGATCCGGGGCATCCTTCATCTGCGCTTCGATGATGTCGAGCAGTCCTGTGAGGTCGAGGCCCTCGGGTTTCTTCGCCACGCGATCGGTGGTCAGCGCCCAGCCGGCACTCGCGACCACCGGATCCGGATCGGCGAACCAGGCCAGGCGTAGCTCCTCGGCGTGCGGGTTCTTCTTCACGACGTAGTTGACGAGCCAGTCGTGCACCTTGGGTGTGCGCGCCTGACGCAGCATGGCATCCAATTCGTCATGTTCGAACGCCTTCGGGCGGCAGATCAGGATCGCCAGCAGTCTCGCCGCGCTGTCATCGGTGTCCCAGAGCTCGCGGGCGAGTTCCTGCTGGGTCTTCAGCCGCTTGGCAAGTGCGCGCAGTTTGCCGAGGTTCACGCCGTGGTCGTCACCGTGCTTGACGTTCACCTCGCGTGCCCTCGGGTCCTCGAGCTCTGCCAGCTCGGCCAACACCTCGGCCACCGTTGTGGGGTTCGCCGTCGTCTGAGCCATGTCTCTTTCCTGTCCGTCGCGTGGGAAACAGGTTACGACGAGGGGTCGACATGTTGCTGACCTGCAGTATCGACGGCTGTGGTGTTGCCGAGGTTGGTGGCGGCCCAGGTGGCGAGCAGGGTCATGGCGGCGGCCGACGATCTTCGAGGTATCGCGTCAGCACGGGTCCGATGACGGCGAGGGACTGCGGCTCGATCATGTCGTTGTGGCCGCAGTCCACCGGGTGCTCGTCGATGTTCCCGGTGACGAGGGGTTGCCATTCCTGCGCCGACCGCGGTCGCGTGGTGGTGTCGTCGGCGGCGGTCGCCGGAAAGATGAGCAGGCTGCCGTCGTACACCTGCGGCACGAAGCGGTGGACCAGGTTCCGGGAGTTCTCGTACCCGGCGTTGATCCGCTCGAGATGCTCGGCTCGCACCCCGGAGTCGGTTCCCCAGGATTCGTTGAGCAGCCGGGCCGCTTCTTCGTAGGTGAGGTCGCCCTCGATGTCGACGACGAGACCGAGTCCGCGTAGGAGATCGCGCATGTCGAGCTTCCCGAACAGTGGGTCCTCACCGTTGTCGGGGTAGCTGTCCATCACGGCCAGCACCCCGACCTCGTCACCGGCGTGTTGTAGTTCGACGGCCATGGCGTGGGCGATCACGCCGCCGAGCGACCAGCCGAGCAGGTCGTACGGGCCCTCGGGCTGGACTGCCTTCATTTCCTCGACGTAGCGGTGCGCAAGTTGCTCGAGAGACGAGTATTCGCCGTCACCGCTGATCGTGGGCAATTGCAGTCCGTAGACGGGGCGGTCGGCGGGCAGGTGACGGACGAGGCCGGCGTACCCCCAGGAGAGTCCGATGCCGGGGTGCACGCAGAACAGCGGGCGTCCTGTGCCCTCGCTGCGCAGCGGAATCAGTACCGCCAGCACATCCTCCACTCCTCCCGCGGCAGTCGGCAGGGCGAGTCGGCGGGCAATCCCGGACGGTGTCGGGTCGAGGAACATCCACTGCAACGGGATCTTTCGGTCCAGTCTTTGCTGAAGTTCCCCGGCCACCTTGGTGGCGAGCAGTGAGTTGCCGCTCCGCTCGAAGAAGTTGTCGTCCGCACCTATTCCGTCGACGCCGAGGATCTCGGCGAAGACGTCGACGACCAACGCCTCGAGATCGTTCGCGGGCAGCCGGAAGCGGTGCCCGGAGAGGAACTCCGGCGCCGGAAGGGCGGCACGGTCCAACTTTCCCACCGGGGTCAGCGGAATTTGATCGAGCACGACAATGGCGGCGGGCACCATGTGGGCGGGTAGCCGCTCACCGACGAAGCGGATCAGTTCGGCGGTGTCGACGTTCCCGCCGCCCGCCGGGCGCACATAGGACACGAGCAGTGACTCGCCACTCGGCCCGGACCGGCCGATCGTCACGGCATACCCGACCGCGGGGTGATCGGTGAGAGCGGCGTCGATCTCTCCGGGCTCGATGCGGAAACCGCGGATCTTCACCTGGAAGTCACTGCGGCTCACATACTCGAGCGTTCCGTCCCGCCGCCACCGCACCACGTCCCCGGTGCGATACATCCGCTCCCCCGGAGCACCCCACGGGGCGGCCACGAAACGCGACGCCGTCAACGCAGGCCGACGATGATAGCCCGCGGCCAATGCCCGACCCGACACGTAGAGCTCGCCCACCACACCCACCGGAACCGGCCGCATCCGGGAGTCGAGGACCACCTCCGACACACCCCGGGTGGGAGCTCCGAGGGTGATCGGCTCACCCGGCACCAGAGCGGCACTGATGTTCGACATGATCGTGGTTTCGGTGGGCCCGTAGGCATTGAACATCCGGCGGCCCGGTGCCCAGCGGGCGACGAGTTCCGGTGGGCACGCTTCCCCGGCGACGACCAGCGTGCGCAAGGATTCGAAGCCGACGGGGCCCATCGACGCCAGCGCCGTGGGAGTGACGAACCCGTGGGACACTCGTTCGCTGCCGAGAAGTTCGGCCAGTTCTGTGCCGCCGTAGATCGTGGGCGGCGCGATCACCAGGGTGGCACCCGCACAGAATGCCATGACCAATTCGAATACCGACGCATCGAAGCTCGGCGAGGCGAAGTGCAGTACCCGGGAGTGATCGGTGACGGCGAGCACGTCGCGTTCCTCGGCCGCCAGATTCGCCAGGCCACGGTGGGTGACCGTCACACCCTTCGGTGTTCCGGTGGAGCCCGACGTGTAGATCAAGTAGGCGGAATGCCATTCGTGCAGCGGCGCAGTGCGATCAGCATCGGTGACCGGGTCGGGCGACTGTACGGCTATCCGGTTCTCTTCATCCGGATCGTCGAGCACGAGCCAGGTCACCAGGTCGGGCAGGCGACCTCGATGTGCGCGGACCGTGATGCCGGACACCGCGGCGGAGTCTGCGAGCATGTGCTCGATCCGCTCGAGGGGATACCCCGGATCGACGGGCAGGAACGCCGCGCCGGTCCGGGCGACGGACCACACCGACAGCACCGACTCGACCGACCGCGACACGCTCAGGGCCACCGAAGTTCCCGGTCCGACACCCAGCTCGATCAGTCTGCGCGCCAGGCGGTTCGAGGCCTCGTCGAGTTCGCGGTACGACATCGACCGACCCTCATAACGGATCGCTGCCGCGGCCGGGTCGTGCTCGGCTGCCGCAGTCAGCAGGTCCGGCAGCAACAGAGCGGGCGCATCGAGCGGTCCCCGGGCCGGCGTCAGTTCCGCGACCTCGTCGGCGCGAAGTATCTCGATGTCGCCGACGGGGATTCCCGGCTCCGCCGTAACGGCGGTGAGGATACGCACGAACCGCTCCGCGAAGCCCTGTACCGTGCTTGCGTCGAACAGGTCGGTGGCGAAGTCGATGGCACCGTCCATCCCCTCCGCCGCGCCGTCCGCGTCGAATTTCTCGGCGAGAATTACCTCGAGGTCGACCTTCACGACGTCGAGGGCAGGGTCGAGGCCCTCCACCCGCAGTCCCGGCAACGCCAGCGCGGGGCGCTCGTTGTTCTGGAACTCCAGGGAAACCTGGAAGATCGGTGAATGAGCGGTAGAGCGCACCGGTCCCACCGCGTCCACCACGCGCTCGAAGGGAACGTCGGCATGCGCGAACGCAGCGAGGTCCGCGTCCCGCACCTGCGCGAGGAGACCCGAGAAGGGTTGCCCCGGTTCGACGGTACTGCGCAGGGCGAGCGTGCCGACGAACATCCCCACCAGATCGTCGAGTGCCGCTTCCCCACGTCCGGCGATGGGGGTGCCGATCACGACGTCCCCGGTACCGCCGAGGCGGCCGAGTAGCACGGCCAGCGCGGCGTGGACGATCATGAACTCCGTCGAGTGATGCAGCCGCGCCGCTGCCCGGATGCGCTCATGCAGTTGGGCATCCACCACGAACCGCACCCGGTCGCCGATGAACGACTGCTGAGCGGGCCGGTGATGATCGGTCGGAAGTTCGAGAAGTTCGGGGACCCCGGACAGGTTCGACTCCCAGAAGGCGAGTTGCCGCGACAGCAACGACTCGGGATCGTCCTCGGAGCCCAGCAGTCGCCGCTGCCACAGCGTGTAATCGGCGTACTGGACCGGGAGCGGCGTCCAGGCCGGTGGCACGCCCCGGACGCGGGATTCGTAGGCGATCATCACGTCGCGCACCAGCGGCGCCATCGAGAATCCGTCCGCCGAGATGTGGTGGACCACCACGGCGAGTGTGGAAGTGGCGCCGCCGAGAGTGAACAGGGCGATGCGCAGCGGCGGGAAGGTGGTGACGTCGAAGCCGGTCGACACGAGCCGCGTCAGTTCCTGTCCCAGCGCGGCCTCGTCGGTGAGGGCGATCGGGGTGAGATCGGGAACCGCCGGTTCGAGTATTTCCTGCACGGGTTCACCGTCCCTGAGCGGGAAGCGGGTGCGCAGCGATTCGTGTCTGGTCACGACGTCGGTGAGTGCGGAAGTCAGTGCGTCGACGTCGAGTTCGCCGGTGAGCCGCACCAGCATCGGAATGTTGTATGCCGGCGACGACGTATCGAACTGGTTGATGAACCACATGCGCTGCTGGGCGTAGGACAGCGGGATGCGGTCGGGGCGCGGCCCCGCGGTGAGGGCGGGGCGACCCGACGGGCCGGCGCCCGCGTGTTCGATGCGCGCGGCCAACGCGGCGACCGTCGGCGCCTCGAACAGCACCCGGACTCCGACATCGGCGCCAAGGGCACCGCGGAGACGGGCCACGGCGCGGGTGGCGCTGAGGGAGTTGCCGCCGAGGTCGAAGAAGTTGTCGTCCGCACCTACCCGGTCGATGCCCAGGACCTCGGCGAACGTGTCGGCCACCGTTTCCTCGACCGGATTCGCGGGTGCGCGGTATTCGCTTGCGGCAAGTCCGAAATCGGGTATCGGCAGGGCCCTGCGGTCGAGCTTGCCGACCGCGGTGAGCGGAATCTTCTCCAGCACCGTGATCGACGACGGCACCATGTGGCCGGGCAGACGTTCGGCGAGGTGCCGGCCGATCTCGGCAGTGTCGAGTTGGCGGCCGGGTATCGGCACCACGTACGACGCGAGGAGCGTGTCGCCCGCGGGACCGCGATGCGCGACGGTGACCGCGAACCGGACGTTCGGCTCGTCCGCGAGGGTGGCGTCGATCTCGCCGAGCTCGATGCGGAATCCACGAACCTTCACCTGGAAGTCGCGACGGCCCACGTACTCGATGGTCCGGTCGGCCGTCCAGCGCACGATATCGCCGGTGCGATACATGCGTTCGCCGGATCCTGCGGGGTCGGCCACGAAACGTTCGGCGGTGAGCCCGGGACGGCGGTGGTAACCGCGAGCCAGACCCGCCCCGGCCACGTACAGCTCTCCCGGGACACCCACGGGCACCGGCTGCAAGCGGGCGTCCAGTACCAGCTCGGTGACCCCGCGGATCGGTCCGCCGATCGTGATGCGCTCACCGGCGACCAGGGGCTCGCTGATGTTCGACATGATCGTGGTCTCGGTGGGCCCGTAACCGTTGTACAGCCGGCGGCCGGGCGCCCACCGGGACACGAGGTCGGGTGGGCAGGCTTCCCCGCCGACGGTGACGTCGGTGAAGTGGTCCAGTCCAGCCGGATCGAGGGACGCGAGCGCCGAGGTGGTGACGAATGCGTGGGTGACACGTCTACGTGTGATGAGGTCGGCGAGTTCGTCACCGCCGAATGTGGTGGGTGGCGCGATTACCATCGTCGCTCCGGCTCCGAACGCCAGCAGGTATTCGAACGCGGCCCCGTCGAAACTCGGTGTCGAGAAGTGCAGTGTCCGGGATCCCGGGCCGGCCGCGTACCGGGCGAGTTGTTCGCGCGCGAAGTTGTCGAGGCCGCGATGTGACACCACGACACCCTTGGGCAGGCCGGTGGAACCCGATGTGTAGACGAGGTAGGCGGCGGTGTCGAGGGTGACGGGAGCCGCGCGTTCGGTGTCGGTCACCGGCACCGCGGACGCGGCAGCGCACTCGTCGACGAACGACGGTTCGTCGAGAACGAGCCAGGTGGTGTCGCCGGGCAGCCGGGGCCGATGTTCCGCGGTCGTCAGGCCTAGGGCGCATCCGGAATCGGTGAGCATGTGCGCGATGCGCTCGTCGGGATAATTCGGGTCGACCGGGACGAAGACGGCCCCGGCCTTGGCCACCGCCCATAGGCACAGCATCGACTCGACCGAGCGCGGAATGCCGACGGCCACAGATATTTCGGGGCCGGTGCCGCGGGAGAGGAGGACGCGCGCGAGGCGGTTCGACAGTTCGTCGAGCTCCCGGTAGGACACGTCACGCTCGCCGGACGAGAGCGCCACCGCATCGGGATCCTGCGCTGCCGCGTCCGCGAATAGTTGTGCGAGCGTTCGGGCGGAGACGCCCGACGCGCCGCGCACCGGCACCAACGTGTCGCGCTCGTGATCGGTGAGCAGCGACAGTCCCGCGAGCGGTACGTCGGGTCCGCCGCAGGCTTCGAGCACCCGCACCACCCGGTCCGCGATGCTCTCGACCGCGCGCGCGTCGAAGAGGTCGGGCAGGTATTCGAACTTCAGGTGCAGCCTGGCCTCGGCCGAGGCGACGAGACTCAATGGGTAGTGGGCGGCGTCGGCAGCCTCCACGCCGATTACCCGCAGGCCCGCGATATCGGTGTCTTCCGACATCCCGGCGCGGTCCACCGGATACGACTCGAACACCGTCAGCGTGTCGAACCCCACGCCCGCCCCCGCGACTTCCTGTATCTGCGCGAGACCGGTGTAGTGGTGATCGAGCATGGCCGCCTGTTCGGCCTGCACCCGCTCGAGCAGCGCGCCCAACGTGTCGTCGGGGCGCAACGTCACCCGCACCGGGACGGTGTTGATGAACAGGCCGATCATCGTCTCGATGCCGGACAGCTCCGGCGGCCGCCCGGACACGGTCGCGCCGAACACGACGTCGTCCCGTCCGGTGAGCATCCCGAGCACGATTGCCCAGGCGGTCTGCACGATGCTGTTGAGGGTCAACCCCCGCGAACGCGCGAACTCGCGCAACCGGTCGGTCCGGTCCTCGTCGAGGTCGAACACCCACTCCCGCGACACGGTGGACAGGCGCCGGGCCCGGTCCCCGGGGACGAGCAACGTCGGTTCCTCCACGCCGGCAAGGGCATTTGCCCACGCCCGGGCCGATGCGTCGGGGTCACGTCCGGTCATCCACGCCAGGTAGTCGCGATAGTCGCGCACCCGCGGCAACGGTGACAGGTCGGCGTCCGTGGCATACAGCGTGAGCAGTTCCCGGATCAGCAACGGCATCGACCAGCCGTCGAGGAGGATGTGATGGTTCGTCGACACCAGCCGGTATCGACCGCCCGGCATGGTCACGAGCAGGAACCGGATCAGCGGGGCCGTCGCCATGTCGAACGGGGTGGTCCGGTCGGCCGCGAGCAGCCGCTCGAGTTCGACGACGGCCCCCTCGTCACCGAACGTACTCAGATCGATCTCCCGCCACGGCACCGTCACTCCGCGTTCCACGACCTGGACGGCCCGCCCTTCGGTGTCGTGGACGAAGGCGGTGCGCACATTGGGGTGCCGCTCGAGGAGTGCGGCGGCCGCCCGGTGCAGCCGGGACGCGTCCACGTGGCCGCCGAGTTCGAGGCTCAGTTGGACGAGGTAGGCATCCACCGACTCGTCGGCGAGTTCCGCATGGAACAACATGCCCGCCTGCAACGGCGACAGCGGCCACACGTCGACCATCGACGGGTAACGCCGCTCCAGGTCGTCGATCGCACCCTGATCGAGAGGGACCAGGTTCAAATCGGACGGGGTGAAACCGCCGCCACCGGACTTCACCTGCGTGGTCAGGGCGGCGAGGGCCGACACCCACAGCTGCGCCAGCTCACCGACATCCGCGGTGGTGAGCACCCCGAGCGGGAACGCCCACGTGGCGGCCAGTTCGGGGCCCGCGCCGGAGTCGGTGGTTCTGGCGTTCACGTCGACGGCAGCAGGCACGGGCAGACCCGTGTGTGCGGCCTCGGCCAGTCCGGCCTCGGAAATCGGCATCCAATCGCCGTCCTCGGAGGCGGCGGCACCGAGCCTGCCGAGGTAGTTGAAGCTCAGCTGCGGTGAAGGCAGAGCCGACAGCGGGAGCGCCGTCTCGGGATTGAGATACCGCAGAAGGCCGAAACCGATGCCGTGGTCGGGGATGGCGTGCAGTTGCTCCTTCACGGTCTTGAGGGCGACCGCCGCCGCCGGGCCCCCAGCGAAGGCGTCGTCCACGTCCACCCCGGTGAGGTCGAGCCGGACGGGGAAGATGCTGGTGAACCAGCCCACCGTCCGGGCGAGATCCGCCCCCGGTACCACCTGCTCCTCACGTCCGTGTCCTTCGAGAGTGACGAGGGCGCCCTCGGATTCGATTCCGCGTGCCCGCCGCCATCGCACCAGCGCCAGGGTCAGGGCCGTCAGCAAGCCGTCCCCCACGCTGCCGTGGAAAGCCTGCGGGACGGTGGTCAGCAGCGCCTCGGTCACGTCCACCGGCACCCGGACCTCGACCTCGGCGGTCCGGATGTCGGATGCGGTGAGGGTTCGGGAGCCGAGGAGGGGGTCCGGTGCGCCGAGCATCCCTCGCCACAACGCGAGTTCCTCGGTGCGGCTGGGTTCCAGCGCTGCGTCGGCAAGTCCGTGCGCCCACCGGCGCATCGACGTTCCGACGGGGGGCAGGGCCGGCGACACCCCCGACTGGACCTGGGCGCACGCCGTGGCGAGGTCGGGGATCAGGATCCGCCACGACACCCCGTCGACGACGACGTGATGGGCGACGATCAACAGCCGTCCGGCGGTCCGGGGGGTGGCCGCGCTCTCGAACAACACCACCTGAACCATCACGCCCGACTCCGGGTCGAGCCGGTCGGTGGCCGCGTCGAGTTCCCGCGCAGCGATGTCACCGAACGTCTCGTGTCCTCGGTCGGTGTCCGGGACGTCGAGGGGCACCGTGCGCACGACCGCGGTGGCCCGCATCCAGCCGGTCGGCTGCACCGCCATCGACCAACCGTGCTCCGCCCGTTCGCTTCGGGACAGCCGAGCCCGCAGTATGTCGTGACGGTCGAGGACCGCCTGCAGGGCCGCCGTCAGCGTGGCTGCGTCCAGGTCGGCGGGGGTGGTGAACAGTGCGGCCTGCGAGTACCGGCGGAAGTCTCCTCCCCTGCCCAGCATCCACTGCACGATCGGCGTGAGGGGAACCTCGCCGACACCTCCCCCGGGCAACTCGTCGAGGGTGACCGCCTGCTCTCCCGCCGTGGCGATCTCGGCGAGGGCGGCCACGGTTTTGCGCTCGAACACGTCCCGCGGGGTGATGCCCACCCCGGACGCCTTCGCCCGGGTGACGAGCTGGATCGACATGATGGAGTCGCCGCCGACGGCGAAGAACGAGTCGTCGACGCCGACCGACTCGAGGCCCAGCACCTCGGCGAACAGATCTGCGAGTATGCGTTCCGTCTCGGTTGCCGGAACACGCCCGATCGACACCTGCCGCCCGAAGTCGGGATCGGGCAGCGCACGCCGGTCGAGCTTTCCGTTCACCGTGAGCGGCAGGCTCTCGAGCACCACCACGGCGGCAGGAACCATGTGCGCGGCCAGCCTGCGGCCCAGCGTTTCGATGATCCACGATGTGTCCAGCGACCGGCCTGCCTCGGGTACGACGTATCCCACCAATCGTTCACGGCGCGACAACACGACCGACTGCGCCACCCCTTCGCAGGCGAGGAGCGCGGATTCCACCTCACCGAGCTCGATCCGGAAGCCCTTCACCTGAACCTGGAAGTCGTTGCGGCCGAGGTACTCCAGCTGCCCGTCCGCATTCCACCGACCCAGGTCGCCCGACCGGTACATCCGGGAACCCGGCACGTACGGATCTGCGACGAACCGGGTGGAGGTGAGGGCGAACCGGCCGAGGTATCCACGCGAGACCTGCGCGCCCGACACGTAGAGCTCCCCCACCACTCCCGGCGCCACAGGGTGGAGTCGCCCGTCGAGCACGTACACGCGCAGTCCCGGAAGTGCCCGCCCGATGACGGACGCCGAGGCCCCGGCGGCCAGCGCCTCGGTCATCGGCAGGTGACTGACATGCACCGTCGTCTCCGTGATGCCGTACATGTTGACCAACGTCGGCGCCGAGTCCTCGTGCCGGCTGTACCAGCGGATCAGTTGCGCCAGGTCGAGGGCTTCACCGCCGAAGATGACGTAACGCAATGCCAACTCGGTGCTGCCGGCCACCCGGTCCTCCTCCGCCAGTTGGTAGAAGGCGGTAGGTGTCTGGTTCAGCACGGTCACCCGCTCATCGCGGAGTAATCGCAGGAACGTGTCGGGTGTCCTCGTGGTGAAGTAGTCGACCACCACGAGCCGTCCGCCGTGGAGGAGTGCCCCCCACAGCTCCCAGACGGAGAAATCGAACGCAGCAGAGTGGAACATGGTCCACACGTCGGAGGCGTCGAACTCGAAGAGCGCCCGAGTGTGTGCAAAGAGGGTGCCGACGTTGCGGTGTGATACCTGAACGCCTTTCGGTTGCCCCGTCGACCCCGACGTGTAGATGACGTACGCGACGGTATCCGGGTGCAGGGGTCCGGTCCGTTCCGCGTCGGACACCGGCTGGGCCGACACACCACCCAGTTCGGCCACAACGTCGGGGCTGTCCACAGCGATGGTCGGAAAGCCCTGCGCGCGTACCGATTCAGCTTCTGCCTCGGTGGTCAGCACGCACACCGGCCGTGCGTCGGCGAACAGGAAAGCCAGCCGCTCGGCCGGGTACGTGACGTCAACCGGAACATATCCTGCGCCCGACTTCACCACCGCAAGCAACGCCACCACGAGATCGAGGGATCGTGCTGCGGCCACCGCTACCAGCGATTCGGGGCCTGCGCCTCGGGCGATCAGGAGCCGTGCGAGGCGGTTCGACCTCGCGTCGAGTTCTCGGTACGTGAGCGAAGCGCCCTCGTACACGACGGCTGTCGCTGCGAGGTTCCGTTCCGCGGCACGGGCGAAGAGCTCCGGCAGCGTCGCCACCGGCTCGGACGCGGCAGGGGCGGCGACCGGCAGGAGGCGGTCGCGTTCGCCGGGGTCGAGGATGTCGATGTCCCCGACGGGCGTGTACGCGTCGGAGGTCACCGATTCGAGTAGACGCACGAAGCGCTCCCCGAGACGGAGGACGGATGCGCGATCGAGCACGTCGGTGGCGTATCGGAGACCCGCGCCGATTCCGGCGGGGGCGCCGTCCTCGTCGACGTGTTCGGCGAGGCTCAGTTCGAGGTCGAACTTCGCGACGCCGAGATCGACCTCGAGCGAGTCGACGACGAGGCCGGGCAGCTCGAGGCGGGTGCCAGTGGCGTTGCGGAACTCGATGAGTACCTGGAACAGCGGGGCGTGAGCGGTCGACCGCTCGGGGGCGAGCTGATCGACCAACCGCTCGAACGGGATGTCGGCGTGCTCGAATGCACCGAGGTCCACCGACCGCACCGCGGTCAGCACCTCGGAGAAAGATGCCCCGCCGTCCACCGGAGTCCGGAGAACCAGGGTGTTGACGAACATGCCCACGACGTCGTCGAGTACCGCCTGCCCCCGGCCGGCGACCGGTGTGCCGATCGGAACGTCGTCCGTTCCCGACAACCTCGACAGCAACACGGCAAGGGCCGCATGAACCACCATGAACAGCGTCGAATTATGCTCGGAGGCCATCTCGTTCAGCGCTGTGTGCAGCTGCGCGGGCACGGTGAACTCCACGACGTCGCCGCGGTACGAGCGCTGGGCCGGGCGCGGCCGGTCCAGCGGGATCTGCAGCACCTCCGGTATCCCGGACAGAGTGCGGATCCAGTACCCGAGTTGTCTCGACACGACGGAATCGGGGTCCTCCTCGGTGCCGAGAACGCTCCGTTGCCACGCGCTGAAGTCGGCGTACTGCACCGGCAGCGGAGTCCACGCGGGTGTCTCCCCCATGGTTCTGGCGGTGTACGCGAGCATGATGTCGCGGGCCAGCGGCATCATCGAGAACCCGTCGGCCGCGATGTGATGGACCACGATGGCGAGGACGTGTGACTCGGCGTCGATCTCGAAAAGAGTTGCCCGGAAGGGCACGTCGACGGTCACGTCGAAGCCGGTGGCGGCCAGGGCGGCGATCGCGTCCCGCAGATCACGGTCACCGGACACTGTCACCGGATGCAGGGATGGGGTTGCCCGCCCCGGATCGACGATGACCTGGTGCGGCCCGTCGATCGAACCGGGAAACACGGTGCGCAGGGATTCGTGCCGCTCCACGACGTCGCCGACCGACGCGAGCAGGGCAGCACGGTCGAGTACACCGGTCAGTCGCAGTGCGATCGGAATGTTGTACGCGGGCGAAGACGTGTCGAACTGGTTGATGAACCACATGCGCTGTTGCGCCAGCGACAACGGTATCCGCTCGGGACGCGGCCGGGCAGTGAGAGCCTCCGAGGGAACACTCGCGGTGGCCGCCGACTCGATCCGCACGGCGAGGTCTCCCACTACCGGTGCGTCGAACAGGGCGGCCACCCCGATCCCGGCGTCGAGTGCTGCGTTGATGCGTGCGACCGCGCGAGTGGCGCTGAGTGAATCGCCACCCAGTTCGAAGAAGCTGTCGTCGACCCCGACCCGCGCGATTCCGAGGACCTCCGAGAAGACCCGTGCGACAGCTTCTTCGACCGGTGTGGCAGGCGCCCGGAAACCCGTGGACGTCGACGCGAAGTCGGGTGCCGGCAACGCTTTCCGGTCTAGTTTGCCGACGGGTGTCAGAGGGATCTCGTCGAGTACGACGACGGCGGCGGGAACCATGTACTTGGGCAGGATGCGGCCCGCGAACGCGAGTACCTCCGGCGCCACCACTTCCTCGCCGTCGTGCGGCAGGACATACGACACCAGCGCCATGTCGCCGAGCGGGCCGGGCCTGCCCACGGTGGCGGCGAAGTCCAGATTCGGGTGGGTGGTGAGGACGGAGTCGATCTCTCCGAGCTCGACCCGCTGTCCGCGAATCTTGACCTGGAAGTCGCTGCGCCCGAGATACTCCAGGGTGTGGTCATGGCGCCACCGCACGACATCACCGGTACGGTACATCCGGCCGGAACCGTGGGGATTGGCAACGAACCGTTCGGCGGTGAGCGACGGACGACGGTGGTACCCGCGGGCCAGGGCCGGTCCCGAAATGTACAGTTCGCCCGGCACCCCGGCCGGCACCGGCTGCAGCCGCGGGTCGAGAACGGACAGGGTGATGCCGCGCACCGGGCTGCCGATCGTGACCGGCTCACCCGGGATCATCGGCCGGCTCAACGTGGTGAGAATTGTGGCCTCGGTGGGTCCGTACCCGTTGAACATGGCCCGGCCCACACCCCAGTTGGCCACCAGTTCGTCACCGACCGCATCGCCGGCCACCACGAGCACCTCGAGATGCTCGATGCCGTCGCGGTCCACTGTGGCGAGTACCGCCGGAGTGATGCAGGCGTGGGTGACGCGTTCGCGCCGCAGCAGCGCCGCGAGTTCCGCACCGCCGTAGATTCCGGGTGGCGCGATGACCAGCGTCGCCCCGGCGGCGCACGACTGGATCAGCTCGAGGATGGCCACATCGAAACTGGGAGAACAGATGTGGAGGCAGCGCGCCTCACGGGAGATGACGTAGTGCGCGCTCTGCTCGGCGAGAAGATTCGCCAGTCCGCGGTGGGTGACGACGACACCTTTCGGTCGGCCGGTCGAGCCGGACGTATAGATCGCGTACGCGGCGTGGTCGACGAGCAGCAGCGAACGGCGATCGACATCGGTGACGCGAGCGCAGGACGCGGCGGCCAGAGTGTCGTCGACACCCGGGTCGTCGAGCACCAGCCACGGCACCGAATCGGGTAGGCGGTGCCGGTACGCGGAGGTCGTCACCCCGAGCGCCGCACCGGAGTCGGCGAGCATGTGCTCGATGCGGTCGGCGGGATAGTTCGGGTCCACCGGCACGAACGCAGCACCAGCCTTGGTGACCGACCACACCGACAGCACCGACTCCGGTGAGCGCGGAAGGCCGAGTGCCACGAACGTTTCCGGTCCGGCGCCCCGCCCGATCAGCACGCGAGCCAGGGCGTTGGATCGCTCGTCGAGTTCGCGGTAACTCGTCTCCCGTCCCTCGAAGAGGAGAGCGGCGGCGCCGGGACGCTCTCCGGCCGACTGGGTGAGCAACTCGGGCAGCGTGCGTGGTGCACCGGACGGTGCGCCGGACACGGCGGTGTATTCCTGCAGTTCCGCCTCCGACAGCAGGGTGAGCCGGGCGAGCGGAATGTCGATGTCCGACAGCATGATCTGCAGGACCCGGGCGACCCGGGCCGCCACCGACTCGGCGAACTCGCTGTCGATCACGGCCGGCTGGTATCGCAGTCGCAGGTGCAGTCCCGTGTCCACGTGCGCGATCAGGGTGAGGGGATAGTGGGTGGCGTCGATCCCCTCGACCCCCGCGAGCCGCATGCCGTCGATGTCCGTGTTCTCCGACAGCCCCATCCGGTCCACCGGGTACGACTCGAACACGGTCAACGTGTCGAAGACGGCACCGTCTCCTGCGGCGCGCTGGATTTCTGTCAGGCCCACGTAGTGGTGGTCGAGGAGGGCGGACTGTTCGGCCTGGAACCGTTCGAGGATTTCGGCGAGTGTCTCCTCGCGGCGCAGGCGCAGCCGGACGGGCACGGTGTTGATGAACAGGCCGACCATCGACTCGATCCCGGCGATCGCGGGCGGACGTCCGGACACCGTGGCTCCGAACGTGACGTCCTCGCGGGTGCTCAGCGTCGCGAGTACCAGCCCCCAGGCGACCTGCACAAGCGTGTTGGTCGTGAGACCGCGCGCGCGGGCGAGTGCCTCGAGCACCCGGGTCTTCTCGTCTCCCACGTCCAGGCGCACGTCCTCCGGGTCGGCGAAGCTCGGCTCGCCGCGCGCGGCGGGTGCCACGATGGTCGGCTCGTCCGCGCCGGCGAGTGCGGACACCCAGGCGCCGGTGGACCGTTCGGAATCCTGTGTCGCAATCCAATGCAGGTAGTCACGGTAGGAGGTGACCGCCGGGAGCGCGGTGGTGTCGCCCGCGGTGGCGTACAGGACGAGCAGGTCCTTGATCACCAAGGGCGTCGACCAGCCGTCGAGAAGGATGTGGTGGTGCGTGAGCACCAGTCGGTAACGCCCGGGTGCGGTGTGCAGCAGCGTGAATCGCAGCAGCGGAGCCGCGGCCATGTCGAACGGGAGTGCGCGGTCCATGGCCATCGCCGCCGCAACTTCGGCGGTGATCCGGGAGTTCGGCTGCCCGGACAGGTCGATGTGTGACCACGGCGCCGTGACGGATGCGAGGACTACCTGCACCGGTCCCGTGCTGGTCTCGGCGAATGCCACTCGCAGGTTGGAATGCCGGTCGAGCAGGCCTTGCGCGGCACGGCGTAGGCGGGCGGCGTCGACGACGCCGTGCAGGTCGAGCACCAACTGGACCATGTAGGCGTCGACGTGTTCCTCGGACAACTGGGCATGGAACAGCAGGCCCGCCTGCAACGGCGACAGCGGCCAGATGTCCGCGAGTGCGGGATAGGTGTTCTCCAGGCGGTCGATGTCCGCCTGCCCGACGGACACCAGATCGAGATCGGAGGGCGTCAGGCCGCCGGCGTCGGGCCGGTTCGCGTGTTCGGCCAGCAGGGTGAGGGTGCGAATCCAGAGGTCGGCGAGCTCTTCCACGTCCGTACTGCGGAGCACACCGGTCGGGAACGTCCACGTTGCCGTGAGGACGGGGTCGCCGTCCCGGACGGTCGTCGCGGCGTTGACATCCACGACCCACGCCACCGGCATGTCGGGGTTCTGTGTTCCCCCGAGATCGGAGCTGCCCTCGACGGGAAGCCAGGGCACGTCACCCGCGCTGGTCGCCACCCGGCCGAGGTAGTTGAAGCTCACCTGCGGCGGCGGGAACCGGCGGAGCATCTCCCCGGTCTCCGGGTACAGGTACCGGAGCAGCCCGAACCCGATCCCGTGGTCGGGAATCGCGAGGAGTTGTTCCTTGACCGTCTTGATCGCGGTTCCGGCAGCGGCACCGCCCGCGAGGACGGCATCGACATCGATACCGGTGAGGTCGAGACGTGCGGGAAACAGGCTGGTGAACCAGCCGACGGTCCGGGACAGGTCGGCACCGGGGACGACATGGTCCTCACGACCGTGGCCTTCGAGATTGATCAGGGCATCGGTCGTGTCGACACCGCGCTGCCGACGCCAACGGATCATGGCCAGCGCCAGCGCGGTGAGAAGGCCGTCACCGACGGTGCCGTGGAACGCCGCGGGAAGAGTGGTGAGCAGGGCGCCCGTCACCCTCGGCGGAACCTCGACGGTGATACTGCCCTGTGCAGTGTCGACGTCGATCGCCGGATCCAGCGGCCGGGAGCCGAGGAGTGGGTCGGCGCCGTCGAGCATCGCTCGCCACAGCTCGACTTCGTCGCGTCGTCGTTCCGCGGCGTCCACCAGTCCGTGCGCCCATCTCCGCATCGACGTGCCGATGCCCGGCAACGCCGCGGTGAAGCCTTCGGCGATGCGTGCGTGCGCCGCAGCCAGATCGGTGATCAGGATGCGCCACGACACCCCGTCGACCACCAGGTGATGGGCGACCAGCAGCAGACGTCCGAGTCCGTCGGGGCCGTCGAACCACAGCACCTGCACCATGCTGGCGGTGGCCGGATCCAGCCGGTCCGCCGCCGCGTCGAGTTCGGCGGCCGCGATCGCGGCGAACTTCTCGCCGTCGAGTGAGGTGACGGGTACCCGGTGGATCACCGCTTCCGGGGACACGGCCCCCGAAGGCAGCACCGTCATCCCCCACTGGCCGCCCAGGCCTTCCTGCCCGTCGTCCCGGGTGAGTCGTGCACGCAGCATGTCGTGCCGATTCAGCACCGCGCCGACGGCACCGACGAGATCCTCGTGGGTGAGCCCGGGGGGCGCCGTCACCAGCACCGCCTGGGAGAAGCGGTTCAGTTTGCCCCCGCTGCGGTCGAGCATCCACGCGACGACTGGGGTCGGCGGTACCGCGCCGACACCGCCACCGGGAAGTTCCTCGAGGACAACGGAATCTGGCCGCTCGCGGTGGGCCGCCTCAGCAAGGCCCGCCACGGTGCGGCGCTCGAAGACATCACGCGGCGAGAGGATCAGACCCGCCGCCTTCGCCCGCGCCACCAACTGGATGGACATGATGCTGTCGCCGCCCAGCGCGAAGAACGAGTCCTCCACCCCCACCGACTCCAGTCCCAGCACGTCCCGGAACAACGCGGCAAGCAGTTCCTCCGTCCCCGTGCCGGGCGCCCGGCCGCCGGTGACGACAGCACCGAAATCCGGTTCCGGCAATGCCTTCCGGTCGAGCTTTCCGTGAACGGTCAGCGGCAGCGCCTCGATCACCACGATCGCGGCAGGCACCATGTACGACGCCAGGCGCGCACCGGCGAAGTCGAGGAGAGCCCCCGTGTCGAGGACGGCCCCGGGCACCGGAACCACGTACCCGACCAGGCGATCGGCCGACCCTGCACTGTGCCGCACGTCCGCGACGGCGGCCGCCACATCCTCGTGTGCGAGCAACGCCGAGGCCACCTCGCCCAGTTCGATCCGGAAGCCGCGGATCTTCACCTGGAAGTCGGTGCGCCCCAGATACTCCAGTTGCCCGTCCTTCATCCACCGCACGAGGTCACCGGTCCGGTACATTCTGCTGCCGGCCGGCCCGAACGGGTTGGCGACGAAACGTTCGGCGGTGAGGGCGTAGCGGCGGTGATACCCGCGCGCGAGCGCCGGACCGGCAAGATACAACTCGCCCGCGATTCCCACCGGCACCGGCTGCAACCGCGCGTCGAGGACGGCCTCACCGAAGCCGAGAGTGGGTGCCCCGATGGTCACCGGCTCACCCGGCACCATCGGGGAACTGATACTCGACACCACCGTCGACTCGGTCGGCCCGTACGCGTCGAACATGTTCCGGCCCGGCGCCCAGCGTGCCACCAGCTCGGGTGGGCAGGCCTCGCCGCCCGTGACCACACAGACCAGGTCGTCGAGCCCGGCAGGATCGACAGAGGCCAGCGCCGCAGGCGTCACGAAACAGTGGGTGACCCGCTCGCGACGCAGCAGGTCCGACAATTCCTCGCCGCCGAATACGGACGGCGACGCGATCACCATCGTGGCGCCCGGCCCCACCGCGAGCATCAGCTCGAGGATCGAGGCGTCGAAGCTCGGGGAGGCGAAGTGCAGCGCTCGTGCCGTCGACGTCGTGGCGAACGTGCGCTGTTGCGCAGCAGCGAAATTCGCCAGACCGCGGTGTGTGGTCACTACTCCCTTCGGTCTGCCGGTCGAACCCGATGTGTAGATCAGATACGCTGGGTGATCGACCTGCAGGGCCGACGTCCGGTCGGTATCCGACACCACCGTCGCCGGGAGAAGCGCCAGCTCCGCCTTCATCCCGGGATCGTCGAGCGCCAGCCACGGAAGCGCACCCGGAAGAGACGGCCGGAGCTCGGCCGTCGTGAGGCCCGCCACGGCGCCGGAGTCGTCGAGCATGTACTCGATGCGCTCTGCAGGATGGTTCGGGTCGACCGGCACGAAGGCGGCGCCGGACTTCGCCACCGCCCACACCGCCGCTACCGACTCGATCGACCTCGACAATGCAAGCGCAACCACATGTTCCGGACCCACCCCGCGTGCGATCAAGAGCCGCGCGAGCCGGTTCGACCGGTCGTCGAGGTCACGGTAGGTCACGCGCTGCCCCTCGAAGGACAGCGCCTCGGCGGCCGGGTCCACGGCGGCGGCGTCGATCAACAGTTCGGGCAACGTGCGCGCGGGCACGCCGGGGCCACCGGTCACCGAGGTCAGGGCGGCCCGCTCCGGTGGGGCGAGCACGTCGACGTCGCCGACCCGGACGTCGGGATCGGCCGCGACTGCGGTCAGGATCCGGACCAGACGCTCCGCGAAGCCGGCCACGGTGCCTTCGTCGAAGATGTCGGTGGCGTACCCGAGCGCGGCGGTGATACCGGCGGGAGCGCCGTCACTGTCGGTGTTCTCGCGCATGCTTACCTGCAGGTCGAAGTTGATCGTGTCGAAGGGGAGGTCCAGCGCTTCGACGTGCAATCCCGGCAGTTCCAGTACGGGCCGCTCGGTGTTCTGGAATTCGAGCATCACCTGGAACAGCGGCGAATACTCCGTCGACCGCGAGGGTCGCAGGCTTTCGACAACCCGCTCGAACGGGACGTCCGCATGGGTGAACGCACCCAGGTCGGTCTCGCGTACCCCGGTGAGGAGTTCGGCGAACGTGCGGGCTGCATCGACGCGGGTGCGGAGCACGAGGGTATTCACGAACATTCCCACCACGTCGTCGAGCGCGGCCTCGCCTCGTCCCGCGATCGGGGTGCCGACGGCGATGTCGTCCGAGGCGCTCAGTCGCGACAGCAACACCGCCAAGGCCGCGTGCAGGGCCATGAAGACGGTGGAGCCGTGGGTGCGCGCGACCTGCACGATGTCCTGGTGGAGTTCGGGAGGAATTCTGAACTCGACCCGGCCGCCCTGCAGAGAACGGGCAGGCGGACGCGGCCGGTCCGTGGGAAGTTCCAGCACGTCCGGAAGGTCGGCGAGCGTGGTGGTCCAGTAGCCGAGTTGACGTGCGAGCGGCGACGACGGATCGTTCTCGGGACCGAGCCAGTCCCGCTGCCACAGGGTGTAATCGGCGTACTGAACCGGCAGGGGGCGCCAATCCGGCGCAGTCTCATGGTGTCTGGCGGTGTACGCGGCCAGAACGTCGCGGGCCAGCGGCACCATGGAGAAGCCGTCGGCGGCGATATGGTGTACCACGACGGCGAGCACGTGTTCGGCAACGCCCCGCTCGAACAGCCGGGCTCGTAGCGGGGTTTCCACGGTCACATCGAACCCCGTCGACAGTAACCGGTCGACCTGCTCACGGAGGTTGTCCAGGCCGGTGGTGGGCTCCGGATGAAGAATCGGCACCGCCTCGGCGGCGGGCAGTATCACCTGCCGCGGCCCCCGATCGGTCAGAGGAAAGACGGTGCGGAGCGACTCGTGCCGCTCGACGACGTCGGTGATCGCCGCCTGCAGGGCAGGTACATCGAGCGTGCCGGCGAGCCGCAGGGCGATAGCAACGTTGTAGGCCGCAGACGCGGTGTCGAATTGGTTGATGAACCACATCCGCTGCTGCGCAAGCGACACAGGGACCTCGCGCGCCGGATCCCTCGGGGCCAGCGTCGGCCGCGCCCGGTCCACCGCGATCCCCGCCTCGGCACGGGCGGCGAGCCCGGCCACTGTGGGAGCGTCGAACACGTCGCGCACGCCGAGACGGTCCCCGACTGCGGCATTGATGCGCGCCACCAGCCGGGTGGCGGTCAGCGAGTTCCCGCCCAGGTCGAAGAAGTTGTCGTGCGCGCCCACCCGCGCGATGCCGAGAAGGTCGGCGAACACCGCGGCGACGATCTCCTCCACCGGGTTGCGGGGAGCGACGAACCCGACCGTCGCCGTGCCGAAGTCCGGTTCCGGCAGCGCTTTACGATCCAGCTTGCCGTTCACGGTCAGAGGCAGCGCGTCGAGAACCACCACTGCCGACGGCACCATGTACGTGGGTACCGACGCCCCGACCGCATCGAGTACCGCTGCCGGGTCGACGGCGGCGCCCGCCTCGGGAACGACGTACCCCACCAACCGATCGCCGTCACGGTCGTCGATGCGGACCACCACCACCGCTTGCGCCACCCCGGCACACGCGGCGAGGGCCGCCTCCACTTCGCCGAGTTCGACCCGGAAGCCGCGAAGCTGTACCTGGAAGTCGCTGCGGCCCACGTACTCGAGCCGACCGTGGGGGCCCCACCGCACGATGTCGCCGGAACGATACATGCGCGCACCCACCCGGTCGCGGGCGAAGGGGTCGGCAACGAAACGGTGTGCCGTCAGCTCGGATCGGCCCACGTACCCGCGGGACACCTGTTCGCCGGACACGTACAACTCGCCGACCACACCGGGCGGCACCGGATGGAGCCGGCCGTCGAGGACATACACCCGCAACCCCGGAAGCCCGCCGCCGATTACCGACCCGGACGCGGCGGACACCAGCGCGCGATCGAGCGCGAGGAAGCTGACGTGCACCGTGGTCTCGGTGATGCCGTACATGTTGACGAGTACCGGTGCACGGTCGTCGTGCCGGGAGTACCACCGGCCGAGTTGACCGATGTCGAGCGCTTCACCACCGAAGATCACGTATCGCAACGACAGAGCCGACCCGTCGGCGTCCTCGACCACGCTCGCCGCACGATCCGCCTCCATCAGCTGGTAAAAGGCAGTCGGCGTCTGGTTCAACACCGTCACCCGCTCCCGCTGCAGCAGTTCGAGGAAGGTATCGGGCGACCGTGCGGTGAAGTAGTCGACCACGACCAGCCGGCCACCGTGGACTAGTGCCCCCCACAGTTCCCACACGGAGAAGTCGAAGGCGTACGAATGGAAGAGGGTCCACACATCGGACGAGTCGAACCCGAACAGGTCCCGGGTGTTGGCGAGCAACGCGACCACACAGCGGTGCGATACCTGAACACCTTTCGGGCGTCCGGTCGATCCCGACGTGAAGATGACGTAGGCGACGGCGTCTGCCCGCAGCGGACGCAACCGGTCCGAGTCGGTGACGGGCAAGCCCGAGAAGCTGTTCAGGGCGCGGTGCGTCGCCGGATCGTCGATCACCACCAGCGCAGTGCCGTCCGGCGCCAGGGCCCCGAACTCCGCACTCACCACAGCACACACCGGGTGCGCATCCTCGAACATCGCGGCCACCCGCTCGGCAGGATAGCTGACGTCGACCGGGACGTAGCCGCCGCCGGCCCCGAGCACCGCCAGCAACGCAACAAGCAGGTTCGGTGTCCTGTCCACCATCACCGCGACCAGCGATTCGGTACCGACACCACGCGCAATCAGCAATCGGGCCAACCGATTTGCGCGTTCCTCGAGTTCGGCGTAGGTAATCCTGTCTTCGCCACACACCACCGCGACGGCATCCGGGGTCCGCGCCGCCGCGCGTGCGAACAATTCCACGAGGGTGAGCGAGCCGGCGCGGACGCCCTCGTGATTCCACTGGTCCAGCACGAGGCCGCGCTCGACCGCGCCCATGACATCGATGTCCCCGACCGTCGTGGCCGGATCCGTCACGACCGCCCGCAGTACGCGGAGGAGCCGTTCCCCGAATCTGAGCACCGACGCGCGGTCGAAGACATCGGTGGCGTACAGAAAGCCCGCCGACATGCCTGCCGCAGAACCCTTGTCGTCGTACTGCTCCGCCAGAGAGAGTTGCAGGTCGAATTTGGCGACACCCGGGTCGACGTCCACCGCTTCGACGGTCAGGCCGGGCAGCTCGAGGTGCGCTCGCACCGTGTTCTGGAACTCCAGCAAAACCTGGAACAGCGGTGAATACGACGTCGAACGCACCGGAGCTAGCTCGTCGACGACGCTCTCGAAGGGCACATCGGTATGCCCGAACGCAGCGAGGTCCGTGTCACGGGCCTGGGCGAGCACGTCGATGAAGGAGGCGTCCGGCCGGACCCGGGTCCGGAGCACCAGCGTGTTGACGAACATCCCCACCAGGTCGTCCAGCGCCGCCTCACCGCGCCCCGCGATCGGTGTGCCCACGGCCACGTCGCCCGATCCCGACATGCGTGACAGCAACACGGCGAAGGCCGCGTGCATCACCATGAACAGCGTCGCATTGTGCTCGCGCGCAAGCAGAAGCAGTTGCCGGTGCAGACCGGCGTCGATGGGGAACGACGCGCATCGACCCTGAAGTGACCGTGCGGCGGGCCGGTTCCGGTCGAGCGGCAGATCGGTGACCTCGGGCAGTTCCGCCAATGTATCCCGCCAATACCCGAGTTGCCGGGACATGAGACTGCCGGAATCCTCGGGGCTACCGAGAAGCGCACGCTGCCACACGCTGTAGTCGGCGTACTGCACCGGCAACGGTTCCCAGTTGGGCCGGGCACCCGCCCTCCGGGCGGAATACGCCACCATGAGATCGCGGGCCAGCGGTGCGAGCGACGCGCCGTCGGCCGAGATGTGGTGCACCACCATGACGAGCACGTGTTCGTCCGGGCCGATCCACAGCAGCGCGGCGCGCAGCGGCACGGCCCGGCTGACGTCGAACCCCACGGCGAGAAGCGTTTCGATCCGCTCGTTCAGTGATTCGTCGCCGTCGACCCGCGGGGTGAGGTCGGGAACAACCTGTGCTGCGTCGACGATCTCCTGATACGGGCCGTCCGCCGACGCGGGGTACTTGGTGCGCAGCGCTTCGTGCCGCTCGATCACGTCACCGACCGCGTCCCTCAAGGTGTCCGAGTCGAGCGGACCGAGGAGCCGCACCGCCATCGGAATGTTGTAAGCCACCGAACCCGTGTCGAACTGATTGAGGAACCACATCCGCTGCTGCGCCAGTGACAGCGGAATCCGGTCGGGCCGCTCACCCCGAACGAGAGGCCGGCGATCCGCGAGTTCCATTCCCGCACGCCGGATATGCGCGGCCAGCAGTTCGGCGGTGGGTGCATCGAACAGGGCACGCACGCCCACGTCCGATCCCAAAGCGGCATTGATTCGCGCGATCACCCGCGTCGCAACCAGCGAGTTGCCGCCGAGGTCGAAGAAACTGTCGTCGACGCTGATCCGCTCGACACCGAGAATCTCCGTGAAGACCTCGACGATCGACTCCTCCACCGGATCGGCAGGCGCCCGGAACTCCGCGGCGGCGGACAAGAACTTCGGTTCCGGCAATGCTGCCCGGTCCACCTTCCCGACCGGGTTCAACGGGATGTCGTCCAGTACCATGATGACCGCGGGCACCATGTACGCCGGCAACCGATTCCGCACCTGCCGCAACAGTTCGGCGGTCTGGATCGGCCTGCCGGCCGCCGGCACGACGTAGGACACCAGCACGGTGTCCCCGGACGGGCCCGGCCGCCCGATCGTGACCGCGAACCGCACGTCCTGATGCGCCTGCAGTAAGGCATCGATCTCGCCGAGCTCGATCCGGAATCCTCGAACCTTCACCTGGAAGTCGCTGCGCCGCAGATATTCCAGCGTGTAGTCGGGTCGCCATCGCACTACGTCGCCGGTGCGGTACATCCGCCCGGGGCCGTACGGGTCGGCGACGAACCGCACAGCGGTGAGCGCGGGCCGTCCGTGATAACCCCTGGCCACGCCGGCACCGGCGATGTACAACTCGCCCGGCGCGCCGACGGGTACCGGATGCAGCCGAGCGTCCAGGACCACCTGCTGGGTGCCGCGGATCGGCCCACCCAGGGTGATCGGGCCGCCGGGTGTCATCGGCGCACTGATGTTCGCCATCACGGTGGTCTCGGTGGGGCCGTACGCGTTGTGCAACCGGCGGCCCGGCGCCCACCGGGCCACCAGTTCGGGCGGGCAGGCCTCCCCGCCCACGACGACGTCGAGGAAGTCGCCGAGCGAATCCGGCGGAATCGTACTGAGCGCCGCCGTGGTGATGAAGCCGTGGGTGACACGCTCCGATCGCAGTACATCGGCGATCTCCGTGCCCCCGTAGGTGGTCGGCGGCACGATCACCATCGTCGCCCCCACCCCGAATGCCTGCAGGTACTCGAACACGGACGCGTCGAAACTGGGCGTCGAGAAGTGCAGCGTGCGAGACGATCTCGTGGCGCCGAACCGCTCCCGTTGGTCGACCGCGAAGGAGTCCAGACCACGGTGCGTGATGACCACGCCTTTGGGCCGCCCCGTGGAGCCCGACGTGTAGATCAGGTACGCGGCGCTGTCGAGCGACACCGGCCCATTGAGGTCTGCCTCGGTCAGCGGCGCGTCGGACCGGGCGGCGCACTCGGACCGGAAATCGGGATCGTCGAGCGCCAGCCACGGGATCGAGTCGGGCAACCGCTCACGCAGTGCTTCTTCCGTCAGACCGACCACCGCACCGGAGTCGTCGAGCATGTAGTTGATTCGGTCGGCGGGATAGTTCGGGTCCACCGGCACGAACGCCGCACCCGTCTTGGTGACCGCCCATACCGAGGCCACCGACCGGAACGACCGCGGCAATGCCGTCGCCACGAACGACTCCGGGCCCACCCCACGATCGATCAGCATTCGCGCGACCCGGGTCGACCAGCTGTCCAATTCCCGATAGGACACCTCCTCGCCCTGCTGGTACAGAGCCGTCGCCGCCGGATCGAGCGCCGCAGCGTCTGCCAACAGGGTGGGCAGGGTTCGCTCGGACCGGCCGGGTATGCCGCGCACCGGAGTCAGCGCGGCACGTTCCTGGTCGGACAGGATGGCGATGTCGCCGATCGGAACGTCCGGGTCCGCGGCCACCGCGTCGAGGATGCGGCCGAAGCGTTCGGCCGCGATGCGAATGGTGTGAGGGTCGAACAGGTCCGCGGCAAAGCCGAATTCGACGGTGACGCCTGCCGGTTCACCCGACTCGTCGATCGCCTCGGTGACCGACGCGCACAGATCGAGGCCGGCGACGGGCGCACTGCGCGCGCTGTCTTCCCGGGTGTCGAGGAGCACCTGGAAGATCGGCGCGTACGCATCCGACACCGAGATGTCGAGTTCCCGCACCAGACGCTGGAACGGGACCTCGGTGTGTGCCGTCGCCTCGGCGGCGACGTCCCGGACCTGATGCAGGAAGTCCCGGAACGACGCCTCGCCCGCGTACCGGGTCCGGACCACGACGACATCGGTGCGCTCGCTCACGTCCACCGGGATTCCCACGGCGAGGTCCTCGCTGCCGGTGACCCGGCCGAGCAGAACCGACAGAGCCGCGAGGAACACCGTGCGGGTGGTGGTGCCCGCGGCCGCGGCGAGTCCGGCGACACGTCGGTGCAGCGCACCCGTCAGCATCACGGACACTCGATCACTCGCCTGCGACAGCTGCGCGGGCCGTGGCCGGTCACTGGGCAACGGCAGCAGGTCGGGCAGCCCACCCAGCTGCCTGCGCCAGTACTCCACTTCCGCCGCGTCGCGCAGCAGGCGCTCACCGGTGCGGGCACTGATTCGGTGAACACTGTCCACCCGCGACTGCGGATCGGCGGTGGCGAGTTCCTCGAGCAGCTCCAGGAACTGACGATGATGCTCCCGCAGCTCGGTTCGCTCGTAACGGCTGGGGTTGGCCCGGAAGTCGACGAAGATCTTGGTCGGGGTCCCGCTCTGGTACACGTTGATCAGCAGGTCTTCCACCGGCCCGGACGTGACGATGTGGAAATCCCCCGTGAGGGGGCCCAACGCCACCTCCTGACGGAACAGCATGACGTTCACCATGGGCCCGTACAGCTCCGCCGCCTTGTCACCGGCATCGCGGCGGATGTCGTCGAGACTGCACCGCTGATGCCGCAACGCGCCCACCAATTCGCGCTGCACCCGTTCGACGAGCTCGCCGACGGTGTCCTCCCCGCGGACACTGACCGGCAACGGCGCCACGTTGACCAGCATCCCGCCGGAATTGCGCAGCACCGCTGTGGTCCGCGCCGACACCGGGATGGTCACCAGCACATCGGTCCGGCCGGTACGCCGCGACAAATAGCAGGCGGCAGCCGCGATGAGGATGGCCGCCGACAGGCTGTCGCGGGAATCGAGCACCGCCACCACGGCCTCGGACAGCGAGGCGCTCTCGACCGTGCTGGTGGCCGACACGTGTCCCGTCGTGCGAGCCAGGGTGGTCCCCTCGACCCCGGCCACCCGCTGCGCCCAGTACTCCCGGTCGCTGACGAATCGGTCGGACGTGCGGTACCGGTTGTCGAGGTCGTACAGCTGCCGCAGACTCACCGCGCGGTTCGCATCCGGCGCCCGACCGGCAACCGACGCGGAGTAGCGGTGCGCGATGCGGCGCAGCATCGTCATGGCACCGTATCCGTCGAGCGCCACGTGGTGAATCCGGCTGTACCAGAGGAAGTGCGTGTCACCGATCTGCAGGATGGACGTCTCCACCAGGCGATCGGTGCTCAGGTCTATCGGGGTGACGTAGTCACGTTCCATCCAGTCGTGCGCCGCCGCCTCCGGATTGTCTTCGCCACGGAAGTCGAGGTAGGCGATCGACGTGTCGGTCGCATGGTCGACGTACTGCAGCGGCTGACCGTCGATGTCGTCGACCTTGAGCAACGGCGACTCGAACTCGCGAGCCGCCTCGACCGTCTCCCGCCGGAGCAGGTCGACGTCGAGGGCGCCCGCGAATTCGACGTACTGGGCGATGAAGATCGGGACCCCGGGTTCGAGTTGCTGAGCGAACCAGGTGGCCCGTTGCGCTGCCGACAGGGGAAACGGTTCCGCGTGACCCGGACCCGAACTGACCGTTTTCTGCGATTTGGCGGGTGCCACTGTCTTTCCCTTCGGAAACGGATCCCCGACAGGATCAGCGCGCGCGGTGAGTCTGCCGAGACAGAGGGAGGCGGGAGCCGGCGCTCTTCTCCCGTCTCCGGAATGGGTACCTCACGTAGTCCAGGGCACACTCGAACTCGACCTCGCCCCGCCCTCACCAGGACGGACACACTATTTACGAGTATCCGCCCCGCGGAGCACCGGCGTCCAGGAAACGGCAGGTTCGGCACCGATGGATACTGAGGCCATGCCCGAGCGACTCGACACCCCAGGGATCGATGCGGCGGACTTCCGGGTCCATGTCGTCACCCAGGCCATTCGTCTCTTCGCCGAGAACGGCTACGAGGCCACGACCGTCGAGCAGATCGCGACGGCCGCGGGCGTGTCCCGCCGCACCTTCTTCCGTCAGTTCCGCTCCAAGGAAGACGTGATCTTCGCCGACCACGAATCGTTGCTCCAGCAGGCGGGCGACTACCTGACGTCGGAATCCGACGACCCGTGGGCGGCGGTCTGCAGCACCGCCTGCCTGGTGTTCGACCGGTTTCAGGAGAACCGGGAACTGTCCGAGCGCCGGTACCGGGTGGTGCAGCGCGTCCCGGCGCTGCGCGACCGTGAGATCGTGACCGGCGTGCGGTACGAGCGACTGTTCGTCGACTACCTCCGGAACGTGGTCCCTACCGAGCCGGTGTTGAAGGTGATCGGGTTCGCGGCCGCCGTCACCGCGTGCCACAACCATCTCCTGCGGAACATGATCAAGGGTGACCCGGCGGCCACCGCCGATGCGCTGGAGCGCGCCCTGCTCGACGTTCGGCGGACGTTCGGGGTCGCCGCGGGCGCACCGTCGCGGGAACAGAATGCGGTTGTTGTCGTGTCGTATCCGCCGGGGACCCCGGTGGACACAATTACGGATGGCATCGCGGCGCAGTTGTCGCAGCGTCATCCCTGAGGCGCCCGTCACTCTTGACTGGCACTCAGTGCCGTGGTTGACTGCACGGTACTAGCAGTACTATGCCCGACGACGAACATTGTGGCACGCGTGGCCGAAGGTAGGCCTGGCACGGAGTGCCGCTCGAGTTCGATGCCGTTGCAATCGACAAGGAGCGCCAACATGGCCGGAAATCCGGACTTCGATCTGTTCAAGCTCGCAGAAGAGCACGACGAACTGCGGTCCGCGATCCGCGCGCTCTCCGAGAAGGAGATCGCGCCATACGCGAAGGAAGTGGACGAGGACTCGCGGTTCCCCGAGGAAGCGCTCACCGCTCTCGTGAACTCGGGATTCAACGCCATTCACGTTCCGGAGCAGTACGACGGCCAGGGCGCCGACTCGGTCGCCACCTGCATCGTGATCGAAGAGGTCGCCCGCGTCTGCGGCTCCTCCTCCCTGATCCCTGCAGTGAACAAACTGGGCACCATGGGCCTGATCCTCAACGGCTCCGAGGAACTCAAGCAGCAGGTGCTGCCGCAGCTGGCTTCCGGTGAGGCGATGGCCTCGTACGCACTCTCCGAGCGCGAAGCCGGATCGGACGCGGCGAGCATGCGCACCCGCGCGAAGCAGGAGGGTGACGACTGGATCCTCAACGGGTCCAAGTGCTGGATCACCAACGGCGGCAAGTCGAGCTGGTACACCGTCATGGCCGTCACCGACGCCGACAAGGGTGCCAACGGCATCTCCGCGTTCATGGTGCACAAGGACGACGAGGGCTTCGTCGTCGGCCCCAAGGAGAAGAAGCTCGGCATCAAGGGCTCACCCACCGCGGAGCTGTACTTCGAGAACTGCAAGATCCCCGGAGACCGCATCATCGGCGAGCCCGGCACCGGCTTCAAGACGGCGCTGCAGACCCTCGACCACACCCGGCCGACCATCGGCGCGCAGGCCGTCGGCCTCGCGCAAGGCGCTCTCGACGCGGCGATCGCGTACACCAAGGACCGCAAACAGTTCGGCAAGTCGATCAGCGACTTCCAGGCCGTGCAGTTCATGCTCGCCGACATGGCGATGAAGGTCGAGGCCGCGCGCCTCATGGTGTACACCTCCGCCGCCCGCGCGGAGCGTGGCGAGAAGAACCTCGGTTTCATCTCCGCCGCCGCCAAGTGCTTTGCGTCGGACGTCGCCATGGAGGTCACCACGGACGCAGTCCAGCTGTTCGGTGGAGCCGGCTACACCACGGACTTCCCTGTCGAACGCATGATGCGGGATGCGAAGATCACCCAGATTTACGAAGGCACCAACCAGATCCAGCGCGTCGTCATGTCGCGTGCCCTGTTGAAGTAGGCGGCTACGCCGCCCGTGAGTGGTTAGCGAGTCTCTGGACTCGCTAACCACTCACGGGCATGACTAAGGAGAATCGTGGAACTAGTAGGAGTGATCGGCGGTGGCACCATGGGCGCCGGCATCGCCGAGGTATGTATCAAGGCCGGTAGCTCGGTGCTGATCCTCGAAACCAAGCAGGAGTACGCCGAGGCCGCGCAGGGCCGGATCGAGAAATCGCTGGCCCGAGCGGTGAAGGCGGGCAAGCTCGACCAGGACGCCGCGGACGCCGCCCTCGCCCGCGTGCGCGTCACCCTCGACATCGACGACTTCGCGGACCGCGACCTCGTGATCGAGGCCGCACCGGAGATCGAGTCGCTCAAGGTCGACATCTTCCAGAAGCTCGACAAGATCGTGAAGCCGTCCGGCATCCTGGCGTCGAACACGTCGTCCATTCCGCTGATCAAGATGGCCAACGCCACTCAGCGCCCCGGACAGGTCGTCGGTATCCACTTCTTCAACCCGGTTCCGGTGATGCCGCTGGTCGAGATCGTGGTCAGCCTGGTCACCTCCGAGGAGACCGTCACCGTAGTCACCGACTACGTCAAGAACACCCTGCGCAAGAAGACGGTGCGTGCCGGCGATCGCGCGGGATTCATCGTCAATGCGCTCCTCATCCCGTATCTCACGTCGGCGGTCCGCATGCTCGAGTCGGGCTACGCCACCGCCGAGGATATCGACGAGGCGATGAAGGGCGGCTGCGGCTACCCGATGGGTCCGCTGACCCTCATCGACACCGTCGGCCTCGACATCACGCTGGCCGCGGCGGAGTCGCTGTATGCCGAGTTCGCCGAGCCCCACTACGCCCCGCCGACGCTGCTCAAGCGCAAGGTCGATGCGGGACACCTGGGCAAGAAGAGCGGCAAGGGTTTCTACGACTACAGCTAGTTCCGCGTCTGCGGGAGCCCGTCGCGACGTCGCGGCGGGCTTTCGCCGTTCTTGACCGCGTACCCCATGTAGGAGATGGCGGTGCTGCGCACCTGCCCGAAGTCGAGTCGCCGGCTCAGCTCCCCGTAGCTCAGTGTTCGCCCGCCTGCCCGGGCGAGGTCGAGGAGGCGCAGTGGATTTTTCGACCGCGGCCCGAGTCCGACGACCTCTCCGAGTCGCAGCCCGTGCCGCTCCATCACGGATTCCAGTTCCTGCGGCCGCACGCACATGGACCAGTCGTGGATGGGTGTATCGAACATTCTGGTCATACGCCATTCCTGCATGATCTTGATGGCAACCAGTTTGCTGACGAAGGTCCGGTTGATGGTGTCGAACAAATACAGACCATCCGGCTTCAGCGCCCTGGCCGTCTCGGCGATCACGCCGTCGAGATCGGAGACGTGTTCGAGGACATCGCAGCAGTAGACGACGTCGAACGAGGCGTCGGGCACCGGCAATTTCTCCCCGGCACCGATGCGGTACTCGATATCCAGGGCGGCGTCGGTGGCGTGCCTGCGCGCCGTAGCGATCGACACCTCCGACGGGTCGACCCCGACCACCCGGAAACCGATGTGGGTGAACTCCTCGGCGAGGAATCCGCCGCCGGAGCCGACGTCGAGCGCGCAGAGGCCGCGATAGTCGGACCCCAGATGCTCGGTGAGCACCGTGCGGAAGTATGCGAAACGTCCTGGCGTGAGGCTGCCGTGCAGCAAGTTCAGTGGGTTGTCCTCCTCCCACCACGACTCGCCTCGACGGTTGTAGACGTCGTTGTCGATGACCACGGACCACCTTCCCGACCCAGGACGCACGAAGACACGGTCCACCCTTCCCCTGCGCGTCGATCTCTTCAACCCGGCGGGTGTGCGCGATGCTCGTTCCATGACAATCCGGGCCGCACACGTCGGCATGGTGCTGGGTGGGTTCGCCGTCGGCGTGGCGTCGACCTCGCCGATGCCCACCGAATACGCGTTCGTGATCGTGGGCTCCCACGACGGGACGCTGTACACCAGCGGCGTCGTCGGCGCAGTCCTCGGCGCGCTCGTCGCCGTGGTGGTGGCTGCACGCCTGCGCGCCCGACTCGGCCTGGCGATGTCGGCAGTGTCCGGCCTGACGCTTCTGGCGATCGGCCCGGTGGTCGGGTCTTCACCGGTCGTGCTGTACACCAACGGGATCGGTGTGGGACTTCTGCTGGGCGGATTGGCGGGTCTGTCCGGCGCGAGCGACCGCGCCCGACTCCAGACCGCCCTCGCGGCGGGCGTGGTCGGCGGGTTGCTCCTGGCAGGACCACTCGACCAGTACCGGCACTCCACCGCTGTGCCCACGAGGTATGCGGACTACCTACTCGAGCCGCCGCACAACACGGATCTGCTTGCCCTGGCGTTCCTCGCCGTGACCGCGATCGTGGTCATGGTCGCGCTGCAGTCCGGCGACTTCGACGCGTCGTCGGAGTCCTCGCCCGACCGCCCCACCAGGCCGCTGGTGGTCGGATTGGTCCTGTCGGTGCTCGGACTGCTCCTGTACTGGCAGCTCGTCCGGGCGATCGATGCGCTGGGTACCGGCCCCGCAGTGCAGGATCGGTGGATACTCGGGGTCGCTCTGGTTCCGGTCGTCATCGCCGCGGCAGTGTGGTTGGAGAACCGCACCGGAACAGTGCTTCTCGCGGCGACGGCGTTCATCGCGGCGAGTGAGGGCGCGCAGACGGCCTGGTTCACGGATTCGTGGCTGTGGTTACTCGTTCCCGCCGCACTCGTGGCGTTCGGCGCGGCACTCGGCCGGATACTGCCCCAACCCTTGTTCGGCATCGCGGCGCTCGCCCTCGTGGCGGTGTCGGCGGTCTTCGACACGGCGCCCTGGGACAATCTGCACACCGGTGCCGTGGTGCTTCTGCTGCCGACCGCCGCCGCGTTCACCCTGACGGCGAGCCTGCCGTCGAGCGCCCCCGTGGTGACCACGTCGCTGGCTGGACCGGCGGCGTTCGCGATTCCCTTGACAGCCGATTTCGGTTGGACCGCCTATGCGCCCCTGAAGGGAGGCGATTCCGCGTTCGAACCGAGCGCGTGGGACGGAATGTCGACCGTGGCTCCGGTGGTCGCGGTGGTGGCGTGCGGGCTGGCGATCGCCTATCTCCAGCGCCGACCTGCCCGATAGTGCCAAGCTGGTTCATGGCACTTCATCGGCGGGCTTTCCTGTTGGCGTGCGTCCTCGCTCTGGGAGCTGCGTGCACGACCACCGATCCGGCGTCGGGCCCGGCCACCTCGGCGAGCGCAGCCGCGTCCGGAACGGAATCCGCAGATCCGGCGCAGGCGGCCGGGGTGATGACGATCGTGCGCGACGCGATGGCGCAAGCCCACCTACGGGCGGTGATCGTTCGTGTCACGGTGGACGGCAAGGAAATCGTCACCGAGGCCGTCGGCGAGTCCATGACGGGAGTGCCGGCCACCACCGACATGCACTTCCGCAACGGCGCGGTAGCCATCTCGTACGTGTCCACGCTGCTGCTCCAACTCGTCGACGAGAAAAAGGTGAGCCTCGACGACAAGGTGTCGACGTGGCTGCCCGACATTCCCCATACCGACCGCGTGACGCTCCGTCAGCTCGCCCAGATGACCTCGGGCTACGTCGATTACGTGCTCGGCAACACCGACTTCGACAAGGCAATCTACGCCGACCCCTTCCATAATTGGACCCCCGAAGAACTCCTGGCCTACTCCACCTCCAAGCCACTGCTCTACGAGCCCGGAACCAACTGGAACTACGCCCACACCAATTACGTCATTCTCGGGTTGGCGCTCGAGAAGATCACCGGTCAGCCGATGACGACGCTCATGCAGGACAAGGTGCTCGGACCACTCGGCCTGGACAACACCACGGATCCGGGGACGGCGGCGATCACCGAACCGGTCCTGCACGCGTTCTCGTCCGAGCGACGGGAGGCACTACAGATTCCACCCGGCACCTCGTTCTACGAGGAATCGACATTCTGGAACCCGTCGTGGACGATCACCCACGGCGCCATCCAGACCTCGAACATCTACGACCTCCACGACACTGCGATAGCAATCGGCACAGGCACACTCCTCTCCCGCGAGTCGTACGAGGCCATGACCTCGACGGACCTGCGGGGCAAGACGACCACCCTGCCCGGCTGTCCCACATGCTTCCCGCAATCGGACGACTACACCTACGGGCTCGGGCAGCCCATCGTCGGCAACTGGTTGATGCAGAATCCCCTCTTCAGCGGATACGCGGCGGCCGAGGCGTACTTGCCGTCGAAGAAGATAGCGATCGCCGTGGCCGTCACCTACGACCAAGCCGCGTTCGACGACACCGGTGCGTACAAGAACGAGGCCGATATTCTGTTCCGGAAAATCGGCGCGTATCTCGCTCCCGACGACGCTCCGGGCATTCCGGCCGGAGCCTGACATGGCGGCGGCTCTCCGATTGAACACACGACAGGGCCGTTGGGTTGTCGTCGCCACCGTCCTCGGCTCCGGCCTTGCCCTTCTGGACGGCACGGTGGTGAATATCGCGTTGCCGCACATCGGCGAGGATCTCGGGTCGGGTGTCGAGGGTTTGCAGTGGACCCTCAGTGGTTACACCCTGGCGTTGGCGTCCCTGATTCTGCTGGGTGGGGCTCTCGGCGACCGCTGGGGCCGTAGACGTGTCTTCGTCTGGGGGACAGTATGGTTCACCGTGGCGTCGGTGCTGTGCGGCCTCGCGCCCGACATCACCTTCCTGGTGGTCGCCCGCATTCTTCAGGGAATCGGAGCCGCGCTGCTGACTCCGGGAAGTCTCGCCTTGATTTCGGCGTCCCTGCACGAGGACGACCGCGGTGCGGCGATCGGACTGTGGTCCGGACTCGGCGGGGTAGCCGGGGCGATCGGGCCGTTGCTCGGCGGGTGGCTGGTGGAAGTGGCGGGGTGGCGATCCGTTTTCTTCCTGAACGTTCCCCTGGCCGCCGTGGTCATCTGGGCGTCTATTCGCCACATACCCGAAAGCCGCGACCCTCATCCGCCGGATCATCTGGATGTCCTCGGGTCGGCGTTCGCGGTGCTCGGGCTGGGCGCCCTCACCTACGGGCTGATCGAAATGAATCCGATCGCCGGTGTGGGCGGGGCCGTGGCGCTCACCGCATTCGTCGTGGTGGAACGCCGATCCCCCGATGCCCTCGTGCCGCCCGCGCTTTTCAGGTCCCGCATGTTCGTGGCAGCGAACCTGGTGACTTTCGCCGTATACGCGGCTATCGGTGGGGTCTTCTTCCTGTTGGTGATGCAGCTTCAGCTAGTGGCGGGTTATTCGCCGGTCGCCGCCGGCCTTGCCACCATGCCGATCACCCTCGCAATGCTGGCCCTCTCCTCCCGCGCCGGTCGCTATTCGCAGAAGCACGGTCCCCGACTGCCGATGACGGTCGGCCCCGCGCTCGCGGCCATTGGCCTACTCCTCATGACACGGATCGGGTCCGAGGCGTCGTACTGGTCCGACGTCCTGCCCGGCGTGATCGTGTTCGGACTCGGACTGTCGGCCATCGTCGCCCCGCTGACCACCGCGGTTCTCGGGTCGGTTCCCGTCGAACAGGCCGGTATCGCGTCCGGGGTCAACAACGCCGTGGCGCGCACCAGCCAGCTACTCGCCGTGGCCGCGCTGCCGGGCCTCGCCGGGATCGACGCTGCCAGCCTGGCCGAACCCGACAGCTTCTCGCAGGGCTTCCGGATCGCGATGTACCTGTGCGTCGCCATGCTCGTCGTCGGCGTGATCATCGCAGCCGCCCTCATCCGCACGCCGGCGGCGCCGGCACAGGTTCCCCCAGATTCCGTTGCCTGCCAACCACATTGCGACGTCACCGGCCCCGCGGTACAACCGACCACTATCCGGTCCGGTACTGGTCCGGAATGACCCGCGGTCCGGCCTTGCCCTGCGCTCGCAGGTACCAGTTGTGGAATGAGGGCCTCCGCTTATCGATGTCCGACCTCTCGTATCCTGTTCGCGTGGTGATTTCCGGTACCGACCCCGCGAGCGTGCGCGTCGACAGCTGGACCTGGGCGGTCCGGCTGTTCAAGACGCGCTCGGCGGCAGCTGCGGCGTGCCGGTCGGGGCACGTGCGGGTCAACGGCTCCCCGGCCAAGCCTGCGCAGCCGGTAAAGGTGGGCGACGAGGTCCGTATTCGCGCCGCCGGAATCGAGCGCATCGTGGAAGTGACCCGCCCCATCGCCAAGCGAGTCGGTGCTGTCATCGCCGCGGAGTGCTACACCGACAACACACCGCCACCTCCTCCTCTCGAGGTTCTCGCCTCTCTTCCCCGACGCGACCGCGGGGCCGGCCGGCCGACCAAACGCGAACGTCGGGAGATGGATCGGCTCCGTGGGATGACGGACTCAGACCGGGGTGTGGCTGAGGATGTGTAGCGCGCCGGGCACGGCCTCGATCGTTACCGGGAGCGGACCGACGCGGTCACCGTCCGCGTAGGCCGTGATGCCGTCGCACCGCAACCGCACCGTCCGCGAACGGTAGGTCTGCACTTCGGGAAGATCGACATGGGTGCCCTTGTAGACCCTGGGGAACAACCGGACCAGTCGCGCCCGTGATCCGTATCCCACCACGGTGACGTCGAGAAGGCCGTCGGCCTTGTTCGCTCGGGGGCAGATCTGCATTCCACCGCCATAGGATCGGCCGTTGCCCACCGCAACCAACGTGGCGTCCACCTGCACGGTGGCATCGTCCAGTTCGATCGAATAGTCCAGGGGACGAAGCCGCGTGAGCTCCGCCAGCATGGCCAGGTTGTACCGCATCGGCCCCTTGGGCCACGTCATCCGATTGGCCCGATCGGTGACGAGCGAATCGAAACCGCTCGCCACCACCGTGCCCGCCCAGACGACCGCCCCATCCGTGAGCGTGATCCGGGCGAGATCCGACTCCTGGACCTCACCGTCCGCGATCACATCGGCCGCCGCGACCGGATCGCCGACGGGAACCCCGAACTCGCGCGCATGATCGTTTCCGGTGCCTGCGGGGATCAGTCCGATCGGTGTTCCCGACCGGGCCGCGGCCTGCAAGCCGATGCTGATCGCACCGTCCCCACCGACGACGACCAGTGCATCGGTGCCGTCATCGATGGCCCGGCGGGCGAGCGTGCGCGCATGCTCGGCGTCGGTCCCGATGATCTCGGTGACCGTCACACCGCGTTCACGCAGCCGCGCCACGCCCTTACGTCCGGCAACCGGGGCGTGGCCGTGCCCGGCCAGCGGGTTGATCAGGACCGTGACCCGCTCGACGGTCTTCGTCGTGCTCACGGAATCAACTTTCCGGGGTTGAGGATTCCGGCCGGGTCCACGGTATCCTTGATGGCCCGCAGGATGGTGACCCCGAGGTCGCCGATCTCCTTCCGCATCCACGGGCGGTGGTCGACGCCGACCGCGTGGTGATGCGTGATGGTCCCGCCGGCGGCGACGATCGCGTCACCCGCAGCGGTTTTCGCTTGTCGCCACTGTTCGAGTGGGTCCGCCGCCTGAGCGCAGACCACGGTGAAGTACAACGAGGCCCCCGTCGGATACGTGTGGGAGATGTGGCACAGGACGAGCGGTGGAGTGCCCTGCTCGGACAGCGCCGAGGTGAGCGCCGCCGTGACCGCAGCACGGAGCGCGGCGAGATTGCCCCAGTGCGTGGAGGTTTCGAGGGTTTCGCAGAGTGCACCGGCGTCGAGCAGGGAGTCGCGTAGATACGGTGCATCGAAACGTCCGTGCTCCCAGCTGTTCCCGGGATCCGCCCCCAATGACGTGCCACCGTGCGCCCGCAGCACCGCGCGAGCCTCGGCCACCCGCTCGGCGGTGTGCGCGGCGGTGCCTTCGAACGTGGTGATCGCCAGGCAGCCACCGGCGACGGCCTCGTCACCGATCTTGTCCGTGGTCGCCAGATTCACACCGGTTTCGGCCTCGTCCGACAGTCGCAGCACGGTGGGAACAGCGCCCTCCTGCCGCAGGGCGCGCAGGGCGGCGGCGCCCGTGTCGAAGTCGGGGAAGTTCCAGCCCTCACGGACGGTCGACTCGGGAACGGCATGCACCCGCACGCGCACCCGGGTGATCACGCCGAGAGTTCCCTCCGAGCCAACGAACAACTCCCCCAGGTCCGGTCCCGCAGCGGACGCCGGCGCCCGACCCGTGTCGAGAATCCCGGCAGGAGTGACGACGCGCAGCCCCTCCACCATGTCCTCGAACCGCCCGTAGCCGGCGGACGCCTGCCCCGAGGACCGGGTCGCCGCGAAGCCGCCGATGGTGGCGAACCGGAAGCTCTGCGGGAAGTGCCCCAGCGACAAGCCGTGCACCCCCAACAGCTCTTCGGCATGCGGTCCCGTCACACCGGCGCCCAGTGTCGCGACACCGGACTCGGCATCGAGGTCGAGTAGGGTGTCGAACCTCCGCAGATCGAGCGACACGACGGCGGCGTATCGGTCGCGCACCGGATCGAGACCGCCCACGACGCTCGTGCCGCCCCCGAACGGCACCACGGCGACCGCGTTGTCCGTGCAGTAGCGCAGCACTTCACCCACCTCGTCGTCGGTTCCCGGGGTGATCACTGCGTCTGGCGCATCCTGTGGTTCCGAGCTGCGACGACGCAGCAGGTCGAGAGTGCTTTTTCCGCCGGCACGCAGAAGGCGATCGGTGTGCGCGGTACTGCAGAACCGCTCCCCGACGATGGTCGCCAGGGCAGCCTGGTCCTTCTCGGACAGGGCGCTCGGCGCGAGGACGACGTCGTCCGGGTCCCGCTCCGGAGCCTCGGTGATCGACACCCCCAGCGCCTGCTGCAGCAGCGCTTTGATCCCGTCGGAGAGAACCTTCCGCTTCTCCGGCGCACCCCAGGCATCCCACTGCATCGGGGGTGCCGTCATGACGGCCTGATCATCCGATCGCTCATTGCTCATGCGTTATAGTGTTACACATCATGTAAGAGTGTAACTAGGCTTCAGCGTCGACCGCGCTCCCGCCACACCTGCCGGATGGGTCGCAACACCAGTCCCATCTGCCTGCGGGTCTTGCCGCGGGTCACCAGCACACCGATGATCGCGACCGCCCAGACCGGGTACTGCACCAGCCAGGCCACGCGGAACGCCGCGAACGAGTACCCGCCCATCGCGTCGAGGATCAGCCCCATCGCCTGAATGACCAGCAACGAAGCGAGGAAGCCGCCGATGTTGACCATCCCCTGTGCGGTACCCATGCTCGTGCTCGGGTTGAACATGCGGGCGTAGTCGAACCCGATCATCGAACCGGGACCGCCCACCGAGACCACCACCACGAGCAGGACCAGCATCCACATCGGCGCGGGCTCCGAAAGAGCGAGGACCGCCGTCCACATCGCGGCGTTGCTGATCATGATCGACAACACGAGGTATGACCGGCGCATGGGGAAACGTCCACTGAGGACGCCGATGATCGGTCCCGCGACGATCGCCGAGATCACCGACAGGGTGAGCAGCGAGCCCGCCTCCGCCGCTGATAGACCCTGCGCAGACCGCAGGTACGGCACCCCCCACAGCAGCGCGAACGTGGTCATCGAGAACTGCGTGCCCATGTGCGTGAAGAAACCGAGCCGAGTGCCGGGACGCGCCCACACGGTTCTGATCTGCCGCCCCACCTCCCGCAGTCCCGCGGGCGCGGCCACTACCTCGAGGCCGGGCGGCGAATTCCGGATCACCGAGACGGCCAGCACGAACGACAGCAACCCCAGTGAGGCGGCGCTGCCGTAGGCGAAGTTCCATCCGGGACCGTTGAGCAACAGCATCAACGGCAATGCCGACAGGATCTGGCCGATCTGCCCGAAGATGCCGGTCAGCTGGGACACCAGCGGGACGCGTCGCGGCGCAAACCATTGCGGCACCAGACGCAGCACCGAAATGAACGTCATCGCGTCACCGATCCCGACGAGCACCCGCGCGGCGATGGCGATCGGCAGCGATTCGGTGACCGCGAGAAGCATCTGCGCCGACGCCATGATGAGGGCGCCGGACGCGATCATGCGCCGCGAACCGTACCGGTCGAGGAGTACTCCCGCCGGAATCTGCATTCCCGCGTACACCACGATCTGCAGTACGACGAAGCCGGAGAGCACGCTCGGACTGATCGAAAACCGTTCGGTCGCAGCGAGACCCGAAACACCGAACGAGGTGCGGTGGAGGACGGCGACGATATAGGCGATGACCCCGACACCCCACACCAACCACACTCTGCCCATCGCAGATCAAACTACTCCCCGGCGACCGTTACCCGCCGGTTGCGCTACTCCCGCCCGAAGGACACCCACTGGGGATCGGCCGAGCGGTGGCCGACGGTGAGATCGGCGAGCAGGTCGAGACGGGCGATCTGGTCGTCGGTGAGCGTCAGCGCGAGCGCACCGGCATTCTCGGTGACGCGGGCAGCGAACCGGGTCCCGGGAATGGACACCGTCGGCAGCCCGAATGCGCGTCCTTTCGCGTCGAGCCACGCCAACGACACCTGGGCGGGGGTCGCCTCGAGTTCGGCGGCCACCTCGCGAATCACATCGAGCACCTTCGAGTTCGCGGTCAGTGCGTCGTCACCGAAGCGCGGGAAGCGCCGGCGCAGGTCGTGCTCGCCCAGGGCGGTCGGGTCGTAGGTGCCGGTGAGGAAGCCGCGCCCGACCGGCGAGTACGGGACGAATCCGATGCCGAGCTCTGCCGCTGCAGGGACGACGTGCCGTTCCACGTCGCGGCTCCAGATGCTCCACTCGCTCTGGATCGCGGCGATAGGGTGCACTCCCGACGCTCGCCGCAGTTCGTCCCCGGTGGCCTCGGACAGTCCGATGTGCCGGACCTTGCCTGCGGCGACCTGTTCGGCGATAGCCCCGACGGTCTCCTCGATCGGCACGGTCGGGTCGACGCGGTGCAGGTAGTAGAGGTCGACGTGGTCGACACCGAGCCGGGCCAGCGAAGCCTCGAGCGCCTGCGCCACGTACTCGGGCTTGCCGTTGATGCCGCGCTGACCGTTGGCGATGTTGCCCACGAGACCGAACTTGGTGGCCAGTTGCACTTCGTCGCGGCGCTCCCTCAGGACCTCGCCCACCGCCACCTCACTGGCACCTCCGCCGTACACGTCGGCCGTATCGATGAACGTCACACCGATGTCGATTGCATGGTGCAGGGTCGCGAGGGCTTCACCGGGATCCACGGGTCCGTACACCGGGGCGACGGACATGGCGCCGTATCCCTGCGCACTCACGGTCAGCCCGTCGGACAGTTGCACGGTGGGGAGGGAGTTACTCATGCCGACCATCTTTACCGACTGCGTTGCACCGTGCACCCTCTGGGATCGGGCTGATCGATATGCGGGTCGGGTAGCTCCGGCCTGCCACCGGATTCGGGCGACCGGGCTGTCGGCGCACGCCTAGGCTGTGACTCATGACAATCTCGGATCCGAAACCCCGCAGCCGCGACGTCACCGACGGACTGGAGAAGACCGCAGCCCGCGGAATGCTCCGCGCGGTGGGCATGGGCGACGACGACTGGGGGAAATCGCAGATCGGCGTCGCATCGTCGTGGAACGAAATCACCCCCTGCAATCTCTCGCTCGACCGCCTCGCGAAGTCGGTGAAGGACGGGGTTCATTCCGGCGGTGGATACCCGCTCGAGTTCGGCACCATCTCCGTCTCCGACGGGATCTCCATGGGGCACGAAGGCATGCACTTCTCCTTGGTGTCGCGCGAGGTGATCGCCGACAGCGTCGAAACGGTCATGCAGGCCGAGCGCCTCGACGGTTCGGTCCTCCTCGCCGGGTGCGACAAATCGCTGCCCGGGATGCTGATGGCCGCCGCACGGCTCGACCTGGCCAGCGTCTTCCTCTACGCCGGTTCCATCCTGCCCGGTATCGCGAAACTGTCCGACGGCAGCGAACGACAGGTCACCATCATCGACGCGTTCGAAGCAGTCGGCGCCTGCTCCCGCGGACTGATGAGTCGGGAGGATGTCGACACCATCGAGCGCGCCATCTGTCCCGGCGAAGGTGCTTGCGGCGGAATGTATACCGCCAACACCATGGCCAGTGCCGCGGAAGCACTGGGTATGTCCCTTCCCGGCAGCGCCGCTCCCCCGGCGACGGACCGCCGCCGCGACGGCTTCGCCCGGCGCAGCGGCGAAGCGGTGGTCGAACTGCTTCGCCGGGGCATCACCACCAGCGACATCCTCACCAGAGAGGCATTCGAGAACGCGATCGCCGTCGTCATGGCGTTCGGTGGATCCACCAACGCCGTCCTGCACCTCCTCGCCATCGCTCACGAAGCCGGGGTCGAACTGACCCTCGACGACTTCAGTCGGGTCGGAGCGCGTGTCCCGCACCTGGCGGATGTCAAACCGTTCGGCTCGCACGTCATGACGGATGTCGACCACATCGGTGGTGTTCCCGTCGTCATGAAGGCACTCCTCGACGCCGGACTCCTCCACGGCGACTGCCTGACGGTCACCGGCAAGACCATGGCGGAGAACCTCGCGGACATCGCGCCTCCGGACCCGGACGGCAAGGTGCTCCGCGCGATGAGTTCACCGATCCACCCGACCGGTGGCATCACGATCCTGAAGGGGTCACTCGCACCCGGGGGTGCCGTGGTGAAGTCGGCGGGTTTCGACTCCGACGTGTTCACCGGCACTGCCCGCGTCTTCGACCGCGAGCGAGCCGCCATGGACGCCCTCGAGGACGGCACCATCACCAGTGGTGACGTGGTCGTCATCCGCTACGAGGGACCCAAGGGCGGTCCCGGAATGCGGGAGATGCTGGCCATCACCGCCGCGATCAAGGGCGCCGGCCTCGGCAAGGACGTGCTGCTCCTCACCGACGGCCGCTTCTCCGGCGGCACCACCGGCCTGTGCGTCGGCCACGTCGCACCCGAGGCAGTCGACGCCGGGCCCATCGCCTTCGTTCGCGACGGCGATCAGATTCGGCTCGATGTGGGCACCGGAACGCTGGACCTGCTCGTCGATGAAGACGAACTCACCGCTCGGAAGAACGGGTGGGAGCCGCTCCCGCCGCGCTATACGCGTGGCGTTCTGGCCAAGTACACCAAGCTGGTCGGCTCCGCTTCCGGCGGCGCTGTCTGCGGCTAGGCGCTCCGCGCCCGTGAGTGGTTGACGAGTCCAGAGACTCGTTAACCACTCACGAGCGCCAAAGGCGCCTAAATGGGCCGGAAGCCTGCGCCCGGACCGCCGCTCGCATTCATGTCGCCGACGATCACCGACATGTTGGTTCCGATCTCCGGGCCGATGCACGGGGCAGCCAGATACGCATTCACCATGGCAACGAGGGTGGTACCGACGACCAGCGGTGCACCGGAATCGCCCTCCACCACGCACGCCTGCGTCCACGTCTCCTGGGTTTGCATCAGGTCGCCGTACACGATTCCGCAGGTGTTGCCGGTGGTTCGTCCTTCCTTGCATGCGACCTGCGGGAAGCTGGCCGGGGCACCGATCTGGGTGATGGTGACATTGCCGACCCGGTTGACCGGCACCACCTTCCCCCGATCGAACTGGATCACCGCATAGTCGAGCGCCGGGTTCGACTTCACGAACGTGCCCACCACTCCGGTGTCCAACGCAGCTTCGGAGACCACGGTGGAACCGACATCACCACAATGGCCCGCCGTCACACCGACCAGGCGACCGCCGCTGTCATTCCCGATCGTGGTGAGCGTGCACACCAACTCGTCATTCACCACGATCCCCGACCCACCCCCGAGGACCGCCGGGGGCACGGCCGTCGCGATACCACTGCCTAGAAAACCCAGAATTCCCACCGTGGCTGCAACAACCGCCGCGAATCGTTTCAACATCGTTCGAACCTTCCCGGAAAATGAGCCCCGACGGCCGCGTGTCTCCCCATAAGAATCCCACCCCGCCCATTGCGCGCGTGGGGGAATGCGACGGAGAATCGCGGCCGCCAGCCAGCTCACTCCCCGGCGCCGAGCGCCACAGCTCACTCCCCGGCGCCGAGCGCCACAGCTCACTCCCCGGCGCCGAGCGCCTCCAGCGCCTTCCGGGCGTCCTCGAGTTGCCTGCTCAGCTCCTCGACCCGCGCCGCGGCGAGGTTGCGCGCCGCAACGATGATCGACTCGACGGCCTCGATCGCCGTCTCCTCGCCCAGTTCGCGCACGGCCCGCTCCACGGCCTCCGGCGAGACGGGGACGGCCTTACCCGGACGTTTGGCCCCGTGCGCGACGGTGACACTCCAGTCGTTGTCCGCTCCGGCGTGGATGGTGACGCTCACGCCGGCGGGGGCTTTCTTCGTTGTCCGTTTCGCGGGCGTCGCGGCGGGTTTCGGTGCGGCAGCGACGGGCTCGGTCGCCGACACGGTGCTCGGCGCCGGAGCCTTGGCGGCGGCGGGCGGACCGGGCTCGATCTCCTGGTGGACAACGGGCTTTGCGGGTGCGATCGCGGCTGCGGTCTTCGGAGCCGGAAGGCGTTTCATCATGAGCTCCTCCGCTTCGAACGGAAGCTCGTCGTCGACACCCTTGGGCCGAATCATCACCGTATTACCCTGCACCGAAAGAGCTCTCGCCGACGCGCCTGCTTCGAGACGAAGACTCGGCATCGCCTCGCGGAGATACACGGTGGCGCGTCTGCCCTCCGCGATCGCGGCAGCGAGGGTCTCGAGATTCTCCGCTGTCAGGTGATCCGGTGTGGCGGCTGCACCGGAACGTCTACGGGGCGGCATGGCGCTGTCCTTTCTGGGGTGATCTCGCGAACGGGCTCGTGAGCCCAGCAACTCTCGCACACACCACCGACGTTTCCGCACCGGGCAGGCCCGCACAATGGCAGATTGAGAGCAGATCGAAGGCAAGGGATGAGCGCGCGAGAGGACAGCAGTGGTCGCGGACACCAATGACGACGAGACGGAGACGGTTCCGGAGGTCGAGCCGAGCCTGCTCCGCGACATCCAGGCCGACCTGGAGGAGTCGCTGCTCGGTGGCCCTCGGCGATACACCCGGCTGGAGATCGCCGAGTTCGCGGGAGTATCGGTCGAACGGGCCGACCGACTGTGGGTGTCCATGGGTTACGCAGTGGACACCGACCCTCAAGGGGTGATGTTCACCGAGGGAGACATCGAAGCCCTGCGCACCATCGCGTCTCTCGTCGATCGAGGGATCATCTCGCCGGACCGCGAAGTGGCGGCTGCCCGTGCGCTCGGCCAATCGATGTCCAGGCTGGCCGAGTGGCAGGTGTCGCTGATCAGCACCCACATCATCGAACAGCTCGCCGGCTCCACCGATAGTGACCCGGAAGCGATCCGGCGGCAGGTGCGCGAACTGACCGCCGACATCCTCCCCGCGGTCGAGTCACTGCAGGCTTACGTGTGGCGACGGCACATCGCGTCCACGACGGGCCGCAACGTCGGCAACCCGGGCGAGGAAGTGGCGAGCCGCACTTTGGTCGTCGGCTTCGCGGATATCGTCGGGTACACCTCGCTCACCCGCCAATTGGGCGCGCGGGATCTCGCCGACCTGCTGGAACGGTTCGAGTCGGCTTCGGCGTCCGTGATCAGCGGACACCACGGCTGGGTGGTGAAAACCGTGGGCGACGAGGTGATGTTCGCGGTCGAGTCGCCGGCCGACGCCGCCGCCATCGCCTTCACTCTTCAGGAACAGGTACTCCCCGACGAGGGCGACCCGAATCTCCGGGTGGGCCTCGCGATGGGACCCGCTCTCGTACGATTCGGGGATCTCTACGGCTCCGTCGTCAACACCGCGGCGAGACTGACAAGTTCGGCACGTCCCGGCACGGTGCTGATCGACGACGAGCTCGCCGGCGCACTGGCCGACACCCCCGGCTGCTATCTCAAGCAGCTACGACCACGACGGGTCCGGGGCATACGGCGGCTCGAGCAGTACGTGCTGCGACGAGACCGCGAAGGCTAATTCTCTGGTGTCAGCTTCCGAAGGGCAGGGTTCCCGGCGGAATGGAGTATCCACTGCTTCCTGCGGCTACCCCGCCCCACGCACCGAGGATCCAGTTGAGTGCTTCAGTGATCATCGAGAAAGCCCTTCCCACATCATCTTGTCGACACGACCGGCAATTGGGTGCCGGGCGCAGGTGCCACGGTAACGAGGCGGTCCCGAGCTGTCGACGTCACAGAGCCTGAGCTGGCGGAACCTCGGCAATCACCGGCGACGGCCGCGACGCGACCTGCGCGGCCCGCGCGGTCTCGATCTGCGCGGCCCGCGCGGCCAGGAAGTCGTCGACTATCCGTTCGCATGCCTCCCGACCCAGCGGGGTCAGCGTCGCGAGGCGGGTGAAGACGAGTGGGCCGACCAGTTGCGCGAGCGCGAGGTCGTAGTCGAACTCACCGAGCTGCTCGGCGGCCTCCGGCGTCCCGAAGATCCGGTCGAACGCCGCCCGGTACTGTTCCACGATCGTCTGCCTCAGCGTGCGCAGTTCCGGCTTGTCGGACTCCAGCGCAGCGGCACTGGAATAGTCCTCCAGCGCGGGGCCCATTCCCAGCCAGCACATCGCGGTGACGTGCATCGGCGCGCTCTCGATCAGGGTGGCCTGCCTGACCATCAACTCGACCAGCTGGTCCCGGAGATCGCCCTCCTCGGACACGGTCGGAGCGGGTGGAATGAGTCGTCCGAATGCAGCGGCCACCAATTCTGTGCCGTTGCCGAAATGCCGGTACAGCGTGGCACGCGCCACTTTCGCCAGTGCGGTCACGGCATCGATGGTGACGGCTTCCGTACCGCCCTTGGCGAGCAAGGTCGTCGCTGCGTCGAGAAGCCTCGCGCGGGAACGCTGCTTGCGGGGATCCTGCTCGGTCATCTGCGCCGCCGTTCTCGCCGTGGTCACCACTTGTGAACTAACAGTCTACCAACGATACTGACAGTCTCATTTCCTATCGGGAGGACCACCGTGCATCCTCGCAACGAGGCACCACAGGCACAGGCCGACCAACCGGACACGACTGGATGGACGTTCCGGCAGATATGGATGCTGGTGGTTTCCTGCTGCGCCGTCGCGCTCGTCGTCGCAGCGATGGCGGCGCTGAACACGGCATTGCCGGACCTGGCACGCGACACCGGGGCCACCCAGAGTCAGCTCACCTGGATCGTTGACGGCTATACCCTGACGCTCGCGGCCCTACTCCTGCCCGCAGGCGCGCTCGGGGATCGGTACGGCCGCCGTGAACTCCTCATGGTGGGACTGCTCGTTTTCGGCGCCGCCACCGCGGTGCCCCTCATCAACGACGCGCCCGAGTGGATCATCGGATCGCGAGTCGCTGCCGGAGTGGGGGCAGCCTTTGTGATGCCCGCGACGCTGTCGCTGCTCACAGCGGGTTTTCCGCCGTCGCAGCGCGGGCGGGCCGTGGGCATCTGGTCCGGCGTGGCCGGTTCGGGTGCCATCGCCGGAATGCTGGTGTCCGGCGCACTTCTCGAAAAGTGGTCGTGGATGGCGATCTTCGTCAGCCTCGCGGTGGTGTCCGGGCTCATCCTGCTCGTCAGCTTCACCATTCCCTCGTCCAGGGACGCGAGCCATTCTCCGCTCGACCTGCCCGGCACCGCATTGATCGTGACCGCCGTAGGCATGTTCGTCTTCGGCACCATCGAGGCCCCGCATCGGGGCTGGCTGGATCCTGTCGTCCTGATTCTGCTCGTCGGCGGACTCGTCGCCGCCGGCGTCTTCGCCTGGGTGGAACTCCGCCGACAACATCCCCTTCTCGACGTGCGGTTGTTCGGCAATCGCGCCTTCGGGTCGGGGTCGATGTCACTGCTCCTGCAGTTTCTCGCCACCCTCGGGCTCTTCTTCCTGGCGATCCAGTACCTGCAGTTGGTGCTGGACTACTCGCCCCTGCAGTCCGCGCTGGCGCTCGCTCCCATTGCGGTGCCGGTCGTCGTGATGTCTGCCGTCATGCCGCTGGTCGTCCCGCACGTCGGGCTCCGGCCACTCCTGGCGGCCGGCACCGCCATCCTCGGCGCGGGAATCTTCCTGCTGGTTCGCCTGGATGCGGATTCGAGCTATCTGGACGTGTCCTTCCCCCTCATCGTCGCCGCCTTGGGCATCGGGCTGTGCACCGCACCTGCCACCGCTGCGATCGTCCAAAACACTCCAGACGCCAAGCAGGGCGTCGCCTCTGCAGTCAACGACGCCGCCCGGGAGATCGGGTCGGCCATCGGAGTGGCCCTGGCAGGCAGCATCCTCGCCACCGGCTACAGCCGGAACGTCCAGCCGGCGGTCGACGCACTTCCCGAACAAGCGAAGGAACCGGTCTCCGGCTCACTGGCTGCGGCACTGCACGTCGCGGAATTGGCCGGCCCACAGGGAGAGCAGCTGGCGACGTTCGCGCGCGACGCATTCCTGAAGGGAATGGACGAGGCCTCAGTCGTCCTGGCCGGAGTGTTGTTCGCCTCCGCGCTCCTCCTCGGGGTCTGGGCGCCCGGTCGCCGACACCCGTCGGTTCGCGTCGATGCAGCCGAGCGGGATGCCGCCGAGAGAACGGCCGACATCGACTGAATGAACGTTGCCCTTGTGACCCCAGTCATTGTATCGTTCAGTATCAGTAACACGCTGTCACACTTAATTGACCGCACCGGCCACTGATCAAGGGGTAGTCATGACCGCATCGATTGTCGTCTCCGACCGCGAAGAGACCGCTCAGCGCCTGCTGGCGTCCTCGGCCCGGAAGTCCTACGACCCGATGGTGGAGGTCGACTGGGAAGCACCCATTCCCGACGACAAGTTCGGGCTCACGCCCGAGTGGAGCACCCTGTACGGCACCGCGCTGTGGGACGAGATGACCGACGCGCAGAAAATCGAGCTCACCAAGCACGAGGCGGCGAGCGTCTCGAGCGTCGGGTTGTGGTTCGAGATCCTGTTGATGCAGATGCTGCTCCGCGACGTGTACGGGCGCGACAAGCACTCCCGGCACGTCCAGTTCGCTCTCACCGAGGTGGCCGACGAGTGCCGCCACTCGGTGATGTTCGCTCGCGCCGGCGAACGCCTCGACATGCCGAGTTACGGCCCGCACCCCGTGATCCACAAGCTCGGACGTATCTGGGGTGGCTTCTTCAAGGGCGCCAATGCGTACGCCAGCGTGATGGCCGCCGAGGAGATCCTCGACATGATGCAGCGCGACTTCATGAAGGACGAGCGGGTCCAGCCCGTCACTCGGACGGTGAGCAAGATCCACGTCCTCGAGGAAGCTCGACACATCCGCTTCGCACGTGAGGAAGTCGGACGACGCATCGAGGGCGCCAGCTGGGCACGACTGCAGCTGGAGCGCCTCAACACGGCCGTCGTCGTCTACTTCGTCATGAAGAGCATGATCCGCAAAGAGGTGTACTCGAATGCCGGCCTCGATCCGGAGCGCGCCATCGCGGAGGCCAAGCGGAACCAGCATTACAAGGACACCGTCCGCACGTCCGGTTCAAAGCTGATGCAGTTCCTCGACAGCGTCGGCCTCGTCGGCGGCCCGTCCAAGCGGCTATACAAGAAGGTCCACCTGCTCTGAGTCAGCTGGGCACAGTGTCCAGATAGGACACACCGGTCGAGGTGATTTCGAGTACGCGTGCAGAAGGGATGTCGAAGAACATTCCCGCCACGCGCACTCGTCCCTCGGCCGCTGCTGCGCCGACCACCGGATGCCGTTGCAGGGTCTGTAGCTGTACCGCGACGTTGACCATGCCCAACCGGTCCACTTCGTCGAAGCCGAGTTCCTCAGCCGCACGTGCCACCGGATGACCACTGAGGAGCGCCTTGTGGCTCGGCTGCGCGAACGTCAGCCACTGCTCGACGGGCCCCTGCTCGGTGAGGGAGTGATCGTCTCGTTGTCCTCCCTGTCCGAGTACAGCTTTCATGGCGCCGCAACCCGAGTGGCCGCACACGATGACGGAGCTGACGCCCAGTTCCTCCAATGCGAACGTCAGCCCGGCTTCGACCGACACGTCCTGTCGGCCCACCGGGACGAGATTGCCGACATTGCGCACCGTGAAGAGATCGCCCGGACCGCTGCTGGTGATCACGTTGGGCACGATGCGGGAATCGGAACAGGTGAGGAACAGCGAATCGGGGCTCTGACCGTCCTTCAGGTCATCGAGGTGCGACTGTAGGTGCGCGGCGTTGCGCCGGTGGTACTCGGCCACTCCCGCCAGCAGTGGGCGCAGGGCGACCGGCGTGGAGTCGTCTGCCCGAGAGTGCCGCGGCTGCCAGCTTTTCCAGGGGGCAAACCTCCGGGCGCTCGCCACTCCGACCCCGCGCTGTGGAGGCGCGTCACCGACGGAGTCCATGTCGACGGTGCCGAGAGCATCGATCACCACAATTCCACCCGACCGCTCATGGTGCCGCTTCCACTCGTCGATCGCCTCGAACATGGCGTGGTCCAGAAAGTCGACAGCCAATTCCACGGTGACGTGCGCACCGTCGGGCACCTTCGCGAGCAGCCCGGTCAATGCGGGCATGGACAGGAAGCTGCATGACCCCTCGACGGTCACGCGCCACCGACCGGAGTCCTCGGATTCGGAACCACCGATGGGCTCCGCGCGCATCTTCGGGTGGATGACCCGCCACAGCAGCAGGAGCACGGCGAGAGCCAGGCCCAGGAGCACTCCCTCGAGCAGGTTGAGGAAGACGACACCCGCCACGGTGACCCCGTACACCCAGAGGTCGCCGGTGCGCCGGGCCGTGCGCAGGTCGGCGAGCTTGACGAGTTGGATGCCGATCACAATGAGCAGTCCGGCGAGCGCGGCCATCGGGATCTGCTGGACCAGCGCGGTCAGCAGCGCAGCGAAGACGAGAATCCACACTCCGTGCAGTACCGCGGACGCCCGGGTTCGGGCACCCGCCGCGACGTTGGTGGAACTCCGCACGATCACACCGGTGACCGGCAATCCGCCGATCAGCCCCGAAACCATGTTGGCCGATCCCTGACCGACGAGTTCCCGGTTGAATTCGGTTCTTTCGCCGACGTGCATCTTGTCCACCGCGACTGCGGAGAGCAGGCTCTCGACACTGGCGATCAGCGCCACCGTGAGCACACCGGTTGCCACCGCCAGCCACGGGCCTTGTGGCATCGCAGGGCGCGACAGCGCGTCGAACAACGAGCCGTCCAACGTGATTCGATCGACGTCGAGCGGAAGAACCAGTGAGGCAAGGGTGGCCACCGCAACCGCGACGAGCGGTCCGGGGAGCATGCCGAACTTGCGTGGCACCTTCTTCCACAGCAACAGGATGGCGATCACGGCCGATCCGATGAGAACCTCGCCGTATCGTGCGGATGCGAGCTGAGACGGAAGCTGCGTGATGTTGGCCCACGTCGAGCTGTGTGATCCACCTCCGAGGAGAACGTGAATCTGCTGAAAAGCGATGGTGATTCCGATCCCGGCCAGCATTGCATGAACCACGACGGGGGCGATCGCCAAGGCAGCTCGCGCAATTCGACTGAGCCCGAAAATGATCTGCAGGAATCCGGCCGCGACGGTGATGGCACAGGTGGCGCGCCACCCGAAGGTACCTACCAATTCTGCTACTACGACAGTCAATCCGGCCGCCGGACCGCTGACCTGAAGGGGTGATCCGCCGATCGATCCGGCCACCACGCCGCCGACGATCGCGGCGATGAGGCCCGCCATGACCGGGGCATCGGATGCGATGGCGATTCCGAGCGACAGCGGCAGGGCGACAAGGAAGACGACGAGCGACGCAGGCACGTCGTACCGGGCGTTGCGTCGCAACCTCTCACCGAGGGTCGGTCCGGGGACGGCAGCGGATGGGGGCGCTTTCTCATTCTCGAGGATCGACATGTCGACACCTTACGGTGACGACCGGGCGAAACGCCCGAATCGGATGTCGCCCTGTGGCATGTGTCACCGACACTGAAGGTTTCGCGCGAACACAATGAAAACAACTGGACAACAGGCATATACATCGGGACCCTGTCGTCAGGCCCTCCGGCCGAGGCGGGACGTTCGCTCCGCCCACAACGTCTCACGGCGCCTCGTGCACCATATGCTTCGCCTACCGCGCGGGGTATCGTGGGAGAGGAAAGCAGCCCCGAGGGAGCACCATCATGAAGCTCGCACTGTCGACGACTTTGCACACCTCGTTCGATGACGCCGTCGAGCGCACCCGCCAGGCTCTGGCCGAGCAGGGGTTCGGAGTGCTCACCGAGATCGATATGAAAGCCACCCTGAAGGCGAAGCTCGGTGAGGATATGGAGGACTATCTGATCCTCGGAGCCTGTAATCCGCCGCTCGCGCACCGCGCGGTCGACGTGAACCGGCAGATCGGCTTGCTCCTGCCCTGCAACGTGGTGGTGCGCGCCGATACGTCCGCCGAGAACACGATCATCATCGACGCGATGAATCCGGCGCTGATGGTGTCCGTGGCCGAGGAGCAGGGCCTCTGTGAGGTCGCGGACGAGGCCACCACCAAGCTGCAGGCAGCCATCGACGCCCTCACCGCGCAGAACGTCTGACCACGCCGCCGACGAAGTCAGCGCACCTTCGGCGTCTTCCTCGTGCTCACAGCGATCCGATTCCAGGCATTGATCGTGAGAATCAGGGAGATGAGCTGGGCCAGCTCGGCCTCGTCGAAATGCTCCTCGGCCTGCTCATACACCGAGTCGGGGACGAATCCGTCGGTCAACACCGTGATCGACTCGGCCAAGGCGAACGCCGCCCGCTCTTTCTCGGTGTACAGGCCGTGCGCCTCCTCCCAGGCGTTGAGGAGAAACAGCTTCTGTTCACTCACCCCCATCTTCCTGGCGTCGGCAGTGTGCATGTCGATGCACCACGCGCAGTGGTTGATCTGGGAACACCGGGTGAGTACCAGCTCGACCAGCTCGGGGTCGAGTCCCTGACGAGCCGCGGCGTCGAGGGCGATCATTGCCTTGTATACGGCGGGCGCCTTCTTCGCGATGTCGACCCGCGTCTTACGTTCCGTTGTGGTCATAGGACAAGACTATGCGGCCAGTAGCCCAGGTTCGTGGTTCAATCCGGTCATGGAAAGTTGGGCCAATTCGGGCGTGGGACGGGATCTCCACCTCGACATGGTGTCCTCCTCCGGCACACCGTCGACCACGCCGCGCGCCGACCTGGTCGCGGCGCTGCGCACGGCCATCCGTTCCGGCCGACTCCTGCCCGGCACCGTCCTGCCACCGTCGCGCACCCTCGCGGCCGACCTCGGTCTCGCACGCAACACGGTGGCAGGCGCGTACGCCGAGCTCGTCGCCGAAGGCTGGCTCACTGCACGCCAGGGTTCGGGCACCCGGGTGGCGGACCGCGCCCGGGAGCCGCACCAAACCTCCCACAAGCGTCGGGGCGTCCCGCCTCCACCACCGATGAGTCTGATGCCCGGCTCCCCCGATGTCGCAGAGTTCCCGCGAACCGCCTGGACAACCGCGGTGCGACGCGCCCTGACAGCGGCACCCCATGACGCGTTCGGCCCCGGCGACCCACGTGGACGGATCGAATTACGCCGCGCGGTAGCCGAATACGTCACCCGCACGCGAGGCGTCCGCGCCGACCCGGAGTCGGTGGTGGTGAGCGCGAGTTCCGGACACGGATTGTGGCTGCTCGCCCGTGCTCTCGGCGGCCCGATCGGAGTGGAGAGTTACGGGTTACATCTGCACCGCGCACTCCTCGGTGATGCCGGGGTGGCCACCGTTCCGTTGGAACTCGACGATCGGGGCGCGCACCCTCCCGATGTGACAGGCCACTCTCTCACCGCGGCACTCGTCACGCCGGCGCACCAGTTCCCGACCGGTGGCCCGCTTCACCCCAGTCGGAGAACCGCTTTCGTGGACTGGGCGAGCAGTACGGGCGCGGTGGTGATCGAAGACGATTACGACGGCGAATTCCGCTACGACCGACAGCCCGTCGGTGCGCTCCAAGGTCTGGCGCCCGAACACGTGGTGTATCTCGGCACGGTGAGCAAAAGCCTGTCTCCCGCGGTGCGCGTGGGCTGGATGGTGCTCCCCGATCGGCTGATCGACGACGTGCTCGCGGTCAAGGGTGACTACGAAAGGTGGGTCAGCGCTACGGAACAGCTCACCCTCGCCGAGTTCATCGGGTGCGGCGGGCTCGATCGGCACGTCCGTCGGATGCGCACCCTGTACCGCCGACGCCGCGACACCCTGGTTGCCACCCTGGCATCTCGCGCACCGCACGTGCACGTCACCGGCATCGCGGCCGGATTGCACGTCGTACTCGAACTTCCAGCAGGAACGGAAGAGGCCACGATCGCACGCGCCGAGGCGCTGGGTCTGGCCGTCATCGGTCTGCGCACGTTCCGCCATCCGGATGCAGAAGACGATCGGCCGGACGGTCTCGTCGTCGGCTACAGCACACCGTCGTCCGCGCGCTTCGCCGCCACACTCGACGCGCTGTGCCGGGCGCTGCCCACCCGCTGAGCGCATTTCCTATAGGACTAGTCGGAATGCGTGTCTTCCGGTTACAGTCTGTTCCGTGACCGACTTCCGCGCGATCGATTCCGGCGAGCTGCTGACGCGGCGACGCCATGTCGATTTCGCGTTGGTGTGTACCTCAGGGTGTCCGAGTCTCTGATCGGACTCATCCCGGCGTGACGTTTTTCCTCCGCCGGGCCAATCCCGTACACCCTCCGTTCGAAGGATTCGTCATGTCTGCCACCGATACCGCGTCACTGTCACACCTGTCGTCCGTCATCGCCGCCACCTCCGACGCCGTTGCCCAGAATCCCGCCAACGCCCAGGTCGTGTTCCGCGCGTCCGCCCAGGCGCACGACGCTGTGGCCAGCACCGTCACCCTCGGCAAGTACAGCGTCGAGGTGGACGAACCGCCCGCACTCGGTGGTGACAACGCCGCCGCCAACCCTGTCGAGTACTACCTCGCGTCGCTGCTGTCCTGCCAGGTGGTCACCTACCGCTTCTGGGCCGACAAGCTCGGAATCCGAGTGGACGACATCTCCGCCCGGGCCGAGGGAGATCTCGACGTGCGTGGGTTCTTCGGCTTCGACGAGTCCGTCCGTGCCGGGTTCGGCGAAGTGCGCGTCGTCGTGACACTGACCGGCCCGGAATCGCGCGAGCGCTACCGCGAGCTGCAGGAAGCGGTGGATGCACACTGCCCCGTCCTCGATCTCACTCGCAATTCGACCCCGGTCCACACCGTGGTCGAAACACTTACCAGCGAAAACTGATTCACCACATCCACCTCACCGAATTCGGAGTACATCACTCGTGACCGAGAGCACCGACCCCAGCATCAACTGGTCGTTCGAGACGAAGCAGATCCACGCAGGGCAGACATCCGACGCCACCACGAAGGCGCGGGCACTGCCGATCTACCAGACCACCTCGTACACCTTCGACAACACCGATCATGCTGCCGCACTGTTCGGCCTGGCCGAGCCGGGCAACATCTACACCCGCATCATGAACCCCACCCAGGACGCCGTCGAGCAGCGCATCGCCGCACTCGAAGGGGGCGTCGCCGCGCTGCTGCTGTCCTCCGGGCAGGCCGCGGAGACCTTCGCGATCCTCAACCTCGCCGAGGCCGGGGACCACATCGTCTCCAGCCCATACCTCTACGGCGGCACCTACAATCTCTTCCACTACACGTTGCCCAAGCTCGGCATCGAGGTGTCGTTCGTCGAGGATCCCGACGACCTCGGGCAGTGGGCGTCGGCCGTCCGGCCGAACACCAGGGCGTTCTACGGCGAGACCATCGCCAACCCCAAGAATCACATCCTCGATCTGCCCGGGATCTCGAAGGTCGCGCACGACAACGGCCTTCCGCTGATCGTCGACAACACGGTGGCCACGCCGTACCTGCTCCAGCCGTTGAAGCACGGAGCCGACATCGTCGTGCATTCGGCCACCAAATACCTCGGCGGGCACGGCACGGCGATCGCCGGTGTGATCGTCGACGGCGGCACCTTCGACTGGACCCAGGGCCGGCACCCGAACTTCACCACCCCCGACCCCAGTTACCACGGTGTCGTCTTCGCCGATCTGGGTGCTCCCGCATTTGCACTGAAGGCGCGCGTGCAGTTGCTGCGCGACCTCGGTTCCGCGGTGGCCCCGTTCAACGCATTCCTCATCGCTCAGGGCATCGAAACGCTGAGCCTGCGTCTCGAACGGCACGTTGCCAACGCCCAGAAGGTCGCCGAATACCTCGAAGCCCGCAGCGAGGTGACGACGGTGGCCTACGCCGGTCTCGCGTCTTCACCCTGGCACGAGCGCGCACAGCAGCTGACCCCCAAGGGAGCCGGCGCCATCGTGACGTTCGAACTCGCCGGGGGCGTCGACGCCGGTAAGAAATTCGTCAATGCGCTCACCCTGCACAGCCATGTCGCCAACATCGGTGACGTGCGCTCCCTGGTGATCCATCCCGCGTCCACCACCCATTCGCAGTTGACTCCGGAGGAGCAGCTCGCCGCCGGGGTCACGCCCGGGCTGGTCCGCCTGGCCGTGGGCATCGAAGGGATCGACGACATCCTCGCCGACCTCGACGCCGGGTTTGCCGCAGCGAGCGTCTGATTCGGAAGACGAGAGGGTGCGGGTCGCTCGGCCCCGCACCCTCTCGCGTCGGATCGTCCGCGCTCGTGCGGACGCTCACTCGTGCCGGGGTACGCCCGACACCACGCGGGAAAGTGCGTGTAAGTCTTCCGTCAGCAGGCGAAACAGCCAGTACGCCGCGACGAACGCGAAGACACTTCCGACGCACAGCACACGTAGCGCGACCACCACGTGCGGTAGGTCTTCCGGGGGAATGAACGTTGCACCCGCGACACCGAGCAACGGCACCGCGGCGGCCGCGGCCAGGAAGAACATGCTGCGCCGACCCAGCCGGTGCAGCATGCGGGCGTCGGCAGCACTGATCTCCCCGTGCGGCAGGAAGACCGGGTACAGGCAGCGGACGGCATAGAAGTTGACGAAGAAGAACGGATAGACGACGGCGATGGCGCCGCAGACCAGTTGTGCGGCCGTGAAGTGGACGACCGTGTTCCACGGCACCTCACTTCCACTGATCTGCAGCGTGGCCGGGACGATGATGCCGGTCACCGCCCACAGTCCGAGACACAGTAGGGCGCATCGCTGTCCGAGCAGCAGGGTGTCTTTGCGGGCGCGGGCGAGGTGGCCGCCGTCATACGCCTTTCCCTTCCGTAGGCCGCCGGCAACCGTGGTCAGATACAGAGTCATCGAGACGGTGCCCACCACCCCGATCACAAATGCCGTGGCGTAGTCGATTCGCGTGATGCGCTCGAAACTGTTCTGCGCGGTGGGCGGTAGCTTGCTGATGATCAGCGTGGTGTTGTGTTGATAGCTGTACAGAATTGCCAGGAGATTCGGTACGGCGATGGCGAGGAACATGATCGGGTGCGTCCACCGTCGCATCCGCAACCGCCAACTTCCCGGTGGTGGATCGACGAGATCGCGGGCGTGAGCATCGAGACACACGTCGAACTGTTGGGACATTTCGGCGCCGGTGGAGAACCGATCCGTCGGCTCGGGCTCGAGCGACTTCAGCAGCACTCGCCGCAGCGCGCTCGGGCAGTCGTCCGGCAGGTCCGCGATCGCGGGTTCGTGACGGCCGCGGCGTCGTTCGAGCATCGCGTCGAGGGTGGTGCGATCTCCGGGCGGGTGCGTTGCCAGTTCCGCGTCGGTGCCGGTGTCACCGGAGGGCGTGTCGTCGAAAGGCTTTCTCCCGGTAAGCAGTTCCCACAGCACCACGGCAAGCGAGTACAAATCACTTCGGGTGTCGAGGTCTGCCGCGGTCCCCGGCCGATCTGGATGGATCGCCTCGAGCTGCTCCGGCGACATGTACGCGAGTGAACCACCGAAGTACGCGACCGGACTGGTTCCGGGAAGAGTCTCGCTGAAGCTGATGTTGAAATCGGCCAGCTTGGGGACGCCCTCTGCCGTCAGCAGCACGTTGGCGGGTTTGATGTCGCGGTGTAGAACACCGTGTGTGCCGGCGTAGTCGAGGGCCTCGGCCAATCGGCGGCCCAGCCACGCCACGGTCTCCGGCCACGACAGGGCTGCGACTTCCTGGCGTACCCGGGATTCACTGGGCCGTATCTCGCCCTTGCTGACCAACTCCCGATCGACTGCCTCGAGCAGCAGAAGTCCGGTACGCATGCCGGGCGCCGTCTCGCGCACTCGCGCGACCACCCCGAGCAACGTGCCACCCGGCACATACTGCATGTACAGCAATCGCAGCATTCGATCGGCGAGGAGGCGCTGATCGAAGACCCGGACGATGTAGTCGTGATCGAACTGGGCGAGGGTTTGCGGCTCGGTTCCGTGGTCCTCGGAAATCTTCACCGCGACCAGTCGTTGCATCGACCGCTGACGGGCGAGGAAGACCCGGGCAAACGCTCCCCGCCCCAGGACCGTCATCAAGTCGAAGTCGTCGACCCGCTGCCCGACGTCGAGATCGCCGAGTTCCATACTCCTCGGGGGCGGCGCCGCGGAGGTGTGTTCGCGGTGGTGGATCGACGTGCTGTGGTACTCGCCGGTGCTCAGCAATTCTTCGAGTTCGTCGGCCTGCGCCGGAAACGTCCGCGTGTATTCCGAGGCGTCGACCGGCTGACCGCTACGCCTGCGTAGATGGAATTCCTCGTAGATCAGGTCTGGCGGTAGTGGCCACCTGCCGAGCTCGGGAAGCTCGTCGCGATACTCGGCCAGCCGCTTCGGGTGGTCGCCGCGGCGCCACCGCTTTTCCAGATCGACCTTGATCAACTCGATCAGCGACACCCTGCGCAGCGCCGGATCAGCGGGCAGGTAATCGGTGAGGTCCGGAGCGGAGTCGGACGACTCCCACGCAGCCGCGAATCGCCCGACGATGTCTCCGACCGCGGTCGACTGTGGCGGCGGGCCGCTGGACACCGTCGCTTCCGGTGTCGGTCGGACCAAGCGCGTCACAAGCTTCTCGGACGCTAGCGGTCGTTCCGTGAACCTCGCCCGGAGAACATGCAGACCATCGTAGCCCGACGATCCCCGCGCTACTGCAGTTCGGATACGGGGGTGGTGAGGTCGATGTGAACGCCGATGCCCTGCAGGTTTCCCTGCAGCACCTGCCAGATCGAGACCTCGAGAAACTGCGCCACCTCGTCACTGCCCAGTGTCGACTGCGGATTGCTCAGCCATCGGTTGACGCTCGCATCCACCAGCCCCACCAATCCGAAGGCCAGCGGCTCCGCAAGATCTGCGTTGTCCGCCACCTTCTCCAGCACGGCCGCCAGCAGGCCGGCGAGCTGGAGTGCGATGGCGGTCTTCGTCCCGGTCACGACACGCGAACCGGTAGTGCGCCTGCTCGGCGACCCGGTGCCGAGGAATTGGTGCAGACGGGGGAATTCGACGATCCACGCCAGGTACGTCTCCACGGCCCGCGCGATGGCTTCACCTACCGTCCCCTCCGGGGTCAGCGTCGGCGCGAGGTCTGCCATCAGACGTTCGATGATGCGTCCGCGGAGCTGCTCGTCGAGGTCGCCCCGGTCGGTGAAGATGCGGTAGACCACCGATCGTGGGACGTCGGCGCGCTGCGCGATCTGCTGCACCCCGACGTCGGGGCCGTCCTCGTTGATGGCGTCCATCGCGGCATCGAGAATCCGGCTTCGGCGTTCCGCCTTGTGATCCTCCCAGCGGGTGGCGCGACCGTCCCCGAGGGGCGAGGTGGCGGTGTCGACTTTGTCCGGCATCCGCCATACGTTACTCACCACGTAGTTGACTGGACAGCACGTCTCACATACTTTTGGTGGACAGCGTGTCACACACACATTTCTCAGGAGCCGCAATGGGTAACAGGGTGTTCGTGGTCGGAGTCGGGATGACAAAGTTCGAGAAGCCCGGCGCACGCGAATGGGACTATCCGGACATGGCGCGGGAGGCCGGCGGCAAGGCCCTGGCCGATGCCGGAATCGACTATCCGCTCGTCGAGCAGGCGTACGTGGGGTATGTGTACGGCGAGTCGACGTCGGGGCAGCGCGCCGTCTACGAACTCGGCCTCACCGGCATCCCGATCATCAACGTCAACAACAACTGCTCGACGGGGTCGACCGCCCTGTTCCTCGCCACGTCGGCGATCCGAAGCGGTCAGGTCGACTGCGCACTGGCACTCGGCTTCGAGAAGATGCAGGCCGGTTCGCTCGGGTCCACGTACGACGATCGCGAACAGCCGATGATGCGCCACCTCCTCGCGCTCGCGGAACTGCAGGAGTTCGCGATGCCGCCCGCGCCGTACATGTTCGGCGCAGCCGGTAAGGAGCACATGGAGCGATACGGCACCACCGCGGAACAGTTCGCCAGAATCGGCGTCAAGAACCACCGCCACTCACAGAACAACCCCTACGCCCAGTTCCAGGACGAGTACACGCTCGACCAGATCCTCGACTCGAAGCAGATCTACGGTCCCCTCACCAAGTTGCAGTGCTCCCCGACGTCCGACGGCTCCGGCGCGGTGATCGTGGCCAGTGAAGACTTCGTCGAGAAGCACGACCTCGCCGGCCAGGCGGTCGAGATCGTCGGGCAATCGATGGTGACCGATCTCCCCAGCACGTTCGAGGACAGGAGTGCGATCAGCCTGGTCGGTGCAGACATGACCCGCACGGCCGCCGCTCGCGTCTACGAACAGGCCGGGATCGGTCCCGAAGACATCCACGTCATCGAACTGCACGACTGCTTCTCCACCAACGAATTGCTCACCTACGAGGCGCTCGGTCTCTGCGCCGAGGGCGAGGGCGGCAAACTCGTCGACAACGACGACACCACGTATGGCGGACGCTGGGTAGTCAACCCGTCCGGCGGTCTGATTTCCAAGGGACACCCGCTGGGCGCCACCGGACTCGCCCAATGCAGCGAACTTACCTGGCAGCTCAGGGGAACCGCAGACGCACGGCAGGTCGACGGCGCGAGCGTCGCCCTCCAGCACAACATCGGCCTCGGGGGCGCAGTAGTCGTCACCGCGTACCGCACTCTCTGAAATTCTTCCCACCCACCTCGAACACACCTAGGAGTAACTCATGGCTTCCGTTTCCGTCTCCGCTGCGCTTCCCGCCTCCCCCGACAAGGTGTGGGACGAGCTGTCCAACCTGTCCCGCTGGGAAGAGTGGCTCACGATCCACCAGTCGTGGAAGAGCGAGGTCCCCGCCGAGGTGGCACTCGGATCGAAGTTCACCGAGGTGGTCTCCGTGATGGGCATGGCCAACAAGATCGAGTGGACCGTCACCGAGGTGCAGGTGCCCGAAATGGTGAAGATCTCCGGCACCGGCATGGCCGGTGTCACCGTCGAATTCACGCTGAAAGTCGAGCCGGACGGCGCCGGATCCAAGGCGATCATCGACGCAAGCTTCACCGGCACGATGATCGTCGGCCCCATCGGGAAGGCCGTCGCCAAGAACGCGAAAGCGGATCTGGAGGCGTCCCTGGCCGGGTTCGCCGACATGGTGGGCTGATCCGCATGACCACCCCCACAGTCGAATTCGACACGAGTGGTCTCGGCGAGTGGACGGATCCGGAGCGGTTCGAGGTCACCGCCGAGCGCATCGCCGAGTACGCCGCGGCCACCAACGATCCCATCGAACGCCACCTCGCCGGAGAGGTCGCACCACCGGTGTTCGCCGTGGTACCGGCGTTCACCTCGATGGCGCCGGCCGCACTGTCCGTCGCCCCGGTCGAACTGCTCATGAAGCTCGTGCACGGGGAACAGGATTTCTCCTTCCACCGTCCGATCCGCCCCGGCGACAACCTCGTGGTCCGCGCGAAGCCGATCGGATTCGAGGGGCGGGCGAACGGTTCCACCGTCGTCGTGTACGTCGAAACCCGCACAGAGCAAGGCGAACTCGTCAACGAGCAGTGGATGACCGCATTCTTCCGGAAGGTCGATGCGGGAGCCGGACTCGGCGCGCAGGCACCTGTACACCGGTTCGACGAATCCCTTCGCGGGCAGGCGCCGGTAGCGTCGATCACCCAGCACATCGACGACGACCAGACGTTCCGGTACTCGCCTGCCTCCGGTGATCCGATGCCGATCCACCTGGACGACGAGATCGCGCGGATGTCCGGGCTCCCCGGAATCATCAACCACGGTCTGTGCACCATGGCGTTCACCTCGTGGGCGGCGCTCACCGAACTTGCCGACGGCCGGGTCGAACGTCTCCGCAGGCTCGCGGTGCGGTTCGCCAAGCCAGTCCTGCCCGGCCAGGACATCACCACGCAGTTCCGGCAGGTCGCCGAGTCCACAGGCGGGACAACGTCGTACGCCTACGAGACGACCGTCGGCGACGAACTCGTCATCAAGGACGGCCTCGCCGTCATCGCGGACACCGAGTCTTAGGAGTACGTACACATGGGAACACTCGACGGACGGGTAGCCATCGTCACCGGCGCCGGGCGCGGGATCGGGCGGGAGCACGCCCTGCTCTTCGCCCGGGAGGGGGCCGCCGTGGTCGTCAACGACCTCGGCGGTGCGAACGACGGTACCGGCGAGGACGCAGGCCCGGCCCAGCAGGTGGTCGACGAGATCGTCTCCGGCGGCGGCACTGCCGTGGCGAACACCGACAACGTGGCGTCCTGGGACGGTGCCGAAGCGCTCGTCAATCAGGCGGTCAGGGAGTTCGGCCGGCTCGACGTCCTGGTGAACAACGCGGGCATCCTGCGCGACGCCTTCATCGCGGGAATGTCCGAAAGCCAATGGGACGCCGTCATAGCCGTGCACCTCAAGGGACATGCCGCGACGCTGCATCATGCAGCGGTGTACTGGAAAGCGCAGACCAAGGCGGGCAAGACGGTGAACGCCTCCGTGATCAACACCGCGTCCGCGTCCGGCACGTTCATGCCCAACGCCGGGCAGGGCAACTACGGCGCCGCGAAGGCGGGTATCGCCGCGCTGACGCTCGTCGCAGCCGACGAGCTCGAGCGGTACGGCGTCCGGGTCAACGCGATCGCGCCGATCGCCCGCACCCGGCTGACGCTGGCCACTCCCGGTATGGGCGCATTGTTCGCCGAAGAGGTGCCGGAAGGTGAGTTCGACGCATTCAGTCCGGCCAACATCTCCCCGCTCGTCGCCCGGCTCGCGGATGCGGACTGCAAGATCACGGGCAAGGTGTTCGCGGTGCAGGGCGGAGCCATCTCCGAACTGGCCGGCTGGCACGACGTGAAGACCATCGAGAGCGACGGCCCGTGGACCGTCGCAGACCTCGCCGACCGGCTTGGCTGAAGGGTTTCGGACATGGCCAAGAATACGTATGAACTGGGCCTCGGGCTCACCGAGGAGCATCGCGCCCTCGCCGATTCCGTTCGGGCCTTCGCCGAACGCGCCATCACGTCCGAGCAGGTGCGTGCCGCGGTCGAGTCGAAAGGCGAGGACAAGTTCCCGCCGTTCTGGGACGCACTCGTCGGCCAGGACCTGTTGGGCCTGCATATCCCCGAGGACAAGGGCGGCCACGGTGCCGGGCTGCTTACCCTGGCCGTCACGCTGGAGGCGCTCGGCCGCACGGTGGCCCCCGGCCCGTTCGTTCCGACCGCACTGTCCGCCGCCCTCGTCGCGGCCGCGGATTCCAAGGTCGGAATCGAGCTGATCCCCGCCCTTCTCGATGGATCACGCACCGCCGCGGTCGCCTTGGGCACCGCGCTCCACGCGCAGGTGCACGACGGCGGATACCGGATCGTGGGAAGCACAGACGCCGTCCTCGGCGGCGAGCACGCCGACATCCTGCTCCTGCCGATCACCGTCGGCAACGACGTCCGCTGGGTCGTCGTCGAGTCGGCAGACGTCACCGTCACCGCGCAGGACAGCATCGACATACTGCGAGGCTCGGCAAGAATCACGGCAGACGTCGTTCACGTCGGCGCCGATCGGATCCTCGACGGACTGAGTGAACGACGCGTCCGATCGATCGCCGCCGTCGTGCTGGGCGCCGAAGCGATCGGCGTGATGTCGTGGTGTGTCTCCACTGCGGCCGAATACGCGAAGACCCGAGTGCAATTCGGGCGTCCCATCGGGCAGTTCCAGGGCGTCAAGCACAAGTGCGCCCACATGGGCATCGCCCTGGAGAAGGCCCGCGCCGTGTTGTGGGATGCCGCGTCCGCCCTCGACAACGGCGACGACACCGCAGATTTCGCCGCGGACATCGCCGCCGTCATCGTTCCCGATGCCGCGGTGCAGTGCGCGCAAGACTGTATCCAGGTCCACGGCGGCATCGGATTCACCTGGGAACATGACGCGCACCTGTATTACCGGCGGGCACTGGCCATCCGGGGGCTCCTCGGTACCCGCGAGGAGCGGGCTACCCGCGTCGCCGAACAGTCGCTCGCCGGCACCGCCCGCTCCTCCGAACTGGAACTGCCGGACGAGGCCGAGGCGATTCGGACGCAGGTACGGGCGGAACTCGCCCCGCTCGTCGACCTCGGCGAGGACGACCAGTTGATTGCCCTCGGCGACGGCGGCTGGGTGCAGCCGCACCTGCCGAAGCCGTACGGCCGCAGCGCATCCCCACTCGAACAGATCGTCATCGCCCAGGAGATCAAGGCGGCCGGAATTCCGATGCCGCAGCTGCTGATGGGCGGCTGGGCCGTGCAGGCCGTCGTCGCCCACGGCACCGAGTCGCAGAAGCAGGACCTCGCCGTCCCCACCCTGCGCGGAGATCTGGTGTGGTGCCAACTGTTCAGCGAACCGGGCGCCGGCTCCGACCTCGCGTCGCTGACCACGAAGGCGGAGAAGGTCGACGGCGGCTGGAAGGTGACCGGCCAGAAGATCTGGACCACCGTGGCACAGTTCTCCGACTGGGCCATGCTGATCGCCCGCACCGACCCGTCGAAGCCGAAGCACGAGGGCATCACCTACTTCGTCCTCGACATGTCGACACCGGGGGTCACCGTCCGGCCGCTGCGCGAGATGACCGGGTCGGCGCTGTTCAACGAAGTCTTCCTCGACGACGTGTTCATCCCGGACGAGAACGTGGTCGGGAACGTGAACGACGGCTGGAACGTGGCCCGCACGACCCTCGCGGGCGAGCGGGTGGCACTCAGCCAGAAGATGGAGGCCTACGCCACCGACAAGGACCTGCTCCACTTCGCCCGCGGGCGCAACCTCGGACCGTTGGCACGGTACCGCGTCGGCGAACTGGTGGCCGAAAGCCAGGCCATCGATTTGATCGGCTCCCGGATTGTGCTGAAGCAGTTGTCGGGGGCGGACGTGAGCACCACGTCGAGCGTCGGCAAGTTACTCGGCATGGGCCTCGGGCAGGCGATCGCCGAGTTCGTCGTCGCCGAATTGGGACCGGCCGGTGCCGTGAGCATTCCGGGTGAGCCGAGCGACAAGGCGATGGAGCAGTTGATCGCCGGCCGGGCCACCACCATCTACGGTGGCACGACCGAGGTGCAGCTCAACGTGATCGGGGAGCGCATGCTCGGACTGCCTCGCGACGCGCAGGGGGTGTCGTGACCGGCGGGCCGCTGAGCGGGCTGACCGTCGTCGAGATCGCGAGCCTCGCGCCCGCCCCGTTCGGCTGCATGATCCTCGCCGACCTCGGCGCGGACGTGATCCGCGTCGAACGGGCCGGTGACGGCGGCAGCGGGCTGATGGCACCCTCGGGTGTACTCGACCGCGGACGACGATCGATCGCCGTGAACCTGCGCACCCCGGAGGGGCTGGAAGCCGTTCTGGCACTACTCGAGTCAGCCGACATCCTCGTCGAGGGTTTCCGTCCCGGCGTCGCGGAACGGCTGGGCATCGGCCCCGACGACTGCCTGTCCCGCAACCCCGGCCTGATCTACGGGCGCATGACCGGCTGGGGTCAGGAGGGACCCCTCGCGGCGCGAGCCGGGCACGACATCAACTACATCGCGCTCGCGGGCGCGCTCGAACCCATCGGGCGCGCCGGCGAGCGGCCGGTGCCGCCGTTGAACCTGTTGGGCGACTTCGGCGGTGGCGGCCTGATGTTGACGATGGGGATCCTGGCCGCGCTGCACGAGCGTTCCCGGTCGGGCCGCGGACAGGTGGTGGACGCGTCGATGGTCGACGGGGCGGCGCTGCTGACGGCGTTCGTCCACGGCATGAACGCCGCCGGGCTGTGGCAGGAGGGCCGCGGGCGGAACGTCCTCGACGGCGCAGCCGCGTTCTACGACACCTACGAGTGCGCCGACGGTCTGCACGTGGCGGTCGGGTGCGTCGAACCGCACTTCTATGGTGAACTCCTCGACGTGCTGGGGTTGAGCGGCGAGGAACTGCCGTTGCAGTACGACCTCGATGCGGCGCCGGAACTGAAGAAGCGCCTCGCCGAGGTGTTCGCGACCCGACCGCGGGACGAATGGGCGGCACTGTTCGCCGATTCCGACGCGTGCGTGTCGCCCGTCCTCTCGCCGTGGGAAGCGCACGAACACCCCCACAACAAGGAACGGGAGACGTTCGTCGAGGTGGGTGGCATCCGCCAGCCCGCACCGGCACCGCGTTTCAGCCGCACCCCGGCGCCCGTTCCCCGGCCGGCGCCGCGGCCCGGGCAGGACACCGATGCGATCCTCGCGCAGGCCGGCTACGACGCGGCGGGCATCGAGCGCCTGCGCTCGGCGGGTGCCGTCGAGTAGGTGACGGGGACCTATCCGCGATCGGTATCCGGTGGGAAGCCACCGGTCGCGATGGGTCCCCACTCGTCGATGGTGATCCGGATGAGGGTTTTGTTCTGCTTCCGCATGGCGTCGCGGTACTCGTCCCAGTCGGGATGCTCGCCGGAGATTCCGCGGAAGTACTCGACCAGAGGTTCGAGCGCATCGGGCATGTCCAGTACCTCGGCCGTGCCGTCGATCTGCACGTAGGCACCGTTGAACTCGTCGGACAGTACGCACACGCTCACGGCGGGGTCGTGCCGCACGTTCGCGGCCTTGGCGCGCTGCGGGTAGGTGGAGACGACGATACGTCCCTCCGCGTCGAGTCCCGACGTGACCGGGGAAATCTGCAGGCCCCCGGACCTCTTGCGGGTGATCAGCACGCTCCGGTGCCGGGGACGGACGAAGTCGAGCAACTCCTCACGCGACACGTGCTGTGCGGTAGCGACGGCCATGGTGCACCTTCTCTTCTCGACGGGTCAGTGCCATCACCCTAGGCGGACCTGGTGACGGGAACTGATCAGTCGACGCTCTTGATCGTCTTCATCGTGATCAGCGAGGTGACCCGCGATACCGCCGGAAGTCCCCCGAGTTTCGTCACCATGAACCGCTCGTAGGTGGCAAGGTCGCGTACGGCAACGCGGATGAAGTAGTCGGGGATCCCGAACAGACGCCGACATTCGATCACCTCGTCGAACGCAGCCACACGCGACTCGAACTGCTCGATGGTGGCCTGGTCGTTCACCCCGATCTCGGCCGTGACGATCACCTGGAAACCACGATCGAGCGCTTCTTGACTGACGACCGCGCGGTAGCCGGTGATGATTCCGTCCGCCTCGAGCTTCTTGACGCGCCGCAGACACGGCGACGGAGTCAGGCCGACGAGATCGGCCAGCTCGGTGTTGGTCAGACTCGAGTCCCGGCGCAGATGCGACAAGATTGCGTGATCGATGGCGTCCATTGATCAATTATTGCGCACAAGCCACTGTATAAGCATTTGTTCGCAATCGCTCACCTCGACGATCGCTATACCTTTGCGTAGTGACCGAATCAGCACCCCACTCGACGGCCGTCGTTGCCGGCGCCGAGGCTCCGCCTTCCTCGGAAATACGCGGCGCACTCCGAGCCTCACTCCCCGTCGGAATCGGGCTGTTTCCCCTCGGTATCGCCCTCGGGGTCCTCGTCGTGCAACAAGGGCTGAGCCCGTGGTGGGCACTGGTCTTCACGTCACTGATCTATGCCGGTTCACTCGAATTCGTCGCCGTGGGACTGGTGACCGCGATGACGCCACTGCCCTACATCGCACTGACAGCACTGCTCGTGAATTTTCGGCACGTCTTCTACGCGCTCAGCTTTCCGCTCGAGACGATCAAGGGCAGGCCGGCACGCCTCTACAGCATGTTCGCGCTCACCGACGAGGCCTACGCCATGGCGGTCACCAGCGACCGCAAAACGGTGTCCGGGCGGATGATCGTGTACACACAGCTGTACCTCCACGCCTATTGGATCGGCGGCGCCGGGCTCGGTGCCGTTGCCGCGCAATGGATCCCGGACAATATCGTCGGCATGGAATTCGCGCTGACCGCGTTGTTCGTCGTACTGTCCATCGAGGCCGTCCGAGCGCAGCGTGGCCTCGCAGTTCCCCTGTTGGGCGTCACCTGCGCTGTGGTCGCGCGCCTGGTCGACGTCGATCACATGCTGCCGCTGGCAATGGGGGCATTCGTGAGTCTTCTCGTCCTTCGATACGTCCTCACTCCACAGAAGGGTGCCGCAGATGCCTGAGTCGGGTTACCTACTCGCCGCCGTGGCCATCATGGCGATTGTCACCTTCGCCCTCCGCGCCGTCCCGTTCGCGGTTCTCCACCCACTGCGTTCCTCGGCGCTGGTCGGATATCTCGGCGTGTTCATGCCGGCCGGAATCATGTCGATCCTGGTGGTCTACTCGCTGAAGAACGTGTCGATCAACGTCCCGGCGCACGGATTACCCGAACTGCTCGCCGTGGCAGCAACGGCTGTGGTGCACCTGTGGCGGAAGAATGCGGTGCTCTCGATCGTGGTCGGGACCGGACTGTACGTGATCCTGATGAACTGGGTGTTCGGCTGAGTAGAGGGCGTACCCGCCGGCACCTCCTGCCTTCGCCCGATACATCGCCGAGTCCGCGCGGCGAACCAACTCTTCCCGCGTGCAATCCGGATCCGAGAGGGCGATTCCGACGCTGCCACTGATCGGCAACTGGAGGTGTGCAACCTGGTTCAGCATCGTGAGGCTGTCGGTGATGCCCTTGGCGACGGCAATTGCCTCGTCGGCATCCGCCAGGTGCTCGCACACGACGACGAATTCGTCGCCCCCGATCCGCGCGACAGTGTCGTTCGGACGCACTGCCGAGCGCAGATGCTCGGCGAGGACGACGAGTACGTCGTCACCACCGGCATGGCCGAGGCTGTCGTTCTGGATTTTGAAGTCGTCGAGGTCGATGAGCAGCAGAGCCATGACCGTACTCTCGCGACGTGCCGCGTCGAGCGCCGAATCGATGCGTCTGCGAGCCAGCGTCAGGTTCGGCAATCCCGTGAGGGGGTCGTGCAAACTTTGATGCAGCAGTTGCGCTTCCGCCTCGATACGGCGGATCGCCGCCGACAGCACACCCGTCACCGAGCGGAGAAAGGACAGATCCCGGTCGGTGTAGTCGCGGGGGCGATGACTGTGCGCGGTGAGAACTCCCCACACGGGGTCGGCACCGATCGGTACACACACCCCGCTCTGTAGTGCACGCCTGGTCATCGCTGTGGTGGAGAAGCGGGTCTCCTGGGTTCTGTCGCGGCACACCACCACCGATTCGGCCGCGGCCGCATATCCAGGCTGTGAGCCCGTACCGGGTGCAAAGCTCGCCGGTCCCGGCGCCGGACCCCGGTACGCGAGAACGGTCAGTTCTTCCCCTCCGCCAGAGATCCGGGCAATGGAGGTACAGCGCACACCCATCAGCGCCGTAGCTGCCCTGGTCGCCGCGTCGAGAAGTTCGTCGAGGTTACCGTCGACGGCGAGTTGGCTCAGCTCGGCGATCGCCTGTTGCTCGCGGGCCCGGTACGCGGCCGCTTCGAGCGCGCTGTGCAGCCGGCGTTCTTCGATCTGCGCACTGCGGCGATCGTGCGCAATCGAGGCAATCACCGCCGGACCGGAGTTGTCGGATTCCACCACGAACGTCGAGATCAGCATGGGGATCGGCTCCCCGGTCACGAAGTGGCGGAGCTCAGTGAGCCCGGACCACTCCCCCCGTTCCACGAGTGCCGACTCCACTTCGGGCGCCTGCACGAGACCGACATCGGTGAAGAACTCCGCCGTCGTCCTCGAGTAGGCGTCGGCGGCGGTGGTGAAGCCCATGAGGCGGGCGCCCGCCGGATTGAGGAAGACGATCCGGCCGGAGACGAATTCCGACAGCACTACCAGCGTCGGGGCCTGCTCGAGGACTGCGAGAAGCATCTGTGAGTTCTGCAGTCGCGATTCCATTGCGGCTCCTCCCTAGCCAGTGGTGCCGTCCACGATATGTCGCAGGTACCCGCGCGTGACGACCGAGCCTGCTTCCGCATCGATCGAGACCACCGATCGACGAACCCGCCCACCCCAACGGCGGTATGTTGCGACGGTGGCAGCCGAGTCACCACTCCTCCTGCGTCACCGGCTCCAATGGGTCGCGGCGGCGCTTCTCCTCGCGCTCGTCTACGCCGCGTCCCTCACCGTCTACGGGTTGAGCAGCAACGCGATCGAGGACGACGCGCCATTCACCATCGACGACGACGTGATCATGGTGCTCGTCACCGCGAAGTCGCTGCAGCCGACGGTCGACCGGATGCAGGCAGAGGTGACGATCGCCGCCGGTCAGGATTACCTCCATGCCAACGGCGACACCCTCAACCGAGATATCACTCTCCTGCTCGTCCCCAGCACCAGCCACGAGCAGATCGTTTTCCGCGAAGGCACCGCGCCCACCACGTTCGACACCGAGTTCATCGCGAACGGCAACGCCGCCACGTGGCCCTTCGACCGGTTCGAGGTGAATCCGATGGTGGTCGAGGCCTACGAGGGCCTCGGCGCCCAACGCGAATTGGTACCCACGGGTGTTCTCCTGGACGGGCGGGTCGACGGATGGAAGGCGAAGGCCGAACCGGTCGCGGTCGACACCGACATCTCCCGGAACGGCATCGGCGTCGACGTGCGGTTGGCGCGCACAGGCGGAAACCTCATCTACGCCGGAATTCTCCTCCTGATGATGACGACCCTCGCCGTTCTCGCCGCCTTCGTCGCATTGCAGACGTTCCGGCGCAAGCGGGCAGTCGACACCGACATGCTCGGCTGGATGGCTGCAATGCTGTTCGCCGTCGTACCCCTGCGCGGGATCCTGCCGGGCAGCCCGCCGATCGGGTCGTGGGTCGACATTGCGCTCACGGTCTGGGTGGTGTCCACGCTGGTCGCGTCACTCGCACTGTTCGTGTTCTGCTGGTGGCGCGACAGCGAGCCCGCGAAAGGAACGTGACCGCGCTACGAGCAGCAGTTCGGATCCAGCACGAAGCGCAGCGCCTCGAGCGCGTCGCGTTGTGGACGGTAATAGACGTTCATTCCGCGCCGGGTGGGGACCACCATGCCTGCCTTCTTCAGTTGCCCCAGGTGATGACTGACGGTCGATTCGGATACACCGACACCGTCGGCGAGGTCGCACGTACAGACCTCACCCTCGCTGGCGGACAACAGGATCGACATCAGCTTGATGCGCACCGGATCGGCAAGAGCCTTGAGCCGCACAGCCACCTCGAGCGCCCCATCGTCCGAGATGGGCCCCGACGCGACCGGGGCGCAGCAGAGTGGTGACGTCGCATCGATCAGGGGCAAGGCCTTGGGCATGAATCCATTGTGCCCACCTTCTTGACATACGTCAAAAAGGTGGCGCATAGTGGAGAAGTAATTCGATATACATCGAAAAGGTGGAGGATCTCATGTCCCGCGTACAGCTCGCCCTCAACGTCGACGACCTCGGTCAGGCCGTCTCGTTCTACTCCAAGCTCTTCGGCACAGCGCCCGCGAAACTAAAGGAGGGGTACGCCAATTTCGCCATCACCGAGCCCCCACTCAAGCTCGTGTTGTTCGAAAACCCCGGTGCGGGCGGCACCATCAATCACCTTGGCGTCGAGGTGGAATCGAGTGATGCCGTGCACTCGGAAATCGCCAGGCTGACCGAGGAAGGGCTGTTCACCGAGGAAGAACTCGGGACCACCTGTTGCTTCGCCAGCCAGGACAAGGTGTGGGTCACCGGGCCCGCCGGCGAGAAATGGGAGGTGTATACGGTGCTCGCCGACAGCGACACGTTCGGCAATGCGCCCGCCCTCGAGCAGGACGCCCCGACCGCGTGCTGTGGGTCGTAATCCTTCAGCCTCCTCAGGGGTCTCCGATCCGCCGGCGCGAGCTCACCAACTCCCCGCCGGCGGATCAGGCGAGCGCGAACAGCGCCGCAGCGTTGTCGTGACACACCGAGCGAAGCCAGTCCTCACCGAGATCGAACCGGGTCAGACCCTCGAGTGCGTCCAGGTACGGATACGGGATGTTGGGATAGTCGCTTCCGAACAGGATGCGTTCCTGCAGGTCGGACAGCCGGTGTACAGCGTCACGCGGAAACGGGGTCGCCTCCTCGGTGTAATCGGTGAACGCCATCGTGGTGTCGAGGTACACACCGGAATAGCGTCCCGCGAGCTCGAGGAACTCCCGATACTCGGGCAAGCCCATGTGGGCGATGATCAGGCGGAGTCGGGGGTACCGCGCCAGCAATTCGCCGATCGGCTCGGGGCCGGTGTACTTGCCCGGCGCGGGACCGGATCCGCAATGGATGACCACCGGCACACCCGCGTCCTGCAACGCTGCCCACACCGGGTCGAGCAACGGGTCGCCCGGTGAATAGTCGCCCACCTGAATGTGGGATTTGAACACCCGGGTGCCCGACTCGATTGCCTCGGGCACGTACGCGGCCGCGGATTCTTCCGGATAGAACGTCGCCGTCCGGAGGCAGTCGGGCGTGTGGTGGGCGAAGTCGGCCGCCCACTGATTCAGCCACGCGGCCATCTCCGGCTTGTGCGGATAGATCATGGACGTGAACCGTCGAACCCCGAACGCACGAAGTTGCTCGACGCGCACGTCCTCCTCGTGCCGGTAGCGGATCGGCCACGCTCGCCCGGTGAGGGGGCCCACCGCGTCGAAGTACCGCCAGACCTTCTCCATCACGTTGGCGGGCATGAAGTGGGTGTGGACGTCGACGATGCCGGGCAACCCCAGCGCCCGCCAGAACTCCCGCACCCGCAGATCCTCGGTCACGACTTCTCCTCGATACAGACTTCTCCCGGTACCGGGTGAACCGACAGGATCAGAACAGGGTGAACGCTTCTTCGGCCTCCGCAGGGGCCGCGACCACGGGTGTAGCGGGAGCCGGAGGGGGCGCAGCTACCGGCTCACCGGATGCGACGGCCCGTGCCGCCTCACCGGCGAGTACGTCGGCCATCTCGTTGTAGTGGTTGCCGACGTGACCGCGTACCCAACGGAACCGCACGGGTCCGGAACGCTCGATGATGGCCTGGTCGATGGCCTGGACCAAAGGAAGATTCTTCACGGGGGCACCGGCCGCCGTCTTCCAGCCCTTCCGCTTCCAACCGGGCAGCCATTCCGATGCGCACTTGATGGCGTACTGGGAATCCGACTCGATCAGGAGCGGATCGGGTCCGGGATGCGCGGTGATCGCCTCGAGCAGCGCCCGCAGCTCGGCGATCTGGTTGGTTCCCGAGGGTTCACCACCGGATCGGCTGGGACCTTCGTGATTGACCCATGCCCAGCCGATCGCCCCACCGGGGTTACGCAGACAGGATCCGTCGGTACTCACGATGATCATGGCTGGGACTTTACGTGCGCGCCCCGACAACCGCCGGTAGCGGTGGCCGACATGTCGCCGGAGGGCGGATACGCTGCTTGCGATGACGGCTTCGCTGGAGGTGGTCGAGACCACCGTGACCGCGCGGCGTCCACTGGACGTCGCGATGACGTTGCACCCCCTTCAGCGCGGTAAGGGCGACCCCTGTCACCGGCGTGCGGTCGACGGCTCCATCTGGCGGACGTCGGTGCAACCGTCCGGTCCGGTCACCTATCGCCTCACGCAAAGCGACCGGCACACCGTCCACTGTCAGGCCTGGGGCGAGGGTGCCCGCGAGTTGGCGGATGGGCTGAACCGTCTCGTCGGCGAGCAGGACGAGTGCGAAGACTTCGCGCCGGAGCACCCGATCCTCGCCGAGGCCCACCGCCGCTTCCCGCACCTGCGTCTGGGGCGCACCGACCGGGTGATGGAAGCCCTTGTCCCGGCCATCCTCGAGCAGCGGGTCCACGGCATCGCCGCGTTCGCGTCGTGGCGGCGTCTGGTGTGGAAATTCGGCACACCCGCCCCCGGCCCGGCGCCCGACGGAATGCGGGTGCCTCCCACCGCGCACGTGTGGCGGCGAGTCCCGTCGTGGGAGTTCCACCGCGCGAACGTGGACCCCGGCCGTGCCCGCACCATCGTGCGTTGCGCCCAGGTCGCGGACCGCCTGGAGAAGATCGTCGACCTGTCCCCCGAGGAAGCGACCCGCCGCTTGATGTCCGTCCCAGGGGTCGGCATCTGGACCGCGGCCGAGGTGTCGCAACGTGCGCTCGGTGATGCGGATGCGCTGTCCGTCGGCGACTACCACCTGGCGTCGATGGTCGGGTGGTCGTTACTCGGCAAGCCCCTCGACGACGCCGAGATGGTGACGTACCTGGAACCGGTTCGCCCGCATCGTTATCGCGCCGTGCGGTTACTGCTGGTCAGTGGCAACGCGATCAAACCCAAGTTCGGACCGCGAACCCCCGTCGTGGACCACAGCTGGCACTGAGAGTTCGGTGGTGGCAGAACACAGCTGTCGCGGGACCCATGAACAGCTGTTCAAGTGTTCACACGAGAATCTAGACTGCAGAGACAGGACAGCTGCCGGCTGAGGAGGGTGACATGGAGTCCGTAGCCATGCACATGAGCGACGGGCTGATCAATGCCCCGACGTCGGTCCTCTTCCTCGCCGTCGCGGCGGTGGGGCTCGCGGTCGCCGCGTGGCGGGCCCGCTCCGAACTCGACGATCGCACCGCCCCCATGGCCGGTCTCGTAGCCGCCTTCATCTTCGCGGTGCAGATGGTGAACTTTCCCGTCCTTCCCGGTGTCAGCGGACATCTCCTCGGTGGTGCACTCGCAGCCATTCTCGTGGGGCCCTACACGGGTGCGCTGTGCATCGCGATCGTCCTGATCGTGCAGGCGCTGCTCTTCGCGGACGGCGGGCTGACAGCCTTGGGTGCGAACATCACGAACATGGCGATCATCGGGGTGACGGTCGGCTACGTCGTCGCGCTAGTCCTGCGCCGACTCGCGCGCCCCGAGGATCTTCGTCTCCGCGTGCTCGGCGCTCTCGCGTTCACCGCTGCGCTGGGCGGAACCGTCGCGGCGTCGATGGGCTTCGTCCTCGAGTACGCCATCGGCGGTCAGCCCGCTGCCGACGGCGCCACTGCGCTCGGCTCGGTGGCGGCCTACGTTCTCGGCGCCCACATCCTGATCGGAATCGGCGAAGGAATTATCACCGCCGTCACGGTCACGGCGGTTGCCCGGGCCCGACCCGACCTCGTGTACCTGCTCCGGACCGCGCCGCGCCACGTGGCGGTGGGCGCATGAGCGTGTCGACACGGTCGTTCCGCCGCTTCCTTCTCGGTTTCGCGCTGGCGGTACTGCTCATTGCCGGGGTGCTGTCCTCTCTGGCGAGCTCGAGTCCGGACGGCCTCGACGCTGCCACGACACGCGGATGCGACACCGTCGAGACCGACACCGGCGCGGCACTGGTCGGGGACTGCATTGCGAAGAACGCCGAGGACCACCACTTGTCGGCCTCCCCGCTCGCCGACTACACGGTGAGCGGACGATCGGGTTTCACCGGGGTGGCCGGAATCATCGGTGCGGCCGCGACCTTCGTCGTCGCAGCCACCGCTTTTCGGCTCCTCGCCCGCGGACGGCGTCACCGAGCCGGGCCCTGATCATGAGTTCCGGTCACGCGCAGCCGCTTTATCTCCACGGCACATCCGCAGTTCACCGTCTCCCCGTCGAGGTGAAGATCGTGTGTGCGGTGGTGACGGTGTTCGCGGTGGTGGCCACGCCCCGCGAGGCGTTCTGGGCCTTCGCCGTGTACCTCGCAGTCCTGGCGGTGGTATGGCACATCGCCGGAATCGCCCTGACCTGGCTCGCCCCGCGCATGCTGATCGAACTGCCCTTCGTCACATTGGCCCTGTTGTTGCCCTTCGCGGAGGGCGGCGAGCAGACGACGGTCCTCGGATTGTCGCTGTCGGTGGCCGGACTGCACGCCGCGTGGGGGATCCTGGTGAAAGGCACTCTCGGGGTGCTGGTGTCACTCACGCTCGCCGCCACCACCCCCGCCCGCGATCTGCCGGTGGGACTTGCCCATCTGCACGTGCCCGCCATGTTCACCACGATCGTGGTCCTCATGCTGCGGTACCTCGATCTACTCACCTCGGAGGTCGCCCGGATGCGCACCGCACGCTTGTCCCGGGGTGAAGATCCGCGGACACTTCGCCAGATCGGCGCCACCGCGCAGGGTGTGGGCGGATTGTTCGTCCGTTCCTACGAGCGGGGCGAGCGCGTACACCTGGCCATGCTGTCGCGCGGGTTCACGGGGACTGTTCCCACAGTCGGTGCTCCTCCGGCGTCCGCCGCGGCGTGGTCGGCCGGCCTCGTCCCCGCCGTCTGTTCGGCGGGTATCTGCCTCGCGGCCTGGACCCTCCGATGACGGCCGCCGTGCACCTCGAGGGTGTGTCGTATTCCTACCCGGATGGCAGGAAGGCACTCGACCGAATCGACCTCACCGTGAGCCCGGGCGAACGGGTAGCGGTTCTCGGCCCGAACGGTGCCGGCAAGACCACTCTGATGCTGCACCTCAACGGGATTCTGACCGCCTCGGACGGTCGAGTCACCATCGGTGGGGTACCGGTGTCGCGCAACACCGACCGGAACACGCTGCGCGAGGTGCGGCGGCGGGTCGGCATCGTCTTCCAGGACCCTGACGATCAGCTCTTCATGCCCTCCGTCGCGCAGGACGTCGCCTTCGGCCCGGCAAATTTCGGTGTCACCGGTGCGGCACTCGACGACCGGGTGCGCATCGCGTTGGCCGCCGTCGACATGATGTCGCATGCCGATCGCAATCCCGTTCATCTGTCGGTGGGGCAACGGCGCCGGGTCGCCCTGGCCACCGTCCTCGCGTGCGCTCCGGACGTGCTGGTACTGGACGAGCCGTCGAGCAACCTCGATCCGGTTGCCCGGCGTGAACTGGCCGAAGTCCTGCTCGGGGTGGACACCACCCAACTGCTGGTAACCCATGACCTTCCGTACGCTGCGCAGTTGTGCACGCGCGCGGTGATTCTCGACGAAGGCCAGGTAGTGGCGGACGGACCGATCCAAGACCTGCTCGCCGACACAGACCTGCTCGCTCGCCACCGCCTCGAGTTGCCGTGGGGTTTCCAGCTTCCCGGACGCTCGACCGACTCCGGCGCGAATGTGCACTGGGAGCAACCGAAACGGGGACATCGGCTACCGCGGTAGGTCACCATGAGGGGACCACCCACACCGGAGGTCAGCGATGCCCACACCCGGAGCCGACGCAGTGGCGCAACGCGTCTTCGACGCCTCCCTCGGCGCAATCGACATACTCTCCATTCATCTGGGAGATCGACTCGGCTGGTATCGAAGTCTCGCACATCAGGGCCCCGCAACAGCGGACGAACTGGCCGAACGCACCTCGACCCATCCGCGGTACGCACAGGAGTGGCTCGAACAACAGGCGGTGACAGGGCTGCTCACCGCAGACGGCGGCAGCCCCCGGAGATTCACGTTGGAGCCCGGTGCGGCCGAAGTGTTCACCGATGAGAAAAGCCTGGCCTACCTGGCGCCGCTGGCCCGGATTTTCGTCGCCGCCACCACACAGATGCCCGCGCTGATCGAGGCGTATCGCACGGGAGGCGGTGTGGGATGGGCACAGTACGGTGTCGATGCAAGGGAATCGCAGGCGGATATGAATCGGCCGTGGTACGAGCAGGTTCTGCCGGGAGCGCTCGCATCGGTACCCGAGGTCGACGCACTTCTGCGCACCCCCGGTGCCGCCATCGCCGATGTCGGATGTGGGGGCGCGTGGTCCACGATCGCCCTGGCGCGCGCCTATCCCGATGCCCGGCTGGATGGTTACGACATCGACGGCGCCACTGTCGAACTCGCGAAACACAACGTCCGCGATCAAGGGGATGTTGCCGACCGGATCACAATCACCGAGTCGGATGCAGCGGGCATTCCGGAGGGCGCCTATACCGCTGCATTCGCCTTCGAGTGCATTCACGACATGCCTGCACCTGTCGCCGTATTGACGGCGATACGCAAGGCTCTGGCACCCGGTGGAGTCATGATCGTCATGGACGAGGCGGTGGACGACGAGTTCTCGGCACCGGGAAGCGACATCGAGCGGTTGATGTACGGATTCAGCCTGACCGTGTGCCTGCCGGACGGAATGAGTTCCAGTCCGAGTGCCGCCACCGGAACGGTCATGCGTCCGAACACCTTGCGAAAGTACGCCGAAGCTGCCGGTTTCGGCTCGATGGACATCCTTCCCATCGAAGACTTCGGGTTCTGGCGTTTCTACCGGCTGACCGTGTGACACCTCGTGCCGGTGAGGCGTATGTAACGAATTTTGCGTAAACGCCGAAAAGTGGGATACCCGAAGGGGGAAGATGTTCAGCAAGCGACTAGGCATGGGAAGCACCATGACACTGCAGGATTGCACAGGGTTGGACACGCTCCTCATAGCCACGACGCGCGTGCCCTGCCCCCTTCGCCCCTCCACGCCGAGAGATGAATTCGGGAGGGCTATGGAGTAGGCGACTCACCGGGGAGCATCACCGCGCACCCACATATGCATGTAGCCGTTCGGTACTTCCAGCGAATATGGTCCACGCACAACAATGTTCGGTGCTCAGGTGGAGTCCGTGTTCGACCTACGACATGGTGGGAATTCTCATGAAACTTCTCAGAACTCTGGCATTGTCCATTTTCGTCGTCGCTGCGATGACAGTCGGCGCCGGGACGGCCTACGCCGATCCCGGCACGCAGGGAATCGACTGGAGCCAGCCCTTGATGACCCCGACCGCCGAAGGCAGTAGCCAGGTGGCTGAACAGTTCTTTCCGGAAAATGACGCCAAACAGGCAGCCTTCGACAACATGACCAGCGAGATCAACACCGGTTGGAACAACGCGGGCCTGCAGGGCATGGCCATCGGTTCCAATGTGGGCATGGCAATCGGGTGCGTCTCGATCTTCCCCAACTTCATCGCCGGATGCATCATCGGCGCCGTCGTCGGCACGATTGCAGGAGCCGTGATCGGTGTCGGTGTGGGAAATCCGAACGCCCAGCCCGCGGTGGAGCAGTTCTTCGCCACACCCTGAGCGAAGAGCGAACCGCAGCCCGGCCCTACACAGGCCGGGCTGCGGTGTTTTACCTCACCTTTAGTTAGTGGGCGATTGGTTAGTGCACTAACTATCGGTTACCCTGAGCTGGTGACCACGAACGTTGCCGAAGACCCCCTCGCACTCGACAGGCAGGTGTGTTTCGCACTGGCGGTCGCCAATCGAGCAGTCCTGGGCGTCTATCGGCCGATCCTCGAACCGTTGGGACTCACTCATCCGCAGTACCTGGTGATGCTGGCCCTGTGGGGTACCTCCCCCATGTCGGTCAAGGAGATCGGCAACGCCCTGCAACTCGACTCCCCCACGCTGTCGCCGCTGCTGAAGCGACTCGAATCGTCCGGGCTTCTCACCCGTACCCGCAGCGCGGACGACGAACGCCAGCTCGTCGTCGAATTGACCGACGCGGGCAAGGCGCTGCGCGCACAAGCCGAAAAAGTGCCACCCGCCGTAGTCGAAGCACTCGGAGTGGAACTGTCCGAACTGATGGAACTGCACAGCGTGCTGACCCGCATCAACGCCGCGGCCGTCAAGGCAGGCGCACTCGGAGGAGTGGACAAGTGACCAATCGAAGCCGCGGCGCCCGGAGCCGGCCGACGCCGTTTCAATGGCTCGGCTACGCGTTCGGACGCAGATTGCCCGACTCGATGCAGGACTGGGTTCGGAACGATCTGATCGGTGACTGGGCCGTGCCGCGACACCTCGTCCGCAGCATGGTGCCGTTCATCCCGGTGTTCGCGGCCTTCTTCCTCTTCCCCGGTCCCGTGTGGTTACGCGGTTCCATGGTGCTGCTCGGGGTGTTTCTCGCACTCTTCTACAGCGTCGCCTACATGGCGCAAAACCGATCACGCCGCCTCGAAAAGCACGGACTTCCGCCAGACTTGGAAAACCCGAAAGCCAGACGCCGGCATGACGCCGAACGGGCCGCGTACTACCGGGCCCACCCCCGGGCGTGAGAGCTGAGATCCTTCGGGGTGTCCTGATCGACGCCCCGCTTCCGGAGACGTGCCGATCAGCTCGAAGCTGTCACATAGCGCGCCCTGACAGCGCCCGATCGTCAACCGGTGAGGGATCGTCTACCGGCGACGGGCTCACTGCAGCGGTCGGTTTCAGAGTCGTGATCGCCGCGCCGATACGGCCAGGTTCGGTACAGGTATGCGAGGCAGTGTGGCGATGCCGCCAGCCCGCGACATCAACTTTTACGAGCCCGTCTGTACAAAATACGAATTCGCTTTACCGGTCACACGGTGTCGTCAGAGTGTGGCGACATCCAGCAGGTGTTCGATGCCGCGAAGGTCGTCGGCGTTGCGTGTCACGAGTCGGGCGTTGTTCGCGTGCGCGGTGGCGGCGATCATCAGATCGAGGGCTCGGGGCGGAGGTTTGCGGCCGTATGCTCGCACCGCTGCGGCCAACTGCCCGTAGCTTCGAGCGACACCGGCGTCGACGGGTAGGGGTTCGAATTTGCGTTCCACGGCGATCAGTCGCTGCAACCTCTGAGCACGCTGCAGCGCGGTGGTCGCGACCAGGAGTCCGAAGTGCAATTCGGCCAGGCTCACGGCACTGATCGCGACCTCCCCGTCAATGGGCGGGACATCGTTCACGATGAGGATGCTCGTATCGAGCACAGTCCTCACCGGGATGCCCAGGGGTCCGCGATCGGATCGTCGATCAGATTGAGGTCGGCTTCCCACGTCGGATCGGTATCCGTCTGGAAGATGTCGGCGACCTCGTCGAAGGCACACCACGTCTTCCGCCCGGCCGGGCCGAGGATTGCGCTCGGCCTGCCGGCGACCGTGATCAGCATCGTCTCCCCGGCTTCGGCACGTTTGACGTAGTCACTGGCGTGCTGGCGCAGTTCCTTCAACCCGAGACTCTCCACAGCCTCATGGTAGCACTAATGCTACTTTGACTTACCGGGTTGATCAGCGACTCATCGCCGATAGTCAGGACTCGGAGGCCCTACCACGTCAGCCGACGACGCCTGCCTTCCGCATCGCTGCGATATCCGCAGCCGAGCACCCCAGCTCACCGAGGACGTGATCGGTGTGCTCGCCGAGAGCCGGGATGTCACCCATCCGCATCTCCACGTCGGCGAATGTCATCGGTGGCAGCACTGCGCTGATCTGTCCCACCTCGCTGCCGACCTGACGCCAGCGGTCACGTTCCTTCAACTGCGGATGGTCTATCAATCCGCTCATATCGTTCAGCTCCGCTGCCGGAATTCCTGCATCCGCCAGTGCCTGATCGAGGGCCGCGCGGGTGAACTTCTTCGTCTCCTCGGCGACGAGGGCGTCCACCTCTTCGCGATGCTGGACCCGCAGCATGTTGGTCGCATAGCGGGGATGATCGGCGAGTTCGGGTCGCGCGAAGACCTCGGTGACCAACTGCCGCCACCCCCGATCGTTCTGGACCCCGATCAAGATGTTGCCGTCAAGGGTGGGGTACGCGTCGTACGGAACGATGGCGGCGTGTCCGAGTCCGACACGAGGGATCTGCCGGTCGGCGTACATCTTCATGTACATCGGGTGGCCCAGCCACTCCGCGGTCGCGTCGAACATCGACACGTCGATTTGCGCGCCCACCCCGGTTCGTTCACGTCGGAACAGCGCACTCAGGATCGACGTCAGCGCATACATTCCCGCCGCGATGTCGGACACCGGCACTCCGGTCTTGGTGGCCGTCTCGGGTGTTCCGGTCACGGAGATCATGCCGGTTTCGGCCTGCACCAGCATGTCGTACGCCTTGCGTTCCCGCCTCGGTCCCGCTGTCCCGTAACCCGACATGTTCGCCACGATCAGCGCGGTGTGTTCCGCGCGCAACGCCTCGGTCCCGAAACCGAGTCTGCTCGCCGCATCGGGCGCCAGGTTCTGCACGAACACGTCGGCACTCGCGATCAACCTCAGGACAGCATCCCGCCCCACCTCGGATTTGAGGTCGACACAGAACGATTCCTTCCCTCGGTTCAACCAGACGAAATGTGAGGCCTCGCCGAAGACGGCGTCGTCGTAGTTGCGTGCGAAGTCGCCTTCCCCGACGCGCTCCACCTTGATCACCCGCGCGCCCATGTCCGCCAGATGACGGGTGGCGAGGGGAGCGGCCACAGCTTGCTCGAGAGCGACGACGGTGATTCCGTCGAGTGGCAGCGTTCCGGGGTCGTTCTCCATGTGGGACTTCACCGTTCCGATTTCGATTCCGGGTGATCGTGATAGTGCGTGGCGCCGATCGCGTGCAGCAACTGGTGCACGGTGTCGTCCGAGAGCCGATAGCGCATCGAGCGGCCGTCGCGCGTGGCCGATACCCAGCCTTGGTGGCGCAGCAGCCGCAGTGCGTGCGAGACGGCGGTACCGCTCATCTCGAGCGCTGCCGCGAGGTCACCGACACAGATCCCCGGCGCGTGGTGCAGGCACAGCAGCAACCGGAGGCGGTTGCCGTCCGACAACAATTCGAAGCGGTTCGCCCACCCCTCGATGTCGGGGCTGTGCAGCGCCGCCGCAGCGCGCTGAACGTCCTCGGGGTTCAGCGCAGGAGTGGGAGCCACTCGGCCAGTCTACAAACGGCCTGACCGCGCCCATGTGCGCATACATAGGCGATCGCTAAGTGTCCGTGCGGTCACGCGTCTTTGTCACCGGCTCGGCGGGGTGGTCGACTGGCGGGACGTGGTACCGGGCGTCGGGTCCCCCAGTCTTCGAGGAGAGCATTTGTGAATGGGCTGCATCTTCCCCAACGCGTCCGGCACCATGCCGCCGAACGCCCCGACGCGCCGGCGGTGACGTGGGGAAACACCACCCTCACGTTCGCGGAGTTCGACCGGCGGACGACTCGCATCGCGGCAGCGCTGTCGTCGTTGGCATCCGGTACCGGTGCACGTGTCGGGGCGTTGCTGCGGATGCGCCTCGAGGGCGCGGAGTGCTTCGTCGCCGCCGCCAAGTCCGGGCTCGTGTTCGTGCCGCTGAATTGGCGCCTGCCCGCCGCCGAGGCTGCCGCGATCGCCGTCGACGCGGCGCTCGAGGTGCTGATCGTCGAGGCCGAGTTCGCGGAGACGGCCGAAGTAGTACGCGAAGCACTCCCCGGTCTGGTCGTCGTACTCGTCGACGACGTGTCGGAGGGAATCCTGCCCGGGGTGTGGACGTGGGATCGGCTCGCCGCTTCGGGCAGCGACACCGACCCGGGGCTGGGCGACGATCCGGACGCGGAGTTGCTTCAGCTGTATACGTCGGGCACCACCGGCGCACCGAAAGGTGTGGTCGCGACGCACCGTAATCTCCACAACGAGCCCGAGGCGCTGCGGATCTACCGGTGGCGCACCGACTCGGTGGCCCTCGACGCCCTCCCGTTGTTCCACATCGCCGGGGCCGGGTGGCTGAGCACCAGCCTGTCCGCGGGAGTGCACGTGGTTCTCCTCGGCGCCTTCGACGCGCGCCACGTCGCCGAACTCGTCGAACGACACCGCATCACCCATGCGTTCCTGGTCCCCTCGGCGATTCAGATGCTGCTGGACCTGCCGGGGCTGAGCGAGCGCGACCTGTCCAGTCTCCAACTGATCGCGTACGGTTCGGCGCCGATCACCCCCACCCTGTTGCGCCGCGCCATCGACCGGTTCGGCTGTGCCTTCGTGCAGCGGTACGGGATGACGGAGACGACGGGATCGGTCACGGCACTCACCGCCGAGGACCACGATCCGGCCGGTGACCGTGCCTACCTGCTGCGTTCCGCCGGCACGCCGATGCCGGGCGTCGAGCTGGCGATCCGGGACATCGCCACCGGCGCCGATCTCCCTGCCGGGGTGTCCGGCGAAATAGTGTGCCGCTCCCGCAACAACGTCGCCGGGTATTGGCACCGCCCGGACGAGACAGCGCGACTCTTCACTCCCGACGGTTTCTTGCGCACCGGCGACATCGGGCATCTCGACGCCGACGGATATCTGTTCGTCACCGACCGGGTGAAAGACATGATCATTACCGGGGGTGAGAACGTGTATCCGATCGAGGTCGAGTCGGTGCTGGCCGAGCATCCCGCGGTGGCGGAGGTCGCCGTGATCGGTGTTCCCGACCGGACGTGGGGTGAAGCCGTCACCGCCGTGATCCGGGTAGCCGAGGATGCGGACCCGACCGTCGCCGAACTTCTCGCCTTCAGCGCCGGGCGGCTCGCGTCGTACAAGAAACCGCGGCACATCCACTTCGTGACGGCGCTGCCACGCAACGCCGGCGGCAAGGTACTCAAGCGCACGTTACGCGAAAACCTCAGTACGGCGGAGGTGGTGCCGTCGTGATCGTCACCGAAGAGGTCGGCACCGTTCAGCGCGAGGCGTGGGCCCGCGGGGTGCTGCCACCGGTCGAGAGCGTGCGCCCGGGGTTGTGGTCGATTCCGGTGCCGATGCCCCGGAACCCGTTGCGCTACGTACTGATCTATGCGCTGGCTCTCCCCGACGGTCTCGCGCTGATCGACGTCGGCTGGGACTCCGAGGAGTCCTGGCTGGCTCTCTGCGACGGTATCGCACAGACGGGTCACCACGTCACCGACGTCCGGTATGCCGCCGTCACCCATCTGCACCCCGATCACTTCGGTCTCGCACCGAGACTGCGGGAGGTGAGCGGCGCCGCCCTCGCGATGCACGCTGCGGACGCCACACTGCTCGGCCACCGCACCCCGGACGACGACACCGCCGACGAACGGACGTGGGAACTTCAGCTCGACCGACTCGGTGCCCCCGTCGAGGTTCGCTCCGCCGCCCGTGTCGATCTGGTCCGATTCGGTCCCGGCGAGTACATCGACGTGGTGCTCGACGACGGCGCTCCGCTGAACCTGCCCGGCTGGGATCTGCAGGCGGTCTGGACACCGGGCCACACTCCGGGCCATCTGACCTTCGTGGACGAACGCCACGGACTGCTGTTCAGCGGCGACCACATGCTTCCCCGCATCAGCCCCAACATCTCGACAATCCCCGGCGAGCTGGACAACCCGTTGCACCGCTACCTGCTCTCGCTGCACGCCACCACCACCATGCCGGACGGACTGGTGCTCCCGGCCCACGAGTACCGGTTCCGCGGCATCGCCGACCGGGCGCAGCAGCTGATGAGTCACCACGAGGAGCGGTTCGCGGAAATTGTCGCCGCCCTCCGTGACCGCCCCGAGTCGACGGCGTGGGAGATCTCGACGAACGTGTCGTGGTCGCGCCCGTTCGATTCCATGTCCGACCGTCTCCTGCGTCTCGCGGTTCGCGAAACGCATGCCCACCTGCTGGTACTCGCCGACCGCGGACACATCCGCTCGCTCGGCGGCCATCCGGAACGCTGGACACTTCCCATTACCCCGACACCGTAGAAGGACACCCATGAACGTGGTTCTCACCGATTTCGCCGACGGCGTCGCCGTCATCACCCTCAACCGCCCGGAAGCGAAGAACGCCGTCGACCTCGAGGTCGCCAAGGCCCTCGCCGCCGCCGTCGACGAGTTCGAAGCGCGCCCCGACCTCACCATCGCCATTCTCACCGGCGCCGGCGGGACATTTTGCGCCGGAATGGATCTCAAGGCCTTCTCCCGCGGCGAACGCCCGTCGCTGCCCGGGCGGGGCTTCGGTGGGCTCACCGAAGCCCCGCCGACGAAGCCACTGATCGCCGCCGTGGAGGGTTGGGCTCTGGCCGGCGGGTGCGAGCTGGCGTTATCGGCCGACATCATCGTCGCGGCGAGGGACGCCAAGTTCGGAATTCCCGAGGTGAAGCGCGGATTGGCCGCAGCCGCAGGCGGATTGCTGCGCCTACCCAAGGTGCTGCCCTACCCGATCGCCATGGAGATGGCAATCACCGGCGACCCGCTCACGGCGGAAGCGGCCCACGCGCACGGCCTCGTCAACCACCTCACCGAACCCGGCGACGCACTTCCCACCGCACGCGCGCTGGCCGCCCGCGTCGCCGCCAACGGTCCCCTGGCGGTCCGGGCCACCAAGCAGGTAGTCGCGATGGCTGCCCGATACACCGACCCCGACGCGTTTGTCGCGCAGCGGCAGTACCTCGACCCGGTGTTCGCATCCGAGGATGCGCAGGAAGGTGCGCGGGCGTTCGCCGAGAAGCGGTCACCCGTGTGGTCCGGCCGATGAGCGGGGACACGGTATCGGTGACCCGCGACGGCGCTGTGGCCACCGTGACCCTGAATCGGCCTGCCCGCATGAACGCTCTGACGCTGGACGCGTTCGTCGAGTTCGAGGACGCTCTGCGTGTGCTCGAAGCGGAGCGCCAGATACGTGCCGTCATCGTCACCGGTGCGGGCGGCAACTTCTGCACGGGCGCCGACGTCGAACGACGGACCGGGCAGCATCCTCTCGACCGGATGCGGACGATCAATTCGGTCGCCGCGACCCTTGCCGAATTTCCGAAGCCGGTGATCGCCCAGGTGGAGGGTTACGCCGTGGGTGCCGGGTGGAATCTCGCCCTGCTCTGCGACCTCGTGGTGGCCTCCACGACGGCGAAGTTCAGTCAAATCTTCGCGAAACGGGGACTGTCGGTCGACTTCGGCGGGTCGTGGGTGCTTCCCCGGCTCGTGGGGCTACACCAGGCCAAGCGCCTGGTCATGCTCGCCGAGATGGTCGACGCCGCAGAGGCCCACGCTCTCGGACTGGTATCGGTGCTGGCGGAGCCAGCCGAACTCGAAACGGTCACGCAGGACCTCGCGCGCAGGCTCGCCGCCGGACCGCCCGTCGCGGTGACCCAGTCGGCCCGGCTCCTCGAACAGGGGTCGTCCTCGTCGCTGCGCGAGGCGCTGGAGAACGAGGCGCGAGCGCAGGCCGTCAACTTCGCAACCGATGCGCCGGACGCCTTCCGGGCGTTCGCCCTGAAACGCCCTCCCGCGTTCACCGGTGAATGGGTGGTGCCGGGCGCGACCACGGCTTCCGTACGATGACCGGGTGGACCTGCATCTCGTCACCTATTTCGTCGCGGTAGTCGATCACGGCGGAATCACCAGGGCGGCGCAGTCCCTGTACATTTCCCAACCGTCGCTGTCGCAGGCCATTCGCACTCTCGAACGTCGCCTCGGGGTAACCCTGTTCGATCGCACGGGCCGACGGCTCGAGCTGACCGAGGCGGGCCGGACACTGGACGTGGCGGCGCGGCGCATTCTCACCGATGTCGAACGGGCGAAGGCGAAGGTGGCGGCGGTCCGTGAACTCGAATCCGGCCGGGTCGACGTGGTCACGTACTCGGCGTTCTCGATCGACCCGATCGTCGGACTGGTCCGCCGATTCCGCCGGCAGTATCCGCGGATCACGGTCCGCATCATCGACAGCGACGGCCCTACCGGCGTCCTCGGGGCGTTGCGACGCGGTGAGGCGGAGCTCGGGGTGATCGACCTGTCCGTGGATCACAGTGCTCTGCTGTCGGTCCCGATCGGCGAGCAGGAGCTGGTGCTTGCCGTGCCCGACCAGCTCGCAGCCGCCCTTCCCGACCCCGTACCCCGCTCTGCCCTGCGCCAGGTCCCGTTGATTCAGGATCTGGGTGACAAGAGTGACGCGGCGCTGATTTTCGAACTTCTCGGGGAAAACACGGACAACGTCGTCGTCGACTGCTCGCATCCGAGCGCCACCTGGGACCTGGTCCAGCGCGGGGCCGGCGCGACCGTCCTTCCCCGTGTCGTCGCCGAACAGGAACTGCGCGGTGTGACGATCCGGTCGTTGTCACCGCGGTTGACCCGCCCCGTCGGCCTGGTGCAGCGCTCCGGACCGAGTTCGCCGGCGGCCGCAGCGTTCGTCGCGAGCGCACACGACACGTCGGCAAGGGGCTGAGCACATGGAGTTACGTCAGGTCGAGTACTTCCTCGCCGTCGTCGAGCACGAGGGCATAGGCGGTGCCGCCGCATCGCTGGGCGTCGCCCAGCCGACTATCTCCCAGGCATTGCGGGGTCTCGAGCGGGAACTGGGCGTGCAACTGTTCCATCGCATCGGCCGGGGCATGGTTCTCAGCGCCGCCGGACGAAGCATGGTGGGCCCGAGCCGCCAGATCCTGCGCGACGTCACCGCCGTCGAGGATCTACTGGCCACCGCCGACGGAGAACTCGCCGGCCGCCTCGACATGATGGCGTTTCCCGCCCTGGTCCTCGGCCCGCTCGTCGACCTGGTCGCCGAGTTCCGGCGGGCCTACCCGAAAGTGGCGGTGCGGTTCGGTGAGCTGAAATCCGAAGCACAGGCCGCCTCCCTGATCGAGGACGGGCACTGCGAGTTCGTCGTCGCACATCTGCCCCTCGACGAAGACGGCCTCGACGTGGTGGAGCTGGGTGAGCAGGAGTACTGGCTCGTGTATCCCGCCGACACCGAGGTCCCGGACGGACCGGTCCCGCTGTCCGCACTTCCCAAGGTACCCATGGTGTTCGTGCCCCGCGGTCACTCCCTCGCCGACGAAATCGAAGAAGCGATTCGTCACGCAGGGGCACGGCCGCCCCTGGCCGTGTTGTCCGATCACCGGGAGGCGCGGCTTCCCTTGGTACTGGCCGGAATCGGCGGCACCCTGGTGGAGAGGTCGATCGCGGAGTCAGCCCGCGACCGCGCGATCGTGCGCGAAGTGGAACCGAGATTCGCCCGGAGATTCGGGATCGCCTTCGATCCGGAAACGCTGTCGCCCGTGGGACGCGCGTTCGTCGAACTCATCCGCGCGCGTGCCACCGGCCCACAGAGCGATTAGCCTTCTACGCCACTCGTTCGAACACTGCGGCCAGGCCCTGCCCACCACCGATGCACATCGTCTCGAGCCCGTACCGCGCGTCACGGCGATCGAGCTCCCGGGCCAGGCTCGCCAGCATCCGTACCCCCGTGGCACCGACAGGATGACCGAGGGAGATTCCGGAACCGTGGACATTGGTGCGATCCAGATCCGCGGCGCCGAAATCCCATTCGCGCATCACGGCCAGCGCTTGCGCCGCGAACGCCTCGTTGAGTTCGATCAGGTCGATGTCGGAGAGGGTGAGCCCGGCCTTGCGCAGCGCGACCTCGGTGGCCGGGACCGGGCCGATGCCCATGATTTTCGGTGCGACACCGGCCGCGCCCCAGGACACCATGCGCACGAGCGGACGCAGACCGAGCCGTTCCGCGGTCTGCATCGTGGTGACGAGACACATTGCTGCAGCGTCATTCTGTCCGCTGGCGTTGCCCGCGGTGACAGTGGATTCCGGATCGGTGTTGCCCAGAATCGGTTTCAGGGCAGCCAGCGATTCGAGTGAGATGTCGGGACGAGGATGCTCGTCGGTGTCGATCACCTGCTCACCGGCGCGGCTGCGCACGGTGACCGGCACAATTTCTTCGGCGAGGATGCCGTTCTTCTGCGCCGTGACGGCTCTGGTGTGCGAAGACACCGCGAGCTCGTCCTGCTCGGTGCGTGAGATGCCGTATTCGCGACGGAGGTTCTCCGCCGTCTCGATCATGCCCCCGGGAACCGGGTAGAAGCGGCCGCCCGCGGTGGACCGGGCGCGCACGAGACTGTCGTGCATCTGCACACCGGATCGTGCTCCACCCCAACGTATATCGGTGGAATAGAAGGACGCGTTGCTCATCGATTCGGTGCCCCCGGCTACCACGAGCTCGTTGTCACCGGCCGCCACTTGCATTGCCGCCTGGATGACGGCCTGCAGACCGGATCCGCATCTGCGGTCGATGTGCATGCCGGGCACTGTGATCGGCAGCCCCGAATCCAGGGCTATCACACGGCCGATCGCAGGCGCCTCACTGTTCGCGTTGCAGTGGCCGAGGACGACGTCTTCGATGTCGGACGGCTCGACGCCGGTGCGGTCGAGTAGTCCTTTCAGGGCAGCGACACCGAGATCGACGGCGGTGAGGGACTGGAACATGCCGCCGTACCGTCCGATGGGAGTGCGGACGGGTTCGCAGATGACGACTTCACGCATGATGGCCTTTCGGGGAAATGTCGGGAGGGTTCGGTGCGCGTCACATGAAGCGTCCACCGGTGACTTCGAGGACCGTGCCGGTCATGTACGACGAGAGGTCGGAGGCGAGGAACAGGGCAACGTTCGCTACCTCGCCGGCCTCGCCCGCACGCCCCATCGGGATTTCGCTCATCTTCTGGTCCCACGCCTTCTGCGGCATGGCCTCGGTCATGGCCGACCTGATGAGTCCCGGCGCGATCGCATTGACCCGGACACCGTGATGGGCCAGCTCCTTGGCCGCAGCTTTGCTGAGCCCGACGATGCCCGCCTTTGCCGCCGAGTAGTTCGTCTGCCCCACCATGCCGACCTTGCCGGACAGCGAGGAGATATTGACGATGGCGCCGCGCTTGGCCTCCCGCATGATGGCGGCCGCCTTGCGCGTCCCGTTCCAGGTGCCCTTCAGGTGCACGTCGATGACCAGGTCGAAGTCGTTTTCGGTCATGGTGCGCATGGTCGCGTCGCGAGTGATGCCGGCGTTGTTGACCATCACGTCGAGCGAGCCGAAGCGTTGGACCGCTGCGCCCAGCATCTCGTCGACCTGCTCGGCGTGCACCACGTTGCATCGGACGGCGTGGGCGACGTCCGCGCCACCGAGCTTGTCGGCCGCTGCCGTGGCGGCGTCGAGGTCGAGGTCACCGATCACCACGCGGGCGCCGGCCTCGACGAAGGTCCGGGCAATTTCGAAGCCGATACCCTGGGCGCCTCCGGTGACGACGGCGGTGCGGTTGGCGAGCAGTTCCATGGAAGTCCTTTCGACATGACGAGTGCCCTCCCGCCACTCGGGGGTTTCCGGCACCAGCCGAATATATCGGCGCAGAACCCTCCTGGACGGGTCGAAATCATCGGGATCTCCTATGGCGGCGTGGTCCGATTCGTATTGGACATGCGGCGACTACCATCCGACAGTGACTTCATGACAACTTTGCAGGCCGGTGATTCCATGACCACATCTCAGGTCGGCGACGACGATTTTCAGGACATCCTCGCCCAGACGCGCAGTTTCGTTCGCTCCGCTGTGGTTCCCCGCGAGCAGGAGATCATGGATGCCGACGCGATCCCCGACGACATTCGCGAGGCCGCCAAAGCGATGGGACTGTTCGGGTACGCGATCCCACAGGAGTGGGGCGGACTCGGCTTGGACCTGACGCAGGATGTGGAACTGGCGATGGAGTTCGGTTACACGTCGCTGTCCCTGCGCTCGATGTTCGGTACCAACAACGGCATCGCGGGGCAGGTGCTGGTGGCGTTCGGCACGGACGAGCAGAAAAAGACGTGGCTCGAGCGCATCGCGTCGGGCGAGGTGGTGGCGTCGTTCGCGCTCACCGAACCGGGCGCAGGCTCGGACCCCGCGGGACTGCGCACCAAATCGACGCGGACCGGCGACGGCTGGATCATCAACGGCGAGAAGCGATTCATCACCAATGCGCCACTCGCGGACCTGTTCGTCGTGTTCGCCCGCACCCGCCCCGCAGACGCGGACGGCACCGGCATCGCCGTGTTCCTCGTTCCCGCCGACGCCGACGGAGTGCAGGTAGGCGCTAAGGACCGCAAGATGGGCCAGGAAGGTGCCTGGACCGCGGACGTGCATTTCACCGATGTGCGCGTGCCTGACTCAGCTCTCGTCGGGGGAAGCGAGGACGTCGGCTACCGTGCCGCGATGACGTCGCTGGCGCGCGGCCGGGTGCACATCGCCGCGCTGTCGGTGGGGGCGGCCCAGCGCGCACTCGACGAGTCGGTGGCGTACGCCGCCACCGCTACCCAGGGCGGCAGCGCGATCGGCGACTTTCAGCTGGTGCAGGCCATGATCGCCGATCAGCAGACCGGTGTGATGGCGGGGCGGGCACTCGTCCGGGACGCCGCCCGGGCGTGGGTGTCCGGTGAGGACCGGCGCATCGCGCCGTCGGTCGCCAAGCTTTTCTGCACGGAAATGGTGGGTAAGGTCGCCGACCTGGCGGTGCAGATCCACGGTGGCACCGGGTACATGCGGGACGTCCCCGTCGAACGCATATACCGTGACGTCCGTCTCCTGCGCCTCTACGAGGGCACCAGCGAGATCCAGCGGCTCATCATCGGACGAGGCCTGGTCAAGCGCGCGCAACACTGAAGGAATAGCAACCGGCCCCCACCGCTGAGAGCGTTGGGGGCCGGTAGCTTTCGTGGTTCTCTAGGTAGCTGCGACCTCGAGCAACTTCCGCAGAGTCGTCTTGAGGATCTTTCCCGCCGCCGACGTCGGCAACTGTTCCACAACCACCACGTCACGCACCTTCTTGTACGGCAGCACCCGCTCGGCCACGAACGCCGACACCGCATCCGGATCGACCGCCGCCCCCGGCATCGGGACGACGAACGCCACCGGCTCCTGACCGACGCTGCCGGCCTCTCTGCCGACGACGGCAGCGGAGGAGACGTCCGGGTGGGAGACCAAAATCTCCTCGAGCTCACGCGGATACACGTTGTAGCCCTTGTAGATCAGCATGTCCTTGGTGCGGTCGCAGATGAACAGGTAACCGTCCTCGTCGACGTACGCGATGTCACCGGTATCGAGCCAGCCGTCGACGTATTGCTGAGCGGTGATCTCGGGCTGATTCAGGTAACCGTCGGTGACCTGCGGGCCGCGGACCCACAGCTTGCCGCGGGTATGGGCATCGAGTACGGCCCCGGAATCGTCGGCTGCACGGATCTGCACTTCGGTGTCGAACACCGGCAGACCCACACTCCCGAGCTTGTAGGCGTCGGCTCCGGTCAGCGGCGCGGACGCGACGAGACAGGTGCCTTCGGTCAACCCGTACCCTTCGACCACTTTCGCCGACGGAAACGCGCGGCCGAGTGCCTCGAGTGTGACGTGGTCGATCGGGGCCGCACCGGAGGAGACGACGCGCACCGAATCGGTGTTCCGGGTCGCTGCGTCGGGATGAGTGGCGACCGCATGCCACATTGCCGGGCTTCCCGTGATGTAGGTTGCACGGTGCTGCTCGATCAGTTCCAGCATCCTGCCGGGTTCGAACCGGCCGGCGAACACCTGAGTCGCCCCGCAGAGCAGCAGGAACGACATGTTGATCAGGGCGTGGGCATGGAACAGCGGCGACACGACGACCGTCGCCCCTACCCCGGGTTCCACACCGCGATCCCCCAGTTCCTCGAGAGGCCGCAACTCGATCCCACCGTCAGCGGTGGCACGCACCGCGTGTCCCGCTCGCCAGGCGACCATCTGGATCACGTTGGCGAGGACGTTGCGGTGCAGTACCCGAACACCTTTCGACAGGCCGGTGGTGCCGCCCGTGTAGGCGAGGTGGGCCACGTCGTCTCCGGTCACCGTCGAAGGGAACGGTGCGGCGACGTACCCGCGGACGAACTCGTCGAATCCGAGCTGTCCGCGACCTTGCCCGGCGGGCAGTCCAGCCACCACGATCGTGCGGACGGTGGTGCCGTCGGCAGCCGCGATGAGGTTGTCCAGTTGCCCGGGCTGGGTCACGGCCGCGACCGCACCCGTGTCCACGATCTGTGTGCGGAGTCCCGGCACGGGTTGCAGCGGGTTGACCAGGGTGACGGTTGCGCCGGCCCGCAGGGCGCCGTAGTACGCGACCACGAACTCGATGCAGTTGCCGAGGTGCAGGAGCACCACGTCACGTTCGGTCACGCCCGCGTCCCGCAACGCGGACGCGAATGCACCCGATCGCTGGTCGAGTTCACGGTAGGTGCACACCGTGTCGCCGTCGACCACCGCGGCCCGGTCTCCGTATAGGCCCGCCATGCTGGGAGGAAAGGCCGCCATGGTCAGTTCCGGGTAGTGCAGTACCGGCTTGTTCACGTGGGTCCTCACTGGTCAGCGGGGTGCCATGCGGATGGCACCGTCGAGGCGGATGGTCTCACCGTTGAGGTAGCCGTTCTCGAGGATCGAGCAGGCGAGTTGCCCGAACTCACTCGGCTTGCCCAGCCGCGACGGGCTGGGTACGGATTTCTCGAGTGACGCCCGCACGTCTTCGCGCAGGCGCGCGAGGAGCGGGGTGTCCATGATTCCCGGGGCGATGGTGCACACCCGGATGTTTCGGCTGGCCAGATCCCGCGCCGCCGTGACGGTCATTCCGACGATTCCGGCCTTCGACGCCGTGTAGTTGATCTGGCCGATCTGACCTTCGAATGCCGCCACGGAGGCAGTCAGCACGATCGCGCCGCGTTCGCCGTCGATCTCGTCGTGGCGGGCGATTCGTTCCGCTCCCAACCGCAGAGCGTTGAACGAGCCGACGAGGTTGAGGCGAATCACGAACTCGAAATCCTCGAGTGAGCCGGCCTTGCCGTCGTTGTCCAGGATCCGCATTCGTCGTCCCGCGCCGGCGCAGTGCACGATGCCGCGCAGTCCACCTCGTTCGTCGGCGACGTCGAGGGCCGCGGCGAATTGTTCGGGGTCGGTGATGTCGGCCGCGGCGAATTGCGCTGCGCTGCCGAGTTCTTTCGCCGCCGCCGCACCCTCGGAGTGGGGAAGGTCGATGAGCGTCACCTGAGCCCCGGCGTCCACCAGTCGGCGGGCGGTGGCGAGTCCGAGTCCCGACGCGCCGCCGGTCACCGCGGTGGAGATGCCTTTGAGTTCCATTGCCTGTGGGGTCCCTTCGGAAAAGTGGTGGTTCAGAGAAGTTCGAGAATGGTGGCGTTGGCGAGTCCGCCTGCCTCACACATGGTCTGGAGGCCGTATCGGATGCCGTTGTCGCGCATGTGATGGACCAGCCGGGTCATCAGGATCGCTCCCGATCCACCGAGCGGGTGCCCGACGGCGATGGCGCCGCCGACCGGGTTCAGCCGGTCCATGACGGCACCGGTCTCCGCCTGCCAGGCCAGCGGAACCGGAGCGAAGGCCTCGTTGACCTCGAACGCGCCGATGTCCTCGATGGTCAGTCCTGCCCGCGAGAGGGCTTTGTCCGTGGCTGCGATGGGACCGGTGAGCATGATGACGGGGTCGTCACCGACCACCGCGCTGGTGTGTATCCGGGCCATCGGACGCAGTCCCAGTTGCGCAGCCTTGTCGCTCGTGGTGATCAACAACGCCCCGGCACCGTCGGAAATCTGCGACGAGTTGCCCGCGTGGATCACGCCGTCGTCCTTGAACACGGTCTTCAGTTTCGCGAGGGACTCGAGCGAACCACCGCGGCGGATTCCCTCATCTCCCTCGAGCACGCCGGGTATCGGTGCGAGTTGCCCGTCGAAGGCGCCGCGGTCAGCGGCACGCGCCGCGAGTTCGTGAGAGCGGAGTGCGTATTCGTCGAGCACCCGACGAGTCAATCCCCATTTCGCTGCCACCATTTCTGCACCGGTGCCCTGGCTGAAGCCGTCGACGCCGTACCGGTCGAGAACGGTTGCCGGGAAGTGCTCGCCGTTCTTGCTGGCACTGCCCATCGGAACGCGGCTCATCGATTCGACACCGCCGGCGACGACGATGTCCTCGTGGCCGGCGATCACGGTAGCGGCGGCGAAGCTCACCGCCTGCTGGCTCGATCCACACGCCCGGGTGAGCGTGGTGCCGGGCACCTTCTCGGGCCAGCCGGCGGCGAGCACCGCGGTCCGGGCGACGTTGCCCGCCTGCTCGCCTGCCTGGCTGACGCAACCCCAGATGACGTCGCCGACCTCGTCCGGGGAAAGACCGGTACGGGCAACGAGGGCTTCGAGCACGTGGGCCGACACATCGGCCGGATGAATATCCGAAAGGGACCCTCCGCGCCGGCCGATAGGTGTGCGGACTGCGTCGATAATTACTGCATCATTCATCGCGTGCTCCTCACACTGTCGCCTCGAACCAATTTCTTGTCGCGTTCAGGGTTGGCCAGGATCAACGCGAGGACGGCGCATACCGCGGCGACCAGACCGAGCGCTTGGAACGCGGTCGCGTAGCCCGCGGCGGGCGAACTGGCGGCGTCGACGATCAGGCCGGTCGCATACGGGGCGACGAGGCCGCCGACCGCCATGATCGCGAGGAACACCCCGAGCGTGCCGGCCGTCTGACGCGGCGGGCAGATCTCGGAGATCGCGGAGTTGAGCAGCGGGAACACCGAGGCGGCGAAACCGTACCCGACCGACACGACGAGCACGGCCAGGGCGGGGGTGTCGATGGACGGCAGGGCAAGAAGGATCGCTCCGCAGATGAGCACCCCGACGGCCGGGACGATGATCCGCACGATTCGGGACGTCGAGCCGCGCACCAGGAGGCGGTCGCCGATCACGGAGGTGAGGAGCATCAGGATCAGTCCCGCGATGCTCGGGAAGGCGAACATCGATCCGGCCTGCAGGCGGCTGTAGCCGAGGCCTACCTCGAAGTAGGAGGGCAGCCAGGTGAGCACCACTGCGACCAGTGCGTACACGCTCATGACGAGGAGGGCGCCGCTGATGAACGTGCGTGTCCGGAAGATACGACTCCACGGTACGGCGGGCTCACCGGCGTCACCGTCGGGAGCGGTGGTCGCGCTCTTGCCGCTGCGAATGTAGGGACCCTCGGACCACGCGGTCAGCCAGACGGCACACCAGACGACTCCGATCACCGACAGCGCGATCAGGGCGTAGCGCCAGCCGAACGTGACGGTGACGAATGCGAGTGCCGGAGCAACAGCGATCTTCGCGATGGATGCCGCGCCGGCCAGCAGCGCGCTGGGCAGTCCGCGTTTTGCGGGCGCGTGCCAGGAGTACGCCCCGGTGTGCAGCAGCGCCGAGCTCGGGCCCTCGGCGAGGCCGAGGAGTAGTCGGCTGCCGAGTAGCACCACGAAGCTTGCGGCGACGACGAGCGGCAGCATGGCCACCGACCAGGCCAGCGCGAGTAGCACGAGCGCCCACCGCAGGGACATCCATCGGTTGAGCACGCCTGCGAAGAATCCGCCGATCGTGAAGGTCAGGAAGAACAAGCTCCCGACCAGACCGATCTGGGAGGAGCTCAGTCCCAGCTCCTGGGCGAGCGGTTGAGCGATGATGCCGAGTACAGCCTTGTCGGCATAGTTGACGACGTAGAGCAACACGAGGAGGGCGGTCAAGCCCCACGCACGGCGGCGGGACTCGGAGCCGATGTCGACGGGTGCGTCGAGGGTGGCGGTGGAGTGGGTCACCTGGTGATCCCTTCGGAGAATGGGTGGTGCAGGTCACAGCGTCAAGCCCATTCAACGGATGCGGGCCCACCCGATCAATACGCACTCGGCGAACGCACCGGCTGCCACTACCTATGGGTCAGGGCCCCCGCAGGTCACAGGCAGATGCAAGAAGCATTGGAGTGCGCTATCCGACCGATAGCCGAAGGCCTCTAGCCGCTCCACGGGAAGTCGGGCAAGCTGAAATCCGACCTCGCGGCTCCCGAGGCGCTCGTCCGCGCCCCGGTTCCGCACTCCCCTGCTCGGTACAACTCGTACTCGAAGGACCCCTATGAGCCGCCTCGCCCAGACTCTCGGCCTCACCGAGTTCCAGACCGAGATCATCGACACCGTGCGAACCTTCGTCGATCGCGACGTCATCCCCGTCGCACAGGAACTCGAGCATTCCGACACCTACCCGCAGGCCATCGTCGACAAGATGCGCGACATGGGCCTGTTCGGGCTGATGATCCCGGAGGAGTACGGCGGCCTCGGCGAATCCCTCCTCACCTATGCCCTGTGCGTCGAGGAACTCGCGCGGGGCTGGATGAGCGTCTCCGGGGTGATCAACACTCACTTCATCGTCGCCTACATGCTGCGTCAGCACGGCACCGATGCCCAGAAGGAGCATTACCTGCCCCGGATGGCGACGGGTGAGGTTCGCGGGGCCTTCTCGATGTCCGAGCCGGAACTCGGCTCCGACGTCGCCGCCATCCGCACCAAGGCCAAGCGCGGCGCCGACGGAAACTACGTCATCAACGGCCAGAAGATGTGGCTGACCAACGGTGGCAGCTCCACCCTCGTCGCCGCCCTGGTTCGTACCGAGGAAGGTGCCGCCAAGAAGCACGACAATCTGACCGCATTCCTCATCGAGAAGCCCGCCGGATTCGGTGAGGTCGTCCCGGGCATCACCATCCCCGGGAAGATCGACAAAATGGGGTACAAGGGCATCGACACCACCGAGCTCCTGTTCGACAACTACACCGCCGCGGCCGATGACATCCTCGGTGGCACACCGGGTCGAGGCTTCTTCCAGATGATGGACGGGATCGAGGTCGGACGGGTCAACGTGTCCGCGCGCGCGTGCGGTGTGGCGATTCGCGCGTTCGAGTTGGCGGCCCGATATGCGCAGCAGCGCAGTACGTTCGGTAAGCCGATCGCGCAGCATCAGGCGATCGCGTTCAGCCTCGCCGAGATGGCGACGAAGGTCGAAGCGGCGCATCTGATGATGGTCAATGCCGCACGACTGAAGGACTCCGGCGAGCGCAACGACGTGGCCGCCGGCATGGCCAAGTACCTCACCAGCGAGTATTGCTCGGAGGTCACCCAGGCCAGCTTCCGTATCCACGGCGGTTACGGTTACTCGAAGGAGTACGAGATCGAGCGGCTCATGCGTGAGGCACCGTTCCTGCTCATCGGCGAAGGCACCAGCGAGATTCAGAAGACGATCATCAGCAAGGGCGTACTGCGTAGTTACGCACTGTAAATCGAAGGAGAGATCCGTGCAGCGTACGGTGTTCAACGAAGATCACGAGGCGTTCCGGAAGACGATCCGCGACTTCATCGCCAAGGAAGTGGCTCCCGTCCACCATGATTGGGAGGTACAGGGACATCCCCCGCGTGATTTCTATCGTCGGCTCGGCGAGCTCGGGGTGCTGGGGATCCAGGTGCCGGAGGAGTACGGCGGGGGCGGCGAGAAGAGTTTCAAGTTCTCCGCGGTGGTCGGTGAGGAGACGGCGGCGGCCGGTGTCACGTTCGGCAGCTTCTCGGTGCACACCAATCTGATTCTGCCGTACCTGCTCGAATACGCGAACGATGAGCAGAAGCAGCGCTGGCTCCCGGGATTCGCTTCGGGCGACATCATGTTCGCCATCGCAATGACCGAACCCGGTACCGGTTCCGATCTCGCCAACATCGCGACTTCTGCCAAGCTGTCCGAGGACGGCAGCCATTACGTGCTGAATGGCGCCAAGACGTTCATCACCGGCGGCGCGCTCGCCGACCGCATTCTCGTGGTGTGCCGCACCGCTCCCAGCACGCAAGAGAACCGCCGGGCGGGGCTGTCCATTCTCGTCGTCGACACCGCCGCCGAGGGTTTCGCGGTGGGCCGAAAGATCGAGAAGATCGGCCTCAAGGCGTCCGATACCGCCGAGTTGTCGTTCACGGACGTCAAGGTTCCGGTCGAGGATCGGCTCGGTGAGGAGGGTGCCGGATTCAGCTACCTCACCCACAACCTGGCGCAGGAGCGGCTGACCATCGCGCTCGGCGCGTCGGCCACCGCCGCGGCCGCGTTGCAACACGCCCTCGCCTACGTCAAGGAACGCAACGTCTTCGGAAAACCGGTGGCAGCATTCCAAAACACCAAATTCGTGCTCGCCGAGTGCGCCACCGAGGTCGAAGCAATCCAGCTGATGGCCGATCGCGCGCTCGAACTCCACGACGCCGGTGAACTGTCCGTGCCCGACGCGGCGAAGGTCAAACTTTTCTGCACCGAGGCCGCGGGCCGGGTGATCGACAAGTGCCTGCAACTGCACGGCGGATACGGTTACGTCCTCGAGTACCCCATCGCGCGCCTCTACGCCGACACCCGGGTATCCCGCATCTACGGCGGCACCAGCGAAGTCATGAAGACGATCATTGCCAAGGATCTGGGCCTCTGACCAACAGTATGGGCGTACTGTCCCGGGCGAGGAGGACTACATGTGGGATCCGAACAAGTACCTCGCCTTCGCGGACCATCGCGGGCGCCCATTCTACGAATTGCTGTCCCGAGTCGACGCGCGGTCACCGCGCCGCGTCGTCGACCTCGGCTGCGGTCCGGGAAACCTGACCGTCAGCCTCGCCGAACGATGGCCAGACGCCGTCCTCGAGGCCTCCGACAGCTCACCCGAGATGGTCGAGGCCGCGCGTGAACGCGGCCTCGACGCGAACAGGCAGGACGTGCGCGACTGGACGCCGAAGCCCGACACCGACGTCGTCGTCTCCAACGCCGCCCTGCAGTGGGTGCCCGAACACCGGCAGCTGCTGCGTCGCTGGGCGACCCAACTGACGTCGGGGGCGTGGATCGCAGTGCAGGTTCCCGGCAACTTCGACGCGCCCTCGCATACCGTCGTCCGAGACCTCGCGTCGAGCGGCCGATGGCCCCGGTTGCTGCCGGACGCGCCGTTCCGGGAAAACAAGGTCGTCGACGATCCCACCGACTACGCCTGTTTACTCGCCGACGCCGGGTGCACCGTCGACGCCTGGGAGACCACGTACGTGCAACAGCTGACCGGGGAGAACCCGGTTCTGGAATGGATCACCGGCACTGCGCTCCGCCCGGTCAAGGACGCCCTCGCGGCGCCGGAGTGGGACCGCTTCCGCGACGAGCTCGTCCCGCTGCTCGACGCGGCGTACCCTCGGCAACCGGACGGGAGCACGTTCTTCCCGTTCCGGCGCATCTTCGTCGTCGCCCAGGTGCAGTGACCGACCAGGTGCAGTGACCGACCAGGTGCAGTGATCGACCAGGTGCAGTGATCGACCGGCTCAGCCGTGATGTCTCCGGTACGCCGCGGCGGCACCAGGGTGCAACGGCACTCCGGCGGTGACGATCAGCGACTGCCGATCGAGGAACTGGCTGCCCGTCGCCTGTTCCGGCACCAGTTCCGCGGCATGGTCGATCAACACTTCCACGAGTGCACCGGCAGCGTTGTCGGTCACCGCGGGGCCGGCGAGGAGAAGGTTGGCCAAACCGATTGTCGCGACCGGTGTCTGACTTCCGTACGTGCCCGGTGGAATGAGCACGGACTCGTAGCGGGGGCCGAACCGTTGTCGCAGCAACTCTAGTTCTGCGGACAGATCGAGGAGTCGCAGCGCGATACCCAGGTTCGCAAACGATGGTGTGGGCACTCCGCCTGCCCACAGGACGGCGTCGACGCTGCCGTCGCGCAGAGCGTGGCCCGCGTCCGTCATCGACAGGTGCAGGCGCGTGACGTCGCCGGGACGGCCGAGGCCCAGCACCTCGAGAATCCGCTCAGCGGTGAGTTCGGCACCTGATCCTCGCGCTCCCAAACTTATTCGCGCTCCGGCAAGTTGGGACGTGTTCCCGATCCCGGAATCGGCGCGCACCGCGAGCTGCATGTAGTTCTCGTACACCCTGCCGATGGCGGTGAAATCGGCGACGGCATCTCTGGCCGACACCGCGGCAGTGTCCATGGCCGTCACCGCGGCAGTGTCCATGGCCGTCACCGCGGCGTCGGCGAGGCTCAGGGCGAGCTTCTGCTTCCCCGGACCCCAGCGCCGCGAGGTTGTCGACGGACCCGGCAGTCCGCAGCGGGACGATCGTCACACCCAGGTCGGCACGTGCCGCGGCAGCAGCGGTCAGCTGTGCGAACTCCCAGAAGAATCCACCTTCCTCACCGGCGGCGAGTCGCAGCTGTTCACGGCTGCCACCGGAACAGGCGACGCCCGAGCCGGCCACCGCGGCCACTGAGGCGGCCGCGAGAGCGCGGAACAGTTCGCGCCGGGAGATCACATCGCCTCCCCGGGGCCGTCGGGCGATTCCGGCAGCGTCACGGTTACCTCGAGACCGTGCGGCTGCACGGACGCCACCGTGAGGGAACCACCACCGTTGTCAGCGAGAGCGGTGGCGATGGACAACCCCAGCCCGGTGCCCGGCCCGCCGGATCCGGACCCGCGAAAGAAGCGCGAGCACAACTTGTCGACCTCGTCTTCGGACACCCCGACGCCGTCATCGCTCACCCGGATACGGATGCCGGACTCCGTCTTCCGCGTGTCGATTCGCACCGTCGACCCGGAACCCGCGTAGGTGTGCGCGTTGCTGAGCAGCACGTCGAGGATCTGAGCGAGCTGGCTGGACCGGAAGTCGGCGAACAAGGGTTCGTCGGGACCGTCCGATGTCGCGACCATCCCCGACTCCGCCAGCGCCTCCGCCCACGCGTCGAGCCGGTCGGCGACCACTGCGCCGACGTCGCAGCCGCCGTGTGGGTTCTCGGCGGGTGACTCGGCGACTGCCAATGCCAGCAGTCCGTCGAGGATTCCGCCGAGGCGGTCCACTTCCATAGTCGTCCGGCGATAGGTTTCCGCCCCCGCCTCGCGGATGTGCGGGGCGAGGGAATCCAATCGAATATGCAATGCCGCCAGGGGGTTCCGAAGTTGATGCGCGGTATCGGCGATGAGTCGGCGCTGCGCGTGGGCGGAAGCCTGAACGGCACCCGCCATGGTGTCGAAGGCCCGGGCGAGTTCCTGCACCTCCGGCGGTCCGGTGTAGCGGCCCCCCGAGTTGGCGGCAGCGCGACGGGTCCACGGCTTCGGCGACGGGACTGTGTCCGCGAGGGCACCGACGCGGGCGGTCAGTGCGCCGAGTGGACGAACGGTCCAGCGCGACAGCGCGATGGCCACAGCGGTCACCGCCACCAGCGCCGCGAGCGCCCCGGCGGTGATCACCAGCCACGACGTCCGGATCGACTCGCGCGCCGCTCGGGTGGACACCTCGAGGACGACGGCGCCGTCGACCTGCGCTCCGGTGCCGACGGGGACAGCCGAGAGGACACGGTCCGCCGACCACGGTGCCAGCGAACCGCCGATGCCCTGCTTCTGATTTCGGAGTCCGGCTGTGATCGCCTCGCCCACGCCCGGGTCGGCCGGCGACAGCCCCGCTCCGGCGCGGACACCACCCCGAGCGTCCACGATGAGAACTCCCTCGCCGTACAACTCGTGGTAGCGCGCCACCTCCTCCCGCAACAACGCAGCGCTGCCGGTGGCCTGCGTCTGTCCGGCGAGGCTGGCGAAGTGTGTCGCATCCGCTTCCCGGCTCAACCGGAGGGCCTGCGTTCTCCCGGCACCGGTGGCCAGAGCGAGGGGAACCGCGAACGCCACCACCGCGAGGGTCGCGAACACCAGCAGGACGGCGAGGACCCGTCGCCGCACGTCAGGTACCCCAGCGGTAACCGTACCCGCGGATAGTCGAAATGAGGCCGGGCCGAGCCAGTTTCGCTCGCAGTCCGGTCATGTGCACGTCGAGGGTGCGTGAGATCGCCACATAGGCGTCGCCCCACACGGCGTCCATCAGCTGCTGGCGGCTCACGGCGGCGCCGGGCCGGGTGACGAGCACCTCGAGAAGCTCGAACTCTTTGGTCGTCAGCGCGATCGGTTCGCCTGCGACCTCCACTTCGCGTGCCGCCAGGTCGACCACTACGTCGCCTTCGGTGATCTGCTGCGAGGCCGGCCGTTCTGCGGCTCGGCGGCGCTGGGTCACCACGTCGAGCCTGGCCAGCAACTCCGCGAGACGCGCCGGCTTGACGAGGTAGTCGTCCGCTCCGCCGCGCAACCCGCGGACCACCGAACGCTCGTCGTCGCGGGCGGTGAGGATGACGACCGGAACGTCGCTGACGGCCCGCAGCTGCCGAAGCACCTGCAGGCCGTCCGCATCGGGGAGACCGAGATCGAGGATCACCGCGTCCATACCGCGATGGCCGAGGAGGAGGTCGGACCCGCGTCGCATGCGCACCGTGTCGTGGCCGTGGTTCGCCAGCGCCTCCACGAGTGCGTCGCCGACTCCGTCGTCGTCCTCGACCACCGCGATCTGCACTGTCCGTTCCCTTCGATCAGCCCCGCGAGTGGACCAGCTCGACATCGTCGTCCGGGCTGTCGGCCCGGCTGCTCGCCCGGTCGAGCGGCGAACCTTCCGACGTCTCCCGCATGAAGACGTAGACGACGAGCGAGATCGCGATGCATCCGGTCACATAGTAGAAGAAGAGCGATTCGTGACCGGCCCGTTTCAGGGCGAGGGCGACGGTCTCGACCGTGCCGCCGAAAATCGCCAGCGTGAGGGCGTACGGCAGTCCGACTCCGAGCGCGCGGACTTTGGTCGGGAACAGCTCGGTCTTCACGATCGCGTTGACCGACGTGTATCCGGTGACGACGGTGAGACCCAGCATCATCAGCCCGAAGGCAACCAGCGGATTCGACGTGTTTCCCAGCACGGTCATGAGCGGAACCGTCAGCAGGGTTCCACCGACACCGAAGAAGATGAGCAGCTTGCGGCGGCCGATGCGGTCCGACAGGGCTCCGCCGAGCGGCTGCAACACGATGAAGACCAACAGGGCCGCAAAGTTGATCCATGCGACCGTGTCCTTGGAGATACCGGAGGTGTTGATCATGAACTTCTGCATGTACGTGGTGTACGTGTAGAACGCCACACACCCACCGAGTGTGAGGGCACAGACCAGCAGGCACTCGCGTGGATACTGCAGCAGCATCCGGAGCGAACCTTCCTTCGGCCCGTCGTCCGTGGTGTCTGTGTCACGCTTCGACTCCACCTCGTCGGTGAAAGCCTCGGACTCGTCCATCGTGCGACGCAGCCACATCACCGCGACGGCACCTGCCGCACCGATGACGAACGGAATTCGCCAGCCCCACGACTGCATGGCCTCGGCAGGCAACAGCAGTTGCAGGACGATCTGCACACCCAGCGCGAACAGCTGTCCGGCGACGAGGGTGACGTACTGGAAGCTCGAATAGAACCCGCGCCGACCCGGTGAGGCGACCTCGGCGAGGTAGGTTGCGCTGGTGGCGTATTCACCGCCGACCGACAATCCCTGGAGCATGCGGGCGAGCACGAGGAGCACCGGAGCCACCAGTCCGACGCTGTCGTACGACGGCGTGAGTGCGATGACGAGCGAGCCCGCCGCCATCACGGTCACCGACAAGGTGAGCGCCGAGCGGCGGCCGTGCCGGTCGGCGTACCGCCCCATGACCCAGCCGCCGATCGGCCGCATCAGGAAGCCGACTGCGAAAACAGCTGCTGTCGAGAGCAACTGGGCCGTGGTGTCGCCCTCGGGGAAGAACTCCTTCGCGAAGTACACACTGAACGCCGCGTAGACGTACCAGTCATACCACTCGATCAGATTGCCGACCGAACCTTTCAAGACGTTGCCGATCACTCGGCGCTCACCAGTCTGTGTGGTGCTCACGCGGACTCCTTCCGATGTCCTGAATCTCTCCGTTCCCACCACAGTGGGGCAGGTCACAGACATTCGGAAGGGTCCGCGGGGGTTCCTAACACTCTCTTAGGAAAGTCCCCCTGTGAGTACTTCTTAACCGCGAGGGGTTTGTTGAGTCTGGGGACATGTGAGACAGATGATGTCCACCCAGATGTGAGACACGCTGCTGTCGATTGAGGTGTGAGGCACCTGACTGGTCGTGGACTTGGTTCATGACCGGAACGGAAGCCGTCATGGAACTGCTACACGCCCTGCTGGTGGTCTCCCAGACCACCGGCGCCGACATGTTCGACGGGAACTTCGCCCGCTGGTGCACCGACCACGGGATCTCCCGCGCCACCGCCTACCGGCACAAGAAACGGATCGAGGAGGACGGCCGGTGGACCGCCCGG
>NZ_JAWLSG010000012.1:0-154005 GCF_033142305.1 Rhodococcus sp. IEGM 27 | reverse complement strand
ACCGTCGTCAAGGTCGCCGTCGAGGAAGGCCAGGAAGTCGCCGAGGGCGACCTCATCGCCGTCCTCGAGGCCATGAAAATGGAAAACCCGGTCAACGCCCACAAAGCCGGCATCGTCACCGGCCTGACCGTCGAACCCGGCGCCGCCATCACCCAGGGCACCGTCCTCGCCGAGCTCAAATAGCTTGTGAGTACTTCTCAACCGCCCGTTGTTGAGAAGTACTCACGGGTGGCGGCCGTGGACCGCGGCCGCCACCCGGTACAAGGTCGCGAAAACGGACACCTTCCCCGCAACGCCCCCTGCGCAGCGCACTCCGGGTATGGGGAGCGCGGATACCGCCTCACCTTCAAGAGTTTTCGGGTGCGGTGGTCCGGAAACTCCTGCGGTCGAACTGTTCTCGAACACGCGGTGAAGATCCATTGACTCACCCCTTCCCTGCCGTAACGTGACTGCGGTCTGAGCCACTCGACGTCAGACGCCGGCCGACCCCGGCCGCCCACGAATGAACGGCTGTCACCACGAACGAGATTCGCGGAGCCCAGCATGTCCTCCGTCGACTCGTCGTAGACGCCGTCGACAGGAAGGGATCGTGCATGAACTTCTCGCGAGCGACCATGACCATTGCCGCGTTGGCCGGTGCGGCCTCGGTGGGGCTGGCTCCCACAGCAACCGCAGCCACCGCATACCAGATCAACGTTCTGCCCCCGATCGGTACCGTTTACGCCAACAACCTCGTGACGCTCGGCGTACTCGTGATGCCGACACCGACGGGCGAAGACGGCACCACACCGGTCCTTCTCGAACTCACGGAACCAGACGGTGACGTGACGACTCGGACTCTTCCCCTCACGCTCGGTGGCGCCACGGTCGCAACCCGCGTCCATGAGGCCGGCAGATACGTCGCCGAGTTCACCTACGACCCTCCCAACGCCGACGAGCCAGCCACCACCACAACGGAATTCGACGTCGTCGAGGGACCGAGTCTGGGTTCGTAGACCGGATAGGGCCGAAGCCAGGGGCACCGCCGGTCACACGTCGGCGGTGCGCCTGCGCTTCGGTTTGGCGGGGGCCACCGTGGACCCGACGGTCTTCATGGCGATCTCTACATACTTGCGGGCCACGGCGTCCGGGGTCAGCTTGCCTTCGGCGTGGTACCACCGCGGGATCGACTGGCACATCCCGAGCAGCGCCCGCGTGGTCTCCGCGGCATCGGCGACGTCGAAGAGCTCCCGCTTCTTCCCTTCCTTGACGATCTCGAGGACCAGTTCTTCGACACCCTTGCGGACCGTGCTGTACCGCTGCCGGTTCTCCGGGCTGAGGTAGCGCACCTCGCTCTCGAGCGCCGCCAGACGGGATCGCATGGTCATCCGCAGGACGATTGCCTCGATGACATTGGCGAGTCGCTGAACGGGATCGTCGCCGCCGTCGGCACTCGCCGCGTGCGCCCGTTCCAGAACGTCGCTGGTGGAAAGCTCCAGGAGAGCGAGGAGAACGGCTTCCTTGTTTTCGTGGTGGTAGTAGAGAGCGGGTACCGTGACACCGACTCGGCGGGCGATGTCGCGTACCGAGGTGCCGTGGAAGCCGTGTTCGTAGAATGCGTCGAGGGAGGCGCTGAGGATCGGCGTCAACTTCGTGGGTTCGAGGCGGCGCCAGTCTGCTGCATTGCCGACCACGGTGGGCGTCGAACCCTTGGATGAGCTGACCATGATGACCTATCTACCGCTCGCTATGCCAGGACGCGTCAAGTGTAGCTGTTGCGGTACTGCGCCAAGGGCTGCGGCGAGGGAGCCCGGTGGTCCCTGTCACGGCAAGGGTCACGGCACGCGCTCGCCGCAGAGTCGTCCCACTATCCTGACGCCTATGACTGAACCCGTGGCAACCGCAGACCTGGCAGACGAGATCGGCCCCGACATCCGGAGCTGCGACACGCAGTTCCTCCAGTTCGGTGGGCGCGACGTGTTCTCCGGACCGATCACCACGATCAAGTGCTTCCAGGACAACCTGCTGGTCAAGCAGACGCTGAGCGAGCCGGGCAACGGTGGAGTGCTGGTCGTCGACGGCGGCGCCAGCATCCATACGGCACTGGTCGGAGACATCATCGCCGGCCGCGGCGTCGACAACGGCTGGGCCGGGGTGATCGTCAACGGTGCGGTTCGCGACTCGGCGATCCTGAAGACCCTCGACATCGGCGTGAAGGCGCTGGGCACTAATCCCCGCAAGAGCACTCAGACCGGGTCCGGCGAGAAGAACGTTCCCCTCGAAATCGGCGGAGTGACGTTCAACCCCGGCGAGACCGTGTACAGCGATCAGGACGGTGTCGTCGTTCGCTGACCGGCCGCTGGTCGCGCGAGTGACCGGCCCTGACGTAGAGACCCATCCCCGAGGAGGCGTTGATGTCGGACGACATTCGTACCAAGGTCGCGGAGCTGATGCCCACGGCCCGGAACGAACTCGCGGCGCTCGTCGCCCTGCGTTCGGTGGCGGATCCACGGCAATTCCCGCCTGAGGAGTGCCGCCGCGCGGCCGAATGGGTGAGGGACGCGTTTCTCGGGGCCGGGGTGGGGTCCGTCGATCTCCTGGAGACGTCCGATGGATCCCTCGCCGTGGTGGGCCACGAGCCGGCCCCTCCGGGCGCCCCGACCGTCCTGCTGTACTGCCACTACGATGTTCAGCCTCCCGGCGACGAGACACTGTGGCACAGCGAGCCGTTCACACTGACCGAACGTGACGGCCGCTGGTACGGGCGCGGCGCTGCGGACTGCAAGGGCAACCTCGTCATGCACCTCCTGGCGCTGCGGGCACTCGGCACCCCCTTCCCGGTCGGGATCCGCATCGTCGCCGAAGGTTCCGAGGAAATGGGTACCGGCGGGCTGGAGAATCTCGTCCAAGCGCGGCCGGAGTTGTTCGAGGCCGACATGATCCTCATCGGCGACACCGGCAACTCCGAAGCCGGCAATCCCACCGTCACCACCACCCTGCGCGGAATCGCTAACATCGTCGTGCACGTGGAAACCCTGGCCGGTGAAGTCCATTCGGGGATGTTCGGCGGTCCCGCCCCCGACGCGGTGGCGGCCCTCGTCCAGATGCTGTCGACGCTGCGCGACCGGGACGGGAACACGGTGGTCGACGGCCTCGCATCGGACCAGACCTGGACAGGGGTCGACTACCCCGCCGAGCAGTTCCGCGCGGACGCCGGCGTCTTGGACGGGGTCGGCCTCGCCGGTACGGGCTCGGTCGCCGACGCGGTGTGGGCGAGACCCGCGCTGACTGTGCTCGGCATCGACTGTCCACCGGTGGTCGGATCGGCCGCAGCCGTCGCGCCCCGGGCATCGGCCCGGCTGAACCTGCGGGTGCCGCCCGGAATGGACCCCCTCGAGGCGCAGGACGCCCTGGTCAAGCACCTCGAGAACGCCGCGCCGTGGGGTGCGCGAGTGACGGTGGACCGAGAAGCGGTGGGCTCGCCGTTCCGGGCAACGACCGACGGCCCCGGCTACGCCGCCCTCGGCAAGGCGATGGAAGAGGCCTTCGGCAAGCCGATGGGATCCGTCGGGCAAGGCGGCTCGATTCCGTTGTGCAACGTCTTGGCCGACATGATCCCGAACGCCGAGATCGCTCTGATCGGGGTGGAGGAACCGCGCAGCCGAATCCACGCGCCCGACGAGAGCGTCGATCCCGGCGAGATCGAGAAACTCGCCGTCGCCGAAGCGACGTTCCTGCAGCGGTTCGCGGCCGACACCGCCCGGCGTCAGGCCTGAGAACTCACCTGCGCCGTCATCCCCCCGATCTCGACGACGTCACCGTCGCGAAGCTGCCGCCCGCGGCGGACCTCGACTTCACCGTTCACCGACACCAGACCGTCAGCGATCACCTCTTTGGCCTCGGCCCCCGACTCGATGAGGTTGGCGAGCTTGAGGAACTGGCCGAGACGAATGGATTCGTCGCGGATCGGCACGGCTTCGTGAATGTCGGACATGCCTCTATCTTCCCTCTTCACCACGAACAGCGGTCCGACGCATCACACTAGGACACAGCACACCTGTCCGCAGTGATCAGTACGCATCTCGTGCCGGGAAGGAACGCTCGATGTCAGCTAGCACCGAGACCACGTCCGAGGTTGTCCCCGCCCCACCGCGGGCCCGTCCCGCCCCGGGTTCCGCGAACCGCCGCCTGCATCAGGTTCCGCACGTCGCGGGACTGATTCTGGGTGTCTTCTCGGTGCTGGTGTTCCTGTGGAGTCTGTCGCCGGTATTGCGCTACTACGTGCACGTGCCGCGCGAGTACGTCGACAGCTACTACTTCGATGCTCCCGACACGAGCCTGTCCTGGGCCCTGGTGGTGGGTTTGCTCGCCGCCGCGCTCGCCAGCCGCAAACGTATCGCCTGGTGGTTGCTCACCGTGTACCTGGGACTGTTCATGGTGGCGAACATCGTGGTCGCGATCACCGACCGCAATTGGAACGCCGGAGTCGCGGCCGCCGTGCAACTCGCAGTGATCGGGATTCTGGTCGCTGCCCGTTCGGAGTTCTACACCCGCGTCCGCCGCGGCGCCGGGTGGAAAGCCCTCGGCGTGCTGCTCATCGGCCTCACCGTGGGCACACTCGTCGGGTGGGGGCTGGTCGAACTCTTCCCCGGCACCCTCCCACCCGGGGAACGCTTCCTGTGGTCCCTCAACCGGGTGACCGCGCTCGCCGCCGTCGACAACGAACAATTCACCGGCAGGCCACACGGTTTCGTCAACACCCTTCTCGGCTTGTTCGGGGCTGCCGCCCTGCTGGCCGCCGTGGTGACCTTGTTCCGCGCCCAGCGCTCCCACAACGCACTCACCGGAAACGACGAGTCGGCGCTGCGCGGCCTCTTGTTGCAGTACGGTGCCGACGACTCGCTCGGCTACTTCGCCACACGCCGCGACAAGGCGGTGGTGTTCGCTCCCAGCGGCAAAGCGGCGATCACCTATCGGGTGGAAATCGGTGTCTGTCTCGCCAGCGGCGACCCCATCGGTGACCCCGAGGCCTGGCCCCATGCGATCGAGGCGTGGCAGGCGCTCGCGTCCCGATACGGGTGGGCCACCGCCGTCATGGGAGCCGGCGAAACCGGCGCGACCGCCTACGCCAAGGCCGGTCTCACCGTGCTGCAACTCGGCGACGAGGCCATTCTCCGCACCCGCGAGTTCAATCTCAGCGGGCGCGACATGCGGCAGGTGCGCCAGGCCGTCACCCGCGTGCGGCGCCAAGGCGTCACGGTGCGGATTCGCAGGCACCGAGACGTTCCCGTCGAGGAGATGGCCGAAACGATCCGGCTCGCCGACGCCTGGCGCGACACCGAAACCGAACGCGGCTTCTCCATGGCCCTCGGACGGCTCGGTGACCGCCTCGACGGTGACTGCCTTCTGGTGCAGGCCATCGATGCGGACGACGACATCGTCGGGATCCTTTCCCTCGTACCGTGGGGTGCGACCGGAGTCTCGCTCGACCTGATGCGTCGCAAACCCACCTCTCCCAACGGAGTCGTGGAGTTGATGGTGACCGAACTGGCCACCAACTCCGACCAATTCGGCATCACCAAGGTGTCCCTGAACTTCGCCGTGTTCCGGTCGGTGTTCGAGGAGGGATCACGCATCGGTGCCGGGCCGATCCTGCGGATCTGGCGGTCGATCCTCGTCTTCTTCTCGCGGTGGTGGCAGCTCGAGGCCCTCTACCGTTCCAACGTGAAGTACCAACCCGAATGGGTCCCGCGCTACCTGTGCTTCGAGGACAACCGGGAATTGCTGCGCGTCGGATTCGCGTCGGCGATCGCCGAGGGCTTCGTCACCTTGCCGAGATTCGGGCGTTCGACAGCGGGAGACGCCGTCAAGCACACCGGAACTCACGCGGCCGTGCCCGCAGGTCTGGTCGCCGCCGAGGGGTTGCACGCGGACGGCAGCGCCCCCGGAGACGGTAGTCCGGCGGCGAGTCTGGGACCGAAACGCCCCGAACAGGTTCGGGTCCGGCTCGACAAGTTGGCGACACTCGCGCAGGAGGGCATCGACCCCTACCCGGTCGCGTATCCGCCCACGCATACGGTGGCCGCCGCGGCGGAATCCCCCGAAGGAACGACCGTCCGCATCGCCGGTCGCGTACTCCGCCTGCGGGACTACGGCGGTGTGGTGTTCGCGTCGGTCCGGGACTGGTCCGGAGACATCCAGGTCCTCGTCGACGAAGCCCGGGTGGGGACCGAACGCATCCGGGCGTTCGCCGCCGAATTCGACCTCGGCGACCTCGTCGAGGTTGCCGGTGTCATCGGCTACAGCCGCCGGGGAGCGCTGTCGCTACTGGCGAACGAATGGCGGATGACCGGTAAATGCCTGCACCCGCTTCCCGACAAGTGGAAAGGTCTGTCGGACCCGGAAACCCGGGTGCGCCAGCGATACGTGGACCTGATGATCAACACCGACGCTCGGCGGCTTCTCGAGGCCCGCAGCGCCGTCGTGAAGTCGTTGCGTGATTCGCTGGGTGAGCGCGGCTTCCTGGAGGTGGAGACACCGATCCTGCAGCAGGTACACGGCGGCGCCAACGCGGCGCCCTTCCTCACGCACATCAACGCCTACAACCTGGACCTGTACCTGCGGATCGCCCCGGAGCTCTACCTCAAGCGGCTCTGCGTCGCCGGGATGGAGAAGGTCTTCGAGATCGGCCGGGTCTTCCGCAACGAGGGTGTCGACTTCAAGCACAATCCCGAATTCACCATCCTCGAGGCCTACGAGGCGCACAGCGACTACGAAAAGATGATGGTGCTGTGCCGCCAGCTCATCCAAACGGCGGCGATCGCGGCCCACGGACGGGAAGTCATCATGCGCCCGGGACCCGACGGCACCATGGTGGAGATCGACATCTCCGGGGAATGGCCCGTGAAGACGATGCATCAGGCCGTGGCCGAGAAACTCGGGGTAGACGTTTCGCCCGAGACACCGCTCGTGGATCTGCAACGGCTGTGCGACGATCACGACATTCCGTACCAGTCGACGTGGGACGCCGGGGCCGTGGCCCAGGAGATGTACGAGCACCTGGTGGAGGACTACACCGAGTTCCCCACCTTCTACACCAACTTCCCGACGTCGATGTCGCCGCTCACGCGCCCACATCCCACCATTCCCGGAGTCGCGGCCAAGTGGGACCTGGTGGCGTGGGGCGTCGAACTCGGTACCGCGTACAGCGAACTCACCGATCCGGTCGACCAGCGGAACCGCCTCACCGAGCAGTCGATGCTCGCCGCCGGCGGGGACGAGGAGGCGATGGAACTCGACGAAGACTTCCTGCAGTCGCTCGAACACGCCATGCCCCCGACCGGCGGACTCGGCGTAGGCGTCGACCGCGTGGTCATGCTGATCACCGGCGGCAGTATCCGGGAGACCCTCGCCTTTCCGTTGGCCAAGCCGAAGCAGTGACCTCCCGTGGCCGCGTTGCTGTGGCCGCCCTGTTGATCGTCGGAGCGGTGGCCTACTCGTCGTGGCTGCTGGAGTTCGTCGTGGACACCGGGATCGACCCGTTGCGTGGTTTCGCGAGCGAACTCGCGGCCACCGACCAACGTCACGGCGCCCTGTTCCGTACGGGCGACCTTGTGGCGGGTTGCACCGTCGCGGTGGCGGGCGTCCTCGGATTGTGGCGGTACTCGCAAGGGTGGGCGACCGCGATCGGGTGGTTCGCGTTGTGCGTATTCGGGGCCGCCACTGCCCTCGATTCGCGGATGCCGATGAGCTGTGCGGTCACCTCGGATACCCTCTGCGCTGCCCGCGAGGATTCGGGTCAGTTGCCGCTGTCGCATGAACTGCATGCCGTCACCAGTACGTCTGCGTCGACGGGCGGTGTGGTGTCAGCGCTCGCTTTCGCGCTGGCGGCCTGTCTCTACGGCTGGCCGCGCTGGTTGACGCTGACCGGGACGGCAGTGTCGGCGGTGGTCGTCGTGGGCACCGCCTGGACTTTGGCAGCTGCCGCGATTCGCGACGAGCACGACGTGTGGCTGGGACTGGGCCAGCGTGTGCAGCTGCTCGCTTTCAGCGGGTGGCTGATCTTCGTATCACTCAGCGTGGTTTACGTCACCGGCGAAAATGATGGTTCCACGTGAAACGTCCTGGGGAAATGGTCGCGGGAGTGCACGTCGTCGTCGATGGCGCCGGGCTCCCCGTCGTGCTCTACGGCGGTCTCGGTGGCAATTGGTTCGACTGGGATGACGTCGCCGCACTGCTTTCCGATTCTTGCCTCGTCGTGCGGATCGATCGACCCGGCTACGGGCTCAGCCCCGCCTCCGCCACACCACCCACGGCCCACGGTGAAGCGGAGAGGATCGTCGCGGTACTCGACGCGCTCGGCTGCACTGCACCGGCCGTCGTGGTGGGGCACTCGCTCGGCGGCATCTACGCCGAGGCCTTCGCTCGGCTGTATCCCCAGCGGACGGGTCGTGTGATGCTGCTCGACGCGACCATCACTCTGCGACCCCACCGCGTCATTCCGACCCGTTGGCGGGTGGCGGCCGGCCGGCGGGTGGCCCGCGCGTCGAGCCGGCTCGGGCTGCAGCGACTGCTGGGCCCGACCGTTCGAGCCGTGCTGAACCAGTCGACGCCACCGGGTGGAATAACGTCCGAGACTCGGCAGTGGGTGGCCCGGATCTACCGCAAGCCCGCATATCTGGAGTCGTCGGTGGTCGAGAACGCGTCGTATCCGGCCCTCGCCGAGGAAATTGCCGCCCTACGCGCCGCCGTCACGATGCCCGTCCCCATACTCGTGGCCGCCGCACACACCGGTCATTGGACCCCGTGGGGGTGGGACTGGGTTCGGCGCCAACGACAGTTCGCCGAGCGTCTCGGCGCCGCCTTCCGCGTCGTGCAACCCGCCCGTCACCACGCCATGATCGATCAACCGGGCCAGGTCGCGGCACTGATCCGGGAACTGGCAAGCTGATCGTCGTGCAACTGCTATTGATCCGACATGCGCTACCGGAGCTCGTGACCACGTCCGAGGGACGAGCCGATCCTGCCTTGACCGAGGACGGCCAGGCCCAGGCCAAGCGCCTGCCTGCCGCGTTGGGTCCCTACCGCATTGCCCGTATCGTGAGCAGCCCGCAGCGCCGCGCCCTGGAGACGGCCGCGCCACTCGCCGAGGCACTCAACCTCCCTGTTACGCGGGACCAGGGACTGGCCGAGTACGACTACGACCTCGACCACTACATCCCGTTCCACGAAGCCGAGGCACGGGCGCCCGAAGCGTACGCACGCATCCGGGCGGGCCAACTTCCCGCGGGGATCGACGCCGACGCCTTCCGCACGCGGGTGTTCGATGCGCTCGGCCGGGTCGTCCAGGAGTCCGACCACCGCGACACCGTCGCGATATTCGCCCACGGCGGCGTCATCAACGTCTACCTACAGGAACTGCTGGGCCTGGACCGCCCTCTCGTGTTCCCCATCGAGTACGTCTCGGTCACCCGCGTTCTCATCTCGCGCAGCGGCGAGCGACGGGTGGCCTCGGTAAACGAGACCGGCCACGTCCGGGACATGCTGCGGCGTTAGTTGCGACGTGTGAGGCTCGGCCACCGGGCGTTTCGGCGACTAGAGACCCGGAATTCGCGGTAGCTCGGGCAGCGGGGCCGGCGGCGGGAGAACAGGCAGCTGAAACTGCGGTAGGCCGGGGATGAGCGGCGGTGGGGACGGGGCCGGCGCCGGCTCGTTCCTGCTCACATCGGTTTGCGTCCCGCTGTCGGGCTGTGCGGCGGTCGGGGGCTGCACATACGGGGTGTAGGCCTCGGTTCGGGCCACGCCCGCCGTAGGCGCCGCCGCTTCGGTATCCACCTGCGGCGGCACGGGCGACGGAAGGTCGGCGGCCGTGGCCGACGTCGTTGCGGATGGTGCCGCGTTCTCGATGACTGGGGCTGGAGCTTCCGGCTCGGTCGGGTCCGGCTGCGGGTCCTTCTCCGACCCCTCCAAGACGTCGCCACCCACCCCGAGGACGAGTCCGAGGGCCGCTACCGCGGCGAGGGCCCCACCGGCGAGGACGGCACCGCGGCGGCGGGATTTCGGGGGCTCGGGCACTGCGACCACCTCGGCAGGTGCCTGCTGGGCCAACAGGGCGGCACCTTCAGCCGCCACCAGTTCCGGCTGCTCCGGGACGATCACCGGCATTTTCAGCCACGACTCCATCACCGAGGTAACGAGCGGAATGTACGCGCCACCACCGATGAGGACCGCGGCGTCAGGCAGACGCCCGGACCGGTGGATCACATCGCGAGTGATCCGAGCGGAAGTCTCGACCGGTCCCTGGATGAGCGATTCGAAGGTGTCCTGCGACAGCAGCAGCAGCCCCCCGTCACCAGGCACGCACACCGCGCCTGTGCTGGAGAGCTGCTCCTTCGCGAGGCGACACCGGGCGTCGAGTTCGAGTGCGGCAGCTTCGTCGGCGGGCTGCGCGATCTTCTGCAGTTCGAGTTGCTGGTCGCGAATCAAGCGGTCGACGAGGTCACCGCTGATCTCGTCCGTGCGGGCACTGTCGAGGACCGTCCCGGTGGAGCGCTCGACGACAGTAACGGTGAGTCCGGAACTGCCGAGGTCGTAGAACACCAGCGTCGAATGGTTTCCGAGGTCACCCGACACCTCGAGCATCTCGAGTGCGGCGGTCACTTCAGGCACGAGATGGACGTTGCCGATGTGTTCGCGGGCCAAGGCGGCCTCGACCGCATCAGCCTGGGCCTCGTCCTGGTAGGCCACGCCAATGGCCTGTACCTCGCCCAAGTCTTCGCCGTCTCCCAGGGCAGTTCCGATGGATTCGGCAGCCACGTCCTCGGGCCGTTCGAGGGTTGCGGATACCGCCGTCGAGCGGAAGATCGGCCCGGTCGCGTCAACCGAGTCGGCTGCGTCACGGCACGCAACGCGCACAGCGCTGGCACCGACCGACACACCCAGAACCGAAGTCATGAGACCGACTATAACGGTTCGGTCACGAGCCGCGCTGAGGTAGAGGGGTGTTCGCAGGTCAGGCCGGCCTCTTCCCGGTGATGCACAGCGGGTTTCCCGTGTCTGCACTCACCTCGAACCCCTTTCGCCGCAAAACCTGGGTCACAGCGTTCACGATGCGTTGCGACTTCGCGTCGTCGTGCACCGTTTCGGTGCCGTCGTAGACGAGGTGCAGGATGCCGCCGGGGCGCAGGGCCTCCCACAGAATCCGGACCTCTTCGGTCGCGTCGTGTGTCCAGAAGGCATTCACGTTGACAGCGAAGGCCTTGTCGAATGACGCAGCGGCGCAGCGGAACCCGGCCAGGTCGGTTTTCTGAAGTTCTACTCTGCCGCGCGCCGACAGGACGTCGTTACGCTGCTGAGCTCGTGCTATCGCGGTGGCGGACCGGTCGATTGCCGTGATCCGCCCGTCGAGAAGTTTGTCGGCCACGAGAGAAACTGCCACGCCTGGTCCGCAGCCCACCTCTAGGATCCGATCGGACGGATCCACCCTCAACCGCTCGACGACACAACGGATCCGGGCAGGGATGTTCGGAACTGCCATCTGACCACCCTTCGACGGCTACCACAGTAAGGACATGATGCGCGCACTCACCTACTTCGTCGGCATTACCATCGACGGTTTCATCGCCGCCCCGGACGGCGATGTCGGCTTCTTTCCGATGCTCGACGACATCATCGGTTTCATGGCGCAGGACTACCCGGAAACGATTCCGACGCACCTACGGGAGCAGTTCGCAGTCGACGGGGCCAACAAGCATTTCGACACCGTGATCCAGGGCCGCTCGACGTACGAGCCGGCGCTCGCAGCCGGAATCACCAGTCCGTACGCGCACCTGCGCCAGTACGTCGTCTCACGCACGCTCGGCGCCAGTACCGACCCCGCCGTCGAAGTGATTACCGACCCGCTCGCGAAGGTCCGGCAGCTCAAGGCCGAGGACAGCACTCTCGGTGTCTGGCTCGCTGGAGGCGGAAAGCTTGCGGGCGCTCTGCTTCCGGAGATCGACGAGCTGGTGATCAAGCAATACCCCGTGGTGGCCGGTCGCGGAACGCCCATGTTCGACACCGACTTCGAACCGACGGCCTTCGAGCTCGCCGACCGGAAGGGATACCCGAGCGGGGCCACGGTCAGCCGATTCCGCCGCTGCTGACCTGCAGGTGGGTGCCGAGCCAGTCGACCGTCCGTGACCAGGCGTCCCGGGCGGCCGCCTCGTTGTAGACGGCCGGGCGGTCGTTGCAGTTGAATCCGTGCCCGGCGTCGGGGTACCGCACGATCTCGGTGTCCACCGGTACCTGCGACAGCGCGTTCCGCAACTCCTCGACCTGCTCGGACGGGATCCCTGTGTCACGATCACCGAACAGCCCCAGCCAGGGAGTCGACAGCCGTTCCGCGGCGTCGATTTGCGAGGGGTAGCCGAACCGTCCCTTCTCGACGCCGCCACCGTAGAAGCTCACCGCGGCGCCGAGTTTCAGGCGGGCCGCGGTGTGGAACGCGACCGTGCCGCCCATGCAGAAGCCGACGATCGACGTGCTCCTCGCGTCGATCCCGGCATCCGAGAGAACGGTGACGGCGGCATCGACGTCCTCGTCGATCTGTGCTGACGTGAGCGTGCCCAGCAGCGGCATAGCCGTTTTCAGGTCGTCATAGCCGAGCACCGGGTCGCCGGCCCGGTGGAACAGATGGGGCGCCACGGCGTGGTAGCCGGCGTCGGCGAATCGGGAGCAGACGTCGACGATGTGTTGTGTGATCCCGAAAGCCTCCTGGATGACGATGACGCCTCCCCGACTACGGCCTTCGGGAACAACCCTGGTCAGGGGTGTGGTCACCGAACGGACCCTAGGACACCGGCTTCAGCGGATGAATTGCGGGAGCGCCAGCGAGATGCTCACCGAAAACGGCGACCGCGGACTGGAAGTGCGGCGACGTCATGTGCGCGTCGACGGCCTCCTGGTTCGCCCACACCTCGACAGTGACGAAGGTCCCGGGTTGCGCGGCAGATTCGAACAACTCGTACGAAACGCAGCCCTCCTCCTTGCGGCTCTCCGCCGCGAGGGAGGACAGGCCCTCGCGCACCGTGTCCTCGGAGCCCGGCTTGGCAGGAATGGTCGCTACGACATGCAGATCGGACATCGACTTCCTTTCGTGACGGCCACCGGATGTGGCTCGTATCACGTAAGCACACTTGTGGTTGCTAGGAAACCCGGAGCCGCGTCAGATAATCCTCGACGCGGGGATCGTCCCAGCCGTGACCCTCACGAAGCCCATCAGCAATGGTCGCGAGGTAGGCGGGGGCGGGCGCGTTCCGGGTGACCACGTCACCCCGGGCGCGGGTGGTGAACGTGCACATGACGATGCCGTCGCGAGTTCCCAGAGGAACCAGCCGGTCGTAACAGGCCGGTTCCTGGGCGTGAATGTCCTCGAACTGTTCCTGCGTCACGAGGAAGGCGCGGGCCGCGACCGTCCCGGGCGCATCCGGGTCGTAGAAGGCGCGTCCGCCGCCCCAAATGCGCGACTCCCCCGCGAAGAACACTGAGCCGGGGATCACGACAGGGATCGATTCGCGCGGTTCGGTGGTGTCGCGCGCACCGGGATGAGAGTGGTTGCCGCCGGGCGGGCAACCACCGCGCAGGTAACAGGCGAGGCGAGTCGTCGCCATGTTCGACCCATAACTGACGTACCAGATCAGCACACGATCGACGGTACTCGGACAAGATGGTCCCATGAGTCTTCTCAGTGAGGTCAAGGGTTGGCGTACCGGTTCGCGAAAGCACCGCCGACTGCGTGATCTCGACGGCATGCTCGTCGTCGTCACCGGTGGCGGTAGCGGAATCGGCCGCGAAACCGCACTCGCGTTCGCCGCCGAGGGTGCGGTGGTCGTGGTCGGTGACCTCAACCTCGAATCGGCGCAGCACACAGCGGACATCATCAATTCGGCGCAGATGAAGGGGGGCGGCGCCGTCGCGATCTTCGGCGGTGGCTCGCATGCCTACCGGGTGAATGTGGCGGTGGAAGAGGAGGTGCGGCGGTTCGCCGAGGAGGTGCAGTCACAGCACGGCACCCCCGACGTCGTGGTCAACAATGCGGGAATCGGCTACTCCGGCACTTTCACCGCGACGCCGCAGAGCGAATTCGAGCGCGTGATGGACGTCAACTTCTGGGGAGTCGTGTACGGCTGCCGCGTCTTCGCGGAGCAAATGATCGAGCGCGGAACGGGCGGACACATCGTCAACCTGTCCTCGGCGGCGGCCTTCACCCCGCAGAAGCGACTCACCGCATACGCCACCAGCAAAGCCGCCGTCTACATGCTCTCGGATTGCCTCCGCGCCGAACTGGTGGACCACGGCATCGGCGTCAGCACCATCTGCCCCGGGATCGTCCACACCAACATCGTCAAGAACACCGATTTCGCCGGGACCACCCCCGAGAAACAAGAAGAGATGCGGTCCCGATCCGACACGTTCTACCGCAAGCGTGGATTCACCCCCGATCGGGTGGCCACGCAGATCCTGAAAGCCGTCAGATCGAACAGGGCCGTCGTCCCGGTCACCCCCGAGGCCAAATTCGGCCGCGCGTTGAGCCGGCTGGCGCCCGGCAGCATGCGACTCGGTGCGCGTTTCGACTTAGGTTGATCCACGCGAGGTTGCCGTCCGCACGGTCACGCCGCCGTTGAACGCCCACGGACACTCGCGCTCTGCACTTTCACGCACGGGACCAGCGGGTGAGGTACTCGCGCTCGAGGGGGGTGATACGCCGCAACCGCTGCGCATCGACGTCGGCGACGGCCATCTGGGTGGTGGCGGTGACGGCGGGCGGATCGCTACGGCCGGCGCGCGCACCCCGGACCTCATAACCAATGGTGAAGTCGACGGCCCGGTGCTTCGCGATCCACATGGTGATCCGCAACGGACTGTCCGAGTGCGTCAGCTGAGCCCGGTACTTGACGTGGATGTCGGCGATGAACGCACTGGTGATGAGAGACGAATTCTCGGCGCCCTCACTGAGCAACCAGTCGATCCTCGCCTCTTCCAGCAACGTGACCATCCTGGCGTGGTTGATGTGCTGAAAGGCGTCCATATCGGACCACCGAACGGTGACGAAAGCGTCGTAACCGGGCGCGGCAGGAGTGTCCGTCATCGGATCATCTTCTCCTGCCGCGCCCGACTCGACCTACGCCACGTCGCGCAACCAGTTCCTGAGCCAGTTGGTGGCTGACGTTCCGGCACCGTCTACCGCGTATCGCGTGTAATCCTGATGGGCCTGCGACTTGTAGAACTGCTCGAGTTCGTCGATCCGCCTCTGGTTGGCCTGTTCGTCCAACTGAGCCATCAGGGTGGGGACACCACCGGCGTCGAGGAGGTCACGCCAAATGGCTTCGGCCTCCGCCTGGTACCGGCCGAGCAGCGACGGCGACGGGTCCGACGTCTGCGCGAGGAAGCCGGCGAGCCGGGTCACGAAGTCTTCCTTCGGGGTGGAGCAGTACAGGTCGCCGTATGCGCAGAAGGTTCGGGTGTTCTGGCTGACCCAGCCGAAACCGCCGATGCGAGGTCCGCCGGCGCCACCACCGGCGACGGGAGGCCCGACCAGCGCGTCGGTGGGCGACCGACGGGGATCGGAGACGAGCCCGACGGCAGCGATCTTGTCGGCGGGCACCGCGCCGAGGCCCGTGCCGATCTCGGCCGCGAGATCGCCCGCAGCATCAGCGCCCTGGCTGTAGCCGATGAGCGCAAGCTTGGTTCCGGCGCATTGCTGAGACATGTTGACGAGCATCCCGCGGGCGTTGTCTACCGCCTGAGCCTTCGAGCGCCCGTACACATCGCCCTCCCACGGGAAGGCAGTGGCGGCGTAGGTCACGTAGTCGGTGCGGATATTGGACGGTAACCCGTTCGTGACCGCCGACAGCAGGCCGGGGGTTGGCCGGACATTCTCCTTGGTGGACGTCTCCCATGTTCCCGGAATCGCCACCACGTACAGGCTCGGGCACGGGTCTGCGTTCGCTACCGCGCTGGTGCCGACCACGCCCGAGACCACCGGAATGGCCACCGCTGCAGCCGTTGCGGTCAATGTTGCGATAACCCGTTTCATTGCCATGGCCCTCAACTCTTCTTCTCCCCTTCGTCGACCTGCAGACGGGATGCTGCCAGGCCGACGTGACCTGAAGATGCACGATCGGTAAATGAACGTTACCGAGCAAAACCGACCGGCGCACCCGAAACCAGCACCCCGGCGGAAAATATAACGCCGGGGTGCTGGTGGATAACGAACTGAACTAGCGCTGGGGTGCGCTGGTGGTCTCGACCGGAGACGGCAGGGCCGTCTCACCCTCGAGGTAGGCGTCGACCGCCGCAGCGGCGGAGCGACCCTCGGCGATGGCCCACACGATGAGCGACTGTCCACGTCCCATGTCGCCGGCCACGAAGACGCCGTCGACGTTGGTGGCCCACTTCGCGGAGCGGGCGACGTTGCCGCGCTCGTTGAGGTCGACACCGAGATCGGTGAGCAGTCCCGGCTTTTCGGGGCCGACGAAGCCCATGGCCAACAGCACGAGATCGGCCTCGAGCTCGAAATCCGAGCCCTCCACCTTCTCGAAGCGGCCCGACTTCATCTCGACCTCGTGGGCGTGCAGCGCCGTCACCTTGCCGTCGACACCGACGAACTTCTCGGTGTTTACGGAGAACAGGCGCTCGCCGCCTTCCTCGTGCGCGGACGCGACCCGGTACATCAGCGGGTACGTCGGCCACGGGGTTTGCTCGGCCCTGGTCTCGGGCGGACGCGGCATGATCTCGAACTGGTGAACACTGACCGCACCCTGACGGTGTGAGGTACCCAGGCAGTCCGCGCCGGTGTCGCCGCCACCGATGATGACAACTTTCTTGCCCTCGGCGGTGATGGTGGGCTCTTCGAGGTCGCCGAGCTGCACACGGTTGGCGATGGGCAGGTACTCCATCGCCTGATGGATGCCGTCCAGTTCGCGCCCGGGAATCGGCAGGTCACGAGCCGCGGTGGCACCGCCCGCCAGCACCACGGCGTCGAACTGCTCGCGCAGCTCGTCGGCGGAGATGTCGACGCCCACGTTCACATTCGTCTTGAAGACGGTGCCCTCGGCCTCCATCTGATCCAGACGGCGGTCGATGTGGCGCTTCTCCATCTTGAACTCGGGGATGCCGTAGCGGAGGAGACCGCCGATACGGTCGGCACGCTCGAACACGGTGACCAGGTGACCGGCACGCGTCAGCTGCTGCGCTGCAGCCAGACCCGCAGGACCGGAACCGACGACGGCCACCCTCTTGCCCGTCGACCGGGTGGGATGAACCGGCGTGACCCAGCCCTCGTCGAATGCGTGATCGATGATCTCGACCTCGACCTGCTTGATGGTGACCGGATCCTGGTTGATGCCCAGGACACACGACGCCTCACAGGGTGCGGGGCACAGCCGCCCGGTGAATTCCGGGAAGTTGTTGGTGGCGTGCAGCCGCTCGATGCCGTCGTGCCAACGGTCCCGGTACACCAGGTCGTTCCACTCGGGAATCAGGTTCCCGAGGGGGCAGCCGTTGTGGCAGAACGGAATACCGCAGTCCATGCACCGGCTCGCCTGGGTGCGGAGGTTTTCCTTCGGGAACTCCTCGTACACCTCGTTCCAGTCGAGCAGACGCAACGGCACCGGACGGCGAACGGGCAGTTCGCGTGACGGGTGCTTCAGAAAGCCGCTTGGATCAGCCACGAGCTGCCTCCATTACTGCCTCGTCCACGTTCTTTCCATCCTTTTTCGCGGCCTCGATGGCCAAGAGCACCTTCTTGTAATCGCGGGGCATCACCTTTGCGAAGTGATTGACCTGCTGTGACCAATCGGACAGGATGCGCGCGGCAACCTCCGAACCGGTTTCGTCGCGGTGACGCTCGATAGCGGCTTTCAGCCAGGTGAAGTCGTCACCCGTCAGATCCTCGAGGTCTACCAGCTCGGTGTTGAGGTTGGCCTCGAACGCCTTGTCGGGGTTGAAGACGTAGGCCACGCCACCGGACATGCCGGCGCCGAAGTTGCGTCCCGTCGCACCGAGGATGACGACCTTGCCGCCCGTCATGTACTCGCAGCCGTGGTCGCCGACTCCCTCGACAACCGCAGTGGCACCGGAGTTACGTACCGCGAACCGCTCGCCCACGACACCGCGCAGCAAAGCCTCACCGCTGGTCGCGCCGAACAGGATCACGTTGCCGCCGATGATGTTGTCCTCGGCGACGAACCCGGCCGCGGTTTCCAGCGGAGGACGAACCACGATGCGTCCACCCGACAGACCCTTGCCGACGAAGTCGTTGGCGTCGCCATGCAGCCGCAGGGTCATACCCTTGGGCACGAAAGCACCGAAGCTGTTACCGGCCGAGCCGGTGAACGTGATGTCGATCGTGTTGTCGGGCAGGCCCTCACCGCCGTACGCCTTGGTCACCTCGTGGCCCAGCATGGTGCCGACCGTCCGGTTGACGTTGGTGATCGGCGACTCGAACGACACCTTGGCACCCTTGTCGAGAGCGTCGCGGCTCTGGGCGATCAGCTGCTGATCGAGCGCCTTGTCGAGGCCGTGGTCCTGGGTACCCGTGCAGTACAGGTCCTGATCCATGAACGCGGACTCGGCCTGGTGCAGGATCGGCGACAGGTCGAGATTGCCGGCCTTGCTGCCCTTCCAGTGCTCGAGCGCCTTGGTGGTGTCGAGCACGTCGACCTGGCCGACGGCCTCGTCGAGCGTCCGGAAGCCGAGCTCGGCCATGAGCTCGCGGACCTCTTCGGCGATGAAGAGGAAGAAGTTCTCCACGAACTCCGGCTTGCCGTTGAACCGCTTGCGCAGCACCGGGTTCTGCGTCGCGACACCGACAGGGCAGGTGTCGAGGTGGCAGACCCGCATCATGATGCAGCCCGACACCACCAGCGGAGCGGTCGCGAAACCGAACTCCTCGCCGCCCAGCAGCGCGGCGACCATGACGTCACGGCCGGTCTTGAGCTGTCCGTCGACCTGCACCACGATGCGGTCGCGCAGGCCGTTGAGCAGCAACGTCTGCTGGGTCTCGGCCAGGCCGAGCTCCCACGGAGCGCCGGCGTGCTTGACCGAGGTCAGCGGAGTGGCACCGGTGCCACCGTCGTGGCCGGAGATCAGAACGACATCCGCGTGCGCCTTCGAGACACCCGCGGCGACCGTGCCGACACCCACCTCGGACACCAGCTTGACGTGCACCCGCGCCTGCGGGTTCGCGTTCTTCAGGTCGTGGATCAGCTGTGCGAGATCCTCGATCGAGTAGATGTCGTGGTGCGGGGGCGGCGAGATCAGGCCGACACCGGGTGTGGAGTGCCGGACCTCGGCCACCCACGGGTACACCTTGTGCGCCGGCAGCTGGCCGCCCTCACCGGGCTTGGCTCCCTGCGCCATCTTGATCTGGATATCGGAGCAGTTGGTCAAGTAGTGCGACGTGACGCCGAAGCGTCCCGACGCGACCTGCTTGATCGCGGACCGGCGCCAGTCACCGTTCTCGTCCGGCTCGAAGCGCGACGGATGCTCGCCGCCCTCACCGGAGTTGGAACGGCCACCGAGGCGGTTCATGGCGATGGCCAGGGTCTCGTGCGCCTCGGCGGAGATGGAGCCGTAGCTCATCGCACCGGTCGAGAAGCGCTTGACGATCTCGGTGGCCGGCTCGACCTCGTCCAGCGGGACGGGTTCGCGCACACCCTTCTTGAACTCGAAGAGGCCGCGCAGCGCTGCGAGGCGCTCGGACTGGTCGTCGACCAGCTTCGTGTACTCCTTGAACACCTCGTACTGCCCGGTGCGCGTGGAGTGCTGAAGCTTGAACACCGTGTCCGGGTTGAACAGGTGGTATTCGCCCTCACGGCGCCACTGGTACTCGCCGCCCACCTCGAGCTCGCGGTGCGCGCGCTCTTCGGGACGGTCGAGGTACGCGTTGGAGTGCCGGACCGCGACGTCGGCGGCGATCTCGTCGAGACCGATACCACCGAGGCTCGAGTTCAGGCCCGTGAAGTACTCGTCCACCAGATCCTGCGACAGTCCGATCACCTGGAACAGCTGCGCACCGGTGTACGAGGCGAGGGTCGAGATGCCCATCTTGGACATCACCTTGAGCACACCCTTGCCCGCGGCCTTGATGTAGTTCTGGATGGCCTTGTCGAGGCTCAGGCCCTGCAGTTCGTTGCCGCGGAAAAGCTCGTCGACCGTCTCGAACGCCATGTACGGGTTGACGGCCGCTGCACCGAAGCCGATGAGGAGCGCCATGTGGTGCACCTCGCGGGCGTCACCCGATTCCACGACGAGACCAACCTTGGTGCGGGTCTTCTCGCGCACCAGGTGGTGGTGCACGGCCGACGTCAGCAGCAGCGACGGGATGGGGGCGTACGTCTCGTTCGACTCACGGTCGGACAGGACGATGAGGCGCGCACCACCGGCGATGGCCTCGGAGACCTGGTAGCGAACGTCGTCGAGCGCCTTGCGCAGACCCGCACCGCCCTCGGCCACCGGGTACAGACCGCGGACGATGACGCTGCGGAAGCTCGGGAATCCGCCGTCGTCGTTGACGTGGATGAGCTTCGACAGATCGTCGTTGTGCAGGATCGGCTGCGGCAGGTAGATCTGCCGGCAGGACTCCGCCGTGGGGTGCAGCAAATCGTGCTCGGGGCCGATCGTTCCGCCGAGGCTGGTGACGACCTCCTCGCGGATGGCGTCGAGCGGCGGGTTGGTGACCTGCGCGAAGAGCTGCGAGAAGTAGTCGAACAGCATCCGCGACCGGGAGGACAGCACCGCGATCGGGGTGTCCGTACCCATCGAGCCGAGTGCTTCGGCGCCGGAGGCCGCCATCGGCTTGACGAGGACGTTGACCTCTTCGTTGGTGAACCCGAACATCTGTTGACGCAGCACCACACGCTCGTGCGACATGTAGGTGTACGGGCGGTCAGGCAGGTCGTCCATGTGGGTCAGGCCCTGGTCGAGCCATTCCTGGTACGGGTGCTCGGCGGCAAGCTCCGACTTGATCTCGTCGTCGCTGATGATGCGGCCCTGATCGGTGTCGACCAGGAACATGCGGCCGGGCTGGAGCCGGATCTTCTTCACGACCGTGGCCGGATCGATCGGCAGAACGCCGACCTCGGAGGCCATGACGACCAGGCCGTCCTCGGTGACCCACAGCCGCGAGGGACGCAGCCCGTTGCGGTCGAGAACCGCGCCGATCACGGTGCCGTCGGTGAAGCAGACGGACGCCGGACCGTCCCACGGCTCCATGAGAGTGGAGTGGTACTGGTAGAACGCCCGACGCTCGGGGTCCATGCTCTCGTGATGCTCCCAGGCCTCGGGGATCATCATCAGGACCGCGTGCGGAAGGCTACGACCACCGAGGTGCAGCATCTCGAGCACCTCGTCGAAGCGCGCGGTGTCGCTGGCCCCGTTGGTGCAGACCGGGAAGATTTTCTCGAGGTTTTCGCGACCACCGAAGACGTCGCTGTCGATGAGCGCCTCGCGGGCACGCATCCAGTTCTCGTTGCCGGTGACGGTGTTGATCTCACCGTTGTGCGCGACGCGCCGGAACGGGTGGGCCAGCGGCCACGACGGGAACGTGTTGGTGGAGAAGCGGGAGTGGACCAGCCCGAGCGCCGACTCCACGCGCTCGTCCTGCAGGTCGAGGTAGAAACCCTTGAGCTGCGGGGTGGTGAGCATGCCCTTGTAGACGAACGTCTGGCTCGACAGGCTCGGGAAGTAGACGGTCTCGCGACCCGGCCCGTCCTTGCCGGCGCCTTCACTACCCAGCTCGTGCTCGGTGCGCTTGCGGACGACGTACGCCCTGCGCTCGAGGTCCAGACCGGTGAGGGAGTCACCTTCGCTGCCGATGAAGATCTGCCGGAACGTCGGCATCGCGTCGCGTGCCAGAGCGCCGAGCGACGAGTCGTCGGTTGCGACCTCGCGCCAGCCGAGGACCTTCAGGCCCTCGCTCTCGACGATCTTCTCGACGGCGTCGGATGCACGCTGCGCGTCGGCCTTGCTCTGCGGCAGGAATGCGATGCCCGTGGCATAGGTGCCCGCGGCGGGCAGCGGGAAGTCGACCACAGCACGGAAGAACGCGTCCGGAACCTGGATCAGGATGCCGGCGCCGTCACCCGTATTGGGTTCGGAGCCCGCGGCACCACGGTGCTCGAGGTTGACCAGAGCGGTGATCGCCTTCTCGACGATGTCCCTGCTGCGGCGACCCTTCATGTCCACGACGAACGCGACGCCACAGGAGTCGTGCTCGTTCGCCGGGTGATACAGCCCCTGGGGGCCTGGAAGTTGCTTCATACCTAGCCTTCGTATGCCAAAAGATGCACCGACGACCAGCAGCGCTGATGGCCATCAACTTGCAATGCAAGTACCGTCAGGATGTGATCGGCACCACCGATCGGCTATCGCCCTTTGCAGCACGCTGGGTGTGGTCCTCGCACCAGGCGACGTGGCTTTTCGGTCGGGTCGGACTTTCGTGGGTCCAACGTGTAACGAAAACGATAATTCAGACCCCCCGAAGAAACACAACTTAGGTTGGCCTATTCATCCCGTGAACAGGCCTTTTCTCGAGGGCAGACCTCGGCCGAGAACGTCCAGTTCATATTAAGTGAGTGCGCCGAGTACTGCTGTGATTCCGGGAGTCGGGTCGAAATCGGGGTCGGGAACGGTCAGCTGATGCAGGATCACTCCATCCAGATAGTCGGTGACAACCACTGCGTCGGCCGCTGGATTCCTCGATCCGGCGAGGTCCAGCATGCTCGCGCCCCATTCTACGAGTCCCGCGCGAGCAGAGCCGATGATCTCCCCGAGTGCCGGGACCGCCGAGGCCTCCGCGAAAAGGGCGTAGCGGGCGCGCGAGCGGATCCGGTCGGGTCCCGCGGCGTACCGGGTGAACGCGGCCAGCGCCTCCACCAGAGCCTCCATCCCGTCGGGCCGGAGGTCCGCAAATTTCTCCCAGTCGTCCACGTCACGTGCCGCGAGGCGGGTGACCATTCCCTCGAGGAGGGCGCCGCGGGTGCGGAAGTAGTTGGAGGTGGAGCCCTGCGGCATCCCCGCCGATTCGTCGACCGCTCGATGAGTGAGGGCGCGCGCCCCCTTCCGGCCGAGCACGTCGATAGCTGCGTCGAGCAGCTGTTCTCGCCTCCCTGTCACGCACTCCACACTACAGCCGTAGTAATTCCACTACAGGCGTAGTAGCGTTGAGGCCATGACGCACTCGGCAGCAGTCCTCGGCGGCGGCATCGGCGGCCTGGCCATCGCCCGTTTCCTGTTCCGCGCCGGCTGGCACGTCGAGGTCTTCGAGCGCTCCGCGGACCTTCCGACGTCGGGTACCGCCCTCGGCATGTGGCCCCAGGCCGTCGACGCGCTCGACACGATCGGACTCGGCGACCGGGTCCGCGCTCTCGGATCTCCGCAGCATCGAGGGTCGTTCCTGCGGCCGGACGGGTCCGTCATCGGCACCGTCGACAGCTCCGCTCGCACCGCCTACCTGCTGTCGCGGCCTGCCCTCCTTGCCGAGCTGGCCACATCGTTGCCCGAGGGGATGGTCTCGTTCGGCACCCCCGCCCCTCCGGCGGACGCCCTTTCCGACTACGACGTCGTGATCGGTGCGGACGGCCTGCGCAGCGCCACCCGGCGTCGCTTGTTCGGTGACGGTTTCGAGCCCGTCTACACGGGCGCCACCGCGTGGCGGGGATGGGTGCCCGGACGGCGCGACACGGTGAGCGAAACCTGGGACGCCGGAGCGCTTTTCGGAATCACACCGCGCGAGGGCAACCTCGTCAACTGGTTCGCGTGCGTCCGCACCGACCCCGGATCCGAGGACGGACTCGACTACCTGCGGTGGCGGTTCGGGGGCTGGCACGCCGACGTCCGGGCCGTCCTCGATGCGATCACACCCGACGCCCTGCTTCATCACGACCTCTACGAGTCGCCGGCCCTGCCCTCGTATGTGTCGGGACACACGGCGCTGATCGGCGACGCCGCCCACGCGATGGCTCCCAATCTCGGACGTGGAGCGTGCGAGGCCCTCGTCGACGCGGTCACACTCGGACGATTCCTGTCCTCGCAGAACGACATTCGCGAGTCGCTGCGACAGTATGACCGCGCGCGCCGTCGGGTGACGCAGCGACTGGTTCTCGGATCACGTGCCATGGCGTCGATCGCGATGACCAGACATCTGCGTCCGGTCCGCGATCGGACGATAAAACTGGCCGCAGCCCTGGCCTGACGAGAATCCTGGTGCGCAGCAATGCCTGCCCGTCTGGTACTTTCCCGCGGTAGGGGGACGAGACGAACCGGGGGCGGTCATGGGGGCGGTGGACGACGGCTGCAGTGATGCGGTCGGCAGAACCGAAAATTTTCATCGGGGGAATACCAGATCCACCTCGTCGGTGGTGACACCTTTTTCTGCGGCGGGGGCGTACTGTCCTGCCGCCGGCGTGCACCATTTCCATTCGCGGTATCCCTGATCTGCATCGATCTCTGCTCTTCGGATGCGGCACCAGCCTGCATCCACTTTCACTCGACATCAGGAGTAACCACGTGAAGATCCGCATGCACGCAGTGGCAGCCGCACTGTCGGTATCCGCTGCAGCAGTGCTCGGCGCCGCGACCGCGCACGCCGCTCCGAACACCGCCCCGTCGACGTCGCAGCCCGGCGTCACCGACCGGTCGACGCCACCCACCACGTCCCAGCCGGGAGTGACGAATCCGGCGACGCCGCCCACGACGTCACAGCCCGGAGTCACCGGCCCCGCAGCCCCGACGACACCCGCTCCCCCGCAGGCACCCCTGGCCGTACCCGGAGGCGACGCGGCCACCCCCGGCCCGGCACCGAGCGGTGACACCCCGCCGCCCGCCGCCACGGGCGCAGTCGAGGCTGCCCCCGCCCAGCCCGCTGCGGTGTGGATCGATCCGGACGACATGCCGAAAACCAATCAGGCACCCGTCGCCCCCACCCTTCCCGTGCCCAAGCCGGTAGTCGAGGTGAACGCCGCCGCCGACACCCTGATCGGCGCCCTTCCGGTTGCTGTCAACGGTCGCCAGTACGGCAACCCCGAGGGATATGCCGGCACCGTCGGCTGGCGCATCGGTGACGCCACCGGCACCGCGGGCATCGCGATCGACCCCTCCAGCCCCACCGCCGCCGCCGTGTCGGCGTTCGTCGCGGATTCCCAGGCCGAGCACCCGATCAACTGGTCGGCGCCGGTCGACGTCACACCTATCGCCGCCGCCATCTCGGATGCAGCAGACCGGTACCCGGCCTTCGGCTCGCTCGTCGACGCGGTCGCCGCCCTGCCGGCACCGCAGCTACCGCAGCTGCAGTCGACGGACAGCGGGCCGAGCGCCGTCACGATCGGTGGCGTCAACGTGCGCAGCCAGGCAACGCTGCACGTCTGATCGGTGATCCTCCGGGCGGCGCCGGCTACAGGGCCGGCTCCGCCCGGCGGAATGAGGTGTGGAGGATTCACCTGTGACAGAACCGCCCGGCAGGAACGACGACAGCGGTACCCGCGATCGCTTCGCACATTGGTTCCCGCCCTTCACACCTACCCCCGCGTCTTTGCGTACTGCATCTACGAGTGCTGCGGACTCGACCGAAGTAGTCCGGGATTCACAGCTCGAGCTTCCGCCGCCTGTCCCTACCTGGCTGGCGCCGAGCGACCAGCATGACACCACGCCTGTCGTTCGCGGCGGGCGCGGAAAACAGAGGCTCGCTCTCGCCGGCGCCGCTGTGGCCCTGGGAGCAGTAATCGTCGGTGTCGTAATCGTTTCGAGTTTCGGATCCTCGAACGAGACCGGGAGTCCCGTCGCGGCCGTGGATCCGGACTGGTGCGTCGAATCCCGGAACGACGGCGCGGTCACCGGCAACGGTCCCGGCGGTACGGCGGACGGCACCGAAGTGATTCTGGCTTTCGACCACGCCTACTACGTGGAGCGAAGTGGAGCGAAGGCCCGCGACGTGGTCACCGCCGATGCCCCGATGGGGTCGGCCGAGACGATTCAGCGGGGCATCGACTCGTTGCCGGAGGGCACCGAACATTGCCTCACGATCAGCCCCATCGAACCCGGGCGCTATGCCGTCACACTCACCGAGCAGCGACCGGACGGGTCGACCCACCAGTATCGGCAGGTCGTAACCACCACCGACCGTGACGGCCGCACCTACATCACATCCATTGGAGACGCTCAGTGACATACCGAACCGGCTGGAGCACAGCATCTTCCACGATCGTCCTCGGCGCGTGCGGAGGCGCGGGCGCCACCACGACGGCCCTCGGACTCGCCAACACCGCGGCGGTACACGGGAATGCAGTGGTCGCAGTCGACGCAACTCCGGCGGGTGGTGACATCGCCGAGCGCGGCGCCGACGCCGTGCTCTCCGTGAGCGGGCTCGAACACGTGGTGACAGCGGCAGCGTCCGGAGCCGTCCCGGACGACGTCTTCGACGGGTATTGCTCGCGCACAACCGTGGACGCCCGGATCCTGAATCGGCTCGGCACTCAGACGGCCACCGACAGCGAAATGTCCTTGCTCGCAGAAGCTCTCCACGCGCGCGGGGCGAGCTCCGTATACGACCTGGGCCACCGATTGCGCGCTTCCTACCTGTCACCGTTGCTGGCCGCACCGACTCCGATCATCCTCGTCGTGCCCTGCCGTGCCGACGCGTTCAACCGACTACGCGCCGCACTGCAGTCGATCGGCGACACACTAGGTGAACCCGGTCTGTCCCGGACAGTCGTCACCGTGTCGAATCAGGACAACACCGGATGGCAGGTGGACGTCGATCTGCTGCGCGACTACCTCAGCGGGCAGGTGTGGGGTGTGGAGACCATCCCGTACGACGAGCACCTCGGCATGGGGGTCGTCATCAGCCACGATCACCTCGCCGCCGACACCCGCGCGGCCTACGAACGGCTCCTCGACATCGCCTCGGCCGTCGCCGACGGGCCCCGCGAACCGGTGCCCGCGCCGGTGTCGGAGTAATCCACTGATTCCACAGATGCGCACGGATTCGCCATTTGCGCACCGAATTGCCTGTGCAAAAGACTAATTGGTGCGCAACAGGCACCTGGTGAGTTTGCCCCCGTCGCCCCGAAGCCCAGCGCCATCAAGTCACTCGCTCTCGGTGCCGCCCGCGTGCTGTGCCTCGATTTTGGCCCATTCCCTGCCGCGGTGGTTGGCGAGACGCAACTCCTCGGCTTCGTCGAAGGTGTACCACTCGGTGCTGGGGCGGTCGGGTAGGACTCCTCGCAGGTACTCGCCGAGGTAGTGCTGTGGTCCTTCCCATCCCGTTCCGACGCCGTAGCAGCCGGTGTCTGGATCGTTGCGGAACACGTCGGCGACAGAACGCCAGTTCACCGCTCCAGCAACTCCTTCAACCGCTGCAGGTCCGCGGTGACGGCCGAGGCGTCGGCAGTGAACTCGTCGACCCCCATCCCTTCTCTTCGTCGGAGGGTGAAGACGACTTCGCTGTGTTCGCCGTCGGGGATGACGCGAACCGGGTTGTAGACGGTGTCTCCGTCCGGGAGGGTGACGTGGTGGTCGAGCACTCCGAAGTCGTTGGGGGGCGCGAAGGCGACGAACACCTGCCCCATCGGCGAGTCGGCGACCCAGTGATCGCCCTCGCGGGCAATGCTGCTGCTCAAACCGGCCGCCCAGGCCGGCAGATTGGCTGGGTCGCTCGCATAGGCGTAGACGTCGGCGGCACTGCGAGCGATGAACACACTGACATGGGTGGATTCGCGGGTCATGGCTCCAGCATCCCCGATGTTCCGCGAACCTGATTGAAGGAATCGGACGGGAGCGTCGGCGTCGATGTCTGAAATCTTCTATTTCCACGACGTCGTCCGAAGCTAGCTTTACGGCATGACGATTCCTACTTTTACCGCCATCGAACTGGTGGTTCACGACCTCGCCGCATCACTGGCGTTCTACCGTCGCCTCGGCCTCGACATCCCCGCCGGGTCTGAGGAGGCGCCACATGTCGAGTTCGAACTTCCCGGCGGAATACGACTGCTGTGGGACACCGTCGAGACCATCCGGTCGTTCGAGCCGGACTGGACGACGCCTCAGGGTGGACATCGGGTGGCACTCGGGTTCGATTGCGGTAGTCCGGATGTCGTGGACAAGGTATTCACTGATCTGACCGACGCCGGCTACCGCGAGAGACATGCCCCTTGGGACGCGCCCTGGGGTCAGCGTTACGCCACGATCGACGACCCGGACGGCAATCCGGTCGACCTGTTCGCGCCACTCACGACGACGTGACCAATCGGCCGAAGGAGCGGCCGGTCAACTCGTTCGACTCGCGGATCAAGTGAGCTTGGTCGGCGAACCCCGCCAAGCTTGCCGCCTCCGCGGCAGACATAGACCCCACCAACTCCATGGCCCGCTGCAGCCGGAGAATTCGCGCCAGCACCTTCGGCCCGTATCCGAACTCCCGTCGACACAGCCGGTGCAGTTGGCGTTCGCTCATACCGACACGATCCGCCACCTCCCGGACGGGGCATTGACGTGCAAGCAGGCTCACGGTCACCGCGATTCTGCGGTCCGGCCTCGCAATCAGCCGGCGACGGGCGGCGAACTTCTCGAGTTGGGTGGCGGGGTCACCGTGCTCGGCGATCGAAGACAGAAGCCGGGCGGTGTCGTCGTCGTAGAGCACGTCGGCGAGCGGCACCCGCGCGTTCGCCAAAGCCTCCGCCGGTGTCCCGAGCAACGCCGGCAGGGTGCCGGGCGCACATCGCAGTCCCACGAGGTGATCGCCGGGGCGAGTGCGGGCAATGTAGGGACGAGAATCCGGACCCGCCACGACGACGTCGCCGTTCATCCAGATGAGATCCATGCATCCGTCGGGGAGAATCGCGCCGTCACCGTCCGCTGCGGTCTTTTCCCACACCACGGCGCCGGCGAAGGTAGAGCTCCGCTCCGAGTACATGCGCTCATGCTAGGCAGTGGGTCCGACCCGGACTATTCCCCGAAGACTCCCCGCACGACTCTCGGTGCAGGCTGGACTCCGTGGTGAAGTTCTCGGAGCGCCCGCAGACGCAGATCGCCGACCGCAGGCCCCCTGGACGCCCCGGGCACCCACTCACCGAGATCGGCGACCGCTTCGACGACGCGGTCGGCACATCGGGTGGCCTCCGGCACCCGTCCGATCCCGAGGCCCTCGATGATCACCACGTTCCCGTTCGTGAGTCCGCGTACTCCGACCGACCACCCGAAGTGGCGGTTCCAGGCCAGAACGACCTTCCGTCCCGGGTAGCAGGGGATTTCCGAGGACAGTGTCAGGACCGCGTCGAAGGCGGGTATCTGCCACCACTCGACCGTGTCCGCTTCCACCGTCGCAGCAACGGACCGAATGTACTCGACGACATGTGTAGCACCGGCAACCCGGAGCGCTTTGTTCATGATTCGACCCACCTTCGACGAATCCGGCGGCGCAGAGGCCGGCGAATTCGTGCGCCTCAGCCTTCAGTTACCCGCTGCGCTGCTGAGCGGGGACGGAACCCGCCGATCGGGTCCCTCTCGTCAGGTATTCGGCGCAGAACCGGCTGCGGACGGGATCGACTTTCCGCCGGGAACGACGAAAGCCACGAACTCGTTTAAGTTCGTGGCTTCGTTGTCGCGGTCCGAAACCCGCTGTGGTGGGCGAAGGGGGACTTGAACCCCCACGTCCCGAAGGACACTGGCACCTGAAGCCAGCGCGTCTGCCATTCCGCCACTCGCCCGAGCGACTGGAGAACATTATCACGAGGCCATCGGAAATCGCGATTCGTGCTGATCAAGCCCGGAAATGCCCACAAAAACCCTCGTCCGGACAAAGACCGATATCATGCTAGTGCGTAGACCCGTGTCGCGGCTCGATGCAGTGACAGTACCGTGGGATATACGCATGGAAGTGTCGCGACACGAACGGGGTCACGGCACGACCGACACCGCGCCGAACATGTCGCAGGCCGACGAGCGAGACACTGTAAGGAGGTTCCGATGGGGATAGTGCAACGTTTCGAGCGGAAGCTCCAGGGAGCAGTGGGTGACGCGTTCGCACGGGTCTTCGGCGGCGGCGTGGTGCCGCAGGAAGTGGAGGCGGCACTTCAGCAGGAGGCCGCCGATCGTATCCAGGAGCTCGAGGGCGGCCACCTGCTTGCTCCGAACAGCTACGTCATCGCCATCAACAACTCGGACCACGAAGGCCTTGCCGCCGACAGAGACCTGACGGTCAAAGCCTTCTCTCGTCACCTCGAAGACTTCATTCGCGACCAGGGCTGGCAGACGTATGGTCCCATTCATGTCGCGTTCGAACCATCGCCTTCACTGCACACCGGGCAGTTCCGCACCCGGGGTTCGGTGGATCCGGATGCGGGTCGCCCGGGCGCGACCCCACCGGGGCGACCCGAACCGCCGCGCGGTCCCGCACCGCGACCACAGGCACCGTTTGTACCCGTCACGTCGAATCCAGGAGCTGGCCCCATGACGCAGAACTCAGGCTACGACCCCAGCCGCGAACCAGCGGGCAACCGTAAGCCCGATCCGCAGTACGCGCGCAACGGTCACGCCCATGCGGGCCAGGACCAGGGGTACCCGCCTGGTTACCAGAACGGTTACGACCGGGGCGGATACCCGCAGGGCAGCTACGACCAGCAGCAGCCTTACCCCGAGGCGCCGCGTGGTGGGTACCCGCAGGATCAGCAGGCCTACGGCCAGGCTTACGAGCAGGCACCGCAGGCGCCCGGCTACGAGCAGCCCGCCGACGACGGCTACGACTACCGCGAGGCCGGATACGCCCAGGACTACCGGGGTGGCTACGACCAGGGCGCTCCCGCGCGCTACCCGGATGGCACCTACGCCGAAGCCGGCTACCAGCAGCCGCAGGCGTACGACCGTGGGGGCTACCAGCAGGGTGGCTACGACCAGCAGGCGTACGACCAGGGCTACTCGGACTACGACCAGGGTGGCTACAACCAGCAGGCCTACCCGCCCGAGGGGCACACGTACACCGCCACGCTGCAACTCGAAGACGGCAGTGGACGCCACTTCCAGCTGCGCGAAGGCAACAACATCATCGGTCGCGGCCAGGAGGCACAGTTCCGTCTGCCCGACACCGGGGTGTCGCGTCGCCATATCGACATCCGCTGGGACGGTCAGGTCGCGATGCTGTCCGACCTGGGATCCACCAACGGGACCACGGTCAACGGTGCGCCGGTGCAGGATTGGCAGCTCGCCGACGGCGACATCATCCGGGCGGGGCACTCGGAGATCCTGGTTCGAATCCTCTGAGGCGCAGCCGACCAAGCGACCTGAGGCGCAGCCGACCAAGCGACCTGAGGCGAAGCCGACCAAGCGACCCGAGGCGAAGCCGACACAACTTATCCGGACCACGTGCCGAGACCCTTTCGAGACGCGTTCGATGCTCGACCGACACCCCGTCGGAGGCCGTGTCGGAGGTAACACGGTGGCGACTCCGTATCGTTGGGGGCTGTCCGTATCCTGATCGCAGGGTGCGGATTGCCCCTATGATGCTGCGAGAAAAAGACGCCGGAGACTCGACCGTTTCGGCAACAGAAGGAGGTGGACTGCCGTGCAAGGTTTGATTTTGCAACTCACGCGAGCAGGCTTTCTGCTTCTGCTGTGGCTCTTTGTGTGGTCTGTACTCAGAGCGCTCCGGGGTGACATCTACGCAGGGTCCGGCGTCCGGGTTCCCCCCAGGTACTCGCGCACCGGCAACGTCCTCCCCTCTCTGGGTAAGACGAAGACGGCCAAGTATCTCGTGGTCACGCAGGGCGGCCTGGCGGGCACTCGCATCACCTTGGGTACCCAGCCGGTTCTGATCGGGCGGGCCGACGACTCCACCCTCGTACTCACCGACGACTACGCGTCCACCCGGCACGCCCGGCTCTCTCCGCGGGGCGCCGACTGGTACGTCGAAGACCTTGGCTCCACCAACGGCACCTACCTCGACCGCGCCAAGGTCACCACATCTGTCCGCGTGCCGCTCGGTACTCCCGTACGCGTCGGCAAGACGGTAATCGAGTTGCGCCCGTGACCCTCGTACTCCGCTATGCCGCCCGCAGCGACCGTGGCCTCGTCCGATCCAACAACGAAGACTCTGTCTACGCCGGTGCGCGACTGCTGGCGCTGGCGGACGGTATGGGTGGTCATGCGGCAGGTGAGGTCGCGTCCCAGTTGATGATTGCCGCGCTCGCGCACCTCGACGACGACGAGCCGGGCGAAGACCTTCTGGGCAAGCTCGAGGCGGCCACGCGTGAGGGCAACGACTCCATCGCCGACCACGTCGAGGAGGATCCGGAGCTCGACGGCATGGGCACCACGCTCACCGCGATCCTCTTCTCCGGGAGCAAACTCGGACTGGTCCACATCGGCGACTCCCGTGCCTACCTTCTGCGCGACAACACCCTGACGCAGATCACGCGCGACGACACGTTCGTGCAGTCCCTCGTCGACGAGGGACGGATCACGGCGGAACAGGCGCACACCCATCCGCAGCGTTCCCTCATCATGCGGGCGCTCACCGGCAACGAGATCGAGCCCACCCTCACGGTCCGGGAGGCCCGCGCCGGCGACCGTTATCTGCTGTGTTCCGACGGGCTTTCAGATGTGGTGAGTGACGAGACCATCGAGAACACGATGCGTGAGGGCAGCCAGGACGAATGCGCCGACCGGCTCATCGAACTCGCGTTGCGCAGCGGTGGTCCCGACAACGTGACGGTCGTGGTCGCCGACGTCATCGACCTCGACTACGGGCAGAGCCACCCGATCGTGGCTGGGGCGGCATCCGCCGACGACGACGATGACGCCCCGCCGCCGAACACCGCCGCAGGCCGTGCCGCAGCGATGCGGCCGCCGCGCGCGACGCCCAAACGCGTCGTCCCGCAGGTCGAGGAGGCGCCGACGAAGAAGACGCGCCACCGCATGTGGTGGGCGGCTTTGGCGCTCGGTCTCATCGTCGTAGTCGCCGTCGCTGCCTTCGTAGGGCGGGCTCTGATCCGCAACAACTACTACGTCGGCGCCGACGGCGAACGTGTGACCGTACTGCGTGGTGTCCCGGGTTCGGTGCTGGGTTACTCGCTCCAGGAGGCCAACCTCGTCGGCTGTGTCACCGACACCGGTTCGCTCACGCTGATGTCGCCCACCGACTCCCCGAACGGGTGCACGATTCTCCAGGTCGACGACCTGCAGCCGTCGGCCCGCGAACAGGTCCGCGCCGGTTTGCCGTCGGGCAAGCTCGACGACGTCCGGAACCAGATGGCACGGCTGGCCGACAACGATCTCCTGCCCGTCTGCGAATCGCAGCCGGCCACGACCACCACTACCCCGGTTCCGGTGCCGACACCCACTCCGGAGCCTCCCCCGGCGACCACACCTGCTCCGCCGGCCACTCCCGAGACGGCTGTACCACCGACCCCGACACCGACACCGACCACGACCCAGGTCCCCGGTCAGAACTGCAGGACGGCTAGCTGATGTCCGTCGCAAGTGCTTCACCGGGGGCGCAGTTTCCCAGTCCACCGGGCGGGTTCGCACCAGCCCCCGTCCAATCGACGCGTCGCAACACCGAGCTGATCCTCATCGGTCTCGCGATTCTGATCACGACTCTGTCACTGGTGTTGGTCGAGGCCAGTCAGGAACAGAGCATCACCTGGGATCTCGGAAAGTACGGGGCAGCGTACGCAGCACTGTTTCTGATCGCGCACCTCGCGGTCCGGCGGTTCGCGCCGTATGCCGACCCGCTGATCCTTCCCATCGTCGCGCTACTCAACGGCCTCGGGCTGGTTTTGATTCACCGCCTCGATCTGGCCGACGCACAGTCGGCCCAGTACTTCGGGCTGCCCGTCCCCTCGCCTGATGCCAACCAGCAGGTGCTGTGGACGACGCTGGCCATCGCGGGTTTCGTCGCTGTCCTGGTGTTGCTGAAGGACTATCGCCTGCTCGCCCGCTACAGCTACACGCTGGGTCTCGCGGGGCTGGTCTTCCTTGCCATTCCCGCCATCCTTCCGTCGAGCTTCTCCGAGGTGAACGGCGCAAAAATCTGGATCCGGCTTCCCGGCTTCAGCATTCAGCCCGGCGAGTTCGCCAAAATTCTGCTGATCATCTTCTTCGCGTCCGTCCTGGTCGCGAAGCGTGACCTGTTCACCACGGCCGGCAAGCACATCTTCGGGATGGATCTCCCCCGCGCCCGTGACCTCGGCCCGATCCTCCTCGCCTGGATGGTGTCGGTGGGCGTGCTGGTGTTCGAAAAGGACCTCGGCACGTCACTGCTGTTGTTCAGCACCGTTCTGGTGATGCTGTACATCGCCACCGAACGCGTCGGCTGGCTACTCATCGGCGGTGGCCTCCTCGCGATCGGTTTCTTCTTCGCCTATCACCTGTTCGGTCACGTACGGGTCCGCGTCAGTACGTGGCTCGACCCGCTGGCCGACTACAACAACACCGGATACCAGATCTCGCAGTCGTTGTTCGGGCTCGCGACCGGTGGCGTCGCCGGAACCGGACTCGGCAGCGGCCGGCCGGCGCAGGTGCCGTTCGCGAAGACCGACTTCATCGTGGCCACTATCGGCGAGGAACTGGGACTGATCGGTCTCGCCGCCGTACTGATGCTGTTCCTGATCCTCGTCATCCGCGGCCTGCGCACCGCGCTCGCAGTACGGGACAGCTTCGGCAAGCTCCTCGCGGCCGGACTGTCGTTCACCATCGCCGTGCAGGTGTTCGTCGTCGTCGGCGGCGTCACCAAGTTGATTCCCCTCACCGGGCTGACCACGCCGTTCATGTCGTACGGTGGGTCGTCGCTGCTGGCCAACTACCTTTTGCTCGCCATTCTGATCAAGATTTCGGACGCCGCCCGCGAGCCGGCCGTCCCGAAGAAGAAGGGTCCCACCCCCATCGCCGACGCTCCCACCGAAATGGTGCCGCGCACATGAACACACCACTGCGCCGCGTCGCGATCGCTGTCATGGTCATGGTGGTCGCCCTCCTCGCCAACGCCACCTATGTGCAGGTCATCAAGGCGGACGACCTTCGAGCCGATCCGCGGAACTCGCGCGTCCTCCTCGACGAGTACTCCCGCCAGCGCGGTCAGATCTCCGCCGCGGGACAGGTACTCGCGGCGTCCGTGCCCACCGAGGACCGCTACAAGTACCTGCGGACCTACCCGCCGAACCCGGCTGCGCCGTCGAGCCCGCTGGCCAACGCACCCGTCACCGGCTTCTACTCCATGCAGTACGGCAGCACGGGTCTCGAGCGTGCCGAGGACCCGGTACTGAACGGTTCGGACAACCGGTTGTTCGGCCGCCGGTTCTTCGACCTGGTGTCGGGGCGTGATCCGCGCGGCGGCAACGTCGTCAGCACGATCAATCCGGTGATGCAACAAGTCGCCTACGACCAACTGACGTCGAAGGGCTACACGGGATCCGTCGTGGCCATCGAACCGAGCACGGGCCGGATCCTGACGATGGTGAGCACCCCGAGTTACGACCCGAACGTCCTCGCGAGCCACGACGGCACCGAGACCACGCAGGCGTGGGAGGCTCTCAACGCCGACCCCGGCAAGCCTCTGCTCAATCGGGCCGTCTCTCAGACCTACCCGCCGGGCTCCACGTTCAAGGTGGTCGTCACCGCGGCCGCGCTCGGCGCCGGAGCCACCCCGGAAGACCAGTTGACGGCAGCGCCGCAGATCACCCTCCCCGATACTGCGACGACACTCGAGAACTACAACGGTTCCACCTGCGGAGGTGCACCGACCGCGTCGCTGCGTGAGGCACTCGCCAGGTCGTGCAACACGGCGTTCGTCGAACTCGGCATCAAGACGGGGGCCGACGCCCTCACCGATCAGGCTGCGGCGCTCGGCGTCGGCGGTCAGATGCCGGGTGTCCCGTTCCCGGTCGCGGACAGCACGGTGGGGTCGATTCCCGACGACGCCGCACTCGGTCAGAGCAGCATCGGCCAGCGCGACGTGGCGCTGACACCCCTGCAGAACGCGATGATCGCCGCTACCGTGGCCAACGGCGGGGTGCGCATGCAGCCGCAGCTGGTATCGGAACTGCAGGGACCCGACCTGTCCAACCTCGCGACGACCAACCCGGTGTCCGAGGGTCAGGCGATGTCGCCGCAGGTGGCCGCCACCCTGACAGACCTGATGATCGGCTCCGAGAACAACACCAGCGGTACGGGCAAGATCCCCGGAGTGCAGATCGCCTCGAAGACGGGAACTGCGGAGCACGGAACCGACCCGCGCAACACACCGCCTCACGCCTGGTACATCGCTTTTGCACCCGCACAGAACCCGACGGTCGCCATCGCGGTGATCGTCGAGGACGGCGGAGATCGAGCACTGGCCGCAACCGGCGGCTCGGTGGCTGCACCTATCGGCCGTGCCGTCATCGCAGCCGGACTACAAGGGGGCTGATTGTGGCACTGAACAACGGCGCGCTGATCGCCAATCGATATCGCCTGATCCGCCTCATCGCGACGGGTGGAATGGGACAGGTCTGGGAGGCGACGGACAACCGGCTCAACCGGCGCGTAGCCGTGAAGGTCCTCAAGTCCGAGTTTTCGTCGGACCCCGAATTCCTCGAACGTTTCCGCTTCGAGGCGCGAACCACGGCGCAGCTGAACCATTCCGGAATCGCCGGTATCTACGACTACGGCGAGGTGCGGGACAGCACCGGTGACTCGACCGCCTACCTGGTGATGGAACTCGTCAACGGTGAACCGCTCAATGCCGTCCTGGCGCGGGTCGGCCGGCTCGCGGTCCCCCATGCGCTGGACATGCTCGAGCAGACCGGCCGTTCACTGCAGGTGGCGCACGACGCAGGGGTCGTGCACCGTGACGTGAAGCCGGGCAACATCCTGATCACCCCCACCGGTCAGGTGAAGATCACCGACTTCGGTATCGCCAAGGCCGTCGAGAACTCGCCGGTCACCCGGACCGGCATGGTGATGGGCACCGCCCAGTACATCGCTCCGGAGCAGGCGCTCGGGCAGGACGCGACTGCGGCGAGTGACGTGTATTCGCTCGGCATCGTCGGCTACGAGGCCCTGTCGGGGCGGCGTCCGTTCATCGGGGACGGCGCGATCACCGTGGCGATGAAGCACGTGCAGGAGGCTCCGGCACCGCTGCCGGCAGACCTGCCGCCGAACATTCGTGAATTGATCGAGATCACCATCGCGAAGGACCCGACGGTCCGTTATTCCAGTGGCGGCGAGTTCGCGGACGCGGTCGCTGCTGTGCGGGCGGGCCGACGTCCTCCGCCGCCCGGCGCGGTGGCTGGTGGAACGGCACGCGTGCTGCCGCCTCCTCCTCTGACGGGGGCCACCCAGATGATGCCCCCTTCGCAGGCGGCATACCTGGGCCCGGTCACCGGGCAGGTTCCCGACCCGGACGACGACGACCGGAAACGCGGCGGCCTGACCAACGGTCAGAAGGCGGTGGCCTGGGGCGCCGGCGGCATTCTGCTGCTGGCGGCGATCATCGCCCTGGCAATGATCTTGTTCGACGGCGGTGACACGAAGGATCCGACGGTTCCGGCGGTCACCTCGTCGTTGCGGACGATCACGACGACGCCCCGTCCCACGACGACGACCACCACCGAACCGCCCACCACGACCACCACGGAACCGCCGACGACGACCACGACGACGGAACCGCCCACCACAACGACGACGACCACCACCGAACCGACGACGACCACGACCACCACGACCACCACCACCGAACCGACGACGACCACGACGACCACGTCGGAGGAGTCAGCTACTTCGACTTCACAAGGATTGCCATGACGACACCGCGTAACCTCTCCTCACGCTACGAGCTGGGTGAGATTCTCGGCTTCGGTGGCATGTCCGAGGTCCATCTCGCTCGTGACGTTCGCCTCAGCCGCGACGTGGCGATCAAGGTGCTGCGCGCCGACCTTGCCCGCGACCCCACGTTCTACCTCCGGTTCCGCCGTGAGGCGCAGAACGCGGCCGCGCTCAACCATCCGGCGATCGTGGCCGTCTACGACACCGGTGAGGCCGAAACCGAAGCGGGGCCGCTGCCGTACATCGTGATGGAGTATGTGGACGGCGACACGTTGCGCGACATCGTCCGCAGCGAGGGTCCGATGGCCCCGCGCCGCGCGATGGAGATCATTTCCGACGTGTGCGCCGCCCTGGACTTCAGTCATCGCAACGGCATCGTGCACCGCGACGTGAAGCCCGCCAATGTGATGATCAACCGTGCGGGCGCGGTGAAGGTGATGGACTTCGGCATCGCCCGCGCGATCTCCGACGCCTCCAGCCCGATGACGCAAACCGCCGCGGTGATCGGCACGGCCCAGTACCTGTCGCCGGAGCAGGCCCGCGGTGAGCAGGTGGATGCCCGTTCCGACGTGTACTCGCTCGGCTGCGTGCTGTTCGAGATCCTGACCGGGCAGCCGCCGTTCAAGGGCGACTCACCTGTCGCGGTGGCGTACCAGCATGTGCGGGAGGATCCGCAGACCCCGTCCGAGATCAACCCGGACATTCCGCGCGAGCTCGACTCGGTGATCCTCAAGGCGATGAGCAAGAATCCGGCGAACCGCTACCAGACGGCCGCCGACATGCGCAGCGACCTGGTTCGGGTCCTCGGCGGGCAGCGTCCCAGCGCGCCGATGGTGATGAGCGACGAAGATCGCACCACCATCCTCGGTGCCGTCGACACCGGCGCCGGGCACTACCGCCGCCCGCCCGCACCGGTACCGGGTCCCGCCACGAGGAGTGAGCCGGCCGAACCGGAGAAGAAGAACAACGCCCTGCGCATGGCACTGCTCGCGTTGGCCGGCCTGATCGTCGTCGGCATCGTCGGCGCCTTCCTGTGGTCCGTCGGACCGGGCTCGGAGGCCGACCAGGTGACCATGCCGGATGTGACGAACCAGAACGCGGACGAGGCGGAGACGACTCTGCAGAACCTCGGCTTCCGGGTAGCCAGGCAGCAGAAACCGGACGCTGTCGTGGCGACCGGCAACGTCATCACCACCCGTCCCGTCGGCGGCGTCCAGGTGGACGAGGGCAGCACGATCACACTCGAGGTGTCGAGCGGTCCCGAACAGGTGAAGGTGCCGCGACTCGCGGGCCTGAGCCAGCAGGAAGCGCAGCAGGAACTCAACGCGGTCGGGCTACGCCTCGATACAGCGGTAGCCCGTGCGCCGTCGTCGCCGTCGGAGATCGACACGGTGATCGACCAGAACCCGTCTTCGGGGGCGAGTATCGCACTCGACTCCGTGGTGGCCATCACCCTCGGCAGCGGGCCGGAGCAGATTCGGATTCCCGACGTGACCGGGCAGAAGGTCGAGGTGGCGCAGGCCAACATCGAGGGCGCCGGATTCACCGCGGTCATCCAGCAGATCGACTCCGGTCAGCCCAAGGGTGAAGTGGTGTCCACGGATCCCGTCGGTGGCTCGACCGCAGCCAAGGGCGACACCATCACGATTCGCGTGTCGAACGGCGACAACATCGCGATGCCCGACCTCACGGGCAAGACGGTGTCGCAGGCGCTGGCCACTCTCCGCAGTGCGGGCTGGAGCGGCTCGTCGAGCTCACTGGCCCAGACGCAGACATCGACGCTCGACCCCGACATGGTCGGGAAGGTTCTCACTCAGCAGCAGCCGCCGGGATCCGAGATCGCCAAGGACGCGGTCGTGTCCGTCGGTGTGGGCACGCTCGGCATCCCGCGGTAGGCGGCTCCGCCGCCTGTGAGTGGTTGACGAGTCTCAGCACTCGTCAACCACTCACGGGGGCTACGCCCCCAGCGCCTCCGCGACCTCGGCCTCGAGGGTGTCGACCAGCGAGTCCTGCGGGGCGTCGCCGCACACGGTGAGCCAGTTGGCCAGCATCCGGTGCCCGCCCTGCGTGAGCACGGACTCCGGGTGGAACTGCACACCGTGGATGGGAAGATCCCGGTGTCGCATAGCCATGACAATGCCGCTGTCCGTGTGGGCCGTCACCTCGAGTTCGTCCGGGATGGTGTCCTCGAGAACGGTGAGTGAGTGATAGCGCGTGGCGGTGAACGGATCGGGCAGGCCGGCCAGGACACCGCTCCCGCTGTGGTGGACGACGCTGGTCTTGCCGTGCAGCAGTTCCGGTGCCCGGTCCACGGTGGCACCGAACGCGGCTCCGATGGCTTGATGGCCGAGGCAGACTCCGAGCAGCGGGGTGCGGGAGTCGGCGCAAGCCTTCACGAGGTCCATCGTGGCGCCCGCCCGCTGCGGTGTGCCGGGTCCGGGACTGAGCAGGATGCCGTCGAAGTCGGCTGCTGCGGCCGCTATCGCCTTCGGCCCGGTGAGGTTCGGATCGTCGTTGCGCCAGACCACGGCCCGTGTTCCCAGCTGCCCGAGGTACTGGACCAGGTTGAACACGAAGCTGTCGTAGTTGTCGACGACGAGAATCCTCATGGGACCAGGGTATTCTGCGCCCTTTGTTCGGTACGCACCCGGGACCGCTGAAACTCAGTGCCCCGCGTATCCGGGCACGGTCAACTGGCCGGACGCCGTCTGCGAATAGCCGAGGCCGAACCGCGTGGCGTACTGCTTGAACACCCGGATGCCCGGCTCATTGGCCAATGCCGCCTCGAGGCGGGCCGGGTCGCCGATCGCCGACATCACGTACGGCGGACTGTAGGTGCGTCCGTGCAGCAACAGCGTGTTGCCGATACACCGCGGCGCCGACGTGTTGACGATCCGCTGGTCCTGCATGCCGACGGCCTCGGCACCGCCCACCCACAGAGCGTTCAGCACGCTCTGGACATCCTGCTGGTGCACGACGAGATCGTCCGGGGCTGCGTCCACCGGATACTTCCCGTCCGCCGCGCGGGGGGCGTCGGTGAGAGTGACGGTGACTCCAGGCCCGGTCATCGGGGTGAGCCCGGCGTCCGTGGCAAGGGCTTTGGTGTCGGCGAGCACCTGCGCGACCCCGGTGTCGGAGGCGGCGGCCTCCTGCTGCAGCGACTCCACCTCGGCTGCCAGCCGGTCGCGTGTCTCGGCCACGTCGTCCGTCTCGGCCTGGGCGTTGCGGACGAGGTCGGACAGTCGAGTGGAGTCACCGGCGCGAATCTCGTTGCCGTGCGACACCTCCCTGGTGGTGGCCACCAGCAATCCGGCCACCAGACACACCACCAGCACGGCGATCCGCCACAAGTTGGACCTGGTCACCGGTTTTTACGTCCCCTCGTCCTCGCCCTGTGAATCGCGGCTACGTTAGCGTGTACAGCAACGCAGGTAGTTCGAATCTACCTGCACACATTCCTGTAGAACCGCACGAACGAGGACGTCATGCCGAAGTCGAAGGTCCGGAAGAAGACCGATTACACGATCAACCCTGCGAGCCGCACACCGGTGAAGGTGAAGGCAGGTCCGTCGAGCACGCTGTACGTCTCGGTGATGCTGGGCTTCATGCTGGTCGGGCTGGTCTGGCTGCTGGTCTACTACCTGGCCGCCGATCAGCTCACCTGGATGAACGACCTCGGGGCCTACAACTTCCTCATCGGGTTCGGCTTCATGGTGGTGGGTTTGATCATGACGATGCGCTGGCGCTGAGACAGCCAATTACACCGATGTCATTCATCCCCAATGTGGACAACCCCTGTGGATAACCGCAGGTCGGCCGACCATGACTGAAGACGCGCCGCTGCAGTGGTCCACTCCGCTCAGCGCTGTTGCCGCCCTCGCGATCGGCGGAGTGGTGCTGGGCGCCGCGGGCCTGTTGGTGTCGACGGAACCGGCGGGGCGACTTCTCGTGTCCGTGGCCGCCCTCGGCCTACTTCTGACGGCGGCGTCTGCGGGACGTCAGCGCCCCCGGCTCGCGGTGGATCGGAACGCGGGACGCATCGTGGTGGGCCGCTTGAGCGGTCGCCGCACGTACCACCGGTCTGACATCGAGCGCGCGCGAATCGTCCGCTACCCGCGGCTGGGACGCCGGGTGCCGATGCTCGAGATCGACGTTCGGGCCCCCGACGGCACCGAACGCCTGCTGATCTTCGGGCGGTGGGATCTGGGTACCAATCCGGAAGATGTGTTCGATGCCCTTTCCGTTCACCGCCTGGTAGGCCCGGAGTCCCGTCAGTAGCCGAGTTGGGCGCGCAGCTGCACGATGCGCACGGCGATCACGCCCAGCGTCGCAATAAGAACCGCGCCGAGGCAGAGCCAGCCGACGGTGACGGCGCGCTCCCGGTTGTTGCCGACACCGAGCACCTGAGGACCGTAGAGAATTCCGGCGGTGGCGAGAGCGCCGGCGACCAGGCCGCCGAGGTGCCCCCAGAACGAGATTCCGGGGATCGACAGGCTGATGATCACGTTGATGGCGATCACCGACACGATCGGGGCGGGGCTGCGACGCAAGCGGAGCAAGATGATGGCCTGGGCACCCATCAGGCCGAAGATTGCGCCCGATGCGCCGGCAGTCCAACTCAATCCGCCACCCGAAGAGAAGACGGATTGAAACGCCATCACGGACGCCGACCCGCCCAGAAGCGACACGAGGTACACCGCCGTGTAGCGGGCGCGACCGAGGATCAGTTCGGTATCGCGGCCCAATATGTAGAGGGCGAACATATTGACGGCCAGATGGATCAGACCGAAATGAAGGAAGCCGCTGCCGAGCAACCGGATCCACTGGCCGTCGGCCACCAACCCGGGATTGAGCGCCCAGTCGGAGAACAGCGGCGACGGACTCTCGTTGTGCAGGATGCTGCGTGACTGCGCCGCAGTTGCGAGGAAAGCGAGAACGTTGAGGCCCATCAGCGTGTACGTGACGATCGGCGTCACACGGCCGGGCACCACCGTGTTCCCGGCGACACCCCGCACGGGCCGGACGTCGCGCCGGCCGGCGGCGACACAGTCGACGCAGTGATAACCGACCGAGGCCTCACGCAGACAGTCGGGGCACGACGGGCGGCCACACCGATTGCAGGACAACGCGGTGGGACGGTCGGGATGCCGGACGCACCGCGGCTGGGGCGGCGTGCCCTCGTTCGCAGCACCGCCCCAGCCGGGGTTGGTCATGTCTGGTGTTCCTTACGCGATCGAAACGCTGTTGATCACGACCGGCTCCAACGGGCGGTCGGACCGGTCGGTGGCGGTGGAGGAGATGGCGTCGACGACCTTCTTCGACTCCTCGTCCACAACCTCACCGAAGATGGTGTGACGACGGTTGAGGTGCGGCGTCGGGCCGGTGGTGATGAAGAACTGCGAGCCGTTGGTGCCCGGGCCCGCGTTGGCCATGGCCAGCAGGTAGGCGCGGTCGAACTGCAGCTCGGGGTGGAACTCGTCACCGAACTTGTAGCCCGGACCACCGGCGCCGGTGCCCGTGGGGTCACCGCCCTGGATCATGAAGCCGTCGATGACGCGGTGGAAGACGGCGCCGTCGTAGAACGGGCCGGAGTTGGTGCCGCCTGCGTTGGCGGTGGTGTACTCCTTCGACCCCTGCGCGAGGCCGACGAAGTTCTCGACGGTCTTCGGAGCGTGGTTGCCGAAGAGCGCGATCTTGATGTCGCCGCGGTTGGTGTGCAGCGTTGCGGTTGCGGTCTGATGTGGTGAAGTCACCCCACCATCGTGCCATTGTGCGGTTGCCGGTGGTTCCTCCGCGGTGGGATCGGGCGCCTTTCGATCCGTTCGCGAGCCCCCGTCTTGTGACAAAGTGGGGACATGACACGAGCGACGGAGTACTCGACGAAATCAGAGGCTGTCGATCAGGCCCTGCGTGTGGCACGTTCGGCCGCTCTCACTGCGGCCACCGGAACCGGATCGGCCGGCCTGTTCCTGGGCCGCCAGGGTGTTTCGTTGGCGAAGAAGGGCTACACCCGCGCGCGAACCACCCCGGTGAAGAAGGCAGCGCAGGGCGTCGTGGGGTCGCTGACCCCCGGAGACTCGACGGCGACGCGAACGAAGTCGGCGCGGGGACGCCGCCTCGCGATCGGTGTCCTCATCGGTTCCCTCATCGCAGGCGGCGCCGTGCTGTTCAAGATCAGCCGCCGTGAACATCCCCCGATCGCTACCGCTCCGCCGCGCCTCGAGGATCTCGAAGAGCAGAACTCGGCCAAGCTCGCCTCCCCCGACATCACGTCGGCACCCACCACGAACTGACGCGTCACTCGCCGACCACCACCGCGCGTATCCGGTGGAGGTCGGCGGGACTCCAGTCGGACGGCTGAAGGATCGGACCACCCTTTCGGGCAACCCTGTTTCATGCGTTGTACCAGGGGTATCCCCAAGCGAATCATCCGCGAGGACCGTTCCGAGGAGTCGTCATGACCGTCGCACGTTTCGTCCACCGCATCGCCGCCATCACCTTTCCGGTCGCCGCCTGCGCCACCGTGTTGTCCGCCGGCACCGCTGCGGCCGACCCGCCTCATCCGTTCGGTGGTCCGGCCCTCACCATCGGGTGTCCGAACCAGGGCAGCTTGATGTCGCTGACGGCGCTCACGGGGCAGTCCGGACCGGAGGCGTCGCCGCCGATCGCCGACGGCGACATCCGTTTCGAATCGCGCCCCGCCGCTCCGCCGATTCCCGCCGCCGCGCAGATCACCGTCGCCTGGGTGAACACGGACAACGGCCGCTCCGGGATCGTCGATCTGCGTGGCGTGTACCCGTTCCTGTCGGCCACGGTGAACACCGGCGTGGGCAACGTGATCGCGACGGCATTCGGCTCGATCAACTTCGGTAGCAGCCCGATCTGTCAGGCGAATCCGGCGATCGGAACGTTCATCGCGTGACGGGCTGACGGGCGTCGATCTCTCGAAACGGTTGTGTAGGACCCAGTTACGGTGCGACCGGACCGCAGAGGGAGACGAGTGCACGCGCCAACGTCGCTTGGTGCAGCGGGCCGAGAGTCTGCCCGACTGCACCAGCGGCGTCGAGAAGTGCGGGTAGACAGCCGGTTCCGGCCAGCACTGCCTTTTGCTCCTGCATCTGATCGAGAATCCGAGTGTTCTGCCGGTCGATCACCGGACGCACCTGCGACAGGTCGGGGCCGATCGCGGGCGCGGAACCGGGTGAGACACTCCACCACGCGAACAGAGCCCGCTGCACGTCCTTGTTGGCCTCTATCTGGTCCCGGAATATCTGGTGCACTCGGGCTGCGTCGAGACCCTCGTCGAGAGCCTGGGCCGTGACCGACGCAAGGACCTGTTCCTCGCGGGCCGGATCGTCGATGGGTGCATTGCTTCGCCACTTGGACGCGGCCACCGTGTCTGCTGTCGTCAGACGCAGAGCAACGGCCTCCACGATCGGCTGGAGCGGACGGCCCTCCTGCTCGGCGCTCGCGGCGGGACCGCCGATCCCGGCAACGACACCACAGAATGCGAGGACGACAGCGGCGCGGCGCAGGACGCGGAACGGCATGACTCAATGTATCGACCGAATCCACCGCACGCTGCCGAAAGATGCCGGAAGCAGGTTCCCAATCCCCTTAGGATTGGCAAGCCTGACAGTACGATCATCGCGAGGGCCAGGCGCGGTCCGGCGTACACACAGGACGGATGGATGTCATGAGAAAGCAGATCCGACTGATGGCGGGGATCGCATTCGCCACCGCCGCGATGATGGCAGTGTCAGCGTGCTCTGGTTCCGGCTCGGAGTCCTCGTCCGACGCCGACACGCTCACTGTCTACAACGCGCAGCACGAGTCGCTGACTCAGGAATGGGCTGACGCGTTCACGGCCGAGACCGGCATCGAGGTGGAACTCCGCAACGGGAGCGACACCGAACTCGGCAACCAGCTGGTCGCGGAGGGGGACCAATCGCCGGCCGACGTGTTCCTCACCGAGAACTCACCGGCAATGACCCTCGTGGAGAATGCCGGCCTGTTCGCCGACGTGAACCAGGATGTCCTCGATCAGGTGCCCAGCCAGTACCGGCCGTCGAGCGGTGCCTGGACCGGTATCGCCGCGCGGTCCACCGTCTTCGCGTACAACAAGGACCAACTGCCCCAGGACCAGCTCCCGAAGTCGCTGCTCGACCTGCAGGACCCAGCGTGGAAAGACCGCTGGGCGGCGTCGCCGTCGGGGGCCGACTTCCAGGCCATCGTCAGTGCGCTGCTCGAACTGAGGGGCGAGGATGCGACCCGTCAGTGGCTCGCCGGGATGAAGGAGAACGTCCGCACCTACAAGGGCAACAACACGGTGATGAAGGCTGTCAATGCCGGAGAAGTCCCGGGCGGAGTGATCTACCACTACTACTGGTTCGGCGACCAGGCCAAGACCGGGGAGAACAGCAACAACGTCGCTCTGCACTACTTCAGGAATCAGGATCCGGGTGCATTCGTCAGCGTCTCGGGCGGTGGAGTTCTGAAGTCCAGCTCGAATCAGGATGCCGCGCAGCAGTTCTTGAAGTTCGTCACGGGTAAGTCGGGACAGGAAGTTCTGCAAACCGGAACTTCGTTCGAGTACACGGTGGCCAGTGACGTGCCCGCCAACCCCGAGCTGGTTCCATTGGCAGACCTGCAGGCCCCGCCGGTCGATCCCGCGAAGCTCAACAGCCCGCAGGTCACCGAACTGATGACGGAAGCCGGTCTGCTCTGAACCTTGCACCGATCGGCAGAGCGCGGGCGGGAGACCCGGACACGAGGCGCCGCCCGACTGCCCGCTCCGGCCGTCCCCCGATCCCCCTCGCCCTCGCCGCTGTCGTCGTCGTCGCCGTGTCGCTCATCCCGCTCGGCTACGTGGTCGCGCAGAGCATCGACACCGGTTGGGCGACCGCGTCGGCACTGCTGTTTCGACCCCGGGTACGCGAATTGCTCGGGAACACCGTGCTTCTGGTCTTGGTGACGGTGCCGATCTGCATCGCCGTCGGCGTCGTCGCCGCGTGGCTCGTCGAGCGCACGCGGGTGTCGGGGGCGAAGGTGTGGGCAGTGCTCCTCGCGGCACCGCTGGCAGTTCCGGCTTTCGTCAACAGCTACTCGTGGGTGACGGCAATTCCGTCGCTCGGCGGGCTACCCGGCGGCGTTCTCATCGCGACCCTGTCCTATTTTCCGTTGGTCTACATCCCTACTGCGGCGATCCTCCGCAGGCTGGACCCCGCCGTCGAGGAGTCCGCGCGTGCACTCGGGCTCGGACCGTGGGCGGTGTTCTTCCGAGTGGTGGTGCCGCAGCTGCGACTGGCCATCGCGGGTGGAGCGCTCCTGGTGTCCCTGCACCTGCTCGCCGAGTACGGCGCCTTCGTCTTCATTCGGTTCGACACCTTCACGACGGCCATCTTCGAGCAGTACCAATCGACCTTCAACGGAGCCGCGGCGACGATGCTGGCGGGGGTTCTCGTGTTGCTCTGCCTCACGTTGCTGGTAATCGAAGCGGTCGTGCGGGGCAGCGCCCGATACGCCCGGGTGGGAGCGGGCGCGCCGCGGGCAGTGGTGCCCGCCGACCTCGGCTTCCGCTACGAGCCCCTTGCCCTGTTGTTTCTCGGAATGGTGATCGCACTGTCTCTGGGAGTGCCCGTCATCAGTGTCGTGCGATGGCTCGTCGTCGGCGGGACTGCCGTCTGGGAGCTGGACGCCGTCGCGTCGGCGCTGGCGCAGACGCTCGCCTTCGGGGTGACCGGTGCCGTCGTCACGTGCGTGCTCGCCTTTCCCATCGCCTGGATCTCGATTCGCCACCGCGGACGGTTCAGCAGATTCCTCGAGGGCACGACGTACATTTCCAGTTCCCTGCCGGGCATCGTGGTGGCGCTGGCGTTCGTCACGATCGCGATCCACTATTTCCGTCCTCTGTACCAAACCGTGGCAGTCGTGATCGCGGCGTACACGCTGTTGTTCCTGCCGCGCGCCCTGGTCAATGTGCGGGCGGGCCTCGCCCAGGCCCCGGTCGGGCTCGAGGAGGCATCACGGTCTTTGGGCGTCTCGCCGTTGTGGACATTCCTGCGCGTGACGTTGCGGCTGGCCGCGCCGGCAACCGCCGCGGGCGGGGCACTGGTGTTTCTCGGTGTGGTGAACGAGCTGACGGCCACTCTCCTGCTCGCGCCCACCGGAACTCGCACCCTGTCCATGCAGTTCTGGTCGCTGAGCAGTGAGATCGACTATGCGGGCGCGGCTCCGTACGCGCTACTCATGATCGTTCTGTCGCTGCCCGTGACGTATGTGCTCTTCACTCAGTCGAAAAAGGTTGCCGGGCTATGACATACGCGCTCGAGGTAAACGGACTCGACAAGTCGTTCGGCACCACGAACGTCCTTCGGCACATCGCCTTTTCGGTGGAGGCAGGATCTACGACGGCAATCGTGGGCCCGTCCGGCTGCGGTAAGACCACGTTGCTCCGCCTCGTCGCGGGGTTCGAAAGACCCGATGCCGGCACCATCACACTGGGCGGCCGGGTTGTTGCGGGCGGCGAGTGGATTCCCGCGCATCGACGGTCGGTCGGGTACGTGGCCCAGGACGGCGCACTGTTCCCGCACGCCACGGTGGCCGCGAATGTCGGGTTCGGGTTGCCCCGGCGGTCGCGCACCCGAGCCAGAATCACCGAATTGCTCGAGATGGTGTCACTGGACTACTCGTACGCAACCCGGCGCCCCGACCAGCTGTCCGGCGGGCAACAGCAACGGGTGGCGCTCGCGCGGGCATTGGCACGCGAACCGGAGCTCATGCTGCTCGACGAGCCGTTCTCCGCGCTCGATGCCGGCCTGCGCGCAAATACCCGGAGGATCGTCGCCGATGTGCTCGCCAAGGCAGGCATCACCACCATCCTCGTCACCCACGACCAGCCCGAGGCGCTCTCGTTCGCCGACCGAGTGGCGGTGATGAGCGACGGCCGGCTCGCGCAGGTGGGTACTCCCCGGGAAATCTATTCCGCGCCGATCGACGTTCCCACCGCCGAGTTCATCGGTGACGCCGTCGTCTTGTCCGCGCACGTCGAGGGCGAGCGTGCCCGGTGCGCGCTGGGTGACGTGGCCGTGATCGCGAACGGTGTACAGGGTGAGGCTCGCGTCATGTTGCGGCCGGAGCAGATCGAAGTGACCGCGGACGGTGCCGGCGTGGCCGGGACGGTCGTCGATGTGGAGTATCTGGGCTCGGAGATGCTGCTCGGTATCCGCCTCGACACCGCGGATGGCGTCGTCTCCGAACGGGTCACGGTGCGCCGCTTCGGTGCCACCGCGCTCACGCCCGGCGAGCGCGTCGGAATACGGGTTCTCGGTACGGGAGTGGCCTACCAGCAGTGAAAATGGCCGAGCCTTCTATCGAGCCGTGTTCGGCGTCGGAATCGGTGGTCTCTCCCAGGGCAGTACCCGACGTGCTGCCGACCAGAGGGCGGCGCGGCGGTCCCGCTGAAGCACGAAGGTAACCGCCTGCCAGTACAGGACGCCGACGAGCAGCGAGAGCGCCAGCGCCGGCCAGGGGTGGTCGTCGCGAAGCGGGAGGTACACCTGGAAGTGCGTCACGTAGATGTAGAGGGAGGCGCTCGCCAGCACCCCGGCCACTCGGCTCAGCACTGTCGGGCAGCGCACAGACCTCAGCCACACCAGCAGGCACAGCCCGCCGATGACGATGATCTCGCGGCTGGTGTCGCCGAAGAAGAATCCGGGCACCGTTGCCACGATCGCCGCGGTGACGCAGATGCGGTGCCACATGGTCGTCGCCTTGGCGGCAGCCCAGCCCAGCGCGAAGAACCAGAAAACGACCGAAGCGGTGAGGATGCGGTTGCGCGTGTCGTCGATGTCGATCACCCCGTACCTGGTGAGCAGGCCGACCGCGACGAGTCCCATCGGAAAGAGGAACGGATAGGTGCGCTCAGTGCGGTCCACCAACGGAATACAGAGCAGCACGACGACGGCGAGGAGGATGTACACGATTGCCTCGACGAACCAGTATCGCCACTCGATCGTCCAGCCGGGCGGACCGAGAATTCCATTGAGCAAGAATGCACTGGTGATCCGGTATTCCCCTGTCAGGGCTATGACACACCCGAGCCACACCATGCTCGGAACGGCGATCCGGCCGACGCTCACGAGAGTATGGCGTAGCCGCTCGTTACGCCCCGCCGAACTCAGGTGGAACCGGGCGAAGTTGTAACCGGCAACGCCGAGGAGCACGTGCGCCCCACCGAGAAGCGTGAACAGATGAATATGCGAGCCGGCGATGAGAACGATCGCGACCGCGCGGAGCAGAACATTGGTCTCCACTGACGGTCGTCGGCGTCCGCGGCGCGGTGTGAAGTCGCGAATCCGTGTGGTGTGCCAGTTCTCGGGTAGGTAGCCGAGCAACTGCTCGAGCCGCAACGACATACGGACGTAGGAGAGCGAGTCTCCACCCAAGCTGACGAACGAGCTGTCATCCGTGACGTTCGGGCAGCCGAGGACTTCGGCATACAGCGCGCGCAGTGCGTCCGCATCGGCGCGCTCTTCCCGGCAGGCACGCTGCGCCGGCTCCGGCCGCCCCGCCAGCGCGGTCACCGCCGAATAGTCGGGCTTGCCCGTGGCGGTCCGCGGCAGCTCGTCGACGGCGCACACACGGACCGCTCCGATCGGCAGCCCGGCGGCCCGCGCAGCGACCTGCCTTGCGCCCTCCAGATCACTACCGGATTCGACGGCCGCGATCAGTTCCTCCGCCCCGCCGACACAGCACGAGCGGTGGCCGTGCTCGGCCAGCGTCGACTCGACCAATGCAAGATCGATCCGCAGCCCGTAGACCTTGGCGAAGCGGCTGCGTCGCCCGACCACCTCGTACAACCCATCTCGGCGACAGCGGGCGAGGTCACCCGTGCGTAGTTCGCCACCCAGAACGTCACCGAGACGTAAGTCCTCGGGACCCTCGGCATAACCGAGCATCACGTTGGGACCCGAATAGACAAGCTCGCCGATGTCTTCGGGGGCGTCGGTGACGGCCTCGATCCGAAAGAATCCGCCGGGGATCGCCCGGCCGATGGTGTGCGGGTGCCTCGTGGCGAGCTCCGGCGGCAGATACGCCATCCGGGCAGTCGCCTCCGTCTGCCCGTACATGACGAAGAACTCCCAGCCGCGGCGCCGACCCAATTCGGCATACTTCCGCACGCGGTCCGGCGCGAGGCGTCCACCGGCCTGCGTCACATATCGTAGGCCGGGCAGATCCAGTCCGTCGAACCCGACACGGTCCAGCAGGTCGAAGGTGTAGGGCACGCCCGCGAAACTCGTGCCGCCGTGCGCGCGGAACAGCTCCCAGAAATCGGCGTCGGCCACCGACAGCGACGTCAATACCAGGGCCGCACCGCTCAGCAGATGACTGTGAATGACCGACAGGCCGTAGCAATAGTGCATAGGAAGGGTTGTCGCCGCCCGATCGCTCGACCTGATGTCGAGATACTCGGCGATCGACTCCGCATTGCTCTGCACATTGCTATGGGAAAGGCGGACGAGTTTCGGCGACCCGGTCGAACCGGAGGTGCTCAGCAACAACGCGAGGTCGGGGTGCATCACGTGCGCGGACCCAGCATGCAGTTCCTCGACAGCCATCCGACCGCTGGGGTCCCTGCGTACGACGACGTCGGGTCGGTAGGTGGCGATCAACGCGTCGGCGCCGGCCGCTTTGTCGCCCGGCGCGAGCAGGACGGGATGGCCTGCTGCCAAGGACGCGAGGTAGGTGGCAATCGTTTCGACGTCGTTGGCACCGCAGATCAACACCAGGCGCCGGATGCCGCCCAGCTGACGAGCCCGGGCTTCGACCCGCGCGGCGAGCTCGCTGTACGTGACCGTGCCGTCCGGCGTGATCAGTGCCGGGGCGTCGCCGTACTCGTCCAGGCGACGCGCGAAGGGCACGCCGGGACGTTCCATACGGTCGAACGGACGCGGCACCGACCCAGTGTAGAAGCGCTGCCCTGCCTCACCCGTGAAGAGGTACGCAGCAGGCGGGACCCGGGGCAGGTCAGTGAAGCACGAAAGCCACCTACCCGAATTCGGGAGGTGGCTTTACGTGCATTCTTCTGTGGAGCCTAGGAGATTCGAACTCCTGACATCTGCCTTGCAAAGGCAGCGCTCTACCAACTGAGCTAAGGCCCCGTTACCTCGTGCCACACCTCGTTGCTGCGCAGCAACTTGGTGAGTCCTATCGTCACCAGCACTCCGGCTCCCACGATCAGGAGGACCTTCATGCGTATGACCTTTCACCGGCACCAGGAGTGGGCCTAGGAGGACTTGAACCTCCGACCTCTTCGTTATCAGCGAAGCGCTCTAACCGCCTGAGCTATAGGCCCCTGAAGTCTGGAAACCAGTCTTGCGCAGTTCCCTGAACCGAGTCGGAAGATTACCCCACCGGACCGGCAGATACCAAAACCGGTCCGGTGAGACTGCCTTTTCCCAGTTCAGTCTCGATCGGCGAGCGTCACTTCGACACCGCCGACGAGGTCGGAACAGAGGTTGTAGATGAACGCCCCGATGGTGGCGAGCGCCGTGAACAACACCATGTTCGCGAGTCCGATGACGGCGGCATAACCGAAGACCTGGCCGGCCGTCACGAGCCCCTCCGAGCTCGACTCCGCCACGATGTCGGTGAACGCGTTGTTCAGCCGGTCCCAGACGCCCATACCGTCCAGCACGACGTACAGCAGGCCGACCGCGACCATCCACACGAAGAACAGCGACACCGAGATGACCGAGGAAATCTTCAGCGTCGACCACGGGTCGACCTTGCGGATCTGCACCGTCGCCCGCAGAGCCTCGCCCTCTCCGACGCGCTGGGGGGCGGCGGCCACCTTCGGCTGCTGCCCGGTGGCCGCTGACGCAGGCAGTGGGTGCTTCGCCTCGGAGAGGTCGGGCATGTCCTTGGGGAGCACGTCACGATTGATGTGCCGGGTGGGCCCGTCGATCGCGGACGCCTTGGCCTTGGCCGATTCCCGCTGCGACACCGCGGCCGCAGCAGCGGTACCGGTGACACCGCCGGCGGCAGCGGCAGCAGCGCTGGACGGCCGCCCCTGGGCGGGAGCGGGCTGCCCCTTCGGCGCGGCCGGGGGTCCCTTCTGGACGGGAACGGCCTGAGTCGGTGCCCCCGGCGGCGTGGTGGGCGCCGCCGTGGACGGCTTCTGTGCACCCGGCGCGCTCGGCGCCCCTGCTGCGGCAGCAGCGGTGCCCGCACCAGCCGTAGCGGACGACGGGGAGTCGGGACGCGGGCGCTGCTGGGAGCCGGGCTGCCCCGGCTGTCCCTGCAGCGGCCGCTTCAGGTTGGTCTGTGGCTCTCGTTGCATCCCCCGCTGCCACGGCGGTGCCTGACTTCCCCGAACGGGCTGTGCACCGTCGACGGGAGCGCCGGACGCAGGTGCCCGGTTGCCTGCCGGATCGGCCGGAGCCGTACTACCGGGAGCAGGGTTGCCGGGCGGTTGGCTGCGGGCGGGCGCCTGGTTGCCGGCGGCACGGTCGGCAGGCGCCTGTTGGGGCGGTCCCTGACGGCCGGGAGCACCCTCAGCGGGCCGTCCCTGCTGAGGCGGCAAGGGCCGACCCTGGGGGGCCTGCGTGTGGGGAGCCTGGGTACGAGGCCCCTGATGTTGCGGCGGCGCGGCGCCGGGCCGGGCAGCGGGACCTGCCGCGGGGCCGGGCCCACGACCCGCAGGCGCCTGACCGGGGGTCGAACCCGAGGTGGGGTTCGACCGGGCAGAGCCGTTCTCGGGCGTGCGGGTGGTGTGCTGCTCGGAGGCCGCCGACCCGGCAGAACCCGCGCTCGGCTTGTCACCGCCTGGCTGGTTGGGAGTGCTCACTAGGACTCCTTAGCTCCTTTGCCGCTGCTCTCGGCGTTGTCTTCGGGCTCGTCGGGTTCGTCGGCGTTGCGCGCGATCGCGAGCAGGGTGTCGCCTTCCCCGAGGTTCATCAACCGAACGCCCTTGGTCTGCCGACCGGCCCTGCGGACTTGCTTGGCGGCGGTGCGGATGACGCCACCGCCCGAGGTGATCGCGTAGAGCTCGTCGTCATCGTTCACGATGAGCGCTCCGACCAGGGTGCCACGTTTCGGGTCGTACTGGATCGTGAGTACGCCCTTTCCGCCTCGTCCCTGTGGCACGTAATCCTCGATCGGAGTGCGCTTGCTGTACCCGCCCGACGTCGCGACCAGCAGATAGGTGCCTTCGCGCACGACGTTGAGCGACAGCAGCTCGTCGTCCTCGTTGAACCGCATGCCCTGGACACCGGACGTGGCGCGGCCCATCGGGCGCAGCACCTCGTCGGTGGCCGAGAAACGGATCGACTGCCCCTTCGCCGACACCAGCAGAAGGTCTTCATGGGCGGAACACAGCACGGCGCCCACCAGTTCGTCCTCACCGCGCAGGTTGACGGCGACGATGCCGCCGGACCGGTTGGAGTCGAAATCGGTGAGCTTCGACTTCTTGACCAGGCCGTTGCGGGTGGCGAGGACGAGATACGGCGCGTCCTCGTAGGTCTTGATCTTGATGACGCTCTGGATCCGCTCGTCCGGCTGGAAGGCCAGCAGGTTGGCCACGTGCTGGCCGCGCGCCGTGCGGCTCGCCTCCGGAAGCTCGTAGGCCTTGGCCCGGTACACGCGGCCCTTCGTCGTGAAGAACAGCAGCCAGTCGTGCGTGGAGCTGACGAAGAAGTGCGACACGATGTCGTCCTGCTTGAGGCCGGCGCCCTGCACACCCTTGCCGCCGCGCTTCTGCGAGCGGTAGAGGTCGGTCTTGGTGCGCTTGGCGTAGCCGGTCTCGGTGATGGTGACGACGACGTCTTCGCGGGCGATGAGGTCTTCGTCGGCCACGTCACCGTCGGCCGCGACGATGCGGGTGCGTCGATCGTCGCCGTGCTTGTCGACGATCTCCTTCAGCTCGTCCCGCACGATCGCACGCTGGCGTTCGGGCTTGGCGAGGATGTCCTGCAGGTCGGCGATCTCGCGTTCGATCTCGGCGAGTTCGTCGACGATCTTCTGACGCTCGAGTGCCGCGAGACGACGCAGCTGCATGGCGAGGATCGCATCGGCCTGGATCTCGTCGACGTCGAGGAGTTCCATCAGGCCGGCGCGAGCGATGTCGACCGTCTGCGAGGCGCGGATCAGGGCGATGACCTCGTCGAGGGCGTCGAGCGCCTTGACGAGTCCGCGCAGGATGTGCGCGCGTTCTTCGGCCTTGCGGAGCAGGTACTCGGTACGACGGCGGATGACCTCGACCTGGTGGACGACGTAGTGCCGGATCATCTGGTCCAGGCGCAGCGTGCGAGGCACACCGTCGACGATGGACAGCATGTTGCACCCGAAGCTGGTCTGCAGCTGAGTGTGCTTGTACAGGTTGTTGAGAACGACCTTCGCGACCGCGTCACGCTTGACGGTGACGACGATGCGCATACCCGCACGGTCCGAGGACTCGTCGTGGATGTCGGAGATGCCGGCGATCTTGGCATCGCGGACCTGTTCGGCGATCGACGTGATCAGGTTGTCGGGGTTGACCTGGAACGGCAGTTCGGTGATGACGATCGTGGTGCGCCCCTTGGCGTCTTCCTCGATCTCCACCACACCGCGCATCCGCACCGATCCGCGACCCGTGGTGTACGCGTCATGGATGCCCTGACCACCGACGATCAGGCCGTGTGTCGGGAAGTCGGGTCCCTTGACCCGTTCCATGACGGCCGTGAGGGTGGACTCCTCGTCGGCCTCCCAGTTCTCCAGAGCCCAGTAGATCGCCTCGGCTACCTCGCGGAGGTTGTGCGGCGGGATGTTGGTGGCCATACCGACGGCGATGCCACCGGAACCATTGATCAACAGGTTGGGGATACGGCTGGGGAGAACTGTCGGCTCTTGCGTCCGGCCGTCGTAGTTCGGAGCGAAATCGACCGTTTCGTGGTCGATCTCACGCAGCATTTCCATGGCCAGCGGAGTCAGGCGGCACTCCGTGTATCGCATGGCTGCGGCGCCGTCGTTACCGCGGGAACCGAAGTTGCCCTGACCGTCGACGAGCGGGTAGCGCAGCGACCACGGCTGCGCCATGCGCACGAGGGTGTCGTAGATGGAAGCGTCACCGTGGGGGTGGTAGTTACCCATGGTCTCGGCCACCGGTCGCGCAGACTTCACATAACCGCGGTCGGGCCGGTAACCGTTGTCGTACATTGCGTACAGGACACGCCGGTGCACCGGCTTGAGGCCGTCCCGCACGTCGGGCAGCGCGCGACCCACGATCACGCTCATGGCGTAATCGATGTAGCTGCTCTGCATCTCCTGCTGAATGTCGACGGGCTCGATGCGGTCGTGCCCCGGTCCCTCCGGCGGCAACGTTGTGTCAGTCATGAGCTCCTTCTTCTACTCGGCTTGACGTCTCCTCGCGGACGAGTGGTCCTGCACGACGTCACGCAACCACCCGAGTCTATAGGTGCAGGTCAGCTGGAACGGTGAAGGACTCGGATGCACTCCTGAACAGGGCGGGTTCCGCGTGTCCGCTACCGGAGTTCCAGTTCCCTACCGCGGCTTTCGGCCGCGACCGATTCGGCGGCCAGCATGTCGGCCTCGAGTTCGAGTTCGGCAGCCACCCGGTCGGGCGCCATCAGCAGCGCCGTGATCGGGATCGTCACTACCAGCATGCCCAGCACGAAGACGGGGAACAGGATTGAAAACACCTCGAGACCGTCGGGGCGCGGAGCCTCCGGATCGACCGTCACGCTCACACCGAACACACCCGTGTAGTGCATGGCCACCAGGGCGGCCGCCAGCACCAGCGCCGCAACCAGACGCAGGGCCCGCGAATCGAGAATCGAGATCGACCACATGATCGCAGCACCGATGACCAGGCCTGTTACCGCTGCGGCGCCCGTCAGTATCGGGTCGAAGCTCACGGATCCCTGGATCACGAGCGAGGAGACGATAGCCACGTGCATGCCGGCGAGCCCGACACCGAGGATCACGGCAGCTGCGGCCAGCCGGCTGATCTCCACCGAGGTGGTCGGCCGCCGATGCTTACTCGGCGGCGGACTGACGATCAGCAACGCCACGCCGGCTGCGAGCACCGGTACCGCGAACGACACCGCGATCCACAGTGCGTCGTAACGCAGGGTGGTACCCGCGACCTCGAGCCCGACCATTGCGACGTAGTGCGGCAGCCACGCCCCGATGCCACCGATCGACAACGCGCCCCACGCCAGCCAGAGGTAGCGCTGGCGCGGACTCGTCGCCGTCATCGCCTTGCGGCCACTGGCGATACCGACGAAGAGGCCGATGAACGCGGTGACCACGGCAAGACCGACCACCCACGTGCCCATGGAGAACTGCTGTAACTCGTCCGACATTGTTCGAATCCTCAGTACACGGCCGTGTGAAGCTTGGTCAGTGCATATTCGGTGATCGCCACGAGCGCCTGCTTCGCCGACTCCCGATCGCGGGCATCGATGGGAATGATCGGCACATCCTCCGAAATCGCGAGCGCCGCCCGGATGTCCTCGATCGGATAACGCGGCGCGTCGTCGAACTCGTTGATCGCGACCAGGAACGGCAGGCGACGGGCCTCGAAGAAATCGACCGCCGCGAAGCTCTCGTCCAGGCGGCGGGTGTCGATCAGGACGATCGCCCCGATCGCGCCGCGGATGAGGTCGTCCCACATGAACCAGAACCGGTGCTGACCCGGCGTTCCGAACAAGTACAGGACCAGGTCGTCGGCCAGGCTGATGCGACCGAAGTCCATCGCGACCGTGGTCGTGCCCTTCTGCGGGGTGGCAGCCAGGTTGTCGACGCCGTCGCTCGCGTTGGTGACGAGCGCCTCGGTCCGCAGGGGGACGATCTCGGAGACAGCACCGACCAGCGTGGTCTTGCCGACGCCGAACCCACCGGCGATCACGATCTTGGTCGAGGTCACCCGGTTGCGGGGTTCAGATTTCGCGAAGTCCACTGAGGACCCTTTCGATGAGTTCACGACGTTCGGAGTCGGTCGAATCTTCCTTCAGGGTTGCCAGGATCTGCAGATGACCAGCCTCGACGAGGTCGGCCACCAGGACGCGGGCCACCCCCAAGGGCACCCCGACCCGAGCGGCGATCTCGGCGACCGAAGGCGACTGCTGACACAACGCGACGATGGCCGCGTTGACGTCGTCGAGTTCCCACTGCCGGTCCACCGACTGTGGCAACGCCTGGATCAATGCTTCGAGAGCGAGCTCGACCGCCGGCCGGGTTCGCCCCGACGTCAGCGAGTACGGGCGAACGATATTCGGTCCCGGATGCTCGAAGTGCTGGTCGTCCATGGCCATCTCGGAGTCAGAGGCCCTGCGGAGTGCGCGGCGTCGCCTCGACCGACGCGCCGACGCGATCGACGAGGATGGCCATCTCGTACCCGACCTGCCCGATGTCGCATTCGGCATCCGTGAGGGTGGCGAGATGAGATCCGTCACCGACGCTCATCAACAGCAGGTAGCCGTGCTGCATCTCCACCACCGACTGAAGCACTCCACCACCTTCGAAGAGGCGTGACACCCCCGCCGACAGGCTGGCGAGCCCCGAGGTCACCGCGGCGAGCTGCTCGGCCCGGTCGATCGGCAGGTGGGCACTGGCCGCCATGAGGAGGCCGTCCGCCGACACGAGCACGGCATGGGAGACGCCGGGTACGTCGCTGGCGAAGTTGGACACCAACCAGTCGAGAGGTCGCGTGACGTCGGATCCATGAGCGGTGTTCATCGGTCTCCTTCAATACTGTTGCGTTCCGCAAGACTGTCGCGTTGCGCGAGCCTCGTGGCCCTGCCGTTTCGGACGCCCTGTTGGTGACGGCTGAGATTCGCGCGAATTGTCTCAGGATCGCGCACGCGTCGCAGCGTCCCCGTATTGTGCGCGCCCTCGACCGTGCCGGGAAGCAGGCGTTCGCCGGGCCGACGTTTCGGCAGGCCGATCTCGGGGTCCACCTCGACGGGGGCCGACGTGACCCGCTCGACGGCGGACCAGCCCGCGTCACCGGCGGACTGCCAGACACCGGGGGCGCCTTCGTCTCCCGTCGGATCGGTGAGCCAGTCGGACACCATGTCGGCGAAGATCGGAGTACCTCCGCCGGGCCGCTGCACCGCCTCCGCCGGAGGCGGATCGATCCGGGACTGGAAGAACGACGCCGTCTTGGCCGGGTCGGTGCGGTAGCGGTGCCGCACGGGTGCCTGATCACCGGATGCGGGGGGCGTCGTCGTAGACGCCGAACGATCCGGCACGGGCCGGTCTTCGCGCCGCGGGAGCTGCGGCAATCGAGGTCCGGCAGCCGGCGTTTCGGGGGCAGCCGGCGTTTCGGGGGCAGCCGGCGTTGTGGGGGTAGCCGCCTGCGGTCGTCGCACGGGCAGTTTCGGCATGGCGCCGGTTCCGCGGACGTTCATGGTGTCCGGCGACTGACCGTTCGATACCGCGGCCGGCGTACCTGAGTCGCCGGCGATACCGCTCGCGCCGGGCTGACGACGAGGCAGGCTCGTCCCCAACGCCGTGGTGACGGCGGGTGCGGCGGTGGTGGGCGTCGGATCCGGCCGAGACTGCGGCGTGCGGGTGGGCAGAGCGCCCCGGGTAGAGGGCTGCTGCGCGTTGTCCCGCCGAGGCGCGGGCGCTGCGATGGCCGCCCGGACGGGCGCCTGGTTGATCTTGCGCTGTGAGCCGGTGTCCTGACGAGCCGCCTGCGAAACGATCAGTGCGTTGGGAATGTGAATACTCACGGTCACGCCGGGGTTCCGTGCGGTGTCGAAAGTGGACCGCAGCCGCACCGTGAGACCGTGCCGCTTGGCGAGCCGGCTCACCACGAACAGACCCATGTGGCGTGCCGTCTCCGGACCGACCTCGCCGCCGGATGCGAGCCGCTCGTTGATGTCCCGCATGTCGTCGGCCGGGATACCGATGCCGCGGTCGGCGATCTCGAGGAGCACCCCGCCGTCGACCGCCCGGGCGAAGCTGAACGTGACCACCGTGTCGGGGGGTGAGGCCCGCAGCGAGTTGTCGACGAGTTCGGCGAGAAGGTGGACGACGTCGGTGACGACTGCACCACTGAGGGCACCTTCCGGTGTCGCTCCCATCTGGACGCGCTGATAGTCCTCCACCTCGGAGATCGCGGCACGCAGAACGTCGCCGAGAGCAATGGGCGCCGCCTGGGAACGACGCACCCGGGTACCGGCCAGGATGAGGAGGTTCTCGCCGTTTCGGCGCATACGCGCTGCCAGGTGGTCGAGCCGGAAAAGGCTCTCGAGTCGCTTCGGGTCCTTTTCCTCGAACTCGAGGTTTTCGATGAGTCCGAGCTGCTGGTCGACCAGCGACTTGCTTCGGCGGGCGAGGGTTTCGAACATGTCGTTGATCTGGAGGCGCAGTTGCGCCTGCTCACCGGCGAGTTTGAGGGCCTGACCGTGGATGTCGTCGACGGCGCGGGCGAGCTGTCCGATCTCCTCCGTCGAGTGCACGGCCACCGGATCGAATGACAGATCTCTCGGATCGTCGCTGGACTTGATCTGCTCGATCGCATCCGGCAGGTCGCGGCGGGCCGCCTTCAGGGCGCCGTACCGCAGTCGTCGAATCGGGCCGATCAGCGACCGCGACACGAGGAGTGCCAGGACGAGAGCGGCGAGCAGTGTGCCGAGGACGATGGCGGTATCGCGCAGCGCGGCGGACCGAGTCTCTGCTGCCCGCGTCTGCACCGTGGCGGCGATGTCCTGCGCAGCCTCGCTCGTCAGCTCCTGGTAGACGTCACGGCTGCCGATCAGCGAGGAACGCAGCTGCAAGATGGGGAGGACCCCGCCCCGCGCTGCATCGGCAAGACCCTGATCGATGAGCGTGTTGCGGGCCGCGGTGTTGTCGCGCAGGGTCGTGAGCCGAGCATCGTCCTTCGGGTAGTACCTGTTCAGAACGTCGAGAAGGCTGGTTTCGGCACCGGCCGCGGCGACCACGGACGACATGGGAAGGTCGCCGTTTCGCGCCTTCTCCCGGCCCTGCGGGCCCGCGTAGGCGTCCTTGACCGCGATGAGACCCATAGCCTGATCGAACAACCTGCGCTGCGCCTGCCACGCGCTGGACAGCAGGTATCCCTTGTCGACCACTTCACTGTCGTCAATCGGCCGCACGATGTTGTCCACTACACCAATGAAATCCTTTGCGAACACTTGGTTTCGTTCCGCGATCAGGTCAGCGCTGACCCCTGGGGAGTCCATCAGGTTCAGAAGTGCACGCCCATCCGACACCGTCTGGCGGATCGACGAGGCAACGTTCGGTTGAAGCTCTGGGTTGCGGGCCTGCTCGGACACCTCAGCCATCAGTGTCTCCGTGATTTCCCGGTCTTCCTTGGTGAGCGTGCCGGATGCATAACCGCTGGCGACGGTGCCCATCGCTGCCTCGAGGGCCACGATGTCGGGGACGCCGACGATCTGGTCGGCAGCCTCGGTGAAGTGAACGGCGTTGCTCAGTTCGCTCTGCACTCGGAGCCCACCGAGCACCATGGCGACCGTGACGGGGACCGCGAGGACTGCAGTGACCTTCCATCGCAGCCCCCAGCCCTCGATATCCCAGAACCTTGCCCGGGGCGGCGAATCGTCGCTCATCCCACGCTTCCTTTCCACCCATTCATCGATCGCGGGTCGGTGTTCGAAACCACGCCCGCGGCAGCAGACGGTCGGCCGCGATGACACGTGACGACGGAGGGAAGTGATCGATCAGTTGCGCCGTGCGGCGCTGCCCGGCGCACCCATCTCCGAATGTAACGAGTTCATCACGTCCCTACGGGGACCGTTTTACCACAGAACTTCACCGACTCTTACTTTCGAGTAACATGCGCACCACTGATCTCGTACGTTCCCGTTTCTGCGGGTTGATCAGCGGCCCAGGCTACACAGAACCGCGCGGCGCAGTCGAGATCGTCGCGGAGTCGAGGCATCGGTCACCCCGTATACGGCGCAGCCACCGGGGGCTCTGCCCGCCGGTGGCTGCAACGACTTCGGTGTGGATCTACGCCCGATACCTACACGTCGAGGAAGCGAACGTCCTTGGCGTTACGGGTGATGAAGCTTCGCCGGGCCTCCACGTCCTCGCCCATGAGGACGCTGAACAGTTCATCGGCGGCGGCGGCGTCGTCGAGGGTGACGAGACGCAGAACACGCACCGACGGATCCATGGTGGTCTCCCACAGTTCCTTGGCGTTCATCTCGCCGAGGCCCTTGTACCGCTGGATGCCGTCATCCTTGTTGATCTTCTTGCCCGCCTCGAGACCGGCCTTGACCAGGACGTCGCGTTCACGATCGGAGTACGCGAACTCCGGGTCGCTGCGCTGCCACTTGAGCTTGTAGAGCGGCGGTTGCGCGAGGTAGACGTGCCCGTGCTCGACCAGCGGCCGCATGAATCGGAACAGCAGTGTGAGCAGCAGCGTTGCAATGTGCTGGCCGTCGACGTCGGCGTCGGCCATCAGCACGATTTTGTGGTACCGGAGCTTGGCGATATCGAACTCGTCGTGAATTCCGGTGCCGAACGCGGTGATGATCGACTGGACTTCGGTGTTCTTCAGGACACGGTCGATGCGCGCCTTCTCGACGTTGATGATCTTTCCGCGCAGCGGCAAGATCGCCTGGTACATCGAGTCACGCCCCGACTTGGCCGAGCCGCCTGCGGAGTCACCCTCCACGATGTAGATCTCCGACTTGCTGGGGTCGTTGGACCGGCAGTCGGCGAGCTTGCCCGGTAGACCACCGAGGTCGGTGGCGCTCTTGCGACGCACGAGCTCGCGTGCCTTACGTGCCGCCACGCGCGCCTGCGCCGAGGACACCGCCTTGTTGACGATGGTCTTCGCGTCCGCGGGGTTGGCCTCGAACCAGTGCGACAGGTGCTCGTTACACGCCTTCTGCACGAAGGACCTGACCTCGGTGTTGCCGAGCTTGGTCTTGGTCTGTCCTTCGAACTGCGGCTCGGACACCTTCACCGAGATGATGGCCGCGAGACCCTCACGAATGTCGTCACCGGTCAGCTTGGGGTCTTTCTCCTTGAGGAGCTTCTTGTCGAGCGCATACTTGTTGACCGTTGCGGTCAGCGCCGACCGGAAACCCTCCTCATGGGTGCCGCCCTCGTGGGTGTTGATCGTGTTGGCGAACGTGTGCACCGACTCCGAGTAACCGGAGTTCCACTGCATTGCCACCTCGAGCTCGTGGCCGGTGCCCTTCGCGGTGAACCCGACGACGGAGTTGTGGATCGGCTGCTTCGTGCGGTTGATGTGCCGCACGTAGTCCTCGAGACCGCCCGGGTAGTGGTAGATGCGGGTCTTGACCTTGTGGACGGCGGGGGACTGCGCCTCGGCCGACTCGTCCTCCGCGGTCTTCGGCGCTTCCGCGACCTGGCTGACGACCTCCTCGGTGACCTCGGCGTCGCTGACGCGCTCGTCGGTGAGCGTGATCGTCAGGCCCTTGTTCAGGAATGCCATTTCCTGCAGGCGCCGCGCAACCGTCTCGAAGCTGTAGGTCGTGGTCTCGAAGATGTTCGAATCGGCCCAGAACCGGACGGTCGTTCCTGTTTCCTTGGTGGGCTCGCCCTTGACGAGTTCACCGGGCTTGGAATCCGTGTAAGTCTGGGTCCAGCGGAAGCCGTCGCGCTTGATGTCGACCTCGAGGGTGGTGGACAGCGCGTTCACCACGGAGATACCGACACCGTGCAGACCACCGGAGACGGCGTACGAGTCGGAGTCGAACTTTCCGCCGGCGTGCAGCTGGGTGAGGACCACCTCGACGGTGGGAACTCCGGACGCGTGCATTCCGACCGGAATGCCACGACCGTCGTCGACGACCTGGACCCCGCCGTCCTCGAGAAGGGTGATCTCGACCTTGCTGGCGTAGCCGGCCATGGCCTCGTCGACCGAGTTGTCGACGACTTCCCAGATCAGGTGGTGCAGACCGCGTTCACCGGTGGAACCGATGTACATACCCGGTCGCTTACGAACTGCTTCGAGTCCTTCGAGGACGGTGATGGAAGAAGCGCCGTAGTCCTTGCTGGAGGTGCTTTTGTCTGACTTCTGGGCAGCCACGGGTGGGTAGCTCTCCTTCTCCGTCCACTACCCGGCACACGCGTCCGCCGCCCTGTCCGGGCCTGCGGAGAACGAGAGTCGGGAATCTTGCCGCTAGTTACCTCGGCCATCATACTGGTACGCCACGGCCACAAGAGGGCTATGACACCCCTGAGCGGCCCGTAGGCGAATTTTCAGGATGGTTCGGGGGTGAAAACCTAGGCCGAACGGCCCTGAGATTCGTCAGGCGCCGCGCTCCCCGACATCGCGGAACGCCCGCTCGTCGAGATCGAGGACGAACTCCGCCGTGAGCTGGGCAATGTCCTCCGCGTGCGAGATCGGTGACCAATGTCCGGCGTCGATGTGACGACGTCGCAGGTCGGGTGCCCATTTCTCGGTGTCCTCGTAGCCCACCGGGCGCACTGCCTTGTCTCTGGCGTTGAGAATCAGCTGAACGGGCACGTCCGTGTAGCGGTCGCGAGGCCTGCCGAGACACGTCCTGATATTCGCCCGGTAGAGCTTCAGACCATTCACCATGTCGTCCGCCAGCGTCGGGCCGGGCCGCACGAGCGCGGGGTCCAGTCCGTCGAAGAATTTCAGGAATGCCGGCCAGTGCCGCGAGAACCACAACCGAAGCGGCAGTGTGGCAAGCCCGGGAATCTGGAACAGAACCGTGTAGGCCGACGCCACCGCCTGGGCGAGCGGTCCACCGAAGCTGCGGTCCGATATCCGGCGGCGCATCCACTTGCCCAGGTGATCGAGGTTGGGCCCGGACACCGACGTGAAGGACGCGATCCGCTCGGCGGCCCCCTGCTCACAGACGGCTTCCCACGCCTCCACAGACCCCCAGTCGTGGGCGAGGACATGAACCGGCTTCCCCGGGCTCACCGCATCGATGACCGCGAACAGGTCACCCGCCAGCTCGGGCAGTCGATAGTCCGCGACGCGGGTGGGCACGGTGCTGTCCCCTGCCCCGCGACTGTCGTAGCTGATCACCCGGAAACGCTCCGCCAAGAAGGGCACCACGCGTTGCCACAACTCGTGGGTGTCCGGCCAGCCGTGTACCAGGACAATCGTGTCGCCGGCAGGATTGCCCTGTTCGAACACCGCTAGTTCCACGGGTCCGTGGGAAATCCGCACGGCAGTACCGGGGATGTGTGCACTCATGAAGGGTCCTCGACTCTTTCGAAGCTTCGGTGTCGTCGGTTCACAGGTCGAGGACGAGACGACCGCCCTCGGAACGGGAGACACAGATGAGCATTTCGTCCTGTTGCTCGGCGTCGGTGAGCCGGTTTTCACGGTGTTCCGCTTTGCCCGCCAGTACCTTTACCCGGCAGGTACCGCAGAAACCCTGCTGGCACGAATATCCGACACCGGGCAGCCTGTCTTTGATCACGCTCAGCGCCGACTCGTCGGCGGGAACGGTCAGCACTTCGCCGGTGCTTACCAGTTGCACTTCGAACTCGCGGCCGTCGAGTACCGGTGGTGCACCGAAACGTTCGAAATGCAGCGCCGTGGCAGGACTGTTCGCGAATCCGCGCCGTACCGATTCGAGCATCGGGGTGGGCCCGCAACAGTAGACCGCGCCGCCGGGGGCGGCACGCTCGAGCAGGTCGGTCGAGCTCGGCAGTCCGAACTCGTCGTCGGGACGGATGAACACCCGTGCGGAGTCGAAGGTTTCGATCTCGTCGAGAAACGGCATCGATTCACGCGAACGCCCGGAATACACGAACTGCCAATCCATTCCGAGTTCGCGAGCCGCCCTCACCATCGCCAGGATGGGAGTGATTCCGATACCGCCTGCGACGAACAGCGCGCTGCCCTCACCGACGAACGGAAACCCGTTACGGGGACCGCGGACCGTCACCGAGGACCCGGGCTCGAGCGCGTGCATCTCGACGGAGCCGCCGCCCCCGTCCGGGATTCGCCGGACGGCGACACTGTAGCCGTGTCGATCGGACGGATCGCCGCACAACGAGTACTGGCGCCGAAGACCGGAGGGCAGGTGAAAGTCGAGATGCGACCCGGGGTGCCACTCGGGAAGTGCCGCACCGTCTTCCGACTCGAACCGGAGCAACACCACGTTGGCGTCGCGGGCCACGACCTGACGGTGCGACACGACGAGCGTCATCGCGCTGTCGGGATTGTGCCCGGCAACCACCGGGTTGTACTCGTAGGCCGTGAGCACCCGAAGGTACTTCTCGGCGACGGCCTCGGTGATACGCATGGCGCGGTCCGGTCGTTCTCGACCCTTGATGTCCGGCGGTGCGTCGTAGCGAGTCAGCCCCTTGGCTTTCAAAACGTTTCGCATGGAAGCGAGTTTCATCGTTGCGCCGCCTGTGCCGCCGGCGACGACGCCAGGTACTTCACCGCCTGCGCCGTGGACCCCTCGTTCGAGGGGTGGTACGACCGAGTGAAATACGTCGACATTCTTTTCGTCAGCTCCCATGCCGTGGGCAAGGTTCCCCGCTTACCCGCCGCGAAGAAGTCGGACAGATGCGGCTTACGCCGATGTTCCGACCACGGGGCGAGTTCAGGATCGTTACGCATGAGGAAACGGGTTCCCCGCACCCACAGCCATACGATCACCGGCGTCACGATCAGCTGGGTACGAATGCGCCGGGATTCACGCTTGTCGAAGTACCGCATGACGTCATAGGCGACGGAGCGATGTTCTACCTCCTCGGCACCGTGCCACCGCAGCAGGTCGAGCATGGTCGGGTGCACTCCCGCGCGATCGAGACCCTCGGCATTGAGCACCCAGTCACCGAGAAATGCGGTGATGTGCTCGATGGCGGCGATGACGGCGAGGCGCTCGATCAAGTGGTTCTTTTCCCGCAACCCGGTGAGTGGACGCGGTCCCAGAATCTTCTTGAAGGTCCATTCCATCTGGTCGGTGAAGGGCGTGGGATCGAGGCCCTTCTCCTTCAGATGAATCAACACCCCCGAGTGGGCGTTGGAGTGCATTGCCTCCTGGCCGATGAAGCCCACGACGTCGTCACGCAGTTGCTCGTCCTCGATCAGGGGCAGCGCCTGCTTGAACGTGTCGACGAACCACTCCTCTCCTGCGGGGAGGAGAAGGTGCAGAACGTTCAGAACATGCGTGCTGAACGGATCGCCCGGGATCCAGTGCATCGGGAGGTTCGACCAGTCGAACTCGACGTTTCTGGCCTGCAACAGAATGTGATCCGGTTCCGGGATCGCCGTTCGGTTACGCGGTGCAGTCGGGGCGGACATTCGGTTACTCCTTCGTGCCGACCACTGAGCCACGCGGATTCGATGTGGCACAGTTCACTCAACAACTCGAGATAACTGTAACATCGGGTATCAGATACGGCCAGCGCCTGTCACCGAATCAGCTCAGCCGTAGGTGTCCCTCGGCCCGCGACCGCGCACGTGTCGCTCCCCCTTTCGCCAGCTCGGAGCAGAGGGACCGGTGATACGGAGCGACTTCACGACACCGTCACCAACGGCCGCGGCAATTTTCGCGAGTATCTGTGATTGCATCATTCGCAGCTGGGTAGCCCACGCAGTCGACTCCGCGGACACACTCAAGATTCCGTCGCGAAGTCCGGTCGGCTCGGCGTGCGAGGCAATGTCCTCACCGACAACCTGCGTCCACCGACCCAGAACCGTCCCCTCGGACACCTTGGGTGCCCAGCCTCGTTGTTTCGCGAGTGCGCTCGTCAGCGCACCGAACGGCTGCGGATCACGATCGTCGGGCCCCGGACCCGACCACCCACGCCGGCGACGGGCACGCAGGCTCCGAACCCCCGTTCCGGAACGCCGACCCTGGCCGACCGATTTACCGCTCGCCTTTGCGGCGGCCCGTGCCTCCTCGAGGGCGCGCCGGGCGAGGTCGACTCCCTTCAACTCCGGTTCCGGAGTCTCCGCGGGGGTGGGGTCATGACCCTCCGTCATCAGGCAACTCCTTACTCTTGTCCGTAATCTGCGAGATGCGTCCTCGATCCGTGTCGCGGGCCTCCACACCGAACCGGACGGCATCGAGTTCTACGGGAACGTCCTCCGGCACCGCAGCGGTAATGAGTACCTGTTCGGCGTCCACGGCGACGCGGGCGAGCGCACTGCGACGACGCCGGTCCAGCTCGGCGAACACGTCGTCCAGCATCAGAACCGGATCACTGCCATCTGCTCGCAGCAACGCGAACGCCCCCAGTCGCAGAGACAAGGCGAACGACCAGGACTCCCCGTGGCTCGCGAATCCCTTGGCAGGTGTGTCGCCGAGTTGCAATTCGAGATCGTCGCGATGAGGTCCGACCAGGCACACCCCCCGCTCGATCTCCTTCGACCGCATGACCGACAACTCGTGGAGGAATCGCTCCTCGAGAAAGGCGATGTCATCAGGCGCGGGATTCCGCGATGGGTCGGTGAATTCCGGCGGGAGGGACGAGCCGAGGCTCGAGCGGTAACGGATACTCGCCGGTCTGGATTCGGGAGCGAGTGATCGGTACGACTCCGCCAGATGGGGGGCGAGGTCGTGGACGAGTTGTAGCCTTCCGGCGAGCAGTTGGGCTCCGTGCGCGGCCAGATGCCCATCCCACACCTCCAGGGTCGCCAGAGCGCTTGCGCCGTCCTCACTAGGGGAAGAACCGCTGCGCGAGACCCGCCGCAACGCACCGCCGGCCGTCTTCAGCAGTGCCGACCGCTGCCGTAGGACACGGTCGTAGTCCGCACGCACTGCGGCCATCCGCGGGATCCGGGAAGTGAGGAGTTCATCGAGGTAGCGCCGCCGATCTCCCGGGTCGCCGCGAACCAAGGACAGATCCTCGGGGGCGAACAACACCGTCTGCAAGATCCCCAGAATTTCGCGCGGACGACGAGTCGGCGATCGATTGATCCGGGCCTTGTTGGACTTACCCTCGATCAGTTCGACGTCCACCGTCAGTTCCCGACCGGCGTTGACGACGGTCGCGCCCGCGAAGGCCTGTCCGGTACCCGTCCTGATCAGCGGAGCATCCGAGCTGACTCGATGCGACGACAGCGTGGACAGATAGCCGAGCGCCTCGAGCACGTTCGTCTTGCCGTGTCCGTTGGGACCGACGAACACGGTGCACCCCGGACGCAGGTCAAGGCTCAGTGCGTCCCAGGACCGAAAGTCTCTGAGCGAGAATGCGCGGACGAACACCTATGTTCCAGAGCCGGTTTCCGGCTCGCCCGCGGCCTTCTTCACAGCGTGTCCACCGAACTGGTTACGTAGCGCGGACACCGCCTTCATGGCCGGGGAATCTTCCTGCCGCGAGGCGAAACGCGCGAACAGCGCCGCCGAGATCACGGGCGCCGGAACAGCATGGTTGATCGCTTCCTGCACCGTCCAGCGGCCCTCACCGGAATCCTCTGTGTACCCGGAGATTTCCGCGAAATCTGGGTCGTCACCCAGCGCCTTGACCAGAAGTTCGAGCAGCCACGACCGCACGACGGTGCCCTTGGTCCAGGCGCGCAGAACACCGTGAACGTCGGTGACGAGCTCTTCGGCCTCGAGTAATTCGTATCCCTCGGCGTACGCCTGCATCAGGCCGTATTCGATGCCGTTGTGAATCATCTTCGCGTAGTGGCCGGCTCCGATCGGACCTGCGTGGACGAAGCCGTCCGCCCGCTCTCCTTCGGGGCGAAGCGCATCGAAGATCGGAAGTGCCCGTGCGACATCGGCTTCCGCGCCACCGACCATCAGCCCGTAACCGTTCTCGAGTCCCCAGACTCCGCCGGACACACCACAGTCCAGGTAACCGATGCTCCGGGACGCCAGCATCTCGCCGTGCACACGGTCGTCGGTATATCTCGAGTTTCCACCGTCGATGACCAGGTCCCCGGACTCGAGCACGGTCGACAGCTCCGACACGGTGTCCTGGGTGATCTTCCCCGCCGGAACCATCACCCACACGACTCGCGGAGACTCGAGTCGCTGCGCGAGTTCCGCCAGGGATGCCACGTCGGTGACCTCGGGACGAGGGTCGTAGCCGACGACCTCGTGACCGTGCGCGCGCAGACGCTCGCGCATGTTGAATCCCATTTTCCCGAGTCCGACCAACCCGACCTGCATCGTGATCTCCGTCCGCTCGTGAGATTTCTTCCGACAGTGACCCTTTCGCTCCTCGCGAGGCGTCAGCCGGGGAGGCGGACCGGCATCAGCAGGTAGGTGTACGCACTCTCGGGTGCCGAGAAGTTGCCGGAATCGTCAGGCTCGATCTCTTCTTCGGTGGCGGGGCGCAGCACGGCTGGACGGCTGGGGGTGGTGAAACCGAACAGCACCTCCTCGCTGTGGAGCGAGGAGAGTCCGTCGATCAGATAACCCGGGTTGAAGGCAATGGTCAGAGGCTCGCCGCGGAACACCGCGTTGAGGCCTTCCTCGGCCCGGCCCGCGTCGTCACCCCCGGCCGAGAGGAGGAGTCCCTCGGCAGAGAACTGGAGGCGGACCTGTGCGCCCCGCTCCGCGACCAGCGCCACACGCTTGATGGCCTCGATGAGCGGGGCAATCGGGGCAGTCGCCATGGCGGTGTGCTCGGACGGCAGGAGCTGGCGGAACTTCGGGAACTCGGCGTCGAGGAGTCGGGTGGTGGTGCGGCGGCCGTCGTTGACGATGCCGAGAAGGCCGTCGTTGCCGACGGCGGAGCCGGAACCCAGAGCGAGCTCGACGGGCGAAGTGGCATCTCCGGCAAGAGTTTTAGCCGACTCGGACAAGGTCTTGGCAGGGATGAGGACGGCAGCCGACGTGTCGGGATTGGTGGGCGACCACTCGAGTTGACGCACGGCGAGACGGAACCTGTCGGTAGCGGCTAGCACGATCGTGCTCTTCTCGATCTCGACACGAATGCCCGTCAGCATCGGCAGAGTGTCGTCTCGGCCGGCAGCGACCGCCACCTGGCTGATTGCCTCGGAGAACAGGTCCGCGGGGATCGAACCAGTTTGCTGGGGCAGCTGCGGTAGCTGGGGGTAGTCCTCGACCGGCATGGTGGGCAGCGAGAACTTGGCACTTCCACAGGCGATCAGAACGCGTGTGCCTTCGAGGGTCACATCGACCGGCTTGTTCGGGAGCGCCTTCGTGATGTCAGCCAGCAACTTGCCGGACACCAGGACCTGTCCCGTACTGCCGACCTCTGCCGCAACCCGCACCTGGGCCGACACCTCGTAGTCGAATCCGGAAACCGTCAACCCTTGTTCGGTTGCGTCAAGGAGAACCCCGCCGAGAACCGGGACAGGGGGTCGCGACGGCAGACTGCGGGCGACCCATGCCACTGAATCAGCGAATTCTTCCCGGGAGACGCGAAACTTCAGGCTTCCAAGCTCCATCGCCGGGTTGTTCCTCTCGGTAGCACGGTTGGTCGGCACGGTCGAGCCGTGACCACTGGCACTGCAGTCTTTCACAGAGCGGCGATGCATAACCGTAAGCCCTCGAGGACGAACTTGAAAGCGGAACGCCCCGGTCCTCGAGTCCCCGGCGGAGGCCTGTGAACCGACTCGATCCCCAAGCCTGTTTTGAAAGAGTTTCTTAGAAGAAATATTCAGAAGTACTATTAGGTCCTGTGGAATCTGTGGACGAACGGCCTTAGGCGCTGGTCGGTCCGCCCGCCCGCATGGGGAATTCTCGAGGACAAACTCGAGGACCAATCAGGCACCCGTGTGGACTACTCGAGGTTGTTCAAAGTTCTACACGTTCTGTCCACAGAGATTCCCCGTCATCCCCACACTTATCCACAGGTGTGAATGCTTTTCCCCAGGTCTCGGCGTCGGCGTGTTGCACCGGTGTGTCGCGCCCCCGCTCGGTGCGCCCACCCTCGAGTACCCCCTCGAGCCGACGCTCGAGCCACCCCTCGAGGGTGACCTCGAGGAAGGGCTCGAGGAGGCCCTCGAGGGACGGCTCGAGCCACCCCTCACTCGCCGGCCCCACCCTCACGACGACTCGTGCCCCGGCAATCGAACTACCGGGGCACGAGGAGGGCAGGGCGAAGATCTACCGCTTGGAGCGCTGCTTGATGCGGGCTGTGAGCTCCTGGACCTGGTCGTACACCTTCCGGCGTTCCGTCATCTCCTTGCGGATCTTCTTGTCCGCGTACATGACGGTGGTGTGGTCGCGGCCGAATGTTTGACCGATCTTCGGCAACGAGAGGTCTGTCAGCTCGCGGCACAGGTACATGGAGATCTGCCGTGCCTGCGCCAGCGGACGGGCCTTGCCCGGGCCACACAGGTCGTCGATCGACATGTTGAAGTACTCAGCCGTCACGGCCATGATCGTGGCGGCATTGATCTCGAGACTCGACGAATCCGGCATCAGATCACGCAAGACTACTTCGGCCAGCGTGAGGTCCAGGGGCTGCCTGTTCAGGGACGCGAAAGCGGTCACGCGGATGAGTGCCCCCTCGAGTTCCCGGATGTTCCGCTCGATCCGGCTGGCAATCAACTCGAGGACGTCGTCCGGCACCTCGAGCCGGTCCATGCGGGCCTTCTTGCTGAGGATCGCGATGCGGGTCTCGAGTTCGGGCGGCTGGACGTCGGTGATCAGGCCCCATTCGAAGCGGGTGCGGAGGCGTTCCTCCAGCGTGGCGAGCTGCTTCGGCGGTCGGTCGGAAGACACCACGATCTGCTTGTTCGCATTGTGAAGCGTATTGAAGGTGTGGAAGAACTCCTCCTGGATACCCTCTTTACCCTCGATGAACTGAATGTCGTCGACCAGCAGCACGTCGGTCTCACGGTAGCGACGCTTGAACGCCACTTTCCGGTCGTCGCGGAGGCTGTTGATGAAGTCGTTGGTGAACTCTTCGGTGGAAACGTACTTCACCCGCATCCCCGGGAAGAGACGTTGCGCATAGTGACCGGCCGCATGTAACAGGTGGGTCTTGCCGAGGCCCGACGCGCCCCACACGAACAGCGGGTTGTAGGCGCGGGCAGGAGCCTCGGCGATGGCGACGGCGGCCGCGTGTGCGAAGCGGTTGGACGAGCCGATGACGAAAGTGTCGAAGGTGTACTTCGCGTTCAGGCTGTTGCCACCCGTCGCTGTGGGCGCCGGGCCGGCCGGTGGTTTCGTGAAGTACGACGGCCACGATTCGTGGACACTCGCGAGCGCCTCACTGTCGTCGTCGACCTCTTCGAAGTCTGTGGTGTCGGAGTAGGGCTGGTCTTCACCGGAACCGAATCGGCGACGGCGATAGGTGCCCGCGCTGGTGGCCGAAGGCTCGAGATGCCGGGGAGTGTGCCGGTGGTCCGGTTCGGGTCGGTGGTCCCGGGGAGGAGGATCGGAATCGGGTTCGTTGTCGACCGGGGCTGCGATCCGAACGCCGAGACCCTCCACTTGTTCACCGAGGTGCCGGCCCAGCGCGTGGAGGATCGGTTCACGAAGGTCCCGCTCGATCGCTTCCTGCGCGAACGGCGACGGAACCGAAAGTAGAGCGAAACCCTGGGCGAGTGTCAAAGGTTTGACGAGTGCCAACCATGCCTTCTGGCCACGCGTCAACGGTGGCAGATCGCCACCGGGTGAATCTGACGTGAGGTCAGCGACGACGTCGATCCAGATCCGTGCGAGTGCATTCGGATCCTCGTTCACGTGGTTCCTCCCCAGTTTGTCGAGATGTCGGTGCCGTCGCCGAGGTGGAATTGGGCGTTCCCCGACCTGAGGATGGACCCCGTACGGACCTACGAATATGCCATCTGAACTGTGTTTCCACACAATTATCCACAGATGTGGACAAAGCATGGAGGACCGGTGTGAAGACGTCGTTACGAGGCGGAAATTCCAGATTTACCGCCCTGAGCTGCGGTTTTGCGCAGGACGTCCGAATGAGGGGGGTGGACCGACCAGGGATGTGACGTGCGTCAGCAACCCTCGGGGTGACCGAAGGCGGGACACCATCTGTGCCCTGTGGATGAATTGTGGTGAATGTGCAGATGAGAACGGTGAAGTCGAGAGCTGGGCACTCGATCAGGGTTCATCGGCGAGACCATGTTTCAACGCTAGCAACAGTGTCGGCAACCTCACAGCGGTTTGGCACATCGGAAGTTGGGGTGCAAGCATTTATCAAACCTCGGCGTGTCGGTCATCCCGTTCGCAGAGGAAGCGCAGGTGAGCGAGTTTGACCTGACCGGGAGTCATCAGTACTCTCGAACAGTCACCCTGTGGTGAGGTGGCGGTATCGTGCTGGATTCAGTCCAGCGGCGATGTCGTGTGTCACTGCTGGTTGACCACCTGAGTTTTCGACCATGTTAGATCCAGGACGCCGGGAGGCGTCGATGAATTTCGAGGAGTGTTGACCGTGGCCAAGGGCAAGCGGACGTTCCAGCCGAACAACCGACGCCGCGCGCGCGTTCACGGCTTCCGTCTTCGTATGCGCACCCGTGCGGGTCGTGCAATCGTTTCGGCGCGTCGCCGTAAGGGCCGCGAATCCCTCACCGCCTGATCCCGATACTGGGTTCAGGAGCTCGGGGTGTTGCCTGAGCCGTACCGATTGCGTCGTCATTCAGACTTTTCGTTGACTGTACGACGCGGTCGCCGGATGGGAAGACGCGATCTGGTTGTCCACGCATTCGACCGTGGACAGACAGATGAGCTGGTGAGTAGCGGCGGTCCACGATTTGGACTGGTTGTGAGTAAGGCTGTCGGGCCGGCGGTGATTCGACATCGAGTCGCACGCCGGCTTCGTCATATCTGCATCGACCTGGTGGGTGCTGTTCCAGTCACCACCGATGTGGTGATTCGGGCTCTTCCGGGAGCCGCGACTGCAAGTAGCCGGGATCTGGACAAGCAACTTCGTGCAGGTCTCTCCCGATTGGATCTTCTTGCGCATGAGTAACTTCGCATGAAAAGCGCACTCGACGAGTCGCGCGCCGCCGTGGCGGGTGCCGATACCCCGACGACGTCCACGTGGGCGACCATCCGTGCCCTCCCGGCGCGAATCCTTATCTTTCTGATCGAGTTGTACCGGACATATGTGTCGCCCCTGAGGTTGCCGACCTGCCGGTTCACACCCACCTGTAGCGAGTACGCAGTCGAATCCCTGCGCACCCACGGGGTTCTCAAAGGTCTTGTCTTGACGGTGGTCCGGCTGGCGAAATGTGCGCCCTGGCACCCTGGTGGGTGGGATCCCGTGCCCGGTGGGCCGGATTCGATCCCTCACCAACATGCGGGTAGCCGTCATCCGGGTAGCCGTCACCACTGTCCGGTGAACGTGGACGAACAGAGGAGTACATAGAGCCGTGCTCGACTTCATTTACTATCCGGTGTCCGGGATCCTGTGGGTCTGGCACAAGGTTTTCGGGGCGATTCCCTTCCTGGGACCGGACAGTGGCTTCACGTGGGCCCTCTCCGTGGTGTTCCTCGTTTTCACCTTGCGCGCCATCCTGTACAAGCCTTTCGTCAAGCAGGTGCGTACCACGCGCCAGATGCAGGAACTGCAACCGCAGATCAAGGCACTGCAGAAGAAGTACGCAGGTGACCGCCAGCGGCAGGCCGTCGAGATGCAGAAGCTCCAGAAGGAGCACGGATTCAACCCGATCATGGGCTGTCTACCCGTGCTTGCTCAGGCGCCTGTGTTCATCGGTCTGTTCCACGTTCTTCGGTCGTTCAACCGCACCGGCACCGGTTTCGGCCAGCTCGGCATGTCGGTCGAGGACAACGCGAACACGCCGAACTACTTCTTCAGCGTCGAGGACGTCCAGTCCTTCCTGAGTGCCCGACTTTTCGGTGCACCGATTTCGGCTGCGATCACCACCCCGTCGGATCAGCTCGAGGCGTTCGCGATCTACGGTCCGGTCCCGACCATGCTGAACATTGCAGCGGTCGCTATCCCGCTCATGGTCATCGCGAGCGTTGCGACGCACTTCAACTCCCGCGCCTCCGTCGCTCGACAGAGCCCTGAGGCCGCCGCGAACCCGCAGTCCGCGATCATGAACAAGCTTGCGCTGTGGATTTTCCCACTGGGCGTCCTTGTCGGTGGCCCCTTCCTCCCCATCGCAATCCTTCTCTACTGGGTCAGTAACAACATCTGGACCTACGCACAGCAGCACATCGTCTTCCGGAAGATCGATGCGGAAGAGGAAGAGAAGAAGCAGGCAGCGCTGGCTCGTCGAGCGGAGAACGCCCCGAAGCCCGGTGCACGCCCCAATCTTTCGAAGAAGAAGAAGGCTGCGGTAGACGGAGCCCCGGGCGAACCAGAGGTCGTCGACGGAGTGGTGGAAGACGACGCCTCCGAACAGCCGACGGGAACTGTGAGCGGTGACGGTTCACCGACGGGTACGTCGAAGCCGAAACCCGGTGCCCGACCTCAGACGAACCGCGGAAAGTCCCCTAAGCGCAAGCGGCGCTGATTCAGAAAAGAGAACGAGTATGGCTACTGAGCCTGACATCGCAGTGGACGGAGATGAGACAGACGTGACTGCTCCGACGCAGAACCCGGACACCGAGGTTGACTCCGATTCTGACGACTACCTCATCGAGGAAGGCGAGATCGCCGGCGACTACCTCGAGCAGCTCCTCGACGTGCTCGATTTCGATGGTGATATCGATCTGGACGTCGAAGGCGATCGAGCAGTCGTCAGTATCGACGGGGGTGACGATCTCACCAAGTTGGTCGGCCGCAAAGGTGAGGTACTCGACGCACTCCAGGAACTCACACGCCTTGCTGTGCAGCAGGCAACGGGTGAACGCAGCCGACTGATGCTGGACATCGCTGGTTGGCGTGCCGGGCGTCGCGCGGAACTCACCGAGTTGGGTGCGTCCGCAGCACGCCGCGTGCTCGAGACCGGCGAACGGGAGGAGCTCACTCCGATGACCCCGTTTGAGCGGAAGATCGTGCACGACGCTGTTGCCAAGGTCGCTGGGGTCTCCAGCGAGAGTGAGGGCGCCGAGCCGTCGCGTCGCGTAGTCGTGATCAAGGACTGACTCAGCACACCACATTTCGAAGGCGGGCCCAGGGATACCTTGGGCCCGCCTTCTCCGTTCCGGCAACGGTGGTCGGTATCTCTCGTTTCACGTGAAACACACCAGCCCCTCCCCTCCCCGGCCTGAGTCGTCGGCCGGACGGCAATGTGCCACAGTCACTCACTGCAAGACATGGTGATGATCCACGGCCCTCGCGCGTGCACTGGACGTGATGGCCTGGACGGCCGTCCGGACGGCTCGGTGGGAGGGAGGCGTCCGCGACTGCCGATTCTGCGAACTCCTCCTGGACCGGAACCGGTGAATCGTCCATTCGTCGAGTCGGCGTGTGTGGTCATGGCTCGACGAAGGATTGGTGCCACGCGCGTTAGGGCCTGGGGCCGAGCGACGTCGGTGGCGATACCGGCGAGAGACAGGCGTTCCGGTCGATTGAGTTTCGCTGCAGCGAGCTCGGCTACTTGCGCCGTGCCACACTTCCACCGAGGATGCCGACTGCGCACGACCGCGTGATCGTGATGCTCGTTTCGATCGAAGCGCGCGAAGGTGTGCCTGGACCGTCGGAGGAGGCTGGTTTCGGTGCTGGCCTTTGGACCCAGCGGCAAGCGGTCGGCGGTCCGGGATTCCTTCGGTTCAGGTGAGACGGGCGGTGCCATTACGAAAATTGGCGAAATTTGGGGTCGGTTTCCGGCTATCCAACCACCCCTCGGAGTTTCGTCACTGTGATGATTCAGAGTCGTCCCTGTCGACGCGCCGCAATGGGCGCATCTCGGGATTCGTCAGGCAATCGGAGATGCAGCGATAGTGGCGGCAGCAGCGGCAGGATTGGATGGCGACGATATGACCCCTGTGTCGGCGGTCTCGTCAGCCGATCGGTTTAAAATGTATGTCGGCACCCGGGAGCGATGTTTCACGTGGAACCACCGATGGTGGCCGTTGATGATTCTCGGACTGACGCCGCACCAAGGGAGTTGCCCAACGGCCGCGTTCGAGAACGAGACCTCGGCCGACCCCCACACGTCGGCCGCCCTGTGGTGAATGCCTGAACTCGGGGCCACCTGCGCCGGCACAGAGGCGGGCGAGCTTCTTCGCGGTAGCTTCCAGGCCGCCGAACGGGTACACCGGTTCCCGGCAGCGCGCCCAGCGTCTCCTGTACCGCATACCGTCGCACTACCCACTGATTGTCGACGACAGGCGGTGCGGGTTCACCGACGCCGAGCTGAAGTTGAGGATGCGCCCAAATCGGGTGAAACCCTCACAGTTCGGAACGCAAGGTCCGTCACAGCTAGTCAATGTTTCACGTGGAACCGGCGTCACTGCGGGTCCATCTGCGTCGAGGGCTTATGTTCGACGCAGAGATGGCGCCTTAAGTCCTAATGGACTTCGCTAGGCCGGGCCGGGCGTGCGTATCCGCAGTGAAGTCGGCGACGATCCCGAGAGCGTGTCCGCATGTTGCACGTGAAACACGAGCCGAGATATGGCCCGTTGGAGAAGCATGAAAGGGGGTCCGACGTGTGTCCGAGCGCCGGACACAACCCTCGGCAAGAAACCGCATCCCGAGCGCACACGGAAGCGGATGCCTCGCAAGAGGTCAACCTCTCGATCGTGGGGCAAGGCGGGAGCGCACGTTTCATTGCGTGCCCGCTGATCGTCTGTTGTCCGTCCGGTGGCGGGGTTTCGCCGACGGTGCCCCTCCCCTCCCCCACCGAGGGTGTGGCGGTCTAAACACTGTTCGGCGTTGCGGGTGGGTGTTAGGGGACGCAGTCGGGAATCAGGGCGGATAATGGAGAGGCTGAGTTTGTAGAAGATGAGCTCTTCGCGGGAGGATGTTTCACGTGGAACCGAATGGTGAGAAGCCGGCCGACTGGGACGAACAAGCGGCGGCTCGCCAGGTGTTCGGTGAACGATTCGACATCGCGGAGCGGTACTACAAGTCTCTGGCAAGTGACGGTGTAGAGCGTGGCCTGATCGGGCCACGAGAGGTTCCTCGGCTGTGGGAACGGCACCTTCTCAACTGTGCAGTGATCGGTGAGTTGATCGCTGAGGGCGAGTCCGTGGTGGATGTCGGGAGCGGAGCGGGATTGCCCGGTATTCCGTTGGCAATTGCCCGCCCTGACTTGCGGATCACATTGGTCGAGCCGCTGTTGCGACGGTCGGTGTATCTTGCGGAGTTCGTCGAATCCAACGGTCTGGATGTGTTGGTTGTCCGTGGTCGTGCGGAAGAGTCTGGCGTGGTGAAAGAAGCCGGTGGCGCGGATGTCGTCACATCGCGGGCAGTGGCACCGTTGGAGAAGTTGGCCAAGTGGTCGCTGCCGTTGATCCACGAGCATGGGAGAATGCTTGCACTGAAGGGTTCGAGCGCGGCCGACGAGATCGACCGCGACCGTGCCGCTTTGACTCGGCTGGGTGCTGGCAAGCTGGACATCGTGGAATGTGGAGTGGGTCTTCTTCCGGTTCCTACCGTGGTGGTTCGGGCAGAGCGTGTACCGAAACGCCGTCAACGCCGATGAGACACTCGGGCGACGGATGCGGAGTGAGTATGTCGAGTAACGAGCGATTCCCAATCGAAGGAGTAATCAATGTCGGGTGGGCCTGAATCCGCCGTTTCACGTGAAACAGTTTCACGTGAAACCGAACATCGATCCGACCACGCGACGAGCTCGGGAAACGGAGACGACGGATTCACGGCTCCGTATAACGGCATCTCCGCCGAGGAGACTCCCATTGGCGCGGCCGCGCATAGAGCCAGTCAGGTACTCCACCCCCACTCCGTGACGCTACCCAAACCGCCGGAGCGCCGGATTCTCACAATCGCCAATCAGAAGGGCGGGGTCGGCAAGACCACCAGTGCGGTCAACCTCGCCTCCGCTCTCGCAGTGCAGGGCCTGACGGTCCTCGTGATCGACCTCGACCCCCAGGGCAACGCCAGCACCGCCCTCGGAGTGGCCCACCATTCGGGTATCCCGTCGAGCTACGAACTGCTCCTGGGTGAGGTGACCGCCGCCGAGGCGATCCAAACGAGCCCCCACAACGAGCGGCTCTTCTGCATCCCGGCGACCATCGACCTCGCCGGCGCCGAGATCGAGCTGGTGTCGATGGTGGCCCGCGAGGGACGGCTGAAGGGGGCGCTGTCGGAAAAAGCGCTCCGAGATATCGACGCCGACTTCATCCTCATCGACTGCCCTCCATCGCTCGGCTTGCTGACGGTGAACGCGATGGTCGCGGCCAAGGAAGTTCTGATTCCGATCCAATGCGAGTACTACGCGCTCGAAGGCGTCGGTCAATTGCTGCGGAACATCGAGTTGGTGCAAGCCCACCTCAACCCGGACCTGCATGTCTCGACCGTGCTACTGACGATGTATGACGGACGAACGAAGCTCGCCGACCAGGTGGCAGCGGAAGTCCGGTCCCACTTCGGAGACGCCGTCCTCCGCGCGGTCATCCCTCGAAGTGTGAAAGTCTCCGAAGCGCCCGGATACGGGATGACCGTGTTGGACTACGACCCCGGTTCACGTGGCGCGATGAGCTACCTCGACGCGGGACGTGAACTCGCAGCGCGCACAGCACAGATCACGAAGCAGGAGCAGAGATGAGTCAGACGCGTAAGGGTGGACTCGGCCGTGGATTGGCGGCGCTGATTCCGACCGGTCCCACGACGGCACCCGGACTGGGCACTGCTGCCGCCGATGTAGTGATCGGCACGGACAAGCGTCACATCCCCGCCCAGCCCACCCCGAACTCGTCGACATCACCTTCCGACAGCGACCGAGCCCCTGCATCCACGGGAAACAACGGCGATGGAGAGGTTACGAATGGGGCTGAACCCCTCCCCTCCCCCACCGGGGCGGTGTACCGGGAAATCGCCCCGAACCTGATCGTGCGCAACCCGAAGCAGCCGCGACAGGTCTTCGATGACGAGGCGCTGGCGGAACTGGTGCACTCCATCCGCGAGTTCGGTTTGATGCAGCCGATCGTGGTGCGCCCAGTCGAAGACGGCAAGTTTCAACTGGTCATGGGTGAGCGCCGCTGGCGGGCCGGCCAGGAAGCCGGACTCGACACGATCCCGGCCATCGTCCGTGAGACGGGTGACGACGCGATGCTCCGCGACGCCCTCCTCGAGAACATTCATCGGGTGCAGCTCAACCCGCTCGAAGAGGCGGCCGCCTATCAGCAGCTGCTCGAAGAGTTCGAGGTGACTCACGAGGAACTGGCCGCGAAGATCGGTCGGTCCCGCCCCGTGGTGACCAACATGATCCGCCTCCTCAAGCTTCCGATTCCCGTCCAGCGCCGCGTGGCCGCGGGAGTGCTGTCCGCAGGACACGCCCGTGCACTGCTGTCCCTCGAGGCCGGTGCCGACGCACAAGAGGTGATGGCTGCTCGAATCGTGGCGGAGGGCATGTCCGTCCGCGCCACGGAAGAGGCGGTCACCCTGGCGAACCGCAACGACGATCAGATCACGCCTCCGCAACGCCGGAAGCCGATCCAGATGCCCGGGCTTCAGGACGTGGCCGAGCGGCTGTCGGACTCCTTCGATACCAGGGTGACCGTCAGCCTCGGTAAGCGCAAAGGCAAGATCGTCGTCGAGTTCGGTTCGGTTGACGATCTGCAGCGAATTGTCGGAATGATGGAGGCGCAACGAGCCGATTCATGACCGTCCGGGCGAGGTAGAAGCACCCGCGGGTAATCCGTCACTGTGACAGCACCGGTGACAGCATCTCGAGGGCAGATCAGCGGGGACAACGAGCAGTGAAGATCAGAGGACAACACATGACTTGTAGTAGTGACATTTGGAGGCTGATCTAGCCAGTGTCGACTCACGTCACGTCGCTCACCCTCGACGGCCTGGACAAGCTCTCCGCCCACGCTCGTCGTTGCGTCTTCTGGGAGATGGATCCCGCGGCCATCCATAGTTCGCGTGGATTCTGCGACCAGGAATTCGAGAAGGAAGCCTGGCTGTCGATGGTCATGCTCGAGTGGGGTTCCTGCGGTCAGGTCGCCGTCATGGATGGAAAACCGGTCGGCAGCGCGCTATACGCTCCCCCACGCACCGTGCCTCGGGCGCAGCTTCTGCCGACTGCTCCGGTGGGTGCCGATGCCGTCCTTCTCACCAGCTTGCGACTCGAGCCCGCCGGGGAAGAACAAAATCTGGGTGCCACCCTCATTCAGGCGGTGGTCGCTGATCTGGTGAGGCGCGGTGTCCGCGCCCTGGAAGCCTTCGGTATTCGAGACGGTGGGTCGAGCGATACCGACCACTCCGGCATCGCATCGGCGACCGCGGCCATGGAATGCTCCCCCGAGGAATGCATGATTCCCGCGGAGTTTCTCGAAGACAATGGGTTCGAGATCGTCGCTCCACACCACCGGTTCCCTCGGCTGAGGCTCGAGTTGAATCGTGACCACGGGTGGAAGGAAGACGTGGAGGCTGCTCTGGAACGCCTGTTGCATACGGCATCGGTGAGCATGGTCGACATCGGTGAGCGCACCCCGGTCGGAGTGCGCTGACGGGTCAGGACCGTTCAGAAGAGGACAGTTCCTCGGCGAGCAGCTCGGCGAAGGTGAACGTACCGGTGGGCTGATCGTCCTGCCCGAGCAGGTACAGACGCTTCACCGAAATGAGGATGGCCTCCGCGATCGCGTCACGTGCCCGCGGATTGGACAGGACAGCAGCGTCGGACCGGTTGGTGAGATAGCCGAGATCGATCTGCACGGTCGGCATCTTGGTCAGGCGGAGCAGATCCCAGGTGCGTCCGTGCGTCCGGCAGTCCTGCAATGGGGTGCGCGCCACGATCTCCCGCTGGATGAAGCCCGTGAGAACCTGGCCGATCATCGACGTCGAACCGTGCGAGTTGCCGAAGTGGAAGCTTGCAACGCCGTTGGCAGCGGGGCTGGAGTTGCTGTCGCATCGCAGGGAGATCATGAGGTCGGCGTCGAAGGCATTCGACGTGGACGCGCGTTGGATGTCCGAAGGGTTCGCGTGATGCGGTCGGGACAGGAAGGTTTCCATCCCTGTCGCCGCCATCCGGCCTTCGAGCCGGCTGGCGAGATCCCAGAGGATGTCCGACTCCGAGATGGTGCCATACGGAGAATGGACGATCGTGCCGTAGGTGTCCCCACCGAGACCGGGGTCGATCACGATGCGCTTGCCGCTGAGCTGTGGACCGGAGCTGCGGACCATTTCTTCTTCGCTCATCGCGTGGGGCGAACCACCGGTGACCCGGGTACCGAGCAACTCGAGGGAACGGAGGGTGGCAGGGCCGCAGATTCCGTCGGCGGCGATCCCGATCTCCCGCTGGAACGACGACAGCGATTCGTGTGTCTGCGGTCCGAAGAATCCGTCGACCCGGCCGACGTAGAACCCGAGGTCCTGCAGCCGTGTCTGCAAGGTGGCGACATCGTCCCCGTACAGGGGTGCAGACAGTTGGTAGATCAGTGTGCGTGCGCCCAGGCGGTAGGACGCCTCTTTCATGGACCGATAGGTGGCCGGACCCACGACTCCGTCTACGAGGAGCCCACGTTGCTGCTGGAAGGCCCGTACGGCGCTGTCGAGGTGGTGGTCGAAGACGGCGTCGGGCGCAATCCAGTGCGAACCATTGTTGGTGTCGCGGCGAGTGTCGGCGATACCGTCGTGGAGGAACCCGAGACCGGCGAGAGTGCCCCGAATCTCAGCGACGGCCGGACCATGGTCGCCGTGACGGAGTCGGTGCATGTTCGGGCCTCTCAGTCTGATTCCACGGCCGTGTGTATCACTACAGCACAGCTCTCTACAAACGAGTCGATCGATGTGTCCCGTTCGCGGATGCGACAGGAGCACATCGATCGATTGTCTCAGAGATTCCCACAAAATCGGGAATCGGGCAGGCTGTTCAGGTGTCGATCAGAGAACGTCGGCCAGCTCTTTCAGCAGCGCAGCCTTGCCCTTCGTGCCGACGATGGTGTTGATCGGCTTGCCGTCCTTGAACAGGATCAGCGTGGGGATCGACATCACCTGGAAGTCGCGGGCGGCACCCGGGTTCGCGTCGATGTCGAGCTTGGCGATCGTCAGCTTGTCGCTGTGCTCGCCGGCGATTTCCTCCAGCACCGGAGCGATCATCTTGCATGGGCCGCACCAGGTAGCCCAGAAATCGACGAGCACAGGCTTGTCGCTGCCCAGCACATCCTGTTGGAACGAATCATCGGTGATGGTGACGGTGTTCGACACGGGAAATCCCCTTACTCGACGGATAAAACTTGGACGATCGTGTACAACTCAGGCGTCGACCGGTGCACCGGCGGCCGCGATGGTGTTCGCGGTGATGTCGCCGCGCTCGGCGAGCCAACGCTCGGCGTCGATGGCCGCGGAACATCCGGTGCCGGCTGCGGTGATCGCCTGACGGTAGGTGTGGTCCACCAGGTCACCGGCAGCGAAGACGCCGTCCAGCGAGGTGGCGGTGGTCGGCGTCTGCACCCGTACGTAACCGGCCTCGTCGACGTCGACCTGACCCTTGACGAGTTCGCTGCGCGGGTCGTGGCCGATGGCCACGAACATTCCGGTGACGGGAAGCGTGGACTGCTCACCGGTGACGGTGTCGCGCACGACCAGACCGGTGACGCTGTTCTCGCCGAGCACCTCGATCGGTTCTGCGTTGGTGACGAACCGGATCTTCTCGTTCGACTTGGCGCGCTCGAGCATGATGCGGGAGGCCCGGAACTCCTCACGGCGGTGGACCACCGTGACACTGCGGGCGAACCTGGTGAGGAAGGTCGCTTCTTCCATTGCGGAGTCGCCACCACCGACGACCACGATGTCTTGGTCCTTGAAGAAGAAGCCATCACAGGTGGCGCAGGCGCTGACGCCGCGGCCCAGGAGCTTCTCCTCGCCGGGGATGCCGAGGTATCGGGCAGCCGCGCCCATTGCGAGTACGACCGCGTGTGCCTGGTAGGTCTCGCCACCGACGACGACCTTCTTGATCGGCCCGGTCAGATCGAGTTCCTCGACGTCCTCGGTACGGATGTCGGCGCCGAAGCGCTTGGCCTGCTCGCGCATCTCGTCCATCAGGTCGGGGCCCATGATTCCTTGCCGGAATCCGGGGAAGTTCTCGACCTCGGTCGTCGTCATCAGAGCACCGCCGAACTGGGTGCCCTCGAAGAGCAGCGGTTCGAGTTCCGCCCGCGCCGCGTAGACGGCTGCGGTATATCCGGCAGGTCCCGAACCAACGATGATGAGTTCATGAACCGTCGATGGAGTGGTCATGCGGGCCTTCCGATAGGGAGCGTGCACAGTCGAATTGATCAACACCAGACTAAAGGGTGTTGTTCCCGGACTGTAGGTGATACCTATCGCTCCCCCACGGGCCTCTGATCAGCGAAGAGTCTCCCGGATGACACAGCGGGTGCCGGTGTAGATGGTGGGCATGCATTTGTTGCAGTGAATGCACAGGCCTTCCGCTACGTGCTGATCGCGGAACTTGTTGACGAGGTCCGGGTCGCGGAGCAGTGCGCGGGCCATCGCTACGAACTCGAACCCTTCACCCAGTGCGGTGTCGATGGAGTCGAGTCTGTTGATTCCCCCGAGAAGAATCAAAGGCATGGACAGCGCTTCGCGGAACTGGCGAGCCATCGGCAGGAAGAACGCTTCTTCGAACGGGTAGGTCGGGAAGATGCGGGGTCCGTAGAGCTTCAGACCGTACCCGACCAATTTCGGTTGTGATGCAACGAATTCGGCCATCGGCACCTCTCCGCGGAAGAAGTACATTCCGTTGAGGAGGGAACTGCCGCCGGTGAGTTGCAGCGCGTCGAGATGCCCGTCCCGTTCGAGGAGTCGAGCGATGCGGAGGCTCTCGTCGAGCCACAATCCCTTGGGAACACCGTCCGTCATGTTGAACTTCGCGGTGACGGCGATCGTGTCGCCGACGGCGCGGCGTATCCGCTCGACCACGCGGCGTGGGAAGGCTGCCCGCCTTTCGGGGCTGCCCCCGTATTCGTCGGTTCGCTTGTTCAGGTTGGGGCTCATGAAGGAACTGAGCAGGTAATTGTGGCCGAGATGAACCTCGATGGCGTCGAAGCCGGCGTCGACGGCCGCCCGTGCAGCGTTCTCGAAGTCCGCGACGACCTGATCCAATTCGGTATGGGTGGCACCACGCACCAGTCCCATGGCGGGCGGACTCAGGCGCGTGGACGGGGCCAGCGTCTTCGTGCGGTTCGAGAGCGTGTTCGCGACCAGCCCGGCGTGCCCGATCTGCGCCGACACCAGCGCTCCTTCGGCATGGACGGCATCGGTGAGCCGCCGAAGTCCGGGAACAGTGGCCTTGTCGAGGACCAGGGTGTTGGCGTGAACCCGTCCGCCGGGTGAGACGGCGCAGTAGGCAACGGTGGTGAGCGCGGCGCCGCCACGGGCCACTTCGGCGTGGAATTCGACGAGCTTGTCGGTGACCTGCCCGCGAGGCATGACTCCTTCGAAGGTGGCGGCTTTCATGATGCGGTTGCGCAGGGTCAGGGGGCCGAGACGGGCGGGTTCCCAGATCGTGCGCCGGTCGGTCGGAGTGGTCATTGTGTCTGCCTTCGGGCGAGGAGGTGAGGGCTGCGATCAGGCGAACGTCGAGGCGAGGGCGTCTCGGGGCGGACGCCAATTCAGACCCAGTTCGTCGCGCGTGCGGCAGTCGTCGGTGGGAGTGGCCGAGTGAGCAGCCAGGCGGCCTCGTAACTGAAGCCTCTGCTGACCGCGGTGTATTTGCCGACGGCATCGGCGAGCCGTCCCAGGAACCGCACAACTCCCCCGGGCAGCGGGATCCGGCGCAGTCGTCGTCCCGATGAATGTTCGAGGATGTCGATGAGGTGATTGAACTCGATCAGCTCGCCGCCGCAGACGTAACGCCGAGGTCCGCGGCCGGGCTGCATTACGGCGGCATGGACAGCGGCAACATCGCGCACGTCGATCATCTGCATGCCGCCGCTGAACCGCGGAGCTACCCCGCTGCCCAGTAGGACGGCCCAACCCTGTTCGGTAACACCTTTGGTGCCTTCGAGGCCGGGACCGACCACACTGGTGGGATAGGTGATGACGACCGGTGCTCCGGCGTCCTGCAGAGCACGGGCGACGCGATCGGCGGCCGCCTTCGTCCGCCCGTACGCGCTGCGTCCCGCCGCGGTGGGACTGTCGGGCCCGATCACGGGATCAGGGGACGGAAACAGCGCGCTGAAACTCGCGACATGCACGATCGGATCGAGACCGAGGAAGGCGGCTCGGACGAGAATGGCGGCGGTGGCCTGAGCGTTGACCTCCCACATCAGTTGCTCACGCCGGTCGTCCGTGCCGACGACCCCTGCACCGTGCAGAAGTGCGTCACACCCGTCGAGCAGCTGCCCGATGGACGTTCGGTCGCGGAGGTCCCCGACTACGACTTCGATCCGAGCCGAGGCGTCCCCCGCCGACGTCACCACAGCGTCGATCGACTCGTGTGGAAGGACGAGCAGGCGGACGGTGTGGCCGTCGGCGAGCAGCGCCAGGGTCGTGTGAGCGCCCACGTAACCGGTGCCGCCCGTGACCGCAATCTTCATGTGCCCGTCCTGTCGAATTACGATGCCAGTGGTCTCGTATTAGGTACGATATAGCGAGGACGGCGCTTTTGTCCCACAATTCGAGCTGATGAATGCCACCGGAACAGGACGACCCCGTGACCCGCGCATCGACACCGACGTGCTGGCCGTGGCCCGCGCGATGCTCGTCGAGTCCGGGTGGGAGCAACTGAGCATGCGGGCGATCGCCACCCGTTCCGGGGTGAGCAGGGCGTCGATTACCAGGCGGTGGCCGTCCAAGGCGCATCTCGTGCTCGACGCCATTCTCGGTGCCACCCCCGACCTGACGCCGTTCGAGGGCACCGATCGGGAAGGCTGGATTCGGTGGGTTGTGACCGGCAGTGCCGAGCTGTTCGCACGGCCTGAGGTTCGCGCGGCAACTCCCGGCCTCCTCGCCGCGATCCGGGATCACGCCGAACTGCGTAATGCCTTGTGGCAGGGGTTCAGCGGGCCCAGCACCCGCCTGTTCGACGGTGATCAGGCTGAGGCGAGCACCGCAAAGGCCCTTCTCGTCCTCGCTGCTGGTGCCGCGATGTTCGCGAGTCTGATCGCCGTGGAGGACGACACGCCCGAGTTGCGTGCCAAAATTCTCGAGCTACTCGTTCCGTCTGCGCACGGCACGACCTGATGCGTTGTCGCTCAACCGATATCGGTGACCGACATGGTGGCCGGATTCGTGGCACTGCAACTGTTTCCCACAACCAGAGCGGTGATCTGCGGTGGCTGAGGCCCGGCAAGAAGGAGGAGTACTCCGGGGGCGCCGTCGAGCCGCACTTCCCCCGACCCCAGGAGCGTACGAGACGGCTCGATTCCGTTCGCGCGCAAGCACTCTGCGAGGACTTCCGGGTTCTCGAGCGCGCCCAGTCGGCGGGATCCGATCACGGTGAGGAGACGCGCGGCGTCGAGGTCGGCGTCCAGCTCGAGAACCGCTGGACCAGACGAAGTTTCGGAGGTGCTCGGAGAAGCAATCGGCGGATCGGTGGGATTGCTCGTCGGCGTGACGACAGCGACCGCCACCACGACCGCAGCGGCCGCGGCCAGTGCGCCGCCCGCCACAGCCGCCCACCTTCTGCGCCGCGCGAGGGGCACCACTCGAGAGACCGAGGACTCCCCTTCCTCCGCGAGTGCCCGAGTGATGCGGTCGGCCACGTCGTCGGGAATCGGTGACGCGACGGAATGGTCGCGGCCCAGTGCCCCTAGCTGCTCGGTGACCCTGTCGAGCGCGGAAATGACCTCCATAGCTTGTGGATCGTTCCGCACCAGGGGCCAGAGGCGCTCACTCACGGACTCGGGCAGCACTCCGGCGTGAAGATCGGACAGCAGATCGGCGGAGTACGGCGGAGCCGGCAACTCACCCGAAGAGCCGACATCATCAGTGGCCATGACACCTCCTCACCGATTCCGCTCGGTCCCGACCGGCCGGACAGTCCTGCGCTCCTATAAGAGTTTGACGCCACAGGATCATGATCGGTTCCCCTCGTCCCGGAAATATTCGAGAGAAGCGGCCAGCTTCTTGCGGCCACGCGCGCATCGACTCTTCACCGTGCCCTCCGGAACACCGAGCAGCCTGGCGGCTTCACTGGTCGAGTGACCCTCGAGGTCTACCGCCACGATCGCGGTCCGCTGGTCCGGCGGCAGCTGCGCCAATGCACGATCGACTACCAGGCTCATCTCGAGCTCGGCGACCCGATCGCGGACGTCCCGGGGCTCGTCGTCCTCGTCGGCCGACAGTGACACCGCAGGGCGGGCCTTGTTCCGGCGGATGCGGTCGAGGCAGGCATTGACGACGATCGTGTGCAACCAGCTCCGGACCGCGGCATCGCGTCGGAAGGAGCCCGCATTGCGGTGTGCCGACAGCAATGCCTCCTGTAGTGCGTCCGCGGCATCCTCGCGCGTGTAGCTGGTGCGCGTCGCGACGTGCCACAGGTGGTCGTAATGGCGACCGAGCAACGTCGCAAAGGCGTGTGGATCACCGGCGACATGCGCAGCGAGCAACTCGACATCCGAGGGTCCGCCCTCGGCGACCCCCCGGAAGATGCGCACCGGCGGATGTTAGCTCAGAACGCCGGGCCACGAGCAGCGGGAGCCGATTACGTCGTGGCGTTGAATCCCACGTCTGCGATGGAGGATTGGTTCTTGCCCCCGGAAGTGCTGAGGCCGGTGATCCAGACCAGGACGTTGGTGGTGGGCGCCTCCGATGTCACGGGGATTTCGGTGACACCGCTACCGAGCACCTGCGAGCCGATGACCTGGGTCTGGTCAAGGGTGGGCTCCTCCGAGGGGGCGCTCCGAATCTCGACCTTGGTGCCGGGCGTCGGCGAGTTGATCCACACGCTGGACAGGTTGGCCGGCTCGTCCAAGGTGATCATCAGGCCGACACCGTTCTTCAGTGCCGGGAACGGCTGGAAGTAGGAGTCGGTACTCCACACGGTGGCGGTGTTGCCGTCGATGGCGAGCCGGGCATTGGCAGCGGAGTCGGGTGTGCCCTGCGGCGAGAACACGGTGGCCGACGCGGGGGTGACCGGTGCGACGTTGGCCGGCGGTGCCGGTGCAGCGGGAGCGGCGGCGCCCGGAGGCGGCTCGGCGGAGGTGGTGAGGCCGAAGTCCTGCTCGGTGAGCGGAGCATCCGAACTGCTTCCGGTCAAGAACGTGGCAAGCCAGAAACCGAGCAGAGCCAACACGATGATGGTCACGACCCCGAGTCCGACGAGGGCGGCGAGCATCCTGTTGGACTTCTTCTTCTCCGCCTCGATGGCTTCGGGGTCGGCGAGCTCATGCCCGGATACGCCGGGCGTGCGCTGTCCGAGCCGCAGGGCGGGGATCAGTTCGGTTTTCTCGTTGATGACCGACGCCTGGTCGAGAATGTGCTGGACCGTGGCGGCTGTGCGGATACCCCCGTTCGGCTCCAGCGAGCGCAGCGCGACCGCCGAGATTTCGAAGGGGACTTCCGGGCGAATGACCCGGGGGCCGATGGGTTGGCCGTTGGAGTCGCGGTCGGCCAGCCGCATGCCACCGACACTCCCCGGCCGATGGGTGGTGTCGCCTGCCGGTGCGGAGGGATCGCCGAGAGGCCAGCGGGCGGTGATGAGCGCGTAGAGCATGGCGCCCAGACCGCGTACGTCGGAACTGGAGTCGGAATCGGCGAGGGTGGCCGGGAAGGCCAGGACGGCGTCGCCGTTGATGCTGATCCGGATGCGGTCGGGGTGATCGATGGAGAGCGCCCCACCGGCACGATGCGCCGTCTCCGCTGCTGCGGCGAGTGCCCGGATTGCTTTGGCGGCGCCGATCGGAGAGGGCTTGGTGTCGGCCATCTCCCGCAACGAACGTCCGGGCGTCCACTCGGCGACGACGATGCCGCCCGAGCTGCCACGCACCACGTCGAGAACCCGGGCGAGGCCGGGCGAGTTGATGCGACCCAGGCGCAGCGTGCGGGACAGGATCGCTTGCGGTCCTTCGGGTCCGGCCGAGGTGGAACGCTGTTCGGCGTCGACGAAGGTGAGAGCGACCTCACGGTCGAGCTTGACGTCGAGGGCCTGCCAGAACTGCAGGCCCCGGGACCCACCGTGCGGTGTGAGCAGGCGGTAACGACCACCGGCGACGGAGGCGCCCGGAATCAGCTTGGGGCCGCGGGGAATAGGACGCAGGCCGGCGCCTCGATCACGACCGGGTCCGGGAGTGATCGGAATCACGCCGGTGTCGAAACTGGTGTCTTGGCCCGCTGCTGAACCCGTCGGCCGGGGGTCCTTGCGCGCGGGACCGCCTGCATCGAAGGAGGCAGTCTCGGCCGGAACGGCAGTCTTATCCGGAACGGCAGTCTTATCCGGAACGGCAGTCTTATCCGGAACGGCAGTCTTATCCGGAACGGCAGTGTCGGCCGACGCAGCAGAGCCGGCGACGTTCGGCCCAGCCGTGCCGTTCGCCGGTGGCGTCGTGGAGCCGGCGTCGGCGGTGGTCGCCTGGTCCGACTTGGTCTTCGGATTGCCGGAAGTTGCGGGCTCCGATTCGATTCGGGTGGTCGGGGCGTCGACGCCATTCGACGAAGCAGCCGAATTCCGTTCGGACGCTTGCACCGTAGAACCTCCGGCTCGCTTGCTGCCGGCCACGTCGTCGTCGCTCACCCTCACTCCTTCATTTTCGAATGCCCAACTCCGACCCGTACCGGGCGGCGATCCGACCCGCTCGTGTCCAGGGTACGGGAGACCACCGGGTCGTTCGATACCACGCGGGCGACCACCGCAGTCGCGCGGTGTGGCGCGGACCACGGGAATCAGTTCTGTTTGGGCGTCGGCGAGCGGGTCGGGCTCGGGTTCCGGTTCACCGCCGCGACCGCGCAATGCCCGGATCTTGCGTGTGACGGCGACCGTGATCGACATGATTTCGGGGACCTTCGCGAACCAGAGAATGACGAAGGTGACACCGAGCATCAAGATCCCGCTGATCGCGACTCGGGCCATGGAACCCGGGCCGCCGAACAATGTGGTGAGACGGTCCAGTTGCAGGAGGCGTTCGGCGCCGAGCATGGCGAGTGCGCCCGCGAGGGAGGCGAGCACCACCACCCACACGGTTTTCCCGACGTTGGCCATTTGGAGGTTTCCGAGGCTGCGGTGCAGGAGATACCCACCGATGAGTGCACCGGTGATGTACCCGATGCCGTTCGCGGCGCCCAGCAGGATCACCACCTGGTCGTCGCTCGAGGCGATGAGGGGGGTGAGTGCGGAGAGTGCGATCTTCACCGCAGTGATGCCGAGGACGATCCAGGTGGGAGTCCAGGCGCGTTCACGGGCGTAGAAGACGCGGAGCTGGATGAGGACGAGGGAGTACGGGATGAGTGTGAAGGCGGACCAACTGACGGCCTGGCCGAGACGCCCTGCGTCACCCGTACCGAAGTTGCCGTACCCGTACAGGGCCTGCCCGACCTCGGGTCCCGCGAAGGTGAGGAAGGTGATGATCGGGACCAGCGAGATCATCGTCAGACGCGTCGCCACCGAGAGGTCGTCGACGACGGCGGGGGTGTCGTCGGCGGCGGCGTTGCGGCTGAGCCGCGGCATGATCGCGGTGAGCACGGTGACACCGAGCACGCCGTACGGCAGCTGCAGCAGGAGCCACGCGTTGTTGTAGATCGCGGGACCCGACGCGTCCGCGTGGGACGAAATGCGGGTGGCGACGATCATGCCCGCCTGGCTGATCAGCACGTACAGGATGATGGCGACGGCCATCCCACCGAACTGCTTGAGTCGGTCGTCGAGGCCCCACAGCGGCTTCAACGAGATGCCTTCGCGCCGGATCGCAGGCACGAGGCTGGCGGCCTGCACCACGACACCGAGGGTGACACCTACGCCGAGGACCAGCAGTTTCGGGTCGCTCATCCGCACCGGGTCGAGGGTGATTTCGCCTGGCATCGCGTAGTAGATCACCAGCACGGTGAGCATCACGACGTTGTTGAGCACCGGGGCCCAAGCGCCGGGTTTGAACACCTGCCTGGTGTTGAGAATTGCGGTGAGCAGGGCAGAGAGCCCGTAGAAGAGAATCGCCGGCAGGAGGAGAAACGACAGAGCTGTGGTGAGGGACGTGTTGACCTTGCCGTCGTCGGACAGGAACACGTGGGTGGTGAGCACCGGGGCGGCCGCGGTGGCGAGCAACGCTGCCGTTCCGAGGAGCACACAGGTGGCCGTGAACAGGCGGCGCACGAAGGCGGCACCGTTGTCCGGGTCCTCACGTTCCGCGCGGACCAGCACGGGCACGACGATGGCGGTCAGCACCGCGCCGAGCACCAGCTCGGAAATCATGTTCGGGATCTGGCTGGCGACGGTGAACGAGCTGGCCACCGAGCCGCCGAGCAACGTCAGGACCAGCAGTTGCTTGGCGAATCCGGTGATGCGGCTGACGAGCGTCGCCACCGCGATCGAGCCGGTGGATGCGAGGAGGCGGGAGTTGCTCTGTTTCTGCGGTGCCGTCGACGGTCCCGAGTCCCGGACCGGCGGCGGCGGGGGGTCGACCCGGATGGCCGCGAACTGCACCGTCGGTGCCTCGTCCGGTCGAATCTCCCGTGCCCAGTGGTCCCGCTCCCACGGTGCGACCCGGGGATGCGAGCGATCGGGAAGCCTCTGGCCCCGGTCGGGCAAGTTCCCGGTCATGAACGTTCGTACCCTTCGTCAGCTGGATCCGGCTGGCCGCGGAATCGGTGCCACAGCCGGCGGCCGGCGAGGAACAGCAGCAGAGTGCCCGCACACGCTGTCAGGATCGCCAAGGCCTGCCCGTACGCGTTGGACCGTACCGTCACGCTGGTCGGCTCACCGAGTTGCTGCCCATCGGCCGTGGTCAGCGAGAAGGTGACGACGAGCTTGCGGGAGTCGTTGGCCTCGGTGGGCACGGTCAGCGTCCGGCTGCCCCGCGGCGGCAGTGGCGTCGGCCCGATGTCGGTAATGGTCATCCCCGACGGCGCGGCTACCTGCAGCTGGACAGTGATGCCCACGGGCAGGTCGTTCCGTGCGACGAGCAAAAGGGGGCTCTGTTCCGACGCCAGGGTGTAGACACCGCCGGGGGACACGACGGTGACGGCTCCGAACAGGTCGTTCATGGTGTCGGCCACCTGCTCGGTGCGCAGGTCGGATGCCTCGCTCGCCGAGTCGTGCTCCTCGTCACGGCGATGGGCGAGGCTCATCGAACGCAGCAGATCTTCGCGGAGCGGTGCGGTGAACCGCTCCGGGGTCAGCGTGGCCTGCGGGTCGTCGATCAGCGCCGTGTTCAGTGTCTCGATGCGGGGTATCTGCTCGGCGACGGCGTCGCGGTGGTGGGCGGGAATCCCGTCCTTGTTGGCCTGGTCCGGGTAGTCCAGTGACGACAGCTCCGGTGATCCGGGTTGGCGACCCAGCAGAGTGGGAAGTGGCCGGGGGGTGGCGAGACCGGTCCGGATCATCGACGACACCGTCGACAGAATCGTCTCGGCGTCGTCCTCGCCGGCGGTCCACAGTTGGGGCGGCACCACCATGAGGGAGCGCGGTGTCCCGGAACTGCGGGCGACGGCCGGTTCGAGTGCAGACCAGGACACGGCACCCAGGGCGTCTTGCAACCGGGCTGCCTGCGAGTCGTCGGTGAGGTCGAACCGGGCCCGCGCGGGGGTGTACGAGGGAGTCTGCGGCGTGGTGCCGGTCGCGGCCAGTGCAGCGCCGACCGCAGGATCGAACAGCAGCGCGTCGAGGCTGCCGGTGGGCGCGGATGTCCCGGTGGCCGCGGGGGTCGTTTCACCGTTCCCGGGCACCGGCGCCTGCGCCGGACTGGCCTCGATGACGTGGGCGCTGTCCCTCGGTGCGTCGGTGTCGACGGCGTTGGCGGCGAGCAGGGTGGTGGTGGGCTGATCGCGGCGTAACAGCTGTGCCGTGTCGTCGTCGAGGACTCCGGCGTCGCCCCACACGAAGTTCCGCAGCGAGGTGACCCCGAGGATGTTGTCGACGATGTCGGCGGGAGCCTCGAGAGCGGCGGCAGTGAGCTCGGTGTTCCCCACGGCACTGATCGCGGACAGATCGGCCTGGGCGAACGGCACCGACGTGGTGCACATCGATGCGGCGAGCGACCGGGCTCGCTCGAGCCAGTCCGCCGCGGCCTCCCGGCCGGTACCCGCGTGCGCAGGCCCGGTGGGGTCGGACGGATCGTCCACCACCAGATAATCGCGGGTCATGTTCTCGACCGTGATGAGCAGGTCGGGGTCGACGGCCAGACACATGCTGTCGCGAAGTGCATGATCTCGATCCACAGCGTCACCGGTGGCGAACTCCGCGGACGCCAGCAATTCGTGGAGGCGTCCGCCGTCAGCAAGGGAGGTCGCGAGCTCGTCGTCGACGAGACGAACCGGGTCGGTGACCGAGCCCGGCACCCCGGCGGCGAGTCGCGGCCGGTCGGCGAGCGGCCACAACATGGTGACCGCGACGGGGCTGGAAATGTCGGGTGGAATTGCCGGCGTACCGGGCACCCCGAACACGGGGAGCAGGAAGCGGGCATCGTCCAGGCGCGCGGCGCCACCGTACTCGGGGGTGCCGTTGACGTTGACCAGCATGGGGTAGACGCCGGGTTCGGTGATGTCGAGTGCGGGATCGGTGTCCGACCGCAGTGGCAGGGACAACGTGAACTGCTTGCTCTGGCCTTCGTCGAGGCTCTCGGCGACCGTGTCGAACATGCCGACCGTGTCGAACCGCGACTGGTCGAGTGTGAGGGAGGTTCGAAGGGCATCGCTGCTCGCGACGGCGGGGGCCCGTTGCAGGCGCACGCTGACGTCGCTGACCGTGCGGTCGCCGATGTTCTTCACCGATCCCGACACCGTGACGAAGGGATCGCTGGTGGTGGTGACCGTGTTGGGGGTGACCTTGTCGATGTGCAGCTCGAGAAACTCCGGATCCTCGTCGACGGTCTGGCTCCCGGCGCTCACCGGCGGAACGGGATCCTGGGCAACAGCCACTCCGGTGCCGATGGGAGCGAGAGCAACCACGAGTGCGGTCGATGCCGCTGCCCCGATCCGGCGAAAAGCCATTCTCATCCGGCGTCGTGCCCCTTCTGGAGCTTCAGATCGGGGTCGGGAAGAGTGGTTGTCATCTTGGAGATCAATTCACCGGCGATTTCTGCGAGTTTCCGTTCGTCTGCGTAGGCCAGGCGTGACCCCAGCTCGGCGAGCGGCACCCACGCTACCTCGGTGACTTCCACGTCTTCGTCGGACAGTTCCCCGCCGAGGAAACGGAGCAGATAATGATGCACCGTCTTGTGGACACGCCTGCCCTCGGTGACGAACCAGTAGTCGATGCTGCCCAGTGAAGCCAGGACCGTGCCCTGGATGCCTGTCTCCTCTTCGACCTCACGCATGGCGGTCTGCTCGGCCGTCTCCCCTTGCTCGATGTGCCCCTTGGGCAGCGACCACAGCAGACGGCCGCGCCGATCGGTCCGCCCGATGAGCGCCGCGCACAGGTTCTCCCCGGGTCCGTCGAGACCGTTGACCACCAGACCACCCGCCGAGGTTTCCCGAACCGTCCTCATGTGGGGTTTCGCGGGTTTGCCGACGGCGCCGCGCCGCCGCGAGTTGCGGCGACTCCTGTTCGCACGTTCGGCAGCAGACACCCCATCGATAGTAGTTGCCTTCCCGGCGTCTCCCTGATTGCCGCACCCAACCGAGACGCTTCGTGACGGTCCTGTGGTGATCGAAACTTCGAGGTGACGCCCTCGCATGCATACCCCGCTATTTGCGCACCTCGGTAAGCTTCCTGGACGTGACTGTCCCTTCTCTCGACGACGAGCGCCGTACGCGACTGCTTGCCGGCGCCGCGGTGACGCTGCGCGAGCTGTCCGAAGTCCTGACGCCGCTCGGAGAGAGGTTCGCTGCGGCGGGCCACGAGCTGTACCTGGTGGGCGGGAGTGTCCGGGACGCGATTCTCGGACGCCTCGGCACCGACCTCGACTTCACCACCGATGCCCGGCCCGAGCAGGTGCAGAAATTGCTGTCGGGCTGGGCCGACAACCAGTGGGACACAGGTATCGACTTCGGGACGATCAGCGCCGCGAAGGCGGGGCAGCAGATCGAGATCACCACCTACCGGGCCGACGCGTACGACCGGGTGTCGCGCAACCCCGTCGTCTCGTTCGGGTCGAAGCTCGAGGACGATTTGGTGCGGCGAGACTTCACGGTCAACGCGATGGCGGTGAAGATCGGTGCGGACGGCTCGCAGGACTTCGTCGATCCGCTCGGCGGGATGGATGCGCTTCTGGCGGGTGTGCTGGACACCCCGTCGGCTCCCGAGAATTCCTTCGACGACGACCCGCTGCGCATGCTGCGGGCCGCCCGCTTCGTGTCGCAGCTGGGTTTCACCCTCCACGAGCGCGTACATCGGGCGATCACGGACATGGCACCGCAGATCGAACGCATCACGGCCGAACGGGTGCGCGCCGAACTGGACAAACTGATTCTGGGCGAGTTCCCCAATGACGGCATCAACGTGATGTGTGAGACCGGGCTGGCCGACCACGTGCTGCCCGAGGTGCCGCAGATGAAGCTCGAGATCGACGAACATCATCAGCACAAGGATGTGTACTGGCATTCGTTGACCGTGCTCGCGCAGGCCATCGACCTCGAGGACGGCGACCCCGACCTCGTGTTGCGGTGGGCTGCGTTGCTGCACGACATCGGTAAGCCGGACACCAAGCGCAACGAGCCGGGCGGCGGCGTGAGCTTCCACCACCACGAGGTGGTGGGGGCCAAGTTGGTGCGTAAGCGGATGCGCGCTCTCAAGTACTCCAAGCAGATGGTGGACGACGTCTCTCAGCTGGTGTTCCTTCACCTGCGTTTTCACGGCTACGGCAAGGGTCAGTGGACGGATTCGGCGGTACGTCGCTATGTCACCGACGCCGGACCGCTGCTGCCGCGGTTGCACAAGCTGGTCCGCGCCGACTGCACCACGCGTAACAAGCGGCGGGCGGCGGCGTTGCAGGCCACCTACGACGACATCGAGGAGCGGATCGCGAGGCTGGCGGAGCAGGAGGATCTCGCCCGGGTGCGCCCCGACCTCGACGGCAACGCGATCATGGAACTGCTGGGCATTCCCGCGGGTCCCGACGTGGGAAAGGCATGGCAGTACCTGAAGGAGCTGCGACTCGATCGTGGTCCCCTCACCCGCGACGAAGCGGAGGCCGAACTGCTGTCGTGGTGGGCGTCGCAGCAGGGCTGACCCGCGGCGACGGGTGAGAATTGCTTACCCGACCGGCTCACCTGCGGTGACGCCCGTCACAGGTATTGCTGCCATACCCCTCTCGACTCACCACCCCGCTGCTTCTCGGGTGCGACAGACGTCATCGAACGCTCACGGGGGTTAATCCCGACGAAACACACCAATCGGCACTCTTGATAGGGGCCGAGAACCAGGTGGACATGTCGCGGCCGTGCAGGTGAAGGAGCAGTCGATGCAGCAGCAGAAAGCCGGTACTTCCACAGTGAAGACCGCCTGCTCGTACTGCGGTGTCGGCTGCGGCATGGTCCTCGAAGTCGAAACGAACCCTGAGACGGGTGCGCGCCGCGTTCTGAAGGCGTCCGGCGACAAGGAGCATCCGACCAATTTCGGCCGGTTGTGCACCAAGGGCGCGACGAGCGCCGAGATGCTGGTGGCCGGTGGCCGGATGGAGACCGGCTACCTTCGCGACGAGCGCGGCGAGGCACCGACGGCTGTGCACGTCGACGCCGCGATCAGCGAGACGGCACGCCGGCTGAAGGAGCAGATCGACAAGCACGGACCGGACGCGGTCGCCTTCTACGTCTCCGGCCAGATGTCCATCGAAGCGCAGTACCTCGTGACCAAGCTGGCCAAGGGGTTCGTCGGCACCAACCAGATCGAGTCCAACTCACGCCTCTGTATGGCCAGTGCCGCCACCGGGTACAAGCAGTCGCTGGGCGCCGACGGCCCCCCCGGGTCGTACCAGGACTTCGACAAGGCCGACGTGTTCTTCGTGATCGGCGCCAACATGGCGGACTGCCACCCAATCCTGTTCCTGCGCCTCCTCGAGCGCGTGAAGGCGGGAGCGAAGCTGATCGTCGTGGACCCGCGGCGCAATACGACGGCCGACAAGGCCGATCTCTTTCTGCAGATCACGCCCGGTACCGACCTCGCATTGCTCAACGGCCTCCTGCACCTGCTGGTGAAGAATGGGCACACCGACCCCGCATTCATCGCCGAGTTCACCGAGGGTTGGGAGGTGATGCCGGAATTCCTCGAGGAGTACACGCCCGACAAGGTCGCGGACATCACCGGCATCCCCGAAGCCGACATCCGACAGGCGGCCCAGTGGATCGGCGAGGCCGCCGAATGGATGACGTGCTGGACGATGGGCCTCAACCAGAGCACCCACGGCACCTGGAACACCAACGCGATCTGCAATCTCCACCTCGCCACCGGTGCGATCTGCCGTCCCGGCAGCGGACCGTTCTCTCTCACCGGTCAGCCCAATGCCATGGGTGGCCGCGAAATGGGATACATGGGCCCGGGTCTGCCCGGTCAACGGTCGATCCTCGCGGCCGACGACCGCGCGTTCGTCGAGGACCTGTGGGACCTGCCCGAGGGCACCATCCGCACCGAGGTCGGCACGGGCACCGTCGACATGTTCGAGCAGATGGTCGCGGGCCGGATCAAGGCCTGCTGGATCATCTGCACCAACCCTGTCGCCACCGTGTCGAATCGGCGAACGGTCATCGAGGGACTCGAGGCAGCCGAGCTCGTTATCACACAGGACGTGTTCCTCGACACCGAGACCAACGGTTACGCCGACATTCTGCTGCCGGGCGCGCTGTGGGCCGAGTCGGACTCGGTGATGATCAATTCCGAGCGCAACCTGACGTTGCTGCAGCAGGCCGTCGACCCGGTGGGTCAGGCGTTGCCCGACTGGAAGATCATCGCGCGGGTGGCCTGCGAGATGGGATACGCGGACGCCTTCACCTACGAGACGTCCGAGGACGTGTTCGAAGAGATCAAGCGCACGTGGAACCCGAAGACGGGTTACGACCTTCGCGGCATCACCTACGAGCGGCTCCGTCAGACGCCGGTGCAATGGCCGAGCCCGCCCGGTGACCGCACCGCCCGCAACCCCATCCGTTACGTCAATGACGGGGTGAGTCAGAGGCTGCTGTCGGCTCCCGACGGCTCGCTCCCCCGGCTCGCCTTCGCCACCCCGAGCGGGAAGGCAGCCTTCTTCCCGCGACCGCACATGCTGCCGGCCGAGCTGCCGGACGACGACTACCCGTTCGTCCTCAATACGGGTCGGTTGCAGCACCAGTGGCACACCATGACGAAGACGGGCAAGGTGGCCAAGCTCAACAAGCTGAACTCGGGACCCTTCGTCGAGATCAACCCCGCGGATGCGCGGCGGCTGTCGATCTCCGACGGTGACAAGGTCGAGGTGGCGTCGAGGCGTGGCCGCGCGGTGCTTCCCGCGGTCGTCAGTGACCGGGTGCTTCCCGGTGGCTGTTTCGCGCCTTTCCACTGGAACGACTCGTTCGGCGAGTACCTCAGCATCAACGCCGTCACCAACGATGCCGTCGACCCGATGTCGTTCCAGCCGGAGTTCAAGGCCTGCGCAGTGTCACTGACTCGCGTGGCACCGGTGTCGCAGCCGGCGGTTCCGGAGACCGGCGGATCCCAGCTGCAGCTCGCGAGCGCAGCCGATGAACTGACCCAGCTTCTCGGACTGGATGATTCGGCTCCCCCGAAGTTCGACGAACACGAACGCACTTATCTTTCGGGGCTGTTGTCGGGACTGCGGTCCACCGAGGTCCGTGGCGTGCCGGTCCTTCCCCGGGACGCCCCGATCTCGGGTTCCAAGCGGGTGTGGCTCGACGGGATGCTCGCCGGTCTGTTCTCACGTTCGGGCGACACAGCCGGGGTCGCCGCGCAGAATGGCGGCGCGGCAGGTACTGAATCGGTCCAGCAGCCTGTCGTGGTGGTGTGGGCCTCGCAGACCGGCAACGCCGAGGAGTTCGCCGCCGAATGTGCCGCGCAACTGCAGGCGGCCGGGCACGGAACACATCTGATCAGCATGGATGACTACGACGTCGGAAGCCTGCGCGGTGTCCGTGACCTCCTCATCATCACCAGCACGTTCGGTGACGGAGACGCGCCCGACAACGGCAGCAGCTTCTGGTCGGCGCTCAGCAGTGACGAGGCACCCACACTGACCGAAACCCGATATGCGGTATTGGCTTTCGGCGACTCCAGCTACGACGACTTCTGCGGCCACGGTAAGCGGCTCGATGCTCGGCTCGAGCAGTTGCAGGCGAAGCGTCTCACCGCCCGCGTCGACTGTGAACCCGACTACGAGGAACAAGCACGCGAGTGGCTGGCGCAGGTGCAGAAGCTGGTTCGCGACAGGGAGGCAGTCGAAGGTGTGGCAGTCGCTTCCGTCGCGCCCGCACCCGCGCCGAAGAAGGCAGCGGCCTTCTCGCGTAAGTCACCGTTCGTCACCCGCCTCACGAAGAACGTGCGCCTCAGCGCGGCGGGATCGTCGAAGGACGTGCGACAGTTCGGTTTCGAGGTGAGTGATCCGGAGTTCGTCTACGAGGCGGGTGACGCGCTCGGCGTCTGGCCGACCAACAGCGACGCCGTCGTCGACGAGTGGCTGAAGGTGACGGGGCTGAAGCCCGATGTCCCGGTGACCGTGGCCGACCTGCCGGAGATGCCGCTGCACGAGGCGCTGCGGACCAAATTCGAGATCACCAAGGTGACGCCCGAGCTGCTCCGGTTCGTCCAGAGTCGTACGCAGGACACCGAGCTGGCCCGATTGATGCGACCGCAGAACAAAATTGCCCTTCAGCAGTGGTTGTGGGGCCGGCAGTCGATGGACGTGCTCGGGCAGTACGGCGTTCACGCCGAGGTCGAGGAGTGGCTCGGCGTTCTCAAGCGGCTCCAGCCGCGACTGTATTCCATCTCGTCCAGCCCCAAGATCGATCCCGGCGAGGTGCAGCTGACCGTCTCGGCCGTGCGGTACAACCACGAGGGCAAGGACCGGTCCGGCGTCTGCTCCACGTTCCTCGCGGATCACTGCGACGAGGCCGAGGTGCCGATCTTCGTGCAGAAGTCGGCGCATTTCCGACCGCCGGCGTCGGCGGATGCGCCCATGATCATGGTGGGCCCCGGCACGGGAATCGCCCCGTTCCGCGGATTCCTGCACGAGCGGCGCGAACTCGGGCACACGGGCAAGAACTGGATGTTCTTCGGTGAGCAGCACGAAGCGACTGACTTCTACTACCGCGAGGAGATGGAAGCTATGCACCGCGACGGATTTCTCACCCACCTCGATGCAGCATTCTCCCGCGATCAGCGGCAGAAGATCTATGTGCAGGACCGCATCCGCGAACACGGAGCGAAGTTGTGGAACTGGATGCAGGAGGGCGCGTACCTGTACGTGTGCGGGGATGCCAGCCGGATGGCGAAGGACGTCGACGAGACGATCCGAGAAGTGGTCCGCACGCACGGCAGGCTCGACGAAGAGGACACCGAGCTTTACATGAAGCAGTTGTCCACTGACAAACGGTACGTACGCGACGTGTACTGATCCGCTTCTGCGGGTCGTATCGCTTGATCATTCCGCAAACGCGCGCATACGATGAGCGTTATGACGCATCCGCGGAGTCACGCCTAGATGACGCGCATCCGGGTCCGCCAGGCCGCCGAACTGCTCGGCGTCAGCGACGACACCGTCCGGCGGTGGATCGACAACGGCAGCCTCCTCGCCGAGAAGGACGACTCCGGGCGCATGGCCGTCGACGGCGCGGCACTCGCCGAGTTCGCCCGCGCCCACGCGTCCGCGTCGCCGGATCTCCTCGGATCGGGGTCCTCGGCGCGGAATCGGTTCACCGGGATCGTGACGGCCATCGTCTCCGACACGGTGATGTCGCAGGTGGAGCTGCAATGCGGGCCGTTCCGGGTGGTGTCCCTGATGAGCAGCGAAGCGGTGCGCGACCTCGGGCTCGAACCCGGGACGATCGCGGTGGCCGTCGTGAAGTCCACCACGGTCATTGTCGAAACTCCCGTCGAGACCTCATGAAACGGAACTCGAGCCGAGCAGCCGCCGGCATCGCCCTGGCCGTGCTCATCCTCGGAACTCTGTCCGGGTGTGGCTCCGACGACACCGACTCGGGTGAACGGATCACGGTGTTCGCGGCGGCCTCCCTGAAGTCCACCTTCACCGAACTCGCGGAAAGATTCGAGGCAGAGCATCAGGGATCTCGGGTGGAGTTCAGCTTCGCCGGTTCTTCCGATCTGGCAGCCCAGCTGGATCAGGGTGCTCGCGCCGACGTATTCGCGTCCGCAGACCAGCGCAACATGGCCAAGGTGGTCGATGCGGGACTCACTGCGGGTAGTCCTGTCGACTTCGCCACGAACAGCCTGACCGTCGTCACCGCGCCCGGAAACCCGAAAGGGATTACCACATTCGCCGACCTGGCCCGTCCGGGAACCTTGGTGGTCACCTGCGCGCCGCAGGTGCCGTGCGGCTCCGCGACGCAGATGGTCGAATCGTCGACGGGCGTCGATCTCGCACCGGTCAGCGAAGAGTCGTCGGTGACGGATGTCCTGAACAAGGTGATCGCCGGGCAGGCGGACGCCGGGCTGGTGTACGTCACGGACGCGACCGGAGCGGGTGACGCTGTGACGGCGGTGGCCGTACCCGAGGCCGCGCAGGCGGTGAACACCTATCCCATAGTTACTCTTGCTGATTCAGGCGCGCAGGAAACGGCCCGAGAATTCGTCGAGTTCGTCACCGGACCCGACGGCCGGGCAGTTCTTGCCGATGCAGGATTCGGTGAGCCGTGACCCGTCCGGCGCGTACGGTGGTTCCCTCCGGGCTGCCGCGCTGGCTCTTCGTCCCGGCGGCTGTCGGGGGGTTGTTCGTCGTCCTTCCGTTGACGGCGATGCTGGCAAGCGTCGACTGGCCCCGATTCGTCGAGTTGGTCACCTCCGAGTCCTCGCTCGCCGCGCTGGAGCTGAGTCTGCGTACTGCTGCCGCCAGCACGGTGCTGTGCATCCTCCTCGGTGTACCGATGTCGGCAGTATTGGCGCGCAGTAGCTTTCGGGGTCTTCCCGTGCTGCGGTCGCTGGTGCTGCTGCCGTTGGTGCTCCCACCCGTCGTGGGCGGAATCGCATTGCTCTACACGTTCGGCCGGAAGGGTCTCATCGGACAGCATCTGGAAGTGGCGGGAATTTCCGTCGCGTTCACCACCACGGCGGTCGTGCTCGCACAGACCTTCGTGGCATTGCCGTTCCTGGTAGTCAGTCTCGAAGGGTCGCTCCGTACCGCGGGCAGGCGGTACGAGTCCGCCGCGGCCACACTCGGAGCCGGCCCCACTACGGTCTTCCGCCGCGTGACTCTTCCACTTGTGTTGCCGGGATTGGTATCCGGAGCCGTGTTGTCGTTTGCGCGGGCACTCGGTGAATTCGGCGCCACCCTGACGTTCGCCGGCAGCCTCGAGGGGGTCACTCGCACCCTTCCGCTGGAAATCTATCTCCAGCGGGAAACGGATGCCGATGCGGCAGTGGCGTTATCGCTGGTTCTGGTGATCGTCGCGGTGGTCATCGTCGTGGGGTCGCGTGGCTGGGCGTCGAGAGCGGTGCCGTGAGCGGGCTGAGCCTCGATGCGCGGATACAGGCCCGCGACATCGAGATGGCCGTCGACGTCGCGGAGGGTGAGGTTCTGGCCGTCCTCGGCCCGAACGGCGCCGGCAAGTCGACACTTCTGTCCGTCGCCGCCGGACTGATACGGCCCGACGCCGGCCGGGTCGAATTGAACGGCCGGGTACTCACCGACACCGACGCCGGGATCGCCGTTCCACCGCATCGCCGGGGAATGGCGCTACTCGCGCAGGAGGCGTTGCTGTTTCCGCATCTCACTGTCGCCGCCAACGTGGCCTTCGCCCCCCGCAGCGCCGGACGGAGTCGCAGGGAAGCACGGACCATCGCCCGGCATTGGATGGACGCCGTCGACGCGACGCAGTTCGCCGACCGCAGACCCCACCAGTTGTCGGGTGGGCAGGCTCAACGTGTCGCGGTCGCGCGGGCTCTGGCGGCGGATCCTCAGGCGCTCCTGCTCGACGAACCGATGGCGGCTCTGGATGTGGCTGCGGCTCCCGCGTTGCGGGTTCTGCTCCGAAAAGTCCTGCGCGAGGAGCATCGGACCGCCGTCGTCGTCACTCACGACGTCCTCGACGCACTGGCGCTGGCCGACCGCGTGATCGTGGTGGACGGCGGAAGAATCGTCGAGTCGGGGTCTGTGCGCGATGTGCTTTCCCGGCCCCGCAGCTCGTTCGCGGCGCGGATCGCAGGACTCAACCTCGTGGCCGTCTTCGCTACCCCGTCCGGGTTCGAGACGGAGAACGGTGTCCGGATGCACGGCCTGCCCGACGACGACGTGGGAGGCACCGCTCCGGCCGTCGCAGTGTTCGCGCCGCATTCGGTGGCGGTCCACCGGCGCTCACCGGAAGGCAGTCCGCGCAACGTCTTCGGCGTGACCGTGACCGAAATCGAGGTGCGCGGCCCTATCGTGCGGGTGCGGGCGGTGACTGCCCGTGGTCGGCTGGAACTGAGCGCCGATGTGACAGCAGAATCCGTCGCCGAGCTCGATCTGGTACCCGGACTCGACGTGTTCTTCGTCGTCAAGGCCACCGAGGTGGCAATCCACGCCGTGAGTACTTATTGACATCCCGTGGTTAACAAGTACTCACGGGTGCGTCAGCGCAGGGACGCGTGCATCAGGTAGACGTTGTAGCTGTCCCACTCCGACATCGTGAAGTACAGGTCCTTGTCGGTGGACCACGGATGGATGAAGCCGCCGTACGCCTTCGGGTAGTCGGCCGTGTCGACGAGGGTGGCTCCGCCGGACCAGACGCCCTGGGGGGACGAGGATTGGCGGAGGATTATCCGCCCGCCGATGGGCTCGAGGTAGCTCATCAGCCACGTGCCGGTGCCGGTGTCGTAGCGAACCGACAGCTCGCTGGCCACCCCACCGACGATCGGGGTCGCGAGATGTTCGGAGACCGGCGTCCATGTTCCGTTCGACCAGTACTGGTACGACGTGGTGTTGAGTACCTGATCGACCGGTACCCGGGCCAGGCCGATGGTGCCGATACGCCCGTTCGGAGTGCCGAACATGTACACGTAGTCGCCGTGGGGGACCATGGCCGACACCTGAAACCGGGCGCCGAAAATGTTGTGCCACTTGGCATGCTGATCCTTGGTCCACGTCTGACCGTTGTCGTCCGAGTACGCGATGCCGCCGTAGTTCGTGTACCACATGCCGGGCACCACACTCCACCGTTTCACCGACATGTAGCTCAGGAACTGCCGGTTGCCGATCGTGAACCCCGACGTGGGGATGGTCGTCGTCTCGAAGTTGGGAATGTGCCGGCTGTCGATGATCTCGGCGGCGTGGCAGCGACTGTCCTGCACCATGCTGTCGATGGTCATGCCGTCGGACAGGTCGGTGTCCGTGCTGTGCCCGAGAACGTTGCTGCGCCAGTCTTCCCCGAAGGCGCCGGGCGGATTCCAGTCCTTACCGAAGGTGTCACCGAAGGCGATGGCCACCTCCCCGGGCTTCGTCTCCCAGATAATGCCGAGGTCCGTGCCGTCCACCTGCCAGCGCTTATCGGTCCGATTTTCCGAACCGTGGCCCGTCAGCTGCGACACCAGGCGCACGTCACCGACCGCCGGGGTGCCGAGTGCTTCGGTGAGGGAGCCGCGTTCGGCCGGGTTGATCTGCACCGGGGGTGCGGGCTGCGGCGCGGGACCCGGGCCGCCGGGGACGGGGATCGGAATGGTTTCCGGTCGTGGGTCGATTTCGATCTTCGGAATGTGCAACGCGCTCGACCCGGAGGATCCCGACGAGCCGACCTCCGGCTCGGGTTCCTCGATCTCGTCGGTGAGGTCCGGGCACGGGTCCGCGCACGGGTCGGCGGGTAGGTCTTGTGGCACGCGAGTCTGATTGACGGTAGGGCCGGGGACCGGCACCGGCACGAAGTCGGGGTACGGAATCGGGATGGCGATGGTCGGCGGTATCGGCGGTAGCAGCGGACCACCGGGAGTCGGGGGCTCCTTGGCCGGGTTGAACCCGGTCTCGCCACAGATGTTGACCGGCAACCACGAATTGATCTCCGCCGCAGCGGGACCTGCCGAGAACCCGATCGTTGCCGCGACGACGGCGGCGACGCACAACGGTGCTCCGGCAACAGACCAGGACTTCTCGACCACGGGACCCCTCCAGATCGGTGGTCGGAGTCAGGATGGACCGACCTGCACGTTCAGGGCAAAAGGTAGCACCCGGTGGCGGCGTTCTCGGGTTCGGTGCCCGGCGTGCCCGGTCGCAGTCCGGTCACAGTACGGTGTCACGGTCGCATAGCATTTCGCTGATCGGGGCACCCGGGATGTGGCGAAGCCCCGGATTTTCCGGCTCCAGCGGAACCGGATGCGGTTGCGCTGCGTCGAATCCTTACATGGACCCTCTCGAGTATTCGTTCGGAACCGGCGCAGAAGCCCCCGCGACCTGGAACTCCCCAGCCGACCTCGATCTGGGTCCGCTCGGCGGAATGGACGCGGTGCGGCTCGACTTCGACGGTGACGGGCTTCTCGACGACGCTATGTGGGACGACAACGGCGACGGGACGGCCGACCACTCGGTGCTCGACTACGACGCCGGGGACGAAGCCCGCTACTTCACCGACCCCAGCGGCAGCGGGACGTGGGACCGCGAGGTGCGGGTGGCCGGCGACCACATCGAACCCGCGTACGACCTGCGTCGCCATCCGGATCCGGTGCCCGATCGACGGAATGACGAACCGTCCGACCCGAGCGTGCGCACGGTGGCTTCCGATCGGATTCCCGATGCCGTGACGGTCGGTGCACTTTCTCTCTGGCGGTCGGAGGCGGTACTCGGCCACGGCGGCAGCATTGACGTGGCCCCTGAGATCGGGGAGGGTAAGTTGTGATTTCAAACCCAGTACGGATCAACAAGGAGAATGGACCATGACCGACCTGACCACGTCCGCGGCGAGCGCTTTCGTCGCCGCTGCCGGCCTGGAACTCGATGAGGTATCGGGCACGAAAGTCGTCGGCCACATCGATCTGTCCGCCGAGCACCACACGCCGTGGGGTGTCGTGCACGGTGGCGTCTACACGACGGCAGTCGAGAGCGCCGCGAGTATCGGCGCGAGCACGGCAGTAGCAGACCGCGGCCAGTTCGCGGTCGGTGTGCACAACGGCACCGACTTCATCCGGTCCCGCACCGAAGGTCGCGTCGACGTGGTGGCCTTACCGATTCAGCAGGGCCGTATCCAGCAGTTGTGGTCGGTGGTCATCACCGCGTCCGACACCGGCAAAGAGGTGGCCCGTGGACAGGTCCGTCTGCAGAATGTGCCGCTGCCCGGTTCCGGATAGGAGGAGCGTCCAGGACCGCTCAGGGTCGGGCGCGACGTGTGTTGAGTAGGGCCGCGACGAGTCCCAGGGCGTAAAGGGCCGAACCGGCCAGAACCAGTCCGAGTGATCGGCCGTCGGGGGCGATCACGAGGGCTGCGGCGGCGATCGACGCGATGAACGCCACGTTGAACACCGTGTCCTGGAGCGCGAACACCTGCCCTCGGCGGTCGTCTTCGATGTCGATCTGCATGGCGGCGTCGCCGCTCAGCTTGATCGACTGCCCGGCGAATCCGAGGACCAGTGCACCCCACAGGAGGGAGGCCTGGGTGAGGGTCGCCACGAGCGTCGTCTGCGCCGCAAGGGCGAGGATCAACGCGGTGGTGATGGTGCGGGAGCGACCGATCCGCGGAATGGTGAACGGTGTGGAGATCGCGGCGAGCAGCATTCCCGCCGCGGTCGCGCCGACCGCGACACCGAACCCGGCCAGTCCTCCCGGTAGGGAACCGGCCCTGGACGTGTCTCGCAGCACGAGGACCATGATCAGCGTGTTGGCGCCGAACACGATCCGATGCGTGCCGATGCCGATCATGGCGGTGGTGACGCCCGGGGACTGCCACACGGCCACGGCTCCGTTGCGCAGTCCCGATGCGACGGCACGGATCACCCCGTAATCCGCTCTTTCGTCCGCGTGTGGACCGAGAAGCCGACGATGGAATCGGGACGCCGCGAGAGCGGCGATCGCGGAACCGACCGCGGCGGCGGCGACGGCGATACCGGATCCGCGGTCGCCTGCGCCAGCGACACCGATGATGGCGACGGATGTTGTGGCTCCGAGAGCGGATACGACCGAACCGGTGGTGGTGAGCACGGAGTTGGTGGCGACCAGCCACGATTTGTGGACCACGCGCGGTAGCGCGGCGGAGACGCCGGCGAGTACGAACCTACTGACACCGATGGCGGCGAGGGCGAGGAGAAGGATCGGGAACTCACCGGCCCCGGACCCCAGAAGGGCGGCGGTCACCAGAATCAATACTCCGCGTATGACATTGGCCCACAGCAGCACCGTCCGACGATCCCAGCGGTCGAGGAGTGCCCCCGCGTAGGGTCCGATGACCGAGTAGGGAAGCAGTAATACCGCGAAGCCGGCAGCGATCGCCAGCGGGTCGGTCTCGCGCTCGGGATTGAAAAGGATGGCGCCACCCAGCGCCGCTTGGAACATTCCGTCGCCGAACTGGCTGGCGAATCGCACCGTGGCGAGCCGGGCCAGTCCGGGCGACCGGCGCAGGGTGTGTGCGGTACGGCGCCACGCCTCCCCGCTTCGTCGTCCTCGGGGGTTCCCGAGCTGTTCCGCCATTCACGGGACCTTATCCGGCCTGTGCGAGGGACCTTTCCCGCCACCACTGGACGGTCTGCTCTGCGGCCTCGGGCAGTGGCGTCGGCTTCAGCCCGAGTCGCTGCTCGCTGGCGGTCGAATCCATGACGAACGGGTTTTCGAACTGGTACATCATTTCCGCCAGCTCGCGGGAACCCTCGTGGAGGCGGCCTGCCGCTCGGAAAACCCATCCCGGGAGAGCGCTCACCTTCGGTGCCGGCACCCCCGCTGCGTCGGCGTAAGCCTGGACCATCTGCCGCTGGGTGACCGCGGGGGCCGTCGGCGCGTGCAGCACGGAGTTCCACAGGTCGCGGTCGTGTGCGGCGACGATCATCGCCGCCGCGAGGTCGGGGACGAAGGTGAAGGAATGGGGCGTGTCGGCAGAGCCCAGGACACGCATTGTCTTGCCGGCGAGCACAACCGGGACCATGCGCTCACCGGCGTGAGCGCTGAGCACCTGCGGACCGAAGAAGTCGGAGGCGACGACACTGACGGTGGGGGTCGAGGAGGCGGCGCGAGCGTCGAGCAGCCGGGCACGGATTCCGCGCTTTCCCGTCGTGGCGGACCGCCGCGTGGTCTCGGTCATGGGCTGCTGTTCGGTGTCGTAGGAGTAGAGACTTTCCGGAAACACGACCACCGCACCGACCTCTCCTGCCGCCTCCAGAACGGTGTGCTCGGCCGCGGGGAGGGTGCGCTCCCACGCCTCGGCGGTATAGGCGGCGTGAATGCAGTGGTAGACGGCGGTGGCACCCTCGAAAGCTGCACGTACGGCCGAGGGGTCGGATACGTCGACCGCCCTTCGCTCGATCAGCGGGTGTTCCGGACCGCTTCCGGAGCGGGTGAGCACGCGGACGCGTCGCCCCTGTTCTGCGAGCTGCTGTGCCACTGTCGCGCCGACGGGTCCCGCGCCGGTGACGATTTCGATGTTCGACATTTCCGCTCCTGGTGTGTGGTGTCCAAAGAGAGCACTGCTCTCTGTTTGAAGAATGCGCCCGTATGAGCGCAAAGTCAAGAGCACTGCTCTCGTTTGTTGACACCGCTCTCCGCGATCGGCACCCTGGACCCCATGCCGGCAACACCACGGGAACGTGCCCGAGAGCAGACGTTGCAGGACATCACCCGAATAGGCCGCGAACAGCTGGCGGCCGTCGGCGCCGCGGCGCTGTCGTTGCGAGCGGTGGCCCGGGACCTCGGAGTGGTCTCGTCCGCCGTGTATCGGTATGTGAAGAGCCGTGACGAACTGCTGACCCTGCTCGTCGTCGACGGATATAGCGAGCTCGGGGACGAGGTGGACGCCGCAGTCGCGGCCGCGCAGCATCCGCGGCAGCAGTTCCTGGCCCTCGGCCGCGCGGTGCGGGCGTGGGCTCTGCGTGAGCCGGCGCGCTACGGACTACTGTTCGGCAGCCCGGTTCCCGGCTACGACGCCCCCGGCGAACAGACCACGACGCCCGGGACCCGGGTCATCTACGCGCTGGTCCGCATCTTCGACGGTGCCTACCGCTCGGGCCTCCTCGACGCCGACGCATCCGCCCCCGTCGACGCCGGTCTCGCCGCCGACCTCGACCGGATTCGCGCGGAGCTCGGCCTCACCACTCCCGATCACCTGCTCGCCCGCGGGGTGCTGGTGTGGTCCAGCCTGTTCGGTGCGGTGAACTTCGAGGTCTTCGGTCAATACGGCGCGGATACGTTCACCGATCCGGCTGCCCTGTTCGAACACCATCTCACCGTGCTCGCCGACACTGCCGGGCTCCCGCCCGCCTGAATTCGTGCGAACCGGACGCAGCTCGCGTCCTGGGACACATCACTCTCGCCGCGGTGGGATGATGTTCGGGTGGCGCACGCAGAAGAACCCGAGGATCGAATGGCGTCGACGGAACCGGTGGTCCGCCCGGGGAGCTTGTTGGTCTCGTCCACCGATCTGGTCGAGCCCGCATTCCGTCGTACCGTGATTTATGTGATCGAACACAACGAGGCCGGGAGCCTCGGCGTGGTCATCAACCGCCCCAGCGAGACCTCGGTGCAGGAGGTGCTGCCACAGTGGGCACCGCTCGCCGCCAGCCCCGCCGCGCTCTATGTCGGTGGTCCCGTCAAGCGTGACGCCGCGCTGTGCCTGGCCACCCTGCGGACCGGTGCGCTCATCGACGGGGTCGCGGGACTGCGCCGGGTGCACGGCCGCGTCGTGATGGTCGATCTCGACTCCGACCCCGAGGTCATCGCACCCCTGGTGGAAGGTGTTCGCATCTTCGCCGGTTACTCGGGCTGGACGTTCGGGCAGCTCGACTCGGAGCTGCAGCGTGACGACTGGATGGTGGTGTCCGCGCTGCCGTCGGACGTCGTGGCGCCGGCGCGCATCGACGTCTGGGCCCAGGTCCTGCGACGTCAGCCTCTTCCTCTCGCCCTGTTGGCCACTCACCCGATCGACGTCGAGCGCAACTGAGCCGACACACCTCGAGTACGTCCCGGGGTCTGTCGGAGACGGGTGGTATCAACAGAGCAGGACGAAGTAAGGAGGCAGCAGACGTGAACAGACCATGCGGACGTTGCGAGACGGCACTCGACCACTGCCACGGAACGTTGATCGTGCACAGCCGGCGCGGCATCGAGTGCACCGACGAGTCGTGCGTCGAGCTGTCCGAGGTTCGCCATACGCTGATCATCGACTGCGAGGAACTCGGCGACGGATGCTTCTGCACCGCGGAGTTCACTGCCGAACTGCGTCACGCCTCCTGAGGGATCGGCCCCAGATCCACGCCCACCTCGCGCAGGCGACGGCGTAACCGGGAAAGGTGGCTGCCCGGCCAGTACAGGTGGCCGCAGTTCCGACACCGACTGAAGTCGCGCTCCCGTTCCGCCACTCCGGGCGGCACCTCGTGGCGTGCCTCGTCCCAGGACACCGTGGTCAAGGTCCCATTGCAGCCCGCGCATCGGGTGAACGGCGCGATCCGTGCGTGGAGATCGAAGCGGTCCAGTACTTCCCGTAGCTGGCGGCGTGGATCGGTCTCGTGCAGGAAGGCGCCGTGGGTCACTGCCGCACGCTTGAGGAGGCCGGTGTCGCGGGTGAGGACGATCCGGTGCTCGGACACCGAAATCTCGACCAGTTCGGTGTCGTCGAAGTCGTTGCGGTACCGGGTGTCGAAGCCGAGTAACCGGAGATAGCCGGCGAGCCGGCCGAGATGCACGTCGAGGACGAACGAGGATTCGCGTAACGGTCGCGGTCGCAGTCGAGTGAGACCCGTGATGTCGACGCGTTCGAACACGGGATACACCGTGACCCGTTCGCCCCCGACGAGGCGGTGCGCGAAGTCGACCGAGATCTGGTCGACGAGCACGAGGTCCACTTCGGTGTGCGGCACGCCCAGCGCTTCGATGCGGTCCTTCACCGAGGGTGTGCCGATGAAGTAATGCGCGAATGTGCGCTTCCGCGACTCCGGCGCGAGGAAGTCGTTCAGCTCCTCGTAGAAGCGGAACTCGCACTGGCGAAGCGGTTCAGGCATCAGCATTCACTTCCTGAGGCCACAGTACTGGGCGACTCCTCGCGATCGCGCGTGTGCCGTCACCCTGCAGGCGGTGGACGACGACTGTCGACCCGGGCGCTCACCCCCGCCGTCGGTCGGCGAATGCGTTGAGGACCCCGGCCATGTCCTCGGCTTCCGCGGTGGTGACGGTCAATCGGTCACCGCACGCGGTGGTGACGATCACCGCGGGCCCTGTGCGGGTGACGACGCCGTAGTTTCGCGGCCCCTTCACTTTCAACCCCCACCCACCGAAGTCGTCGAAGGGCTTGACCACGTCGACGCGCGCACCCTCGATCTCGTCGATGCCGTAGTCGAGGGCGGTCATGCCCATGTTGATCACTCGGATGCCGTCCTCGTCCACGATGACACGGAAGCGCAGGAGGCTGACGATCAACAGCCCGACGGGAACGAATACGGCGAGCGGCCACCAGCCGCCGGAAATGCGGCAGACGACGAGGGCGGGGACGACGCCGAGCAGAAGAAGCAGGATTCCGGACCCCGCTGTCCCGAAACCCACGGAGGCTGCCACTGCCGCAGGTGCGGCGGCCCGGGGCAGGGTGACGTCGGGTCGACGCGTGGCCGAGACCCGGCGACGGTAGTCCCGCAGACACGCCGCGCCGATCATTCCGACACCGGCGCCGAGTACGGTCCCGGCGCCGAGGGACCACAGCGGAAGCTCGGTATCGGCCGGATCGGTGACGTCGAGTTGGACGGCAAGTATCACCACGTGCACGGTGCTGACCATGCCGACCACAGACAACCCGACGACGAGCATGGCGCGGCGCATCATGAGCAAGGCCGGCGCGAGGGCGGCAACGCCGGCGCAGCCACCGCCGAAGAGGACCGTCACGAGAGCGAACGTCCAGGCACTGGACATCGGGGTGGCGAAACCGTCCGCCGAGGTGGTGGTCCAATGCGTGGCGATTTCCGCGGGTAGCCGGGGTTCCCACAGCTTGGTCAGGAGCACGCCGGACAACGCGGCTACCACGGGCAGGATCACACCGAAGACGGCTCCGGCGGGGTCGACGATTTTCGAACTGGGCACCGGGTGGGCCGTCTGCAGCCGATCAGGACGGCTGGCAGGCGTCCTTCAGCGAGCAGGCTCCACAGGAGTTGCCGCAGGCACCGGTGTCGGCGGCGGGGACGGCTGCCGCGGCACGGGCACCGAGTGATCCGCCCGTACCCGCGGTGAGCGCGGCAGCGACGACGCTGACCAGGAGGGCGCCGATCCCGATGACTCCACCGACCAGAATTCCGGCGACACCACCGATGATCAGCAGCCCGGCCGCGGCGAGAAGCGTGGGGCCCGCGACCTTGTTCGCCAGGGCGAAGGCGTCGTCGTCGCGCAGTGTCTCGGCGGTCCGGACACCCGCCCACCGGTTGCGCGGCAGACGTTCGGTGAGGCCGGCCAGGGCGACGCCGGCAACGGCGACGGCGAGGACGAACAGCACGACGGAGGCAATCAACACGACACCAGGATACGGCGCACCCGGATGCGCAGGTGAGTCCGGGTGGGGTGAGGCTCTACCCTGGTTGACGGTATTCCTCTCCATCCACGAATGTCAGCCAAGTAGATAGCGACCACAGTGACCGAGCACGCGCAGCCCGCCAACCCGTCCGACGCGACCCCGCAGCACCGCTACACCGCGGAACTCGCCGGCCAGATCGAGCAGCGCTGGCAGGACCGATGGAGCGCGGAGGGCACCTTCGACGCGCCCAACCCGGTCGGCCCGCTGGCAGGCCCGGTTCCCGCCGACAAGCTTTTCGTGCAGGACATGTTCCCGTACCCGTCGGGGACGGGTCTGCATGTGGGGCACCCCCTCGGTTACATCGCCACCGACGTGTTCGCCCGCTACCACCGGATGCAGGGCCACAACGTGCTGCACACGCTCGGGTACGACGCTTTCGGTCTGCCGGCGGAGCAGTACGCGGTGCAGACGGGCACGCATCCGCGGGCCACCACCGAGGCGAACATCATCAACATGAAGCGCCAGCTGCGGCGTCTCGGCCTCGGGCACGACGAGCGGCGCACGTTCGCGACCACCGACGTCGACTTCTACCACTGGACGCAGTGGATCTTCCTGCAGATCCATGACGCCTGGTTCGACAAGAAGGCAGGAAAGGCCCGGCGCATTTCCGAGCTCGAGGCGGAGTTCGCCTCGGGTGAGCGCAGCGTGGAGGACGGGCGGGACTGGCAGTCGTTGTCGGTCTCCGAGAAGGAAGCCGTCCTCGACTCCTACCGGCTCGTGTACCACTCGGATTCGATGGTCAACTGGTGCCCGGGTCTGGGCACTGTCCTGGCCAACGAGGAGGTGACAGCGGACGGCCGCAGCGACCGCGGCAACTTCCCCGTGTTCCGGAAGCACCTGCAGCAGTGGATGATGCGGATCACCGCCTACGCCGACCGTCTCGTCGACGACCTCGAGTACCTGGATTGGCCCGAGAAGGTCAAGGCCATGCAGCGCAACTGGATCGGACGCTCGCACGGTGCGCAGGTGAAGTTCCAGGCCAACAGTCACAAGATCGAGGTGTTCACGACTCGACCGGACACGCTGTTCGGTGCCACCTACGTGACGCTGGCGCCGGAGCACGACCTCGTCGACGAGCTCGTCGCCGCCGAGTGGCCCGAGGGCGTCGATCCGCGATGGACCGGCGCTGCGGCCAATCCGGCCGAAGCCGTTGCGGCGTACCGGAAGTCGATCGCGGCCAAGTCGGATCTGGAACGTCAGGAATACAAGGAGAAGACGGGTGTCTTCCTCGGCACCTACGCGGTGAACCCCGTCAACGGGCGCGAGCTGCCGGTGTTCATCGCCGACTACGTCCTCACCGGATACGGCACGGGCGCCATCATGGCGGTCCCCGGCCATGATCATCGTGACTACGAGTTCGCGACCGAGTTCGGTCTCGACATCGTCGAGGTGATCTCCGGTGGCGACCTCACGAAGGACGCGTACACCGGCGACGGCACCATCGTGAACTCGGACTTCCTGAACGGAATGACCGTCGCCGACGCCAAGAGGGTCATCACCGAGCGTCTCGAGGCGGACGGCACCGGTAAGGGCACCATCCAGTACAAACTGCGCGACTGGCTGTTCGCCCGTCAGCGGTACTGGGGCGAGCCCTTCCCGATCGTGTACGACGCCGACGGCAATGCGCACGCACTGCCGGATTCCATGCTGCCGGTGGAACTTCCGGAGGTCGAGGACTACGCTCCCGTGTCCTTCGATCCCGACGACGCCTCCTCGGAGCCCTCTCCCCCGCTGGCGAAGGCTGTCGACTGGGTCAATGTCGAACTCGATCTCGGGGACGGGCTGCAGACGTACCGCCGCGACACCAACGTGATGCCACAGTGGGCGGGCAGTTCGTGGTACCAGCTGCGCTACATCGACCCGACCAACCAGGACACGTTCTGCGACAAGGAGAACGAGCAGTACTGGACGGGTCCGCGGCCGGAGATCCACGGGCCGAACGATCCCGGCGGCGTCGACCTGTACGTCGGCGGTGTGGAGCACGCTGTGCTGCACCTGCTGTACTCGCGGTTCTGGCACAAGGTGCTGTTCGACCTCGGCTACGTCAGCTCGAGCGAGCCGTACCGCCGCCTGTACAACCAGGGCTACATCCAGGCCTACGCCTACACCGATGCGCGCGGGGTGTACGTGCCGGCCGACGAGGTGGAGGAGAAGGACGGCAAGTTCTTCTATCAGGGCGCGGAGGTCAACCGCGAGTACGGCAAGATGGGGAAGAGCCTCAAGAACTCCGTGTCGCCGGACGAGATCTGTGAGGAGTACGGGGCCGACACCCTCCGGGTGTACGAGATGTCGATGGGCCCGCTGGATACGTCGCGTCCGTGGGCGACCAAGGACGTCGTCGGCGCTCAGCGTTTCCTGCAGCGCGCCTGGCGTGTGGTGGTCGACGAGGAGTCCGGCGCCGTGCGGGTCACGGACGACGCCCCCTCCGAAGACACCCTGCGTGCGCTGAACAAGGCGATCGCCGGGGTGAGCGACGACTACACGGCGCTGCGGGACAACACCGCGGCGGCCAAGCTGATCGAGTACACCAACCATCTCACCAAGGCCTACCCCGGTGGTGCCCCGCGCTCCGCGGTGGAGCCCCTGGTGCTCATGCTCGCGCCGCTGGCCCCGCATCTCGCGGAGGAGCTGTGGTCGCGGCTCGGCCACGAGAAGTCGCTGGCCCACGGTCCCTTCCCGGTGGCCGAGGAGAAGTGGCTGGTGGAGGACACCGTCGAGTACCCGATTCAGGTGAACGGCAAGGTCCGCAGCCGAGTGACGGTGGCGGCCGACGCGTCACGCGAGGAGATCGAGAAGATCGCGCTCGCCGACGAGAAGATCGTGGCACTGCTGGGAGGCAAGGACCCGCGCAAGGTGATCGTCGTACCGGGGAAGATGGTCAATATCGTCCTCTGACGTGCTCCGCACCCGTGAGCACTTCTTAACACTCCGTGGTTGAGAAGTGCTCACGGGTGTCGTGTTTGCGCTACTGTCTCGAATAGAACACGTTCTAGTCGACTTCAGGAGTATTCGCCATGGCACCGTCCGCAGAAGACATCCGCAAGACCGTCGAGAGGTACGTCGAGGTGGTGGCCACGGGCACCGTCGACGACGTGCTGGCGCTCTATGCCGACGGTGCGATCGTGGAAGATCCGGTGGGGACCGACCCGCGGACCACGGTGGAGTCGATTCGCGAGTTCTACGGGGTGATCGAGCCGCTGCAGCAGACCAGCGAACTGCACACGCTGAGGATCGCCGGAAACACAGCGGCCTTCCACTTCTCGCTGGTCACCGAACTGGGCGAGCAGAAACTCGAGGTAGCGCCGATCGATGTGATGACCTTCGACGACGACGGCAAGATCACGACCATGAAGGCGTACTGGTCGCAGGAGGACATGGTTACGCGCTGACACGCGCACGACCACAGCGGGATTACCGCCCGGTCGAGCGGAAACTGTGCTTACGATGTCGGTGTGGCCACCGACGACGCCGGGCCGGCCGCAAGGGGTGCCCGACGCAGAGCAGTCGCACGTGCAGGTACGCGCTTTCGGCGCGCACCGCGTCACTGGCTGGTCGTAGCGGGCGCCGTCGCAGCCGCGGTGATGGTGGCCTGCTCCTCCGGGTCGGAGGTCAGGACCGTCTCCGTCGAGCTCAACGGCGCCATGGACGACGGGTATCCCTGGACGCAGGTGCTGCTGCCGCCGCAGACGCCCACCACCGTTCCGTACGGTCCTGCCGGCACCGAGCTGCCCACCGAGGGCGGCACCGGCGGCATCCGAGTGGTGGGTGACCGCACGGGTCTCTACGGGGGAAGCCCGGACCGGTTGCTGTGCGACCGCCAGAAGCTCGTCGACGACCTCGAACGGGACCCCGCCCGAATGACGGCGTGGTCCGGCGTATTCGACGTCGACGATGTTCGGAGTTACGTACGGACGCTGACGCCGGTTTTGCTTCGCGCGGATACCCGGGTCACCGACCACGGGTTCGAGGGGGGCCGGGCGCAGCCGGTCCAATCGGTTCTCGAGGCCGGGACGATCGTTCTGGTCGACGACCACGGCGTGCCGCGGGTTCGGTGTGTACAAGGCAGCCCTCTCCTGGCCCCCATCCTCGGCGAGAATTCGGAAATGCAGGGTGACCCGTGGCCGAATTTTCAGGAGGATCGGCTCTTGGTAGTGCAGCCGTCGAACCTCGCAATGAACGACATCGCCGTCGTGGACTTGATGACCGGAGGCCTTACTCCCGTTCCGGTCGGTGCGGGACCGGGGCAGCCGGCGGAGCGTCCGAGGCCGCCGGCGCCGGTGATCTCCGAAGCCCCTGTCGTCGATTCGCCGCCGATCGCGGTGCAGCAGGCTGCGCCACGTCCTGCCCCGGCTACGGTTGCGCCGCCGCCACCGCCTCCTCCCCCGCCGCCACCGCCGCCCCCACCCCCGCCGCAGGTCGAATTGCCACCGCCTCCTGCCCCCGCGCCGTTGCCGCAGCCGCAGATCCGGGTGCAGATTCCCGGCATGCCTCTCCTGGTCATTCCCATTCCCTAGGGATCGGAAGTGACGCCACCCTTGATCTATGGTGGAACGTGTTCTAGTTTTGGTACTTCACGTACCGATAGGGAGCCGTATGACCACATCAGGGGACAACCACGCCATCCTCCCCGCGAAGGAATCGGTGGACCAGAGCTTCGACGTGGTCGTGGTCGGATCGGGCGCTGCCGGAATGAGTGCGGCGATCACCGTGGCCGCGCGCGGACTGAAAGTAGTGATCGTCGAGAAGTCGCCGTATTGGGGCGGCTCCACGTCCCGATCCGGTGGCGGAGTATGGATTCCGGGAAACACGGTGCTCCAACGTGACGCTCCCCCCGACGATCTCGAGGCTGCCCGCACGTACGTGCGCAGCATCGTCGGACCGGTCGTCGATCCCGAGCGGATCGACACCTACATCGACAGAGGGCCGGAAGCACTCCAGTTCCTGATCGACCACAGTCCGCTGAAGTTGGAATGGGTGAAGAACTACTCCGACTACTACCCGGAGGCACCGGGTGGGCTGGCCACCGGGCGCTCGTGTGAGCCCGTGCCGTTCGATGCGCGCGCACTCGGCGACGACCTCGACACCCTGCATCCGCCGTACAGCAAGACCCCGCTGAACGTCGTCGTGAAGCAGTCGGATTATCGCTGGCTGAGTACGGGATTCCGGACCTGGCGCGGACCGGTTCGGATGGTGCGGGTCGGACTGCGCAGTATGGTCGCGAAGGCGCGGCGACAGCACCTGATCGGCATGGGTGCGGCCCTGATGGCGGAACTCCTGCTCGGGGTCCGCCAAGCGGGGATCCCCCTGCGGCTGAACACCGAGCTGACCGATCTGGTCACCGAGAACGGCCGCGTGGTCGGGGTGGTCGTGAAGTCGAACGAGCAGACCACGACGTTGCGCGCGGGGCTCGGTGTCGTCCTGGCGTGCGGTGGATTCGACAACAATGCGGAGATGCGACGGAAGTACCAGCGCGAGCCGATCGGTTCCGACTGGACCACCGGGGCACCGTCGAATACGGGCGACGGGATCAATGCGGCGCTGAAACTCGGTGCCGGGGTGAGCTTCATGAGCGACGCGTGGTGGGGTCCGAGCATTCCGCTGCCCAAGGGACCGTGGTTCGCCCTGGCCGAGCGGTCGCTGCCGCGCAGCATCATGGTCAACGACCGCGGCGAGCGTTTCATGAACGAGTCGCTGCCGTATGTCGAGGCGGTACACCGCATGTATGGCGGTGAGTACGGGCAGGGCGACGGCCCGGGCGAGAACATCCCCGCCTGGTTGATCTTCGACCAGACCTACCGGGACCGGTACCTCTTCGCCAGTGTCACGGCGCGTGCCCCACTTCCCAGGAAATGGCTCGACAGCGGGGCGATCGTCAAGGCGTCCACTCTCGAGGGCCTTGCCGAGAAGATCGGCGTTCCCGCGGACCGCTTCACCGCTACTGTCGAACGGTTCAACGGGTTCGCCCGCCGGGGTGTGGATGAGGACTTCCACCGTGGTGAGAGCAAATACGACCACTACTACGGCGACATCAGCAACAAACCCAACCCGAGCCTGGGCGAGTTGACCAAGGGCCCGTTCTACGCGGCCAAGATGGTCCCGGGCGATCTGGGTACGAAGGGCGGCATCAACACCGACACGGCGGGGCGAGCACTTCGCGAAGACGGAACCGTCATCGAGGGACTCTATGCGGCGGGAAACACCAGCGCGCCGGTCATGGGACACACCTACGCGGGACCGGGAGCCACGATCGGGCCTGCGCTGGTCTTCGGCTATCTCGCGGCACTCGACATCGTGGAGAGGGCGCGGTCGATGGCCGGCACGTCCGGAGAGTGATGTCCGAACGCGAGGTCATGGTCGACGGATTCCGTTGGAATATCAGCGATCTGGGCGCAGGACCGCCGGTGGTGATGTGCCACGGATTCCCGGGACTCGGGTTCAGTTATCGCCATCAGAGTCGCGCGCTCGCCGAGTCCGGCTTCCGGGCCCTCGCACCGGACATGCCCGGGTACGGTCGCACGGACACCCCCGTCACCATCGGCGATTACACGAACGATCGCGTGGCCGACCAACTCGTCGGCCTCCTCGACACACTCGGTGAGGATCGAGCGGTATTCGTCGGCCACGACTTCGGCGCCCCGGTCGCGTGGACGCTCGCTCTCCGCCACCCCGAGCGGGTGTCGGGGCTGGTGCTCCTGGCGGTGCCCTATGCGCCCGACCGCTTTCCCGCCCGACCGTCCGAGTTGTATGCGGCGGTGGCGCGCAAGCACTTTCTGCACATCCACTACTTTCAGGAACCCGGTGTCGCGGATCGGGAGCTCGACGCCGACCCTCGCCGATTCCTGCACAGGCTGTTCTACGCGCTCTCGGGCGACTATCACTACCTCGACATCTGGCAGCACCCGTCCGAGGGCAACGGCTACCTCGACGTGTTGCCGCTCGCGCCGCCGTTGCCGTGGTCGTGGTTGTCGCAGGCCGAGTTCGACCATTACGTCGAGGTATTCAGCGCTACCGGGTTCACCGGTGGCCTCGACTGGTATCGGGCGTATGACGCGAACTGGGAACGCAGCGTGGACCTCGATGGCGCCCCCATCGAGGTCCCGACGCTGTTCATCACCGGCGCCCGTGATCCCGTCCTCGCGATGAGCGGTTCGGCGGCATTCGACCGCATGCGGGAAGCCGTTCCCGACCTGCGGGGCGTGCACTTACTGGAGGGCGCCGGGCATTTCGTTCAGCAGGAGCGGCCCACCGAGGTGAACACGCTCCTGCTGCATTTCGTGACCGACCTGGACGTCACCGGGTCGGCAGGCCACTAGTTGCCGGCGGCCTTCTCGTTCTTGCGGTTGGCGGCCTCGGACTCGGCCAAATTCTCCACGCGGTCAGCCCGCGCCCGCTTGTCTGCTGCCTCGCTCTGCTTGTCGGCGGCTTCCTGCAGTTGCTCCTTGGCAGGTGCTGCGGCCTTCTCCTCGGCGGCCTTGATCTTCTCCCGCTCGTTGCGTGCGGCGGCCTCCGCGGCCTGTTTACGCTGAGCCGCCTGCTCGTCGGCCTGCTTCGCCGCGGCTTGCTTGCGCTGTTCGGCCTCCTGAGCGGCGGTACGCTTGCGTTCTTCTTCACGCTTACGGGCTTGCTCGACCTCGCGCTGCTTTGCCTCCTGCGCTTCAACTTGCTGCTCGTTGGCGCGCTGTCGCTCGGCTTCCAACTCGGCGTCTGCCTCCGCCTCTTTGCGACTCGCTTCGGCATCGAGTTCAGCTGCCCGCAGTAGCGCGTCGCTGCGTTTGGTGAGCGCCGCGCCGCGCTGCTCGACCTCCTGATCGCCCAGAACACTGCCGACGGCGCCGTCGAGGACGCCGAGAGTGCGTTCGTACATCACCCGCGCCGGGGCCTCGGTACCCAGCCGGGACATGAACTGGTCCTCGATCAGTTGCAACGGGAACCGCACGATCTTGTATTGCAGGCGTAGGACCGCTATCGGCACACTGACGATATTCATCGAATCTCCCTCGATACGTGGGTGGTGATCAGGACTGTTCGGCGTCGTCGCGCAGGGCCTCGGCTTCGCGACGTGCACGCTCGGCTTCGGCCCGCGCGGCGTCCGCTTCGCGTATCGACTGGCGATGCTCCTCGACGGCCTCTCCGGCGCTCTCCGCCGCGGCAGCGACCTCGGTGCGCGCATTCTCTTCGGCCCGACTGGTTTCGATCCGGGCGTCGACTCCGGCCCGGGCCTGCTCCGTGACCACCTCACGGTGCTGCGCCTCTTCAGCCGCTCGGCGCTGTGCTCGGCGCTGCTCTTCGGCGGCTTGCCGTGCAACATCCGCCTCGTCCCGGACCTCGGCGCGTTCTGCGGCCCCTTCGGCACGCACTTCCTGGAGTTCCTCGGCCGCCTGCTCGGTCTCCGCCCGGGCGATGGCTTCGGCGGTGTTCGCTTCTTTGCGCTGCTGCGCCTCGGCTTGCTGCAATTGTCCCTCGGCGGTCAGCGAGTCGTTCCCGGTCACCGCTCCGGCGACCTCTTTCGCCTTGCCCTTGACGGAGTCCAGCAAACCTTCGCGGGCTTCCCCGGACGTGTCGCGATCACTCATGGATGGTTCTCCTACTGTCGTGGGCTGAACGGGCTGTCGTGTGCTGAAAAGGCCAGGCTTTGCCGTCCCGAACCGACGAGTAACCAGAATGGGCGATCGCGAATCGCCGGATTCTGCCGCAGTCGTCAATTCCGTGGGTTCGCCGGTGTGATCACTTAGCATCGGGGCCATGACCGCGCCGCACACCGATCAGTCGTATACCGCACTGCTCGACGAGGTGGCCGCGTCGCAGCGGGCGCTCGAGTCGACGCTCGAGACCTTGACCGACCAGCAGGCCCGTGAACCCTCCCGGTTACCGGGATGGAGTCGTGGTCATGTGGTGACGCATCTGGCGAGGAACGCGGATGCTCTCAATCGGTTCGCCGTCGGCGTGATTACGGGGGAACCCGCTCCGGAGATGTATCCCGGCGGGCCTGCTGCCCGGGCAGCCGCGATAGAGGAGGGGGCGGGCCGGCCTGTCGAGCTCCTCGCCGCCGACTTCCGATTCGCCGGCCGCCGCGTGATCGATTCGCTTCGGGAGATCACCGCGGACCGGTACGAGACGCCGGTCAACTGGCGTAAGCCGGTGACGGCCTGGGATGTGCCGGTACTGCGGTGGCGTGAACTCGAGATCCATCACGTCGACCTCGGCCTGGACCATGCGGTCGGTGACTGGCCGGAGGCCTTCGTCGACCACACGTTGGCGACTGAGCTACCCGAGTTGAAGGCACTCCATCCCGACGTCACCATTCCGGAACTGCCGCGTCACGAGCTGCTCGCGTGGTTGATCGGGCGTCCCACCCGTACCGGGCTGCCGTCGGTTCCCGCCTGGCCCTTCTGACCGTCAGGCGTATTCGGCGGTGTCGAACGAGCTGGCCTCGTCGAGGCCGGCCCAGATGATGTTGCAGCGCTTGCGGGTCATTTCGTCGGCGTCGGTGAGCAGGGCGTCGAGCAGGGAGCGGGGGGTCTTCTGCCACGACTGCTGCAGGGCTTCCACAGCGTGGGGCGGGAACAGCCCCGAGCGGGCGGCCGCGAGGGTCCACTCGCCGAACTCGCCATCATGGATCCGCTCGACGGCGTCGTAGTCCACGTCGCCGTCGCCGAGATCGAGGGAGAACATCGAAGCGAAGAGATCGCCGCTCACGTCGATGACGGAATCGTTCGGCTTGCGCTGTTCGGTGTTCATCGTGGCGTTACCTCCTGAGCCGACGTGAAAGACCCGACTCGTGCTGGCGAACTGTGCTGACGTGAAGAACTGTAGGGCGGTTGATTGTGAGCAGCTTAAGGGTTTTCTGAAGGACCAAACAGTGATGTATCTCACGCCGGTTTTTTGCCGGGACGCCGCGAAAGTCTCGCTGTCACCGGACGCGCAGGACGACTTCGGTGGGATGTGCGTCGGCCGGCGTCTCGACGGCTTGACGTACGGCAGCGGCGACCGTCGAGGCTCGGAGGTACTTCTCGGGACGGTATTCGTTGCCCTCGCCTGCGACGATGGCGCGTTGCATGTCCGTGTCGATCCGTCCGGGGTGAAGGGAGGTGACCCGCAGGTCCGGCTCCTCGAGCCGCAGGGAGTCCGCGAAGGCGCGGAGGGCGAATTTGCTCGCCGCATAGGATCCCCACCCGGCATTTGCCCGGATTCCCGCACCGGAATTGATGAGCACGACGTGTCCTCCGGCGGCGCGTAGGGCAGGTAGGAGGAGGCGCGTCAGCTCGGCCACGGCGATCACGTTCGCTTCGAGGGTGTGACGCCACTGCTCGACGCTGGACTCGGCGACGGTCGACAGGTCGGCGACCCCGGCGTTGTGTACCAGCACGTCGAGGTGCTCGATCGGCGCGCAGGCCTCGGCCACGGCGTCGTAGTCGGTGAGTTCGACGGGCCAGGGAGTCGCGGCGGGGAGTTCGCCGAGGATGGCGGTCAGCGACGCTGCTGTGCGGGCTCCGAGAAGGAGGTCGTGACTTGGTGCGAGTTCGCGGGCGATGGCGGCTCCGAGGCCGCGGCTGGCTCCGGTGATCAGGGCTGTGGGCACGGACCCGAGGCTAGCGCCCGTGAGCACTTCTCAACGCTCCGGTGTTAAGAAGTACTCACGGCCGACCAGTGATGCCAGCGCAGGGAGCGGACGGTGATCACCGGTCCCTGCGGACGGCGCGCGGCGTACTGCGGGTATTTGGCAGCGAGAGCGTCGATGGCGGCGGTTCCCTCCGCCGTGGTCGCGTCGAGTACCTCGGCCACGCCGTCGACCCGCACCCACCACAGTTGGTCCCAGTCGTCGTCGTAGTGATCGACGAGGATGCTGACGGAGGGATTCGCGGCGATGTTCTTCAGTCGACGTAATGCCGTGGTGCGCTTGGGTTTGAAGTCGACGCACGAGTAGATCGTGTCCTCGGCGAGGGCAAAGACCAACGGTACGAGATGCGGTACTCCGTCGGGTCCAGCGGTAGCCAGCCGGGCGACGCGGGCAGCGGAGAATCGCTGCACGGGATCCATTACGACTCCCTGACGTTCGCGTCCGACAGCAGCTGACTCGATCGCGAGGGCACGCGGCCAAGTATCGGTCGGCCCGGCGAGGCACGTCAACCTCGAATTGACTACGAAACCACCAATGTGATGCCGAGCGTGAGCATCAGGGCGGCGATACCGGCGTCGAGTGCCCGCCAGGCGCCGGGACGGGCGAATACTCGGTGCAGGAATCGGGCGCCGTAGCCGAGGGCGAGGAACCAGCTGACGCTCGCGACGGCCGCTCCGAGGCCGAACAGCCAACGCCCGGGATCTCCTTGATTGTTGGCGACCGATCCGAGCATCAGCACCGTGTCGAGGTAGACGTGCGGATTCAGCCAGGTCAGTGCGAGGCAGGTGAGAATCGCGGTGGCAAGTGTCGCGGACCCGACTTCCTGCGGAGTGTCGAGCGTGCCGGGACGTAGGGCTCGACGGGCCGCGAACGCCGCGTAGGCCAGCAGGAACGCGGCTCCGGCCCACCGGATGACGGTGATTGCGCCAGGCGCGTGGGCGAGGATCGTGGCAATTCCGCTGATCCCGAGTCCGATCAGGATGACGTCGGAGACCGCGCAGAGAGCGACGACGGGAAGGACGTGTCGGCGGACGATGCAATGCCTCAGTACGAAGGCGTTCTGGGCGCCGATCGCGACGATCAGCGACAGACCGGTGCCGAAGCCCGCTGCTGCCGTGAGCACACTGGGTGTGAAGTCCATGGACACCACGCTACGAAGCCGCCACACTTCAGGCCAGCTAATTATCCTTCATTGCCATTAGCATCGCTTCACATGGAGCTGGACCTTGCCGCGCTGCGTACGTTCGCCGCCGTTATCGACGAAGGCACGTTCGAGGCGGCGGCCCGAACCCTGCACATCACACCGTCCGCCGTGAGCCAGCGCATCAAGGCGCTCGAGCAACAGGTGGGACGCGTGCTGGTGCAGCGGGTGAAACCGGCGCGGGCCACGGACTCGGGGCGCGTGGTGCTCACCCTCGCACGGCAAGTGGACCACCTCGAGCAGGAGACGATGTCCTCGCTCAATCCGGATACTGCGCAGACGAGCACGCTGCCCCTCGTCGTGAACGCGGATTCGCTGTCGACGTGGATGATCCCGGCCCTAGCCCGGTTGGCACCGGAACATCGTGTGCTGTTCGACCTGCACCGCGAAGACGAGTACCACTCGACGGCGCTGCTGCGGGAGGGAACGGTGATGGCGGCGGTGACGTCCGTTTCGGAGCCGGTGCAGGGATGCACGGTGGAGACACTCGGATCGATGCGGTACCGCGCGCTGTGCAGCCGTGAGTTCGCCGACCACTGGTTCCCGGACGGGCCGACCGCCGAGGCCCTGGCAGTCGCCCCCATGCTCGACTTCGACCGCAAGGATGAATTGCAGGCCAGATTCCTGCGGGGGTTCACTCGACGGCGAGTGCATCCACCGCGGCACTTCGTTCCGGGCTCCTCGGCATTTTCGGACGCGGTCCACTACGGGCTCGGCTGGGGACTGCTCCCCGAACTGCACACAGGCACCGACCATGGACTGGTCGAGCTCGATCCGGCGCGGCCGATCGATGTGCCGTTGTACTGGCAGCGGTGGAAGTTGGAATCGCCGCTTCTCACGGCTCTCACCAGTGCCGTCCGCGAGGGGGCGCGCGAAGCGTTGCGGTGACGTGGGGTGGGCGCAACACTGGTGGCATGGACGCCGACAGCCCGATGGACCCGGTGCAGGCTCTCCGCGAGACAGCGTTCTGGCTCGAGCGATCCAGGGCGGAGACGCACCGGGTGAAGGCGTATCGGCGCGCCGCGGACGTGGTGGCGGGTTTGTCGGAGGAACAGCGGGACATCCGTCAGCGGACCGACAGCTGGAAGGACCTGCCGGGCATCGGACCGAAGACGGCGACGGTGATCCGTGAGGCACTCGACGGTGTTCCTGCCTACCTCACGGAATTGCGGGAAAAGGCGGAGCCCCTCGGTGGCGGTGCACTCCGCGAAGCGCTGAAGGGTGATCTACACACTCATTCGGACTGGTCCGACGGTGGCAGCCCGATCGACGAGATGATGCGGAGTGCGGCTTCGCTCGGTCACGAATACTGCGCTCTCACAGATCATTCCCCCAGACTGACCGTGGCCAACGGATTGTCCGCCGATCGGCTGCGCGCCCAACTCGAGGTGATCGCCCGCCTCAACGAGGAGCTGGCGCCCTTCCGTATTCTCACCGGCATCGAGGTCGACATTCTCGAAGACGGTTCCCTCGATCAGGATCCGGACCTCCTCGACGAACTCGACATCGTGGTCGCCAGTGTGCATTCGAAGCTTCGGGCCGAGAGTGGTGCGATGACGCGGCGGATGCTGAAAGCCGTGGAGAATCCGCGAGTCGATGTGCTGGGACATTGCACGGGTCGCCTCGTCATGGGAGGCCGCGGCACTCGGCCGGAGTCCACATTCGACGCCGAGAAGGTGTTCACCGCCTGCCGTGACCACGGCACCGCCGTCGAGATCAACAGCCGTCCCGAACGCCGCGACCCCCCGAGCAGGCTGATCGACTTGGCCGTGGACCTCGGGTGTCTGTTCTCGATCGACACCGACGCGCACGCGCCCGGACAGCTTGCGTGGCAGGGGTACGGGTGTGAGCGGGCGATGCGGTGCGGCGTCGAACCCGAACAGGTGATCAATACGTGGCCGGCCGACGACCTGCTGGAGTGGGCAGGTTCCCGGTAAGGGGAGAGGATGCCTGCGCCCAGAAGCGCTTCGGGATACGACCGGCATTTCGTGCGCGGCGTCCGGCTCGAACCGCGTCCGCCATGGCCGCGGCCATGAGCGGCGGATCGAACGAGCGGGTGACGGCGGACGCGAGCAGCACGGCGTCGCACCCCAGTTCCATGGCCAGGGCCGCATCACTAGCGGTGCCAATCCCGGCGTCGAGGATGACCGGGACACCGGCGCGGGCGACGATCATCTCGATGTTGCGGGGGTTGGAGATGCCGAGTCCGGTGCCGATCGGTGAACCGAGTGGCATGACGGCGGCGCAACCGGCGTCCTCGAGCCGCATCGCCAGCACGGGGTCGTCATTGCTGTAGGGCAGCACGACGAAGCCGTCGTCGACGAGTTGCTCTGCTGCCGAGACGAGTTCGACGGCATCGGGAAGAAGGGTCCGCTCGTCCGCCACGACTTCGAGCTTCACCCATTCGGTGCCCAGCGCCTCGCGCGCGAGCCGAGCAGTCAGCACGGCCTCCGCGGCACCTCGGCAACCGGCGGTGTTGGGCAACAGTGCGATGCCGAGTCGGTTCAGCAGTTCGAGCATCCCCGTCTTCCCGGCCGAGTCGACGCGGCGCATCGCGACAGTGGTCAGTTCGGTGCCCGATGCGAGGAGTGACTCCTCGAGAACGGAAAGGTTTGCTGCACCACCGGTTCCCATGATCAGCCGCGAAGAAAATGTGCGGTCTGCGATCGCGAGCGGGTCGACCCGGATCTCCGCCACCCTGCACCTCCTCCGGCCGGAACTTCTTCGTGTACCGCACCCTACGGGCCAGAGAACACGGAGGTGAGAGCCACATGTGCGCTGGGTCATAGGTCCAGATTGGACCCACGGGCGCGCAACTATCTGGATCTTCTGGACCCGTACCAGCCGGCCCAGAATGAGGTGCGAGAGCACACGATGGGAGCCGAGATGACCACGATCACCGGGCACAGGAACCGCACCCGCATACCGAGGGAGGCGGAGTGCCTCGCGGCGGAACTGGAATCCGCCCGTCGCCGCATCATCGAATTGATGGGCCAGCTCGACGAAACCGCGCGCAGCCGGGACGATTTGCGCGACCGGATGCAGGCGATGACGTGGAATGCCCGTTGGGGACGCGAGCAGATCGGGTTCGGCGTGCTGTGATTCGGCTGCGCTACAGCCAGGTGGTCGGGCGGATGAGATTGGCGAGATCCACCAGGGTGTATCGATGCCGACGCTCGGGCGCTTTGCGGGCGAGCGCCCGCAGTGCCGACTCGGCCCCCGTCCGCAGGCCGTGTTCGGTGAACGGGACACCGAGAAGCGTTGCAGTCGCGGGTATTCGACCCGACCGCAACCAGTCCACCGCCACACCGAGCACGAGAACGCGGGTCTGCAGTGCACGTCGTTCGTCGTGGGCGAGGAGCTCGACCCGTTGGGCGGCTTCTAGTAGGTCCCGTTCGCACACGTCCGCGACGGGGCGGTCGTGGACCAGCACGAGCACGCTCGTCAACCGCGCTTCTGCGTAGTGTCGCGAGGTGGGCGGCACCTCGTCGAGTGCCCGGACGGCGCCGTCCCGGTCACCACGGTGATCGAGTTGCCTGGCGAGGCCGAACGCCGCGCTGACGACGCCGTGATCCGTCCGCCACACTGTGCGGTAGAACTTCTCGGCCTCTCGCCGCCACACCTCGCAGTCCTCCCCTTCCCGGTACTCACAGCGCATCTCCGCCGTCGCCGCCAGCGCGAGCTTCGGAGCATCCTCGCCGGGCAGCGCAGTCAACACGGCGTCGAAACGGGCTGGCGCCGCCTCAAAGTCGCCCTCGAGAAGCGCACATATCCCGCTGTACCAGTCGATGCGCCACGCGTCTCCGCGCTCGAGCGGCAGAGAAGACAGGATCTGCCCTGCCTCCCGGGGATGTCCGAGGTCGAGGTGCGCGCGGGCTTCGGCGAGCGGGATCTCGATGCTGGGCCCCGCACCGCCCCCCACCGCTTCCCGCGCCCGGCTCAACGAATCCAGGAGTTCCTTCGGCCTGCTGTGCACCACCGTGAGGTACGGTGCCGCCGGATCATCGGGGTTGACGAGTGGGATAGGAAGCGCCCGAGCAACACCTATCGCACTGACGCGTTCGTTGCGGCGATGCCCGTCCACATACACATCGGTGCGGCTGATGGCGAGGTCCGTGCCGAAGGTGGTGCGCTGCGGGCTGAACAGTCGGGAGAGACCGGGATTCGGACGCCCGGTCTTTTGCGCGACGATCTCCCGGAGCACGCCGTCCAACTGTGTCGACATCTCCTCGGCGGACACGAACCGACGGTCCGGATCGGCATCTGTTGCTCTGAGCAACAGCCGATGGTAGAACTCGTGCTCGGCCAGTAGCGGGGCCTGCTCCGGGGCGGGGAGACCGTCGACGTAGCGTCCCGACTCCGACGGCAGATCGATGGTGAGCGCGGCGAGCGTGCGGCCGACGGTGTAGATGTCCGAAGCCACCGTCGGACCGGTAGTGGCGATCTCCGGCGCCTGATAACCCGGGGTGCCGTAGATGTAGCCGTGGTCGCCGATGCGCGCGACCGCGCCAAGATCGATCAGCTTGAGCTGATCGTGGTCGCCGATCATGATGTTCTCGGGTTTGAGGTCGTTGTACACCAGTCCCATGGAGTGCAGATACGCCATTGCGGGCGTCACCTGGAGGATGTAGCCGATCGCCCGTTCCACCGGAAGCATCGGCCGCGGCGCACCGTCGCGTGTGTCCGCCCCGACCTCCGCCAGTACGTCCCGGAGCGTCTTCCCCCGGATGTACTCCATGACGATGTATCCGATGGGATTGCCGTCCAGCCCCGGGTGTTCGACGAAATTGAAGATCTTGACGATGCTGGGATGCGTGACTTCTGCGAGGAACCGCCGCTCGGCCAGAGCCACCTCCTGCGCCTCAGGATCGCCCGAGTGCAGCAGTCCCTTGAGCACCACCCAGCGATCGTTCACGTTGTGGTCCAGCGCGAGGTAGATCCAGCCCACCCCGCCGTGCGCCAGGCAGCCCAGCACCTCGTACTGCCCGGCGACAAGCTCGCCTGTCTCCAGTTGCGGCGAGAAGGTGAACACGGTGCCGCAGTGCTCGCAGACGCCCTCCGTGGGCCCGGGTTTCCCGCTCGTCGAACGCCCGACCGGGCGACGGCACCGGTCGCAGAACCGTTTGTTCTCCGCCACCACGGGGTTGGTGAGGAGCATCGAAAGTTCCTGTGTTCCAGGTCGGTCCACAGTCGTCGTCGCCGAGTCGGTATCGTCGGCGAACGGGTCGAACCGCACACCGCGTGTGGATTGCGGCTCAACCGGGGGTGTTCGCTGAGTTTCGTCGCTCACGGCCCGACACCTCAATCCCGATAGGTCGGGGCGGGCGGGCCCGGAACGGGGCCGAGTACGGTCAGCCACCTGTCGTAGAGCGCCATCCACGTCCCGTCGGCCCGCATCCGATCGAGGGTGCCGTTCACGAAGCGCACCAGATCCTCATGGCTCTTGTTGACGCCGATGCCGTACGGCTCCGATTCCAATGGGGGGCCGACGATCTCGAGATTCGGATCCTGGGCGGCCAGCCCGGCGAGAATCGAGTCGTCGGTGCTGGCGGCGTCGGCGTGCCGTTGCTGAAGGACCACCAGGCAGTCGTCCCAGTCGGGAACCGCGACAATCGTCGCCTCGGGTTGCACTCGCTGAACGGTGGCGAGCGACGTGGTCTCGGTGGCGGTGCACACTCGCTTGCCCGCAAGGTCCGCCGGTCCCTCGATGCCGGAACCCTTCGGCACCAGCAGTCGCTGGTAGGCCTGGAAGTAGACCGTCGAGAAGGCGACGCGCTCGGCACGTTCACACGTGATCGTGGTGCCCTTGACGACGAGATCCACCTCGTCGTTCTCCAGCGCGTCGAAGCGGCTACCGAAGGTGAGCAGCCGGTACTCGACCTTGGACGGATCGCCGAACAGATCGCGGGCAACCTCCTTCGCGACGTCGACGTCGAATCCCATCAGGGTGCCGGTGGTGGGGTCGCGGAAGCTGAAGAGGTTGGTGTTCTGGTCGAGTCCCACGACCAGGCGTCCACGGGCCAGAATGTCGGCCACCGCAGAATCAGGGGGTCGAGTTCCTGGTGGGACAGCCGGGCCGGGCCGCAGGCTGGCGAGCGCACCACACGTGTCCGGTGTGGGCGGTTCCGCCGGCGCGATGCCCGACGGAGGCAGAATCTGCGCCCCGTCGGACAACGGAAACTCGGCGTAGTCGCCGCCGGGGATCGGCGAGAGCGGTTGCGGGGTGGCGCACCCGGCGAAGAGGACGGTGGCGCACGCGCACACCAGGAGGTGCGGGCGGAAGGCGCGCCGTCTCGTCCGTCTCGGTCGATCCACCGGAATCATCAGTGGTACTCGTTCAGTCTGGGCCAGATCCCCCCACCGACGGCGAACCCGCAGAGGACGCCGATCACTATGCTACCCACCGCAAGCAGCGACAACGACCGATACGCTGCGGCCATTCCGTCCAGTTCCTCGGCGCGAAATCGCTCGATGCCGGTCCGGAGAGATTCGTCCAGGGCGGCGAACCGAGCGGTCGACGCGAGCTCGCCCGAACCGATGGCGAGGGCGCTCGCACCCGAGTAGTCGCCGGCCGCGAGCCTTTGCTGCAGCATGTCGTGGGCGGTCCGCCACCCGTCCAGCGCGGCAAGCGCGTCGGCAACCTCGGGTCGCCCGTCGCTCTGTAACCGTCCGAGGATGTCGGCCACTGCGGAGGAGTGCGCCGCGTAATCGATCTCGGACTGCTCGTCGGAGCCGCGCTGCAACAATGCCAGTGTCTCGTCCGCCCGTGCCTGCTGGGCGAGAATGCGCGATTGTGTGATGGTGGCGAGTGGTTGTGCCCCTTCGCTTCTCGCCCGGTCGATCGCCGATGTGGAGACCAGTGCGGCCGCGGCCAGCCACACCAGGAGGGTTGCGGTGAGAAGTGAGGCAACGACGAGACCGGGGTTGACGCGACGCTTACTCTTGCGCGCCAGGTAGACCTGGGCGAGGACAAGTGCGATCAGCAGTCCCGCGGTGACGACGAATGCGGCCCGCGGCAGCCGGGCACCGTGGGCCTGCGTGTCGGCGACGGACCGCGACTGTTCGATGTACAGACGCTCGGCTGCAGGCAGGATGGTGTCCTGCATCAGCGCGGACGCGTCACCAAGATAGGCGACGCCCACCGGATTGCCCGACCGGTTGTTGGCGCGGGCGGTCGCGACGAGCGTGGTGTACACGGACATGTGCCTCGACACCTCCGACAGCAGGCGCAGCGCCCCGGCGTCCGTCGAAGACACTCCGTTAGACGCAGTCACCAGGGCGTTCGATGCATCGCCGATCGCCTGGTTGTACCGGTTGCGTACCTCGCGGGGTTCGATTCCACCGGAGATGAAGGAGGTCGTGGCTGCGGCGTCGGCGATCGACAGAGAGCTGTACAGAGCTTCCGCGGCGTACGCGAGCGGTTCGGTATGCGTCCGTAGCACGTCGATCCGCTGTTGACGGGCACCGATCGCGGCCGAAGCGATGGCCCCCGTCGCGAGTGCTGCAGTCACCAGTGCGATGCCCAGCACGGAGAGCCGGCCCGGTGTCGAGGCAAGAAATTCGCGCCAGGGCTGCCGTCGGGATTCGGGCTCGACGAGCAGTGACTCGTCCAGCGAGTGCTCTTCGGTGACGGCGTTGTCTCCGCGGTGGAACACGGTGTCCTCCTCCGCCGAGGTGTACTGCCAGTGTGCCCGATTTTCGCCGTATCGTGCCGAAAAGTCGATGTCGGGGGCCGGACACAGAAACGAGGACAGGGACCCGGTTCGGTCCCTGTCCTCGAGTTCGATGCGGGTTCGTCAGAGTTGCTCGCGCGCTGAAACTCCGACGAGTTGCTCCGATTCGGGGTTGGGTGCCGATGCTTCTTCGGCCGCGGGGACGGTGCACTGCGGTTCCGCAGCCGACCGGCTGCGGCGGCGGAATTCGTAACCGATCAGGATGAAGACCAGGGTCACCACACTGAGCCAGAACTGCGAACGGGTGGTGGGCAGAACCGCCATCGCGGCAATCACGGCCCCCATCAAACCGATGGTCGCGTAACTCAGCCACGGGAACAGCCACATCTTCAGGCTGAGGGCCGAGGGGTCCTGCGCTTCGAGCTTCTTCCGCAGGGCGACCTGGGAGAGGGCGATCATGAGGTAGACGAAGAGCGCGACGGCGCCGTAGGAGTTCACCAGGAACGAGAACACCAGGTCCGGGGAGACGAAGGCCGCGACCACGGATGCATACCCGATCACCGTGCCGGCCAGGATCGCGCGCCGTGGCACCCCGCCGCGGGACAGGTGCGTGAACATCCGGGGGGCGTCGCCGTTCCGAGTGAGGGCGAACAGCATTCGGGAGGAGGTGTAGAGCGCCGAGTTCAGGCAGGACAGCACCGCGGTGAGGATGACGATGTTCATGATCGTGGCGACGCCGGGAATGTGCAGGGCCGAGAGGGCTGCTGCATAGGGGCTGACTCCGACGGCCTCGGTGCTCCACGGCACGACCGCGACGACGACGAAGATGGAGCCGACGTAGAACGTGATGATCCGGACCACGATGGAGCGCATCGCCCGGGCGACCGCCTTCTTCGGCTCCGCCGATTCGGCCGCCGCGATGGTCACGATCTCGGCGCCGGTGAAGAAGGCGACACAGGGGACGACCGCCGCCAGCACCGCGCCCCAACCGAGCGGGGCGAACCCGCCGTGGCTGACGAGGTTCGCGACTCCGGGAGTCGAGTCGGGCCACAGTCCGGTGATCCAGAGTGCGCCCAACCCCAGGAAGAGGACGATCGCGATCACCTTGATCGAGGAGAACCAGTACTCGAACTCGCCGAATGAACGCGCAGAGACAAGATTAGTGCAGGTCAGGATGACGAGGAGGCCGAGACTGAGGATCCACAGCGGCGCGGACGGTAGATACAGCTGCAGTATGCGCCCGCCCGCAATGGCCTCGACGGCGACGACGATGACGAAGAAGTACCAGTACATCCACCCGACGGAGAAGCCGGCGCGATTACCGAGCGCTTCCCGGGCGTAGACGTAGAAAGATCCGACGACGGGCTTCGCCACCGCCATTTCCGCGAGCATCCGCATGATCAGGAGGGTGATGACCCCCGCGATCAGGAACGACACGATCGCTGCCGGGCCGGCGTTCTCGATGACGACGCCGCTGCCGACGAACAATCCGGCACCGATCACGCCACCGAGGGCGATGAGGTTCATGTGCCGTTTCTTCAGGCCTTTTCCGAGGCCGGAGTCCTGAGTTCGGACCGGGGGTGGTGTTGAGGTCACGTCTTCCTCCACTGTGCGCTGACCGGGATCGTCAGGTCGCCATCGCGGTCCGGGGCGGACCGTCGGCGGTTCGGAACGGAGAACAGTGCCGGCGGGAGATACGGGAGACGATCTACCGCGAACTGAACTGTTGGTGTGATTCACAACACTGTATGGAGGGTGTGGAGGGGAGCACAGTGCCAGTTCGGGCACACCTCTGAGGTCCAGATCCAGGTGAGGAGGGAAAGGGAGGTACGCGAGAGGGCGGGGACAGTTCGATGCGCCTGCGTGACCAACGCGCAGGCGCATCGAAAGTCCTAGCCTTCGGTGTCACGGGCAGTCGCGCCGCACTCACCGCATGCCTGCATCAGCGCCGCACTGCGCGGGCGCCCGGCACGGGCCGGCAACCGAACCGCGGACCGGAAGCGCGACGCAGGTCGGCCATCGGAGTCGATCGTCGGATGGGTACGGCGACCCGCCCTCCGCGCCGCCGGGAGGAGCGGCGACCAGGGCCAGTGCCGGCCGACGCTGCGCCGCGCCCGCAGGAAGCCGAGGCCGAGTACGAGCCCGAAGATCAGGTGCCCGATCAACGAGAGTGCGAGCGTCGTCGGCGTGAGCGGAAACATGGCTTGCTGCCCGTCCGGCGACAGGGCGACCGTGGCGATGAGGCCGGCCCACACCGGGAACACCGCGAAGGCGACGGAGGTGAGGACGACGGTGCGGCGTGACAAGTGCTGAAGGCCCAAGGCAAGGGCGATGAGGAAGAAACCGATCCCGATTCCGCCTCCGTCACCGATGTAACGCCAGAGATAACCGACGATCGCGCCGGTCCGAGTGTCGGATCCCGCGTGGAGCCAGGTACCCATTTTCGGAATGAAGTCACCCCACAGGTCGAGCAGGTACACGGTATCGAGGCGGAAGATGTCGTAGACCAGACACGCGAACATCCCCCAGCCGAGGCCATGGCCGACGATGCGGTCGATCGGGTGCGGAGCGAATACGCACAACACCGCGAGGGCGGCCGCGAGTGGAATGATCACCAGCGCGCCGGTGGTGTTCATCGGCACGACACCGAACACCTGCGCCGAGATCGCCAGTAGCGGTAAGGCGGCGAGCAGAAGGTACAGGCCTGTCCGGGTAAGGGTCCAGTGGTGGCGGACTCGCTTCGGGCCGGATTCGACGGTGGGCGCGGCGGTTCGCGCCAACTCGTGATCGTGCGCGGCGGGTGCAGTGGTGCCGAGGTTGTGCGACACAGGGGTGAGTTCCTTTCGATGGAGGGAGCTTCTTTCTCTGAGGGTCCCGTTCTGACGTTCTCAGCGTCCGGCAGATGGGCGGGTGTGAACAGTCACCTGAGGGTTAGTAATCGTCACCCTGAACGCCTTTGGATAGCCGAAGTCGTAAAACCGTTTCGACACAGTTGAATACGTCCCGCCTCTCAGAGAACGCCGCATCCATGACTCCGCGGATATTCGAGTCTTGCTCACTGCTCCGGTGTTAACGTGGACGCACAGGGCGACCGGAGAGGTGCTTTCGATGAATGGTTCCATTCGGAGATTGGCCACCGTGGCACTGACACTGGTCGCTGCCGTGTTCATCGTCTCCCCACCGTCGGCGTATGGCTTCGCCGAAGACATCTGCTACGGCCCGGACGGTGCACCGCCACACAACTGCGCGCCTCTTCCGCCCAGCTGTTCGCTCGACGACCCCAACGGCCCGATCTGCGGCCTCGAGGCATTCGCGCGCTACGGGTATACCCTGCGTCAACCGCTCGGTGGACGCAGCCTCGTGCACGCCGACTCCACGTACATCATCGCCCGCACCGTCGGCTTCTCGACGCGCGACGCCTATTGGATCGCGGCATACGACGAAGCGACCGACCTCGGCACCTTCACGCCGCGCGATATCAACGGCCGACTCGTCCCCGACGCGGACGCCTGGACCACCAAGGACATCGGCGGCCTCGTGCGCACCCACTTCGCCACCGGTGGGTTTCTGTTCCACTTTCTGCCGACGATGCGTGGACCGCTCGATCCCGAACCCGACGGCTCGCGACCCGATATCGGTGATCCGCGACACGAGGTCATGCTCACGCACGTGCGGCGCTGGGCCATGGCAGGCCCGGGTAGTAGCACGCCACTGTGCACGGCTGGCTTCACCAATCCGTCCGCGGACGGCGACTATGCCACCGGCACAGGGTGTTACGGAGACGATCGGCCCGCACAGATCAACGGTGTGTACAGCCTCGAGACCCCGGTCGCAATTCCGTTCACCAACGTGACCGGGCAGCAGGTTATTTCGGGGGAAGTCCGATCGTCGCAATTCGATTCCTGGATCGGTAGCGAATCTTCGAACGCGAGAATCGGCATCTACCTGCATGCTCTCGGTGACCGCATTTCGCATCATGTCTGCACCGACGCCGGGACGATCACTGCACCATCGCCGGATCGGCCGGAGTTCCGGATCGATCTGAACAAACCCACGTGTGACCAGGGTCCGCACGCAGTCCGTCACGAGTACGAGACCGGTGTGGATTTCGCCGGGCTCGCGCCCGAGGATCAGACCACAGAGGCGGCGCTGTCGATGGTCTACGACGAACTCGTCGACTTCGCACGAATCCGCGGAACTCTCGATGCCCGGGCCCGGGCACCTGAGACGAAGAATGCACTCCTGCACGACGGCCTTCTGCCTGCGCTGGAAGTCCGGCAGCCGGTCGAGCGTCTGCACGCCGTCACCGAGGTCGGATGCCGATTCGGTGTACCGGCATTCCCCGGAAATCCGGCGTGCCGCGGCTGATCGTTGCGCACTGAGCGGGCCCGCGCAGGAACAGCCTGGATGCTCGTAAAGTTGGTGGTATTCGTGGGTTGGAGGTACGAAAATGGCAACCACCACCGTGCCGACGAGTAGCTCGTTTCTCCCGGTGGGTCCGACTCTGGGGGTGGAGGAGGAGTTCGTCCTCGTCGACCCGAACACCGGACGACCCAGTCTGTACAACACCGAGGTCTGCGAGGCCGGGCACGAGCTGGGCATCGACCTTCAGCGCGAGTTCTGTCGCTGCCAGATCGAAACGTCGACGTCGGTCGGCACCCACATCCGCGATCTGCGCGATCAGTTGTGTGAATCGCGCGCGGTGACCGCCGACGCCGCTGCCCGCACCGGATGCCAGCTGTTGGCAGTCGGAACGCCGATGTACGACCCGCCACCGAATTCGAATTCGATAACCGACACCCCGCGGTATCAGCAGATGGCCGCGCGATTCGGCGCCCTCTCCACGGGCGTGATGTGTGGCTGTCACGTGCACGTCGGCATCGAGGACCGCGAGCAAGCTGTGCAGGTGAGCAACCATCTGCGGCCCTGGTTGCCGGCGCTGCTGGCGCTGACCGCCAATTCCCCCATCGCCGGTGGCCTCGATACCGGTTATGCGAGCTGGCGGTACGTCCTGTTCGGCCGGTGGCCCAGTGCGGGACCGCCACCGTACTTCCAGTCGGCGCAGCATTACGACGACGCGGTGCAGGTGATGCTCGAGACCGGCGCCATCCTCGATACCGGAATGGTCTATTGGGATGTGCGGGTGTCGAATCATCTCCCCACTGTCGAGATCCGGATCAGTGACGTCCCTGCCACCATCAGGGAGACGATGACCCTGACCACCCTGGTGCACGCGTTGGTCATGACCGCGATCCGGGCCATCCACCGCAGTGAGTCGGCGCCAGCCATCGATCAGCAGGTGCTGCGCGGGGCGTGCTGGTTGGCGGCCCGCGACGGGCTCGCCGGGCACGGTCTCGATCCGGTGACCGCGCACCGGATGCCCGCGCACCGCCTGGTGTACCAACTTCTGGCACACGTCAAGCCGGCTCTGGCGGAGCTCGGTGAGTACTGGCAGGTGAATACGTCGCTGGCGTCGGTGCTCGATCAGGGCAACGGGGCTATCCGGCAACGCCAGACCCTTGCCCACCGGGGCAGTGTTGCCGAGGTGATCTCCGAATGCGCACGCCGCACCTTCGAAGGTTGCCTCCCCGAACCGGGCGATGCGCTGCCGCTCTGAAACCGCGGGAGGCCCCCGCGTCCCTGGTCCCTCTCCTTCCCTCAGATCTGGTTCTGGGCGGTCTGTATCTCCGAGTCGTAATGTGAGGTGACTCCCGCAAAGGTGATGTGAGTCACACATACCAGGGCGTTCGATCCGCGCCGCTCACCGGCAGGACAGGCAGGGTGGCGCGGACTTCGCCGCCGCTATTTGGAGGAAACGTGGACAGTACCGTTCCTGAACACACCGACAACTCCGGTTTGGGCAAGGGGCTCAAACGCCGGCACATGAACCTGATCGCCCTCGGTGGCGTGATCGGTGCCGGCCTTTTCGTCGGCAGCGGTGTCGTCATCGGCGGTGCGGGCCCGGCCGCGATCATCTCCTTCCTCATTGCAGGCATCATCACGTTGCTGATCATGCGGATGCTGGCGGAGATGGCGGTAGCCAGGCCGGTGGTCGGGTCGTTCTACGTCTATGCCCGGCAGGCGCTCGGACGTCGCGCCGGGTTCGCGACGGGGTGGATGTACTGGTACTTTTTCGTCATCGTTGTTGCTGTCGAGGCCGTCGCCGGCGGCCGGATCTTGCAGCTCTGGCTGCCGATGATTCCGCTGTGGCTGCTGAGCCTCGGACTGATGCTGCTGCTGACGGCCACCAACATGGTCTCCGCCCGCTCCTACGGTGAGTTCGAATACTGGTTCTCGTCGATCAAGGTCGTAGCGATCGTCCTCTTCCTCGGAATGGGTGCCCTGTGGATCACCGGGCTGTGGCCGGACTCGACGCCGGGGCTGGGCAACCTTGTCGACCATGGTGGGTTCACCCCGCTCGGCTGGGGCGCAGTGCTCGCCGCGGTCGTCCCCTGCGTCGCCTTTTATACCGGCGCCGAGATCGTGACGATTGCGGCTGCGGAGTCGGAGGAGCCGAAGCGGGCAGTGGCCCATGCCATGCGGTCGATCGTAGTGCGCATCGTGACGTTCTACGTCGGCTCCATTCTCGTCGTCGTCGCGATCCAGCCGTGGAACACCGAAAGCGTCGGTGTGAGCCCGTACGCCGCGGTGCTCGAGGTGCTCGGCATTCCCGGCGTCGCCACGATCATGAACTTCATCGTCCTCACCGCGGTACTCTCCTGTCTGAACTCTGCGCTGTACACGACATCCCGAATGTTGTTCGCGCTGACCCGCAACGGCGACGCACCGAAGTTCTTCACCAAGCTCTCCCACAACGGTGTGCCTCGTCGGGCGATCCTGCTCGGCACCACCGTCGGATACGTGTCGGTTGCCTGCACCTACGTGTGGGGTGACATTGTCTTCAGCTTCCTCGTCAACTCGTACGGCGCCGTCGCGCTCTTCGTGTACCTCCTGATCGCCATCTCCCAGGTCGTGCTCCGGCGCAGACTCGAACGCGAAGACCCTGCCGCACTGCAACTCCGGATGTGGTTGTTCCCCTGGCTGAGTTACGCGACGATCGCCCTGATGGCCACCGTCATCCTCGCGATGGCTTTCCTGCCGACAACCCGCTCCCAGTTCCTCATGAGCGGACTGACGCTCATCGCCATCCTGGTCACCTACGAAGTGCGGCGGTGGCTCGGCAAGGGCGGAACCGACGACGACGCGCTGTCCGGTGCTCCCCCTATCGGTTCGCAGGACGAGTCGGTCGCGGAGGCCGAGAAACGCATCGAGGCGATCGAAACGCTGGGCGGCTCGGACCTCGAACTGCTGGCAGCGGCACAACAGGATCCACACACCGATCGTCATCAGAGGAGAGAGTCATGAGCGCATCCACCACCGGCACTGCACGCGTCAAGCGAGGCATGGCCGAGATGCTCAAGGGTGGGGTCATCATGGACGTCGTCACCCCCGATCAGGCGAAGATCGCCGAGGACGCCGGTGCGGTCGCGGTGATGGCGCTCGAGCGGGTTCCCGCGGACATCCGCGCGCAGGGTGGGGTGTCGCGGATGAGTGATCCGGACATGATCGACGGCATCATCTCCGCCGTCTCGATTCCGGTGATGGCCAAGGCCAGGATCGGGCACTTCGTCGAGGCGCAGATCCTGCAGTCCCTGGGGGTCGATTATGTCGACGAGTCCGAGGTTTTGACCCCGGCCGACTACGCGAACCACATCGACAAGTGGAAGTTCACCGTCCCGTTCGTGTGTGGTGCGACCAACCTGGGTGAGGCGTTGCGGCGGATCACCGAGGGTGCGGCGATGATCCGGTCGAAGGGTGAGGCCGGCACCGGCGACGTGTCGAACGCGACGACGCACATGCGGACCATCGGTGGGGAGATTCGCCGGTTGACGTCGCTGAGCGAGGACGAGCTGTATGTGGCGGCGAAGGAGCTGCAGGCGCCGTACGACCTGGTGGTCGAGGTGGCGAAGGCCGGGAAGTTGCCGGTCACCATGTTCACCGCCGGTGGCATCGCGACCCCGGCGGATGCGGCGATGATGATGCAGCTCGGCGCGGAGGGTGTGTTCGTCGGGTCGGGGATCTTCAAGTCGGGTAATCCGGCGGAGCGGGCCGCGGCGATCGTGAAGGCCACCACGTTCTTCGACGACCCGGACGTGCTCGCGAAGGTCTCGCGTGGGCTGGGTGAGGCGATGGTCGGGATCAACGTCGACGACATCCCGGTTCCGCACCGCCTCGCCGAACGCGGCTGGTGACGTACCGAACCCACCGTCGTCGTTCAGCCCAGCAGTCCGGGGATGTCCGCAGCGCTGTCCAGTATGTGCGTGTGGGGCTCCCGGCTCAGCTTCGCCGCGTCGTGCGCGCCCGTCAGGACACCCACAACGTACCGTGCCCCGGCGTTCGTCCCGGCCCGTAGATCATTCGGAGTGTCCCCACCCACCAGCACCTCGTCGACGCTCTGCACTCCGGCGAGTTCCATGGCGTGGAAGATGAGATACGGCGACGGCCTGCTCATCCGCACCTGATCGCTCGTGATCACACCGTCGATGTCCCGGCCGATCTCCCACCCGACCTGCTCCAGTAGTGGTTCCGCGATCTGACGTGAATAGCCGGTCTGGAGAACGACCTTGATGCCGCGCTGCCGCAACGCGCCGAAGGCGTCGTGAACCCCGGGCAGTGCGGTGGGCGGAGTCTTGCGGTACGCAGCCAGAAGCATTGCGGTGAAATCGGATTCGACGGCGTCCAGTACCGTCTTCTCGGACGAGGTGCCGCTCTCCCGCAGCAGGCCCTCGATGGCCTGCCGTTTGCCGGTGCCGTTCCACCTGTCGAACCGATCGTCCGGAATCGGTTTGCCGAGGTGCTTCTCGACGGTGTCGCGCAACGCGACATACACGGCACCGCCTTCGTCGACGCTCGTTCCGGCGATGTCCAGAGTGACCAGGGAAACCCCGTGTTCGGCCATGAGTGTGACTCCTCGCTGTTGAGCCACCGGCAGGTGATGACTGTCAGTGGGCGATCATCGACAGCACTTCGGCAATAGCGTCGCTGTTGATACCGCACGACAGGTCGAGCGTCCGGCAGCGGTCGTAGTACGGGCTCAGGTCCAGCCCGACTCCCAGCCCGTACACTTCGACGGCCCGCTCGTCCTCGTGTCGCTCGACCACGTCCTGCAGGTGGTGGTCCAGGTAGAACTCGTCGTTGGCCAGGGCGGTGGCGCCGTCCAGTGGGCTTCCGTCCGAGATCACGAACAGGAGCCTCCGGCCCTGGCGGTCCCGCATCCGGGAGCACGCCCAGTCGACGGCCTCACCGTCGACGCCCTCTTTGAACAGGTCGTTCTTCAGCAGCCCCGCGATCGCGGGACGGGCTCGGCGCCATGAGGTTTCGGCGTCCTTGAACACCAGCTGCCGCACCTCGTTGAGGCGGCCCGGGTTGCGCGGACGGCCAGACCGGAGCCAGTCTCGGCGTGCCCGTCCCCCGTTCCATGCGGCGGTCGTGAAACCCAGGATCTCGCAGCGGGCGTCGGCCAGTTCGAGTGCCCGGGCGAACACGTCGACCAGGACTGCGACCGGTTCGCCGAACTCTTTCATCGAACCGGAGCAGTCGATGAGGAAGGTCACGGTCGTGTCGGTGTGCGGCTCGGTGCGTTCGGCCCGGAAGAGTCTGCGCTCGGTTGGCGAGGTGACGAGCTGGGCGAGCCGCCGACCGTCGAGGTATCCCTCTTCCCGGCCGCCGTCCCATCCGTCGGGGACCGGTTCCGCGAGCACGGCTTTCAGCTGCCGTCCGAGTTTCCGGACGTTGAGGTGCTGCAGGTCGATGACGAGGTCGAGTCGCCGGCGGTACTCCTGGAGTAACTCCGGCCGGACGAGGGACGCGATCTGCCGGGTCTCGTCGTAGGCGCGGGTGAACACGCGATACCCGTCTCCGCCCTCCCCCAGCGCGCGACTGCGTCCCGATACTGCGGCCTGGAAGGTCTCGTCGTCTTCGGGGTCGAAGTCGAACAGGAGGGAGAACGCCGTCCGGCCGTCGCTCCGGTCGTCGGTCGAGACGTCCGTGTCGGTGGGTGACTCCAGGTGACGGCCGATCAGCTCGGCGACGGCCTGCGCGTGGATCCCGAAGTCGTTTTGCGAGAAGCGGGTTCGACGCAGCCATGGGAGGTGTCCGCCGAGAACGGAGGCGAGAGCGAACCGGGTCGATTCGATCAGGTCCTCGGTGGCCTCGGGTATCGGTTCGGCGGTGATCCGGGCCCGGCACATCTGTGTCACCGTGAACAACAGCATTCCGTGCACCGTCTCGGTCAGACCGGACGTCACGTAGTCCTGCGACCACTGCGTGAAGCGGTGGGAGAGGTTGGCGCGCACGCCGATCCACGCGTCGGCGGCCAGCGACTCGACGCGGAACTGTTCCAGGATCTCGAAGACCAGCCGACGCGCCGTATCATCCGGGCACAGGCTCCGGTGCAGGACGGGATCGGTGTGGAGGAGGCGCGACGCCATGCCGTCCGCCGCACCGCGGAAGGACGCGAAGCCGGCGCCGTCGAACGTCGGGTGGAGGTGCGGGGCGGGCATCGGCACGCGCCGATGTCCGCGGTGGAGTTCCGGTCCGCGGAAGTGCAGTCCACCCTGGCCCGCGAGGGCGCGGATCGAGGCGGCACAGAGTTCGTGAATTTCCTGCTGACGGCGGACCGATGTGGGGCGCACGGACAGTTCTGTCATGACTGCCCGCTCAGGCCGTGCTCGTCGCGAGCATCGCCGACCGCTCCAGTTCCGAGTCGAAGCACCGCTGGAAGTACTCGTAGACGACGGGCCGCTCGGCCTCGTCGCACTTGTTGACGAATGACAGCCGGAATGCGAGCGCCGGGTCGTGGAAGATCTCGATGTTCTCGGCCCAGGTGATCACCGTGCGCGGCGACATCAGCGTCGACAGGTCGCCGACGCGAAATCCGCTCCGGGTCAAATTGGCCACGGCGACCATCGACCCGATGAGCTGACGGCTCAGCGACGGCACTCGTGCGGACACGATCTCGATTTCCTGTTCCGCGGGCAGGTGATCGAGTGTCGCGACGATGTTCCAGCGATCGATCTGCGCGTGATTGAGCCGCTGCACACCGTGATACAACCCGTTGAGATTGCCCAGGCCGACGGTGTTGGCGGTGGCGAACAACCGGAACGCCGGATGCGGAGTCAGGACCCGGTTCTGATCGAGCAGGGTCAGTTTTCCGTCGCGCTCGAGGAGGCGCTGGATGACGAACATGACATCGGGACGGCCGGCGTCGTATTCGTCGAGGATCAGCGCGACGGGCCGCTGCAGTGCCCAGGGCAGAATGCCTTCCTGGAATTGGGTGACCTGCTTGCCTTCTCGGAGGACGACCGCGTCCTTGCCGATCAGGTCCAGCCGGCTGAGATGTCCGTCGAGATTGACCCGCACGCACGGCCAGTTCAGCCGAGCCGCGACCTGCTCGATGTGTGTGGACTTGCCGGTGCCGTGCAGTCCCTGGACCATCACCCGGCGGTTGCGGTCGAACCCGGCGAGCAGGGCGGTCGTCACCGCGTGATCGAACCGGTACGCGGGGTCGATGTCGGGGACGTGGTCGACGGGTTCGCGGAAGGCACGCACCGTCAGGTCGGTGTGGAGTCCGAACAGCTCGCGCGCGGACACCACGTGGCTGGGGGCCGCAGTGGTCATTTCGGGCATGCGCCCTCCTTCAGTTCAGGTCTGTCACTTCGGTCTCCGTGACCTCGTTCTCGATCTCGCCGATGGCGTCGGCCGCCCTCCGCAACGCAGGAAGGAGCTTGAGCGCCTTGTCGGGGGTGAGTCGCATGACCGGGGCCTGGACCGCAATGCAGAGATTGGAATTGCCTGTGGCGCAGGGGACGAGCACCGCGGCGCAGACGAGTCCGGGGAGGAACTCTTCGTCGTCGATGGCGTAGCCGTCGCGGCGCACCTGCTTGAGTTCGTTCTCGATCAGCTCGATGTCGGTGACGGTCTTGTTGGTGTAGCGCTCGAGCGGCATCCGCCCGAGGAGTCGCCGGCGTTGGGCGGGGCTGAGCTGTGACAGGATCATCTTGCCGCTGGCCGAGCAGTGCGCTGGCACCCGCGAACCCGCATGGAGTGTAAACCGCAGGGGCTCGGAGGTTTCCACTCGGTCGAGATACACCACTTCGCTACCCGACAGGGTGGTCACGTTGCAGCTCTCGCCGAGTTCCGCGACGAGGTTTCGGAGGATGGCGTGGCGCGCACCGTGGTGGGTGTCGTTGAGCAGCAGATTCTCGGCGAAGCGGCGCAGGCGCACGCCGGTGCCGTAATGCCTGCCGTTGTTCTGCCGGGTGAGGAGTCCGGCGCCCTCGAGCTGCTGGAGCATCCGGTGCAAGGTCGGCTTGGCCATGCCCGTCTCCTCGACGAGCCCCTGCAACGTGAACAGCTGGTCCTTGGACGCGATCATCTCGAGCAGCGCGAACAGGCGGAGCGTCGGTGTGTCTCCGGGTAGCTCCGTTGTTGGGTGTCCGTTCGACTCGTCGATCCGGTGAATCTCACCCACGGTTCCTCCTAGGCCCAGACGGCGACGCCTTCACGTCGTGTATCGAAAAATCATACATCCCGTTCCAGTTTTAGGAACATTCATTGACGAAGTGTGTGACGTGGCCTACTGTTCGAATACATCACAAAATCACGAACGAAACGTTCCGATTTTTGACATTCTCAGCCGTTTCCGGCGCACCCCTGAAGGAGGATCACGCATGAGCAAGAAGAAGAACGGTGCCGATCGCACCGCTGTCTCCGGCGTACAGAAGATGACACCGTCGGAGGCGTTCGTCGAGACCATGGTCGCGAACGGTGTGACAGACATGTTCGGCATCATGGGTTCGGCCTTCATGGATGCGATGGACATCTTCGCGCCCGCCGGGATCCGGCTCGTCCCGGTGGTGCACGAGCAGGGCGCGGGACACATGGCGGATGGATACGCCCGGGTCAGCGGGCGGCACGGCATGGTGATCGGCCAGAACGGGCCGGGAATCAGCAACTGTGTCACGGCGATCGCCGCCGCATTCTGGGCACACAGCCCCGTCGTCATCGTCACCCCCGAGGCCGGCACCATGGGAACTGGCCTGGGCGGCTTCCAGGAAGCCAACCAGTTGCCGATGTTCCAGGAATTCACGAAGTACCAGGGGCACGTCAACAACCCCAAGCGCATGGCCGAGTTCACCGGCCGGTGCTTCGACCGCGCGATGTCCGAGATGGGTCCGACGCAGCTCAACATCCCGCGCGACTTCTTCTACGGCGAGATCGAGACCGAGATCCCGCAGCCCACCCGGCTCGACCGCGGTCCCGGCGGCGAAAAGAGCCTGAACGAGGCTGCAGAACTGCTCGCCCAGGCCGAATTCCCGGTGATCGTGTCCGGTGGCGGTGTGGTGATGGCCGACGGCGTCGAGGAGTGCAAGGCCCTCGCCGAGCGTCTCGGCGCCCCCGTCGTCAACAGCTACCTGCACAACGACTCGTTTCCCGCCAGCCACCCGCTGTGGACCGGACCGCTGGGCTACCAGGGTTCCAAGGCCGCGATGAAGCTGATCAGCCAGGCCGACGTGGTGCTCGCCCTCGGCACCCGTCTCGGCCCCTTCGGCACGCTGCCGCAGCACGGCATGGACTACTGGCCCAAGAACGCGAAGATCATCCAGATCGATGCGGACCACAAGATGCTCGGCCTGGTGAAGAAGGTGTCGGTCGGAATCTGTGGCGACGCGAAGGCTGCGGCCGTCGCACTCACCGAACGCCTCGAGGGCAAGGCCCTCGCGTGCGACGCCAATCGGGCGGCACGCAGCGAGAAGATCGACGCCGAGAAAGCCGCGTGGGAGAAGGAACTCGACGAGTGGACGCATGAGCGCGATCCGTTCAGCCTCGACATGATCGCCGAACAGGAAGGCGAGGAGGGCAATTGGCTGCACCCCCGCCAGGTGCTGCGTGAGCTGGAGAAGGCGATGCCGGAAGACGTGATGGTCTCCACCGACATCGGCAACATCAACTCCGTCGCCAACAGCTACCTCCGGTTCGAGAAGCCGCGCAGCTTCCTGGCTCCGATGAGCTTCGGTAACTGCGGATACGCGTTGCCCACCATCATCGGCGCGAAGGCGGCGGCACCGGAACGGCCCGCCATCGCATACGCAGGTGACGGCGCCTGGGGGATGAGCCTGGGCGAGGTCATGACCGCGGTCCGGCACGACATCCCGGTCACAGCCGTCGTCTTCCACAACCGGCAGTGGGGTGCGGAGAAGAAGAACCAGGTCGACTTCTACAACCGCCGCTTCGTCGCCGGTGAACTCGAGAGCGAGTCCTTCGCCGGGATCGCACAGGCGATGGGCGCCGAAGGCATCGTCGTCGACAAGCTCGAAGAGGTCGGCCCCGCACTGCAGCGCGCGGTCGCCGCACAGATGAACGAGGGCAAGACGACGGTCATCGAGATCATGTGCACCCGCGAACTCGGCGACCCCTTCCGCCGCGACGCGCTGTCGAAGCCGGTTCGCTTGCTCGACAAGTACAAGGACTACGTGTAGTCCGCTTTTGCGACCACGTAGCCCCCGGCGCCGATGCCGGGGGCTACGTCCCGTGCTCTTCTGGTACTGACGATCGGGCGCCGTCTGGACCTGTCGCTTCGCCGCCGCGACCCCCACACTTCTGACGGGGACAACGGCGAACGGAAGCGGTGCAACAGGGTATGGCGGCAACGGTGTGGGATCTGTCGCTGCCCGCCCTCCTCCTTGCGCTCGGCATCGTGGTGGCCGGCGGCGTAGTCCGCGGTTTCGGTGGCTTCGGTGGTGCGATGGTGTGGGTGGCGGGACTCGTCGTCCTGCTCCCGCCGACGTCGGTGATCCCCACCGTGTTCGTCCTCGAGGTCGTCGCGAGTGCAGCGATGCTGCCCCAGGTGTGGCGGCAGGTGCACTGGAAGTCGTTGCGCTGGTTGTTCGTCGGCACCCTGATCGGCATGCCGCTCGGGATGTGGGCGCTCACACAGCTGTCCGGTGACCTGGTGCGCGTGCTCCTGGGTGTGGCGATCATAGGCTCCGCCGTCGCGATGGCCGCCGTCCCCGACCGCCAGTCACTGCCCGGCCCCGGCGCGACGACCGTGACGGGCGTGGCGTCCGGCCTCCTCAACGGCGGCTTCGCCCTCGGTGGTCCACCCGCCGTCCTGATGTATTTTTCCGCGTCCTCCCACGTGGCGGCCGGGCGTGCCTCGCTCGTCGTGTTCTTTCTCGTCATCGACGCGTTCGGCGCCGCCGGCTCGGCTGCTGGTGGTCTCCTCACGGTTCCCGTCCTGGCGCAGATCGCCTTGTTCACGCCGCTCTGTATGTTCGGCGCAGCCGCGGGAAAATGGTTGTTCGACCGCACCACCGCCCAGCAGGTCCGCCAACGGGTGCTGTGGCTACTCGGCTTCCTCGGCGCCGCCGTCCTCGTGCAGGTGGCGTTGCGCTGAGGCGATTTTCGCCGCGCAGTTACCGGGAGTGGCGGAAACTCGCCTGGCACGCCTGGCCGAGGAGCGCGATACCTTCTTCGATGGAGCGCAGGGGAATGGCACCGTAGCCGATTCGGAAGTTGTTGCGCGGCGGCACGGGCTGTGTGTAGAAGATGTCACCCCGTTCGATGAGGACTCCGCGGGTTTCCGCCTCGCGCACCAGGACCCGGCAATCGAGGTTCTCGGGCCCGGTCATCCACAGGCTGACGCCCCCGGGCGGATACGACTCCTGCGGCCATGGAAGGTACTTGTCGACGGCCGCGCAGAGGCGTTCCCATTTGTGCTTCATCTGGCTGCGGTGGTGTCGTAGTGCACGGTGGTACTCGCCGCTGTCGATCAACATGGCCAGGGCGCGCTGCTGATGGCCGGGTGGGTGGCGCAGCACGTATCGGCGGGCATTGCGCAGTTCGCGGACCAGGTCGGCGGGCCCGACGAGGTAACCGAGGCGCAGTCCGGGTGCCAGGAACTTCGAGAAGGTGCCGAGGTACACGGCGTCGCCGCTGGAGTCGAGCGCCTTGAGTGCCGGGCTGGGACTGCCGTGATAGCGGAATTCGCTGTCGTAGTCGTCCTCGACGATGACGGTGCCGGATTCAGCGGCGAGTTGTAGCAGGTGCTGACGCCGGTCGATTCCGAGAGTGGCATTGGTCGGATGATGGTGACTGGGCGTCAGGTACATCAGATCGGTGCCGCGCAGAGTCTCGGGTGGGCGCAGGCCGCGCTCGTCGACATCGATGCCGTACACCTGGGCGCCGGTGCGCAGAAAGATGTGCCGGGCATCGAGATAGCCCGGGTTCTCGATGGCCACGCGGTGTTCCGGGCCGAGCAGCACCCGCCCGACGAGGTCCAGGCCTTGCTGTGATCCGACGGTGATGAGTACTTCGTCCGCACTCGCCTCGATTCCGCGGGACGGCAGCAGGTGCTGGCGGATCATGTCGATGAGCATCGGGTCGTCCGCTCCGACGCTGTCCTGAAGGCTCGCGTAGGCGTGCGGTTGATACAGCGCGTCACGCAGGCAGCGCACCCACGCGCGGGCGGGAAAGCTCCGGATGTCGATCTGGCCGGCCAGGAAGGGGTAGGGATAACTGTGCCAGTCGAGATTCTTCTCTATGTGCGGAACGTCGACGTCGGCGTAACGCCTTATCCGGGTGGACCAGTCGATGCGTGGGATGGTCGCGCGCGCGTCGGATGCCAGGGTCTCGATCATGTCGGGATTCACGAACATGCCCGACCGCTGATGGCTCTGGACCAGACCCTCCGCGATCAACTCCTGATAGGCGAGATTGATCGTGTTGCGCGAAATCGCCAGGTCGACGGCCAGCTCGCGGGAGCTCGGAAGGCGGTGACGTGGATCGAAGAGTCCGTTGGCGATGCCGTGCTCGATCGCCCGCCGAACCTGACGGTAGAGCGGCTCGGTGGAAGTGCGGTCGACCTCGATCAGTGTTCTCGGCACGCATCGCCTCCTGTACATCAACGGCGGGCTGACGACGAGGCCGGCCCGGCACGCCGAGAAGTTCTCGGGTGAGCACTCCTCAGTATGCCGGGCCGGCGAGTGGAATCAGACGAGGTCGAGCCCTTCTTCCACGTCGATCGACTCGATTCCGAGTGCGACGCCGACGGCATCGTTGGTGAGCCGCCCCGCGACCGTGCTGACGCCCGCGCGGAGAGCGGCGTTCTCCCGCGCGGCGCGCGCGAGTCCCTTCTCGGCGATCTGCAACGTGTAGGGCAGGGTGACGTTGGTCAGCGCATGCGTGGAGGTGTGCGGCACCGCTCCGGGCATGTTCGCCACGCAGTAGAACACCGAGTCGTGGACCCGGAACGTGGGGTCTGCGTGGGTGGTGGGACGCGAATCTTCGAAGCATCCGCCCTGGTCGATGGCGATGTCGACGAGAACGCTGCCTGGCTTCATCCGGGAGACCAGCGAGTTCGAGATGATCTTCGGGGCCTTCGCGCCGGGGACGAGCACGGCACCGATGACGAGGTCGGCCTGCATGACCTCCTGCTCGATGGAGTAGGCGTTGGCGGCGAGGGTGCGGATCCGGCCCTGGTACATCCGATCGGCGGCGCGGAGCTTGTCGACGTTCTTGTCGAACAGGACAACGTCGGCCCAGGTGCCGGCGGCGACCGCGACGGCGTTCATGCCCGACACGCCGGCGCCGATGACGACGACGCGGGCCGGCAGCACCCCGGACACCCCGCCGATGAGTACGCCTCGGCCACCTTCGGGCCGCATGAGTGCCTGTGCGCCGACGAGTGGTGCGAGCCGGCCGGCGACCTCGCTCATCGGGAACAGTAGGGGCAGTGACCCGTCGGGAAGTTGAACGGTCTCGTACGCAACGGAATTGGTTCCCGCAGAGAGCAGGGCGCGGGTGCACTCCTCACCCGCAGCGAGGTGCAGGTAGGTGAACAGTGTGAGGTCCGAACGCATCCGGTGGTATTCCTCCGCGATGGGCTCTTTGACCTTGAGGACCAGTTCGGCGCTCTGCCAGACGGCGTCGGCCGTGTCGAGGATCTTTGCCCCCGCGGCGCCATAGGCGTCGTCTCCGATCGACGATCCTTCTCCCGCACCACGTTCCACGAACACGTCGTGTCCGTGGGTGACGAGTTCGTGCACTCCGGCCGGAGTGGCCGCTACCCGGTACTCGTGGTTCTTGACTTCCTTGGGGATACCGATCCTCATCTGAGACCTCCGTTGGCTGGGCTGATCACTGCTCCGTCCACAAGTCGTGGTGCCGGGGCGATAACGAAGTCTGGATCACCCTGGCATGGGACCAGAAGGACCAGTTTTGCGTCGGCTATCGGGACCAGTCTGGACCCATCGAATACTGCTCTTCTGGCCCTGACCTGGGGTCCACGCCATCCGTATGGTGTGGATCACAGCCATTCGACAACGAAGGAGATGGTCGTGGACGTCACCGAATTGCGAGCACGGGCCCGCCGGCACCTCGGACCTCATTTCACCCGCAAGGACACCTGGGACAGCGACTTCCCGGTGTTCGTTCGTGGCGAGGGCAGCTATTTGATCGACACCGAGGGCGACCGTTTCCTCGACGGTCTGGCAGGCCTGTTCTGCGTGAACATCGGTCACGGCCGTGACGACATCGCCAAGGCGGCGAGCGAGCAGATCGGGACGCTGGCGTACGCCTCGAACTGGGGCAGCGCTCACATTCCCGCGATCGAGGCGTCCGCGCTCATCGCCGACCTCGCGCCCGGCGATCTCGGCACGACCTTCTTCGTCAACTCGGGATCCGAGGCGGTGGAGACGGCCGTCAAGTTCGCCCGGCAGTACCACCGCAGCCAGGGCAACCCTCAGCGAACCAAGATCATCAGCCGCGAGATGGCATACCACGGAACCACTCTCGGCGCGCTCTCGGTGACACAGCTGCCCAAGATCAAAGACCCGTTCGGACCGCTGCTGCCCGGGGTTCGCTCCGTGCCCAACACCCTCGGCTACCTCGGCGACTGCGGCCCGGCGAACGAGCTCGACTGCATCGCCGCGATCGAAGCCGTCATCGAGGAAGAGGGCGCCGAAACCATCGCGGCCGTGTTCGCCGAGCCGGTTCAGAACGGGCGTGGCGCCCTCGTTCCGCCGGACGGGTACTGGCCCGCGCTGCGCGCGCTGTGCGACAAGCACGGGATCCTGCTCGTTTCGGACGAGGTGATCTGCTCGTTCGGCCGCCTCGGACACTGGTTCGGGCACGGGCTCACCGGTGTGGTGCCCGACATGATCACGTTCGCGAAGGGCTCCACCTCCGGATACGCCCCGCTCGGTGGCCTGATCGTCCGCGAGCAGCTGGTGCGCGAGCTGTACGACTCGCCCAAGGGCGGCGTATTCACCCACGGCGCGACGTGGGGCGGACACCCGGTGTCGACGGCGGTGGCGGTCGCCAACATCACCGCGATGCGCGACGAGAACGTGCTGGGCAACGTCACCGCGCGGGGCCCGAAGTTGCGGTCGGCACTCGACTCGCTGATGAACGCGCACCGCTGCGTCAAGGACGTGCGCGGCACCGGCTTCTTCTACGCGATCGAACTGATGGCCGACAGCGACAGCGGCCGCGAGTTCACCGAGCAGGAGTCGCTGACGGTGTTGCGCAAGGTGCTGCCGGAGGCGTTCGCCCGCACCAAGGTCATTCTCCGCGGCGACGACCGTGGTGCCACGATGCTGATGATTTCGCCACCGCTCGTCGCCGACGACGAGGTGCTCTCGGAGCTGCTCCACGGAATCGACAGCATGCTCACCGACATCGAGAAGGCAATTCAGCCGTAGGGAACGACACGTTCCCCGAGTTCCAGCGGGTGGGGGGGGGGGGGGGGGGGGCGCCCCCCCCCCCCCCCCCTGGGGGGGGGTGGGCGGCCCGGGCCCCCCCCCCCCCCCCCGCGCCCGCCCTGTGAAAAGCACCCCCACACCCTTGGG
>NZ_JAWLSG010000011.1:0-155991 GCF_033142305.1 Rhodococcus sp. IEGM 27 | reverse complement strand
CCGGGGTACCCTCCCCGACGGTACCCCGGGCTGCGCCCGGGGCCTGAACCGACTGGGCAGCAAGCCGCCCAATAACGGAATTCACCCACGCGCTGCGCGCTGGGTAACGGGTTAGGTTGCTGTATAACGGAATTCGGAACAAGCAAAATGATCACTTCGGAAGTGCTCATTACCAACAGGATTGACCGAATCCAGCGGTTGCGGAACCGTCCCCGTTCGATCACCGCACCGCTGTTTCGTTACCTACTGGTCCTGATGGGCGCGCACCGCCGCAGCACGCAGCTGCTCCCACAGTGCCGGGTTCATCCCGTGGTTGAGAAACTGCTCGAACAGCTTCCCGAAGGAGTGCGCGGGATCGAGCGCACGGCCCACGTTCACCGCCTCACGTGCCAGCGCGGCGTGACGGCTCACCCAATGAAACACTCCGGCAAGAATGATCACCGCACCGGCGAGATCATGGGGCAATACCGCCCCGACCTGGCGCATTACCTCGGCGGCGGCATCGGCATTGTGTGCGTCGATCCGGGCGAACAGCAGATCGCGCACCGGCACATCGTGCATCGCGGCCGCGATGATCGCGGCGTGCTCGTCCGTGACACTGATGCCCCGCTCCCCCGCTCCCGCGGTTCCCCCGACGTACGGTGCCAACGCGAAATCGTAGGCACGGTCGGCGGCGTTCTGCGGGTCCCTAGCGGCCAGAATCACGCGCTCGCGCCCGAAACCAGCGGCCACCATAGCGGCGCGGTCTCGACCATGCTGGGCCGGTGCGAAACTCGCTCGCATCTCGGCGCGGGTCATGAGCGTGGTGGAGCCGACCACGAGTGCCTCGGCGATGATCGGGTGCGCCGCCAGATCGACCGGCATGCCCGGCTGCCCGATCAAGGACCCGGCCCCGTGCCACTGACGCACCAGCCCATCGGTGAACACGAACACCGGGGTCACCGCATCGGGGCGAAGCTGCTCGAGGATCGCGCCCACCACATCACCCCGCTCGGCCGGGCCGAACACCACCGCCAGCATCGACTGGCTCTCCTCCAAGGGTGCGGCGCTCTCGAGGGCGTCCAAGATGCGCCCCGACTCCCGCTCCGCATCGTCACCCAACTGGACCAGCATCACCGCCGCCGGGTGGCGGTCAAGGCTCATCACCGCCACCTCGTCGACCGGAAGATGACCGCCCAACGCGACCGCACCGGCAACAACATCGGACGGCGAAGACATACGAAAAACACTCACAGCAAACCCCTTTGAGTCGGGTGGGTGAGTTGGTCAGACTCACCCGTGGATTGGACTTACGAACACCTCAGAACCTAGCCGAAACATCCGACAAAAACCCGCATTGAACTGCGCCTATGTCCCCGGCACACCCGGTGCCGGGGACATAGGCGCATACAGCTGTTGCCGGTGGCCGGTCGGGCGCCGGCAACAGCTCACAACAGAACTGGACTACTGGTCGGCGATACCCTTGGCCACACGTACGGCCGCGCACAACTGGTCCCACATCGACGGGTTCAATCCGGCGTCGAGCATCTGCTCCATCACCTGACCGAAGGGGTGATCCGGGAACGCCTCGAGTCCGGCAGAGATCGCCTCCCTGGCCGCTACCGCGTCCCGACCGACCCAGAAGCTGGCCCCGGCCAAGATCAGCGGGGCCGCCGCCGGATACCGCATCGTCACGGCCGCAACCTGCCGCCACATCTCGCCCAGCGCCCGGCCATGCTCGACAGTGATGCCCGACAGCAGCGCATCCCGCACCGGCGTATGCCAGGCCGCCGCCACCAACCGCGCCGCGTGCTCATCGCTGACGCACACCCCACGAGTCTCGTACTCCTCGAGATACCGGGTGATGACATCACGGGAGAGCTCCTCCGCCGCCCTGAACGCGTCCGCACGGCCCAGTCGGGTCACTTCCGCTGTGGCGGACTCGGTGACCGCCTGTGCTCGCTCCTCGCCGAGCTGAGCCGGTGCAAACCCTGCACTGATCTCCCCACGCGTCTGCAGCCGTACCTTGCCCTCCGTCAAGGCCAGCGTCACGACCGGATGCGACGCCAGGTCGCCGGATTCCCACTCCCCCGGCAGCGGATGAAACCGCCGAGCCTGGCCCTGGAAGTACGCGAAGACGTGAAACGCCCGATCAGGCGCAGCCTCGCGCAGCGCCTGCACCACCAACTCGGCGTGAGCCGGTGAGCCGAACACCACCACCAGCAGCACCTCGATGTCACCGACACGCTCGCGTGCGACCTCGACCCACTCCTCACGATCGGCCTCCGACACAACCTCGGGAAGCTGGGCAAGCAGCACCGTCCCGAACGCCTTCTCATCGAGCGGAGCCACCACAACCTCCGCCGTAGGCAAGTGCCCCGCCAGACTCACCGCCAACGCGGCCGCATCCACTGCCGAACTGATACGAATCGGTTCCATCACACAAACCCCTTTGGGCCGGTGGGTGAGCTGGTCAGACTCACCCGCTGAAATTTGGACTTACTGCACCTCGAAAACTAGCTGAATCCTCCGACAAAAACACCCTGGAACAGCGAAAACGTCCCCGGCACACCCGGTGCCGGGGACGTCGGCGGAAACTGACTCGGCGGCGCCCAGCGGTCGGCCGCGGCTACACGCTGGACACCACCAAGTGACGCTCAATCAGGCTGTGCAACTAAGCCATTTCCAGTGCGGCATGCGCGTGAGCCGAGCAATGCTCGCGCGCGCCCGATCGATCCACTCCGATTGCGCGTCCGGCGCCAGCGCTGACCAGTCCCGCCCGGTCAGCGTCGAGCAGTCCAGCGCAGCGACCGTCTCGATCGGCACCAGAAGGCGCCAGGCCGCCAGCCGGAAGACATCGGCGAACTGAGTGTTCACCGGAGGCCACTCCGAACCAGGCAAGCACTCGATAAACGCTTGTGCTGCGGCATCTTCCACCCGCCGCGAAACCGGGTAGTGCCGTGAGCACCGAAACTCGCCACTGTGGATCTCGGATCGGAACTGATTCATGACCGGGCGTCCTCCACGTCGACAAAGGTCTCCGCCGGCTCTTTCTGAGCCTCGGCACGGATATGGCCGCTGAGCTCGTGATACGCAACCTTGTCCGTCCAGCCCCCACCCACGATCGAGGGGATGCTCACGGTCTTCCTGTTCACACGAACGACCCTGTACCACTGGCCACGACGCTGAACCTGATCACCCTTCTCGATGTCTTCGGGCCCGTAGTTCGTTGCTTGCCCCGATGAGATCTGCTCCGCGCGAATCCCCTCCCAATACGAGATCTGATCTGCGCGTTCCTCCATCCGAGCAATAACCGATTCCCGGTAAGCACCCCTCGACCGGCGCAGTCTTCTCGACCTGCTTGACTCCCCGCACGACGAACAATGTCCGTTCGTGCCCGTCCAAAAGCCGCTGATCTGCACGCTGGCTCGCCTGCAGCGAGTCGATACGATTCTTGACCGTCTCCGGGTTGTACCGAGCCGACGTCGTCACCGCCGCCGACTCAGCCCGCCGCCGAGCCGCCTTCGCATCCTCCTCGGCAGCCACGGCCTGCCCGAGCGTGCGATGCGCGGTCTCGATAGCTCTCCGGTGTCGCCTCTGCGAATGGTGCCCCACGTGAATCGGCTCGCCACCCTCCGGAAGCGCATCGTGTGCGCGCCGGTCAGCCTCCCACGCTTGGTCGGCCTGATCGGCTCGTCGCTGTGCCTTGTTTTCGAGTGCAGCGACGCGGCCGGCCTGACGCTCAATCCGATCGGCCTCGACCTCGGCAGTTGGCCGCGCGGTGGCATCGATCTCAATCTGTACCTCGAACCCAGCAGCGCGCAACGCCGCCGCGGTGCTCTCGATCAAGTGCAACTTCGGCGCCCGATCCCGGCTCCCGCGGATTCCCCAAGTCCCGAGCGAACGAAACCACCGCCACCCCAGTGCTTTCAACGCCTCGTTCGTACCATCGCCGCGCGACGTCCCCTCTATCAAGGTCCCTTCGGCCGCACTATGTGAAATCGTCACCATGCCAGAACAACTCCCAAAACAAGGGGGCAGATGGTCAGTCCGCCCTTCAACAGGACAACACCGAATCTACCCCCACGCACCGTCAAAAACAGTCTCTGAACAGTGAAAACGTCCCCGGCACACCCGGTGCCGGGGACGTTTGTGTCTAGCGACTGACTGACGTTGTAACCGACTGACTGACGTTGTAACCGACTGACTATCTCAGCGTTGAGATCGGCGTTTCCGCGGTCCAGATCCGCCCAGGGACTGCTTCCGGACGCTGTCGAGTGTCGCCCACAGCGCTTCGTTGTCCAGATCGCTTCGGTGCTTCTCGATGGCAGACACGAGCTGGTCAATCACTACCCGAGCCGGCGGATTGAACGTCATGGCTGCCGCACCCGCCCAGGCGAGCGGTTCGTCCTCGCGCTTCAGGATCCGATCGAGCGCACCCTCACACCGGTCGAAGAACTTCTCGGTGCGCTTAGTCTGATTGTCATCCTGATCGCTGGCTTCGAGCGCTCCCTCAGCAAGATCGAGAAATCCATTGATGATCCCCGTCGCGCGGTCACGCAGCACCGGGTCGAACCCGACAGATGACCAGAATCCGTTCCACCGCGTGCGGTAACTGCGGTCCGAACTGAGCGGCACAAGGTGATCGCGTAGCAGCCGGCCGAGGCTGTTCGCGTCCAGCTCACGCAGCTGACGCGCCAAGAGTGCTGGCTTCGATGCCTCGGGCAACGGCTGCGGATCGTTCACGCGCAACCATGGGCGCGGCCCCACCGAATCGATCACGGCAGTGAGCGGCCCGACGATGACCACGAAAGATCGACCTCACGACGGTGCGCCCCCTCGGCGTTGTCATCGAGCGCGAACTCCGAAAGCAGCGCCTTGGCTCGTTTCTGGACAGAGCTAGCTTCGTTGTCCATGTTCATACCCTTCTCGTTTGTCATCTCAACTCCTTCGACACAGCTAACACCGACAGATCTACCGCCGGCGCGTCGTTTGACCACACATGCGTACGACCATGAGGAAGCAACTCCGGTAGCGGGTGCAACCTCCACGGCTCGATCTCATCGAGCACTTCCTGAGCAAGCACGACACCATGGAAACGCGTCGGCACCGTCGTGACATCGACAATGGAGCCGCGGCGTCGGAACTCACTCATCGAACGGGCCGAACCATTGCTGATCACAATCTGCTTCCAGGGCTTGCCAGTGATGTCAAGAATCGCCACGACGTGTGGCTCGAGCCAACCTCGCTCACGCCAAACAGGCAAAATTCCTTTGTCCTTCGGGAGAGCGATCTGGGCGATCGCCTCGCGGGCGTAGTCGGCCTGCTGCCGGCCCCGCAACTCAGACTCGGCGGCCGGCAGACGCAGCTGCTCGAGTCGACGATGTGGGACGGCCGCCAACTGTCGGTTGGAGCCGGCCAACCATCGCCTAACGGTGCGCGACGAGACATGCATAGCGTCCGCGACCGCCTGAACGTCAACACTTCCACGCGCAGTTTCGCCGTAACAGGTCCGGAGCATCGCCTCGAGACGTTTGCGCGTCCAGCGAGGCCCTCGATGGCCGACCACAACTTACCGTTCCACGTCGAAGCTGTTAATTTGAAAGAACTCCCACCCACCGAGGTAGTCCTGCGCTCGCGTGTTCATCCAGTCGGTCATTCCCTTGTCGCCACCGCGTTCATACGCACTCCACATCGCCTCGACCTGGTCGGGCGTCAGCGCCAAGGTGATCAACCGATCGCGGGCATACTCCCGCGGTCCCGGACCCTGAACAGCATCGATCCTGATCTTGCCGCCGTATTTGGCCAGCGCCTTACCTTGCTTGCTGCTTCGCATAATCGACATCGCCGCGCGACGTGCGCTCTGCGTAGATGCCGCTCGTTTGGCCTTGTGGGCTAGGGCCTTGAGGGTCTCAGCTCGTGGTTTGGCGATTCGCTGCCGACCTTCCGGGGCCAACCAGCGTTCCACGGTGCGTCGAGAGACCCCAAGATCGCGTGCTGCGGCGGCAGTGTTGATCTCGCTCCGTTTGCCGGGCCCGTAAGCGGCAAGCAGCTGAGCCTTCAGGTTGGCGGATCCAGGTCGACCGGAAGTGTCGGCGCCTCGACGTCCGGTCAGCTTGCCGAAGAATTCCGATTGCATCTTTCCGCGCTCAGCGCGCAGCACTTCACGCACCGCTGTCTGGGTAACACGAAGTTCCTTGGCAGCTCTTACGACATTGATCTGGTTGTCCACCACCGAGCCGTAGTCCGCCAGACTGTCGGCGATCCGCGAATAGGCAGTGCGGCTGAGGGGCTTCCGTGCCATCACGAGTCACTTCCCGCGCTGATGTCGGCAGACATCCACTCAGCCGGTGCGATCAGTTCCGACTTGCCCCGGTAGCCCTTGCCGTCCAGGTACTGCTGATGTTCAGCGAGAAGTGCGGATCCTTCCGGCTTGTACTGGCCGAAACCACGCCCGAATTGCTTCGGTCCTCCAGGCCACGCCAGCTGGGGATCGGATTCATCCGACACGTAGAGCACGGTGTCCTTGGTGACTGCGACGGGCCATTGTCCGGTGTCTTCGCCGATCTGAGCTATCCGGTACATGATGTTGGCCCGCGACTTGGCGACGATGTGGTGGTGACGCTCTGGTGAATATCCTGGACGTCCTGCCAAGTGCAGATCGGAATTGAGAATGCCGATCGTGTGCGTATAGATGACTTTGTTCTGTTCGCGAGCCAACTGCGCGTCGAGATCGTCCTTGACGTCCAAGGCGGTGCGCGCATCCCGGATCCGTTCGTACCACGGGACGAGGACCCGTCCGTGGTCAGGCCACACGTAGGCCTCCAGAATCTCTGGTTCGTACCCGAGACTGCTGGCGCGTTCGAGGGTGGGTGTAGTCACCCACTTTGGCTCAGAAATTGACAAGCCCATCGGGTTAAGTGGATTTGGGAGCCGCCAGTCCGCGCACTCGGGGATCTCCACGAGCCAGTACCCGGGGAGCTTGCGATCGAACGGTAGTCCATTCGAATGATGCACAGGTTCGCCGATCGGAAGTTCGAGGCCGGCGATTCCTGCCGCGTACGAACCGCCGCGGTCGAAGGCATGGACGTAACGGCACTTCGCTTCGTCGTCAGACAAGGTCCGTGACCAGTCGATATCCGCTTCGAAGATCTGGAACTTCTTGGCGAACTCGGCATCGGAGGATGCGAATACGCGCTTCCACTCCTTCGGCCGGGCGGCGATCATCAGGTCGATGCCCGTCGATGCCGGGCTCACAGCCCAGGGGAACCGCAGAGCACCTGCAAGCAGTGACAGGCGCCGCGCCAGAGTGGCGGGTGCCGGCGAGTCACCAAGGATGGGCATCTCCTTGGGGTCTTGGCTCATGCCGGAGACCAGTGCCACCCAGACACCACGCGTCTCGCCCTTCCACACGCGGGTCCAAGTGCCGAGCCGGTCCCCCTCCTTGCCGCCGAGCTGCCAGCCCTCGGAGAGAGCCTCTGTGACGAACGGAGATTGTGCGGTCAGTTCCTTGATCCGGTCGTTTCGGTTGCGCTTGCCCAAACTGCTGGTGTCGATTCCCACGTGCTGCGCCATCGCGTCGGTGATCCAGATCTGCCCAGGCACTGACCATTTGTCGGACGTCCACGTGCCGAGGTTCAACGTCGCTACGAGTTCCGCGACATCGCCGACATGGGTGATCGGCGCGGCAAGGTCGTGACGGGTGCCATCGGGTAGCCATGCGCCATCGACGTCGAGTACTGCCGCGGGTGCGGTGAAGGTGGTCGGTGCTTCTCCTGCTGCAGGATTCGGCGCCGGGGTTGTCGTGGTCGGCTGCTGCGTGGTCTCCGCCGTCGCGACGATGGACGGCGTTGCGGCAGCAGTGTCAGGAGACGTCGTTTCGACGGGAGCCGCCACCGGCTCGTCCACCATCATTGGCGAAACCTGGCCGACTGTGTCGCCGGTTGCTGCAGCTGCAGATCGGGTGGCGGCGGTGCTTTGCCACCAGCAGGGGAGGTGCATCACCAAGCCGTCGATCTGCCATCCGGCGTCCTCGCCGCCGCACAGGGCGCAGGTGGAAACCGGCGAAATCTGCACTCCATCAGCGGAATGCCCCTCGGCATCGGTCTCGATAGCCATCTCAGGCTCCTGTTCGGAATGAGAGCTGGTCAGGCTCATGACTTCGTTGGACGAATCACCCGAAGCTACGCCGGGGCCTGGACTGTTCAGATCGGCGAGCCAACCGTCGAACAGAGCCGGACTACCGGTTACATCAGGCGTGGACGAGTCGCTGGATTCGGCGCCGGGCGTCGGGTCACTTGATCCTGCATCGCTGGTTACTTGGTCTTCCGGATCATCGCTACCGAGTAACTTGTGTAGCCGCAGTGCAACCATGCGCTGCCTGCGGTTTTCGCACTTGACCATCCGCTGCACCGTGTACCGCGGCATCCGGCCTTTCCGTTCCTCCGCGATCAGCACGCCCTCGTCATAGAGAGCCCTCAAGGCGGTACCACGATCGATCTGCAAGGTATCGGTCATCGTCTGACCAGTGGCCTTCAACACCTGTTCGAGGGCCATCGGGTCCAACAAGACTTGTGGTTGACCATCGCACGGCCGCGGGTTGGCCACGACATATCCCAATCGAACGCCACGACCTTCCGCACGCCATCGAGGGGTGCCGTCGGATGTTTCACCCACCACACTGCGCCGCCATCCAAGACATGCAGCCATCGACCAATCCGCGGGAGCTTGCCCGGTGTCGACGTCCTCCACGTAGGCGTGGCCATTTCTCAGTGCGTGTACCAACAACTCCCGTACTCGCGCACCGGTCCGCATGGGCAGATCTGGGTCAGTCGCCGCAGCAGCGGCATCAGACAAGCCCATCGTGACCAGGTCTCCGACCTGCGCGACTTCGTTCTCTGTCAACGCCCCCACATCAACAAGGAAACGAGACATCGCATGCCAGCCCGCCCACAGAGACCCCAAAGCGTCTGCCTGACGAACACTTTCGCCACTCGTGCGCAAACGCTCGCTATACCGCTCACCTTCGGCAAACGCCTCAGCGCGGACACTGTCCAACCGAGGACATAACCACTGCAGGTACGTGGCCATCAACAAGGCACGGCCATGACGGGAATGCGCAGTATCGAGTTCCTTCAAAACGTTCAGTTCGATTTCCCGCGCCTGCAACGGCACCACGAGCATCCGCTGAGCTGCAGATCCTGGCCGCGGCATGATCTCGGAGGTGACCAAGGCAGACGCGCGGGGTGGGGTTCCGTCCAGAACACCGAGACCATCACGTGTGCTTCTCGAGCGTTGCTCACCGTTGTGCACCATGCGAGCGAACTCTTCGAGTGCCTTCTGCGCAGTCCCGAAGTCTCGGGTTGGTGCGACATCGTCCGCCCAGTACAGAGCATCTTTTGCGGCGTTAAGCTTGATTCGCAATGCATTCAATGTGTCGCCGTTGCCCGACATCGATGTCGCCGGTCGCCGGCGATCCCATTTCTCTCCCCAGTGGTGCATCGCCAATGATGCGAGTGATGTCTTGTAGCTGTTAGGCGATCCGACCAACGTAAGAACCCACGGGTTCGGACCCAATGCGGACCTGAATACCTGCCCAAGTAGAGCGGCCGAAACCCGCGTCGGGGTGCGTTCGAGCATCGAGCCGGAATGAAGAAGGAATGCTTCTCGGATCCTTACTGGGTCGGGCGTCGGTGCGGGAAGGTCATACATCTTCAGGGGGCCGGTCAGCAGAACGGGGGCTACCCGTCCGCCGTTCTCGTCGATGGCTCCCCCAGCATGAACGAAGAACCACTTTCCCTGATCATCGCGGCGCCACCCTGTGGAGCGGTATCGCACCACCCGTTGGATTTCGCGCCCACCTGCGCCCTTGAGTGCATCTCGCAGCTTCGCCACTCCGCTGGGGCGAGAGTCGTAGGCAGGCGGACCTGGCAAGGTATCGACCCAGCCGCAATCCCGGTACTCCTTCGCCGGGATCCGAATCCGCAGAAACTCTCGGCTCTCCGGATGGGTGTAGCCGATAACCACTGCGGTGAGTTCTTGAGGTGCGGCGGGGTTGACTTCACTCTGACCGGCCATCGGCGCTCGGCCCATCAACTCCGGCTCGTCGACGTCAATACCCGCTTCGGCAACCTCGAGATACTCCATCTCAACGATCCGGGCATCGAGGTCCAGTACGAGTTTCGCCTGTTGATCACCGCTCTTGGTCGTGACGATTTCGACCAAGTTCCCGTCAATGATCCGATACACCGGAGCAATAAAGTTGCGCCCCCGGATCGTGTTCAGTGGCGTGGCCAGGCTTTCCGAGCCGGACCGGACCGACTGTAAATCAACTGGGCTGAGCGATTCCTGAACCGCACCCGGTACGGGCTCAAGCTCGGGATCTTGCAGAATCGGCGGAATAGGAACTCGCGCGACATCGTGTGCCGCTCGCGCTGCAACACGCGCAGCACGCCATGCGGTCATGGCATTCTCGACCGCTTCTCCCGCCCAATCGGTGCCTTCAGCCGCGGCCTGCTGTCGAACTTTGTCCAGAAGTTCAGTCAAATCTTCGAAACGTCGCTCCGATTCGAGCGCCCAACGTTGTGCGCGTCGGAACTCTTCGTCTCCGTCCCGCCCATCTGCACGATCAGCTCTGGCGGTCGCCTCTGCCAGCGCAAGTTCGATTAGTGCTTGCTTCTCGATTACGTCGGCAGCAAAGCCGTGGGCAGCGACCTCCCCAGGCCGAACAGGGAGGAGACCACCCCACGTCGAGTCGGCCAACCAATGGCCGGCATCGACGTGGTCAGTGAAATCAGATTTAGGTGCCGCCGGTGCGGACAGCAAGAGCTGGACCTGGGCACCACTGCCACCCAACAGAGATGCGAGTTCGATACCCCGCTTCCATCCGACGGAGTCACGATCAAGCACGACGCGAACCTCAGCGCCTTCGAAAAGGTCAGCACACGAGAGAGGGAAGTTCAGTCCGCCTTGAGCATTGGTCGTGGCAACCAGTCCAAGCGACTCGGCTGTCTCGACATCCTTCTCCCCCTCGAGTAACCACACAGGCGAATGGCTCGAGATTGCCGACAGCAGTTCCGGTAGTCGATACAAGACCGGTTCAAAACCCTCCGGCTTACGCTTGAGCCGGGTCCCAGTGGCATCCACGAAAACCTGTCGGAACTGCTTGTGCCGGCCAGCTTCACAGCTCGTGCATTCCTCTCGGATCACTTCCTGCACCAAGGCACCGTCGGCTGATACGTACGGGTAGACCTTGACCCGATCCCACCGGTGGTGCGCGTCCGGTGTTACGTCTGGAAACGCGATTCGGGCGGGTAGCCGACCGCCTTTTGGCCTACGCCGCCCAGCACCACGTCGGTGCGGAGATCGGCCTACGCGTGTGAGCGCGTCACGACCGAACAGCGGTTCGTCGAAGAGATCGGTCATCGACAACCCCAGGCCGTCGGCGATCTCCGAGACGGGAGCTTCACAGCCATGGCAGTGAAGCAGCACCATTCCTCCCCGATGCCCATCGACCCAGGTCACGGACATCGACGCGTTACGATCGCCATGTATCGGGCACCGCGCCATCAGCTGGGTAGAGCCGCGTTCGTTCACCCCGCCATTGCGTTCGGCAGCAGCACGAACCCGGTCGAATGACGACATCCGACCGTTCTCGTTGGCCCCAGCAGTGATAGCAGTCACGAAGCCGCCTCAGACACACGCACCAGGAGATCTGGCAAGCGCGGTGCGGCCCGGGTTAGTATGGGCACAGGTCCCCTCCAGGACTCGTATTTATGAACCAGGTCCCCTCCAGGACTTCAGTTCGTAATCAACGGATCGAAGGACCCCCGCAGGCCGCCAAGCAGTGGGGGTCTTTCGCTATCTATGGCCAGGTCATGCCGAGATTGAAAATTCGCTATCGGACGAATCGCAGACCGTATAGCGCTCGTCGTGGGCCCGTAGTTTTTCCGGGTCCAACTTCTTGAGGATGTAGTCCGGGACATCCAGGTTGTACGCACGGGCCATGACGAGCAGGGCGTAGTCGCCGAGCTCAAGTCCGAGCTCTTCGGCGCGTGCTTCGTAGAAGCTGTGCTGTTGAAGGGGTGCACGAACTGATATGCACTTGCGCGTTCCCTTATGTGGCCGTCCCATGCGATGAGCCTAAACAGAAACTGCTTCGGAAACGTCGAAGGACGTGTTGTCGGTGTGTCGCCGTTCATCGTGCATCCCCTCACCTTCACCAAAAATCCGCTTCTGGTTAGAGGAAGATCCTTCGACCCAACGCTGTGTGACAGATGGGAAACAAGATCTTCGTCGCCGCATCATGCGGCGGAGCATGGACTGTTTCACCAAACTCGCCCGACCGCGGTTTCAGATGAACAACTACCCCTACGTGTGACCTGCGGGGCCAATCGGTGGGGAGTGGGGGGAGTGGGAAGAAATACCTGATCAAACGGTAAAAACCACTCCCCACGACGGTGGGGAGTGGCGTGGGGAGTGGGGTGGGGAGTGGGTTCAAAGACACCCGAAGTGCCTTCGCGTGCACCACCGATGAGCTGTCGGGAATCGACTGAGAGGTAGGCGGCGAGGTTCTACTCCCCCGTCGCCCTACCCCATCGTCACTAGCGAGACACCGTCCGAAGATGTAGCGACAAGACACCAGCAAGAAGCCGGCTCCTGGACTTCGACCCGACCACCTTCACCTGAGCGTCAAGCCAGTCCCGCTGAGCCGTCGTGAACCGGAACCACGTCTCAACGGGACCCTTGACCGCAAATGGCTCCTGATGCACCGGGATCCCGGCTGCGGATCGCCCGGCCACCGGCTGGAACAGGCTACGAAGTCCCGCGATCCCCACAGAATCGAAGGCCTCGATAACGACATCAGCGTGATCACATCTACGTTCGGCCGCGCGGCTCTGCAGTGCATCACGCGTGGCGCGATCCAGGTAAGCCGTCACGGTCACCTTCCCAATTTCCGTCGGAGGTTCGACATCATCGTCGGTGACCGGGGTCGGGTCCGGGGCCGGCTCGTAAATGGGAGCCTGCTTCTCGGTGGGTGTGGGTGTGGGTGCGGGTGGTGGGGTTGGTTCTGGCTTACTGACCGGCTCGGAGCGAACGGGCACGGGCACCGTAGTAGTAGGCGCGGGTGATTCGGCCTGAGCTTCTGGCGGCTCCTGCGCTGCAGGCGCTTTCTCGACAGGCCGAGACTTCTCCGCAGCTGGTTCTACCTCGGTGACCGGGGTAGAGCGCCGCGGCTGGGTGGGGCTGCCAGCAGTCGGAAGGAGGCCGGCCAAACCTTCCGCTCGGTTACCTTTCGGAGCGAAAGCACTGGCAAGGCTCTTGCGACGGGGAGTGCTGGTTTCGGTCATGCCGAAGCCACCTCCTCGCTGATGGTCGACAGGCGCACGAGGATTTCGCGTGTCAGTTCTGCGTAGTCCTCGGCCAATCCGGACGCATTGCGCGAAAGTATCTGATCCGTCGGTTTGGCGCCCTTCTTCAAAGCGGCGAAACGTGCGACTTTGGCGACTTCGGTCTGCTGTTCCAGCTCATGGACCAACAAGCCCTCCCGGCGGGCATCATAGGCAGTAGCTTCCATCGTCCGGATCCGGGATTCGAAGATCGGGGCGGCATCCCCGATCATCTCGTTGACGGATTGACGGATCTTCGCCGTGAGCTTGGTTGAACGCGAGCCCACACCGAACAAGCAAATACCTGCCAACTGCAGCCGCGGGTTGACAGCCGGCAGATTACGGTCTGGATCACCATCCCGTGTCGCCGAGAACTGGCCGGCAATAGTTTCCAACCCGTCGAGGCTTGCGTCGTCAGCCCTGACCGGGATGACCACAGCCTGGACGACCTCCATCAGTGCCTCCATGATGGTCAAATCACCGGGCGGGGTATCGAAGATGATCACGTCATAGTTGTGCGCAACCTGTAGGAGCATGGCGCGAACGAGCTGTCCGAGCCGCTTACCACCCTGACGCTGCTGCCGGGAAACCATGACGGCCGCCAGGTCGAACATCGCGGGACCACCCGGTACCACGTCGAGATTCTCGCGGCCCCCGACATTGTGGACGATCGGAGGCGCGGACCCTTGCAGGAGCGCAGTGAACAGTTCAGATCCGTCTCGCTTGTCGTAGCCCAGATCGCGGCACAGGTTCCCCTGGGGGTCGAAGTCACCGATCAGAACTCGGTATCCGGCGGCGGCAAGGAGTCCGCCGCAGTTGGCGGCACAGCTTGTCTTTCCCACTCCCCCCTTGCCGTTGAAGAATCCGAACGACACCGGCAGTTCCTGCTGCTCCGCAGTTGAGGTCTCGACGACATGCATGGACATGGCAGTTCTCCCATTGGACTTTGGTTGTGACGAGTGGTTCCCCAGTGAAGCTAGCAGGATTCCTGGACAACTTGCTGTATGCCACGCGGGGTGAACCGTAGGTAAATCTGCGTGAGCAAACGCGTGAGATGCGACGGGGTCAACCGTATGAGGTAAAGCGGGTTGTCAAGCGTGGTTTTAAGCGTGATGACCGGCGTGCGTACAGGCAAGGCTGCCAGTGTGAAAACAAGCGCGGGAACAGGCATGGCATACGGCGTGAGAACAAGCGTGAGAACAGGCCTATAGGCAGGTGGGAAAACACGCGGATCTAACTGCAGCTAGCAACGCGTGTATGCATGCGTGTGAATGCGCTTGGCGACAAGCGTGAAACACGACGGGACGTAATACGGTAGGTAATGCGTGTGAAGCTGCATGAATAGCTACGGGACCTTATACGTGAAGCACAACGTGAAGACACGCATGATGTCATGCAGGATGCGAAGCAGGACAACCTACGTGGAAGTAGGCGGGATTAACCGCGATGGATTGCACATGGCTGCATGCCAGTAATCACGCGTGTTGGAGTAAGTGATCAGACACTGGGAGGCGATGCCGGTACGTGCGCGTGAACTTGACCCTGTCGTCAATGCGGGCAACACCACTGGTTGTAAGACGTGAGCAGTTCCGTGCGCTGCTGCTGGTTTGAGCGCGAGGGGGTGAACTGAATCAGATGCGTGATGGGGTGCCGCAGTTCGGTGCTAGGCACAGTGCGTGAGAGCACGCTGGTGCCCGAGCGGAAGACTCTGCGGATCGAACGTCGAGTGCGGCACAGGGCAAATGCCCCGTTGGGATGGGTCTATGCGCGTGAACGTATGGGGAAGCCTTTGCGTGAACACATGCGTGAAGTGGTGCAGACTTGCGCTCTACCTGTACTGATGCGGTGTTCTGCGGGGATCGCCGACGACGCCGCGCTGGCTTCTCTGGAGGTCTACCCGATGACTGAGGCCCGCCACAGTGAAGACGCCGATCGCATCGGCAATGTCCTGAGCTCGACGATGTCCGTCGAGCTCGACAACGAGGTCGATCAAGGTGTCCTCGAGAATGTTCTCGGCGGCCGTGTACAGGTCCCAGAGCTGCTTGAGCTCCCAGGCCCGGATCAAAGGGTTCGAGAAGTAGAGGCCGTCGACAATCCGTTGAACACGATCCACCTGGGTGTTTGTTCTATCTGCAGGGCTCGACCAGGTCGCGAAGTGAGAGCTGGCCGAACAGTCGTCGACTGTCGAGTCCAGTTCGATGGCGACAGCGACCCAGGAAGTTGGGCAGATGGACCGACGCGCCTGCCTTGCAGCCTCTCCGAACGCGCGTTGGCAGACTGCGGCGTACTCAGTGGCAGCACGCCGGCATAGATTCAGCTCGCGCAGATCCATCAGTGAGGTGAAGTCCTGGCGCCCGTGGGTGAATTCTGTAGCCGCGAGGAGCGCCTCACTGCCACTCCATTGAAAGCGAGACTGTCTGTATTGATCGCGGTGCCAGCGCAGATCTTCGATCCACGGACGGCCAAGCTCGAGGCCCTCACCGTTTGGCACCGTCATACCAACATGATGACATCGGGCGATGGGTGTGTCATCCATAGTTATGCAATCGTCCCAAACGTTTTTAAGGCGTAGCTCAAACGCACATCACATAGATACCGAGCATGAAGTCAAAGCATCTAGGCAGGCATGCAACTAGTGCTACAAATCTCTCCCTAGATCGTCCAACGAGCGTCCCAGCTCCATCCCAGATTCGACTATCAATACAAGTTGATTTGATTGCAGCTCACCCTAAACCGCTAGCAGAGCCAATGAAAAACAAATCTGGGACGATTATGGTACGAGTTTGGGACGCTGTTGATGTCGATTGCACAGCGCCAGTCGATACCGCTCATGTGAAGTTGCGCTACGCTCTTCGGCGTATGTCATTGTTGGTCTATGTTCTTCTTACAACGTCACGTTTAACGTTGAAAGCGCGCCCTTCATGCAACTGTTTGTCGTATGCACTGTTGGTCGAAGTAGTCCAGGGCGGGCTGTATAAAGCACATCAAGATCATTTGGGTTCGAGCGAGCGCGCCTCGCTCCCTGTTCAGCATCGGAGTACATCGTCGTGACGCAGGAACATGGTCAACCTCGAGCCACCGGGGGACACCGTCCGTTAGCTTCGACCTTTCGGTCACCGGCTGCTCGATCGGTCGAACACGTCGCATCCCAGTTCATTGAGGGTGGGGAGGATTCGGGAGTTGACGAGCCGTCTCGAGAAGCGCCACCCGAACGAGGGCCCGTGGTGACGGATCCGGACAGCGGAGGGAAGTCGTCCAGCGTTCGAGTGCCGGCAAAGTGCCACGCGAAACTCGAGCAGCTTCGCGAGCAGACAGGAATGACCAACGGTCAGATCTTCATTGTCGCGATCGAGGCGACGCACGACAGTCTGCCCGAGTTGTTGTATCCCGGTGGCCGAATCGGGGGAGGGCTCTTCGCACCCCGAGGTATTCGCGCCAAAACGTCACGTGACGATGCCGAGACGCAAGTGACATACCGCCTGTTCAAGGCGGACTTCGATGTCATCGATCAACTTGTTATCGATCTTGCCGCGAAGTCGCGGTCGCATCTGATCACAGCGGCCCTGACGGGGTACTTCTTCGGGGACGACGAACGCACACAGGCGGCAAAGTAGCGCCGACGAGCCCTACTTCTTGTTCGCGACTACCCAGAGCGCAAGGACAATCATCGGCGCAACAGCGACGGGGACGGCGAGAAGTGAGTGGACGGTCGTCCCGGTTGCGGCGGCACCATCGATCGCACTGACGAGAAGGGCCGCAAGAACCCACAACCCTGCAATATGACGGCCGCGAAGGCGCCGGAAGATTCCGAGGATTCGCGGTGGGATCTGGAGATCGCGTCGGAGCATCTGGCTTTCAGTTCGTCATCGGGTCGACACTGGCAGTCCGACCCCCAGCTGCGAAATGTTCGAGCGCGTCGAAGCAAGCGGCGGCCGCCTTTGCCATCTGAGCGGCGCTGTGGCGGGCGTTCCTGACCGAAACGCCCCAGAGGTTGCACGTCTGTTTGGCAGTGGGTGTGTGAGTCGGTGGTATCCCTAGGGCGCCAGCTGTCAATTGCCGGATATCAGCGCTCTGATACCAGGTGGGGGAGAGGTTGACCTCGGCGAACAGTCGGGTGAGCAATTGCGCGTGCTCGTCGGGGTGGAATCCGCCGGCGATGTGCCCCTCCATGCTCCTCGCGAGAGTCCGGAGACCGAGTACCGCAGTTGCGTCCTCTGTGAGCTCGCTGTGACTCGGAGAGGTGATGTTCCAGTACCTTCCGGTGCTCGTGTCGATGGCAGCGATGTTCCCTACCTGGGGAATACCGTCACCGCCTACTGACGTCGTCACGTGTACGACGAACAGATCGCGACCACGGTATTCGAACTGTGAAGGGGGAGCCATGGCGTGCAGGGTAGGTGCGGGCTTGGACTGCTTCGTTCTCGATGAGTGTCCTGCCCACCGGGGCCCAGAGGGGTCTGTGCCCGACTAGCCCGTCGTCTTCGTCCGATTAGTGGGAAAGTCCGCAAGAACTGCTTGGACGAACGCCTCGTATTGAGTCTCGGCGAATCGAGCGAAACGAGAAGTTAGGGCGACTCCGTCGTATCGTTGTCCATCGATCTCGATCGAGGTGGTCGGCTGATCGCTGCCGACGATTGAGTACTCCGAAATCGGTCGATGGGTGACGATGTCACGCGTCCGCTTTAGAAGGCTCCGAGCCGCCGATCCAGTGACTTCCGCGCGCCAGCATTCCTGTTCGGCGTGCAGCAGAACACCATGGCTCTTAGCATCACGCAGGTGATCAAAATCTGATTCCCTGCCCCCGTGGGCGTCGTATTGGCCAGACTTTCGCAGCCGATAGGCCGCTGCGGCACAGAGGTCCAGACATGTCATCGCTGTACGTGAGGCGTAGTCGACCGGCGCCATGACAATGAGGTGGACGGATTCTTCGTCCCGCTCGATCCTCCCGACGACGACCCAAGTGCTGCTGACGGGACGCGGATACTCACCTTCTCGGGTGACAGTTCGGAGCTGCGTATCTTCCCTATCTACACGTTTCCGGACAACGAGAAGTATCTCGAGCCGAAGTATCCGCAGATTCACACGTTGACGATGAGCGTGCCGGATATGGACGTCGGCGTTCTTGATTCAGGGAGCTTCTTCTCGATTGGCTGCCGAGCGGTTTCGTCACGGACTACAAATTTGGTCTGGGGCTGGTCAAGGACTGCAATCGCCTCGTGCGACTGATCGAGAAGCACACCGAGTGCGACGAAATCTACTTCATGGGAAGAACGAACGTCGCGGTGGCCGGAAAGCAGCTGCTACTCGGCCGGGGGCGCTTCGAGGCGATTCTTCAGAGATCCGGCGAATCAACAGCCGCGGTTACGACGGTGCTGCGCGCGTCAAAGATGCATTCGTTCATAACGAACTGGCCGCTACCCTCAGCCTGGAGCCGGCGGTGTACAGCCTCGGCCGCCACCCGGTGTCGCAGGTGCTGACGAAGGCCGCTGATGGCGTCAAGGAACTGACCGAGCAAGAGCAGGACGCGCTGATCGACACCTTCGCATCCGAGTCCGCTGCACTGGCGCGGACACGGCCGGAGGCGGTTTCTGAAGCTCCACCGTGACGTCGAGCTCGTGAACCTTGATCGACTCATTCAGTCCTACGACGATGCCCTGGCTAGGGGCAAGAAGGAGGGGTTCTGGCAGAACTTCTTCGATAACAACGCCTTTGCACTCCAGCAGGTGTTCGGCACGCCAATGGTCAGTTTTCAGTCGAGTGCCTCTGTCAGTGGTGTCGGATTCGCCGGTAGTGGCGGCAAGGTTGCCGACTACCTCCTCATGAACCCACTGACCAATAATGTTGCGCTGGTGGAGATCAAGAAGCCGTCGACGTCACTGCTCAGCACTAAGGAGTATCGAGGGGGTGTGTACGGTCCGTCCAATGATTTCGGCGGCGCCGTGACGCAGGTGATGGATCAGGCGTATCAACTGATGACTTCCTTCGCGGGCCTGAAACTGGCTTCGCGGGCGGATCTGGAGGCATACGCGGTGTCGTGCTTCGTCGTTATCGGGCGAACTCCATCCTCGGATGACGAGCAAGAGTCGTTCGAGATGTACCGAGCAAACTCACGGAACGTGAAGATTGTGACGTACGACGAGATCCTGGAACAGCTCAAGCTGCTGCGTGAATTCCTTCTCCCGGAAGACAGCGAGCGCTAGCGGCGAGGGACCCCGAGACGCCGAGAACGGCGGACCCCCGAGGCGGGACGGTATCGAGTGATCGTCTGTCTGTCTCGGAATCGATTCGAATGAGAGACGACTCGAACTAGCGCATATCCCTGTACTTCACGACTGATCCCATGCGTTTGACCGGACGAGGCGGGACGCAGCGACGCAGTGTCGGGGTGGTCGGCCATTGTTCTCTCGACGTATATCGGACGACCGCCGTTTCGATAATGAACGACCGACTTAGGCCACGGCCTTAGCGATCGGATCGCGGAAGTGGTTGGTCATGTCCTGTATGGCCGTTGTGCCTGATGAATCGACGACGAACTCCCCGTAGTTCTGGTGAGTTCCAGAACCGATGAATGAGGCGAACTTGAGCCCTTCTGAACCGATCTGGGAGAGGGCGTCTGCACCGTCAGAGCCTGCCAATGCGGTGAGGCTCGAGGCGAGCCCTCCAAGGTCCCCAGCCTGTGACCGCTGGGTGATCTGCTGTCCGGTCCTCATGGACGCAGACACTGAACCGAGCTTGGACGCGTCGGTCCTCTGGCCACCGTTAAGTGTGGCCAACGCGATCTTCGCGAAGTCGAGGATGTGAGGGAGTGTGCCGAGGCCGGCTCCGATGATGTCGCCGGTCTCGATGGCGTGCCAGAGCTGCTTTTGGAGTTCGCCGGCGGTGTTGGCCAGACCGATGATGTCGAGGTTCCCGACGAGGCTGACGATCATCGAGATGATTTGTGCGGCGCCGGATGGGTCGGGAATCATCGCGATCAGGGCCGCCGCTGTCTTGTAGTCGAGTCCGGCGGCGAGCTTGATGAGTGGCTCGAATAGGAGGTTGATGCGGTCGAACTCGGCGTGGACTGCCTTGACCTTGGCCATTGGATCGAGACCCGGATCGAGAACAATGTGCGGGATCCGGTTGAACAAGATATCGAGGACTGCAGGGATGTTGTTGGCGAGGTCGAATGCGTTCGTCCCGATGTGCGTGACCTGGTTGATGAGAACGCTCGGCTTGATGATCGAGAGTGCGTCCGCCGCGAGTGACAGACCATCAGCCGGAGTGGTGGCCATGGGCGAGACCTGAGTGGACAAGGTGTCCACCGATGTCTGCAGCTGCTGCACCTGATCTGGCGTGGAGGCATTCTGAACCGTCCGCGCGATGGTGTCCGCGGCCTGAAATGCACTCCTCAGGTCGATGCCTTTGACCTTGTCGACGATCTGGCCGGCGGCGTATGCGGGAGTCGAAGCGTCCGCGGTCATGAGCGTCTGTTCCACGGCCGGATTCTGGGTAACCCAGCTGGTCGTATCGGCCACCGGAACAAGGGTGTTGGCTACATCTGTCGCCGCCGATTCCATGCTCTCAAGGTCCGGAGCGCCGGACTGCAGCTGCTGCTGCAGGGTCTCGATGTTGCCGGCCAATCCCGGAAGATTGACCTTCGAGTAGTCGGACACCAAGGCGTTCTGCAGACCCGCGGTGGTGGGCTGAGGTCTATCGCTCTGCTGCGGACCGGAAGCAGTCGGAGGCTGGGCAAGCACTCGACCAAGTCCTGCGAGCAATCCATCCTTGCCGGCGTTGGTCGAGCAGTAGAGGTCGTCGGGGGCGCAGTACGAACGCGTGACTGCAGCTGTCTTTCCGAACCCGCCCGGCCTGGCCCCCGCGATCCCGGCACCGTCGACGGGAGGACCGACGAGAGTGTTGTCGCCATTCGAACTCTGCCGTGGGTCGGCAACAAGACCGACAGCGATCAACTTCTCTGCCGGGATTGGACCTTTGTCGTGTCCGATCAACCATGCCAAGTCGCCGGCCACGTCCGCACCCTGGCTGTAGCCGCCGAGTGCGAACACAGTGTTCGGGCATTGCGTTGCACGAGTCTGCATCACGCGCGCGCCGGCTCCGATGCCAGTTGCCTTACTGGCGCCATAGGTCTTGCCCTTGTTGAAGGCGGACGCTTCGTACGCCGGATAGGTGATCTTGATGGAGCTACCGAACAGCTGGGAAAGAGGATCGGTGACCTGCTTGAGCAGACCCTTCGCGACGTCAGGATTAGCGGTCGAGTCCGTTTCGAACGTTCCCGGCATCATCACCACTTCCACTGCCGGGCAGCCCGAGGATGCCGGTGCCGCCCCGGCCTGACTTGGCGACACAACCGCGATGAGCGAGGCGAGGAGTGCAGCGAGCAGGGAGGCGACGAGCAGGGAGGCGACGAGCAGGGCAACCCGGCCGCTGTAGTTGGCGCGACCGTCCTTAGATGTTGGTGCGTGGAGGTTCGTCATGAGTGTTCTCTCTTCGTCAGCGATACAGCGCCGGCACGAGGACCCGACCGCTGTCGATATGAGTGGTGATGTCGCGGGGGAGAAAGTCAGCGACAGTGAGAGCGACTCTGCTCATCACATGCGAGGACTCGGCGAGCAGTCCGGGACGAGCGATTGTGGGGTGGGTGAGTGCAGCATCGAATCCTCGCGTCGCTTCGAGGAGCAAGGACGTTTCGGTCAGAAGAAACGCCGCCGCGATGAAGACCATGACGGTGAACAGAGGCGCGAGACTACGCGTCATCAGATCGCCGCAGTAGTCGTTGCAGCCCGACGACGACCACGTGCAAACCGGGGTCGAGGAGTCGGCTGGTTGGAGGCGACGACACTTTTACGAATGCGTATGACCGCGCGGTAGAGCCGCTGGCGAAGCGCCGCCGGAGTCATTCCAATCTCCGCGGCAATCACAGCCAGGTCGCAATCGGTCTGCTCAAGGTATGCCCGCTGAATCAGGGTGCGATCGAGGTCGTTGATGACCTTCTTTTCGACCGCCCAGGAGAGCAGCGCCGGAGCAGAGATGTCCGCTTCCGGCTCGTTCTCAGCACTGTCGGACTCGTCCATGACATCGGAGGCGGGGATCTCCTGGGCGAAGGTTTCCTCGCGCGTGATCTTCTTCAGCGTATGCAGGAAGAGCGCCGCGTAGACGTTCTCACCGGAGGGCCTGTAGGTGGCGATAAGTGACATGAACGTGGCCACAGTGGAGGCCGCTCTCTCATCGCACGCGTGATACCGATCGTGTCCACTGACCCGTGCGTGGCGCGTCAGGGAGATGAGCTTGCCGAGCATCAGCTGCAGTAGCGCTCGCCCGGCAAGGGAGCTTCCTTCCTGATGCAGTGTCAGCAGCGCCAGAAGCACACCATCACGATCTCGGCGGTGCGCCGCGGCGACATCGTTGAGATCCGCGACCTCACGGAGCGCGTCCTGGCTCACCGACCACGTCAAGACTTCGGCGGCGGCTGCGCGGCGAGCGCAGAGGTACATCCACTCGGTGTTCAAGCGGCTGTACAGATTGCTCTGCGCGGTGCTGCGAACCGGCGTTGCCGATGAAGCTGTGGTGGCGGTGGGTGCGTGGGTGGACGTTTCCACGATCGGTCTCCTCTGGGGCGCGGGCGAGGTGGTCTCGCGCCCAGTTCAGCAACCGGATATTGCCTCTGACCTGCGTGTTTGTTGTTGCCGGAGGCGTTGTCGTTATTGCCAGGGCGTTGTTGCCGTGAAGGTTCCGGCTGTGCGGCGGTGGGCCGGGAGTGCCCCTCACGTGCGCTCTTTCGGCTGAGGCAATAACCCCTTGGTGACTGCAGAAAAAACTTCAAGAAAGTTTCGCGAGCGATGTCACTCAAGCCCCGGACCCGGATCTTCCTCCAAGTAGAAGCCCACTTTTTCTGTGCGGCGCTCTTCCACACCCCAGTCGCCAGGAGGACCGGATGCACGAGCTCGACAACTCGCTGCAAGCCCAGCTGCACGATCTCGGCTACGTGCACGCCGTCACCGAAGAGATCCGCCGAGTCGCGGCAGCCCTGGCGGTGAACCCTCTCGATGAAGAGGCGAGCACTTCGCTGTGGCTGTTGGTGTTCGTCGAAGCGCCAGCCGCGCGCGCCACGCTGTCGCGGGCGTCCGCATTCGACATCGCGGATTCCGTCCCCGATTGCAGAACGTCCGACCCGACGACAGAAGCCGGCATCCGATGAAAATCGACCTCGCGAAAATCAACAGCTTCGGCCGCAGCCCCAAGAGCAAGACCGATCCCGCATCTGAAAATGTCGTCGACTCCGTTGTTGACGAAGCCGAGGAGTTGGCGCGCGCGGAGCGTGCACAGTGGGGCCTTCGGCAGGTGTGGACCACCCGACTTCTCAAGGCAGGAATCCTCGCCGCACTTGGCGCCGGAATAGTTGCGCTGATCCTCGTCGTCTTCGGATCCTCGCCCACCCCGAGCCTCACCGACAATGCCACCGAAGGCACCGCGGACGTCGACACAATCGGTCAAGCGAAAGCCGAAGATCTTGCTCGGCAGTTCGTCGTTGCCTGGCTCCAGGCATCGCGTGGGAATGGGCAAGAACTCGATCATTTCGTCTCGGGAAGCCCCAGCCTTCCGACCGCGCCGTTGTTTGCCGCGACTGATCCGGCCGTCGCGTCGATCGACTACGAGCAGAAGTCACTGACATACGCGGTGACGGTCTCGGTGTCAGTTCGAGCCGCCTCGGACGCGAATGCGGCCACAGTTCGTCGCTACTTTCAGGTGCCGGTTGTGGTCACCGAAGCGGGCGTCAGGGCCGCCGCACTCCCCGCCGAAGTAGCTGCCCCTTCAACGTCGATCGACGTCAAACTCGGCTACAAGTTTCGGGTCGCCAACCATCCCATCGCCACGTCCGCTCACGAGTTCCTGTCCGCGATGTTGACCGGCAACGGGGAAGTAGCCCGCTATCTCACGCCGGGGGTTTCGATCGCACCGATTGTTCCGGCGCCGTATCGCAGCGTGGCAATCACCGATGTCTATTCGTCGGAAGACCTGAGTGCTGCCAGTGCATCGGCACCGCTGCCTGACGGTGATGTGGTGCGCCTCCTGGTGACGGCAGCGCAGAAAGTCACCGAGGTCGATTCGGTCAGTGGGCAGTACGCGCTGACGATGACCTCCCGCGGTGGTCGGTGGGAGATCAGCGCAATTGACGCAACGCCGTTGTACCCGCCGGCGGCACCCCGAACACCATCCTCGTCAACGACCGCACCGAGCTCGACCACACCAAGTGCGAGTGCCCCGGAGCCGGCTTCATCTGATTCAGGTCGGGTTCCCGCATCGTCTGAATCAGGGCAGACGCCCGCACTTTCAGTGCCGTCTGCCGGCGACGTGCCGTTGTTTTCCCCGTCAGGAACCGATCCTCATTCATCCGGAAGGTAACCCATCATGTCCATTGCGCTCGCAGCCACCGATTCCAACAACGCGGTACTTGCCGTAGGGCTTTTCGACAAGGCGCAGGAGTTCACCAGCGATGGCAAGTTGCTTCTCCAGTCGGCCGCCGGCTGCCTCGTTTTGTTCTTCCTTCTCAAGAATCTGATGGCCTCATTCACAGTTGCCCGGCTCATCACATCAGCGCTCATCGGTGGTGCAGCACTGTGGGTCGTCTTCAACATGGACGTCCTGAAGGACTCGACAGGTGAGGAGTTGGAGAGCGCTCCCGCCGCGGTGCACCTCGTGGCCGAGCCGAGCGCCGGCTTAGACCTTCCGGTGTGGTCTCCGCTCGTTCGCACCGGCTGAGAGACGCCTTGTCGGCAATGACCTCATTGCGCGACCGACCTCTACAAGGAGGGCTCCAATGTTCGATGTAGCTAGCACTGTGGATGCGGGTTCGCGGCTTCGCCGGCATGAAGTCACGAGTGGGACGGTGCTGCGATGAGCGACGATGGCACCACCGGGGAAGTCATCAAGAACTTCACCCGCGCTCGCAAGGTGCCGCAGCTGATCGGGCGTACACCTGACGGAAAGAAGCTGCCGTTCGGTCCCTATACCGTTCCGCAGGCCGTCAGCGGCGCAATCGTCGGTGGGCTCCTGTGGCTCCTGCATCCACTGTGGCTTCGGGACAGCATTTCCTGGAACGTCGGTTTCTTCGCCTTCTGGTCACTGGGCACCGTCTTTGTCGTCGGCAAACTCCGGTTTGCCGGCCGGAGCCCCGCCTCAGTGGCACAGGGAATCTGCGCCGCAACCTTCGCGCCGGCCGGTGCCAAGATTCAGATCAACGGCCGCCGGGTGACCATCCGGCCACCCCACCTCGTGCGTCCGAGTGGCTACATCACTGCCGACCCCACGGCCGCCGAACTCAGCGCCACGGTCGTCCCGCAGGCAGTGCACATCGCCACCGCTGAGGTCACTGAAACCGCATCGGCGGAACCTGTCGCACCACGACCGCAGACCTCCGCTCCGGTGCTCCCACCGGCAAGCGGGCCCACCCATCGCGCCTCCCGATCGAGCGTCAAGGAACTCCTCGCTCTGGCTGCTGCAGGCACCTCCGAGTAGAAAGCACCGCCACTATGGAACAGCAGACACTGTCAATGGCCGCGAATATCCGGTGGACGAAGTCTGGCGTTGTCTGGGCGGACTATGTGCTCACGGGCATCGACTACGGTTACCGCCCCGACGTGGACAAGCGCACTGCTCGTACCCTGCACACGATGCTCGTCCGCGCCCTGCCGGGCGAGTCACTGTTGATGGGCATCGCAGCATCGTTGAGCGCCGAAGCCATCGTTTCCCGAATGACCGAAGGCGTCGATCTCGATGCACACCCGGACTGGGCAACCGAATGCGAAGCGACTCTCGACTCGATCGAGCTATACCGCCCGGGGCAGCGGATCTACTGGCTGAGCATTCCGCTGACCACACCCAAGGTCGTCGATCAGGTCAAGGTCGCGGCTCATTCGGCCTGGACCACACTCGCCGACTACATCGGGCTGCCGCGGACCGCAATTGACGATGACGAGATCCGGGCCCGTGTCCGGCAGGCCAACCGGATCATGGCCGACATCCCCGGTGTCTTCGATGCGCAACCGGCCACTCCCGCTCAGATGGTGTGGCTGTGGCAGCACGCGATGACGCGCGGACTGCAGGCCGACCCTGACCTGCCGGACGCAGCCGTGACGCCAGGAGCAAAGTCAGGTGCAGCCCTGTCCGCATGCCGGATCGACGAGGGCGCCCAATCGGATCGAGAGAAGGCTTCGGGTTGGCGAGGCAAGGTCCCGACGTTCAGTCGGGTCCTGAAAGTCGACCAGCCGTACGAATTCGTCGACCACCCTGCCTCCTACCAAGTGCTCCTCGCGCTCGCTGACACCCCCGCCGGTGGCGTCTATTTCCCCGGCTCGGAGTTCTTCACCCTCGCTGACGACTTCGGCGATATCGATGTCGATTTCGCCGTACGGCTCAAGGTCACCGCCGGTTTCGATGTCATGCGAGCGAACAAGCGCGCGCTTGAGAACCTGAAGGAGCAGTACGAACAGCGGGAAGGAGAGTTGGCCGGCGGCCAAGGTGTTCTCGACCTCGCTGCCGCCGCGTTGACCGAATACACCTCGTTGCTCGAGACGAACCGCGATGAGGTCGAGGTTTCCTGGACGGCGTTGTTCGCGGTAGGAGCTGATTCCGAGGAGCGTGCACTCGCTGATGCGAAGGCATTGGTGAAAGCGTTCGAACAGCAGGAATACAAGGTGGTCGCGCCGGTCGGCTACCAGGAAGACCTGTGGTGGGCGATGTTGCCTGGCGTTCCCACATCGAAGATCGTCCGCGAGTTCGCTCAAATCACAACGTCGACGCATTTCGCGGCGTACATGCCGTTCATTCGCAACGATCTCGGCGATGGCAGCGGTCCGCTGTTGGCACTGAACATCACCACTTCTCGGATCGGTGTGGTTCACCACGACGTCGCCGGAAAGTCCCTGCGCGACCAGTCCGGATCCTTCGCGGTCACCGGTGAGCTCGGATCGGGCAAGTCGGTCACCATGAAGGTGATCGCCGGCCAGGTCGTCGACTGCGGGGGGCAGGTCATCGGTATCGACCAAAGCGATCTCGGCGAGTACGCCAACTGGGCCCGCGCCGTCACCGAGGCAGTCGTGGTCGACCTCGTCGAACCCGAATACAGCATGGATCCACTGAGGATCTTCGAGGCCGGGGTCGCAGCAGAAATGGCTCAGTCCGTGTTGCTGACACTGCTCCGGATCCAGCCTTCCTCAGACCTGGGAATCGCATTGGCGAAGGTGCTCGAGCCCGTATACCGCGCAGAGCACCCCTACCAGGGTTTGGGCGATCTGACCGAACACCTCCTGTCCGGTGCTTGCCCGATCGCCCACGCCCAAGATCTCGGCGAAGCGATGAACGTCTACGCCCGCCGCACCTACGCGGCGGCACTGTTCGGTAAAGATCTACCCCCGCTGCCCATTACTGCTCCCGGCATCATTTTCCGCACCCACAAGGTCGACTTGCCGACCCAGCTGCAAACCGAGAAGCAGCACCTCTACGAGAACCTGCCGCTGGAGAAGCGGTTCGGTCACGCGGTGTACACCCTGATTGCGAAGGTCGCCCGCGGACAGTGCTTCGCCGACCCCGACCAGATGGCGTTGTTCCTCGTCGACGAGGCACACCACCTCCTCAACGCCGACGACGGAGTCGACATCGTCGAGGACTTCGTGCTGCAGGGCCGCAAGTCCTCTGCCGCGGTGGGACTCGGCGACCAGGACTGCGCGTTCGGCACCCCGAAACTGCGCGGACTGATCAAGACCCGCATCGCGCACCGTCATACAGACGAAACCCTCGCCAAGCGCGCCATTGAATGGCTTGGCCTCGACCCGGACGACTACGGACTGGTCAAGCAATACATGGAGCAGACAGCTCCGGTAACCGGAAAAGACAAGTACGTCGAACCTCACCGCCGCGGTGAAGGTTACATGCGTGATGGCGGCGGAAACGTCGGTCGTATCAAGACGCTGCTGCCGGCAACCGAGTCTCGCCGAATTGCAGTGTCGACCACTCCGAAGGACAACAAGCTGGTGAAAGCATGACCGCGGCCGCGGCGTCCTCCCGTGAACGGGAGGTGGTCGGCGCCCCCGAACCCCGGGAGTATTTCAGTGTTCGCGCCGCGGCCAAACGCTCACTGCTGTGGCTTGTCACCGCATGGATTCCGCAATCCTGGTTGACCGCACTGATACACCTGACCCGTCCAGTAACCCGCTGGCTGTGGGCACGCTGGTGGAGCCGGCTACTCATCCGTCTCATCGCTGGCTGGCACGCGGCCGGCGCCCTCTTGATGATCGTGGCCACCCCGGCTCTCGCCGATCCCGCCGGCGGCGGCGGTGCGAGCCCGTTCTTCGCCTGGATGAATCTGAAAGATTCGCACGGCATCGACGCGTGGGGCTACTTCCTGTCCATCGACAAAGGCAACGCCTCGGTGGGCGGCGGTTGGCGCATGATCTGGGCGTACATCATCACCCTCGAGTACGAGGTCTTCCGCTTCCTGATGGCAACGGCCATCTGGTTCATCACCTGGGTGCTCTCGTTCGAATGGCTCGAGTTGATCCTCACGCCCGTGCGCACCATCGCCGACTCGGTCACCTCCATCACCGACCAGTTCGCGCTGACCCCGCTGATGCTCACAGTCGCCGGACTCAGCGTTGCCATCTGGATCATCCGCGGCCGATTCTCCACCGGAATCTACGAGCTCCTCATGTCCTGCGTCATCGCGGCCGCGGCCGTGGGGGTTCTCTCGAACCCGGTCGATCGCGTCCTCGGGGACGACGGACTGGTGCTGTCGGCGCGAGATGCAGGCCTGGAAGTCGCCTCAGGGCTCGCGAACGGCGGTGATACCAGCGGAAACCCGCAGACAGAGATCGAAACGATCGAATCGAAACTCATCGATACGTTCATCCGCCAACCAACGCAACTGATCAACTTCGGAGTCGTTCTCGATGCCCCGGAAAACAACGGGAAATGCGTCAAAGAGTTCGACGCCGCGTACCTCGCGAAGCCCAAGGAGCCTGGACTCGCGGACAAAGCGCAGGACGTCGTCTCCGAGATCGCCCCTGGGGCAGGCGTAGCCCTTGACCTGATCAATCCCGACGCGAAACCGGAAGACCGCGTCAAAGATGCCATCGCCACATGTGAGGGGGAGGAGGGGCCGATGAAGGCCTATGCCGACAACCCCGGTCCCGGACAAGCGATGGGCCTGTTTTTCCTGATCTTCGCCGGCGCACTCCTCATGGCCTTCGCGATCTACCTCGCCGGCCGATTGATCATCGCCGCAGGTGTCTCGATCGGCAATGCCATCAAATCGATACCAGGAGTCGTCCTCGCCATCGCACCCTCGATGCGCGGGCAGTTCTGGCGGACCATTGCCAACGTCGCAATGGCGTTGCTGCAGATGATCTTCGCCATCGTCTTCCTCGTCGGATACGTCATGGTCGTCGAGGATCTCTTCGCTGCAGACGAATCGAACCTGATCCGCACGGTGTTCTTCGTCGACATCTTCCTGGTCATCGCACTTCTCCTCTTCCGCCAAGCGGTCAAGGGAATGAAGCGAATGTCGGACAACCTGGCAACAATTCTGGCTAAACGGCCTAACGCCGCACCGACCGCCATTAGTCGCTCAACGCCCACCACAGCGCGCGACATCGCTGCGATGGCCGCCAACGGACGCCACATGTACCAGGGTGGAAAGACCGTGGTAAAGGGGGCAGGAGCACTAGCGAAGAAGTCCGGCACTGCCGCGGCAACGACCGGAAAAGTCGCAGCCGGAGCCACGTCGACCGCAGCAACCGGCGGGGCAGCTGCCGTGCTGGTTGCTGGACGGGTCCTCTCCTCGACGGCGAAGAGAGCGAAGAACAAGGTCGACTCGATCGCCGATCCCGACAGCTACCCGAAGTCCACCTCAGGCACGATCGGTGCCCAGTCCAGTCGTGGAACCGCCGCTACGAACGCTGCTGCCGACGCTGTCCGGAGTCGACTGTCGAAGACGGCGGTGTCGGACAAGGCCGGCATCAAGCACCCCATTGGGGTCGCCCCGTCATTGCCGGTTGCCAACCCTGGCCAGGTCCGCGCCTCGGCCACGACAACAAGTGGTCCTGACGGTCGCCGATTCCGCGAATTCACCACCACATCTGGGGCGCCGGTGATGTTGCCGACTACACCGAGCCGCACCCCGCGACCAGTCAAACCAGCCTCTCCTGAAACAGGGATCCCCAACGGTTCAGGGTCGAAGACTGCTCAGCTGCTCGCTGCCGCCGCGCAGTCCGGATCCGCGCCGGTAGTCAAGCCGAGCGCACTGGCCCACCGAGTTCGCTGATGACGCTCCTCGACACACCACCGTCGACCCCGGACACACAGGAAGGCAGCCCGAAAAGGTGGTGGTGGCTGCTCGCCGGAATACCCGCCTTCGCCATGGTCATCATGATGGCTCCGATACTGGTCATCCTCGCGACGACCGGTAGTGACACGAACTGCGGTCAACCTGTGCCAGACGCCGGCGGCCTCATGGGAATCAAGCCCGGATCCCTCGCGGTCCCGATGGCCGAAGGCACCTACACAATCAGTTCACCCTTCGGTATGCGCGAGACAGGCATGCACGACGGCCAGGACTACGCAGCACCACTGGACACCCCGTTCTACGCCGCCGGTGACGGCGAAGTCATCGCCGCCGAGCCCGCCGCCGGCTACGGACACTGGATTCGGATCCGGCACACCATCGATGGCCAGATCGTCGAATCCCTGTACGGGCACATGCAGGGGGCCGGGGTCCTCGTCCACACCGGAGACAAGGTCACAGCGGGCCAACTGATCGGCAAGGTGGGGAGCGAAGGACAGTCGAGCGGACCGCATCTTCACTTCGGCATCTACCCCGGAGGCTGGTCACTGGGCGGCGGCGTAGATCCCATTGCGTGGCTCAAGCAACAAGGAACCATCTCGTCGAGTGGAGGACCAGCAGAGCTGGTCGCACATACCGATTCCACCGGTGGAGATCTCCCGCCGCTGCCCGCTGACAAAGGCAGCGAAGCGCACATGCAGGTCGACTCGATCCGCGTCATGCGCACAATCGCGGCGGCCTTCCCCGAAGTAAAAACCATCGGCGGATGGCGCCCAACGGACGACGTCGCCCAGGACCACCCCGACGGGCGCGCGGTCGACATCATGATTCCCGACTCCGCGAGCGCCCAAGGGAAGGCGCTCGGCGACAAGATCGCCCGGTACCTCCAACAGAACAAAATGGCCCTCAATGTCGAGTACGTGATCTGGCAACAGCGTTACTGGGATGGCACCGGTGACTGGTCGCTGATGGAGGACCGCCACGGCTACACTGCAAACCACTTCGACCACGTACACGTGACACTCAAGGGCGGCGGGATGCCGACTGGAGACACCAAGTACGGCAGCGCTCCGGGCGGTACGACCGCCGCTGAGCCGTGCCCGCCAGAGATCGGCGATCAGACCAAAGTCGCCCCTGGCAGCATCCCGCCTCAATACACCAACGCAGTCTCGGCTGCTGGGTCTCTGTGCCCAGAGGTGAGCCCGGTTCTGGTTGCCGGCATCGTTCAACAAGAGTCCGGGTTCAACGAAAAGGCGGTCAGCAAGGGCGATGGCGTAAACCAGGGCGGCGCCGAAGGAATTAGTCAGTTCATGCCGGAGACCTGGAAGGCTTTCGGTACGGATTCAGGTCTAGATCGAAGCGGAAAAGCGGAACCACCGAACGCTGCCGACACGTTCAATCCGTACGACGCGATCGCCTCGGAAGGGCGCTATCTCTGCCACATCGCCGACTACCTTCGACCGCATCACGACAGTGGAGCCGTCAAGGGCGACTTCACCGATCTGATCATCGCCGCTTACAACGGCGGGGAGGGTGCCGTCGTCACCTACGGCGGGATTCCGCCATTCGGCCAGACTCAGGCATACGTACCGGCCGTGCGTGAGCACATGAAGAAGTTGGCGGCCTGACACTCGCTCGGACGTGATTGCCACACCGAAGATCGGCGCCCGGCACTAAGGCCGGCCACCCACCGCTCGGTAGTAGTGGAAAGTGCGCACTCGGGCAGGGTGAGGCGAATTCATGCCCGTCCCGGGTGAAGTCCGACCCCTTGGCAATAAGGGGGTAAGCGGTCCCGCCTCGGGACATCAGCGCAGACCTTCAGAGACACGAAAAAACCCCTGGCGGGGGGTGTTTTCGCGAGGAGGACTTGGCAGGTCCTCCGCTTATGACCTTGGCCGGGCCGTCACTTTTCTGAGGTGAGGTCGAAAGTTGGCGCTTTCGAGAACTCGTGAAACTCGTACTGCAAACCCAGGCCCAGGGTAACTGACTGCTGCCCGGCCGGCAGCGTTACTCGGACTGGCGGAGCAACCATTTCTTCCGCCCCTGCCGCGAGCGAGCGGCGACGCCGAGCTGTTCGTTCAGAGGAGCCCTGCCGGTTGACCCCGTTAACGGATGCCGGCGGTGGCGGGACGGCGTTGGGACGGGTTCGCGATCGTTGTGCGAGACCAGCGAGATCAGTGGCATGGCGCCAAGGACAGGTACGCAAGCGAGGCTCAAGGAGGAACGGATCAACACGCGTGAGATGGGTTGTTGCCTGAGCGGAAGTATACCCCTACGCGGGGGATTCGCTCCATCCATGCTCTCTTCGTTGCGCTGTTTGGAGCGTAAACCACGTGTCAAGGGGCGGTGGTGCAAATCGGGGATTTTGTCCTGTCTCGGCGAAGTTGGCGACGACTCAGTGAATCTGGCGAGTGGGACAGACTATCTGGCGCATGACTCAGTGAATCTGGCGAATCTGGCATGATCACCCGGGCGGTGGGGGCACCGGTGTACCGAGGCGAACGGGTGGTGATGGGTGGCTGACGCGGGAACAGCGCTGCGCGCCGTGTCGGGTGGTGTTTCTGGAGGGGAGCTGCGGGGTTTCGAGGTGGCATTCACGGACCCCGATGGCGACGAGGTGCGTGGGCCGTTGTCGGCGGCTGCGGCTGTGGCGTTCGAGAGGGTTTCACCGGTTCGACGGTTCCCGTCGTATCGGGGGCAGCGCAGCAACCCGGGTTTCTATTACTCGGAGACGACCGGCGCGCATGTGCCGTTCGAGTCATGGCTGGAGCGGGACGAGGCGATGGCGCTGGATTTCGACGAGAATGTGGTGGGGTTTGCTGCGCAACCGTTGTGGCTGTTCTGGTCGGATGGGGTGCGAGCGCGGTCGCATGCGCCGGACTTCTTTGCCCGCATGTCCGGCGGCCGGGGCGTAGTGATCGACTGTCGTCCTGCAGAGCGGATCAAGCCGAGGGATGAGGCCGCTTTCGCCGCGACCGGGCGTGCCTGCGAGCAGATGGGGTGGGGGTATCGACTGGTGACCGGGCATGATCCGGTGTGGTTGGCGAATGTCGTGTGGCTGGCCGGGTATCGACATCGCCGGCACCGGATCGAGCCGACTGTGTCGGCGCTGCTGGCAGCATTCACCGAACCGCGGCCGTTGATCGAGGGAGCCCGCTCGGTGGGTGATCCGATCGCCGTCCTGCCTGCGCTTTATCACCTGCTGTGGTCGAGGGAGCTGGTCGTGGATCTGGCGGTCCGTCTGGAGGGGTGGTCGATCGTGGCGGGGGTGGGCCGATGACGCGGGTGCTCAAGGTCGGTGACCGGGTGGTGTTCGACGATGACGAGTACCAGGTAGCTGGTGTGTCCGGAACGATGGTGCGGCTGGTGAATTCGGGCGGGGAGCCGTTGGCGGTGTCACTGGTGCACCTGGTCGCGTCCGACGGGTTCCGCATCGTCGGAGGGGGCGGTGCGGCGCGATCTCCGGGCGGCTTGGCCGGTCACGGGCTCGATGATCTGCCCCGGGAACAGGCTGAGCTTGCCCGGTTTTGGGAACGTCACCTTGTCGAGTTGGAGACTGGGCTGCCGCCGGGTGGCGCCCCGGATGGCCGACCGCGGCCGGAATACGATCCTGGATCGCGGCCCCTGAGCGAGCGTGAGGCAGCCAAGGCCGCCGAGCTCACTGCCGCCGGGACCCCGACCAGCGTGAGAACCGTGCAGCGGATGCGGGCACGCTACCGATCCGGTGGAGTGCGTGGGCTGGTCGACGGCCGTTCCGCGCGGTCGACGTCGGTCTACGGGCGCACCGATGAGCGGGTGGTGGACGCGATCCGGGACGCGCTGGACGGCGAGACGAGGCGGTCGACCGGCACCCGGGACCGGCTGCGCCTGCGGGTGGAAGCGATCCTGGCCGAACGGCACGGGGACGGGGTGGTGGGGTTGCCGTCGAAGGCGACGTTCAATCGCCTGGTCGCGGCGATGTCCACGGGCCGGCACACCTTCGGTGCCGCCACGACGCGGCGGTCGGCGGCGAATCGGCCGGCCGGACCGTTCACGGCGACGTGGGCGTCGCGTCCGGGCCAGCACGTTCAGATCGACACCACCCCGTTGGATGTGTTGGCGGTGTTCGACGACGGGATCGCGCGGCGGATCGAGCTGACGGCTGGGGTCGATGTCGCGACCCGCACAATCACCGCCGGGGTGTTGCGGCCGATGGGAACGAAGGCCGTGGATGCGTCGTTGCTGCTGGCGCGGATGCTGGTGCCGGAGCCCATGCGCCCGGGTTGGGCGGAGGCGCTGCGGATGTCGGTCTCGCGGCTGCCGCATCGCAGCCTGGCCGATATCGATGCCCGGATGGAGCAGGCCGCGGCGAAACCGGTGATCGTGCCGGAAACGATCGGCTGCGACCGTGGCAAGGTCTTTCTGTCGGAGACGTTCGTGCGGTCCTGTGAGACGCTCGGGATCTCGCTGCAGCCGTCGCATCCGCGCACCCCGACCGACGACAGCGTGATCGAGCGGACGTTCCAGTCGATCAACACCCTGTTCTGCCAGCACGTCGCCGGCTACACCGGCCGGGATGTGACCCGTCGCGGCGCGGCGGTGGAATCGGAGGCGGTGTGGTCACTGGCGCAGCTGCAGGACCTGTTCGACGAGTGGGTGATCCACTGGCAGCGCCGACCACACGAGGGGCTGCTCAGCCCGGACACCGGACGGGCGTGCTCACCCAACGAGATGTATGCGGTGCTGGTCAGCGCCGCCGGTTATCTACCGCTGATGCTGACCGGTGAAGACTATCTCGAACTGTTGCCCTCACACTGGCGCACGATCAACGACTACGGCGTCCGGATCGACCGGCGCACCTACGACGACCGCGCACTCAATCCCTACCGCCGGCAGCATTCCGGTGTCACCGCCCGAGGCGGCGCCTGGGAGGTCCGCTACGACCCCTACGACCTGACCCAAGTGTTCGTCCGCAACCACCATGACGGCGGTTGGATCCGGGCGGCCTGGACGCATCTGCCGATGGTGTCGGCGCCGTTTGCGGACTTCACTTGGCGCCATGCCCGTCAGATCGTCGCCGACTCCGGGCGGACCGAGGAACCGGTGGAGACGGCGGCCGCGCGGGCGTTGGCTGACCTTCTGGACCGCGCGTCAGCGGGCCCAGACACCGAACCGGCGGCCGGGACCAAGGCGGATCGCAAGGTCGCCGCCCGCACCCGAGCAGCGACCCCTCACCGGCCCTCTCCTGAGCCGGTCGATCTGCGCGAGCTCGACGACGATGACGACTTCGACGAGGACGGCGGCGATGACGGCGAGTTGGGCACGGTGATCCCGTTCGGTGTCTTCGACGCCGCAGCGGAGGCGGAGCGGTGGCTGTGACCAGGAGGAGTGAATTCGACCCGCCGCCGGACGCACCGCTCACCACCAAGGAGGGCTGGACGCGTTGGGTCGGCCGCGACCGCACTGCCCCTGAGCTGCGTGAAGACTGCCGCGAGTTGGCACCGCCCGAACGCGCCGACTACGACGACAGCCGGCTGGATTATCACTCCGATCTGATCGTGGTGAACACCCCGACGATTCAGGACATCACGAAGACCGTTCGGCGACTGTTGATCCTCAATCGCCGCCAGATCTCGGCGCGGCGCGGGTTGATCGTCACCGGCGGCGCGGGCACCGGAAAGACCACTGCGTTGACTCAGCTCGGGCTGGCGCATCAGCTTCACACCCGGCTGCGCAATCCGGTTCGGGGGAAACGGATTCCGGTCGTTTACATCACCCTGCCCCCAGCCGCAACCGCACGGATGGTCGCGGTCGAGTTCGCCCGGTTCCTCGGCCTTCCGGTCACCGGCCGCTCCAACCTCACCGATATCACCAACTCCGTCTGCGCGGTCCTCTGCGACGTCGGCTGCGACCTGGTCCTCGTCGACGAGATCCACAACATCTCGCTGACCACCCGCGCGGGCGCGGAAGTCTCCGATCAACTGAAGTACTTCTCCGAACGCATCCCGGCGACATTCGTCTACGCCGGAATCGACGTCGAGCACGCCGGCCTGTTCTCCGGCATCCGCGGCCGCCAGATCGCCAGCCGCTTCGCCACCATCTCCACCCACCCGTTCGCCTACGGCAGCAGCGGGCAGCGCGAACACTGGCGCGCCCTCGTCGTCACCCTCGAACAGGCGCTGCGCCTGCACCAGCACAAATCCGGCACCCTCGCTCGCCAGGGTCAGTACCTTTACCAGCGCACCCACGGGATGCTCGGCAGCCTGTCCCACCTCATCCGCGGCGCCGCCATCGACGCAATCCTCGACGGCAGCGAGAAGATCACCAAAGCCCACCTCGACGCCCAGCGACTCGACCGGGCCGCCAACATCCAGCCGGAGTCCGCGCCGAAGAAGCGTTCACCCAAACGGCGAGGCAGCGTCGCGTGACATCGCGACGGCCCGCGCTAGGCCAAGCACGGCAGTTACCCGTTCCCATCCCACCCGCAATGAACGAGACGATCGAGTCCTACCTGCGTCGCCTCGCCGTCATCAACCACATCAGCTACGAGACGCTGACGGTTCATCTCGGGCTCACCCCCGACCGGCGGGGACCGCGCATCCGGCCCGACAACCTCGCCAGGCTCGTCACGATCACCGGCTACTCGCGCGAACACCTCACTCGCGCACTTCCCCAACTGGCGAACCGGCACACCGACTCGTCCCTCCTCGCCGACTGGCCGAGACCGGCATGCCCAGCCTGCACGAACCGACACCGCGGTGGCCGAGTCACCCGCTACTACCCGTCCTACGTCCACGCCTGCCCGAAACACCGACTCTGGGTCAGCGGCGGCGAATTCCAGCGCGCCCATCGCCGCGACGTGCTCGACATCAGCGGCACACCCGCCGTCCTGGCCGCTCATTCCAAACACCGCCGCCTCGCCCTACAGCGCGGACCACAACCAACCCAATACGCCTTCACCGTCGCCCGCGCATTCTGGAACAACCTCGCCTCCATCCCCACCCACAGCGGCGTCACCGAAAGACTCGGCATCCTCAAACCGGTTACGCGACCTGTCATCGCCCTCGACGACCTCGAATACCTGGCCGCCAGCTACCCCAACGTCGTCAACATCGCCGCACTACTCGCCTCGCCGCACTGGCGTCAGGTCGCCTCCAGGCAGCAAACCTGCACCCGATTCCTCACCGAGCTCGGATGGCGGACATCCGGCGAACGGCATCCCTACTGGCCACGCCACAACAGCGACCCCATCGCACAATGGATCGACCGTCTCACCCACGCCAGCATCGACTGGCCCAAGCGCCGACCACCCCGAAACTTCTACGCGCCTCAAATACTCTGAGTCACGAAGCCACCCATCAGCCCGACCGGAATGGGCCGACTGCCGTCCCGACCGACGCAACGAACAACACAGCACCAGTTCCACGCTCGCCAGATTCTTTGAGTCACCGGCCACCGCGGCGACTCAATGAACATGGCGAACAGCAGGTGAGAGACTCGGTCATCTCGCCAGATTCACTGAGCCAGGACAGATTTGTCCTGACTCAGTACAGTACATCTGATGCCGACTCAGCAGATCTGATACGTGTCCTCGCTCAGTGTTTCTGTCGGAATTCCACTGAAGTTGCTGCATTGTCCGCGACACGCTCACATAGTTGTCGGACTTCGGAGCTCTGCGCTTCTACTCTGTGAGAATGCCGGTCCCCACCGCGGTGTCACGTCAGCGGGCCGGCGGCGAGACGATCACCTATCTCCCCGCCGTCGGGGACACCACGCTCTCGGTGACGACGGATGAGCTGTGGACGATCGAGTTCAGCCGTGTTCGGCCGGTCCGTGGGTGCCCGTCGTTCAAGGGTAAGAAGAGTTTCAGCGGGGAATGGTGGTGTGCCACCACGCATCGTCACGTGACGTTCGAGTCGTGGGTGGAGCGGGATTTCCTCATCGACGCGGATTTCGATGCCCAGGTCTGCGGGATCGCCGCGCAACCGTTCCGACTCGAATACTCGGGTGCTGGCGAGCGGCGTCGGGCACACACGCCGGATTTCTTCCTGCGGTCGGTGAGCGGTGAGGGCATCGTCGTCGATGTGCGCCCGGACGATCGGATCGGGCCCGACGATGCGATTGCGTTCGATGCCACCGCGCAGATGTGCGACAAGGTCGGCTGGGTCTACCACCGGGTCGGCGAGCAGCCGCCGGTACGGGCAGCGAACCTCCGCTGGCTCGCCGGGTACCGGCACGATCGAGCCGCCGACGACGACATCGCGGATGCGCTCGTCGCCGCCGTGTCCGGCACGGGCGGCATGCCGATCCACGCGGCGGCGGACGCGGTCGGAGACCGCGTTATCGTGGTGCCGACTCTGTTTCATCTTTTGTGGCGCCAGCGGCTGCACTCCGACCTCTCCCGTCGGCCGTTGATGCTCGACACCGTCGTCACCGCCGGCGGCGCGCCGTGACCGCGTCGGCCCACCTCCGTCTCGGTGACTTCCTGCAGTTCGGTGGCACGCCCTACGAGCTGGTCGGGATCGACGGACACGCCGCGATGCTCGCCACCTCCGACGGCCGCACCACGGCGATGAAGGTCACTGCGCTGCTGAATGATCCGACATTCGAGTCCATCTCGTCGGCGCATCGACGCCGACCCCTCGCGCCCCTGTACTTCGACGCATTGCCCCCACGGATACGCGAGCGCGCGCTGTGGCTCGAGGCTCACGTCACCGAGGTGCTCGACGGGATCCCGATCACCGAGGGCGGCGCCGGACGTGCTCCGCGCCCCGAGTACGACATCACCCGCACCACGCTCCGGCAGCGCGAACTCGCCAAGATCGGCGAACTCGCACGATCGGAACGTCCGATGTCGTTGGAGGTGTTCCAACGCTACCGGCGCCGTTATGCGGCCACCGGACTCGAGGCGCTGATCGACAAGCGCCCGGTGCGTCGGACCTCGCCGACCGGCCGGGTCGACGACCGCTACGTCGATGCCCTGCGTCACGCGCTCGCGGCGAACACCACCGCCTCCACCGGCACGGCCACCCGATTGAAACGGGCCGTCGACCAGGCCGTCCGCGCCGAACACGGCGACGAGACGGTGCCCATTCCCTCCCAGCAGACGTTTAACAGGCTCTTGGGGCGGCTGCGGGAAGCCCGCCACGCGACTGGCTCGGCCCGCACCCGCCGGAGCCTCGCCCACCAGCCCGAAGGTCCATTCGGGACCGTGGTGGCTACCCGGCCCGGTGAGTGGATGCAGATCGACTCCACGCCGTTCGACGTCGCGATCCGTCTCGACGAGGAGGTGAACGGGCGCGTCGAGCTAACCGGACTCGTCGACGTCGCGACCCGCACGATCGCCGCGGCGGTGCTGCGCCCGACGACCCGAGCGGTGGACGCGTCCCTGCTGCTAGCGAAGGCGATGACCCCCGAGCCGATGCGCCCTGGCTGGCCACAGGCGGTGTCGATGGCCTATTCCGCGCTGCCGTACCAGGTGATGCGCCAGGTCGACGCCCGACTCGAGAACGCCGCGACGCGCCCGGTGATCGTGCCCGAAACCATCGTCTACGACCACGGCAGCGTCTACCTGTCGTCGACGTTCCACAGCGCCTGCCGCACCTTCGGGATCAATGCGCAGCCCGCGCACGAGGACACTCCCACCGACAAACCGATCGTCGAACGCACCCTTGAATCGGTGAAAACCCTCTTCGCCCAGTACATTACCGGTTATCTTGGGGATTCGGTCGAACACCGCGGCGTCGATCCCGACCAGCAGGCGGTGTTCTCCCTGATCGAGATGCAGGACCTGCTCGACGAATGGATTGTCACCTCCTGGCAGAACCGTCCCCACGACGGCCTGCGCGACCCGCTGAACCCGCAGCGGGTGCTGACCCCTAACGAGAAGTACGCCGCGCTGCTCACCGTCGCCGGCTACGTGCCGGTCCCGCTGTCACCTGATGACTACATCGCGCTGTTGCCGTCGACACCCCGGGTGATCAACTCCTACGGCATCAAGATCAACCACCGGATCTACGACAGCGACGAACTCAACCGCTACCGCGGCCAGCTCTCGGGACCCACCGCCTTGGGCACGCGGTGGGAGGTGCACTACGACCCGTACGACGTCACCCGCGTCTGGGTGCGCAACCACCACGACGGCGGGTTCCTCCTCGCCTACTGGCGGCACCTGCACGCCACGCCGCAGCCGTTCGGCGACGCCGCATGGGAGCACGCCCGCAGGATCGTCACCGAACGCGGCGAAACGACACCGTCGGAGACCACGATCAAGGCCGCCGTCGACGACCTGCTCGACCGGGCCGGCCCGACACCCCCAACGCGTTCCAGCAGCGAACGGCGCACCAAGACCGCAAAGGATCGGCGGGTGGCCGCCCGCACCCGAGCGGCCGGCGGCGCACCGACACCGATCCCTGACACCTCGCCGCCGGCGGCGACGATGTTCGCGCCCGAAGACGACGAAGACCTCACCGACGTCGTCCCGCTGCCCGTCTTCGACGCCGCCAAGGAGTCCCGCACATGGTGGTGAGCGCAGCGGCGGACGAGGAACAGCTCGATCCCCGTCAGGTTCCCTCGGTCACCCTGGACGGGTGGCGCGCCTTCGTCGACGCCACACCCGCCACCTGCACCCTCCTCGACACCCACACCCGGGACGCGCTCTCTCCTGCACAGCGGACGGCATACGACGACCGGCGCATCGCCTATCACTCGGAACTGGTGATCATCGAAACGTCCACTGTCCGCCACCTCACCCACCAGGGCCGGATACTGACCCTGCTCAACCAACGTGAATGCGGCGCCCGTCGCGGGATGATCGTCTCCGGACCGTGGGCCAGCGGCAAGACGACCGGAATCAAGCTGCTCGGCAAGGTTCACGAACAGAACGTCCGCCGCAAATACCCGGACCAGGACCGTATCCCCGTCGTCTACATCACCACCCCACCGAAAGGTTCCCCCCGCAAACTCGCCTCCGAGTTCGCGTATTTCCTCGGCCTCCCCGACAGATCACGCCACAACACCACCGACATCGCCGATTCCGTCTGCCGGGTACTCACCGAAGCCCGCACCGACCTGGTCATCGTCGACGAGATCCACAACCTGAACCTGGCCACGAGCGTCGGCGAGGACATGTCCGATCACCTGAAGTACTTCACCGAACACATGCCCGCCACCTTCGTCTACGCCGGCATCAACGTCGAACGCTCCGGCCTGTTCACCGGGGTGCGCGGCCAGCAGATCTCCGCCCGCTCGGTGCTGGTGCGCACCGGTCCCTTCACCTACGACAGCGAATGGAAAGCCCTCGTCGCCTCCCTCGAAACCGCGCTGCGCCTCTACGACCACACGCCCGGCACACTGACCCGCAACGCGAAATACCTGCACCAACGCACCGGCGGATCGATCAGCAGCCTCTCTCACCTGATCCGCGTCGCCGCGATCAGCGTGATCCTCTCCGGTGACGAGGCCATCACCCGCGGCGCCCTCGACGACACCATCATCGACCATGCCGCCGAGACCGCGACCGCCCACCGCGCCGCCGCCGGCACATGATGCCCCCGGCGACCCGCCACTACCGCGCGCGCTGTCTGCCCCGTCGCGTCGTCCCTTTCCCCAGCGAGCAGCTGTCGAGTTACCTACACCGACTGAGCGAGGCAAACGGACTGCCGGGCAGCGAGTTCGACAAGCACATCACCCACGTCGCCATCCCCGACCGAGAAACCGTCCACGACCTCACGGGCCTGCCGGAGCGCACCTTGATCTTTGCCCTCCCCGAACTGCGCGCCCCCGACGACCTCGCCACCTACCGGGCACTGCTGGGCCGTCCGATGACGGTCGGCTCATCGCACTACTGCCCGTCCTGCGCAGGAATGCACGGACGGGCCCGGCCCGTGCGTGTGTGGGCAACCCACGAGCAGGTACTGTGCCGGCGACATCGGATCTGGACCGGCGGACCGGTACTGACAGGTGAGAACCGAGGGCCACCAATCGGAATCGCGTCACTGCCCGATGTTCTTGCGGCGCACCGCCGCCACCAGCGGCTGATCGTGCGGTTCGGCCGCGAACAGGTCCGTCACGCGTTCGAGGATGCGTCCTACCTCGTCCACGAGTGGCACACCAGACTGGCGTGGCCGTTCCGGGCCATCCACGCCCGGTGGGCCGTCCTCGAACCGAACCCAGGGCGGTGGTATCTGACTTCGGCGATCTGCCGTATCGCCGAATACCCCGTGACCGTCGCGCTGACCACTGTCCTCGCCGACCCTGCATGGCGAAAACGGCTGCTGCACATGGACGCGGTGGACCAGTACGATGCGATCGGCTCTCTCACGGAGACCGTCACCGAGGGCGCCGTCCCGGGCGGTGTGTTCGATCGGCTGCTCATACGACGCCTCGAGCAGCGTCGCCTCGCCCCGCCCCGACCCGCCGAAACCGTCATTCGTCCCGGCGAAATCCCGAACCACATCCCGGTCTCGACTTCTGGCCGTCGCGGTCACAGCAGGGAGGGGCCGAGCAACTTCACGCCGACGACCGATAGTTAACCAGCAACGACATCCGCGCCTTCCTGCGAGATGGATTCGATGAACCCCGACAACTATCTCGAGCGACCGGCTCCATCATCGCTCAAAATAATTGTTGCACTGCAGTTCAGAGCCTTGGCTCCCGACAACTATCTCGAGCGAGGACAATACGGCTGGCGGTCTATCTGATGCGGGTCCCCCAGGTCACGGCCGACGTCCTCGTGCGTCGGACTATCGGCTGTCGCCTGCCATGAGCATGGGACCGTCTTGACCTGATTTCTGCCACCCTCATGGGACCACTCGGATTGCCAGTCATGGGACCACCCGGCGCGTCGCGCCGAAGTCCCGTCGGATCGCTCGTTTGATCGTCGTGTCGGTATCCCCGGTCACGAAGGCGGACGGGCATGGCGTTTCGGGAGGTCAATGTGAACGAAGTCAAGGAAGTGCTCCGGATCTGGCTCGGGGTGCCCGGGTCCCGGCCGCCGGGATTGCGCACGATTGCGGCGCACTGCGGGGTGGACCGCAAAACGGCCCGCCGATACATCGAGGCCGCCCAGGCAGCGGGGCTGCAGCGCGGCGACTGTGTCGACGCCCTCGACGATGGGCTGATCGGCGCGGTGATCGAGGCGGTGCGCCCGGCCCGCCCGAGCGGACACGGCGCCGCCTGGGACCAGCTGCTGGGGTTCGAGGACCAGATTCGGGCGTGGGTCGCGGGCGACGGGCCGCATCCACCCCTGACGATCACCAAGATCGAAACACTGCTGGCCCGTCAGGGCTGTGTGGTGCCGTATCGGACGTTGCACCGATTCGCCACCGAGCGCTGCGGTTTCGGCCGCAAGGACACCACCGTCCGCATCGTCGACGGCGATCCCGGCAGCGAATGCCAGATCGACTTCGGCTACCTGGGATACCTGACCGACCCGGACACCGGGCGGCGCCGCAAGGTGCACGCACTGATCTTCACCGCCGTGTACTCGCGGCACATGTTCGTGTGGCTGACGTACTCGCAGACCCTGGCGGCGGTGATCGCTGGCTGCGAAGCGGCGTGGACCTTCTTCGGCGGTGTGTTCAAGGTCCTCATCCCCGACAACCTGAGACCGGTTGTGACCGACGCGGACGCGGTCAACCCGCGGCTGTCGCAGGGTTGGCTGGACTACTCCCAGCACACCGGGTTCGTGACGGACCCGGCCCGGATCCGATCACCGAAGGACAAACCCAGGGTCGAAAGGGCCGTTCAGTATGTGCGCGGAAACTACTGGGCCGGTGAGGAATTTGCAGATCTAGCGGAGGCGCAACAGCGTGCCGAGGCATGGTGCCGTGACACCGCGGGGATGCGGACCCACGGCACTACCGCCGCCCGCCCGCTCGAGGTGTTCGACGAGGACGAGGCACCGATGCTGCTGCCCGTCCCGCCGGTTTACGACGTGCCGATCTTCAAACAGGTCAAGGTGCACCGCGACTTTCATGCCGAGGTCGCCAAGGCGCTGTATTCGATACCGGGACAGTGGATCGGCAGTGTGCTCGAGGTGCGGGCGGACAGTGCGCTGGTGAAGTTCTACGCCCGCGGAAACCTGGTGAAGGTGCACCCGCGCCAGCCCGCCGGTGGGCGCAGCACCGACCCGGAGGATCTGCCCACCGAGAAGATCGGGTATGCGATGCGCGATCTGGACCGGCTGATCGGCGCCTGCGCCGGGCACGGCCGCGCCGTCGGGATCTACGCCGAAAGACTGCTCGACGATCCGTTGCCCTGGATCCGGATGCGGGCGGTCTACCGGCTGCTCGGGCTGGTCCGCCGCTACGGGCCCGACCCGGTCGAAGCTGCGTGCAGCACGGCGCTGGATCTGGACGTGGTGTCGGTGAGCAAGATCGCCTCGATGCTCGAACGCGCCACCGAGACCACCACGCCGCTGCTGCCAGCCGCCGGATCGGCGGCACCGTCCCGTTTCACCCGCGACCCCGCCGAGTTCGCCACCGACAGGACCGGCCCCGCCACATCTGGGACCACCGTCGCCACTGCCGGGACCGGCGTCGCCACCGAGAGGACCGGGCATCTGACGGTGATCGCCGGGGGCAACACCGACACGAAGGAGACACGATGACCACCCCACCCGCCCCCACGGGGCCGGTCGATCCGATCGGCGCCGACCTGATCGCCCTTCTCAAGGCCCTCAAGCTCGGCGCCCTCAAGGACACCCTGCCCGAGCGACTGGCGCTGGCCCGCCAGCACCAACTCAGCCACGTCGCGTTCCTGGAACTGCTCCTCGCCGATGAGGTGTCCCGGCGGGAATCACGCTCGGCGACTTTGCGGTCGGCAAAGGCCGGTCTGGATCAGTCGATGCGAATCGACACCTGGAACGCCCTCGACGACCTCCGCTACGACCGATCCCTGCTCTCGGATCTGGTGTCGCTGCGGTTCGCCGAGGCCGGCCACTCGGTCCTTGTTCTGGGACCGGTCGGGGTCGGAAAAACGCACCTGGCGACCGCCCTCGGGCACGTGGCGATCCGGCGGCGGATGACGGTGCTCTGCGCCCGCGCCGACAAGCTGTTCGCCCGTCTGCGCGCCGCCCGGCTCGACAACTCGGTCGAGGCGGAGATGCGGCGCATCGCCACCGTCGATCTCCTGGTCCTCGACGATTTTGCGCTTCGGCCCCTGGACGCGACCGAGACCAACGACTTCTACGAGTTGGTCGTGGAGCGCCATCGCCGCAAGGCGACGATCGTCTCCTCAAATAGGTCCCCAGATGAGTGGCTGTCGATGACCACCGATGCCCTGCTCGCGCAGTCGGCGATCGACCGGCTCACCTCCGCGGCGCACACCCTCGTCATCGAGGGCCCGTCCTACCGGCAACGCACCCGTCCGGGGCATGGCGCGGTTGACAGTTCAGAAGGCGAGGTCGATGCTCGATGACACCTTCGGGTGGTCCCATGCTCGTGGCAACGAGGTGGTCCCATCACCCTGGCAAGCGACAATCGGCCGAGTGCAATCGGTCAGGCGGCACGCCAAACAGATTCCACGCGCATCAGATTCAATGAGCCGGAGTCGAACATTGCGACTCAGACAATCTGACGCACCGCAGGTCGGAGCGTCGTTGCGGCATCAGTTTCACTGAGTCGGGACAGGATTGCCGTACCGGCATGGCGGTGTCGCAAGGTCGGGTCATGTCCTGTGACAGTTGATCGTCCGCTTTGTCAGTGAATCTTGCTCGTTCTCGTGTTTCTGCCAGTACAGTTTGCTCCTTTCGAGATCACTTCATCTGCGAGGGGGAGCCTGGCGGCCAGGGCGCTCTCGCCAACAGCGCAACCCACCTGGCGCGATCGGCCTCACTGCGCTCAATTGGGATGCCCGAGCAACCGACTGCTCCGAACGATGTTCAAGCAACATCCAATGGCGAAACCCTCCGGATCCCTCCGGTTCAACAGCAGCGTTGACCAGGTCCCCGTTCGCCACTAAAAATTGCTCACCCCAGGTCCAGGCGTCGGCTTCAAGGACGATTCGCTGGCACAGGACAGGTCAATGGGATGAGGATGGGACGCCTCCCAGAGGACTCCACCATGAGGCGATCAGCACACCGCTTCCAGATGTGGAGCGAGCACGGACCAGAAAACTTGGCCAGCGCGTGTCACACAAGCTCCCTTACCGAGATCTTCCTCCGAGTAGGAGAGATCAATCAGCGGCGAGGTGGTGTGCTCGCTCGCGCAGGAGGGAGCAGCGTGAAAATGCGAACTGATCAGCGAACTGCGAACGCAAGGTGGCCGCGGCACGGATCGGCAGTTGGATACGCCGAGTCAGGAAGTACGAATCGGCGAGCGGAAGGCCATCGCAGTGCCGGCACGCTCGATCTCCGCGCCGACTGGTGAAGGGGAGGCCTGGCGATGACAACCACCACACCTCCGCAGCAAATTGGTGCGCGGTTCGCACGCTCTCCCCGAATCAGTTCCTTGCCGCCGCGGCCGCACACCTGGCTTCGCGACAGTTTCTGCTTGGGTACCACCGCGGTTGGTGCCAGCGCCGCCGCTCCGCTGTTCGGATACAGCGCCCTCGCGATGCCCGCCGCGGCGGGCTTGTCGATCGCTGCCGTCTACGCCGGAGTAGCCGGCAAACGTAAGCAGCTTCGCGATGTCGACGTCGACGAGGTGATCGAAAGGCTGTGCCCGATCGTGGGACTGCCGGAGGCCACCCGGGCGGTGCTGTCGACGTCGAAATGGAGTCGTGGATGGCCGGGACTTCCGGGGAAACTCATCGTGCACTACGACTCGACACAGGCACTGAATGACGAGACGTGGCTCGCTGATATCTGCGGGGTCTTCGAAGATCAAGGGTGGGGTTTCTTCGAACTCGACAAGCACGACCCCGCCCGCCGGCGCCTGATCTTCACGCCTGCTGCCGAGCCGGAACGAGAAGTCTCCGACACCGACCAGGTTGTGCGCGCGAAGCGGATCATCGCCCAGCTGTTGGGCCCGACCGCGACCGTAACCGCGATCGACGTCGCCGCCGAAACCGGCGAAGTGACCTCAATGGAAGTACGTCACGAACTTGGTCCGAAACTGGAATCGGATGGCTACCGGACCCGCGTCGAACGAGGAATGAGTGCGACGTTGCCCGGTCGCTGGCGAGCACGGTGGAACCTTGAAACGGATTGGGTTCGATTCGAGCAACGCACAGCATTCCCGGACAGCGTCTGGTTGCCGGCGCCGGACCTCGATCCCGGTGCCGATCTCTTGGCCAGTTACGACTCGGTGGAAATTCCGTACGGAATCGACGAAGACGGCAACGAGGTTGTGTGGCGGCCGGCGATCGACCCGAACCTGATGCTGATCGGCCCACCCGGAAGCGGTAAGACCGTGACCGCACACAATCTGTTGGTCAACTTCTCGCGACGTGGATGGCCGATCTGGGTCCTCGACGGCAAGTACGTCGAATTCCTGGGATTCCAGGACTGGCCCAACGTACAAGTCGTCGCGACGACCATCGAGCAGCAAGTGGCGTTGGTCCACCGCGCCCGCGATCTCATGGAGTTCCGCTACCAGAAGATCGTTACCGGCGAGGCGACAGAAGCGGACTTCGAACCAGTACTGGTCTTTCTCGACGAATGGGCGGAGTTCCGCGGCAACGTCGAAGATTGGTACTCCAGGGTCAAACCGAAGGGCGGCGCCCGACAGCCACCGGTGCTCAACATGCTTGCGTCGATGGCACGCAAGGCCCGCACCTCGCGAGTGCATCTGGTCTTCGGAACTCAGCGTCCCGACGCGCAGTACTTCCTCGGCGACATGCGTGACAACTTCGCCATGCGTATCTCCATGGGCCGGCTCTCACCACAAGGGGCGCTCATGATGTGGCAATCACCGACGATCGGTACCAGCGTGCCCCGCAAGTGCCGCGGCCGCGGCACCACCGTCACCGACAACTATCAGCCCATCGAGATCCAGTGCTACCGCGTACCCGACCCGCGCAAGACGCGCGCCGGCACCTTCGAGTCCGATCTGCTCGACACCCTCCGACCCTCGATAACACGCCATCCGCGATTGCTGATCGTCCCGCCGGACGAACTTCCGGACATCGACGCCACCGATGACACGTCCGAACCGGCGCCGCTAACGTACTTCGACTACATCGAGGCCGAATGGGTACTGGCCAGCGACCGGCCCGACCTCGATCCGGTACTCAGAAGAGCGAAGATGACCCACGAAACCGATCGGCGTCTCGCGTCACCGACGGCGCTTCTCGGGCTACTCGGGGGCCGCGCCGAGCCCACCAACGAAGCGACGGTAGAGCTCGACGACTACCGCACCCCGACAGCCGCCGGCGCGACCGATGCCGCCTCGTTCCTCGATCAGCTCTCTGCTCCACAACTCGGTGAATCCTCCGCCGCGCGAGGGGAGTCCTCACGCGCTCGACTAGCCCTGGTCAAAGAACGGGCAGCAACCGAACCAGAGATACCGGCGGACGGCGGAGCCGAGGGCTTCGACATACCGGACGATTCACCTGACACCTACGAGGACCAGTACGGGTCGGTCCGCGATGTTCGCGCTGCCGATGTCGCACTCGGAGACCTGTTGCTGATGGAGGACATCGACGAATGGGTCGTCGTAGACACCGATCCCGAACCGGACATCATCGAAGACTCATTGCTGTCACTGACCTGGCGCAGCGACACCGATGAGTACGGCGACCTCGCCTTACCTGACAGTTCCTACGTATCAATCCGCAAACCCATCCAGATATCAGGCTGAAGGGGGTTCAGCGAATATCTCGGCCGACCGACAACTTAGAGCAGCGAACCATTGGTGACACCGGCACAGACGGGGGAGCACGATCGAATGAACCGACCAGTCTTTCCTGTGAAGAAGGTGGAACCGATGGTTGACCTGGCAGTTGGATCGAAGATGGCGGTTCTCGGAAGGTGTGGAGGAGGCCAAGAGGGTGTTCGCCTTCGCTCGGCGGGGCGGCGACCAACCTCGTCCCCTTCCTCCCGTCCACCCCCGCAACGACGACATTAACTGTCCGGCCCCGACGATATTCCGAGCGGCGCACCGCAACGGATTGCCGCATTCAAGTCGATAGCGGCCAGGGAATTACAGGCAGTACTTCGAGGACAGAAGCGAGCGATGCTGCGGGAAATATCTAACACCGGCACGCCCCCAAAGTCAGTGTGACTTCTTGTTCTTCTTCACTCGGTCAACGGTCGGACTGGGGTCGAGAAGCCCTGGTGCTTCCTCGTTGGGAGTAAGGGAAGGTCGTACGATGACCGTAAATCGGGTGACACCCAAACGGACTCGGACAGTGAGGCGTTCGGCTTTACCGACACCGCCGCGGAGCCGAGAGACCGAACACCTAGGGGAGTTCGACTACGACGCCTTCATCTCCTACACCCACCATGATCGGCCTGTTGCTGCTGGTATTCAGAAAGGCTTGCACCGTATCGGTCGGAAATTGGGCCGATTGAATGCTCTACGGGTGTTTCGTGATGCCACGGACGTCACCGCCAGCCCCGACTTGTGGGGCAAGGTCTGTGAGGCGATGGATCGTTCCCGCTACTTGATTGTGGTGCTTTCCCCGGACTCGGTGGCCTCCGTCTGGGTCAACAAGGAGGTCACGTACTGGCTCCAGCAGCGAGGGCCGGATCAGTTGATGTTTGTCGTGGTTGCTGGCCACCTCACGTGGGATGAAACGACTGGCAGGTTTGATCCGGACAAGTCCGATGTTGCTCTCCCCGTGCTGACGCAACCGGGCGCCCTTGCCGCTGAGCCCTTTTACGTCGATGTCACTGAGGATTCGCCGTGGGATCCCCAGACAGCGATCTTCCGCGAGAAGGTAACGGACCTGGCCGCCCCCATCCATGGCAAGCCTAAGTACGAACTGGCGAGCGATGATCTGCGAGAGTTGCGCCGGTACCGCCGTGTGCGGCGCGTCGCGGTCGCTGGTCTCGTTGTACTGACCGTCATCGCTCTTATCGCTGCAGCGGTCGCGATCGTTCAACGACAGTCCGCGATCGATCAGCGGCAAGAGGCAATACACCAGCGCAATCAGGCGATAGCTCTCGCATTGGCGGCCGAGTCGCAGTCCATGCTCGCTGGCATCCGTCCCAGCGATGCCCGCGGGCTGCAACAGGTGCTCGCCGCCCAGGCCCTCGCGCCGAGTTCGAATGAGGGCGCCCTCCTTGATGCTGTGATCGCTCGCCGCTACCTACTCAAGGTTATCGAGCCGGTTGGACGTCCGACGAATGCGGTATTCAGTCCGGATGGGAGGCGCATAGTCTCCGGCAGTAACGACAAGAGCGTGCGCCAGTGGGACATTGCCACCGGCCTGCAGATCGGTTCGGCGATGACCGGACACCAGGGGATTGTGGGCAGCGTGGCGTTCAGTCAGGATGGGAGGCGCATAGTCTCCGGCAGTAACGACAAGAGCGTGCGTCAGTGGGACGTCGCCACCGGGCTACAGATCGGTTCGGCGATGACCGGACACCAGGGTTTGGTGTACGACGTGGCGTTCAGCCCTGATGGGAAGCGCATAGTCTCCAGCGGTGAGGAGTACATCACGGGTCAGGGTCCGTATGACCCAGACACCAAAGACGCCGTGCGTCAGTGGGACGTAGCCACCGGCCGGCAGATCGGCCCGGCGATGCGCTGGGGGGGCGGGAGTGTGGCGTTCAGTCCGGACGGGCAACAAATCGTCGGAGCTGCTGGCCGCACGGTGCGTCAGTGGGACGTTGCCACCGGCAACGCGGTAGCCCTTCCAGTGCCCGGGCGCCAAGGACCAGGTTGGAGCGCGAAACTTAGCCCAGACGGGCAACGCGCCCTCGGAACTGACGACGTAGATACGAGGGACGAACGGTCGGTGCAGCTTTCGAATACGGCGGTGCGGGTGTGGGATACGGCTACCGGTCAGCCTGTTGGTCCACCGATGGTGCATCAGGAGCCAGTAACCAATTTCGCGTTTAGTCCGGATGGGAAGCGCATAGTCTCCGGCAGCCGCGACCGTACCGTGCGGATTTGGGACGCGGCCACCGGCGAGCAGATCGGCCCAGCCATGATTGGGCACGGAGACTCGGTGGGGGGTCTGGCGTTCAGCCCGGGTGGGGAGCGCGTCGTCTCGACGAGTTACAACGACCGCACAGTGCCTGTATGGGATGCAACACCCGAGCCGATGGGTGTACCCATGACCGGGCACCAGGGACCGGTAGATGCTGTTGCATTCAGCCCGGACGGGCGTCGTGTTGTCTCCGGCGGTAGTGACGACACCGTGCGGGTGTGGGATCCGGCCACCGGCCAGCAGATCGGTCCATCGATGACCGGGCAACCGGAATCGGTGACCAGCGTGGCGTTCAGCCCGGATGGTCGCCGTATTGGCTCTGGCAGTTACAAAGGCATGCAGATGTGGGATGCGACCACTGGCCAGCAGATCGGTCCACAGGTGGCCCGCTCTCCCAAAATCGCATTTAGCCCCGATGGGCAAACCTTCGTCTCCGGCGGGGTCGACGGCACGGTTCGAGTGTTGGGCGCGACTACCGGTCAGCAGGTTGGCCCGACGATGACCGGACACGAGAATGAGGTGACCGGTGTGGCGTTCAGTCGGGACGGTCAGCGCATTGTCTCGGGTAGTTATGACGGCACTGTGCGGGTGTGGGACGCGACTACCGGAGCGCAGATCGGCCCGCCGATGGCTGAACACGCTGGCCAGGTGTGGAGCGTGGCGTTCAGCCCAGATGGCCAGCGCGTTGTTTCCGGCAGCCGAGACAACACGGTGCGGGTATCGGACGCCACGACGGGTGAGCAGATCGGTCCGACGATGGTTGGGCATCAGGAGAGGGTGGTAGGGGTGACGTTCACCGCGGACGGTAACCGCATCGTCTCGGGGAGCTGGGACGGAACCGTGCGCGTCTGGGATGCGACCACTAGTCAACCAATCGGCCCACCGATGACCGGACACGCGGGAGCGGTGACGAGCGTCGCGATCACCTCTGATTCTCGCAAAATTGTCTCCGGTGGCGTGGATGGCACCCTTCGGGTCTGGCCCGGCCCCGAGACATGGCCAGAGGAATTGTGCGCCAAGCTCACTTACAACATCAGCCACCAACAATGGGACGACTGGGTCTCGCCAGACGTTGACTATATGGAGGTATGCCCCGGCCTTCCGGTCGCGCCCGATGGTTCTCGTTAAGCAGGAGCGGAAGTCCGCCTCGTGAACCCCTACTCGTGAGCTAATTGTGACGAGACCTTTCGGATCGCGTCGAGAAAGGGAGCGTCTTCGCTCTGCTTTTCCTCGGAGAGTTCGTCAAAAGGGACGATCGCTGGGTGCTCGGGTTTTTGAGTGATCATCCATACGGACCAGGCGTTATGGACGTCTGCGAGCCTGGTGTTTATGCCTTGTCCGAGAGCGAGGATCGCGTACAGCCGGTAGAGGTCGGCGCCGTGTGTGTCCGGCCTGTAGGAAGGATCGAGCGTGTCTTCGATCATCGCGGCTACGCGGTCGATGTAGTTCACGTCCGGGCCGCCAACACGAGTACTGCGAGGTTCATCGCGGCGAAGATGCCTGGAACAACCCGTTCAACAGTTCCGAGTTCGGCGTAACGCGGCCTCCACCTCTCCACGTGGTCCGATTTCAGGGACTTCCACTCGTCCGAGAATATTCGGATTGTCATGTGCTCGCCCTCGATGCTGTTGATGACATCGAACTTTGCCTTGTTGAGCTGCCGGTAGCTGCGGAGTTGGAGCCACCATACGAGTGCGACGACGATCCCGAGTATCGACAGGATCGATGCGCGTCCTTCCCCGAGAGCGGGGCCGTTGTCCGAAACCTGTAGCAGTGCGGGTACACCAAGGATCAAGGTCTCAAGAGAGAGATAGAACTGGTTCGCCAGACCTCGCCGTGCCGATACCCGGTCCGCCATCTCCACTGCGAGCTTGTATACATCGAGAAGCTCTGAGGGAGGGAGACTATCGCTACCGGGCACCGTTGATCAAGGCTTTCAAATTGGGCCATGTCCAGTTGTAGAGCTTGTCGGTCGATAGTGCGGCCGATGGCTTGAGCGAGCCTGTCTGATAGCCGGCGAGGAGGAAGTAAGGTGTTCCTTCCTCACGCGTGATTCTCATCTCGACGTCGATACCCGTGGCGCTGCTGGTATTCCTTCCGCACAACACGATCACCTGATCCGCTCTCCGGATCCGACTCCGAGCATCGTCGCGCCATCCGGGACTTGCTGTCTTGATGGACCAGTCCGCCACCTCGAACGGCGAGTCATCGTGTCGGGCCTGCCCGATTAGTAGATCCTTCAGTCGCGCGTCGTTGTCGTAGTCGAAGCTGACGAACACATCCACTGCCATGCCGCAGTATCCCCTCTTCCATTCATCCGCCGCCCGTACATACGCGTGGCGTCCTGGAGCCTACGAACCTGCGGCCCGGCCTGTCTACGCGGGCGGTCGAGTCGTACGAGTGGTCGCGGTGCAGGGGTCTTCCCTCCGTGTTTTCCCTCCGCCGCTTCCCCCAGTCTTCTTGGGATGAGTGGCACGGGAACTCATGTATCTGGGCATTTCGAAAAAGATGCCTACGTCTGTCACTCAAGGCTGCTCGATCGGATCTTCCTCCTGATAGAAGCCCATTTCAGGAGGAGATTTTTCTATGCACCCGACTCAGCCGCAGCGGTCCGTTCAACCTGTACAGAGTGCCGCAGGCCTTTCTGACCAGGATCAACTTTCTTTGTTGATGGTGGCCCCATTGATTCTGGGCCTCCTTGTCGCGGCTCTTCCAGCGATGTCGACCAAGGCAACTGCGTGGCTGCTCGCTCACGATCTCATCGTTGCGGCCTCGGCATCACCGCTGGTGACTATCCCTGGCACGGAAGGTGCCGGCCTCGACTTCCGCCGGCTGATCATCGTCGCGGCAGTTCTGGTGCTCGCTGCGACTCTGGCTCTCAGCGGAGCGCGGCGCTCGCTCGATCGTCGCCGGCAGCAGCGGTTGCGCCGCGGGGACAGTGCATGAGTACGGGGGTGATTGTTGCCGAGCTATCGAGAAGGAAGCGGTCGATTCCGTGCGCGGAGGAATGCGTCGCGGATTGTGCGTTCTTCCAGGTGCAGAGCCTCAGCGATTGCTGTGGCGTGTCGATCGGACAGGCTTCCTTCGCCCCGCTCGATTCGGCCGATGGTGGTGGTGCTGAGTCCGGTTCGGTTTGCGACGTGTTTCTGCGTCAATCCCGCAAGATTCCGCAGGTCGGCGATGGTCCGACTGTCTTCCGGGACGACGACGAGGCGGTCGAGGGGTATTCCCAGCTTTTCGGCGGCCCGGGCGAGGTGGTCGGGCTGAGGGTGCGTTCGCGAGGTTTCCCAGTTGTGGATGGTGGTCGGGTCGACGCCTATTGCGCGGGAAAGGTCGCCGCGCGTAATTCCGGCAGTAGTGCGCGCGTCTTCGAGGGCCTGGGGCTTGAAGCCGTTCAGGGGCGCTCTCACTGCGATTTTCCGTTCATCGCTGGACATCCTATTGAAGATGTAGATACCATTGTTGTATACCGGGTTTAAATGCCAGTGGTAAATGCGATGCGGTGCAGCGCTGACGATCACTCGCTGAACTCGAACCCGGTGCGCTCGAGTACGAACAGTTCCCACGTACATGCGGCCTGACCAGCCGCTAAACGGAAAAGAGCATCCGATGACGACTACCGTTTCAGCTGCCCCACCCTTGTCTCAGACTTCTGCGCATCGACGCGACGCACGCTCGTCCGTATGCGCCGCTCAGCTAGCTAGACTGAATGCAGCCGGATTCCCCGCCCGGTCTGCTTTGCCCAGTCGCGACGACGGGTGGTTCCAGACATCGCGACAGTCGGGTTTAGGGGGACGTGACGGGCAGGCTTGGACACCTGCCCGTCACGTCGATACATCTGTCGACACGGTCGATGTGCGCTACCACATCAATGCCCTGATGTGCGCTGGCATGACGACCGCTCTGATCGCTGACCTGGCCTCTGTGCCGGTCGCGATAGTCCGGTCGCTGAGGAGCACTTCGACTCGCACGACCACCTCCGCCATCGCGGACGCGATCCTCTCGATCACTTTTCACCCGAGCAGTGGGCGTGATCTGACCCCAGCAGTGGGGGCTCGCCGCCGACTGCGCGCACTCAACGCCATGGGCTACGGCGATCCGAGCCTCGCTCACCGGTTGAACGTCGAGGTCGACGTCGTCACCTCGATGCCGGAAAAAGGTCTCATCCCGAGCGAGCTGTGGGAAGCGGTCGACGAGATCTACGACGAGCTTTCCATGCGCCCCGGACCTGACGCCGACCTCCGTGAACAAGCACGCGCAGAAGGACTGGTGCCGCCTCTCGGATGGGACGACGACGAGATCGACAATCCTAAGGCGCGTAGTCACCAGCGCGAGCGGGCCACGGGAGCGGTCGCGGCCGACGAGGTCGTCATCGTTCGTCGCCTGAGCGGCGAACAAGTCCCCATGCGCAACTGCGAACGACGAGAAATCATTCGGATGGCCTACGAGCAGCGCTGGTCACCGAGCCTCCTCGCGGACAAGCTCGCCATCAAGTACGACTCGGCCGTGACGGAGCTGAGCCGGTACCGCCGAGCTCTCGTCCAGACGGACGTCGCCGGTTCCGATTCCACGGCGGAGACGTCGACCCCGACCGACGCGCCTACGGGGGAGCGTGGAACGGGCGAGACTGCCGCAGTCGCTGCCGCGGCCGATCTGACAGACGCACCCGATTCTGACTCTCCGCGAGAAGCAGCAGCTACGTCGGATGCCGCCGAGTCACAGTCACCCGCCGGCTCCAGGGTGAACGCGCCTGCGCGGGCTTCCGCCAACCGAGTGAGTGCGATCAGGCGCCGCTGGACCGGCGCCTTCACGGCAAGCACACAGTTCCACGAGGCAACGATCGACTGTGCTCGTTCAGCGCCGGAAGGTGGGGTGCCAGGGAGCTGGCCGATAGCCCGGCGCTCGAAGCTATGGCGGCCGGCCTGCCGGTCGGGTTCAACGAGAGCTGAGGTGCCGAGCAGAATTGGCCTGACTCAGATGAGCGATGGCGGCTGTCGTCGGGGTCGCACCCCTTCGCGTCAACGATGGCATCGCCTCGCCGAACAGGCATCGGCACCCCGACCCGGTCGACCAGGCAGGCCTTGTTCCAGTTCGCTGATACCTGTTGACGCCGGCGATCGTGTGAGGCATTGCTGTGCACCCCAGATCACGACCTTTTTGAAGGAGACCAGACCCGATGGCCCTCATAGAAATCCCCGAGGACTTCCACACGGCGTTCATTGCGGCCGCCCACGACGCGAACGATCACAACGACCTTGACCTCGCCGTTGACGAGGACCGCACATACATCGCCCTCAGCAACCTCTGCCCTGGATTCGTCCCGGCTCTTCGGCTCATCACCCGCGGTGAGCATGAAGCCACGGTCGAAATCTGGGCCATCGTCGACCACCAACGAGACGACGGCAGCTGGGAGCGCACCGAGGGGGTCGATGCCACCACTGCGGTCGACCTCGCCGATCCAACCGACGCTGCCAAGCGCGCCGTCGAGTGCTGGTTGACAACGCTCTGACCTCGGTCGTGCACGCTCCGCAGTGCGGCGTTTGGCAATTACCACAACAAGTTTCAACCCTGCGCTTGACCCTCACGTCCCTTTCGGGACACGGAGACGGGAAACGGATCATGCGTGAGTCATTTTCTTCCGCTCTCAACGAGATCTCGGTCGTCGATGCAGTGATGCAGCTGGCGTCCGGAACCGTTGAACTCGCGCTCGACGACGCGCCGGAGTTCGCTCGCTGGTGCTGGTTCGCCGACGTGCTCGACTCAGACTGGGGCTTGACCGGCAGGCTCCCGGCCGCCGGCGACGATGTACTCCACGAACTCAAGCGCGTCGCCGGTATGTGCCGAACATCGGAAACGAAGGCGCTCAGCCCCGACGCGTGGCGCGCGGCGTACGAGGCCACGGAGAGATTGGCCCACGGCTCGGCCGTAACCAGTTCAGAGGCCGCCTATCTGGCACTTTCGGCGGCGAACGACATCGCACTCGAATGCCTCGACGAAACGCACCCCGAGTTCACAGTCGCGATAGCACTGGCATTCGAGGCCCTCGCCGCCTGTGCAGGGGACTCCGCGGTAGCGCGATGCTGGATCGCCCGCGCTCAATGGACGAACCGAACGCACCCAGTCGCGGGCGGCCCCCGAACAGAGAAGCCCCACCGATCACGGATACTCGACAGAACGCGTCGATAGTCTCCGCAGGTTGTGGCGAGAGGGTCTTGTTGAGAGTGAGCGGCAACCTCTGAAAGGGGCACTGGCAACAGCGCTCCTTGAGGATCGCCTGGACCAGGGATAGTCACCTCACCCTAGGATCGGCTACGTGCCGACAGTGACAACGCCCGACGCCGACATTTTTTACACCGACAGTGGGGGAGAGGGGCCTGTACTTCTACTCGGGCACGGGTTCTTCATGGACTCATCCATGTTCGCGCCCCAGGTGCGCGATCTATCCCCGGACCTCCGGGTTGTGACCTGGGATGCGCGCCGCCACGGAAAGACCACCGATGCGGGTATGCCGTTCACATACTGGGACCTCGCACGTGACGCCCTCGCCGTCCTCGACGACCTCGGCGTCGAGAAGGCAATCATCGGGGGCATGTCCCAGGGCGGCTATACCGCGCTGCGCACAGCACTCCTCGCACCGGAGCGTACGACGGCTCTGATCTTGCTCGACACGGAAGCCTCAGCCTGTACTCCTGAGCAGAAGTCCGGATACCGCGTCCTGTTCGATCAGTGGTGCAGCACAGAGCCACTCGAACCGCTCACCAGCGCACTTGCCCCCCAATTGATCGGTGGAGAACCTGCGGATTGGACGTCGTGGATCAGCAAATGGAACAGCAGCGATCGCATGGCTGTCCGGCCAGCCGCGGAGTGCCTTATAGAACGCGACGACGTCGTGGACCGACTCTCCGACATTGACGTTCCGGCGTTGATCATCCGTGGGGAAAATGACCTGTCAGCGCCCGCAGAGAAGGCGGACGAGCTCAAAGCAGGTCTTCCCGGTGCTGCGCCAGTTGTCACGATCCCGGTGGCCGGCCATGCCGCAAACTGGACACACCCCGAGCCGGTCAACGCGGCGATCGCTGCGTTCGTCAAGGCGCTCCGCTAGTTCAGGAGGCGGGGAGGCGCACTCCGAGGTACATCTGCAGCGGATACTTGCCCCGCATCTCCGTGTGGACCTGTACGTGCACGCTGTAATGCTCACCACTCTCGGCGTCGCGGAGGTGCATGAACGGCTGGTGCCGGCCGAACCGAACTTCTTCGCGTGACCACAATTGGCGGAAGAGAGGGAACGCGCTCAACTCTTCGAGGGTTTCCACCGCCCAGTCGGGGTTGTAGTAGCGACCCATCAACGCTCGGAACCAGCTGACGGTCAAGGCGGCTTCCGCCTCCCACTCCACCATGACCTTCATTGATGCCGGAGTCGAGAAGAACCAGCGCAACACGTTTCCCTCGTCGACCAGTCCAGGGAACGCCTTGTCGTACGCCGAGTTACAGTCGATGACATTCCAGCGTTCGTCGAGGTACGCCACCAGGTGTGGGTTCAGCGCCGCGATGGCGGTCTTCATGTCCGGTGTAATCAGTGTCCGATAGTCGGCGATCGTCCAGGGTGTCGTGGTGTCCTCACGCTCAGTCTGTGTTCGCCGTGCCAGATTGAAAAGGTGCCGACGTTCTGCATCATCGAGACAGAGTGCGTTGGCGGTGGCGTCGAGAACCTGTGGAGAAGGACTCGCGTCCTTAACGTTTCCTTCCAGCCGCGCGATGTAGCTGACACTCAAATAGATCTTTTCGCCCAGTTGGGCCCGAGTCATACCATCCGGGTGCTTCGGCGTTGCCCTGGTGCGTCGAGCACGAATGAAATCACCGAGACTCGGCGGACTGATCGAGTCCATTTGCTTGGCCTTTCCGATAGCGAATGCAGCGGCAATACCCTACTCCCGGGGAATGTCAAGCCTTGTAGGTAACACTCTTGAGTGTTACCCCCCTGCTGGACAACGCAGTTCTTGACCTGATGGAATGTTTTCCCAGAAGACTCACAGCTGCGTGGCAGGCAGACAAGTGCGGGTCGACAGTCGCGCCGAGGGGGAGGGCCCAGGCGGGTTGCGGAGGGGAAAGCGTTTATGCCACGTGCAGCACAATGGGGTTCACGTGTGCGATCGACGGGGACGGTGCTCGGCGTTCGGCTACTCGTGCTCGACGTGGCACGGCACGGATCGCTAGTCGTGCTGAGGCGATGGTCGGCCCAAGCAGAGACTCCCAAAACGGGCCGCGGGAATGTTTACACGGACCATTTCGAACCCGACTGTCTATACGGGGCAGTAGAAGTAGTCGGTCAACGGCATGCCGCACAGTTTGCCCAACGCCGGATTGTTGAAACCGTCGCTTCCGGCACCCGAGGTCGGGATATCGCTGGACGCACAGGTTTTCATGTACATACCGGCGAAAACGTAACGGCGTGCACTACCGCCATAGCGAGCAACACGGTCGCCGCCCCACCGAAATCCGCCACGCAACGCAGCTGGTTCACGCGCCCAGCGGCGCCCTCACACGCACCGGACCAGTCGCACCGGATGGCGTCACCAGTCCGTCGGAGCTTTGCAGGTGACGTGGTCGCAGCGAACTTGTCCAGGTCGCTCTCTACTGTTCGCCGTACGAAAGTGTCCGATATGTCCACACGTCCACTGTGAAGGACCACCACATGGCATCCCTGCTGACCAAGAAAATCGACAAGCTCCGCTCGTCCGGGGATGACCTGCCCCCGGCGCACAACGGCGCAGATCAGGACGACCCACCCGATCTGAATACCCGCGCGCGCGTCCGTCGACGCCCCATTTACCTGGCGATCGGTGTCGCACTCGTCGTGGTGGCAGTGATCGGCATGCTCACCGCGGTCAACGCGATGCGCGCAACCACCGATGTGCTCGTCCTGACGAACGAGGTGCAGCAAGGCGAGACCATCGAGTCCAAGGACTTGGCCGCCAAATCGGTCAACGTCGATGCCGATCTCGGTGCGCTGCCCGCCAGCGAACGCGGCCGCGTCGTAGGAATGAGTGCCAGCACCCGGTTGCCGGCCGGCACCGTCCTGCTCCCGTCCGCGATCACCGATCAGGTTGTTCCCGGGGAAGGCCTCACGATGGTCGGCATCACGGTGAGCTACAGCCACCTCCCCTCCGAGCAGATCGTCCCCGGTGACATGGTCCGTGTCGTGGACACACCACGCGACCAGGACGACCCGCCCGTACAGGGCCCGATCAACACGAAGGCGCAGGTGTACTCCACCAAGGAGATCCCCGAAGCCGGCGAGACAACGCTCAACCTGCTCGTGCCCGAGGCAGAGGCCAACTGGGTCGCCGCCCGCGGCGCAACCAAGCGTGTCGCGATCGTCCTCGACAACCGAGTGCGGTGATCGGCGATGTTTCTCGCACTGACATCCGCCTCACGCTCACCCGGTGTGAGCACCACGGCGCTCGCGCTGGCCCTGAACTCACCGACCGACCGGACTCTGCTCGTCGAAGCGGATGCCATCGGGTCCTCGCCGGTCCTGGCCGGATACATGCTCGGTAACCACTATCACGATCGTTCCTTGATCAATCTCGTCGACGCGAATCGTCATGGGCGCCTCAAGGCTGCTCTGACCGAGCAACTCATCCAGATCCCGGAATCGTCGGTGTCATTGCTCCCGGGGCTGGTCCACTCCGCCCAGACAGATGCGATGCGGCCCGTGTGGGGACCGTTGGGTGTCCACCTGGCCGGATTGAGCGTCGACGACACCAACGTGATCGTCGACGCCGGCCGGATCGGGCAACGAGGCGCTCCGGTCGAATTGATCGTCAACGCGACAACGATCGCAATCGTCACCCGCACTGAGCGAACGGCAATCGCAGCGTTACGCGCCTCGCAGAACGCCCTGCGACAGCAGCTCTCCGCGGTGCAATCACGGGCAAGTCTGGGGTTGATCCTGATCGGTGATTCCCCCTATAACGCAGAGGAAGTCACGAAAGTCACCGGCCTTGACGTGATCGCAGTGCTGCCCGACTCCGATGACGCCAAGGTCTTCTCGGACGGGTTGTCCATCAGCAAATGGCGCCGTCGCCGTTCGATCTACCTGCACACCCTCCACCGCAGTACCTGGCCGAAGATCACCAAATTCGCGGTGAGCCATCAGGCGGACTGGAAGTCCGGTCCCGCGCTCAATGCTGCGCTGCCGACACTGACAGGAGAACGTCGATGAACTCCGACGACGCGACTCAGCCTCCGCAGAACAAGATCACGGAACTTCCCTTCTTCTCAGCCCCGATCCCGGACGCCGACCTCGCAGGCGGGGGCCGCAGTTCGGTATCGGAAATCACGCTCCCCGACACTGATCCGTTTCGATCGCTTCACCTACACGAACTGCCACCGGCCAGCACCAATGGGCACAGCGGCACTGCGCGACGGTCCGTGCCGCCCGCCGCGAAGGTCAAGGTCGATCGCGCCCTGGTCCGCGCTCTGCAGAAAGAAGCTGCGGAACTGTTGCGTGACTACCGGTCAGCGCGTGACCGCGAGCGCCACGACCCGAAGAACGCCGGCAAATACTTCGCCCCGTTCACCGAGGAGGAAGAACGCGAGTTCGGCCGTGAGACGATCACCGGCCTGGTCAAGAACCACGTCCAGAAGACCATCAACTCCGGCGGCGAAGCCTTCACACTCGTCGAAGAAGAAGCCCTGATCAAGGCCATCTTCGACGCGCAGTTCAACCTGGGCCCGCTGCAGGAACTCGTCGAAGAGCCGCACGTCACCGACATCTTCCTCAACGGCGCGGCCGTCTACGTCAAGTTCCCCGACGGACACTATGAACACCGCGACCCAGTCGTCGACACCCCCGAGGAACTCCTCGAGTGGATGGGACTGCTGGCCTCACGCGCCGACAACGGCGGCCGGCCATTCTCCCGGCTCAATCCGTCACTGCGTCTGACAATGCGCGGAGGCCACCGACTGTCGGTCATGGGCTACTCGGTCAAACGGCCCTCGGTGGCAATTCGCATCCACCGCCTCAAGAACATCGCCCTCGATCAGCTCGCCGTCGAACATCGGATGATGCCGATCGAGCTCGCGACCATCCTCTCGTGCGCGGTCCGTGGCGGTGCCTCGGTGGTCACCGGCGGCGGAATGGGCTTCGGAAAAACGACCTTCACGCGTGCACTGGCCAATGCGCTTCCTCTGCAGACGCGAATCGGAATCGCGGAAACCGAACGGGAACTCTTCATCGACGAACTGCCAGGCCGCGAGGATTTCGTGGTCGACGCCGAGACAATCCTGGGCGGCGGAGAACGCGGTGCAGACGGCGAGCTCGCCGGCAGCTACACCCTCTCGGACATCCTGTACGAGTTCGTGCGACAGCAGCTCGACTACATGATCGTCGGTGAGGTCGCCGGTCACGAGATCCTCGCTCTTCTCAAGGCACTGCAGACGGCCAGAGGAGGGCTATCCACGACGCACGCTTACACCGCTCGCGGTGTAGTCGACCGTCTGGTGAACCTGGCGACCGAACCCCCGATGAACGCGACGGTGGACTACGTCGAACGCCAGCTCGCAGAGCACATCGACCTGATCGTCCAACTCGGCACGAAGGTCCGCGTCGATGGCGAAGGGTCGCGCACCTCGGTCCGCTACGTCGACGAAGTCGTCTACGTCGAGCCCGGCGACGACAAGAAGCCGTCCTTCTCCACGATCTACCGGGGATACTCGGACGGCACAGGAGAATTCGGATCCATTCCACAACCTCTGCTCCGCAAGCTGCTCGCCGGCGGATTCAAGCGAATCCACCTCCCCAGCGACAGCCTTCGCCACTTCGACGAAGAACGCGACCTCTACGACGATGAAGAGGTGGCGTGATGTATCAGCAAATCGGCATCTTCCTGGTACTGCTGCTGTGCGCCGGGGTCGCCTGCATCGTCATGGGATGGAAAGACCGCCGCGATCCCACCACGCCCACGCGTCAGCGCCGGCGCCGCAGCTCGTCGAAAATCCCGCGTAGCACCCAGATCCTGCTCGTCGTGGGCTTCGCCGCCGGCATCGTCGTGTCGTCCCTCTCGGGTTGGCTCTTCACCCTCTTTCTGGTCCCGGCGCTGCTGGTCGGCTTGCCGTACCTGCTCGGCCGTCCCGAAGCAGAACAGCAGATCAGTCGGCTGGCGGCCATGGATGAGTGGGCCCGCAACCTGTCCAGCAGCATGAAGGCTGGTTCGGGAATCGAGCACACCATCATCTCCACTCCGATCCCGGAGGCGCTGCGGGAGGAGATCACGGCGTTCATCAGCCGCCTGCGCAACAACGTCCCTCCGGCGGATGCGATCACACGTTTCGCTTCGGACCTCAACGACAGTGTCGGCGACAAGATCTGCGGCGCCTTGCTACTGAGCATGCAACTGCGGGGCGTTGGACTTGCAGCCGTGCTCGAAGGCCTCGCCGAAGACGTCGGTGACATGGTCGCGCGCCGACGCCGCACCGAGGCCGACCGAAAATCCAGCCGTACACAGGCGAAATGGGTCACCATCATCGCGATCACAACACTCGCGGCAGCGTTCCTGTTCACCAACTTCATGGAACCGTACAAGTCGGGCGGAATGCAGATCGTGCTACTGATCCTGCTGACCCTGTTCGCGGCCGACCTGTACTGGATGAAGCAGGCCACCAAACCGCCGACCTACCCCCGCTTTATCGGCACCAATGATCGCGTCAACCGCACCGACCTCGTAGGAGCGCAGCGATGAGCATTCAGATGACGGTCATCCTCTACACGAGCGTCGGAACAATCGGCATCTACCTGGTCGCCCTCTACTTCATGCGCGCACAACCCGCACTCAGCGATGCCATGTCGCGCCTGTCCGGACCGGCCCCGGAGCGCACGTCGACAGCCGGAACCTCCCTGATCGACGGGATGGCGAACAAACTCGGCATCCGGGTCCACCCCTACCTGCAGGACAGCAAATTCTTCACGCTCCCCAACGCCGATCTCGCCCTGCTGCACCGAGATCCCGCCCACGTACTCGGGGAAAAGCTCGTCGCAGCACTGCTCGGACTGCTCATCTTCCCCTTCCTCAACCTCGTCCTGACTGCATTCGGGGTCGGCCTGGGATGGTCCATCCCGGCCATCCTGTCGATTGCGACCGCCTTCCTGCTCTTCCTCATCCCCGACATCGAGATCCGACGCCGGGCAACCGCGGCACGAGCCGAGTTCGCGCAGGCACTGAGCTCCTACATCGATCTCGTCGCGCTGTGCCGACGCGGTGGAATCGGCACCACCCAGAGCCTCGAGCGCGCTGCGCAGGTGGGAGATTCATGGGTGTTCCTGCGCCTCGACGAGGAACTGTACGAAGCCGGGCGCTCCGGCGAAGCCCCGTGGAATGCCCTGACACGCGTCTCCCATGAGCTCGGCCTGACCGAGCTGGGCGACCTGGCCGACATCATGAACATGACCGGAGACAAAGGCGCATCCGTCTACGCATCACTGCGGGCAAAGGCCGCGGGCCTGCGATCCGCTCAGGCCAGCGCAGAACAGGGTGCGGCAGCGGAGGCCACCGAAAAGCTGGCTATGCCGCTGGCCGGACTCGCCGGCTTGTTCATCATGCTGCTGCTCATCCCGGCACTGACCATCATCACCGGCTAATCCGATTCGACGCTGCGCCTCCCGCGCCGCGAAAGGAGCGAGACGCCCAGACCGCCGAGCCTGGCCGGCCACGATCATCCAGTCCAGCTCACCTGCTACACATCGACCAAACACAAGGAGCCCACCATGAGCATCACCACCGTCGCTACCACCACCCGGCGCACCGCCCGCGAGGCCGTGACCTCCTACATCACCCTCACGATGATGTTCATCGCCGCACTGGCCGGCACCCTCCTCCACCGCGCCGGCGGCAAAGACTCAGACCGCGGACCCTCCACCCTCGAATACGTCTTCCTGGCCGTCTTGGTCGTCGGCGCCGCCGCCGCAGCCGGTGCAATCGTCGTCCGCAAGATCATGTCCCGCGCAAACGCAATCCCCGACTGAAATCAGACAGCGCTGCATCGATTGGAGAGACGGTGAGTACGTGACATACCTCGTGAGGGCCTTCCAGGTCGCTGCGATGGTGGCGGTCGCTGCGTTGCTTGTGCAGCTCGGAATCGATTCCTGGCCGTGGCCGTATATCCCTATTCCGTCCTGAAAAGCCAGCCGTCCAACAACTATCGGAAAGCAGACCATGGTCACACTGGAACAGTTGATCGACCGATGGCGCCGCGATGACCGAGGCCCGGCGACGCTCGTCACGGTCATCGCGATGGTCGCATTCCTTCTGATCTTTTCGGTCCTGCTGCAAACCGCCCTGTTCTTCCACGGCCGCGACGTCGCCAACAGCTGCGCCGAAAAGGCACTGAAGAACACGAGATCCCAGTACGGCAACCAAGCGCTCGGAACAGCTGCCGCTTATGCCTGCATCGCCCAGGCAGGCGCCGGTGACCTGCAGATCCCGGTTGTCCTCGTCAGCAAGAACATCCGCGAAACAACCGTCAACATCACCGGAAAGGCCCCTTCCCTCGTCCCGGGTCTCGAATTCCCCATCGTCGTCAACCACACCAAACCGACTGAACGCGTCACCAACCCGGGAGGAATCGGATGAGAGGCACCCGATGGATATCCCACGCCCGCCGAGATGACCGGGGCGACGTCACGATCGAGCTGTGCCTCGCAACCGTCATCCTGATCTTGCTCCTGGGCTGGATGTATGCGTACGGCGTCAACCGACAGGCGCACCAGAAGGTTGAACACGCCGCCACCGAGGGTGCCCGTGCAGCCTCACTCGCCCGCACCATCGCCACCGCCACCCCGCTGGCGTACCAAGCAGCGGCCGGCAGCATGGACGGACAAGGCCTCAAGTGCGCCACCATGAACGTCAACGCCGATACCAGCGGCTTCCGCACCAGACCTGGTGTCCCCGCCACGGTCGAGGTCACCGTGACCTGCCAGGTCTCCTTCGACGCACTTGGATGGCCCGGAGTCAATGGTGCCCGCACCGTCACCGCTACCGCAATCTCGCCGATCGATACCTACCGGGAGCGCACACGATGACCAACGCCCTGCGTAAGCGACTCGCCTCCCGCCTGCCGGAGGAGCACCGCGACAAGGGTGCCGTCACCCTGATGACGGTGGTCTTCGCCCCTGTCCTGATCTTTTTCGTCTGGGGACTGATCGTCGACGGTGGCGGCATGCTCACCGCCGACCAGCGAGCCGACAACGTCGCCGAGGATGCTGCCCGAGCAGCCGGTCAGCAGATCATCGGATCGGTGAGCGCCCGCGGCATCGACACGGTCGTCGACCCGGTCCGCGCGACCGCAGCCGCCAAGAGATACCTGTTCGAGGCCGGCGTCGACGGCGACGTGATCCCCACCGGCCCGCGCACCCTCCTGATCACGACCCGCATCGTCTACAACTCGAAACTTCTGCCATACCCCAGAACGAAACTGCTCGTCGGTACGGCCGCTGTGAATCTCAACCGCACCAACGCCGGGGAGGTGTACATTCCGTGAGCGCAAACGCCGCGCGGTCCCGCCTTGCCGGACTCGGCTACCTCCTGATCCTGGTGATGCTTGTCGCCGGGATCCCGGCCGCGCTCTGGGCGCTGCGCGGCAATCCGCTCGACATACCGTGGTCGGATTTCGAAGGTTTGCTCGCGAGTCCAGATGACGGCAGTCTTCTCATCGCCCTTCTTCCCCTTGTTGGCTGGGCTGCTTGGGCCACCTTCACCGTCCCGATTCTGCTCGAACTCGCGGCGACACTGCGTGGCGTCAAAGCGCCGAAGCTGCGCCTTCTTCGCTCACAACAGCGGACGGCGACGTTCCTCGTCAGCGGCGCTCTCTTGCTCCTGACCGCCGGAACCGCCACCGCCGCACCCGCCTTGACCCAGCCTGCGGACGTGGGAAGCACCTCTCCGTACGTGCCGCACTCACAGCAGGAAGATCCGAGCGCGTCACCGCAGACACAGGTGGATCCGCGGGTCACCCGAATGGCGGTACAACCGGCGGGGCCGACAGTGACGACCGTGCGGGGAGACACCCTGTGGGGATTGGCCCAGCAGCATCTCGGAGAGGGCCGCCGCTACGCCGAGATCCTGGACCTCAACCGGACTGCTGTCCCCGAGCCAGGGTTTCTGGCCGAAGGGTTGACCCTGCAGCTGCCCGCATCCCAGCCCGAGGTGGTACGCGGCGCCTATACGGTCAAGCAGGGCGACACCCTGTGGGATATCGCCGAGCGCGAGCTCGGCGATCCTTTGCGTTTCATGGAGATCACGACTCCCGACGGCACCCCGGCTGGCGAGCTGATCACGGTCGGCCAGCAATTGATCATGCCCACCGCCGCCTCCGCGGCGGCGGACGCTACGCCGGCGCCGGCCTTGGTGCCGCCGGCTGATGCTGTTTCGGCTCCCGCTCCGGCTCCGGAAGCTGTTCCGGCTCCCGCCCCCGCTCCGGCTCCGGAAGCTGTTCCGGCTCCCGCCCCCGCTCCCGCCCCCGCTCCGGCTCCGGAAGCTGTTTCGGCTCCCGCTCCGGCGCCCGCGCCTGTGGATGTCGCCCCCAACTGGCAACTCGACCCCGTCGAGCCTCAAATGCCTGCCGACTTCCTCACCAATGACGCGCCGGCAGAGACCGATACCGAGGACGGCTCATCCGACGTCGTGTTCATCGGTCTCGGAATCTCAGCGGTTGCTGCAGCTGGACTGACCGGGCATCTCGCTCTTCGTCGCCGCAAGCAACAACATCGCCGCCGCCGCGGCGAGCGCATCGCCCTTCCCGCCGAAACCGCGATCCAGGCGGAGCAGGCACTCACGGCCGCCGCTGATCCCCTCACCACCACCCACGTCGACATCGCATTGCGGCACCTCGCGCACCACCGCAGGTCCACGGGTATCGCTCTGCCGGGCCTGCTTGCGGTCTTCGTCGGTGACAACGACATCGAGCTCGGACTCGTCGAACAGGTCTCACTCCCGGCGCCTTGGACACAGATCGACGACACCACCTGGTCAGTAGATCCGAGATTGTTTCCGCGCAGCGTTCCCGAGGCCGAGATCAGTCCGTACCCGGCGCTGACGGCAGTCGGAACCAGCGACGACGGTCGCGACCTCTTGCTCAACCTCGAACAGATCGGCCACCTCGCCATCAGCGGCACCCCGACTGCAACAGCCGGGGTGCTGCGTGCGCTCGCCGTCGAGCTCGCAGTCTCGCCCATCGCCGACAGCCTCCACCTCAACCTCGTCGGATACTGCGCCGACCTGCCGGAGGCAATCGACAACGGCCGCATCACCCACTCCGAGGACGCCGACACGGTCCTGACGACACTCGCCAATCACCTCGAACTCGACTCCGAAATCCTCGCGGACAACGACTTCGAGTCAATCGCGCAGGCACGCACGTCGTACACCACCAGCGAGCTGACCGCACCCGAGATCGTTCTGATCGCCGATCCGGTGACCGAGGCACAGGCCGGGCTACTCGTCGGCATCGCACGGCACGCACCCCGAATCGCGTTCGCCGCAGTGACTACCGAGAGCGCACATACCAACGCCAAATGGACCCTCGAGGTCGACGACAACGGCTCGGCCGTCCTTGCTCGTCCAGGAATCGCGACGGCCGGCATCACAGTGACCACCCTCGATGAGGAGAGCTACGCGTCTGTCCTGGACCTACTGACCACCACCTCACGCGAACCTCGCGTTGCCTACACGGGCGATAACCCTGACATTCGATGGGAAGCAGCCCGTCTCGACAACGACCTCTCGACCCTGGAGTTCATCACCAGCTCCGATCCCGCCACCTTCAGCGTGGTCGGGAGCCTCGACCATGCCGTCGACCGACCAGAGCCGTCCGATTCGGATGAGGTCACCGCAGAAGGCGTGCTGCCGGAGGCGGATCACATCTGGATCAGGCTGCTCGGCGAACCCGCCGTCACACCCCCGTCACCAGGGCCGGCAGAAGGCCGAGAGAAGAGCCTGACCGAAATCGCCGCGCTTCTCATCACCACGGATGGCGGTGTCCTCGCCGCGGACATCGACAGCAAAATCTGGCCCCATGACGTCGAAGCCGCCAGAACCGGCACAGCCGAGCAGGAGAAAGAAGCGAAGGCCCGGCTCCGCCGGCGCCGCAACGAAGCGCTCTCTCGCCTGCGTAAGTGGCTCGGTGACACCGAGACCGGTGAACCCGCCCTCATCAAGTCCGGAGATCGAACCGGCCGGACCCCGCAACGGCTCCACGACGCCGTCACGACCGACTGGGACTACTGGCAGGAACTCGTCAACGCCCATCCCGCTGACGTCGACACCGCCCGGCTATCCGCCGCACTAGCTCTGGTCACCGGTCAACCTTTCAGTAGCGATGACCCCACCGCTTACGGGTGGGCCGACCACACCAAGCAAGACATGATCTCCGCCGTTGCCGACGTCGCCGAGGAGCTCGCCACCCGCTACATCCGCGGCCAACAGGTTCCCCAGGACCTCGCGGCTGCACACGCCGCCGCCGAGACGGGCCTCGAGGTCGACATTGTCCACGAAGGGTGCTGGCGTGCGGCGATCATCGCCACCCACTTCTCGGGTGACACAAATACCACCCAAAGGTTGATCGATCGCATGATCACCGAGCTCGACGCCCTTGAAGAAGAGCCCGAACACGAAACCAAGATGCTCCTGAGTCAGCTCGACTCCACCTACGGCAGCCACTACCGGATCGGAGCAGCATCATGACGTGCCGCATCGCCGCACTGGCGACACTCACTGCTGCGATGTGCCTGACAGCCGGCTGCAGCATCCTGACCCCAGAACCGGTCACCCTCGAAACCAACACCGGACCGACGTTCACCGGACCACCCGGCTCCGGAAAGTCCCCCGAGCAACAGGCCGGTGAAGCCGCACTGGTGAAGGTCAACGAGTACTACACGGTGCTCGCGCGACTGAGCGCCGATCCCGCCGCCAACCCCGCAGATCTCGACAATGTCGCGGCCGGCAACTTCCTTCAATCGACAAGGCGGGACATCACTGCGCATCGCATCGAGGCGAACGCAGGCGAGGTCAAGGTTCTCAAGAACACCATCACCCGCCACAACATCCCGATCGACGAAAACGGCATCCCTACGCCCGGCACCGCAACCATCGAGATGGACGTCTGCCTGGCCCGCGCTACCGACGTTCTCGAGCTCGGGAAGCCGATCCTGACGAACACCGCTTGGCCCGACCCAGCAGGATGGAGAGTCACAGCCGACTACACACTGCCCGGTACGCCCTGCAACGCCGGACTCTTCTAGGAGATACGACTATGGCACACACCACCATCCGCCGAACCGCCGTCGCTGCCTTGGCTGCGACGACCCTATTGGTCGGCGTGGCCGCCTGCTCCGATACCGACGCGGCGGATCCGGCGGTAGAGCTCACTGTCACCGGTGACCCGGCGTTCGAGGGTCCCGACGGGGCGGACACCTCGAACAAGACTCCTGACGAGTTGGCACGTGAACAGGCGCTTGCGAAGGTCAATGACTTCTACGCTGTCGTGGGCAAGCTTGATGGCGATGCCGCTGCGCCGATTGAGCAGCTCGACACCGTTGCCGGTGGTCCCGTGCTGGATAGCTGGCGGGGAGATATCACCCTGCGTCGATCGCAGAACGTGGTCGGAGCGGGCGACGTCAAGGTTGTCGATGCGAGGATTACCGACGCCGGCATACCTGTAGGCGACGACGGCAAGGCTATCTCCGGGCCCGCCTGGGTCCACGTGCGCGCCTGCACCGACATCTCCGGTATGACCTGGACGAAGTCAGACGGTAGTCCCGCCTACGACGTCAACCGGCCGCAGTTTGTCCTCGCCCAGTTGACCGTCCGGAATGCGGAGTGGCCCGATGCAAACGGCTGGCGAGTCACCAGCGATGCAGCAGCCCGATACGTGCCGTGCGATGCACCATAACCAAGGAGAACACATGCCAAATCGTCGTCGTTTTCATGCGGCCGTGATCGGCGCGCTGGTTCTGGGGAGCCTGGTTGCGTCGCCACACTCAGCGCTTGGACAACCCGGCTTCGGTTCCGGAGGAATAGACGTCGCTCCAGGTTCCGGAAATCTGGGTGCGAACATTGTCGTTCAAGGCAGCTACGTCCAGGTACCTTCGGCGTCGCCTGGCTCCGGCGGCTCCTCAGGGGGGATCGCAGCGGGGACGGGCGGTGGTGGGTCTGGATACAGCGGTGGTGGCAGTGACGTCGTGGCCGCTCCTACGGGACCTCCGGTTCGGGAGCAGTTGAAGGCGTGCGGCCGATTCACGGACTGCGTGCCGCTGAGTCCGGATGTCGGTATGCCGGCCACTCCGGTGAGCATGGCGCAAGTCATGAATGTGGTGGGAACAGCCGTGACCGGCATGCAACTTGAGGAGCCGCCGATGTGCTGGACCCCCGAACCTGCCAACTTCCCTGGTGGTAGAACCGGTTTGGTCGGAAAGAACGCGTGGGCGTGGGTTTGCCCGGATCAGATCCGGGAGAGCACCGTCGGCCCCGTGACACGGATCGTCCCCGGTCCGGGAGGCGTCGTGGTGACTGCCACAGCTGTCAACTCGAGTGTCACGATCAACTGGGGGGACGGGTCCCTCCCGACAATCTGCCCGGGAGCGCTTCTGCCGTTCACCCCGTACAACGACCTGATCGACGCCAGTCCGCTGACCCCACCGAGTGGATTGCCATCCCCGACATGCGGTCACCACATCGAGAAGACATCGATTACGCAGCCCGGCGGCGTGAACAACGTATCGGCGACGTCGGCGTGGATTGTGAACTGGACAGCAGTATGGCCAGGTGGCGGAGCAGGTGGAGTCGTGCCTGTTCCGTTGACCTCCAACTACCAACAGCGAATCGGTGAGCTGCAGGTGCTGGTCACGCCCAATTGATTCGACGTGAACTCCGTTCGATGTTGGTGCGGCGTCGGTTCGGTCAGAAACTCAGTGGCGCTGGACGCGCAGGACTGAGTCCGCGGATCGATGCCCTCGCGTCGCCTGTGGTGTCGACGTCGCGAGCTGTGCAATGAGTCCGTGAAGTAGCTCAGATCGGGAAGTGGTGCTGCTGCTGGAGTTTGGTTGCCAGATCGAGTGAGGGTGTGATGGAGAAGCCCACTGCTACGTTTTGGCTCGCTTACGAGGAGACGAGTTGTCGTCTCCTGAGGAAACCAACAGAACGGAGTGAGTGCAGCGTGGGGCGTGGATTAGCTGCCCAGCTCGACACTTGTGCCCCGCGGCATCCGGACAGCGGGGATCGCCTCGCTCAGAAATTGAGGTGGCGTGCGGGACGGCTGATCGGATGGGTTTCGACATTCGCGGGTCGACCGGGCCCGATGATGCGCACGCCACCGCTCACTCGGACGTGGGCCTCGCCATCGATGCGGACCGTGGTGGTGTCGGTAGCGGCGATCAGAGCTTGACCGTTGGCTTGGACGTGGCAATGACTGTGCGCGAAGACGATGGCGCTGTCTTCTGCGCGGATCCTGGCGTTGTCGGTGCCAACGATATGGCTCTTACCGCGGGCATCGACGGTGCTGTCGTCGAACGCTTCGATATGAGCATGTTCATAGGCAGTGACCCTGGCGTGATTGGACGCTTGGACGAAGCACCGGCCGGCGGCTGCGATGGAGCCGCCGGCGATTCCCGCGCAGGTTTGTCCGATAACTTTGACCTCGACTTGGCTGGGGACGTGGCCAAGGTCCAGCCAGTTCTCCGGGTCGGCATCGATGACGACGGTTTTCGCTCCAGCGGCGAGACGCTTGGTGTATTCCGCATAGCTGCGGACCGGCGATGCGGACCAGCCACGACGCGGCCGACGTGAGTTGCGCGTGGATTTCTTCACTGGTGCCCCCATGAGTCAATACTGCCTTCGTCTGGTGTCGTTCGTGCGAGCGCCGATGTCGGCGCGTCGCGCGTGGGCTAAACGAGGTTCAGTGTGCCGCGGTGTTCTGTGTCAGTCGCCGATCTTGACGGCATTCCCGGTCGGGTCGACGCATTGCAGATAGGAGTCGGCGTGTGATCGGTCCGGAAGGTAGGGCCAGCTGCAGTTCCAACCGTCAATGACAGCGAATCGCCCTTGTCCTTGTGCGGCGACCGTGCGGTCGTTGAGGTAGCGATCACTGATGCTCAGTGCTGTCGGGCAGCTCGGAGTTCCGGCGATGATGATCACAGGTGCAGTCGCACCGTTCAGGTTGTTCGTGACGATTCCGCACTGAGCGCTCGTGGGCGGCAATTCGGCGGCAGCGGTGGCCTGCGTAGCAGTCATCGCCGGCTGTGTCTCGGATATCCGGGTCTGAGCGTCGGTCACGCCGGGCTGACCTTGTGACAGCGGCCACGGAATACTCCCCATAGGCGGCCATTTCTCTCCCCACTGATGGCCAGCATTTTCCCCGCGGACGGCCAGATAACTCCCCGCCCGTCTCATCGGTTTCCGCCGGGCGAAGGCTCGGACGGGTGAAGAACAGCAGGGAGATCATGGAGATACTCGAGGCATACGACCTGACCGGCAGCTACCGTGCCGCCGCGGAGCTGGCCGGGTGTGATCACCACACCGTGGCCCGCTACGTGAAGATGCGCGAGGCCGGGCAGTCGCCGACCGAGCGCAAGCACCGGGATCGGGCGATCGATGCATTTCTGCCGAAAATCGAAGAATTGGTCGGCCGCTCCAACGGACGGATCCGCGCCGACGTCGTCCACGAGCGCCTGCAGGCGATGGGATTCACCGGCGGGGAACGCACCACTCGCCGCACTGTGGCCGAGGCCAAGGCGCAGTACCGGGCCGGCCGGCGCAGGGTCTACAGGCCCTGGGTGACCGAGCCCGGGCTGTGGTTGCAATGGGACTGGGGCGAGGGCCCGATGATCCGGGGCCGGCGCACCTCGCTCTGGTGCGCCTGGCTGGCGTGGTCGCGGTATCGGGTGGTGATCCCGGTCTGGGACAAGACGTTACCAACGATCGTCGCGTGCCTGGACACCACCTTGCGCCGGATCGGCGGGGTCCCGGCATATGCGCTGACCGATAACGAGAAGACCGTCACCACCTCCCACATCGCCGGAATCGCGGTCCGCAACACCGAGATCGTCGAGGTCGGCCGCCACTACGGGGTCACGATCCGCACCTGTGTGCCGGCGGACCCAGAGACCAAGGGCGGGTCGGAGGCGACGGTGCGGATCGCCAAGGCCGATCTGGTGCCCACCGACGTCAATCTCCTCGACGAATACCGCACCTTCGGCGCCCTGGAGGCCGCCTGCCGCGACTTCTGCACCATGGTCAACGAGCGGATGCACCGGGAAACCCGCCGCAGCCCGGAGGAGATGCTGGCCGAGGAACGCACCCGGCTGCATCCGCTGCCGCAGGCCCCGTTCACGATCGCGTTCGGCACCACCCGGCGAGTGAACTGGGATGCGACGATCTCGGTGGAGGCGGTGCGGTACTCGGTGCCGCACCAACTGGTCGACACCCGGGTCTGGGCCCGCTTCCACGGCGACGAGCTCATCGTCACCGCGGTGGGCGAGCGCGGACCCACCGAGGTGGCTCGCCACCTGCGCGGGATGCCCGGATCCCCGGTTATCGACGACGCCCACTACCCACCTCGTGAGGACAAGGACACCGATCGGAGGCCGAAGGCGGTCAACGCCGCGGAGGCGGCGTTTCTGATGATCGGGCCGGGCGCGGGCAGTTGGCTGGTCGAGGCCGCCGCCGCGGGAACCCGCCGGATCGCGGCGAAGATGGCCGAGGCCGTTGCCCTGTCCAAACTGCACACCCCGGCCGCGGTCGATCGAGCCTTGGGCACCGCCGCGGTCACCGGGCGGTTCGGCGAACACGATCTGCTGGCCATCCTCGACTACCAACTCGGCGGCGGCGGAGCCGAACCCACCCGCGCCAGTGAAACGCACAGTCTGCAACCCGGCACCGCCGCCTGGGCCCGATTCGGCGCCACCGGCACTGCCGCCCTGCCTGATTCCGACAACAACGAAGAGGACCGCCCCTGATGGCCGCACCGCTGCGCACCGTGACCGCCTCCACCGGAGATCCGCTCGCCGAGGCGATCGAGCTGACCCGACGCCTGAAACTCCCGCACATCCGGCGGGTGCTGCCCGATGTGATTCCCACCGCGAAGGCACAACGCTGGGATCCGGCCGAGTTGGTGCGGGTGCTGCTCGCCGAGGAAACCGCCGGCCGGGACCGAGCGAACCTGCACACCCGCCGCAAACGAGCCGGGTTCCCCGCCGGGAAGACGTTCGGGGACTGGGACGAGCAGGCGTCCTCGATTCCGCGGCCCACCCAGGACGCCCTCAAGACCCTCGAATGGGTCGCTCGTCGCGAAAGCCTCTGTGTCTGTGGACCATCCGGAACGGGAAAGAGCCACTTCTGTGAGGCGCTCGGGCAGGCCGCGGTCGAGGCCGGACTCAGCGTCGCGTGGTTCACCATCGAGGATCTCGGGGTGCTGGTGCGGCGGCACCGCGCCGACGACTCCCTCGCCCGGGCGATGGCCCGCCTGATCCGGTCCGACCTGATCATTGTTGATGATATCGGGCTGTTGCCGGTGAGCCCGGATGCCGCTGAAGGGTTCTACCGGCTCGTCGATGCCGCATACGAGCGTCGCGCGTTGGCTGTGAGCAGCAATCTGCATCCGTCTGGATTCGACGAGATCATGCCCAAGACCCTCGCCACCGCCACGGTCGATCGGCTCATGCATCACGCTCACATCGTCGTCACCGCCGGCGATAGTTACCGTCTCGCCCAAGCCACCGCAGGGAAGGGGGTCAAGCCCTTCAGCTGAACCCGCACATCAACGGCGGGGAGATAACTGGCCGCCGTTGGGGAACACTATCTGGCCGCCACCGGGGAGAACTCGTGGCCGCCTACGGGGAGGACCCACTGGCCATTGACAACCTTGACCAACGGTGGGGTTCGTCGACCACTCGACGCGTGTGAAAGCACCAGCTGGTTCGGCTGACGGGGACACGGTCTCGGCTTCTGTGTTGTTGCACCCGGTGAGGATGGCGGCCGTGATGAGGGACAGTGCAGCAATTTTCCGTGGTGGTTCGTCGATTCACGAGTACTCGCTTCTATTCCAGTCCGACAGGGAGGACGTAATGTCGAGTCCAGTGATATGTGATGACCTGAACAAAACGACGCCCGGCGCGACCACCGCCGCACCAGCGGGTCAAGCAGCGGTTTCTCGAAGGGCCCTTCCAGTGGGCGGGCTCCCGCATTGGTTCGGTGGTGCTGAGACTGTCCAGGTGGACGGCTAGTGTCGACTATCCCTTATGTCTGTCGCGCAGTTGCGGAGGAGTGCCCAAGATGACCGAACCGACGTCCGAGCTGGCGGGCAGTGGCCCCAGCGAGGAGCCACAATCGCCGGCCGTCGGTGCTGAAGATGCGGCAGGGCAACGAAGTGATCATCTGTCGGCGACAGTGTACGCACCTGCTGGGATTGTCGTCGTCGCGAGTGTGGTGGTGTGGTTCGCAATTCGGTGGCTTGATGCCGAATACGGCACAACAGGGCTGTGGTGGGTTGCCGTCACCAGTGCCGCGTTTGGTGCGGCGTTGAGCGTGGCGACGGCACCGATGATGGTCAGGCTGTGTGCTGCCGTCGAGATCGCGACGGAGGGCTGCTCCCGGCGGCTCGGTCCCGCGGCTCTGACCGCGGGCGTGTGGTTCGGCGCCGTGATGCTTGCCGGCGGCGACGCGATCTTGCCTGCCTGGCTAGCGCTGAGCCTGCTGTGCGTGTGGGCAGCGTGGATCGATCACTTCACGCTGCGGTTTCCGCTGACCTTGATCCGGCTGACCACCGCAGTGGGCCTGATGTTGGGGGCGTTCGCGGTGGCGGTGGATCAAGATCCAGCGGCAGGTGGGCGCGCACTTCTCGCCGGTGTGCTGGTGTTCGCATTCAACCTTGCGTTCGCGATCGTCACCCGCGGCTATCCCGGGCTCGCCGACGTGCGGCTGAGCTGCATCCTCGGGGCAGCGCTGGGGTGGGTCGGATGGATGAATGTGCTCTCGGGCATGTTGCTACCGAACGTCCTGGCCCTCTTGGTGATGACGGGGGTGAAGGCGATCCGGCGTCAGAAAGACCTGGGAGAGTTCGGTTTCGCACCGTTTCTCATCGCTGGAACCGCCGTGGCAATCGCGGTCCCACCGCTGTGGTGGATCGTCTGGATCTGAACGCCTTTTGACGGGAAGGTGTGGAGGATCGGTTGCATACTTGGTCTTCAGAGAGTGGGGAGTGCATCGGTATGGACGAGGTGGCTCACTCCGCTCCGGTGCGATCGATCGTTCAAACGGAACTGCCGTGTGAGTTCTGCGCGGAGGATCCCCAGTACTTCACGGGAGACCCCGTCGGCTTCGTGCGTGCGGCCCGCTGGGCAGCGGTCGTCAAGGACTGCTGTCACTTCGACGCTCGCGTGGACTACCTGCTGTGTGACGAGCACTGGGCAATGATCCGACACCAACAGCTGCCCGGCCAGTGCCCTCGGTGCGGGGCGATCGCCTACTCGGTCGAGGACATCGTGTGTACCGAGATCCCACTGGGGCGGACGGCCGACGGGGCGTGGCCGTTGATCGGTCGATAGGCGCAGAATCCATAGGGTCGTTGACTGGTACCGCAGGCATCCGTTTGCGTAACCCTGTCAGACGGCGCGCTGTTGGCCGAATTTGCGTCTGCAATCGCGTATGTGCGGGACTTGTCCGGGGAGACGCTCCAGAGAGAGGCACCGCAGCTTGAAGAGGGAAAGCCCCTGTACTGAGGATGGCAGGAACAATCTCGCGCTGAACGTTGTACGGTTACCGCACTTCGTCATCCCAAAGGACTAGTGATCGTCGGCCGTCGCACCAGTCCCGCAGCCATGCGGGTTGGCGTTGCATAACATCCCTGGCAGCTCTCTCGACCTTTCGTGCTGGGCGCCTCCTCAGTCCTACCTTGAAGTCCCGCCAGGTGAGGGCGGCACCTAGATCGCCGCCTGACAAGCTTGGTTTCATCATCCGTACGAAGGGTTCAACGTCCTGCTGGGCCTCATGCATTGCGAAAATCACGTACTGGACTAGCTCGAGGAGGATCGTGTCCAGTGCGTGAGTGGCGAAGCTACTCGGCCGATCCCATTGCAAGTACTCGGTCCCATTTCGAAGCAGGATGCTTCGAAGTTCCACGAGTAGGGGAACTGGTATCCGCGAGCCATCGACTATCTTTCGGTGGGCCTCCTGAATGGCATCCACCTGCACAGGGTTATCTGGAAGTTCTTCCATCCGACCTAGACGTGCCTCTATCGTCCACCAGACGAGCCCAGGGACTACGTCATAAATGCTGACACACGCGACTGCATCCCACCCGTTCCATGTGTGTTGCTCCGGGCGTAAACCAAGGGAGATCGTCCAATTTACGGTCGTCTGCGACTCCAGTTCCGCTCCGCGACTGACCATGCTGTGAGCAACGCTGGAGAAGATCGGTGCCCAATATTCTTGAAAGCGAAAGAACGAGCCGCTTAGCATCAGGCCCGCCCATCCGTCGAGGAAGATTGCGCGCACTGAGTCACGTTGAGGCCCAGCCTCTTCAACAAGGAATTCACGTACTAGTTGTGCGCGCGCTTGCTCGTTCAGGCTCAATGTTATTTCGAATTCAAGTGCAGAAATACTGTTGGGGTGCTCCAACCATCCCCAAACGATGCTTTGAAATGCCTGGCTGCGGAGCTGCGAGGACATCCCTATGCCCTCCATTAGGCGAAGTAACAGAAGATTCCGGGCATTCGACCGCAGAATCTGCTTGAATACAGCCGGACCGCCACCGTCTCGATGGAAATCGTAGGCCTGTATGAGCAACTCGGGAACCACGGATGTTGGGTCCCGATCGAACACACTTTGAATCTCGTCGCAGATTTTTTCTTGAGATTCGGCTCGCCGAGCGAAGGATTCGGCGGCGAAGTACTCGAGGAACGTGCGATGTGTAAAGCGAAACATTCGCTGACCTCGACTGTTGGTGCCAAAACTCGCGAGAAGCCAGGCGCGACCTGCACAGAACTCAACGAAACTCTTCGCGTCGCGCTCGGCATCGATGGAGTCGAAGCCATCCCTGTCAATGAGTGAATGAGCTAGTACTTTCACCAATTGTTGCTCCTCGATTCCGTCTTGGACGGAAGTTGAGGTATATACCCAGTTTGCAATCTCCTGCATGAGTCGCTCGGCGTACTTAGGCATCGCACCCGAATGTTCAATCTGGCGATGGCTGTCCCACCGCCGGAAAAGTAGGTCCGCGCATTTGGCGTACACGTCGCGACGGTCCGTAGGCAGTGATCCGTGTTCTCGGTAGAGAGCACACAAGAGCGAGAGCATCAGGGGGTTGTATCTCAGGTCGTACACTGATTCGGAATCGTGAATAAAGCTGTCAACCAAATCGGTTCGACCCTTTTTGCCGAACCACCGAGTGCAATACTCATCGAATTGTTCATCATCGAATTGATCTAGCCTGACGTGGTCAAATATGCTGTTCGTGAGTGGGGCGCGCTCATACCCCATGAGCCTCGACGTGACCAGGACAGAGCAAACCGGATACTGCCCGACCAGGCTTTCGATGCGCGATATCATTTGAGCGCGCTTCGCCTGTTCGGTAATTTCGTCCAGGCCGTCAAAAACCAGGCACACCCGTCCCAGCAGAAGCATATTCTCAAATTGTTCGGTCGAAATCGCTATTGAATGCTCGGCTTTGATTGATTCAACCGCGTGTTTCACGATCGATTTGTCCCAAAAAGACTTTACATAGTGGCGACACACTAGCTCGACTACTGGAATCGCAGAGTCCAGACCCGACACGGTTTTTCTGAAATGCTGGACGAAGGTGGACTTACCAGCTCCTGGATGACCCATAACCACCATCCGGAATGGGGCGGTCGAGGGGTTCAGGTCAGCGGCGTCGACGATCTGTTCATCGTCGTCTCGGACGAAATTGCGCTGAACATACAGGGATTCGAAATCGGACGGACCATCGAGTTCCGTGTGGGTAATGATGGGCTGGTGTTCGACTGCGCTGATGGTCTGAGCGAGGTGGCGACTAGTCTCTAGGGACTTCACTAAACCCGGAACGTCACGCATTAGGTCGATTAGCCGCTTTAGGTGCTGTTCACCGCGGGATTTTGTTCCGGCTCCGCCCAATACAGGGGAATTGATGAAGGCCGTAAATCCCTCGATATCCTGCTGATGGTAGCTCTCGAACAAACCTTGTTCGAGCGTGCCGTCGTAGAGCGCTTCAATCCTTGATTGAATCAAGGAGATCTGATTCTTCCATTTACCTTTGCTGTCCGCAAGCCATTTTTGAGCCTCGTTTGCAAAGATTTTCTTAAAAGTGAGGAGTGCTTGATCGCGTTCGGGACCAGGACCTGAGAGCATCGTGATCAAGTAGAACGCAAGTATCGGCTCCATCTGGCGCGACGAGAGGAATTCCTCAATATCCTCCACGTCCTTTGCGGAGAGTCCATCGAACTCCGCATCTTCAGGGCGCAGTGAAAGCCATTGAGCATCGAATGTTCCCAGCAATTGGAACCTGCGCCGCGCCGCCCCGACGCCCTTGTGGGCGTTCATCGATAGAGTCGTAGCTGCGTTTGTGGCGCCGATGGCGACGGCAGCGCTCCCCGGATCAATCATCCGTCGATCGTACGGTGCCAATGACCACGATCTGCGGCAGAGGTCGTGACGACATGTGCCATATATGTGCCAGGAGTTGACAGCGTCGGCTCGGCATCCCAACCGCTATCGCTCGGAGCCCAGCGCCCGATTCTGCGACAGCGACGGTCTCGTTCGCGGATCCTGCTCCCTCGGGGAAAGGCCTGCGTGTCCATGGAGTCGACTGCCGGCAGGCCGCCATGTATCGACCTCCCGAGTACAGGGGATCTAGGTTCAGGCTGTCTAACTGCGTCGCCGGTGTCAATTGGGACCACTGTGTCCGGTCCAAAGCAATGTCACACATCCCCGGTGGGGCGGATCTTCCTCCAAATGAGGGGAAGTGGCGGCACTTCCTAGGACGGAGGTGCGCCTGTCGTGGCGGAGTTGCGCGATTCAGGGGGCAGTCCAGGTCCGGACCTATGGTCCTCGCAATTGCTGTCGTGGTGTCGGTGATGTCATGGTCGCCGCACCCCCTTGGGACTAGGGAGTGGTACCGATGAATGTTGAGGTTCGCCGCATCCATCCGACGGACGCGAAGAAGATCCGCCACCCTCATCGTTGGTGGTTACCTCATTCAGAGTCGCTCACCGGGCGTTACCGCGCGGACCAGTATGGATGCGGATGGTCGGTCCGAGGCCTGGATGGCCAGCGATGAGAGCCCCCGGGGATCGCACACACCTCGTCCTCACCGCCGACGGCACCTCTCTTGCGGTGCGTGAGATCGGATCCCGGACAGCGCCGGTCACTGTAATTTTCGCGCACGGATTCTGTCTCCACATGGACGCCTGGGCACCGCAACGGGCCTACCTGGCCGAGGTCTGGCGGGGGCGTGCCCGGTTGGTCTTCTTCGATCACCGCGGCCATGGCGGATCCGGCGCGGCTGACACCGACAGTTACACGATCAGCCAGCTTGGACGGGACCTGGATGTGGTGATTCGTACGGTGGCGCCAAAGGGTCCGATTGTCCTCGTCGGGCACTCGATGGGCGGGATGGCCGTGATGTCTTACGTCGCCCATCACCAAGAGGCCGCGGCCGCGCAAATCGTCGGGGTCGGGTTGATCTCGACCGCCGTCGACAATGTCGCTGGCGCCGGCATCGGGCGCGCTCTGAATACGCCGGCGGTGACGTTGCTGCGGACGGCATCAGCTCACGCCCCAGGGCTCGTCGGCCGGGGCTGGAATTTCTCACGTCGCATCTTGTCGCCAGTGGTCGGCGTAACTTGCCCGCTTGCTCCGAGTGCAAGTGTCCGTGCCGCCGCCACGTCCTACGGGATGGTCCACGCGACGCCGATCGCCACCGTGGCCGCCTTCCTTCGTGATCTGCGGATCTACGACGCTTCCCCGGCGCTCGACGTGCTCGCGCGGGTGCCGGCGTCGATCATCTGTGGAACCCGGGACAGGGTGACCCCGATCGGGCACTCACAGCGACTCGCCGCGGCTCTACCCCTCGCCGAACTGATCCCGGTGAGCGGAGCGCGGCACATGGTCGGACTCGAGCGCCCTGACGTGGTGAGCGAGAGTCTCGATCGACTGCTCGGCCGCGCGGTAGGGCGCCGCGAACAGGACATCACCCGCAGGTCCAAATCCGACCTCGTCGGGGCGTGAGATCTGCGCGTGCCTGAGACCTGACTGTCGACCGTCACGTATTTCCCCAGGGGTGTCCGTCACGTAATTCCCCATGCTCGGGTGTGCTGAGTCGAGGGTAACCCGAGCGGATGGGGGTTCGGATCAGGTTGCGTTGGCGGTGCGGTGCCCGGGTCGTTTGCGGGGCCGGTAGGACGGGCCGTCCATCAGGGTTTGGTGGCTGGTGTTGATCAGCCGGTCGAGGAGCGATTCGGCGACGACCGGGTTCGGGAACAGCGGATACCAGTCCTTCGGGGCGCGGTTGCTCGTCAAGATCAGGGGTTTGCCGGCGATCGCCCGGTCCGAGACCAGATCGTAGAGATCGTCGGACTGGGTCGTGGTGTGCTCGCGCATCGCGAAATCATCGATGATCAACACCAGCGGCCGGGTGTATTCGCGCATCCGCTGACCGATGGTGCGGTCGGCATGACCGCCGGCGAGGTCGGCGAGCATCCGGGAGCACTTGACGAACCGCACGTCCCCACCGCGGCGGGCGACATGATGGCCGAGTGCTTGTGCCACATGTGTTTTGCCGACACCAACGGGTCCGTAGAGGATCACCGACTCTCCGGCGTCGAGCCAGCGCAGGGCGGCCAGATCCCGCAGCATCGCCGCCGGGAGTTTCGGGTTGGCGGTGAAGTCGAAGTCCTCGAAGGTGGCCTGTTGTTCGAACTTGGCCCGCCGCAGCCGACGGGCCAGCGCCGCGGTTTCCCGGCGGGCGATCTCGTCCTCACACAGCACCTGCAGGAACTCGAGGTGCCCGAGCTGCCCGTCCCGGGTTTGGGTCAGCCGGGCGTCGAGGGTGTCGAGCATCCCGGTCAGCTTCAACGTCTTCAACGCAGCCCGCAGGCTGGGGTCGTGAATTGTCATGACCATCCCCTTGCTCTTGTGAAAGTAATTTTTGTGCAGTGCATGTCATAGCCTCGCTCAACGCTTAGGCGGTGCGTTCGTTGCCGAACGCGTCGGGTCCGCGCAGGAACGCCGGCGCCTGCGCGACGGCTGGGGCGGGTTGTCCGTCGTGTTCGGTGCCGGCGGCGAGGATGCCCTTGACGGTGCGGTAGCTGGGGTCGCCAACCTCGAGGGCGCGGGCGCACGCCGCGTTCAGGCGGGCGTCGTCGTAACGGTCCCGCAGCCGCACGATGCCCTGGATGGCCCGGAGCCGGTGCAGGGCGTTGACCTGTGACAACTCGGCGACGATCGCGACCGCGCCGGGGCCGATCTGCTCGGCCTGCGCCCGGCACCAGGACACCGTCTGCAGTGCGTAGGCGATCTTGTGCGGTGGGTAGTGCTCGACGTTCGTCGACCGCCCCGACAGGTGCAGCACATGGGTGGCGACCACCTGCTCGCCCGCGAAGATCTGCACCATGTCGTTGCAGGTGCGGACCAGCATCTGCTGGCCGATCAGCCGCCAGGGCACCGAATACAGGGCCTTGCCGGCCTTGACGTGACAGTCCGGGGCGACCTTGCCGACCTGGTAGAGGACCGGTTCGAACGGTCTGGGTGGAAGTGTTGTGAGCCTGCGTCTTTCGATGGCGTCGAAGACGGCGGTCGGCTGGGCTCCGTCGAGGCCGCGGTGATTGTGCCGACCGTACACGTCGATGCACCAGGCCAGGGCGGCGTCCTGCATCTGCGCCAAGGAGGTGAACTCCCGTCCTTTCCAGAACGAATCCCGGATATAGGGCATCGGGCGTTCGATCCGCGGCTTGTCCTTCGGTTTGCCGGCGCGGGCGGGGTCGATCAGGACCCCGTAGTAGGCGGCGAGTTCGGCGTAGGCCCGGTTGATCTTCGGGTCGTACAAATCCGGCCGGTCGACCCCGGTCTTGAGGTTGTCGCACACGATCCGGGCGGGGACACCGCCGAAGAACTCGAACGCCGCCACGTGCGAGGCGCACCACGAGGACTGATCCATCCGCAGCACCGGCTGGACGAACAGCATCCGCGAGCAGCTCAGGATGATCGCGAACGCCCACACCGCCACCCGACGGTCGGTGACCGGATTGCGCCACATCCCGAGCTTGCCGTAGTCGACCTGGGCCTCGTCGGCGGGTGGGACCGCGCCCCGGGGCACCGTCACCTTCGCTTCGGCGACCTGATCGGCGAATTGCGCTGCCACATAACGACGTACCGTCGATTCCGACACCATGACGCCGTGGTCGTCACGCAGGCGTTGCGCGATCGTCGCGACCGTCACCGACGCGGTCAGCTGCCCATCGATCCAGTCGTGGTGCGCGGCGATCGCCGGCCATGTCACCGCCCGCGCTGCCGGGTCGCCGACCTCCGGGAACCATCCCGTGATCAACTCCCACCACAGGGCCTCCTCGAACTTCCCGCCCTCGCCCGGCGCCAACCCGGCCGCGACCGCCGGGGCCAGGTATTTCCGGATGGTCTTGCGGTCGATTCCCAGGGCCGTCGAGATCTGCACCTGGGATCGGCCGGCATGCCAGTGCCGGAACAACTCCATCAGATCGGTCATCGTCCACGTTCTCCTTGCCACCGTCAGGCCCCTTCCCGGGCCCGTTGTCGGTGGCCCAGTCAGGAGCGAACCTGTAGCAGCACCCGAACCCCCGCCAACACGCCCCAGGGTGGGGAATTACGTGACGGCGGGGTGGGGAATTACGTGACGGACAAACCCCTCAACCTGGGGAATTACATGACCGCTGACAACCTGACGAGACAACCACTGATGGGAGAAGTGTTGAGTATTCACCAGGACGTTGACCTGTCGTCCGGTCCGGCGCACCACCGGCCGGACGAGCTCGTTCACCGCGGCGCGAGGTCGTGGACACGTCATGTTCTGAACCGGGTGGCAGCGTGTGGTGTGCAGGTCGGGGCGCGGCACCGGTGCGTCGATCTGCATCACGAACCGAAGACCTACAACCCGTGGCAAGACGTCACTTATTGCCGCTGCGGTCACATCCGGTGGGCCGGCGAGCATGCGCAGTTCGACATCGCCGTCGAAGCATTCGAGGTTTTCCCTTATCACCCCTCTAGCCGGCCGGATCCACGGACCTATCTCGGAAAGCATGACACCGAATCGCGGCAGGTCAGCGAGCAGCGGCCCATCGGGCGAAGCGAGCTACGCCGATGATCCCGGCAGAAGCGGGCGGCCGCGCGGCCCGCGCTGTGCTGGACATGATCGACCGCGTCGAGATCGACCCCGAGAGCGACCAGTTTCTGACGGCGCTCGACCGTATCCACTTACAACTCCTCTCGCCGAGGGTGGCCACGATCGTCACAAGGCGAGTGGAGCTGGGATTTACCGCCTACGACGTGAATACCTATCCCCGACGGAATATGTGGCGCACGCAGGTTCCGTTCGGGCGGACGAACGACGGTGTCGTTGTCGAGATTCCCCTCGTCGTGATCGCACCTGTTCTGATCGGCATGATTCCTGTCCTACTCAACATGTATCCGCTGTTTCAGTCTCCGATCACGGATCTGACGGTATTCATTCCGTGGCTGCAGGTGTGGAGGTCCTCGCGATGTGGTGGTGGATCCGCCGCGATCCCCTCATGCTGATCGCGGTGGACAAGCAGATGATCCGTGGCAGCATTGCCAGGCTCGATGCCTACGTCTGGGCCGGCGGCGACTTCTTCGAACTTCGTCTGGCCATGATTGCGTCCGCGATCGTCGACGATATTCGTGAAGTGCCGGCATGGAGTCACGAGGGCCTCGACATCCACCGCATCCGGTTCGATATCGAGGATCAACTCCGAGTGATTCTCTGCCACTGCGGTGAGCCGGCTACTTTCCGGGCCAGCGTCGGCGAACCCACGACGGGAGTCAGTGCCGAGCCTGATGCGGCTCGGGCTGCCCACCACGAGCAGCGACGGTGGTTCGACCAGGTCAAAGAATCACTGATCGGGCGGGTCGCAGCGTTGTGGACGTATCACCGAGACCTACTGATGCTTCAGGACTCCGTCGACGGTACTGCGGTTCTCGGTCGCATCGACGCTCACGCACCGGCGCTCGAAGAATTGCTGGTCAACTCGGCGAATGATGACCTCGCAGCGTCGGCGATCGGTGACCTGGCCACCGACCTGGCCGATCTGCAGCAGGCGCGGGAAGAGGCGCTGGCCCAGCTGCGCGGTGACGTCACCGGATTCGATCGGCGAAACTGATGGGCCGCAGCCATGACCGGATCAGTCCAGATCGCGGCAACGGTGTGTTCGATCCCGACCGGGGCGACAGCGACGTCGCCACCCGCAAGGAAGGCGCCCTGATCTCGCAGCATGCCTACGACACCCGCGCCGATCTCCGCAGCGGTGCACGAGAACTCGCACCGCTTCTTTTCATGGTTGAAATCTGTCTCATCGGCCTGTCTGTGTTGTGCCGAGAGATTGCTGTGTCGTAGCGCTCGTGTATCTATGTCCTCCGTCGTCTCGGAGGAGGATTGGGTGTTCCTGTCGTTTGTGGATCCCTCGTTGCTTCGGACGCACCTGGACGGCCACGGCGTGGACTCGGCCGGCGTGGTTCGGCTGCTCGAGTATCGAGCGATCCCGGCCGGGACACCGGTGTTCCTCGACGAGCTGACGATGCGGCCTGTCGAGCCGTTGTGCTCGTGGTTCCGACATCTGGTCTACGAGGAGAAGGACGCCAAGACGCTGCGCGAGTATGCCTACATCGTGCGGCGGTTCGTCCACTTCCTACGGTCCCGCGACCGGGCCCTGCTCGAAGCGACCGAATCCGACTTCAGGGCGTACCGCGTTCTGCGCACACAGGTGCAGGACAAGCCGGTCGGCGATGCGACGTGGGGGAAGGAGGCCCAGTTGCTCAACCAGCTCTACCGATGGCTGGTCGAGCACGGCTACCTGCGTCACCGACCGCTGCGGATGACCCATAGGGGACGCAATCCGCTGGCGCCCCGACTGCGGCGAGGCATGGATATTCGGCACATGAGCTTGCCGCAATACCGTTACTTCCGCGACGTCGGCTTGGGTGGGCAGCTGCCGGACTCGCAGGCCAGCACGGTGTTCCGTGGTCGAGCGCCGCTCCGTAGTCGGGCCGCCGCCGACTTGGCGCTGTGCACCGGGATGCGTCCGCAGGAGTGGTCGACGGTGTTGCTGCCCGAGCTCGGTGTCGGGCGGCGGCGACCGGGCGAATCTGTGGAGTTCCCGGTGCAGGCCTGCGCGAAGTATGGCAAGTACCGCGAGATCTACGTGCCTGCCGGAGCGTTGGACGCAGTGGACACCTTTCTGCTGGTGGAGCGTCCGGAACTGGTCGCCGCCTCATCGAAGTCCCTGGCGCGTCGACGCCGGGAGTTGTTCGTCGTCGACCACATCGATCACGAGGCCGGGACGCTGCGCGGTGTCCTGGACGGTCGGCGTCGGACGTTCGCGATGTCCGCGATGGGGCCGGAACTGCGGCGAATCACCGTGCGGGAGAATGAAGATGGTGTCGAGCCGCTGGCGGTGTTCGTCGGCCACGGCGGTCAGATGCTCGGCCCTTCATCCTGGTATCGGATCCGCTGCGACGCGTGGGCGCGGATGCGTGTTCATGCCGATGCTCCTGGCGCACCGTTGCTGCCGCGGCGGCGGTGGAGATGGCACGACACCAGGCATACGTTCGCTTTGCAGCTGCTGTCGTATCTGGAACAGCAGATGGACGGCGGCGAACCGGACGCGGTGGCGCGGCGTCGACGCCACATGTCCTACCTGGGTGGTCACATCAAGCACAACCCGTTGTTGATCGTCAGCCGGAGACTTGGACATTCGAGCCCGGCAACGACGTACGCCTATCTGGAATACAGCGACGATCCGATGAACGCGGTGGACGCCGCGTTCTCCGAGTGGACGGTGCAGGAAGGCGACACCTACGCCGATATCGCCCGCCACGTGCTCGTCGAGGGTGGTGAGCGCTGATGCCTCGCCGGGGCGACCACCAACACGACTTTCCTGGGGTCGCCGAGCCGGAGGCTCCGGTCGACCGGATCGGCATCCGTTTGGTGCGGGCACCGGACCGAACCGGCATACCGCGGGAGATCACGTTGGACCCTGCCGGGTTTCGGTGCGCCGCGTTGGCTGGGGAGCTGGCCGACGAGTGGGTCGACTACGCCGAGATCAGCAGGATCTCGGGCGGGTCGGCCGCCCTCGGCCGCCGAGCGATACGCAATTTCTGCACGAAAGTCGACTTCCTGCTCGCCGAGGACGCGCGCGAGGCCGGCCTGGCCAAACAGCACCCTGATATCGCGGCCGTGTTGGCCGAGTGGGAACGAACCCTTCCCGCCGACTACCGGGCGGGCTCGACGACGCCGTCCACCCTGGCGGCGATGGTGCGGGCACTGATCGCCCGTCGCGCACAACACGATCAGCGACCGGTGGCCCCGCATCTGCGTCGGCTGGTCGACGGCGAGGTCGGGGTGGCTGCGGGCAGCACGCAGGAAGTCGACGAGTTCTCCCGCAAGGACAAACGCGCCGTCGTCCGGGCGGCATGGGCCTGGGCGAATGAGCTGGACTCCCGTCTTTCCGAGGGGTGGGCGTGGGCCGCCCAGGGCCGCGACCCGGCCGAGCACGGTTGGACCAGCGTCGCCAATCTGCTCTGGGGACTGGCTCGTCAGCAGGTCAGCCCGCTCGACATCCGCGACAACCTTCCGGTGATCCATCGGTGGCCGCCCGAGCTGCGGGCCTGCATCGAACGCCCCGACAGGCCCGTCTTTCCGGCGCGGGCGAAGGGGATGCTCGTCCGATGGCTGGTGCGTCAGCTCTATCCCGGTCACCTCGACCTGCACGCCTACCGTGTGTTACTCGTGGCCGCCACCGGGCACACATCCGAGGAGGTCACCGCGTTGACCGGGGAGGATGTCGAGTTCCTGCCCTCGGGCGTTCGATTGACCCTTACCAAGCAGCGGGCTCAGAAGGTGCGGCACCGCACCTTCGGCACCGAGACTCTTCCGGAAACGACGGTCCGCGAGCCTGTCGACTTCACCGACCGGCCGCACCGAGAAATCGGCGCGATCATCCGGCGTCTCATGCACGTCACCGAGCAGCTCCGGCTACGAGCACCGGACGAAGGACGACTGTTCCTGGCGGCATCGGTCACGGCCGACTACGAGCTGCGCATCGCGCGATGGGACTACAACCTTCCCCGGTCCCGCTTCGTGAACTGGCTGGCCGCCGCGGACGTGACGGTCGACGGGGCGCCCGACATTCGTCGACTGCGTAAATCCACGAAGGTGGAGAAGGCCATCGCCTTCGGTGGCCGCATCGCCGACACGGCCAACGACCACCACGAGGAGGTGTTCCGGGGCCACTACGCGCAGGGCACGACCCTGCGCGTGATGTCCGGCCAGGTGATCGCCACCGCCCAGGACCACTGGTTCACCAAGGCGTTGGAGGGACCGACCGTGCTGACCACCTCCACCGAGGTGCTCGATGCCCCCGATCAGGCGGAGACCTTGGGCCTGAGCACGCAGCAAGCCGAGGACATCCGCCGGGGCGCACTGGACATGGGACTGACCCAGTGCGCCGACCCCCACAACTCGCCCTACGGCCGGTCGGGAGAGCTTTGCCCGGTGGCGCCCCTGCGTTGTCTGGAATGCCGCAACGCCTGGATCCTGCCCAGCGACCTGCCCCAGCTTCTGCTGTTTGCCGACCACCTCGACCGGCTCCGGATGCGACTGTCCCCGCAGCACTTCGGCCAGCTATGGGGACAAACCCACACCAACCTCCACGCGGTCCTGGCCGACCGCACGGACGAGGAAAAGGCGTTGGCCCGCAAGCACATCGAGGCCGGTCAGGCCGCTCTGCATCTGCCACTGGTCGCGAACGTGGAGTTCGACAGTTGAGCATAGAACGATCGAGCCCCCGGTCCAGCACCACCTTCGACGCTGATGAACCCACCATCCAGTCCCACCCCCTGCTCACCGCCGCGCAGGTCCCGCAGTTCGGCGAGACCCGGGAATGGAACCTCAACGGCGTCATCCGCCGACCCGCCCGGCTCTATGCGGCCGCCTGGACGCTGGTGTTCTCCGACGAATTAGCGGAGCCGTCGTGGAATCTGCTGGCGCGGGAACTGAGCATGGTCATGCTCAACCCGCGCCATCCGGCGGTCACCGCGGCGGGGCTGTCCCTGAAACCCACACCGGCGAACCCGTCCACGGTGATCAGCGAGTTGAGCCACCTCCGGCGGCTGGCCAGATGGGCTGAGGCGAACGGGCTGCCGCCGGAACTGGCCTCCTGGCAGGACAACGACCTCCGGCGCCTTGTCAGCGACTTGCGCGAGCAGCTGTCCGGCAGCAGCGTCAGGCACTACATCGGCACCTTGAAAATGCTGCACCAATACGGTCCCGCTCTCACCGGCGAAGGACTGCGCACCGACCCGTGGGCAGGCAAAAGTGCCCGCGAAGCATCGCAAACTTCTGGGGCCGCTGTCGTGTCCACTCCTGCGATTCCGCCGGAGCAATGGTTTCCGTTGATCCGTGCCGCCTGGACCTACGTCCACACCTTCGCTGCCGACATCCTGCGAGCGCACCAGCGTTACCAGGAGCTCGTCGGCAACGCGACGAAGAAGTTGACCGGTGACCAAGACGCGCGACTGACCAACTGGCTGGCCGACCCCGCCAACCCGATCCCTGTTCATGCCGGACCGCACGACGTCGGCCAGGATCGCGGTGAGGTGAACTGGTCGCTGCTGACGTTGATGCTTGGCTGGGATCACTCTTGCGTGGCAACCCTTTTCGGCCGTAACCGAGCCGCCGGCCGTCAGCGAATCGCCAGAGTCGAGGACGCTGTCGCGGCCGGCCACCGGACCACGACCGGGGTCATCGACGACCTCGCCCTGGTCCAGCGCGGCGACGGCACGAGCACCCCCTGGCATCGAGGGCTCGCCCCTCGCGCCATTGGGCTGGAACGTCGCATGCTGCGTAACGCCTGCTACGTGCTGGTCGTGGGTTTGTCGATGATGCGTGACTCGGAGATCCACGAAATCGCTCCCGGCTCGATCGTGGAGTACTACGGAACACCGGCCCTCAAGTCCACCAAGGGCAAACACGACCCCGATCTGCCGATCAAGCACTGGTGGATCACCGCACCGGTCGCTGAAGCCGTGGTCGTTGCCGAGCGGCTGTCCGAACGGCACGACCGGCTCTTCCCGCCCATGGTCCGCAAATCTGCTGATGTCTCGCGCAGCCACCAGATGCTGGAGGCATTCGCAGCCCACGTCAACACCACCCGCGCCGGGACCGGATTGCAGGAGATCCCGCCGGGCAAAACGCGACCGCACATGTTCAGGCGGACGATGGCGATGCTGACGGACCAGTTCCCCGGCAGCGAGATCGCCCTGGGCATCCAGCTCAAGCACATCGCGTCCAGGGCGCTGGCCAATCGCTCGACCCAGGGCTACGCCAACGCGGACAGCTCCTGGGCCGAGCATTTGGAGTCAGCTATCGAGGCGGCCAGGTTCCGACGAGTCGAGGACCTCTACCGAGCCCACAAGGCCGGGGAACCGATCGGCTACGGCCCCGGCGCCGAACGGATGACGCAAGCCTTCAGCGGCATTCAACAGACGGTGCAAGCTCGAGGTGGCGACGCGATCGTCGAACGGGCCATGCTGCGCAAAGCGCGGCTCTCCATCCGGTTCGGCGTTCTCAACCACTGCGTTATGGACGAGAACAACCCTGTCGGCGCGGCCTGTCTCGAAAACGCCGTCGTTCCCGACGGCCACAAGGGACCGCTACAGGACCGGTGCCGTCCGGACCGATGCGCCAACAGTGTCATCGGCCCCGAGCACGTGCCGATCTGGGCCTCGGAGCGCCAAACCCTGCTCACCCTCATCGACACACCAGGGCTGTCGGCCTGCCGCAAAGCCGTGCTGCAGCGCGAGTTGGGCGATATCGACACTGTCATCCGCAAAACTCAAACGGACAAGGAGCAAGAGTGACCACCATCCCCGAGGCTGCAGAGGCGGCCCAGCCCGAGGATGGAGTGTCTGCCGACACCGCCAAACGCCTGCGCGAGGCCATGGAACGGCTGATGGCCGGGCGGCCGCAGCGCACCGACGGAAGGTTGATCAAGGACAACCTCTGGAAAGAGGCCGACGTCAGCCGCGCCACCATGAACCGGGCCACCCAGATCATGTCCGAATGGGACGCTCGCGTCGCCGCCTGCAACGGATTCACGCCGGGTGAGGCCCGCAAGAACGACGAAATCACCACCTTGCGCGCCGCCCTCGCCGCCAAGACCCGCGAATGCACCCAACTGTCCCATCGACTCGACGCCGCGGCTACCGCGATCGCCGCCCTGCATCACGACAACACACTGCTACGCAAAGAACTCGACCACCGCGGTCAACTCGTCGCCCTCGACGCTCACCGCAGCCACCCCTGACACCGAGCCATTCAGCCGATAGGCGTCGTCTCACGAGCCAGGTCGGCGCAGCGATCCGACCGCCGGCACGTTCCCCTCACTGATCAGCCTCGACGCCAGACTCCGGTGTCTCATGAGACATACGGATTCTGGAGAACACCGCTTCGCGGAACCTACACGCCAACAGAGCGCGAAAGGGTCCTGTGGCGGCTTACTTCCGGTTTGTGCGCGGTCGGTGACGAGAATTTCTCTTCCCGCACCATCTCCCCGAAAACTGCACCTCAGCGCACTTTTCGCGTCGAGCTCGTGTCTGTCCTCGCTCAGTGTTTCTGTCGGAATTCCACTGAAGTTGCTGCATTGTCCGCGACACGCTCACATAGTTGTCGGACTTCGGAGCTCTGCGCTTCTACTCTGTGAGAATGCCGGTCCCCACCGCGGTGTCACGTCAGCGGGCCGGCGGCGAGACGATCACCTATCTCCCCGCCGTCGGGGACACCACGCTCTCGGTGACGACGGATGAGCTGTGGACGATCGAGTTCAGCCGTGTTCGGCCGGTCCGTGGGTGCCCGTCGTTCAAGGGTAAGAAGAGTTTCAGCGGGGAATGGTGGTGTGCCACCACGCATCGTCACGTGACGTTCGAGTCGTGGGTGGAGCGGGATTTCCTCATCGACGCGGATTTCGATGCCCAGGTCTGCGGGATCGCCGCGCAACCGTTCCGACTCGAATACTCGGGTGCTGGCGAGCGGCGTCGGGCACACACGCCGGATTTCTTCCTGCGGTCGGTGAGCGGTGAGGGCATCGTCGTCGATGTGCGCCCGGACGATCGGATCGGGCCCGACGATGCGATTGCGTTCGATGCCACCGCGCAGATGTGCGACAAGGTCGGCTGGGTCTACCACCGGGTCGGCGAGCAGCCGCCGGTACGGGCAGCGAACCTCCGCTGGCTCGCCGGGTACCGGCACGATCGAGCCGCCGACGACGACATCGCGGATGCGCTCGTCGCCGCCGTGTCCGGCACGGGCGGCATGCCGATCCACGCGGCGGCGGACGCGGTCGGAGACCGCGTTATCGTGGTGCCGACTCTGTTTCATCTTTTGTGGCGCCAGCGGCTGCACTCCGACCTCTCCCGTCGGCCGTTGATGCTCGACACCGTCGTCACCGCCGGCGGCGCGCCGTGACCGCGTCGGCCCACCTCCGTCTCGGTGACTTCCTGCAGTTCGGTGGCACGCCCTACGAGCTGGTCGGGATCGACGGACACGCCGCGATGCTCGCCACCTCCGACGGCCGCACCACGGCGATGAAGGTCACTGCGCTGCTGAATGATCCGACATTCGAGTCCATCTCGTCGGCGCATCGACGCCGACCCCTCGCGCCCCTGTACTTCGACGCATTGCCCCCACGGATACGCGAGCGCGCGCTGTGGCTCGAGGCTCACGTCACCGAGGTGCTCGACGGGATCCCGATCACCGAGGGCGGCGCCGGACGTGCTCCGCGCCCCGAGTACGACATCACCCGCACCACGCTCCGGCAGCGCGAACTCGCCAAGATCGGCGAACTCGCACGATCGGAACGTCCGATGTCGTTGGAGGTGTTCCAACGCTACCGGCGCCGTTATGCGGCCACCGGACTCGAGGCGCTGATCGACAAGCGCCCGGTGCGTCGGACCTCGCCGACCGGCCGGGTCGACGACCGCTACGTCGATGCCCTGCGTCACGCGCTCGCGGCGAACACCACCGCCTCCACCGGCACGGCCACCCGATTGAAACGGGCCGTCGACCAGGCCGTCCGCGCCGAACACGGCGACGAGACGGTGCCCATTCCCTCCCAGCAGACGTTTAACAGGCTCTTGGGGCGGCTGCGGGAAGCCCGCCACGCGACTGGCTCGGCCCGCACCCGCCGGAGCCTCGCCCACCAGCCCGAAGGTCCATTCGGGACCGTGGTGGCTACCCGGCCCGGTGAGTGGATGCAGATCGACTCCACGCCGTTCGACGTCGCGATCCGTCTCGACGAGGAGGTGAACGGGCGCGTCGAGCTAACCGGACTCGTCGACGTCGCGACCCGCACGATCGCCGCGGCGGTGCTGCGCCCGACGACCCGAGCGGTGGACGCGTCCCTGCTGCTAGCGAAGGCGATGACCCCCGAGCCGATGCGCCCTGGCTGGCCACAGGCGGTGTCGATGGCCTATTCCGCGCTGCCGTACCAGGTGATGCGCCAGGTCGACGCCCGACTCGAGAACGCCGCGACGCGCCCGGTGATCGTGCCCGAAACCATCGTCTACGACCACGGCAGCGTCTACCTGTCGTCGACGTTCCACAGCGCCTGCCGCACCTTCGGGATCAATGCGCAGCCCGCGCACGAGGACACTCCCACCGACAAACCGATCGTCGAACGCACCCTTGAATCGGTGAAAACCCTCTTCGCCCAGTACATTACCGGTTATCTTGGGGATTCGGTCGAACACCGCGGCGTCGATCCCGACCAGCAGGCGGTGTTCTCCCTGATCGAGATGCAGGACCTGCTCGACGAATGGATTGTCACCTCCTGGCAGAACCGTCCCCACGACGGCCTGCGCGACCCGCTGAACCCGCAGCGGGTGCTGACCCCTAACGAGAAGTACGCCGCGCTGCTCACCGTCGCCGGCTACGTGCCGGTCCCGCTGTCACCTGATGACTACATCGCGCTGTTGCCGTCGACACCCCGGGTGATCAACTCCTACGGCATCAAGATCAACCACCGGATCTACGACAGCGACGAACTCAACCGCTACCGCGGCCAGCTCTCGGGACCCACCGCCTTGGGCACGCGGTGGGAGGTGCACTACGACCCGTACGACGTCACCCGCGTCTGGGTGCGCAACCACCACGACGGCGGGTTCCTCCTCGCCTACTGGCGGCACCTGCACGCCACGCCGCAGCCGTTCGGCGACGCCGCATGGGAGCACGCCCGCAGGATCGTCACCGAACGCGGCGAAACGACACCGTCGGAGACCACGATCAAGGCCGCCGTCGACGACCTGCTCGACCGGGCCGGCCCGACACCCCCAACGCGTTCCAGCAGCGAACGGCGCACCAAGACCGCAAAGGATCGGCGGGTGGCCGCCCGCACCCGAGCGGCCGGCGGCGCACCGACACCGATCCCTGACACCTCGCCGCCGGCGGCGACGATGTTCGCGCCCGAAGACGACGAAGACCTCACCGACGTCGTCCCGCTGCCCGTCTTCGACGCCGCCAAGGAGTCCCGCACATGGTGGTGAGCGCAGCGGCGGACGAGGAACAGCTCGATCCCCGTCAGGTTCCCTCGGTCACCCTGGACGGGTGGCGCGCCTTCGTCGACGCCACACCCGCCACCTGCACCCTCCTCGACACCCACACCCGGGACGCGCTCTCTCCTGCACAGCGGACGGCATACGACGACCGGCGCATCGCCTATCACTCGGAACTGGTGATCATCGAAACGTCCACTGTCCGCCACCTCACCCACCAGGGCCGGATACTGACCCTGCTCAACCAACGTGAATGCGGCGCCCGTCGCGGGATGATCGTCTCCGGACCGTGGGCCAGCGGCAAGACGACCGGAATCAAGCTGCTCGGCAAGGTTCACGAACAGAACGTCCGCCGCAAATACCCGGACCAGGACCGTATCCCCGTCGTCTACATCACCACCCCACCGAAAGGTTCCCCCCGCAAACTCGCCTCCGAGTTCGCGTATTTCCTCGGCCTCCCCGACAGATCACGCCACAACACCACCGACATCGCCGATTCCGTCTGCCGGGTACTCACCGAAGCCCGCACCGACCTGGTCATCGTCGACGAGATCCACAACCTGAACCTGGCCACGAGCGTCGGCGAGGACATGTCCGATCACCTGAAGTACTTCACCGAACACATGCCCGCCACCTTCGTCTACGCCGGCATCAACGTCGAACGCTCCGGCCTGTTCACCGGGGTGCGCGGCCAGCAGATCTCCGCCCGCTCGGTGCTGGTGCGCACCGGTCCCTTCACCTACGACAGCGAATGGAAAGCCCTCGTCGCCTCCCTCGAAACCGCGCTGCGCCTCTACGACCACACGCCCGGCACACTGACCCGCAACGCGAAATACCTGCACCAACGCACCGGCGGATCGATCAGCAGCCTCTCTCACCTGATCCGCGTCGCCGCGATCAGCGTGATCCTCTCCGGTGACGAGGCCATCACCCGCGGCGCCCTCGACGACACCATCATCGACCATGCCGCCGAGACCGCGACCGCCCACCGCGCCGCCGCCGGCACATGATGCCCCCGGCGACCCGCCACTACCGCGCGCGCTGTCTGCCCCGTCGCGTCGTCCCTTTCCCCAGCGAGCAGCTGTCGAGTTACCTACACCGACTGAGCGAGGCAAACGGACTGCCGGGCAGCGAGTTCGACAAGCACATCACCCACGTCGCCATCCCCGACCGAGAAACCGTCCACGACCTCACGGGCCTGCCGGAGCGCACCTTGATCTTTGCCCTCCCCGAACTGCGCGCCCCCGACGACCTCGCCACCTACCGGGCACTGCTGGGCCGTCCGATGACGGTCGGCTCATCGCACTACTGCCCGTCCTGCGCAGGAATGCACGGACGGGCCCGGCCCGTGCGTGTGTGGGCAACCCACGAGCAGGTACTGTGCCGGCGACATCGGATCTGGACCGGCGGACCGGTACTGACAGGTGAGAACCGAGGGCCACCAATCGGAATCGCGTCACTGCCCGATGTTCTTGCGGCGCACCGCCGCCACCAGCGGCTGATCGTGCGGTTCGGCCGCGAACAGGTCCGTCACGCGTTCGAGGATGCGTCCTACCTCGTCCACGAGTGGCACACCAGACTGGCGTGGCCGTTCCGGGCCATCCACGCCCGGTGGGCCGTCCTCGAACCGAACCCAGGGCGGTGGTATCTGACTTCGGCGATCTGCCGTATCGCCGAATACCCCGTGACCGTCGCGCTGACCACTGTCCTCGCCGACCCTGCATGGCGAAAACGGCTGCTGCACATGGACGCGGTGGACCAGTACGATGCGATCGGCTCTCTCACGGAGACCGTCACCGAGGGCGCCGTCCCGGGCGGTGTGTTCGATCGGCTGCTCATACGACGCCTCGAGCAGCGTCGCCTCGCCCCGCCCCGACCCGCCGAAACCGTCATTCGTCCCGGCGAAATCCCGAACCACATCCCGGTCTCGACTTCTGGCCGTCGCGGTCACAGCAGGGAGGGGCCGAGCAACTTCACGCCGACGACCGATAGTTAACCAGCAACGACATCCGCGCCTTCCTGCGAGATGGATTCGATGAACCCCGACAACTATCTCGAGCGACCGGCTCCATCATCGCTCAAAATAATTGTTGCACTGCAGTTCAGAGCCTTGGCTCCCGACAACTATCTCGAGCGAGGACATTGGAGTGGACGGCTCGCGGTAACAGCGGCGTGAATGGGTCTGGAGTGACTCGGTTTCGGGCAAAGCGGACACGCGGATGTGGTGAACTGGACGTATCCGGGCCCCGAGCGGGAAGGTCGCGCCCATGCGCTGTCTAGCGGTTCACCGTTCCTTCGCCGCCGTGGCGGTGGGGTTCGTGGCCATCTCGACCCTGGCGTTCGGCTCGTCCGCCGCAGCGGTCCCGCTCCCATTGCCGGTTCCGGTCGCATCGACCACGGCGTTTCAGGTTCCGGTGACGTTCCGATCGGGATGCGGGGTGGGATTTCGGTGCTATGTGCCAACGCTGGCACTCATTACGCCCTCGGCGACGGCGGAGGCACCCGGGTCGGTGACTTTCACGACAGGGCCGCCTTCGACGATTTCGATCACCACTATCGACTGCATCGACGTGACGGTGAACTGGCGAAACCTGACCACTGGTGACGCGGGCACGACCGAGATCCGACGTGTGCCGCGCGACTACAGCCGGGCCCAGACACCGGACGAATGGTGCCGATATGTCCCTGCGACGGTGTCCACGGGCGGCGGTATCGTCACCGCGACCGCGGACGTGGTCGCCTCCGCCCAGCGTTCGGGTGATCACGTCCCAGTGAGCTCGGGGTTCGGCGTCTTCGAGGTCCCATAGGTCCCGCTCGAGGGGCTGGGCGAGGCCCGAGCAGGACAGGCGGTGGGCCAGGGGCCGAAGACGGTACTCGTCTGGTGCCGAAATCCTCCACTCCACCAGCAGGACTGTTACCGCTGGCCGGGAGTTGTCCGGTATCCCTGGTCGGCAAGCCATTGGCGTGCACGTCCGCGGCTGCCCTCGCCGGTGAATAGCCGGTAGCGGTGAAACTCGTTCGGCGCCTGTGCGAGCACGTCCTGGAAGCGGCGAAACGCGCTGCGCCCGGCAATTGCGATTGTCAGCCGGTCGGCGAGGTACGCGATCCTAGCCACTCACCTATGACTTCTGTCCGCTTGTGCCGTAACGAATGACCAGGGCTCGACGACGGTATCAGTGACCCCACGGCACGTCGCCAGTCGTGTCCGAGCGACCAGGCCGGGTCCTTACGGGAGGTAGGTCCGATGCGCCACCGCACATCGAACGCCCCATTCAGACGCCGAACGTCGATCGTCACCGCTGTCCTGGGCGGACTGGGCGCCTTCTTCCTGGGTGCTGCGCCGGTCGCGACCGCGGCGCCCACGGATGCCGTGCTGCCGGTGCCGGTCATTGGGATCACCAACCTGCCCACAGGTTTCCTCAGCCCGGTCTACTCACAAATGACGGTGCGCACCGACCCGGAGACGCCGGGTATCACTGAGTTCATCCAATATTGCGTCTGCACCGTGCACTGGCGCAATCTGACGACCGGTGCCGCCGGCGCCGTGGCTCCGACGTTATTCACGGGCCCCGTGCTCACGGGGTCGGGAACGGTGGTCGCCGTTCTGACCGTCAATGGCTGGTCCGACCGTGTGGGGACCCTCACCGCACTGCCCGGCGCAGGTGCCTGGAATGTCCCGTGACGTACAGCTGTAACGAGAAAACCAACGGACTGCTTCATGAATGGTTCACTGCGCAGGGTCGACCGCTGTTCATACCGCTTCTGGCATGGTGGGAGGAGATCACATGATTGGCATGCTGCCTGACATCGGCTTCGTGTTCTTGGATGACACGTGGCCTGGCCTATGGCAATGGAATCAGTTTGTACGCTGGTTCAACCAGTTCTAGAAAGTGCGCGGCTTGCCGGTGCGAGCGTTCCTCCACTGCATTGTTAAGGTTCCAGGTCGCCACATGCAGTGACTGCGTTGGCCGGCTCTTGTTGCGCTGCGTCAGCAGCGATGGGTCGGGGCGCTCGAGGCATCTCACCATTTCACCGCGGCAACGACGGGCACGTATGACGACTACACGCCACTTCTTTGCGAGGATGCCGACGCCGCAGGGACATTTGGTCCGACGAACGCTCCAGTGTGGTCTTGGGACAAGATGAGGCAGCGTTGATAGCGATGGGGCCCAAAATTTTCGCTCGGTGGTTTCAGCTTGTTGGGGTCGGATGTTCGGCCCGCCTGCGGACTCCCCACAGAGGCTAAATGTCGGAGGGAGCCGCTATCGTCCCGGCATGACGATCGACCAGGATCTGCGTCTCCGCGCGCTGCCCGCGGCTGCTGTTACCGGCGTCGCCGCGGTGTTTCCGGACCTGTCGGAGACGGTGGTGGGGCGGATCGGGCGGTCGATGGCAGAGTCCCGGTCCGAGGGCACCCGCCGCACCTACGCGTCGGCGTGGCGGCGATTCGAGCACTGGTGCCACAGCCACGGGCATACTCCGTTGCCGGCACACGCGGCCACGGTGGCCGCCTACCTCGTCGATGCCGCCGACACCATCGGCCCGGACGGTATCCGGGTGTATGCGCCGGCAACCTTGACCAAATGGGTGGCCGCGATCTCCCATCATCACCACAGAGCCGGCCACGAGTCCCCGACCGGGCACGAGATCGTGCGGGCCACGTTGTCCGGGATCCGCCGGGACTACGCCGCAGTGGGGGACCGGCCCCGCAACCCGCGGGCCGCCCTGCTGACCACGGATATCATCACCATCGTCGCCACCGCCCGGAACGCGGTGGACGGGTGGGCCGGCGCGGTGCTCGAACGCCGCGACAGCGCACTGATTCTGATGGGGTTCGCCGGTGCGTTCCGGCGAAGCGAGCTGGTCGGATTGGACGGCGCCGACGTGAGCGTGCACCGGCACGACGGCGTGCACGTGCGGTTGCGCCGGTCGAAGACCGACCAGGAAGGCGAAGGGACCGTGCGGGCATTGCCGTTCACCGACCGCCACGACAGTTGCCCGCCGTGCGCGTACGCTCGGTGGGCGCAGGTCGTGGCCGCGTTCGACACCCGCGGCCGCCCCGGGGTGATCCGGCTCCTCACCACCGCCGAGTCGTTTGATACGCACGTGTGCCGGGGTACGGTCCCACGCACCGCAGCGCGGTCGCCGCTGTTCCGGTCGATCCGCAAGAATGGCAACCTGTCCGAGACCGCGCTGTCCGGTGCGGCGGTGCACAAGGCGATCCGCCGCCGCGCCGAACAAGCCGGGTATGACACCGCCCTGGTCAATCAGCTCGGCGGACACTCGCTGCGCGCCGGGTTCGTCACCCAAGCCTTCCGTAACGGCGCGAACGCGCACGCGATCATGCGCCAGACCGGACACACCACCCCGGAAATGGTCGAAGTGTATGCCCGCGAACGCACCCCGCTCGTCGGCAACGCTGTCACCGTCCTCGGGCTGTAAGGGGTGTACGCTGCCGCATCCGGCACCGGCGCCGCACCTGCGCAGCCCGCACGGCGTCTGTCCGCCCGAGACCAGCATGTCTGGGCGCTGTTCACCGACTGGTGTGCTGCGACCGACCAGCCGTCGACACCCGCCACACCGCATCAGCTGGCCCGATTCCTGCACGACAACCCCGCCGCGCCGGCCACCCAACGACGTCGGGTCAGCGTGATCAACACCGTCCAGCGGGGGCAGGGGTACCCGGCGCCCGGTACCGATGAAGCGATCCGCGGTGCCCTCAACACCACGAGAGCTGCTCGGCTGCAACGCGTATCAGCTCTCGTCGCCGAGCGGCTCCCGCAGATTCCGGTCACCGGGTGGCCGGCAGGACTATTCGGCCGCCGCGACGGGCTCATCCTTGCCCTGGCCGCGGCGGGAGTGGGTCTCGAGCAGATCGCCCGGCTTCGACGCCGGGATATCACCGCAACAGCCGATCGCAGTGCATCCCTACTGCTGAGCGTCGACGGCGACCGAATCGACCTGCCGGCGTCACCCGAGATACCCATAGGGGCGATCTACCGGGGGTGGACAGAGGTCCTGGGATTTCTCGACCAGAACCACGGCACCCGCACAGTCGCCGAGCGCTTTGAAGCCGGCCGCGACCTCGCCGGTTTCGACGCCGCCTACCGCGCCGACGACAGACCGCTACTGACATCGATCAACCGCTGGGGTCACACTCCGTTGGTCCCGGCACCGCTGACCGCACGCGCTGTCACCGCAATCACCCAGGCCTACCTGTCCGGCAGGCCACCCGCACATACCATTCCGCAACGACGGTTCCGGCCGGAATCGGCGCCCACCACGTGCCCGATCGAATCGGACCGTGCCCTCGACCCGCACTACTACGAACGGGGAATCGAGGCCCGCCGCAGCGCCCACCAGGACTTGACCGACGTCACCACCCTTCTCAATGACATCGAAGACCGCGCCGACCAACTGCTGGCCGAGCTGCTCGGCATCCTCGACGACGTCACGTGAGCGTCCAGTGCCGGGGTTCGGTAGCACCAGCCAGCGCGACATCACGCATCGTTCGTTACCCAGCGCGTCATAACGGAATTTGCAAGCGGACATCTAAACCGAACGGATCGCGACCGATTCACCAGCCACAGGATCGCCGCAGAGCGCCGTTCTTGGGTGTGCCGGTATAACGAAGGCCAAAACGGACCATGGTGGGCGCAGAACGGCGCTCAGCTCGTTTCGCCTACTCGTTGCCCCGCCTCGGTAACAGCTGATCGAGCCGATGCGATTTGGAGCGGTCCGAGTCTGCGATCGAGGTCTTGCCCGGCATACCTGTTTGCTCTGTCGGTTCGAAGCCCAAGAGGACGGTCAGACCGACTTCCGGCTGCCGTCAGAACTAGACTCTCGCCATGGACCTCGATGAAGTCGTATCGCGCGCGCAGCTAATTCTAGCTGCGCTTTCGCGATATCAAGGCGGCGCTGACGTCAACTCGGTGATCACCCTATCGTACGAGAACGATCCGGCTTGGCAAGGAAATCCAGCGCAGATGCGAGTGAATATGCGCGCACTGGATCTACTGAGACGACTCGGGTTTATCCGTTTACAACCCAATGGATATGCCTACGAGCTATCCGAAACCGGCCGCAGTGTAAGCACCAACGGCTGGCCAACGACATTGGCTGCAGACTGGCTTGAGGAATGGGTTGAGACCGAACAATTGCTCGAAGCGCTGAATGAGCAACGAACATCAAGCGAGAACACGATTGACAGGCTTCAAGTACACAACTGGAGACAGTTTTCCGATATCGAATTAACGTTTCATCCGAGAGTGACGATACTGACGGGAGCTAATGGTGCCGGAAAAACGACACTACTGAACATTCTCGCTCCTCATTTCAACTGGTCGGCACAGCTGCTCACCCGTCGGACCCATGGGGATCCGGCGCATAATTCCGAAGAGGTTGGAGAGCTTAGTTACACGAATGGAGGAAGATCACCGCTTATCCTAAACCCCAGTACGGGAGTCAGCAGTACGCCGTTGACTATTCCGCAGATGCAGACAGTTCCCGGTCTCTTTATAAACTCCCACCGCTCAGTAAGTGCTTATCAACCCCTGAACGCATTGCCACCTAGATTTTCCGAATGGGAAACACTTCAGCAGCAGTTTGCGGGAGAAATTCAGATTCGTTACTCCGGAGGGAGCTCGCAGTTTTCCCCTCTGTACAGGATGAAAGAGGCGTTGGTCGCGGCCGCCATGTGGGCGTACGGAAGTCCAGCAGTTCGGCCTAACGATTCAGCACGAAAGTTGTGGGAGGGTTACCAATCTACACTTAAGAGATTCTTGCCTCGCTCACTACGATTCAAAGAGCTGCAAGTCGAAGATTCTGAAATAATTCTGGTCACTGAAGGTGCGCAATTCCCCCTGGAAGCCGCTTCGGGTGGGATAAGCGCCATGCTTGAGTTGTCCTGGCAAATTTTTCTTCGACAAGGTAATCAGCAGTCATTCACTGTTTGTTTGGACGAACCAGAGAACCACCTTCATCCTGAGCTTCAACGGTCTATCGTACCGTCACTGCTTGCGGGATTCCCTAATGTCAGCTTTATAATAGCAACGCATAGCCCATTCGTGGTGACATCGGTAAAAGATTGTTTTGTTTACGTATTGGGCCCGAATTCCCGGAATCAGATTACTTCGCACAGAATGGACAACATCAACTCATCAGCCACTCCTGACGAAACTCTCATGTCTGTGCTCGGCCTTGACACCACGCTACCCCTGTGGGCGGAGGACCAGCTCAGCGCACTCATGGATGAATTACCTGCGTCGCCCTCGTCTGCCGATCTACGTAGTCTTCGCGAACAACTGAAGCTACTCGGACTGGACCGACAGTTCCCGGCCGCGGTTAGGTCGTTGGGCGGGCAGCAGTGATCGAACTTCACAAAACCGAGGTTCCTGCATGGCTACAACTAAATCAGGCGTCGAAGACTGCTGAATATAAATTGGCACCTTCCGACAAGAAGCCATCCCCATGGCGCGCAGACGAAGTTGTATCAGCATTGAAAATGGAATGCTCGAAGAAGTGTATGTATTGTGAGTGTGTAATCGACGACGTTTCCTATTCTGCCGTAGAACACATCAAACCAAAGCATCTTTTCGAAGAGCTGGTCCTAGACTGGGATAATCTTGGTTTGGCCTGTTCTCGATGTAACACCAATAAAGGTCGGTACTGGACGGATGACGTAGATCTACAGTTACTCAATCCATACCGAGACTCGTTAGATGCTCACATCACATTTCGTGGACCTTTGACGGTGGCGCACCTGCACAGTACCCGAGGCGCTAATACGATCAGAAAACTAAAGCTGAGTTCCCGCGAGGACTTGCTCCTGTCACGAATGCGGCGTATCGAAGAACTGGATGTCCGACTCAGATTGTGGCACGGCGAATCCGAAATAGAAAAGAAGGACTTATTTGCAGAAGACGTAAGGGATGCCGTATCTAAGGATTGTGAATTCTCCGGTGTCCTTCGGGCGTATGCAATCGAGTCGGGTTTCCCTATTGAATAACAACGTGCCGGTGCTGGACTGGCCCCTCTTCTTCGAAAGTGTGGGCGTACCAGGGGTACCGTCGTCGATCGGGAGTGTCCGCGGGAACAGACGGACGGGTGGGCCCGATTAGCGGCACGGTGGCCGCGGTCACCGACGTCGGCGCATACCCCCTGGATCGGAACGTGATGACCGCAGAAGCCCGCTCAGCCCGTTTCGAATCCTCGACCAGTCTTGGGTAACAGCTTCCGGAGCCCAATGGCGATCGCGGGGGCCTGCGCGCAATACGGACTGCCCGAGGGTTTGCGACCAAGCCTGTCCCATTCGCCTGCACTCACACTCCAGGTGTCACAGCGGTCTGATGTCACGCAGGGCGGCGACTCCGCCGACAGCGGTGAGTGCCTCACGGAAACGGATCTGCTGTTCGATGAGCCAGGCGATCATCTCAGGCCAACGTTCCGTGGCGGAGAGGTCGTCGAACGTGGACGTCACAACGATCCGTGCGCCCTTTCGGCCCGACATCGCATCCCAGGAGGGTGGCTGGCCGAGTGCCGTCTCGAAGGCGCTGCGGTGCAGGTGAAGCCAGTCGTATCGTGCCTGGTTGAGATCAGCGTCGCGCGAGTCGAAGTAGATCTGGTTCACCAGTGAGCCGTTCACCCACGCCATTGAGAGCGATATGCCGCTGAGGCCCAGGGTGGTGTTGCACCACGGCGCCCCATTGGTGCGAGCGCGCGTCCAGTCTGGATGATCTACCCGGATCTGCTCAAGGACGGCTTCCCAGAACTCTCGATACTGTCGGGCCTTCGCTGACGCTTCACCAGGGGTCGACGCGGTCGCTTTCTTTACCTGTTTTTCCCAGTCGTTCGGCTGTGCAACTAGTTCGAAGTTGGGTGCTGATGGGGAGTTTCCGATCTTCACCACGCGGATGACGATTCCGAACACGCGGGTGTTCTCGTCCGTGCGCTGGTTCAGCCAGTCTATAGCTGCTCGATGTTCCGGCCGGAAGCCCGTGGTCACCCACACGATCGTGGTGGGATCGGTCCCTGCGGCGTAGGTGATGATCTGGCCGAGGTGGGTGTGGTCTGACGGCTCCAACTGATTCTCGACGATCACGACTTCACCGGTGGTTTCGTCGTAGCCTTTCAGGTCCAGGCTGAAGTTACCCACCGGGTGTTCTGCGACATCGAGCACGAGGTCCATGCCAAGAAGGTCGCTCAGGACGTCGACGTTTTGTAGAAGCCACGGTGTGAAGTCGCGAGCTTCGTTTGGCCAGATCGTTCGTGGGGCGACGATCTCGAGGCGGCCGAGGCCGGTGGTAGTCATGGCACATAGGTTCGCATCCAGTGCCGACAGTTGCACGTCATTCCGGATCTGACTTCCGCTTTGATCAAGGCCAAAACGGACCCTGGTAGCCGCAGAACAGCGCTCAGCCCGTCTCGACTCTTCGGACGGGCTCTCTAACACCTGACTGACCATGACCTGAGGAGCGCGAAGACAAGGGGAGTGCCGATTCCATCTGCTCTCAACATGCGGAAGACTGGCGGATTCGTCAAGGCGCAGGTCACATGGAGCGCCGCTCAAGTGATGCTGAACCACCAAAAGGCGATCTGCGCGAGCCCGTTGGCAATCGCATAGATGCCAGGCTGCGCCCATTCGGGTACTCCCCACCAGCTCAGTTCGCTCATGGTGTCCTCCACACGTTGAAGTTTGCCCCGACAACCCACGTATCGGATCGAAGTGCCTGGTTAACTCGGTTGCGAGACGTACTGGTTAAACCAATCGGCCGCATCAGTAAGAATTCCGAACATCATTGCCCCTCTCAGAACTGGTTGAACCAATGAACGAACGGATTCCACCAAGAGCCAGGAAAGAAGAAGTCTGCATCTAGACCCGGCCAGAGAGGAAGGTCAAATAAGAGGCCGATCATGCTGCACCAAACAATCGATATATACCGATGATCAGGTCACCCACGATGCTCCATGGCCATAGCCAAATGTTCGTCATGATCGACCGCCTAGGAACGGCATGATCATTGAACCGATCCAATAGAACAGGTTGTACGGGAAAATGTCCCACGGTGAATTAGGCATTATGACTCCTTAGAAGTGGCCGTAGCCAGTCATCCAGCCGGTAATAACCCACATGAACTGGCTGTACGCATCGCCCATTTCCCTAGTCGGGAACCATGAATACCAAATCGGGTCAGGGCTAGGTGGGCTTGCTGACGCTGTGCCAGTCACCAGAACCATCATCAAGGACGTTGTTCCCAGAACGGCCATGGTGCGGATCGAACGCATGCATCAACTCCCGGTCCTCCCCGACCATGCCCCATGTATCGCTGACGACTTGACGCCCGTTACCTGCCCACCGTGCTCACCGTGCTCACCGTGCTCACGGTGCACTCGACATCCCGAAACTGACAGGTCTAGTGTGGCGCGCTGTTTCTTGGTGTTCCGGTATAGCGATGGCCAAAAAGGAGCCTGGTGACCGCAGAACGCCGTTAAGCCCGTTTCGCCTCCTCAACCAGGCTGGGTAGCATGCTGCCCTCGTGATTTCAGCGGGCCTGTGTGGCCGCTTCGCTGGTAACGGCGCTCCCACTGTCAGCGATAGTTGATGCAGGTCGGGAGGACCAGGAGTGCGTCATGACACCTTGGAGTGGACCATCGATAACGCGGTCATTTTGGTTCGCAACAGTGACTCTGTCGGCATGGGCACCGGGACAGAACCCGCTGACGGTCTCGCACCAGTCGCGCATCCTGTGTGACGACGTGTACATCCACCGTCCCGATCCGAAACTTGCGGAAGGATGTGTGTGATGGATTGGAACTACTTCATCCATCCGGACATCTACCAGTGGATCTACTGGCTGGACAGCATGGGTCTGTTGTGGTGGGCATGACCGAGATACGGGTCGACCTGGACACCGCCACCCGTGACGAACTGGTTGTCAGTTTCAGAAGTCGGCTGCACGCCGTCAACACCCGACTGCACTCTCGTGGACCAGTTTCGCCCCCGTGCCGGCCTCGGTAACAGCTGACGAAGTGATGAGTGCAACCGTCAACTACGGCTCACTCTAGAATGGGTAGACGCAGGCATAGTCGACGAAACGTGCGTCGTCGGAAGCGTTAGGTCGTCTACTCGATTCGGCACCCTTGTGCAACAGGGATTTTCGGTGCTGGGGCTGTTCACGCGTGGTGAACAGCCCCAGTAACGGCTTCTGGATCAGTGTCGATCGGTGAGTGCCTGGATGAGGGTTTGCAGTCCGTCGGCGTCGAGGTAGTCGACCAGGGCGTCGGCGAGCGTGGTCGGGTCGGCCTCTAGGCGGCGGAATGTGCGCGTGACCTTCGCGGCGGTGACGGGAGCTCTTGCCAGCAATCGGTTTTCGGATTCAGGTGCGGGATCGGGATCGGGCTTCTTGTGTTCCCGCTGTTGTTCGGCGGCCCAGGCCTGGACTTGGGCCTCGGGCGGGACCTGTGCGAGGGAGCGGGCGGTGCGGACCGCGAGTTCGCCGTTGCGGAGTGCGGTTTGCAGCTCGGGGGCGAGTTTGAGCAGGGATCGGCGGTACGAGATCCACGCCTTGGACTTGTTGAGCTTGAGTGCCGCCTTATCTACGGTTCCGCACTCGTTGATCAGAAGTTCGACGGCCTTCGCCTCTTCGATGACATCGAAGTCGCGGCGGCCGACGTTCTCGATGACCGCCGCGGCGAGCAGGGTCTCCCGGTCCTTGGCGACCTCGTCCTTGACGACGATGTCGAGGTTGGGGCGACCGAAGTTTTCGGCGGCGGCCAGGCGACGGCATCCGTTGATTACCACCCAGCGGGCGAGCCCGATCTTGGATTCGTCTTCCGGATACAGCCGCAGGTAGGCGTCCCGGGTGACGACCAGGGCGGGTTGGAGTTGGGTGCCGGTGATCGAGACCAGATCGCTGAGATCGCCGAGGTCATCACGCGGATTGCGCGGATTCGGCGCCAGCTCGCTGAGTGGCACGTTGGTCGGTGTCCCGCCGGCGGCGGGTCGGTCGACGGGGGAGTTCTCGCCGACGACGCCGGCGAGGGTGGCGAGGTTGGTGCGGGTACCGCGGGCCATCACCGACCACCGTCGATTCGCAGTTCCAGGGCCAGCCGGTAGAAGTCCTCCCGGGCTTGCAGTGCCACCCGGTTGGCGGGGTATTCGGTGACGACCAGGCCGTCGGCGCTGGCGCGGGCGTGCAGTTTGTAGTGCCGGATGACGGTTTTCGCGAGCGGCCATTTGTTGGCGCGGACGAAGTCCTTGGTTTCCTCGAGGTCGAGTTTGCCGTCGCGGGGATCCCAGTTGTTGATCACCACCGTGTACGGAATGCCCCGGGGTTCGAGGATCTTTCGGATGGTGCGTGCGGTCGGGTCGAACGAGAGTGGTTCGGTTTCCATCGGCACGATGACGTGATCGGCGACCTCGAGCACCGTTCGCAAGGCGTCTGCGGCTGGTCCGCGGCCGAGGGGGTCGGAGGTGTCGTCGGCGGCGTTGAGGTCGATCCAACCGGGGGTGTCGACGTACACGTGGCGGATGCCGGGCAGCTGGCCCAGCTGACGGAGACCGTTGAGGTCGTCGTGGGCCTGCACGACGTGAAAGGGCAGGTTGTCGAGGCGGTCGGCCCACCAGATCGCCGAGCCCTGCGGGTCGACGGAGACCGCGGCAACCGGGGAGGTGGCATCGGGATCGTCGTCCTGGTTGAGAACGTCCGCGGTGACGGCGGCGAGATTGACGGCGACGGTGCTCTTTCCGACGCCGCCCTTCTGGTTGAGAAGGACATGAATGGTCATGGGACCCTTTCCGTTTGCTTCACCCACTCGTGTGGGCTACTTCGGACGGAGAGCACGGTACGGCACCAGAGGGGGCGGGGTTGGTCCGACACGCTGGGGGCACGGCGGAATGATGCGCGGATTGAAGCGTCCATCCCGCCTTTTGAATGTCCGTTTTGTCCGTTGTTCACCGCGGTGAACAACGGGCAAAACGGACATTGGTAGTTCAGTGCCGTGCGAAGAGTGCCTCGACGAGCGCGGCGGCCGATGCGGTCTTCGCCGAGGTCTTCGTGGTGGCGGTGGCGGTGGCGGTGTGGCCGGCGAGGTACACGGTGGCGGTGAATCGGGGCGCGTGCGGGGGGCCGTCGGTGTGGAACTCCCATGCGGGTGGGGTCTGATTGTTGTTCTGGGCGAGACTCATCAGCCAGGCGGTGGGGTTGGAGAGTGCCTTGGGCTTCTTCGCCCCGCCCAGGTTCAGCGCGGACTGAGTGGTTGTCCGGTGCGGTGTAGCGGAGGGGGCGGGACCGGGATTTTCCGGCACTGGTGGGGGAGTCATTGCCTGCGGGGGCGGCGGGGTGGTGGGCCAGTCCGGTTCCGCGTCGGTGTGGTCGGTGCCGGTCAGCTGCGCCCGCATCGCCGCCCAGAGGGCGGCCTGTTCGGCCGGCTTCTTCGCCGTTGCGGTGGCCCACGGTCCGCGAATGCCCAGGTGGGTGGCACGGGCCGCGAACAATGGGTTGTGGTCGGCGCCATTGCGCCGGATCTCGAGATCGGTGGACGGTTGATCGGGGTGGGTCTGCCGCCACACCGACGCCACGCTGGGGCCGATCTCCGGGTGGGTGTCGGCGAGGGTGTCCAGGACGCGGAGTTGGATGGGAAGCCAGCTGGGGGCGGCGGCGTCGATCAGGACCGCGACGTCCGGGGCGGTCATCAGGTCGGTGTCGACGCGGCGGGCGAGCTCAGCGGCGAGTTCGGCCCGAAGCGGCCCGGCGGCTTCGGCTTTCAACACCTTGTGGAACCGGCGACTGTCCAGGGCGGCGAGATCGGCAGTGGCCTGCTCGGCGACGATGCGTTGGTCGGCGTGCTTGAAGTGATTCTTCTTCGCCTCTCGGGCGGCGCGGGTCCGCCGGTTCAGGTCGGCGCCGAGGGCGGCGAGCTGTTCCCCGGTGTAGGGGGCGGGGGAGGAGTCGAGGTGGGCGAAGATGATCCGCTGGTTGATCAGGTCGGCCACCCGCCGTAGCGGTGAGGTGACGTGGGTGTAGGCGCTCAGGCGTAATCCGTAGTGGCCATGCACGGTCGGATCGTAGGTCGCGGCCCGCAGCGTGGACAGCAGGCGTCCCCGCAGTTTCGCGAACAGGTCCGGGTCCCCGGCCGCGGCGGCGATCTCGGTCATCAGCTCGTCGGTGCTGCCGGCGACCGGGTTGGGACGGTGGTTGCGGAACAGGATCGGCAATCCTTGCTCGACGCACCACAGCGCCACCGCCTCGTTGGTGGCGATCATCATCTCCTGCACGATGACGTAGGCGACGGTCCGCAGTTCGGCGGCGATCGCCACGATCGCCCCGTCCTCGTTGCTCGCCCAGCCGCGTGTGAGGTCGTAGAACGCCAGGGCACCGCCGTCGCGGCGGGCGGTCAACAGGACCTGGGCGGCCGCATCGGCCGCGGCCAGCTGGGGATGCAGCGAATGTGCCGGGTCGGTCAAGATTCCAGGCACCTCGGCGTGAGCGACCGCCACGCAACGGCCCGACGCAATGTCTCCGCGGCTGACGGTGACGTCGACCAACCGCCCGTCGGTGGTGACGGTGCCGGTGACCCGCAGACTGGTCCGCACGGATTCGGAACTCAGGGTTGCGGCCTGTTCCGCCGTTTCGCCGAGCATCGGAATGGTGCGGTTCGGCAAGTAGCGGGTTTCCGCCCGCAGGAACGCCTGCTCGTCGGCGACCGACCCACGACCGACGACATCGGCCACACCGGCGATATGGACCTCCACCGCCCACCCGCGGCCGTCGTCGCGAGGGATGACGGAGAACGCGTCGTCCCGATCGCGCGCAGAGGCCGAGTCGATCATCAGCAGCGTCGACACGTTGGTGACTGTCGAAGATTTCATGGTCACCGTTCCCCTTTGGTTCTACAGGCCTCCGACGATAACCAAATCTCGCACAGGGGCGTCAGCGACGCGCCCCTGGAACATCACCTGCAGTGTCCTGACTCAGTGGATCTGGCAAGATCGCAGCGGCCGCACCTGCTGTTCGCCAGGTCTGTTTAGTGCCGCGGCGACTTCGGATTCAAAGAACGTGGCGAGCATGGAACTCGGTGCCTCGATTCATTCCCGGTCACGGGTGACCACCTCGGATTCGCCAGGTTCGCTGAGCCGTCCGCCAGATCGACCGCCACACTCGCCAGATTCACTGAGTCGTCACCACCTTCACCGAATCGGGACATCGGCCTTAAAACCGGCTTCGGGTACGGTTTGTTCACCGCGGTGAACAACAGACAAAACGGACATCTCTCGTTTTCCCGAGCCTTCATTGACGGTGGAGACCGGCGCTGCCGGAGTGATGACGGCGCCGTGCAGCGTTCGGGCGCCGTCGGTAACAGCACAGCTGACGTTTACGAAGTTGATCGTGTGCGGACACTGATACTGATCGGAACGGCCCTCGGGCTCGGTGCGGGCCTGATGTGCACGGTCCTGTTCGCCTGGTGGCTGTCGTACCCGGTGCGCTTCTCCGTGGGCTATGTGGGCGATCCGTTCGCCTCCGGGGGAGTCGCAGGAGACATGGACTCCGTGAATCCCTTGCCGTTCCTCGCGGCGGGCCTGATTTTCAGTGCGGTCCTCGGGGCGGTCTCCGGTCTCGTCGCGGCACGCCGCGGCTGGCGGCTGATCCGCCGCACAGCCTGACCCGAGCAGTCAGAGACTCAGGGATGTAGAGACGCAGCGAGCGAGACCTTCGGTTCGCATCATTGCATTTCAGTCGGCCCCGCTACCGCGGTTGTCGGAGGTACCGGCGATACTCGTGTGCACATCAGTCACACAGGTAACAGGAGAACTAACGCATGCGTCATCGACCCCGGACCGCTCTTCTCGCACTCGGGGCGGTCACCGTGCTCGGTCTGACCGGGTGCTCGGCCAATGCCGATGCGAACCCGGGCACCGGCTCTCTGGGGGGCGCACCGGCCGCCCCGTCGGTGGTGTTCGATGCGGCACCGGCGTTGGCGAAGCTCGACACCCTGGTGGTCAAGGGCCGCGCCCCGAAGACCGGCTACACCCGTGAGCAGTTCGGCCCGTCGTGGTCCGACGACAACGGTGTCGAGGGCGGACATAACGGCTGCGACACCCGCAACGACATCCTGCGCCGCGACCTCGTCGAGATCACCTACAAGCCCAGCACCCGCGACTGCGTCGTAGCGACCGGCACCCTGCACGACCCCTACACCGGCACCACCATCGCCTTCGTCCGCGGCCAGGACACCTCCACCGCGGTGCAGATCGATCACGTCGTCGCTCTGTCCGATGCGTGGCAGAAGGGCGCTCAGCAACTGAGCCCCGAGCAGCGCCGCGACCTGGCCAACGACCCACGGAACCTGCAGGCGGTGGATGGGCCCACCAATTCGAAGAAGTCTGATTCCGACGCCGCATCCTGGTTGCCGCCGAACAAGAGCTACCGGTGCACCTACGTCTCCCGGCAGATCGATGTGAAGGCCCTCTACCGGTTGTGGGTGACCCAGGCCGAGAAGGACGCAATGAGGCAAGTTCTGCATACCTGCTGAAGCGAACCCGGCCTATGTCTGCCCCGTGCAGGAAGGTTGCGGTGGCAGGTGCGTCACCGTATAGCCGGTAGCCACGGTTGGGGACCATGAAGTTGAGCCGGGGGGATGAGCACCGGATTAACTCCGCCCTACGAAAGCGGGGATAACCCGATCACCGTCCGCTGTGTTCTGGTCGCGCGAGGAAAGCGAGACTTTATGGGACGGCGCGTTGCTCCCAGGTTACGAGTCGCACGCGAGGGCACGACGCCCTATCGCGCGGACGAGCAGTGGTGGCATCATGCGCTGTCTCTGTGCGGGTCGGGTGGAGGTGAAACCAGTTGTCACTGGTTGTCATCGATGCCGAACAGGCGTGTTACCCATTCGTCGATCGCCTCCCAAAGGGTTTTGTCGACGCGTTCGAGGCCTCCGTGCCACATTTCCCAGACTCGACCGGTGTCGTCGCGTGTATCCAGAGCGACTGCGTTGTCGGAGGCGTCGCGGCAGACGCCGACGAGTTGGTCGATGTCGGGTAGTTCGGATTCCACGATCTCCACGAATCGGAGTTCGTTGCTCACCGGGTCCCGTGATTGCCCGACGTACTCGAAATCGGCTGCCTCCCCGAAGTTCGAAATCCGCGGCATGTCTTGAGCTGGCATCAGGCCGATGGGGTCCTCGTTGAAGAATCCGTTCTGCACGGTCGTATAGAAGGTCTTGAGCCCGTGATCGATCCCCGCAGCGAACAACGGAATTTCGTTCTGCGGCAGCGGCGCTAGCCCGTATGCGACTTGAAAGTATGAAGAGTTGGCTTCCCCGAAGATGTAGGCCAGCACCATCGCGGTCCGGCCGCCTTCGGAGAGGGTCGCGCGGCACAGTCTGAGGCTGGGTGCAGCGTCCCGGATGATGCGTGTGGTGCGCGGGAGTTACCCGGGGATCGCGTTCTCCCACGCCCGGAGCGCGACGTCGACGGGATTGCTCGCCGTTTGCGCGTCGATCCACCATCGGGGGATGGTGCCGGCCTCGTCGTCGCTCAACTGACCGGCGATGATTGGTTCGAGATCGTGAAACGGATGCCGCGTCGCCAGAAGTTGTACAACTTCTTGATCTGTGGTCACAAAGCCACACCCTTCCTGATCTTTCGTCGTGCGACGGCGCCTGCCTCCGAAGTATGCGCGTGAAACAGCCTCTCCGACCTCGACCTTAGCAACTGTTCTTCGCACCAAACCAGGGTTGTATTCGCGGTGACCTGTCACAGTGGAAAGGTAGCTGGGGTTGTTTGTCTGTTACCGTTCCCCAAGCCGTGCGGGGGGTCGTGGGGCATCACCTCCGGCTGCCCGCCCCCCGATTCGCGTGTTCACGAGGGGATTGTCGATGTCGGTTGCTGGCAGAGTGCTGCGCGGGTTGAGTATCGGGTCGATTGTGGCCGTGGGGGCTGTGGTACTTGCCGCGGGCACAGGATCGGCGGAGCCGAATCCGGTTCCCGATGCGTTCGAAACCACCACTGCCGGTGATGGCTGGGTACTGAACATCCGCAAGACCGGAGAGATCGTCAATCAGGTTCCGAACCTGGCTGCCTCCCAGTTCAGCAGGGAAGGCTTCGTCTCGTACCGAGCGGAGGCCGATATCACCGGTAACGGTGACGCCCCGGTGAACGGGGCATCACTCGAGACGGGGTATCAGGTGGGCTGCGGCATCGATGTCTCATCGGGACTTGCGGTGGGCCTTGGCCTCTCGGTGGGGCCCTCGATCGGGATCTCGGCCACCGGGCCGAAAGCCGACCTCGGTGCGCAGGTTCAGCCGAACGTGTCGACGACACTCAAGCCCGGCACGATCACGGATGTGCCGTTCAAGACGAAGGAACTGGCGAACGGGAAGGCTGGGGTGTCGGTGAAGAACGTGCACCTCAAGATCGATGGGTGCATGGGCCCGGTCTCGATCCGTTCCTACGTCACCTTCTCCACCACTAGTGACTCTTTCGACGACACCGTCGCTGCTTACGGCCCTGTCATGTGGTTGTAGAGAGCCGTGGTGCGGGGGAGAGGCGAGATCGTGAGACGTGCACTACGGGCGTTGGTGTGTGCGGTACTGGTGGCGGCTCCGGTGGTGGCGCTCACGCAACCGGCGTATGGGGCCCCGGAGACACCGGCGCAGCGATGCGAACGAGAAACACAGATGTACAACGATGCGTGGGAGTCGTCGTGGCTGTCCGCGCATCCGGGTGATCCGGGACCGGTTCCGCCGCCTCCCGCCCCGTACACCTGCTACGACCCTGGCCCGGAGCCGGAAAACGAGCCATTCGATCCGACTGATCCGGTCGATCCCGGCGCCGACTCAGGCGAGGGGTTGGTCACCGAAACCAATCCCGATGCGAACTCGCCGTTGACCGTTCAACCGAACCTCAACGGCCCCATAGTCGTTCCGGGCCATGCGCCGCCGGTATTGCCGGGGCAGCCGGTTCCGGCTCCGCAGCATCTCCCCGGCGCTGGCTCATCCGACGGGGGTCCGCCGCCCAGCGGCGGGCTTGAGCCGATCACGCTCCCTCTCCATGAGACGGGATGTTCACTCGGGTGCACTGTCATGAGCCGTGAAGAGATTCACGAAGTCGTCACCGAGATCATCGGCCCGCTCGAAGACGAGGGCTACGATCCGATCCTTGTTCAGAAGGTCATCGACCGGGTCAACACGCTCAACCGTGGCGCGTTCGGGTCGAAGGATCAGATCAAACAAGAAGTCTGGTCCGAGTTCAAAGACGAGTGGTACCAGGCTTACCGGGATCGGTTTCTGACCCGAAACAGCCGCCAGGACTGCTCCACGAGCAACAAGTCCAAGGACTGTGAGGGGCTTGTGGCCGTCTGCTACAAGCAAAATGCACCCGTCACGCCCGAAATCGTGGCTCAACGCACCGCCTACATCGCGGGTGCAAATGCCTATACGAATGGGCCAGGCGGGCCGGCGCAGAAGATGTCCACGACTGGACCGTTACGTCGCACAGCGAGCTCTCTCGCCCAACAGGAGCGAGAACGACATCCCGAGAAATACCAGGGACTGGTAGTCGGTCACGTGCCAGACACGCAATGGACAGGCCCACCGCCCGGCAACCCCGCCTCGATCCAACCGTGGCTGCCGATGGACGAAGGGCTCAACGGCGCGATTGGAGGCCAAGGAAACGGCTATCCCAACGGCTATCGGGCGCTCGCGTTCGTCCCTGGAGACTACGACTCGGCGAATCGCTGTTCCCCATCCCTCGGGTTCCCGTCACCGGGTCTCAACACGCCTCCGACGTATCTTGGGAACTGATGCACCATGACCAATCATCGAACGACTCGTCGCCTGAAGTCGATTTTCGCCTGGAGGCCCCGTATGCAGCACCTGAGAACCACCTTCACACTTCTTGCGGTACTCGCTGTCGCCGGGGCGTGTTCGCAGTCACCCTCAACAACCGACGCCGGCGAAACCGACTGGTGGAGCACCGCCATCGAAACTCTGAAACACGAGCAGAAGGCGGAATACGAACGTCAGAAAAACAAGGGAAACGACTACGCCTGGATGCTGACCACACCCGAACCCCCGGCAACGGACGCGGACATCACCGCCGCCGAAGGCCGGCTCGGGACAAAGTTCGACAAGCAGTTCAAGGACTGGCTGCACCACGTCAACGGGTGGCAGTTCTACTGTGGCGCTGACACCCTCTTCCCCCTCAGCGACGTTTCGAAAGATTCGCCCAAAGCAAAAGCGCTTCGCATCTGGCTCGATAATGCCGACCTCACGCCGACCGATGTGGGCGTCGACTCCTTCGACGATCTGATAGTAATCGGTGGTGCGGAGGGTGCGTTCTACATCGCGACGGTGCGCTCCGACCAGAGCCGAGAGGTAGCACCGGTCTACGAGTTCGGCGGTGGGGTGCTCACGCACACAAGCTTCAAGGACTTCATCCAGGCCAACATCGATCTGGCCAAAGATCAGGTGAACAACCCGTGGTGACGCGCCAGTACTAACAGTCCCACCACCCAGCGGTCGGACCAACTCCCGATCCCTCCCATCCAGAAGATCGGGAGCGCCAGCACCAAAGAATCGGTGTCGGCGTACTCATCGTCGTTCAACCCGAAATCGGATTCCGCTCCCTGTCGGCGGCCGCGGGTGATGAAAAGCGGCGGCGTCGAAATACGCTGCGTCTTAAAGGCGCACCACGGCATTGACCGGCACACGATGCGCGGCGAGAAGCACATCTACCCCGGGACGACTTGATGATTTCCGGTGATGTCCCGTTTGGATGTGTGGACCGGTCCGCGGGTGGGTTTTCCTGCGGCCTCGATAGATCGCACGCGTTTGAGGTGGTGCCATTCCTCCTCGGGTCAGGTATCCGCGGGTTTTTCTGTTCGCCGATCTCCGCCACTCCGCGCCCGATGCCCCGCCCGCTCGATGCCGTCGAGGAGATCGAAGTGTGGCTGGGGCGATCCGCAGCCGTATCCGTTCCTTCGCTCGTGCCGTGGGCAGCCGAGGCGCTCCGTAGTGCGTAATGCCGTTCCTCTAGGCGTGATCACGAGTAGTGGCAACACCCGTTGGTCTATTGATCGGTGTCAGCGCGTGATGACGAGCTCTCCGTCAGATTGGTGAGGGTCTCCCCGACTGCGGAAGCCAGTTCATCATCGGTGGGGACAAGCTCCCGGACCGGCGCGGGCAGGGTGTCATAGGTGTAGTCGGCTACCGCCAACGGCGCTGTGGTTCCCGCCAGGGAATAGCGGACGACGTTGTCATTTCGTCCGGCGCACAGCAGGATCCCGATCGTTGGCGCGTGCTGGTTGTGATCGCGCAAGTTGTCGTCGATCCAGGACACGTAGAAGCCGAGCTTGCCGACGTACTCGGGCTCGAACCGGCCGACCTTCAGCTCGACCACAACGAAACGGGCCTGGATCCAGTTGAAGAACAGCAGGTCGATGTAGAAGTCGTCACCGTCGACGGCGAAATGGTACTGCCGGCCGACGAACGCGAAACCGTGCCCGAGCTCGAGCAGAAACCGTTCCAACCGGGCCATCAGCGCCGCCTCGAGCTCCCGCTCCGCAACCCGATCGGTCAGATCGAGAAAGTCGAAGACATACGGGTCGCGGACCAGTTGCTGCGCCAGGTCGGAGTCACCGGTGGGCAGGTGTTCGGTGAAGTTCGACGGCGCCGCGCCGATCCGCTGGTCGAGTCGATTGCGAATCTGATGGGACAGGACGTTGCGGGACCAGCCCCGCTCGAACGCCGCGGCTGCGTACCAGTCGCGGGAACCCTGGTCGTCGAGACGGTCGATCAGCACCGTCACGTGTCCCCACGGGATTTGTCCAACAGGTTGCTGGACAAATGCACTCCGCGGCCACGCCGAGGCGATCTTCCGCATGTAGTGCAGATTGCTCCGGGAGAACCCGCGCATCTCGGGAAACTCCGAACGCAGGTCGACGGCAAGTCTGTCGATGACCTTGCTCCCCCAACCCTCGGCCTCCTGGCGGTCCAGGATTGCGCGGCCGATGTCCCAGTACAGCAGGAGTAACTCGGTGTTGACCACTCGTGTAGCCCGGACCCGCGCCTGCCGGACCTGTGTCTTGAGGTGGTCGAGGAAGTCGCGGTAGTCGTCGGGCAGCAGTCCGGAATCACTCACCCGCCCATCCTCCCGCACGGCCGGAACACGAACGTAGGTCACCGTCGATACGTACCACGCGTCGCGAACGGATCTCGTCGCGTGCGATCTACGGATCGGTCGCGGGTGTGAGGAGTGTGGCCAGTTGCTTGCGGGCGCGGTGGATTCGGGTTTTCACGGTGGCGACGGTGACGCCTTGGTGTTCGGCGATGTCGGCGTAGGGCAGGGCGGCGAATTCGGCGAGCACGATGGCGACGCGGAAGTCTTCCGGGAGCTGGGCCAGGGCGCGGCGGACCGCGTCGATGGTGGCGACCTGCTCGTCGAATCGGGGTGCGGGGTCTTCGAGGACGATGCCGTACTCGCCGTCAGTGTCATCGAGGCTGTCGGTGTTCTTGCGGCGGCGGACGACGGCGAGGGCGGCGTTGGCGGCGATGCGGTGCAGCCAGGTGTTGAAGCGTGCGTCGCCGCGGAATTTCGGCAGGTTCTGCCAGGCGGCGGTGAGGGTGTCCTGCAGGGCGTCTTCGGCGTCGTGGGTGTTGCCGGTGATCTGCAGGCATACGTGCCAGGCGTTGGTGCGGTAGCGGCCGACGAGCTCGGCGAAGGCGTGATGATCGCCGCCGCGGCATGCCGCGATCAGGTCCGCGTCGTCCATGTCTGGTTCCCCCCGTGCCGTGATCACTGTATTCGCCGCCCCCCGGGCGCCGAGGGAATCGTACCCGCCGTCACATACAGCCAGGTCGACCAGGAACTCTGCTGCGGACCACGCCCGGGGCGGGTGAGGATCGGTTGGTGGTCAGAGTGGGTCGATGTCGTGGTGCCCGCCGAGGTCGATGCCGGGATCGGCCGGGTCGTCGACGCCGAGCGTGGACGGGTCGACGCTGTCGTCATCGAGAAGATCCTCGCCCGCCGGGAGGTCGAAATCCGGTTCGCCGGTATCGGTATCGAGGTCGGTGACCCCGCCGTCACCGTCGGTGTCGAGTTCGTCGTCAAGCAGGATGAGGTCGTCGTCCTCGGGTACGACGGGAACGTCGTCCATGTCGGGGACGAGATCGGAGTCAGCAAGGGCGGTGGTCGGGTCGAGAGCGATCTCGAGCGCGCGCGCCCACACATCGTCGGGCACGGGCGGCAGCGCACTGCCCGATATCCCCAGTGCTGCAAGGACGGAGTCGTCGTCCACTGCTGCTCTCACCTCGTTTCCCTCAGTGTCTCGGTGCGCCACCACGGCGCACCCTTACCAGTTGGATGCATCGGATCGTCGAAAGGTTCCCGCCGATCACCGGCCTTCTTCCGATCACCGTCGACATCCGGTGTGGCCTCTCCAGTGTGCACGCCCCATGCGTGGTCGGCTGGTAGCGACCGGCGACTACAGGTCGATCATCGCCCACCGGCGATCGGGGGAGGCCACCGCCATCGCCGCCGGGTCCGGATGGTCGGCCAGGTCGCGGTCGGGGGTGTCGGCGACCAGCATCCGGCAGCCCGAATCCGCCCAGGCGTCCTCGAACTGGTCGATGGGAACCTCGAGCTGGTTGCCGTTCGGGGCGCCGGGGTCGGAGAGGATCACCACCCCGCGGGTTTCGTCGATGCCGGCGACGACGAGGAAGTGGTCGGCCGTCGCGTCTTCCCCGGCTTCGGTGTCCGGGTTCCAGATCTCACCGGAGTCGACCATCGCGATCACCCCGTAGCCGCCCTCGAGCTTGGCTTTCAGGTCCTCGATCGAGCTGTCCTGCACGGTGCAGGGCACCCCTTGGTCTTCGAGGAGGATCTCGAGGTTCGGCAACGTCATGCCGCGGGCGGGGTCACCGTCTTGCATGAGTCCGAGTTCGAGGGCCCGGTCGACCAATTGCTGGGGGTCGTCGATGACCACCCCGGTGTACTCGGCGATCACCTGCGCGGCGCTCGACGGCCCGCAGTAGCCGTCGACCTGCTGGTAGAACCAGTTCACCGACCATTCCACCGGGTCCCCGTACACTCCGTCCCCGCCCGCACCCTCGACCGGAGACTGCGGCTCAGTGCCCGGTACCGGGTCGGCTGCGTCCACCTCTGCCTCGTCCCCTGGCGGCGGGAGCATCGGCGGCTCGTCGAGATCGGGGTCGAGTGCGCTCAGGTCGATGCCGGACAGATCCACCGCTGCCGCCGGGTCGGCGAGCACCGCGAACGGGTCGTCCTCGACCGGTCCGGGGATCGCGTCGAGGTCCTCCTCGATCGGGACCGGTTCGCCGAGGTACGTGTCGTCGTCGAGTGGGCCGGCGGACCAGGCTGCGGCCGTGAGGTCCGCGTGCATGTCATCCATTGTGCTCTCCCGGAGTGAGGTTCGACCCGCACCCGACGTCGGCAGGTGGCAGGGGTGGGGTTGCACCCACCGGCCGGCCACACCGACGGCGGGGTGCGACGGCGCTGTGGTGGGTGGGTCGGGTTGGGTGTGGGGTCAGGTCAGGTCGGTGGCCGTAACGTCGGCCGGGGTCTCGCCGGGGTAGGTGCCGGCCTGCTCGTGGTAGTGGTCCTCGGCGGGGATGAGGGCTTCGAACTGCTCGATCGACCCGAGGTGCCCGTCGGTGGCGGTGTCGAACGACTCCTGCGAGCCGTCGTTGTCGGTGTCGGTGGTGCGCAGGTCGAAGGTGCCGTCGGCGTTGGTGTCGACCAGGGTCTCGTTGGTGATCCCGTCAGCGTCGGTGTCGAGGACCGCGGTGTCGAAGCGGCCGTCACCATTGCTGTCGATCACCTGCAGATCCGGGTTGCCGTCGGAGTTGGTGTCGAACTGGGTGTCGGTGATCAACCCGCCCGCGATGACGTCCTGGCGGACCGGTGCACCGGTGGCGGAGTCGAGGTGGGTGGCGAGGTCGACGGTTCCGTCGTCGTCGAGGTCCTCGGCGAGCCGCACCCCGCCCGCGGTCGGGGCGATCCCGGTCTCGTAGGTGCCGTTACCGTCGGTGTCCTGCTCGACGAGGGTGATGGCACCGTCCTCGTCGATATGGGTGATGGTCTCGACTCCCTCGACGCGGCTGTGGATCAGGTCGACGTCCCCGTCGCCGTCGACGTCGCGCGGCGAGTAATACTCCCCGCCGACGCCCGGGACGGCCTCGCCGGCGGCGCCTGCACCCAGATCGGTATCGGCTCCGGCTTCCCGGCCGGTGGGGGCCGCCGCGGTGGCGGGGATCGGATCACCCGCGGGCGGCTGCGCACCCGCGGCGGGGGAGGTGGTGTAGGTGGCGTCCTGCGGATCCCCGGTCAGGTTCGGGCTGGGCGAGGTGGTGCCGGTGGAGTTCTGGTTGTCCTGTGCGCTGCGGGGGTTGCTCATGGTCACAGTCCTTGTCGTCGAAGGTCGCTGGGCGGGAAGCGGAGTTCCCTTGTGTTGTCGAGAGTTGGATGCGGTGAGCGACCCGAAAGGTTCCCGGCAGATCCGAAAAAGTTTTCACACCGGCCGCAGCCGGTGTGAAAGGCCCGGTAAGACAGGTGCGCCCGCCCCGGACAAGCCGGGGCGGGCGCGGGAACTTCTGGCGTGTTCTTCCGGGGGTTAGTTGATCAGGCCGGCGCGGGAGAGGAACGTTTTCGCCCCGGCCAGGCCCTGGGCGTCGCCGAAGCTGGCCATCACCCCGGTCGAGCCGTTGGCGTACCAGATCGAGTAGGTGCCCGCGTAGCCCGGACCGTCGATGTGAGCGGCCGCGGTCCGCGGAATGTTCTCCACGATCTCGTTGTCGGTCGAGGTGGTGTCGTTCTGGAAACCTTGCCGGATCCCGAGGACCCGCTTCTTCGCTTCCGCGGCGTCGACGCTGACGATGATCGACTGGTAGTCCTGATCGGAGATCCCGGTGGTCAACGCGCTGCCCTCTTTCACGGTGCACTGCATCTCCACGCCACCGTTCTCGGTTTCCCCGGTGGTCTTGCAGTCCGTCAGGTCGGACCGCAGCGACGCCGGAAGCGCCGCCAGCACAGCCTCTTTCGTGGTCGGAACCTCGGTGCTCCCGTTCCCGGAGGTGCCCGCCGGCTCCGCGGCCGCGGGGTCACCGGCCGGCGCGGCGGTGTCGGCGGCGACCGGCGGATCGGCGGCATTCTCGTCGCCGCCGGTGAGGGTGATCGCCCCGATCACCCCGGCGATCACCACGACCGCGGCGGCTGCGGCGCCGATCACCAACGACTTCTTCCTCCCGGCACCGGCACCGGCGCCGGTGGGTGCCGGTGAGGGGGTGGGGTGCCAGGTCGTCGTCGCCCGGCCGGGACCTGGTGACGGGATGGGTGCCGTCGGCGCCGGACCGCCCGGGCTGCGGGGTGGGTCGGGATGGGTGTACCGCGGCGGGGCTCCGCCCGGAAGGGTGGTGTTGCCGAGGCCGCGGACGATCGGGGCCGCCGCGGCGATCGCCCCCTGAGCGACCACGGTCTTCGGGTCATCGAGGGTGGCGATCGGCCCGAGGGCTTTGAGGTGTTCCTGCACGATCGGGATCCGGGAGGACCCGCCGGTCAAATACAGCGCGTGCAGCCCGGTGGGGTCGGTGACGTGGGCGTCGGCGAGCGTGGCCCGGGTCAGGGTGACCGCCTTCTCCAACGCCGGGGTGACGAGTTCCTCGAACTCCTCCCGGGTGATCTGGAACTTCTCGGTGTGCCCGCCGCCGGCGACGGTGATGGTCGCCGACGGCGCCTCCGACAGCAGTTCCTTGGCGCGGCGGATCGAATCATCGAGGGCGTGCCGGACATCGATCGGCGCCGACCGCAGATAGTCACCGAGTTCGGGGTTGCGGGCATCGAGTTGCTCGTCGACCCACCGGCGGATGTAGGCGTCGAAGTTCTTCCCACCGAGCCCGTTGTCACCGCGCGCGGCCACCACGTCGAAGGTGCCGCGGTCGTTCGCGGCCAACACAGCGATATCGAGGGTGCCGCCACCGAAGTCGAACACCGCGATCTTCGCGCCCGGAGGCAGGGTCTTCGAGCGCGAATAGTAGTGCGCCGCCGCCCGCGGCTCGGACACCGTCGTCACCTGCGAGGCATCGAGACCGAGCCGGGCGGCCGCGTCGAGGAGTACCTGGATCTCGCGTGGGGACCACGCCTCCGGGTGGGTGAGCACCAGCTGGGCGGGCGCTTGCCCGGCGTGCGCGGCCCGCGCCCGGGCCATCACCGAATCGAGGACCGCGGCAACCGGCACCGACGACGGGATCTCGTAGCCGTTGATGTTGACCACTCCCTGCCCGATCACCCGTTTCGGTGAGGGCATGTAGGCGGCCGGGTTGGTTTCGGCGCGGTTGGTGGCCACGTCCCCGACCGCGATCTGGTCCGGTGATTCGACGAACACCGCAGAGGACATCGTGGTGCGGTTGTGGCTGAGCTGCAGCGCTTCCACCGCACCGCTGACCGCACCGGTATGCGCGGCGGCGGTGTTGGAGGTGCCGAAGTCGATTCCCAGCAACCAGTCTTGCCTAGACATTGCTACCCCCCGACATCGAACCCCACGAAGAACATCCGGCGACCACGACGGCGCGGCCGCGCCCGGGCATCATGTCACGCCGGCACACCGGCAGCGGCTCGGACGGTCGGTAGAACATCACAGGGGTCCTTCCACACAAAGGGGGTCTTTCGATTCGATCAAGCGGGTAACAGTTCGATGCGCGCCGCGGGTAAAAGGTTCCCATCCCGGCCACACCAAAAATCGGGTCCGCCATGGTGGGGTCAGGTGGCGGCGATCGTGCTGTAGGTGTGCGCCAGCACGATCAGGGCGGCGTCCTCGGCGGCGGTCATGGTCGACAGGGCCTGGGTGTGCGCCCAGCTCAGCTTCTGCTGCGCCGCTGCCCGGATCTGGTCCGGGCCCGCACTGTCGGGGAGCCCGAGTTGCCGTGCCGGGGTGCGGTGTTCGAGGAGCCGGCGCAGTTCGGTGGTGACGGGGGAGCGGGGGTCGGCCTCGAGCATGGACCGCAGGTGTTCGAACAGCACGACGGTGTGCAGGGCGGGGTCGCGGCGCAGGGTGTCCACGACGGCCCGGATCTGGTCGCGGGCGGGGTGGGTGAACGCGAGCTGGTCGAGTTCGCGGATGATCCGGCTGGCCCGGTGCACGGCGGCGAATCGGCCCAGATGCTGCGAGAGCACTCCCCGCAGTTGCGGGATCCCCGAATGCGCGGTCAACCACTCGTTCAGGGCGGCGGCTCCGCGGGCGGCGACGTCGCGGCCATGAACGATGCCGTACTCGCCGAGCAGATCGAGGAGCCGATCACGTACCGCGGGAGGCAGGGCGGTGGGGGTATCGGTGTCGAGGAGGTCGAGGACGTCCAGGGGCCCGTGCCCGGTCAGCGAGGCCAGGACGCGGGCGTCGGCCTCGGTGAGTGCCCCGGTGTGGGAGGTTTCGGCGAGCAACCCGGCGATCGGCAGCACCGTCATCACGGTGTCGGCGAGCCGGCCGGCCAGGACCCGGGCGTGGGCGATGGCGTGCTCGAGCGGGTTGCGTTGCCCCAACGCTCCTTCCCCGAACCCATCCGCCCTCGAGAGCACCCCGAGGGTGTTGAGCGGGGTGAACCCGAGCTGTTTGAGGAAGGAGATCTCGTCGGCGCGGGGTGCGGAGTCGAACAGGAACACCGCGGCGTCGGCGTCGACGGAGGCGGTGCGGGTCTGCTCGTATCCGTCGATGAGGACCCGGCGGGTGCGGGCCTCGTTCTCGGCGGTCAGCGTGGCCAGACCGGGGGTGTCGACCAGGGTGAAATCGCGGATCGCCGCCGAGGGTAACCACCGGTGCAGGTACGCCACCTGCTCCGGCGGCACCCCCAGCTCGGCGGTGTGCCCGCGGACCAGGTGCACCGGCGCCCGCCCGCCGTCGAGTAGCACCACCTCCGCGCGGGAGGGGGCACCATCCTGGTAGACGGCGACGATGCTGGTGGCCTCGAGGGCGGCGGTTTCGGCGACCGGCGCCCCGATCAGGGCGTTCACCAGGGTGGATTTGCCGGCCTTGAGGCGGCCGACGATCACGATCCGCGGTGGCGACCAGAGGATCTGGCCGATCCGGTTGGCGTGCACGGCCAGATCGGGGGCCAGCGCGGCGAGCGCATGCAACGCCCGGTCCAAACCCGCGCGCACCGGATCCCCGGCCGGGGCGGTGGGGGTGGCCGTCACCGCACACCACCCCCCATGGCGGATGGGGGAGCGGGGGTGGACAGTTCGGTGATCAACGCTTCGGCGCGGGTGATGTTGTTCTCGACCACCCGCAGATTGTTCTCCAGACGGGTCAGCTTCTTCTCCCGGGTGGCCTTATCCGTCCGGGCGGTGTCCTCGGCGTCCTTGATCTGCTTCTGCAGGGTCTCGATCGAGGTCTTCACGTGTTCGCGGTAGCGGATCACGATCTCCGGGCGGGCCAGCGCGAGGGTGGATTCGAGCATCCGCGCGGTGGTCGTCTTCGTGGTCGCGATCGTCTCCCGCAACCAGGCCAGCAGATTCGTCTTACCGGCCCGCATCGCCTTGAACCCGAGATTGAACCCCACCCACGCCACGCCGACGACCGCACCGACCCCCATCATCGCCGAGACCCCGATCAGACCGCCGAGCATCGACGAGCCCATCACCCCCATGGTGATCATCGACGGATCGAGCAGCCCCTGCCGTTTCCCGGCCACCTGATGCGTGTCCAGGGTGCGGTTCGACAACGTCGCGAGGACCTTCTCGGAGATTTCGTGCCAGATCACCTCCGAGGCGAACCTCGGTTGCACGATCTGGGTGTAGAGCTGCTCGAGGAACAGATTCACCGCCCCGGCCATCGCCGCCTGAAAATCGCGTTCCATCTCCGCGGTGAAATGCTGCGGGTTCCGCCGCAACACCGCCATCCCGTTCTTGTTGATCCGGGTCGTCCACTTCTCCCGGATACCGTCGAGGCTGCGGTCGAGATCATCGGTGGCGTGCTGACGAATCAACGTCAGATCCCGCTGCAAATACTGCTCCCACTGCGCCGAATGGTCTTTCAGGCTCTGTAACTGCGCCAACTGCGCGGTCAGATCCGGGATGACCTCACCGCTGCGGGTGATCGCCCCGATCTGGGTGCGCATATCCGCCGCCAACGCCGCCAACCCCTCGGCCGCCGTCCGCAACCCGGTAATCGCCGGAAGATGTTCGGCAATGCCGAGTTTCGCCCCGATCAGCTCCCGCAGCTCGGTGATCCCCGACCGCACCTCCGCTGCGTCCCGGTCCGGGCCGGGCGGCATCTCCGCGGCGATCACCGCCCGCAGACTCGACACCCCCACCACCGGAACCTGCCGGCCCAGATGCCGGGCCAGCAGCTCACGATCCTCCTCGACGATCAGCCGCCAACGGCGAATGTTCTTGTCCGTCTTGGTGACCACCACGATCAGCGACTCCACCGCGGACCCGGTCCGCTCGATGAACGCCATCTCCGGTGCCGTCAGCGGGGTACTCGCATCGCACACGATCACCAACACACACGCCTGCGATGCTGACGCTTCCGCCAGCACCGCGTAGGACGGATCCAACCCGCCCACCCCCGGAGTGTCGATCACGGTGACGTCACCGAGCCGACTGCCGGGCACCGGGACGATCGCCCGGGTGGGTAACTCCTGGGCCCGGGCGTCGGTGACATGGGCGCCCTCGCAGGAGACCCAGTCCGCCAGATCGGCGTGCGGGATTTGCTCGGTCCGGTCCGGGAACAGGATCTGCGCCGTTCCACCCGGCTGCTCGGGCGTGGCCTCACCGAAGCTGATCGTCGTCGACGTCGTCACGTCCACCCCCACCGGGGACGCATCCCGCCACCCGACCAGCGCATTGACCAACGAACTCTTGCCCCGCTTGACCTCACCGACCACCACCACCGACCGGGTCTGCCCCATACTGGCGGCCCGCTGCTCGGCGAGATCACTGATCGCGTCATACCCGAACGGCCGCAGAACCTTCCCGGTGATCGACGTCAGCAACACCTCGGCGCGCTCCCGGGGCGGCGCCGGGGCTGCGGGGGAGGGGTCATCGGCCGGCTGCCCGGCGCGTGCGGCACTCTCCACGCCCACCCCCCCCTTCCCGTCGTCGACCTGCGCGCACCGGTATGCGGGCGCGCTCGAACCCTAGCGTGAGCGGGCCCGGACCGGCACCGCCAACCCAGCCCACCCCCACACCCGACCTGTGTGACGCAGGACACTCGCCCGATGTGGGAACCTTCCAGGCGGCCACGGCCTCCAACTACCAGAACCACACGCCCCCGCCCGGCGACACCAAAAAACGGACACGCACACAACCAGCGCGGGGCGAAAAACAGGGAAGGGACCGAAAAGACGATGAGGACCACCATGTGGAGGCCGGCCGCGGCTGTGCTCGCCGCCGCCGTGCTGTTGGCCGGCTGCGCCAGCACCGACGACCCCGCCGCCGAACCCACCGGCAAATCCGGCGGCGACGCCGCCCCGAGCGCACAGGTCGATCCGGCCGCCCTCGACACCGGCAGCTACCCCACCACCCCGGCCCCGGAGTTCGGGCGCGCCACCCAGGAGACGATCCTCGACGTCGACGGTCAGCGGCTCGCCGAGTTCACCGTCGTCCCCTTCGAGATCGACCCCGAACTGACCTCGGTGAAGATGCCCACGATGGTGATGCGCAGCGGCAAGAACCTCGGTGTCGTCCTCAGCGACGCCGCCGGCGACATCGCCCACAACCACCAGATGCTCTACGGCTACGTCTCGACCGCCACCACCCCCACCACGAAAACCACCGACCCGTCCCGATCCGTTGTGCAGGCGGTGATGCGGTTCAACAACCCCGACGACGCCGCCGCCACCGCCCGCGAGATCCACCAGAACCTGCTCACCGTCGACGACGGAACCGGCCTCGAGACCGCCGAGAACATCGGCATCCTGCCCAACACCCTCGCCTCGACCGGCCAGACGAACTTCTCGGCCGGCCCCGAGGTCTCGGTCAACGCGTTCACCCCCCACGGGAACTACCTGCTCTACACCTGGGCGAAAGCCCCCGCCGCCGAGAAGGACTGGACCGCGAAGGCCGTCGCGAAGGCCCTCTCCCTGCAGGAACCGCTGATCGACCAGTTCCCGGCCACCCCGACCCGCGCCCAGAACGGGGGACAGTCCCCGGAACTGCCCATGATCGACCAGGACAAGATCCTCATCTACGCCATCCCCGAAGACGACGCCCAAGCCCAACTCGGCGACGACATGGCCGCCTACGGCCCCCGCGGCATGGCGCACCGCTCCACCAACCCGCCCCTGACGTACAAGGTCCTCACCGGCGCCGGATCCGAGCACAACGCCGTCTACAAAACGACCGTCTACCGGGCCAAGGACGACGCCGGCGCCCAAAACATTCTCACCGAATTCCACAACGATCTCCTCGCCGAGGGCTTCACCGCCGCCCCTACCCCGCCCGGGCTGCCCGACGCCAAGTGCGTCACCAAGGACACCGTCAACGGCACACAGGACTACTGCATGGTCGCCAACGGCCGCTACGTCGGTGAAGCCAGCGGCACCGACAACAAAAAGGACGTCGATCAGCAGATCTCCGCCCAATATCTGATCCTCGAGCACGCCGACCAGGACGCCGAATAACCCCCCGGACAAGCACTGTTCGCCGGCACCGCCCCGACGGTCCACGTCTTCGAGCTGCACAGGTCGCCGCCGACACCGGCGCGGTCGTCGACCGACCCGAACCCGCTCTGAACCATCGCGGCCACCGAGCTGCCAAGGGCAGCTGACCGGCCACAAATCCGCACCATCAGCAGAAATCCACCGAGACAGGGAGAACCCATGAAGAAGCTCATCGCCAGTGCCGCACTGCTGGCGGGCATCACCTCGGCCGGCCTCGTTCTGGCGCCGACCGCCTCGGCCATCGACACCGAGGGTCTGTACAACCAGTGCAGCGGCTTCCACGACGGCAGCACCTGCTGGTCGCAGGAGCACGGCGTCTTCGAGCACCTCGACCTCGACGGTTTAGAGATGGGATACAAGCACAACTAAGGTTGCGCGAGTAGATGATTCGCCCGAGGATGGCGGCCGTGGGCTCCGCGGCCGCCGTCCTCGGGTCTCTCGCTCTCGGCGCCACTATGGATCGGATCTCCAGACGGTGCTGCCCAGGCCGAGGCTCGGCATTGTCCCCCGGACTCATAACCCGGACACCTGACCCTGGTGTGACCCTCCCTTCAGACGGCGCAGGCCCGGTACTCATCGTGTGTGGATGACCGGCCGTTGCCCAGGCGTGTGTGCGCGACCGTTTCGTGGGAAGTACACTCAACGACGTTCGCAGAGCATCCCCCCAAGTTTTGCACTGTTGAACGCCCCCCGTGTCCAGCGTCCCCCCGGATCTGGACACCCGCGCCCCAGTGCCACCCCCCGGTGCTGGGGCGCATTGCGTTCCATCGACCAGCAACCTCCGGATCTGATCTTCCCATCCCGAACCAGCTTTCGAACATCCATCCTCACGGAGAATGACAGCGATGACCGAGACCGCCAGCAGCATGGGCCGCGTCCCTGTCGGCGATCCGATCCCGCTCCGCTTCGATCCGCAGACCAAGCAACACCTCGAGGAGGTAGCCGCCGGGATCGGCCCCCGCCGCTTCGGCGCCTTGGTGCGTGTGGCCGCCCACCGCCTGCTCGCCGACCCGGACCGCGTTCCCGCCGCACTCGATGAGTACCGCCGCGCCTGCGCCGCCGCCCGGAGCCTCCCAAGGGTGGAAGTATTCTTCGACCTGGACCCGGCCACCGACCGGCGCCTCGATGATCTGGCCCGCGACCACCACACCAAACGCAGCGCGATCGTCCGCGTCGCCGCACACCGCTTCCTCACCGCGGCGGGCCGCTTCCGACCCCACGTGCTCCGTGAGGACGCCCGCGACGACCTCACCTGCCGAACCCGCCTGCACGTCAACCCCTCCACACTGGTGCGGCTCGACCGGCTCACCGGCCGCAACGGTGACGTCCTCACCCCCGCGGCACTGCGGGTCGCACTACGCCGGCTACTCGACGACCCGGGTGACCTCACCGCCGACCTCACCACGATCGGGGCCGTCCGGGACCTGGCACCCGAAGTCTTCGGCCCGCGCACGAATGTGCACTTCGATGACGATCTCCGCGATCAACTCGACGCCCTCGCGCGCCGGCTCGGGTCCGATCGCGGCGAACTGATGCGCCTGGCCGCCCAGCAACTCCTGGCTCATCCGCGGGACCTCGAGCAGGCGGTGACCGACGAGATCTACCGGGGGGACGCGAACCGCGGTCAGCTCCTCGCCCGCAACGAACGCCGCAAAACCACCACCGCGGCCGCTACTGTGCCCGCCGCGGCGGTGAAGGCGCCGTCACCGGCCGGGCGCCCGTTCGGGAAGCCACACTCCTTCCTCGTGGACGAGGACACCAAACGCCGACTGCACGAGCTCGCCGACGCGTACGGGCCCCGCCGGGTCTCGGCCCTGGTGCGGGTGGGGATCCGCCGACTGATCGCCTACCCGGACGCCGGAGCTGCTCTCGCGCAGGCCCGCCGCGTGTCCGCGCAGGCCCGGGAGGTGCCGCACGAGCGAATCACCGTGCGGCTCGAGCCGCCGCCCGCCGCCCGCCTCGCCGCCCTCGCCGCCGCCTATGCGGCGACACCGGGTGATCTCGTCGCCGTCGCGCTGCACCGATTCCTCACCGCACCCGGTGACTTCCGGAATGTGCTGCTGGCCGAGAGCACCGCGGTCCAGCTCGAGGCGAAGTTCAGCGCGTCGATCCGCCCCTCGATCCGCCGCGAGGTCGAGCAGCTCGCCAACCAGTACGGGAAACGGTTGACCTCGGCGCTGGTGCGTGTCGCGGTCCGCCGACTTATCGACAACCCGGGCGACCTGACGGCCGACCTCACCGCCGTTGCCCCCGTGCGTGGTCTGCGGCCGGAGCCGCTCACTGCCAGAATCGCCGTCGCCCTCGACGACGAACTCCTCGTGCACCTCGACGCCCTCGCCGACCGGCTCGGCTCCACCCGGCAGGAACTGGTGTACCTGGCCGCCACACGCATTCTCCGCGACCACACCCACATCGAAACCCGGATGCTCGACGAGATGTATCGAGCCCCAGGCAACCGGCAGAAACTGATCACCAGACATGCCCGCCGCGAGCGAAGGCGCCGGAGTCACCGCGAGGATGGTGCTTGACCTGCGAGAATGGTGCGTGGGTCGGCCCCGCACCACCGGAGGGCCCCATGTCTAGGTTTATGCGCCTCGCCCTCATCGTGTCCGCGGCGGCCGCCGCCCTGTCGCTTCGCGTGGGGTCCCGTTGAGAGTCTTGTAGATCCGCAGCCGCGTAGACACTGAGATCGCGGAAGTGATTAATTAGGCCGTCCAATAGGTCGACGCAGAGCTCAGAGACTCCGAGTCCACTGTCTTAGTTCTGGTTTCATGCCACAGAGGAGTGGTCGACACGGGGAGCCGGATCGGCGTGTGTGGCGGTACTCATCTCTGATGGACCGTCGACTACCCAGTGGTGCGTCACTTCTTGTGCGCACCGACTTCTCCAGCGATGAAGGTTGGATCGAGGCGTTGCGGGCGACCAGTGAGGACACCGACGAGGACGACTACTGGCCGCAGTTCACCGTCGTTGACGACAGGGCCTTCGAGGGGTTGACGGTCGAGGAAGTACGGGAACTGCGCGATCCGGATCTAACTTACGTCTTCCTCGCCGACGAATGCATGATCACCGATCCGGAGCATCCCATACTTGCCGTCGAGACCTGGAACAGCCAGGTCTACACGCTCTCACGCATCCTCGTACCCGGTCTCGATCGCAAATCTCGGCGTACCGAGTGTCTCGGTGACTTGAGTGAACAACTGCGGCGAGTGGTAGTTGAGTACTTGGGCGGCGGTTGTAGCCAATTCCCTGATGCTTGCGCCGGTTCGAGTGTGAACGGTACTACCGCCAAAGTCGACGAGCAGGCTTGACATGCCTTCGGCCGCCGCCTCTGAAGGGATTCGGACCGTCGCCTCAGTTACGTAATACCGATCCTCAAGTGAGGTAGCGACCTCTTCCACGTCTCCCCGGACATCAGGACTCTGTTCGGCATCGACTGTGATCGACCGTCTAATCCCGTGCAGAGCCACTCTTGCTAGACGGTAGTTGGCCAGCGGGCCGCGAAGGTCTTCCCACGACGCAGAGGATCGGTTATCCCTAGCTCGGATCAACTGACCATTGCGGGCGACCAAAATCCGTTGCTCTCCGATATTGAGACCGAGTCGTCCAGAGTCGAAAGACCAATAATCGCTGCTTTGCCCGCCAGGATCGGTCGTCGTGGCTAAGCCCGCCTCGTCACTCCTTTGCGGTTTCGATACTCCAAGGTAGGCCCAGTTCGCTTCCCAGTTCGCTGCGTTCGCCGTGATAAGAGGCGTGACATCGAGGTTGGAGAGATCGTCTCGGATGCGTTCGAGGTCATCGAAGGACATCAATGTCCCGACATACCGCCAGAAGGCCGCGTTCCTGATTGCTTCCGGTTGTGTTAGGAGCCACGGCAAAAGGTGACGGAGCTCGGCAAGAGAGAGTTTGCCTCCGACGAGCGAGGAGTCTGCTCTCAAGTCGTCCGAGGTGGCGTGCATCGCGAGTTCGATGAGCTGCGCGGTTCGCGTGATGCGGGCCGCGGCATCCTCAACAAAACTGTTAGAAATTAGAGTGGCCAAACTTTGCTGATCCACACCCGAGTCAGGGGTGGAGGGGCCGCCGACCAGCATTTCAGCTCGATCGTGATCGATATGCCCTCTGGCCCCGCGGACGAAGTTAGCTCGCACAAGTCGCCTCAGAGGAGACTGTGCAGTACTTTCGGCTCCAGCGATCACTTCGACTGCTTCGACATCCGTCACAAGTGTCCGCCCGGAAACGGCATCCGCGCGCTCGGTGTGATCATTACTCAGTCTTTCAGACCGTTCGGCACTCGTATCTAGTGCGAGTAAGACTGGTTCGACCTTCGCAAGATAGCTCTCGTCCTCACCTGCAACTATCGAATCGTAGGAGTCCCGAAGATACACGTTCCGTTGTCCGCGCTCGCCTGGCCAGCTCATCACGAAGTCGGGCACCGCACTGTGGTTGAAGTATTTCGTGTCCTCTATGTGTGCCGTGCTGTCGAGTTCTTCGAGTTGGCTGTGAACCACGGCCTTCACGCGATCGATGTAGGCCAACCCATCCGTAGTGTCCATTGCGTCCCGAAGTGATGCCCTGAAGGTCATAACGTCGTCCTTTTTCGGGGGAGTGCGGTCAGCACCTTGGCCAATTCTTCGGCATCGAGGCTCAATCTCTCCTGTTTCGGATTGAAGGTGAGAACCCAAATCCGGTCTGAAACCAGTCGCAGGATGGCGGGATCAATTGGGCGCCCTGCTAGTAGATGCCCGTATTCTTTCAAAGCAGACTCGATCTCATCCACAGATTCCAGCTGCGTCCAGCGGTTAATCGGCCCAAACGGGTGCCAGGAGACCCACATGAACTGGCGCTTGTCATCCACTCTGGACTTTGCTGAGCGTCGAGCCGTCGAACTATAAGCCACGGCAAGAAACTCGTGGTATTTGTCTCGCAGGTGGGCGTCTGTAGTCACGTTCTTTACCTCCACGGAAACCGGAGTCCGGTCCTCATGAAGGAAGTACCCAGCTAGATCGAAAACCTTGATGGAGTCGTCCAAACACTCCACCTCGCACTGAGCCTCGTTCTTGTACGAGTTCCATGGAAGCTCGACGAACGTTGTGGCCTCAAGCCACCGTTGGGCTGTCCGGGCTCCGACACGACCCTGCTCTTGCGCGGCTTCCCTGGGCATGGGATCAACCTACACATACTTGCTGGTCTGGGATCTGCAGACCTATCAGAAGAGATCCTTCTACGTTCCCGTCCGATGCGCGCCGCTGGCAAAGTTCCCGACTCGACTTCGAGGTTCGCTCACCTCCTTCCATCAAGATTTCGAGTGGGTATTTCGTCGGGTTGTCGAGTTAACGTGGCCTACGCTTCGTGCGATAGAAGTTATGTTCAACTTGCGGTCGGCTGAGGCCGTACTGAAGGCCGACACCGGACATGTGGAAGCTCGAGGATTGCGGTGCCAAGGTACAAGTTCAAGTGGTCCAATCTACCGCCGGAGCTTCTGCTGGACCTGTGCAACGAACTAGTAGACGTATTCGATCAGGAGGTAGACCCGGCCGTCGCGCTGCAAGCAGTCTACGGTGCCCGCCCCACGGTGGAGTTCGTTCGGGAAGCGTGGCCGACGCTCAGGGAGTCATGGCTCAGGACCACCAAGGAGTCCCGGGACTGGGTGGTGGAGGCGCTCAAAGAAGCCCGTAACGAGAGGGGGCTTCTGAAGGGCTCGAGGGCTCAAATGGCTTACCTCAGGGAGCTGAGAAACTCCAGAATCCTCCGGGAGATCGTGTGGACGGAACTGGTCGCCACCGGTGAAATGGACCGTCCCGTCGAGCATGGCGAGGAAGAGGCAACACAGAAAGCCTCAACCCAGACACGTGCCCGACCACAAGAAAAGACACGCGCCTCCCGAGTCCGCACCGACGATGGTGATAACAAGGACGGCGCCGGCATCACCGCCCGCAACGAATCGACGTCATCGAGAAACACCGGAAAGTGGGTTGCCGACGTGAGCACCGCGTTGAGTTCCGCCGAGTTGCCAGTACTGGGGCAGCTGGCCAGGGTCCGCGGCCGACACTGGGTGATCACCGATGTGGCACCGACCGCGCTCCCTTTCGATATCAAATCCGCCTCGGTCGGTGAGGGCCAAACGCTGGTCACCTTGTCCAGCGTGGAGGACGATGGCCTCGGTGAAGAGCTCCGGGTGCTGTGGGAGCTCGAGGCCGGCCGCAAGATCCTCGACGCAGCCACACTCCCAGACCTATCCCGAGGGCAGTTCGATGACCCGGCGACGTTGGGCGCGTTTCTGGACGCCTTGCGCTGGGGGGCGGTCACGAATGCGGAGACAACAGTCCTGCAGGCACCCTTTCGCGCAGGCATCGCGATCGAGGACTACCAGCTCGAACCTGTTACGCGTGCGCTGACCATGCCACGGGTGAATCTGCTCGTTGCTGACGATGTCGGTCTCGGTAAGACCATCGAGGCCGGGCTGGTCATCCAGGAACTGTTGCTGCGCCAGCGTGCGCGACGAGTGATGATCGTGTGTCCGGCACCGTTGACGATCAAGTGGCAGGAGGAGATGGCCACCCGCTTCGGCTTGGACTTCCACATCGTCGACACCGCCGAGGTGCGACGCGTCCGTCGGGAACGTGGCCTGCACGCCAACCCGTTTCGGGTGCATCCCCACACGATTGTCAGCCTGCCGTGGTTGCGCGGCGCCCGGTGTCAACGCCTCCTCGCCGAAGTCCTCGATGATGGTGGCCCGGCCCGGCCCCGCGCAATCGACCTCCTCGTCGTGGACGAGGCGCATCATTGTGCGCCACCCGGCAAGGGGAAATACGCGGTCGACAGCCAGCAGACGCGGGCGATCTCACGTCTGTCCGCGCACAGCGAACACCGCCTGTTCCTTACCGCGACCCCGCACAACGGTTACGCCGAGTCCTGGACGGCGCTGCTGGCGATGCTGGACCCCCAACGCTTCGCCCGAGGGGTACCCCCGGACCCGGCGGCCTTGAAGCAGGTCCTCATCAGACGGCTCAAGTCCGAGCTGACCAAACCCGACGGGACCCCCCGTTACCCGGAGCGGGTGGTGGAGGAGATCACCGTCGACTACCCCGAACATGAGCGGGAAGTCCACTCCCTGCTGCGGGACTACACCGCTGCGCGGCAGAAGCGGCTCGCGCGGGAGTCGTTTCGGGGCGCGGGCCAAGCCGCCGATTTGGTGACGTTGTTGTTGAAGAAGCGGTTGTTCTCGAGTCCGGCGGCATTCACTCGGACCATGACCCTCCATCTGGGTGGTGTCCGAGGTGCCGGCGAGGCACTGGACATCGACGGTGCCTGGATCGGCGAGCGTCAAGCGGAGTTGGTGTACGGCGACTGGTCTTTGGACGAGGCGCTGAACGAGGCCGAGGACGCCGCGGCGGAGACCGCCACGATGGCTGCCGGAAAACCCGGCGCCGCCGAACAGGACCTGCTGGAAAGACTCGAAACGTGGGTGCACGAGCACGGGCAGGACAGCGACGCCAAGGCCAGGGCGCTGATCGACTACCTCGATGGAGTCTGCAAAACCGATGGCCAGTGGAACGACGAACGCGTCGTCATCTTCACCGAATATCGCGACACCCAACGCTGGCTGAAAGAATTGCTCGAGAAATACGATCTCGGTGAGGGCGGACGCCTGGAACTGCTCTACGGCGGCATGGACGAGGAACAGCGAGAACGCATCAAGGGCGATTTCCAGAAGCCGCCTCACCTGCATCCGGTGCGGATCGTGTTGGCCACCGACACCGCCAGTGAGGGCATCGACCTGCAAGATTACTGCCACCGACTGGTCAACTACGACATCCCGTTCAACCCCAACCGGCTCGAGCAACGCGCCGGTCGGATCGACCGCTACGGGCAAACCCACCGGCCGCAGATCCTCCACTTCGTCGGCGCCCACTGGAAGAACGCACCGCCCGAAAGCGCCGAAGCCGACCTGGACTTCCTTACCCGGGTCGCGGTAAAGGTCGCGACCATGCGCGAGGACCTGGGAAGCGTCAACCCCGTGCTCGCCGCTGCGGTTGAACGACGGATGCTCGGACGCCCCGACCGGGCATTCCGGGTCGATGCGGTGCAACCGAAATCGGCCACCCGTGATGCGCTGAAGGTGGAGCGGAACCTGCGTGCCGAGGCGGACCGGTTGCGCGCTGCACTGACCGAGTCCGCCCAGGAGCTGCACAGCACCCCCAGCGACGTCGAACGCGTCGTCCGAATGGGACTGGAACTGGGCCGCCAGTCCACGCTGCAGCCCGTCACCGACGCCCAGACCGGCCACACCGTGTGGCGGGTACCGCCGCTGACCGGGTCGTGGGCCCGGACCACCGCCGACCTCGTCGACCGCGACTACGGCGCCCGCCCCATCAGCTTCGACGCGTCGCTGGCGGCGAAACGCGACGACGTTGTGCTCGCGCACTTGAATCATCCGTTGGTCGCGATGGCCACCCGGCTGTTGCGGGCCGAGGTATGGGGAGCCGGCCATCTCGAGCGGGCCGCGAGCCTGGTGGTCGACGACCCCAACCTGACCGACCCGGTGTTGGCCGCCTACTCGCGTCTCGTTCTGGTCGGAGCGGACGGAAAACGTCTGCACGAGGAACTGTTCCCCGCCGGCGGTTGGGTACGCGGCGCCGCGTTCTCCAGGCTGGGCGTCACCGCGCTCGCCGCTCTTCTCGACACCGCCCTCGGCCCGGCGTCCTCCCCCCGAGAGAGTAGGCAGGCCGACAAGGAAGAGCTGGTCCGGTCCTGGCCCAAGCTGTCCGGCAGCCTCGAGGCGGCGATCACCGCACGCGCGAAGGAACGGCAAACCTCCTTGGAAAAGTCGTTGGCCAAGCGGCAGGCGGACGAGGAGACGCGCACCGCCGCACTGCTGTCCGGATTCGAGAAGTCCCTGCGAGATGCGCTTGCAGGACAGGACCAGGCGCAACAGCTGTCCTTCGCCGATCTCGAACCCGACGAACGCGATCAACTCACCGCGGACCGAGCCGCATGGCGGCAACGTCTCGACTCGCTGCCCGGGGAGCGAGAGGCCGCCATGGCCGCGATCGCCCGCCGCTACACCTCGGTGCAGGTGCTGTGGTTCCCCGCCGCGGTCGTGCACCTCGTTCCCGCCAGGAGGACCCGATGACCCGGACCGCCCGCCGACCCCGCACCCGGGGTCAGTCGAGTACCACCGAATGGCTGGAACTGCTCGCAGTAGACGGCCCGTTCCTGGCCGCCCCGGTCGTCAAGGACGTCTGGCCCGGTGGACTGCCCGCCCTGAACAAGGACGACGTCAGTACCCTGCGCGAGACCAGCAGCATCCTCGACGCCAGCCCGGGCACCCGCGACACCTTCATCCGCCATGTGCTGACCAACTTCCTCGGCTGGAAGGCCAATCACCTCGGCGCCGGCCATGTGCCCCCCACGCTGACCACGCCAGTTCCCGAATACGGCACCGAGGTCCGCCCCGACTTCGCGCTACTGACCGAACCGGACGATCCAACCTCACCGGCCCTGTTGCTGGGCCTCGTCCTCGACCCCGGGGTACGCGCGACCGCCCGCCCTCACCCCGGCACCCCCGGCACCGGCAAGTGGCCGGCAAGTTACGCCGACCGACTCGGCCACGCCCTGCGGGCACGCAAGGTCCCCCTCGGCCTAGTCACCGACGGCACCGAATGGACGCTGGTCTGCGCCCCCACCGGCGGGGCCACCACCACCGCCACCTGGACCCGGCACACCTGGTTCGACGAACCGGACACCCTCAAAGCCTTCGCCGCACTCCTGGGCCGCCTCCGATTCTTCGGCGTCCCCGAGGACCAGACCCTGCCCGCGCTACTCGCGGCCAGCCTGGACCGGCAAGAAGAGATCACCACCCGGCTGTCCGAACAGTCCCAGGCGGTGGTCGAGATGCTGGTCGCGACCATCGGCCGACTCGACGCCGAACACCGCGCGCAACATGGTGCGCCGTTGTTGCCTGCCGAGGTCGAACCCGCCGAGGTGTACCAGGGCGCCGTCACAGTGCTCATGCGCATGGTCTTCCTGCTCTACGCCGAAGAACGCGGCCTGCTGCCCATTGATGACGACACCTACGCCGACGCCTACGCCATCAGCACCCTCGCGGCGCAATTGCGCGAACACGCCAGCGACGTCGGCGAGGACACCCTGGAGCGGTCCAGCACCGCCTGGCACCGCATGCTCGCCACCTTCCGAGCCGTCCATCGTGGTGCCCGCCACGATCAATTCGCACTGCCGGGCTACGGCGGCAGCCTGTTCGACCCCGACCGATTCCCATGGCTCGAAGGCCGCCCCGACGCCGCGGCCGGCCTCGACGAGGCCGACCCCCTTCCCATAGACGACCGCACGCTGCTGCGCGCCCTCGAAGCGTTGCAATGGTTGCGGTTCGCCGGCGAACGCCGACATGTCTCCTTCCGAGTCCTCGACGTCGAACAGATCGGCTACGTCTACGAAGGCCTGCTCGACCAGGACGCCCGCCGCGCCTACGACTGGATCCTGGGTATCGCCGGAGACAGCAAGGGCGAGAAGGACGGCCCCGAGATTCCGCTCACAGACCTGATCGAGCACCTCGACCAGGGCGCCGAGCACTTCGCCACCTGGCTCTCGGGTGCGATCAAAGCGGGAGGCGGCAACCGCAGCCCCGCCGCAATCACCAAGACCCTCACCGCGCCCACCGGCGGCGCCGCCGACACCGCCTGGACCGGGGTGCTCGAGGCCTGCGGCGGCGACGAGACCACCGCGAAGTCGATCCTGCCGTTCGCGAAACTGCTGCGCCGCGACCCTCGCGACCTGCCAGTCATCTACCCGCCCGGCAGCCTGTACCTCACCGACAGTGAGCTACGCGCGCACACCGGCGCCGTTTACACCCCCCGAGCCCTCGCCGAGCAGGTCGTGGAACGCACCCTCGAACCGCTGGTGAAATCACCGGGACCGCTGGACACCGAGGACGAATCCGCATGGAGGATCCGGACTCCGGAGCAGATCCTCGCTCTCAAGGTCATCGACATCGCTGTGGGCAGCGGCGCATTCCTGGTTGCCGCCACCCGATACCTCGCCGACCGGCTTCTCGACGCGCGGCGTATCCATGAACCCACCCACGAGGGTATCGAGATCGATGACGAGCAGGCCGTCATCGACGCCCGCCGGCAGATCCTCGACCACTGCATCTATGGCGTCGACATCAACCCGATGGCCCTGGAAATGGCCAAGCTATCGTTGTGGTTGGTCACCCTCGACCGGACCCGCCCGTTCGGGTTCCTCGACGACCGTCTTGCCGTAGGAGATTCGTTGCTTGGGTTGACCAGCCCCGAGCAGCTGCTCGATATGCATCTCGACCCGCGGGAAGGACGGAAAGTCCGCAACCATGAGCAGATCGCCGCCTACACCGCCGACCTGCCCGGGCTGATGAAACAGTCCGCCGCGCTGCGACAAAGAATTGCTGACATCGATCTGATCGACAGCCACTCAGCCGAACACAAAGCCCGACTACTCACGGAGTCCCAGCAACTGACGCAGCGGTTGACCGTTCTGGCGGACGCGCTGTCCGGGGCGAGTCTATCCGGCGGAACTGCGGGCCAGTACGGCGAAGTCGCGGCCGGATTCGGCTTAGCCACCAGTGGTTCGGGCAGTGACACTGCTTCGAAGCAGTTCGAGAGCAACACCGAGTTCGCACTCACCGATGAACGCGGCCAACTTCGTCGACCAGCGCATTTCCCACTGCTGTTTCCTGAAGTGTTCGCTTCACCACGGACCGGGTTCGACGCCGTCGTCGGCAACCCGCCGTTTCTGGGTGGGAAGAAGCTCACCGGCGCGTACGGAGTGCCCTACCGCGAACATCTGGTCCGCGCCATCGGACACGGCGTGCGCGGCCACGCCGACCTGATTGCCTACATGTTCCTGACCGCGGCATCGTTGTGTGATCGGGATCGTGGCAGCTTCGGCCTCATCGGCACCAACACCGTCGCCCAGGGCGACACCCGCGAGGTCGGACTTGACCAGATCACCGACGACGGCTTTGACATCTACGCCGCCGTCAAGAGCGAAAAGTGGCCCACAAAGGGTGCGAAACTTGAATACAGCATTGTTTGGTCTTCACGGCACGTCAGGGGAGACGGTGTTCTCGCATCCTCGGATGGACATCCGGTGCAAGGGATTACCCCCAGTCTAGATGCCGCAGGTCGCGCTACCGGGAACCCACACCGGCTCGCTGATAACAAAGGCCGTGTGTTTATCGGTTCCTATGTGCTTGGCCTCGGATTTACAATGGATCAGAGCGCAGCTCTGGGGCTTATCGAACGTGACCCACGTAATGCTGATGTGCTGTTCCCGTATGCCCATGGCGAAGATCTGAACTCCCGTCCCGATTCGAGCGGAAGCCGCTGGATCATCAATTATTTCGATTGGCCCAAAGCTCGTGCCCAGCAGTACCCCGATTGCTTCGAGATTGTGGAAAAGAAAGTAAGGCCAGAGCGGCAGCGTGTGAACGAATCGGGGGAGTATGTTCTTCGCCGCCCTCTTCCTGAGCGTTACTGGCAGTACGCTGACAAGCGTCCGGCGTTGTATAGGGCGATTAAGGGGTTGACGCACGTCCTTGCGATTGCGCTCGTGAGCAAAGTCGTCATGCCGGTGCGGGTACCGACCGGTCAGGTCTTCTCGCATCAGGTAGCGATATTTACAACGGACGACTTTGCAGACCTCGCGCTGCTCTCTAGTGCACCGCACTATTGGTGGGCAATCACACGCGCATCGACGATTGGAGTCGGTGCGGGTACCCGCTACACACCGTCGGATGTGTTCGAGACACTGCCGCGACCCGTCTTGACCGATCGGATGCGCTCGGCGGGAGAAGCACTCGATCGTCACCGACGCGAATTCATGCTGGACCGCCAATTGGGTCTGACGAAGACCTACAACCTTCTCCATGATCCGACGGTCGCTGATGTTGAGGTCGCGCACCTGCGGGCAATGCATGTGGAGGTCGATCAGGCGGTGTGCGCCGCCTACGGCTGGGACGACTTGCCCCTAGACCATGCTCATCACGACACTCGCCAGGGTGTCCGCTGGACTGTTTCCCCGGTCGCACGGCTTGAGCTGCTTGATCGGTTGTTGGAGCTCAACCAAGTCCGGTATGCCGAAGAGCGGGCAGCTTCGACCGCATCGCCCGTAAGTCACAAGAAGCGTGCCAAGTCCGCGCAACCCGCCGAGGCCACGTTGTTCGATACCGATGAGGATGCATGAATACTCAGGCCACAACCCCCGGACAGGCCGGCACCGACGAATCGGCACCGGAACCATCTGAGTCACAAGCCTGGTCGTCGCGTCAGGCCCGCGCAGAACTCGAACGCTTCCTGGTCCGGGATCTCCTGGGCCCGTGGGCCGGTGACACGGAGGAGCTCCCCGCCGGCACCATCCCGTCCGAGCGGTACATCCTCGGGGTGTTGTCTCCGGCTCGTGTATCGCTGGATGCGGAGGTCACCGACGACACCGCCAGCGACGACGGTTCTGGGGAGGGGGCCGCCGAGGTGACGGCGGCGGCGGCCGCGGGTTCGATGGCCCCGGCCTCACTCGGCCTCTCGTTCAGCCTGCCCCTGGAGATTTCCTCGGTGCGCGTTCGTGCATCGTGGGGGCGGTACGTGCAGGGCGAATCCGCTACCGATGTCACCGACGCAGGGGCGCCGCGGCTGGTGTGGCGGCGGGAATCTGCCGGAGGATCGGTCGACCTCGATGTAACCGAACCGGAGTCGACCGAAGTACCGGACCCAGAGCAGCCTGGCGTGGTGGTGCGTGCCCGGTGCCGCCCTCAAGCGAAGTGCCGGGTCGTTGATGTGGCGATCGTTAACGCCCAGCCGGAGCCTCCCGACCGCAAGGACGCCGCCAAGATCTTCCAGGTGCGCATCGAGGTCACTGCGCTCGATGGACACAAGGCAGTGTTCCTGCCGCACAACGACCCCTCCCATGTCGTGGCCGACGAGACCGCACCCGGTACCGATCTGGAGGTGCAGGGCCTGGCAATGCTGTACCGGCGCGCCCGCCAATTCGCGGTTGGCCGCAATGCCGGCGTCGATGTGGATCAGCGCCCCGGAGACGGGTCCGCGTGGCGTGTCGCCACCACCAACATGCCCGCCTACGAGGTGGAGCAGACCGTCGCTCCCGCACCCGCCCAGGTGCCGCAGCTGACGGGACTCGAGGTCGACATGCGCACTCTGGCGACCGCACCCCGCACCGAGGTGTTGGCTGCGCTGCGTCCGTTGACCGATGGGTACTTGCAGTGGCTGGAGGAGCAGGACCAACGGCTCGCGTCCGATCCGACTTTGACTGGACACGGTGTCGCGGCCCACAGTCATTTGAGGGATGCACGCGAGGCGGCGCGGCGAATCGCCGTGGGGATCGACCTGCTGGGTGCAGACGAGAAGGCCTGGCAGGCATGGCAGTTCGCTAACCTCGCCATGGCGATGCAGCGCGAGCACACCGAGATCGCGGCGGAACGCGCCAAGAATCCTGACCTCACCCTCGCTGCCGCCGCAGCCCTGGTCGACGAGCCTCGGCGGCGGTCGTGGCGGCCGTTCCAGCTCGCGTTCGTTCTGCTCAATCTGCCCTCTCTGACCGATCCGGCGCATCCGGACCGGGCGTTGGCCGGCGCGACGAACGGACCCGGGATGGCGGATCTGCTGTTCTTCCCCACCGGTGGCGGCAAAACCGAGGCCTATCTCGGTCTGACCGCATTCACGCTCGCCATCCGCCGACTCCAAGGCGTGATCGGGGAAGGCGCGGACGCGCGTGATGGGCGGGCCGGGGTGGCGGTCCTCATGCGGTACACACTGCGCCTGCTGACCGCTCAGCAGTTTCAGCGCGCCGCCACCCTGATCTGCGCCGCCGAACAGCTACGCCGCACCGCTGCGGCCGCCCAACACGCCGGCGGGCCGCTGAACCCGTGGGGAGAGGAACCGTTCCGGATCGGGTTATGGGTCGGCTCCAAGGTCACCCCGAACTGGTACGACCAGGCCAAATCGGCCTTGGATGCGATGCGCCACCGGTATGCCGGGGCGGGAGCGACCAACCCGATTCAGGTGCTGGCCTGCCCGTGGTGCGGACGGGACATCGAACCCGGACAGGATGCCGAATGCGACGACTCCCGCCGACGGGTGCTGGTGTGGTGCGGCGACCCGGACGGGTTGTGCGCGTTCTCCCGCAAACAGTCCACCAGGTGGGGTGAGGGCCTTCCGGTGGTCACCGTGGACGAGGAGGTGTTCCGGCTGGCCCCCTCCCTGGTGATCGGAACCGTCGACAAATTCGCGCAGCTACCGCTGCGGGGACAGACCGGGCTGCTGTTCGGGCGAACGTCCTCATGGTGTGAACGCCACGGCTACCGGCACCCGGATCTGACCCGCAAGACCGACTGCAAGGACGGCGGACACCCCCGGCGCGGAACCCAGCCGGGAACCAAACCACAGAACTGCGGACCCCTTCGGCCACCAGATCTGATCATCCAGGACGAGCTGCACCTGATCTCCGGGGCGCTCGGCACCATGGTCGGGTTATACGAAACCGCGGTAGATCGGCTCGCCGGATGGTCGGTGAACGGCACCACCATCCGCCCGAAGGTGGTCGCGTCCACGGCGACGGTCCGCCGGGCCAAGGAGCAGGTGCACGGTCTGTTCAACCGGGATCTGGCAATCTTCCCGGCCCCGGTCCTCGACGCCGGGGAAACCTTCTTCTCCACCCAGATTCCCGTCGACGACAATCACCCCGGCCGCCGCTACCTCGGGGTGTGCGCGCACGGGCAACGCCTCAAACAGGTCCAGATCCGGGTCGCGCAGCTACTGCTCGCAGCGGGCCAGCTGTTATTCGACGAACACGGCGACGCCGCCGACCCGTACATGACACTCGTGGACTACTTCTCCTCCACCACCGAACTCGCCGGAATGCGACGCCTGGTCGACGACGACATCTCGACCCGATTGCGGCAGCAGGCCCGCCGCGGACTGCGTGATCGCCGCAACTTGGAGGTCCGCGAACTCACCGCGCGGATCAACAGCCAAGACATCGGCAAAGCACTCAGTGCGCTGGCCAACCCATTCGACCCGGACATCGACTCGAGCGCCGCCAAGGCCACCGCCGCGAGGCTCCGCAAAGAGTCACGGGCTGGCGGCGGGAAAACACCGGAGGCGCGAGCGGCCCGCGCCGAACTCGATGCCCTGCCCCGGCACGAGTGGGAGAAGAAACCAATCGACGTGCTCCTCGCCACCAGCATGCTGCAGGTCGGCGTCGACGTGTCGCGGCTCGGACTGATGGTCGTCACCGGCCAACCGAAGAACAGCGCCGAATACATTCAGGCCTCCTCCCGGGTCGGCCGAGACCCCTCCCGACCCGGACTGGTGGTGACCCTGTTCAACTGGGCCCGCCCCCGCGACCTCGGACATCTGGAAACCTTCACCCACTTCCACGAAACGTTCTACGCCCGAGTGGAACCGCTGTCGGTGACCCCATTCGCCGATCGGGCCCTCGACCGCGGGCTGGCGGCGGTGCTCGTCGCGGCACTGCGCCACGCACGCGAGGACTGGGAAAGCGAACCAGACGCCCACGCCGTGCCGGTGACCGATCCCGATGTCGACGCCGCGATCGAGTGGATCTCCGAACGCGCCGGGGACGTGCTCGGTGATGCCGTCAAGGTGGCCGAAATCGAGAACATGTGCCGTGCCCTGCTCGACGACTGGGACCGGCGCCGCAAGGGTCTCGAGGTCGGCGGCCTCTCCTACACCAGTGACCGCAACGGCCTCGACCCACTCCTGGACTCCGGTGTCGGCCGGTGGGGCACCTGGTCGGCGGGGTGGTCGCTGCGCGAGGTCGAACCGGAGACGAACCTGCTGATCAACCTGGCCGCCCCCGAAGTGGCCAATCGACCGGAGTGGGCCTTCGGTGACGGATCCGGTCCGGCAGTCGACGACGAGGACGAGGACGAGACGGAACCGGCCGACGAGGCGGGACTGCTCACGGCGCAGCCGGTCCCGGCAGCAGAGGGAGAGCCCCACCGATGAGCACCACATCCACCAGCTCCGACAAGTACCTTCGCCGGGTGGGCAGCCAACGCCCCAACGCCCTGCTGTATTCCGACGGTGTCGGTTCCGTCGTCGACCTGCCGCACCTGTCGGTGGTGGTGCAGGGATTGGACTACTGGGACTATCGACAAGCCACCGATTTCGAACTGACCGAACCTCGCCTGCTCCAACGGGTCCGACAGATCCTCGGCCCCCACGTGCGTCAGCTCCGCGCCACTCCCCACCGGGAGGACAGCACCGACCCCGACGACACCGAGTCGAACCGGGTGGGAGTGCCGGTCACTCCCTTTCCGCGTTGGATGCGCTGCACCAGTTGCAACACCCTCGCCGGTATCAACGCCGAAGGAACCGGTCCGTTCCGGTTCGAGAACAAGAACAAGTACCGTCCCGACGAGGCCCGATTCGTCCACGACTGTCGCCAAACCGCTCCCGGGGGCCGAAAGGTTCTGCAGCCGACCGTGGTGCCGGCACGTTTCGTCACCGCCTGCACCGGTGGACATCTCGATGAATTCCCGTATGTCGAGTACGTCCACCACGCGGGATCCTGCCCAAAGGGCCGCGAGGGGCGGCTGATGCTGCTCGATCCCGGTGGCAATTACGGCTCTCAAATCACCATTCGGTGCTCCTGCGGGGCCAGGCGCAACATGCGTGACGCCCTGAAACATCATCGGACGGCGGGCAGTAATGCCTTGCCCGGGTGCCGGGCGCGTCACCCGCATCTGGGGTGGTTCGACCCCAAAGGGTGCACTGCGCCCGTGCGGGCGATGGTCCTCGGGGCGAGCAATCAATGGTTCAGCCTTCTAGCGAAAGCCCTCTACATTCCGGCCCTCGGCAGCGAGCTGGCGGCACTGGTCGACAAACATTGGGGACGCCTGTCCAAGGTCGGTAGCCTCGACATTCTGGCCTTCGCCCTGGACACCATCCTCGAACTGTCACAACTGCGCGAACACGACCCCGCGGCGATCTGGGCCGAGATCCAGGCACGGCAGAAGGCCGACGAGGATCTGCCGGACGAACCGGTGGATTTGACAGCGCGGGAATACGAGGCGCTGGTCGACCCCACGAAGGCCCGGCGTGATCGTGACTTCACCGCGGACGTGGTAACCACACCGACCGCGTGGACGGGCCTGGTGTCCAAGGTGGTGCGGCTGAGCCGGCTCCGGGAAACCAAAGCCATGGTCGGGTTCACCCGCGTGGACGCCCCAGACTGGGGTGAACCCGACAGCAGCCAACGGGCCCCGCTGAGCAAGGCCGAATTGGACTGGGTTCCGGCGTCCACAACCCACGGTGAAGGCATCTTCCTGGTGCTACAACCCGACGTCATTGCTGCCTGGGAGGAAGCCGCCGAGCGCAGCACCCACCTGAGCCGGTTGCGGGCGGCGCATGTCCGGTGGCGCAACAATCGTCAAATGGAAGGCCCCCCTGAGGACCATTGGCCGGGCGACCGATACCTCCTGTTGCACACCCTTTCTCATCTCCTGGTCCGCGAAATAGCACTCGAGTGCGGGTATTCCTCGGCCAGCATCACCGAGCGGATCTACTCGAACACCGAACGCGGCGAGGCGGGGATTCTGTTGTACACCGCGGCCAGCGACAGCGAGGGAACCCTCGGCGGTCTCGTCCGGCTGTCCGACCCCATCCAGATGGACAGGCTTCTGCGGGCCGCCTTCGCCAACGCCCGCCGTTGTTCGTCCGATCCCCTGTGTGCGGAGCACGCCCCCCTGGTGACCGAGGAAACCCTGCACGGGGCCGCCTGCCACGCCTGCCTTTTCGCGTCCGAAACCACCTGCGAGCGGGGCAACCGATTTCTCGACCGCAGGCTGATTGTGCCGATCGACCCGGTCGAACCGGAACTGGCACTGAACGGGTACTTCACGGTCGGGACCGGCTGATCCCGTGGACGGCGAACTCGCATCCCGGCAGCTCCTCGAAACGGCAGCGAGCGTGGGACGCGGGCTGCGGCCCGCCCATGCCGAACGGCTCGCGGCCGCTCTCGCACCCCTGGAACACGCGGACGAGGCGCAACATCTTGTCGGTCTCATACCGACGCCCGCGTTCGGGCAGAGCGTGCAACTCCTGCTCGCGGCGTGGTCGGAGCATCCCGGACCACGGGGCCTCACGGTCGGGACCGCTATCGCGGCCGCAGCCCACGCCCATCAGGACGCACGGCGTAACCCGCACCTCGAACTCGTCGTCAGTGGACCGACGAGCAAGGTCATCCACGCCCGCCGAACCGAGCAGGTCTTGCTGCAACTGATCGATCAGGCCACACAAAGTATTCTGCTCATCACCTACGCCCTGCACATGCACGAGCACCTGAGGGACGCGCTGACCGCGGCCACCGCTCGAGGCGTGACAGTAACCGTCCTGGCCGAAGACCCCGACGACAACCCCAAGTTCTCCGGCACACCAACCAAAGCGTTATCGGGCCTCGTCGTCAACCGACTGCGCTGGCACACCGATCAACGTCCTCCTACCGGGGCTGCCCTGCATGCGAAGGTCGTCGTCATCGACGAGGACACTGCCCTGATCACCAGCGCAAATATCACCAAACGCGCTGCCGGCGACAACATCGAAGCCGGTCTGCTCGTACGCGGAGGCGACATCCCGCAACGTCTCGTCGGCCACGTCAACCAACTACTTCAACAGCAGGTTCTGCGCTGGGCTTAACACGGCCCAGAATCCGGTTGATGGCATCGTCCCGCAGCAGGATCCATCCCGGGCGTGAGAATCGGAAATGCTTGTGCGGGGAGGAGAATGAAATTCATTGAGGTAGAACATATCCCTGCTCAAAGTTGACATAATATAAATTATCGGCGTTTCGAAAATATCTGTTGCCAGCAGTTTTGGCGCACAAATCCACCGAGACGTTAGCTGCGGTCGTCGAAGACAAATATTCTTCACCGTTAACGATGTACGTCTTGTCGCGGTCGGCCCCTGTATGCCGGCCAGCGCTCCTGGTGACCTTGCGCGCTGAAGCTGTATGGCAAGGTAGTCGGACTCTGTCGGCCCAAGTTGGCCATGTGTACTCGGCTTGCCCGGGTCCATCGACGCTTTTACCTCAATCGACGTAAACACGTCGGGAGCTGTGCCCACTTCCGGTGGCCATGAACACGCAGTTCAACGGAAGTGTGACCATGTTCTTGAAGACACAGTTCGCCAGCACGGCGACATTGTTCACGGGGCACAGTTCACAGGTGAGAGAACCGAGTTCGAGTCTGTGGAGTTCGCAAAGAGCACTTCCTTTTGAGTCACGCATCTGGCATATCAGCGCCCCACCCGTAAGTGACGTCACGACGGGAAACACGCCTTAACTCCGCCCGCTCTTCCGAGGTCGAACCAATCTACCCGCTGGAATGGGTCGCCGTGGTCCTTGGAATCCGTCCACGGAGTCTCGTCCGCGAGATTTACCAACCCGGCAGCCAACTCCTTCTGGTCGCCTTCCTCGAAAAGCAATGTTCCATCGCTCGCTGCCCCGTATAGCACAGCACCCGCAAGGCAGTCCGCCTGCAATTCTTTTCCTATTGAAACTAAGTCATCGGCAAGGCGATGCTGTATTGCGTGCCCCCACTCGTGTGCCACTACCAGGTAGACCCAGGCATCGCCCTCGGCATAACCTTCCGCCATCAATCCTCTGTCCCACGCCACGAAATCCTCAGGAGGGGGGCAGTAGAACGCGTTGTTCGCGACGAACGGCTCGCCCGCGCAAGTGGCAGCATTGCTGGTGCCACCATCGTATAGCCCGACCACATAAGGCGCGGTGTATTTTCCCGTGAACAGCTCGCTCCAATGCTGCGCCCAGAATTGATTGACGACGCTGACAGCCGTATCGATATCGGTGAGCATGTCGTCGGTGTTTGTCCCGGAGGGTTGTTCTCGTTGTGGGCCTGCGACCTGGGGTGCCAGCTCGTCTGATGCTGAGATTGCAGTGGGAGTTCCGACATCGCTGCTTCCGCAGGCACAGATCAGCACCGCAATGACGGAAACGACCGAAGCGAAAGTTTGACGCGTACACATGACCGCGGATCGTTTCTCGAGCTCGGCTCGCAATGGAGGCTGGTTGGTTTCTTTCCATCTTCCTCTATGGCCGATTCGAAGTCACTGATCGTTAGCAAGGACCAGAAGGAACCGCGCATGTGGTTCGGATTTCAGGGTACGTCTGGTAGGTGGCTTCCTCCCGCTCCAGTGAGAGGTGGACGATCAACGGCCAGTTGAGGTTCGACACAGTTTTCGACATAGGTTCTCGACGCCCCTGAGCTCGCGAATGTGCTGTTCAGGCGTGGTGTCGAAACGGATCGATAGTCTCAGCCCCGGTCCTTGCGTAACCGGCGTCATTCCGGTAGCTCGTAGTCGCCCTTTCTCCTGGTAGGTCAGCTGGTAGACCTTTGTCTCGCTCCAGTCGGATGACGATGGTGCCGACCGGCCTCGGTGAGCATGATGTCCGTAGCGGATCCACGAGATACTTTGCCGACTCGCAAGTTGCGGCCGCGCGATTCCCTGTCGGTGGCGATCCGTAGACTCGGATTCGTTCTGGTGAGCACCCCCCATTCGTTCTCAGAACACCCCCTGTGCCCCGGCATCACCTCCCCCCCCGATGCCGGGGCACAACCCTGCGCACAGCCGGACGAGAAGGGCACGCAATGACGGAGTCGAGGCCGGGGCGGATCCCGGTGGGCGATCCCGTCGCGCTGCGCTTCGACCCGGAGACCAAACACCGACTCGAGCAGTTGGCCGAGGGCCTCGGCCCGCGCCGGTTCGGGGCGTTGATCCGCGTCGCCTGCCACCGCCTGGTCACTCCGTCGGCACCGGCCTCGCCGAAGCGCGGCGAGTCTCGTACGTGCGGCGTTCGGTCCCGCTGGTCATGCTCAAACCCCCGGCCGCTACAAACATTCGATGCTCCGCGAGGCGGAGCGGACCGGACTGCCCGACAAGGTCGAGGTAATGGTCAACCCGTCGAGCAAGCACCGGATCTGGCGCCTCGCCGGCCGACACGGGGACAAACTGGGCACCGCCCTTCTTCGGGTTGCGCTACGCCGTCTGCTCGATGAGCCCGGTGACCTCACGGGGGGCCTGGAGGCCATCGCACCGCTGCGCGATCTTCGGCCCGAGATCTATCCGGCCAGGGTGAATGTGCACTTCGACGCCCCGCTGCGGGACAGGCTCGACGGGTTGGCCGCACGGGTTGGGTCCGATCGCGCCGAGTTGATGCGTCTGGCCGCGCAGCGTGTGCTCGAGGCCCCCGGAATGATCGAACAGGCAGTGAACCACGAGATCTTCCGCAGGAAAAGAACAGAGCGCCTCTCATGGCCCGCCACGCCCGTCGCCAGGCGCGGCGCCACACGCCCCCTGACTGATCAACCGCACACCTTTTGCCGCAGTCCTGGGGATCGGCCGTGCGACGCTGTACAGACACCTTTCAGCGCAAAGTAGTGATGCCATGTGAGCGTGATGCCATGTGAGCGCGTTCGCGACGACCGTAGTGCTCGCGCACCAGGCCAGGCGCGGTCTTGGGTGCCTAACTTATCTCAACTCATCACACAGAGTGCTATAGTGTTGGCATGGCCGTTTACCACGATCTCGCCGACCGACTTCGCGATCGGATTACGTCTGGTGAATGGAAAGTCGGCGTCAAGCTGCCCAGTATCAGCGAACTGCAAGAGGAGTACGGGATCCGCAGCCTGAATACCGTGCGCGCCGCGCAGCAGCGCCTCGCCGAGGAAGGACTGCTCGAGACCCGCCAAGGAGTCGGCGCCTTCGTCGTCGGCACCGAATCGCTGACGGCAGTCGACGTGCACGGAGAACTGGCACAAATCCGGGATCGACTCACTACGGTCCTCGCCGCGATGGACGGCCAGAAGCGCCATCGCCTGACCATCGATCTCGACGATCCGACCGAGCCTCATCTGTACTTCGTGCTGACCGATGCACTTGAAGAATGGGCAGGTCGAATGCGTGACCGGGTCGAGGACGAACCCGATCATCCGAACGGTCCCCACCACATCGAGTGGGCCGAAACGGCAGACCGGCTCCGGCAGAAGGTGGAAGACGCAGTGTGAGTCCTTGCCAATGCAACCATCTCGCCCGACACCTCATCCCGTAAGGACCCCGAATGACGTTGCTGACACTGCACACCGACCGACTCGACCGACTCATCCCCAGCCAGGTCAGCGACGGCTACTATCTCGCTGGACATTGGCTTCTGCAGAAGGCCGTCGACGCCGAGATCATCACCTGGGACAAAGCGGTGTGGGGGCACCTGATTCTCGGCGTCGAACCCGAGAACAAAGACGACCTACGTCCCCGGGAACTCGTGATCAGTTACATGGTCTCGAAGGACGGGCCGACGATCACCGGAGGGATCCACGCGGAACTCCCGGACAACTGGAACGAGCTGACCACGGAAGAAGAAACAGACGTGCCGGCGAGCTTCCCCGACCCTACCCAGCAGCCCGGCGAATTCCTGGCCCTGGTCGTCGACGGACTCAACCAGCTGCACGCCAGCACAGAACGTCTCGTAGCCGCCTGGCCAGGAAATACTGGGACTCCACTGATCTGACCAGGTGCAGCAACGGGCGGCCGCCAAGGAACTGACGAACGACGCGACCAACTCACCGATGCACGCGGTACCCGCGCGGCCATCGAAGACAACGAACGGAGAGAACGTGGGCCGACCACCTGACGCCGCACTGGCCCTGGACGTCTACGAACCCACCCGGCTGCCCACGCGCACATGGGAAGAACTGCTCTCGCGTCACCAGGGCGCCGAGCCGCAGTTCTCGTAGGCGGTGGGGCGCCGATAGGCCCTGCTGGGTCCGCTGGGGATTCCTGGTACTACCAGTACTGTCATCTGGTCCCTAGCGAAGAATTCGAGGAGTGGAATCTGTGGCACGCAAGGTCGTAGTAGAGATGGTTGACGATATCGACGGCACCGTCTTCGGTGAGGACGGCGAGAGCATCCACTATGCGGTCGACGGCGTCGAGTACGTGATCGACTTGAAGGACGAGCACGCGAAGGAACTCCGCGAAACCTTCGAGTACTACATCGCCCACTCCACCCGGGTCGGCGGCCGCAAACACCGCGCGGACCGACCGGTCAATCCGCCTGCCGCAAAGCGCGCATCGGGAGAAACGAAGAAGATCCGCGAATGGGCGATCGAGCAGGGCTACGAACTAGCTTCCCGCGGTCGTATCCCCACCGAGATCGAGCAGGCCTTCCACGACGCCCACTGACGCCCCCGCTCACCTTGGCTCGTTGAGACATCCCGTCCCGGCGGCTTTCTGGCGCCCATCGACCCGTTACCACCTCCACCACAGTCGAGGGGGTTGCGCCAACTATTTTTCCGCGCAGTTGATACAAGAGTGCGTAGCTATACCGCTTAAGACCCAAGGGGGGTATGCGTTTCAAAGACGAGCACCCAGAACTGTTTCAGCAACTACACCGAGCCCGCAATGCCGGGGTCGACCTCGATGCGATCCCGAACTCGTCGCAGAAGATGCTGTGGTGGCGATGCCCCGTGGGCCACGAGTGGCAAGAAACGCCGTTGCAACGGCGATCACCCGCGACGTGGAAGAAGGGGGACCTCCACGCATGCCTGTACTGCGTCGCTCCCGGTTGCATTGTGCACAGTTGCGGCCACCGCAGCCTCAGGCCCAGCGAATCCACCTTTCGTGTGCTCGCCCACCCGTGCGACAAGTGCGAGATCACAGAGCACACGCGGCTGATCCTCGACGCGCATGAGGACTCGGCCGCGGCCGCGGTCCGCATCCTCGATGACAGCCCGCACTACGCCCTTTTCTGCGGCAGAGCGGCCGACACCGTCGAGTGGTGGGTAGAGATCTTCCCGCTGGTGGAGGCGTACTTCGTGCGGATGGTGAGCCTGTACGTCGCTATCCAGACCGTCGAGCATCGTCCCACGTTGAGCTACCCGGCATCGAGGTTGCTCGGCGCCTGCATGCTGCGCATCCTCGAACCATTGCCGCAGAGTTGCCGCGAGGAGATGCACTCGGCCGTGCCGGACGATGCCGGCCACTTTCATGGCCGGTATCTCCCCGGCGAGCATTCCACCCAGATCGGATGGGCACTCAAGAAACTCGGCTTCGGCATCCTCGACGCATCCCTAGACGACGATATCGAGCGACGCGTGCAATTCTGCGAGCAGCAACGCTTCACCCGGACCGGTGAGCTGCCTCCAGTCCACCTCGCGAATCGGCACTACCCCAATTTCGCTCACCTCCCCCGTGACCGCGAGAAGGGTGCGTCGTCCGAGCTGCGGCGGTTTCGGCCGAAGCAGCTTCCCCCGCGTTCAGCGGCCTTACGGGTCACGCTCACCGCATCCTCACCCGCCCAACCTGACGACCCTCTCGGCAGAACGCACGTCGGTTACGCCCCAGGTCTCACGTCACAGGAACTGTGGGAGCGCGGCCGGGGGATTTGGAAGTTCCGTGCAGATCATGTCGCTGCCTCGAAGATCATGCTTTTGGCCCACGACAAGACCGTTGTGCTGATTGCGTCGATCGCCGGACTGACCCTGCACCGGGGCGGCCTGGCCATCCTCGGTGAGCCACTCACCGATCACCCTCTTATCGGCGAGCCTGACCCGCTGCATACACCGAATCCCCTTGTTCCCTGGGGGTCCGCGCCGGAGAGTGAGCGGAAATGCCGCTGTATGAGCAGGTCAGGCGCTGTCTTCCCT
>NZ_JAWLSG010000010.1:0-212642 GCF_033142305.1 Rhodococcus sp. IEGM 27 | reverse complement strand
TACTGGCCCTTGACGGGCGCAACCCACTGGCCGCCGATCCAGTTGTCGTAACGCGATTGGAAGGACATGACGGCGTCGGGCGAACCCGGGCGGGCATACACGGTCATCGATAACTCCCTGGTGTCGTGAAGCTCAGTTGCTTTTCGGATGTGACTCACAACACTAGGGAACGTACCGTTGCAACTACGTTGCGTACTGCTGATCGAACAGATCGACCCGAGACTTGACCTGCGAGTACAGGGGCGAACGCGGATCGAGTCCCGCGAGATAGGCCTCCCACGCGGCCACGTCTGCTCGGCCGTGCACCGACGTGGTCCACCGCGCCAGCAAACGTTGGTCACCCTCACGGAGCAACGCGGCCTGCACCCGCGCACGCAGTTCGTCCCGGATGTCCTCGACGCCGGGTGCGTCGGATCCGGGCAGCACCGGACCGGAATAGATGTCCAGGGCAGCGGCGAGCTCGCCCCGGTCGAGGGCACTGCGCACCTGCTGCACATCCGACACCAGGTCGGCGAGCAACCGATACGGGCGAGAGCCGATACCCGCCGTCCCGAAAACTTTTCGGAGCCGGGACATCTCGGCCCTGATCGTGACCGAGTCCAGATCACTCTCGTCGAGGAGGACGGCGAGACGGTCCGAACTGAGCCCCTCGGGATGCTCGGCGAGGAGCAGCAGGATTTCTGCGTGGCGCTGCGACAGCGGAGTACGCCGGCCTCCGCGGACGAGGCTGGGCCGACCCGAGCCCAGTACCTGCAACCGGGTGACGGTGTCGACGAGGGGCTGCGGCGAACGCAGCAGGTTCAGCCGTAGTTCGGCTTCTGCCGCGGCAACGGTGGCCCGAATCAGCGAGAGCACCTCGGGGACGGCTACCCGCGGACCACCGGTGATGTCGATGGCCCCGACGATCAGCCCGGTAGCAGGATCGTGGACCGGGGCAGCCGAGCAACTCCACTCGTGGACCGAACGGCTGAAATGCTCGGCACCGAAGATCTGCACGCAGTGATCGAGGGCCAGAGCCGTTCCCGGTGCATTGGTGCCGACGGTGTCTTCACTCCAGTCGGCACCCTCGACGAAGTTCATGTCCAGCGCACGATCCTTGGCCGAGGAATCGCCTTCGACCCACAGCAGCTGCCCCTTCTCGTCGGTGATGGCGACGAGAAGACCGGTGTCGGCCGCGTCCTCGACGAGCAGTTTGCGCACGACCGGGCGGATCAGCGCCATCGGATGCGAGGCCCGGTACTCGGCCAGCTCCGAGGCGGCAAGATGATCTGCCCGGGCTGCGCCGTCCGGATTGACGCCCTTACGGGTGCTCCGCATCCACGAATCGAGGATGACGGAGCGGACGGCATTCTGCTCCGTGTCGGGGACGGCGGGCACGGACCGGTCGACGAACAATTGGTGCGCCGACGATACCCGTCGTGCGAGCACTGCGACATCGTCGCCGGGTCGTACGGCGACCCACGGGTTGCCCCCGGTGGGCGGTTGCTTCTGCATCGGATCCTCCACGGCGTCTCTACTACTGTAACGCGGGCCACACTTCCGGCGGGCGAGGCCTGTCACCCCGAGAGGAAGGTACTGACCCGTTCGGCCACCATCACCGCGGTGGCGTGCGGGCCACGACTCGGCACCACCGGGAACACCGACGTGTCGGCAATGGTGAGTCCGTCGATTCCACGGACGTTGCAGCGCTCGTCGACCACCGCGCCGGCGTCGTCCGAATTCCCCATTCGGCAACTGCCACAGAGGTGCTGCGACGTCCCCAGGTGGGCTCGCACCGCGTTGTCCGACACTTCCTCTGATACCGGCTCCACCAGCGAGTGGAAGGCCGGCGATCGGAGTAGTTCCACACCGAGAGCGACGCCGTCCCGGAGCGCCCGGCGATCGGAGTCCGTTTCCGCGTAGCGATACTCTACCCGCGGACGGACGCGGCGGTGCGGGGACGCCAGGCGAATTCGACCCCGGCTCTCCGGAGTCATTACACCTATTCCCAGCCGGGGAACGGGCTGACCGGACCCGGGTACGAGGACATCGAAAGATGCCGTGTACGGACGAATTTCGATCTGTCCGACGTTGAGCACGGCCTCGAGCACCGGACTGGTGGCGTCGCGGCTCAGTGGAGCCCGGACCCGATAGGGCAGACCCACTTCGGGGTGGTCGCTGAAGTCGCTCCCGACACCCGGTGCATCCGTCACCGGACGAATGCCGTTGTCCCGCAGATGTTCAGTCGGCCCGATCCCCGAGTGCATCAGCAGCACAGGCGTCTCGACGGCGCCTGCCGCGAGAACCACCCGATCCGCCCGGACCACCCGTCGAGCGCCGCCGCTGTCGACCTCGACGCCGACCGCCCTGATGCCGGAGAAAAGAATGCGAACGACGTGCGAGTCGACGTCGACCGTGAGATTGGGGCGATCGAGCGCGGGCAGCAGATAGGCCGACGCCGTACTGACCCGCCGGCCGTCGCCGACATTGAGCGGCACGGGTCCGATTCCCTCGCCGTCGCGCCCGTTCTTGTCCGCTTCCTCCGCGAACCCCAGGTCGAGGGCGGCGAGGTGGAAGGCTGCACTCACCGCACTCAGCCGATCGGCCGGTTGCCTGCGCACGGGCACAGGACCCGTTGCGCCATGCAATGGGCCCTCGAAATCCACGTCTGTCTCCAGCGCGCGGAAGAAGGGCAGCACGTGGTCGTACGACCAGGACGGCGGCCACCGATCGAAGTCCGGCGCCGTCCCGCGGATGAAATATGCACCGTTGACGGCGCCCGAACCTCCGAGGACATGACCGCGCACCATGGCCGAAGGTATGCCGGGCGTCAGTTCGATTCCGTAGGTGTCGCCGTAGGGACTGCGCGGGCCGACCGGCAACGTGCGGTAGTCGAGCACGGAAGAACACTCGGCCGCCGATCGATACCCGGGACCGGACTCGAGCAGGACGACGGTTCGGTCAGGATCCTCGCTGAGCCGCGCGGCGACGACACAACCACTCGAACCACCGCCGACGACTACCACGTCGGCAGCTCGGACGGGACCGGCCACTACGATTTCAGCCGAGGCTTCACGGCGTCGAAATGACGGGCCGCGATCACGCCCTTCCACAGTCCGGCACCGTAGGCGATGTCGTCGATCCGTTTGAACGCAGTGTGCCGCACGGGACCCAGTCCGCCGGGTTCACGGTGGGTGACCCAGTCGGCGACCCCCTCCGCGATCGCGATGGCGAGGGCGATCCGGCGGATCCGTCTCGACAGCACCACCGCCACGAGCGTGATCGGCCAGTAGTGCCGGCACATCGCGGAGGCGAGCTGCCAGGCACCGCCCGCAAACCCTCGAGCTGCGAGAATCGCGGCGATGCGGGTGGGCTGATCGAGCCCGGTGAACATGCGGCGAAGACGCACCACCATCATCGCCAGGGTGGCGACGGCTCCGAGCAGACCGAGCCGAGTGCAGGTGGCCGCGGCGATGCACGCAAAAAACGTCCACGGAGACATGGACAGCGGCGGAACCATCCCCGCGTGCCGCGAGGCGAGCGGCGCCGCACCCGTCCCGTAGAACAACTTGCGGTCGAACCACTTGCCGAAGGTGACCCGGTGATCATGCGCCACATGAGCCACAGGCTCGTACCGCAGCCGCCAGCCGGATTCCTGCAGGCGCCAGCACAGGTCGACATCCTCGGCGACGTGCATGGACTCGTCGAATCCACCGAACTCGTCCACCACCTCACGGCGGGCGATCATCGCCGCGCTGGGCACATACGACACGGGCCCACCGGATTGGACCGCCGATTCCTTGCGCCCCAGATCCAGTGAGGATCGGCCGTGCTCGTATCGCGCCAGCGTGCTCGCCTCGGGGTCGAGAGCGACGATCCGCGGGGCCACGAGCGCGACCGCCGGGTCGCTGAAATGGCCGAGCATCACTTCGATCCATCCCGTTCGAGGCAGCACGTCGGAGTCCAGAAAGGCAACGAAGGGGGTTGCCGCGGAACGGAGACCGGTGTTTCTTGCCGCGGCGGGACCCCTGGCGGTGTCGTGACGGAGAACGGTGACGCGTCCGCACCCGTTCTGCAACGCGGGAGAGACCACCGGAACGTCGGAACCGTCGTCCACCACGATCACTTCCAGGCCCCGCAGCGACGCGAGGAGGCGGTGGAGCCCGCCCGGATTGTTCTTCACCGGAATGACCACGGTGACGTCCTGGGGTGAGGGAGTGCTCATCGGCCGCGGATTGGCGACGCCGGAATCGAGGAGTCTGCGGGCGACCACCGCCGACTGCGGATCGACGACCTCCAGGAATCCGTCGCCGATCATGGCCGCAGCGGTAGGCGCGAGTTTCAACATGCGTGTCGGTGAACCGCCGATGAGGACTCGGCCGCCGGAATATGCGCGCACCTTCGGATCGATCCGGATTCCGAATCCGTCGGGAAGTCGAGCTTGGCGCATCAGTCGATGGTATGCGCGTCGGACAGCACGGGCAGGTCATACCGGATATCGGGAACACCGAAGGTACGACGATGCGTCCTCAGCCACCCGAGGACTCCCGCGTGGGTCATGTGAGCCTCCCATCGGGGCCCGGCTCCCACCGGGCCAGTGCCTTGGACACGTCTTCGACGAGTGCGCCGAACAAGTGCGCCCCCTCCGCGGCCGTGGCGCCCGTCGGATCACCGAGCACGCCGTTGGCCGACACGGCGACCATACCGCCTTCGCGCAGTCTTGGCATCAAGCTTGCGAGAGGTTCGACATTGCCGGGTTCGGCGCTGGACAAACGTACCCGATCGGGTGAAAGGTGTAGCAACAGGGACGTTTCCGTACGGCCTGCGTGCGCATCTGCACCCGGCACGGCGCAGGGTACCCAGGCGACATCCCGGCCCTCGTACCGGAGCAAGGCAACAGCCTTGACCAGCGCGGGACCGTTGCCGCCGTGACCGTTGACGAACAGCACCCGACCCGCCCAGCGGCACGCCGACCTCCCGTACTCCACCAGCACCGTGTCGAGCGCATCCGCGCCGAGCGACACCGTTCCCGGGAACGCCTCGTGCTCGCCGCTGGCTCCGTAGGCAATCGCGGGCGCCGCCAGCACGCCGGGCAAGGCCCCCGTCACTGCTGCGGCGATTGCCGTGTCGGTGTCGAGCGGAAGGTGCGGGCCGTGCTGCTCCAGGGAGCCGACGGGGACGGCGACAGTCGCCCCGCCGCGGTCCAAATCCGTCCACACTGCGTCCTCGAGGGGCCCGGAAGCGGTCATGGCCCGATGCTATGCGAGGCGGATGTAGGCGCTGCCATCAGAGCGACAACGCGACCCGTTCACCCTCGATGACGGCGGAGTGCGCGCGCCGCGGGGCGAGGACGTCGCCGATGCGATGCACGTCGAAGCCCGCGGTAGTCAACGGGGCCCAGAGGTCGTCGTCGGGTTCTTGATGGACGGAAACCACCACCCAATCGACGGTGAGTCTGCTGACCCGCCCGGTCGGGTGATGCAGCAACGCAACGGCGACCTGTGATCGCTCGCCGGGATCACTGTCGGTCGGCACCACCTCGGTCAACTGGGTGATGCCCTTGCGGTGCGCCCGCTGGTTCCAGCCCTCGAGGTCCAGCGTGATGCCGAGGTCCTGACCGACGATCATTCCCGGTGTACAGATCGTGACCTCGCACCCGCCGTCCGCAAGGAACTCCGCCACCGACGTTCCCTGGTGGAACCCCAGGTCGTCGACAACCAGCACCGTCCCCTGCGGCCCGGCCCGTCCTTCGAGGACGTCGCGCACATCCACGATCCGATCGGATCGGCCGGCCCAGTGGGGGCGCACCGGACGAGCTCCCGTTGCCAGCACCACCACGTCCGGGGAGCACCCGGCCACGGCCTCTGCCGTCGCCGGTGTGCCGGTGCGCAGATCCACACCGACACGGCGGCACTCCTTCTCCAAATTCGTGACCAGGCTGAGTAATTCACGGCGGCCGGGCACCACTGCGGCAGTACGGACCTGTCCCCCGAGTTCCCGCGCTCGCTCGTACAGCGTCACGGTGTGACCACGCAGCGCGGCCGTCGCGGCTGCCTGTAATCCCGCCGGGCCGCCACCGACCACAACAACCCGGCGCCCGCGGACCCGCGGTTCGGGCAGGGCCACGGATTCCTTGCCCGCACGCGGGTTGACGACGCAACCGAGCCACCGGCCGAGGCCCATCCGGCCGACGCATTCCTGATTGCACGACAGGCACGTCCGGATGCCGGCTGTGTCCTCCGCCAGCGCCTTTGCGGCGAAGTCAGGATCGGCGACCTGTCCGCGCACCACACCGATCAGGTCGCAATGACCCTCTGCCAAAGCCCGGTCGGCCTGAGCTGGATCCGTGAACCGTCCGACTCCGACCACGGGAAGACCCACCCGTTGCCGGATGGCGTTCGGAATGAACAGTGCATAGCCGCGGGGCACCGCCATCGACGCTTCGATCATGTGCAGGGTTTCGGTGGCCATCCCGATCGAGGTGTTGATGTAGTCGACCTGCCCACTGGCATCGGCGAAGGCCGCCACCTCCACGGCCTCGCCGAGCTCGACGCCTCCCTCGAACCGATCGTCACCGGCGAGCCGCACCCCGAGTGCATGGTCCGGTCCGATCGCCTCGCGGACCGCGGCCACGACCTCGAGGAGGAAGCGAGCGCGGTTGCGGAGCGAACCTCCGTAGCGGTCGGTGCGCTGGTTGGTCGCCGGCGCCAGGAAGCTACGGACGAGCGAAGAATGAGAGCACTGCAGTTCGATGCCGTCGAAGCCGCCGCGGATGCACTGCTCGGCGACGAGTGCGTACCCGTCGATCAGCGTCCGGATCTCCCCGCTGTCCATCTCCTTCGGTACTTCACGGAACAACGGGTCGGGTACGGCACTCGGCGCCCACAGCGGCCGCCGGGAATACAGGCTCGACCCCTGACCACCGTTATGGTTGAGCTGAGCGAGAATCGGTACGCCGTACTCGTGCACGGCGTCGGTGATCCGCCGATATCCGGGCACCACCTCGGGGCGGTAACCCGCGATTACCTTCTCGTACGGCCAGTCACCGGGATGGGTGGCATGTTCCTCGGAGATGATCAGCCCGGCACCGCCCCTCGCGCGCGCCGCGTAATAAGCGGCGTGTTGCTCGGTCGGGAGTCCGTCGACGGCGTATCCCGTGAGGTGCGCCGAGAAGACCACCCGATTGCGCACGGTGAGCGGTCCGAGGCGCAACGGGGTGAAGAGGTGACGGTAGGCGGTGTTCACACCTTGGTGTTGCCCATGTCGAGAGCGACCTGACTTCCGGTGACCGTGCGGGAACCGTCACCGGCCAGCCATAGCACCGCATCGGTGATGTCGTCGGTCCCGGCCAGTGGATGCTCGGTGAGGATCGTTCCGAAGCTCGACAGATAATGGGGGTGTTTCTCGAGTATCACCAGACTGCCGGGGTCGGTGCCCATCGGGGTCTTGACACCGTACGGGTGAATCGAGTTGACCCGGATCTTGTACTCGCCGAGCTCTTTTGCCGCCGTCTGCGTCAGGCCGACCAGACCGAACTTGGAAGCTGCATAATTGGCCTGACCCGGCAAGGGTTTGATACCGGCGACCGAGCTCACGACGATGATGGACCCACCCCGCCCGCCCTCGATCAAAGCCGGCACTGCCGCCTTCAATGTCTTCCACGCACCCGTGAGATTGACATCGATCAGCGTCTCCCACTGCTCGTCGGGCATCTCCCAGAATCGGCTCCAGTTACAGATGCCCGCATTCGCGATCACGATGTCGAGCCGCCCGAACTGTTCGACGCCCCGATCCACCACAGCCCGCAGCGCGGCGCTGTCCCGGACGTCGGCCTGCTCTGCGAGGATCTTGCCACCTTCGGACTCCACCAGTCGCACCGTTTCGGCCAGATCGTCGGGCGTCGCCGGTTCATAGGTGTTGTACGTCGATACCGGTCCGCAGATGTCGACGGCGATGATCGCCGCGCCCTCACGGGCCAGCCGCACAGCGTGCGTCCGCCCCTGCCCTCGGGCGGCCCCGGTGATGAACGCTACCTTGCCGTCGAACTGTCCCATGACATCGTCCTATCTCTCGTTGACGCGGGTAACCGAAGGGCATGTGCCTCGAGGCGGCCTTCGCGGATCGCTTCGAGAAGTGTTCGGGGAGCGACGCAGTCACCGACCCGAACCGCGCCGGAGCGCAGAGTGTTGTCGGGTAACCGGGGGGAGCAGTCGATGACGGCGGCACACGGAACCAGAGTTTCCGCGCCGGTGTACCGGTTCCGGATCCGCGCACCCGAGTGTCCCGCCGACACGATCCGACTCGACAGGTGACGGGCGACACCCGCCCGTTGCAGACGCCCGTTGGCATCGAACAGGTCGCCGCTCGGGCCCAGACGCGATCCGGCCACCGGGTCGGGAGTCACCACACCGACCTCGCGCCCCGACGCCGCGAGCCATTCCGCGAGGGCGACCGCGATCGGGCCTCCGATCGGATCGAAGACCAGGACCGGACCCTCGTGCAGGGCGGCGCCGCTCAACACGTCGACGGCGTCGACGCACTGGGTGGTCCCGTCGACGGGAAATGGCGCTGGGCGGGGCCGGCTACCGGTGGCCACCACCACGGTCACCCCGTTCTTGTGGGCGGCATCGACGTCCGCGTCGGACACAGTGACACCGAGGCGGAAATCGACACCCAAGGACCGGCACTCGGCTTCGAGCCAGTCCGTCAGAGGTTGCAGGTGCGGTGCATCGACGGCGGCTATCCTCACCAGACCACCGAGGCGGTCTGCCGCCTCGGCGACCGTGACACGGTGACCGGACATCGCGAGGACGCGCGCCGCTTCGAGTCCCGCCGGCCCGCCGCCCACCACGAGCGTCGTCTCCGCATCCGCGGATATGCACGGATACGGTTGCGGTTCCGGCGGGTCGACGACCTCGTGGCCGGCGGTCGGATTGCCGACACAGGTGACGAGAGGATTGCGAGGGTCACGCACCCGGCAGGTCTGATTGCACAGGATGCAGGGGCGCGGCGCGGAACCGCTCCGGATCTTGGCGACCAGATCGGGGTCCGCGATCTGCGCTCGCGTCATCTCGATCACGTCCGCGACACCGTCATCGAGCGCCCGCCGAGCGAGAACGGGGTCGATCACGCTGCCCTGCAGCGTGATCGGAACGCCGCCGGCCACCGCCCGCCGAACAGACAAGCACGTATCCGTGTTGAATCCGGCCGGAGTGTGAAAATCGGGACGGTACGCCGTGACCGACAGTGCACCGCCGCGGACCACGACCACGAGATCGAGCGCACCGGCCAGGGTTTTCGCCTGCTCTGCGGCGACGGAGGGTGTGATGCCACCCCACGACGTCCGTTCGTCGCACGAAAGACGCAGCGACAGTACACGACCCGGACCCAGTTCCTGCCGGACAGCGGCAATCACCTCGCGGGTGAGCCTGAGACGGTCGGCCCCATACTCGTCGCCGCGCATGTTGGTGAGCCCCGAATGGAATTGACGCAGCAGTCCCCTCGGCCCGGCGTCGAGTTCGACCCCGTCCATGTCCGCCTCGACCACACCGACCGCGGCGGCGCGGAAACCCTCGACGAGTTCCTCGATTTCGCGCCGCTCCATCTGCATCGGCATCTCCCGCGACACCACGTCGGGCACCCGGGACGGTCCCCACAGCACGGACTGTGAATAAGCGCTCGAGCCCTGGAGTCCGGTGTGACCCAGCCCGGCCAGCACCAGAGTGCCGTGTGGGCGGCACGCCGACACGACGTCGCGCCAGCCGTCAACGCAGTCGGCAGCGAGTGGCGCGCGCTCATAGGGCCAGTCGGAGGCGTGCACCGACGCGACCTCGGTGACGACGATTCCCGCACCACCTCTCGCCCGCCGCTCGTAGTACGCAACGTGACGCGGGGAAATATACCGTCGCACACCGAGATTCGTGACATGCGGACCGAAGAGCACCCTGGAGGAGGCATGACGCCCCGCCAGGGTGATCCGGTCGGTCAGCTGCGCAGCCATCTACGCGTGTCGAGTCAGGATTCGGCGCCCAGGACGCGTTGGAATCCGGGCGGGATCACGACGTCGGATGCACTGAGGTCGTGAATGGACGAGTGCCCCAGTCCGAGGAGCGCCGAATCGATGCCGCCGCGCAGGACGTCGAGAACGTTTTCGACACCGGCCTGACCGTTCGCCGAAAGGCCCCACAGGTACGCGCGGCCGATCATGACCGCCTTGGCGCCGAGAGCGAGCGCCTTGACGACGTCGCTGCCGCGGCGGACGCCGCCGTCCAGAAGGATCTCGACCTGATCGCCGACCGCGTCGGCGATTGCAGGCAGCGCCCGAATCGGCGCAGGTGTGCCGTCGAGGTTGTTACCACCGTGGTTGGACACCGAGATGGCCGTGACACCGGCGTCGACGGCACGCTTGGCGTCGTCGATGCGCATGACACCCTTCAGCATGAACGGCCCACCCCACTGCTCACGGAGCCACGCAATGTCGTCCCAGGTGGGCAACGGCGTCTGCATCCATTCGCCGTACGCACCGAAGAACGTGGGCGGTTCCTGACCGGGTGCCGCGAGGTTCGGTGTGGTGAGATCCGGGATCTTCCGGGTCTTCGCGAACTCGTAGAGCCACTTCGGACGCGTGATGCCTTCCGGTGCGAACTGGATCATCGCCTTCAGATCCATCTTCTCCGGGATGGCCGGGCTGCCCCAGTCGCGCCCGTAGGAGAAGGACCAGTCGGTGGTGATGATCAGCCCCGTGGCGCCGGCCGCACGAGCCCGCTCCATCCGCTGAATCAGCACGTCCCGGGTACCGACCCAGTACATCTGGAAGAAGGTCTGGGGATTCGCCGCGGTGACCTCTTCGACCGACTTGCTCGCGAACGAACTCAAGCCGATCGCCGTCCCCCGCGCCGCCGCAGCACGTGCCACCGCGACCTCGCCGTCGGGATGCACCGCCTGTACACCGGTCGGGGAAATCACGACGGGAAGCGAAATGTTCTGCCCCATCACGGTGGTCGACAGCTCACGCTTGTCCGAGAGACCGACGGCGTGCGGGGCGAACCCCAGCTCACCGAACGCGGTGACATTGTCGTCGACCGTCAGCCCGCGCTCGGAACCGGCGATCAGCGCCGCATACACCGACTTCGGCAAACGCTTCTTCGCGCGACGCTGGGCCTCGGCCACAGTCTCGAAGAACGGATTCTTACCCATGTCGAAAAAACCTCTCATACCGACAGACGGTTTACGTCTGTTCCATTCCCGCAAGCGGGTTCTCGTCACAAATCTTGGCGGGCGGACGCACCATCAACGTCAGCGGAACCGGTGCCCGGGGGGTCCGGCGCTGGCCGGTGCGGGAGTGGTCGACGCTGGATTTCGGAATGTCGCCGCGCTCACCTGCGAGCGCCGCCTCGCCGTATCCCTGAACACATTCGGGGTCGGGTCCATCCATCGGAAGCCCGGTGAAGAACTTCGCGGCCATACAGCCGCCGCGGCAGGAGTCGTAGTGGGCGCACTTGCTGCACGCTCCCCCGGTCTGCGGAGACCGCAGTTCCTGGAACAGGTCGGAGTGCTGCCACACATGTTGAAAGCCGCCGTCCGCCACGATATTTCCGGCGAGGAACTGCTCGTGAATGGCGAAGGGGCACGCGTAGACGTCGCCGATTGGGTCGATCAGGCAGACTACCCGGCCGGCGCCGCAGAGATTCAGACCCGGTAACGCGTCACCGTAAGCGGAAAGATGGAAGAAAGAGTCGCCCGTGAGCACGCCGTCACCATTGGCGACCAGCCAGTTATACAACTCACGCTGCTGCGCCTGGGTGGGGTGCAGCTCGTCCCACACGTCCGCTCCTCGGCCGGACGGGCGCAACCGGGTGATGCGCAGTGTGGCGCCGTACTTGTCCGCCAGGGCCTTGAAGTCGTCGAGCTGGGACACGTTGTGCCGGGTGACCACCACGGAGATCTTGGCGTCCTTGAAACCGGCCTCGGACAGATTCTCCAGCGCCCGCACCGCCATCGCGAACGATCCCGGACCACGAACGGCATCATTGACCTCGGCCGTCGCGCCGTCCAGGGAGATCTGCACGTCGACGTAGTCGCTTGCCGCGAGCCGGGCGGCAACCTTCTTGTCGATCTTCACCCCGTTCGTGGAGAACTTGACTCCCACCTGGTGCGCGGTGGCGTAATCGACGAGCTCCCAGAAGTCGGAGCGCACGGTGGGCTCGCCGCCACCGATGTTGACGTAGAACACCTGCATACGCTGCAGTTCGTCGATGATCGCCTTGCACTGCTCGGTGCTCAGCTCCCGTGGATCACGCCGCCCCGACGAGGACAGGCAGTGCACACACGACAAGTTGCACGCGTAGGTCAGTTCCCACGTGAGGCAGATCGGGGCGTCGAGCCCCAGTTCGAACTGGTCGACGAGTCGGCCGACCGGGGCGGAGGGCCTTTCGAGCATGGAGGTCATGGGCTGGATCCTCTGATACGGGGCGAAGAGAGCTGGTCAGGCGGGGACGATCATGTGCGACTCGGCCAAAGTGCCGAGGGCTCGCGCGTACTGCGGAGCGGTGTCGTCCCCGATGCCCTGCGCCCGCAATGCGGACCGGGCGTCGGAGTGGTCGGGAAGGGCCTCCACCACCGCGACGATTGTGCGGTTCTTCAGGAACGACAGCTTGCGTGTCCCGAAGTGGTAGAGCAGCGCCCCGAACGGCTCGGGACGCAGCGCCACCTGCGGATGAAGCTTCCAGCCCACATCGAGATCGATACCGGCTGTACCGGTCGCTGCGGGTGCTTCGGGCATGTCAGTACACGCCGCACATGCCGTCGATCGACACCTCTTCGACGAGAGATTCCTCGACGAGATCGTTCTCCAGCACGTTGTTGTCACGATCGGACATGATTTCCTCCTACTGTTCGGTGATACGTAGGCGAGTCACTGAGATGCTTCCCGTCATAGAAGGACCCTTCTGTGACTCGCCTCACCACTGTAATGGCATCGAGTGCAGAATGACAGACCGGGAGGGACGAAACATGAAAAGTCGTCGAAAACCAGCCAGTCGGATAGGGCGACGCCCGTCCACAACGCAGGACCGGATCAGTACGGTGGGGATCGAGCTGTTCACCCGGCAAGGGTTCGACGCCACCAGCGTCGACGAGGTCGCCGAGGCATCCGGCATCGCCCGGCGCACCCTGTTTCGCTACTTCCCGTCCAAGAATGCGATCCCGTGGGGCGATTTCGACGCCCACCTCGCCGAGATGCGCGCTCAACTCGCCGCACAGCCCGACGACATACCGATCGCGGATGGCCTCACGGCCGCCCTCCTCGAGTTCAACGCCTTCCCTGCAAGCGAGGAAGTCAATCACCGCAAGCGGATGGGCCTCATTCTGCGGGTACCTGCGCTGCAGGCATATTCGGTGGTGATGTACGAAGGATGGCGCAACGTCATCGCCGAGTACGTGGCCGGCCGACTCGGAGTCTCACCCACCGACCACATTCCGCGCACTGTCGGTTATCTCCTACTGGGCGTTGCAATGTCGGCATACGAGCAGTGGCTCGATGACGATTCGCTCGAACTGAACGAACTACTCGCCAGCGGAATGCAATCGCTTTACGATGGGCTGAGTTCCCTCGGCGAGCCCGACACACGAACCTGATGTTCTCCCGCCACCACCACTAGGCAAGGTTGCCTCGAATGTCCTCCACTCTCGACACCCCCGCTTTCGACTCTCTCGCTCCGTGCGAATCCGGTCTCTGGTCACACGGCCACGTCACGGTAGAGCGCGTCGCCGCCGGACCGCTCACGCTCGCCCGCGACGGCGACCACCTGCGGGTGCGGCATGCCCTGACACCGGAGGATCTGAGCGAGCGGCTCGTGGCCTCGGTCACTGCGTCGATCGAGGACGCCGACTTCGGTCAGGACGAATTCGAGTCGACCATGGTCGGGCTTGTTCGCTCCACCGTCGACGGTGCGCTCGAAGCCTGGACCGTCTACTACCGCAACTCTCTGGCCGAATTGCTGGACGGCACCGCCGACTTCGCACCGATCCACGAGAAGGCGGAGGAACTCGTCCGCGGTTCCGTCCTGGACCTCGGGTCGTGCTTCGGATTCTTGCCCCTGCGACTCGCCCGCGCGGGTCGCTCCGTCACGGCGACCGACATTCTGCCCGGCACCATGACCCTCCTCGACGCCGTTGCACCAGAGCTCGGACTAGACCTGGACACCCTCGTCTGCGACGCCGCGCACGTACCGGTTCCCGACGACAGCTTCGACACCGTCACCGCCATCCACCTCCTCGAACACGTCGACGACAGCATCGGTACCGCGGTGATATCCGAGGCCCTCCGCGTTGCCCGCGACCGGGTTGTCGTCGCTGTCCCCTATGAGGACGAGGCAACCGCGAGCCACGGACATATCCGCACCTTCGACACCCGGTCGCTCACGAAGCTCGGCGACGCGACAGGACGCCCGTTCGAGGTGCTCGAACACCACGGCGGCTGGCTCGTCATCGACTGCTGACCGCCTCACGATGCGCGCAGGTGCGCGGCCGCCGGTAGCGGCGGGGCCGTGGAGCGATAGTGGTGTCCGGTCGGGGTGCCGAGGTCGATGAGGTGGGTGCGGCCGAGATTGCGTAGTGGGCGGGCATTCCATCCCGGTGCTTCCTTCGCGTAGTTGCAGGCCTCGCACAGCCCGGACCCGTTGTCCGCGCTGGTCGCACCCGCGTTGCCGTACGAGCGGATGTGGTCGTGATGGCGGATCGGGGCATCGCACCACGGTGTGCGGCAGGTGCGGTCCCGGAGATCGATCAGCGTCTTCAGGCTCTTCGGGAACGTGCGCGACTGGAATTCCATCGCCGTCAGCGCCCCCGACTGCGGGCACGAATACACCCGCCGCAATGCCGTCTCGGCAACTCCATCGATGGCGTCAGCCACCATGTGTCGTGCTATCCCCGCCGGCACCGGCCCGAACCCCTGCAGGTGGGCTGCCTCGTGGCCGCCGGCCAGCAGCGACTCGTCCGACAGCACCAGGTTCACCGACACCGGCACACCGGACGCCAGTGACGCTCCGGTGCCGCGCGCGAACAACAAATCCACCATCACCTGATTGCGGCTGCGGCCACCACTGTTGCCGGTGGCGATGAGACTGTCGGCGTCCCGGCCCAGTGTGGCCTGCAGGCAGACAGCCTGTTCCACAGGCATCAACACGCTGAGATACGCCATCGAGTCCGGCGCCGGACGCGTGGTGACCCGTCGCTCCGAGATTGCCTTGCGGTGCCTTCGGACAACCGCCGCGGCATCGAGCTCGACCGCAAGGGCTTTCGCTCGTGCAACCAGACCCCGGTCGCCGACTCCGTCGAGAATGCCTGGGTCCGCGCACAACCGGCGATCGACGATACCCCGATCATGCGCTGACAGGCAGGCTGTCTCGCGCACGAGCAGGGTGGCCCGCCATTCGTTCAACCGCCCCGATCGCAACAAGTCCAGGGTGTGCGGCATTTCATGCACCAACGCCCGCGCGAACCCCAGATGCCGGCCACCTCGGTTCGGAGATTCCCTACGCGCCAATGCAATCTGCGACGCAATCCCCCGGTCCCACTCGGACCGCGGCAGTTGTCGAGCTTTACGGTCTTGTCGGATACTCGTGGCGACGTCTTCGGTGATCACCGCCTGCACTGCGCAGCCGACCGATTTCAACGTCTCGATCGCATCGAGTAGATCGATGCCCAACCCCGCATCGCCGTCGACAGAAGCCAGACGAAGCCGTGCGGTGAACGCACGCACCTCGTCCAGATCCGGTACAACAATTCCCCCCATAGTCAACCTCCCCCAAGGCTGTTCGAAACTTTGTTCGAAACTTTGTTCGAAACTTTGTTCGATTCTAGCAACTGCAGGCCACCAGAGCAATAGCCAGGGCGAATCACATTGTCGCGCAGGGTTTCAACAGCCGCCGGACCACTACTCAGGGGCCGCGACGTAATCCCGACACGTCAGCACGAGTGGCGCGCCGTCGGTGACGGCGATGGTGTGTTCGCTGTGCGCGGTACGGGACCCGTCGGCCGATCGGATGGTCCACCCGTCGTCGTCGTAGATGATTTTGTCGGTGCCGGCGGCGAGCCATGGTTCGAGCGCAAGGGTCAAACCCGGCTTCAGCTTCAGACCACGTCCGGCGCGTCCCATGTTGGACACGTGGGGGTCTTCGTGCATGGTGCGCCCGAGTCCGTGGCCACCGAATTCGGTGTTGACCGGGTACCCGTAGTCGGCGGCGACGGCGCCGATCGCAGCAGAGATGTCGCCCAGGCGGTTACCGGGCAGCGCAGCGGCAATCCCCGCCGCCAGGGCACGCTCGGTCGCCTCGATGAGACGCTCGTCCTCCGGCCGCGGAACACCCACGATCACACTTCGCGCCGAATCGGCGACCCACCCGTCGATCGATACCGCGATATCCATGCTCAGCAGGTCTGCGTCACGCAGGACGTAGTCATGCGGAAGCCCGTGCAGCACTGCATCATTGACCGACAAACAGATGACATTGCGGAACGGCCCTCGCCCGAATGACGGCGCGTAATCCCAGTAGCACGACTGGGCACCGCGGTCGGCGATCAGCTGGCGGGCGCGGTGCTCGAGTTCGAGCAGGTTTACCCCCGGCTCGGCCCGGGAGGCGAGGTCGCCGAGCAGCTCGGCGATGAATACACCGGTGACGTGCATCGCTTCGATCTCCCGAGGGGTCTTCAATTCCAGCACAGATCTTCCTCTCCATCCGACCCGATAGCCGGTATTAAAATACCACCATAGTCGATCGTCCGGTATTTTCATACCACCGTCGAGTAGGCTGGTGGCATGGTGCGTCTCCCGCTCACTCCGGCCCAACTCGCGGCAGGTCAGCGCCTGGGGGCGTATCTACGCCGTGCCCGGGGCGATCGCACTCTCGCCGAAGTGGCTCAGGAGGCGGCGATTTCACCGGAGACTCTGCGCAAGATCGAGACCGGCCGGATGCCCACTCCGGCATTCACGACAATTGCAGCTCTGGCCCGAGTCCTCGCCGTACCCCTCGACGACCTCGCGCAGTCTACGAACCGGTGATGTCGCGTCGCCGGAACAGCACCACCCCGACGGCGATCACGACGACGGCGATCGTCGCGAGCAGCACGAGCGGAGCGGCCGTCACCTCCGCCGCGGGAACGGCGGGGACGTGTGTGAACGGTGACAGGTCGCGCACCGCCTGAGGCAGACCGAGCAGTGGTCCGAGGAATCCGAAGATCAGGCAGGCGGCGAGCACGCCCCAGGAGATCCCGGTCGACCAGGCCGGGACACCACCGAACGACAACACCACCACGGCCGCGACCACTGCGATCGCAGGCACGAAGACCAGAGCAGCACCGGTCAGATGCACCACCTTTCCCGGTACGTCGTCGGTCACGAGACCGTACGCGAGCCCGGTTGCCGCCCCGGTCAGTGCCTGCAGGACAACGATTCCCGACACGACCAGGCCTACATGCGCGAGCATCCACCTCGGACGTGAGAGCGCTGTCGCGAGAACCGGTTCGAGTCGTCCCGCCGATTCCTCACCCCGCATTTGGAGTAATGCCTGTACGGCGTAACCCGCAACCGCGATCGCCATCATGCCGAAGATGGCGGCAAAGTAGGCATCGACCATGTCGGTGGTGCCGCCACCGAGCTGCTCCATCATGTCGGCCACCTGCTCGCCCTCGCCGAGAAAGTCGTCGATCTGGTCCGCGATTGCGCCGTACACCACGGCGAGGACGGTGATGCCGAATGCCCACCAGAACAGGATCGTCCGTTGTATCCGCCACGCCGATCCGAGCGGCGTCGGCAACAACCCGGACGCGCGGGCGGGGCCGGGGCGGGTCGGTACGAGGCCCGAGCCGATGTCCCGGCGTTCGGTGAGGGCGAAGCCGACCGAGCCGACCGTGAGTGCGAACAGGACGGGCAACACCAGCACCCACCAGGCATTGTCGTCGTAAGGACGGACCTGTTCGGCCCAGCCGATCGGCGACAGCCAGGTCGGCCAGCTACTCACCACCCGAGTGCCGTTTTCCGTCACCGCCCCTGTCATGTCGCCCACTGCACGAAACAGGAACGCCACACCCAGCGCGGCGCCGGCCAGTCCGTTGGCGGTGCGGGCACTGTCCGTCACCTGCGCGGTCACCGCGGCGACGGCGGCGAACGCGATGCCGGCCCCCGCGACAGCCGCGCCCAGAGCCACAGAACCCGCGAACGACAGACCCTCCGCGACCAGAACGACGACGTTGATCAGTCCGAGAACCAGATTGGCGCCGACCGCGACAACCAGTGCGGCCGTCAGCAAGGCTCTGCGCCCGACGACGGCGGCCTCGACGAGTTCGGCGCGGCCGGTCTCCTCGTTCTGCCGCGTATGCCGCACGACGAGCAGGGTGGTCATCAGGCCGGCAGCGAGAGACAGCGGCATGACGATCTGGCTGGCGAGCACGGCACCGACGCTGTACCCGGACACCAGACCGTTGGTGGCCAGGGCAACCGGTGACGCCGCAGTGGCCACCGCGAAGCTGCGCAGGTCACCCTCCGTGGGATACAGGCCGAGCACACTCGACGCCGAGAACGCTTGCAGCGCTGCGAGTGCGAATAACCACACCGGCAGCTGGATACGGTCACGGCGTAGCGCGAGCCGCACCAGCCGGGCGGTTCCCGCGTACTGGCCGCGCCCCACCTTCTCCGGCGCCGTCACGGCGCTCATCGTGTCTGCGCCCCGGATTCGGCGCGCCGGTGGTTTTCGCCCTCACGGGCCAGTTCGTCCCCGTAGTGCCGTAAGAACAACTCCTCCAACGTCGGTGGCGTCGACGTCAGCGAGGAGATGCCGAACGACAGTAGGTGGCGGAGCACCCCGTCGATCGCACTGGTGTCCACCTCACATCGAGAGTGCAGGCCGTCGACCCGCACGTCGTAGACCCCCTCGATGCTCTCGAGTCCGGTCACCGGCCGCTGCGTCTCGGCCGTGATCGACGTACGCGTGAGATGACGCAGTTCCGCCAATGTGCCGGTCTCGACGGTTCGGCCCTCGCGGATGATGCTCACCCGATCGCACAGCGCCTCGACCTCCGCGAGAATGTGACTCGACAACAGAATCGTCCGCCCCGAGTCGGACATCTCCTCGATGCAGTCCTGGAAGACCGACTCCATCAGCGGATCCAGCCCGGACGTCGGTTCGTCGAGCACGTACAGTTCGACGTCGGACGCGAATGCGGCCACCAGCGCGACCTTCTGCCGGTTGCCCTTCGAGTACGTGCGCGCCTTCTTCGTCGGATCGAGTTCGAACCGCTCGAGCAGTTCTGCACGCCGGGCCTCGTCGAGACCGCCGCGCAACCCCGCGAGGAGATCGATCGCCTCACCCCCGGTGAGATTGGGCCACAGATTCACATCACCCGGAACGTAGGCGAGCCTGCGGTGCAACGACACCGAATCACGCCACGGATCCCCGTCGAGTAGACGCGTGGTACCCGAGTCTGCGCGGAGCAGTCCGAGCAGGACCCTGATGGTGGTCGACTTGCCGGAGCCGTTCGGCCCCAGGAAACCGTGCACCTCACCGGCGCGCACCTCGAGGTCCAGGCCGTCCAGGGCGCGGGTGACACCGAACGTCTTCACGAGTTTCTCCACCGAAATCGCAGCAGCCATGGTAGGGACGGTACGCCGATCGACTACCGGTCACGGCTGTTTCAGATCAGTCCGAGCTTGCCCGCCTCGTACACGGCCTCCGCGCGCCTACCCACGTCGAGCTTGCGCATGATGTTGCTGACGTGGAACTTCACGGTGGTGGCCGAGATGAAGAGCCGTTCACCGATTTTCGCGTTCGACAACCCGGTGGCCAGCAGTTGCAGGACCTCGAGTTCGCGCTCCGTGAGTCCTTCCCGCGGGGTTGTCTGTCCGTTCAGCGACCGGATCACCGCGGAAGCACTCCGCGAGTCGAATGCGCTTTCTCCACGTGAGACCGCGCGGATGGCGCGCACCAGTTCGGTCGTGTCCACATCCTTCACCACGTATCCCCGGGCGCCGGCTTGCACGGCACGGACCACCAGCTGCTCGTCGAGGAACGTCGTCAGTACCAGAAGTCCCAGTCCTTTGTTCGCGGACGACAACTGCGCACACAGCACGAGCCCCTCGTAATCGGATGCCGCCGACAACTTGAGATCCATCAACACGACGTCGGGTTTCACCTGCCCGACGACGTCGAGTGCCTCCCCGCTCGTGGACGCTTCCCCGACCACCTCGAGATCCGGTTCACGCTCGAGTACGGATCGCAGCCCCTGCCGAAGAATCGCGTGATCGTCGACGAGGACGAGCCGGACCACCGACGTTGCTCGTGCAGACCTCGCCTCGTCCTGCATCGGAGTTCGCATCGTCATCGCTCCACCTCGTTGTCGTTGTCTCCCCCGGAAGGTCTGTCGCCAAGAGGAATTCGCGCAGCCACTCGCACTCCACCGAGTCGCGCCCTGGCCACTTCGAAGGTTCCACCGAATTCCGCAGCCCGGGCCTGCATGTTCGCCAGACCGCGATGGTGTCCGTCCAGGTCGTTGTTTGCCGCCATCCGCAACATGAGCCGCATCTGCTTCGGATCCCCGTCCCCGTCGTCGGCGACGGACAGGAGTACAGAATCCGCCGAATAGGTCAGGCGCAGAACGGCGCGCGTCGCGTTGGCGTGGACAGCAGCGTTGAACAAGGCCTCGCCGGCAATGCGCAGCAGCGCGTGCTCGCGGTCACACGACAGCTCCGCCGGTGTTCCGCCGACCCGGACGCTGACCTCGAGGTCGTCGGGCATGTGCACCACACCGAGCTGCTCGAGCATTCCGGGCAGCGACGTGCGGTCCGAACTCTTGGAGTGATTGAGCGCGTAGATGGCCGAGCGTAATTGCTCGACCGCGCGACGAGTGAGATCCTTGGCCAGGTCGAGTCTTTCGCGACGTTCGTCGTCGGGCACTCCGCTCCGGCACACCTCGATCTGCATTCCGGCCGACAGTACCGCCTGCGTGACACTGTCGTGGAGCTCACGGGCGATGCGGTGGCGTTCCTCGTCGAGTACCTGATGCCGGTGCGCGGCCCCGAGCTGACGTTGGGTGGACTCGAGTTCGGCGTTGCGGACCGCAAGATCCGACGCGGTCCGCCGCGCCTCCGCGTATGCGTGCTCGGCGTGTTCGAGGAGGCGCTGCCCGCGCTGGTAGAGCGCCGAATTCTGCAGGGCTACCGCGGTCTGGCTCGCCAGGATACTCAGTACCGCACCATCGGTGGTGTCGAGGGTGCGGTGCGGCGCCGTCCACGCAGCAAAGGCTCCCACCACTCCGCCCTCGAGCACGATCGGCACGAACGCATGGTGCGCGTCGATGACGGGCGCCCTGCTGGTGCGGGCGGACCTGATGTCGCCGAGGCACATGACCACCTCGTCCGGCAGCGGGGGTCCCTCGACGTTGTCGACCAGAAACGGGGTGGCGTCCGGTCCGAGAACCAGCCGGCGGGGACCGGCATCGGGCAGCATGCCGTCCGCCAGGGCGAATGCCACCCAGCGCGCGTCGAGGTGAGCGCGCGCCGCCTCGGCCACCGCGCAGATCAACGTCTCGGGCCCCTCGACCGTTCGCACCAGCGCGCGGGAGATGAGCTCGAGCGCATGGACGACGCGCTCGAGACGTTCGGCGGCGCCGCGGTACTGCGGGTAGAACGTCGGTTTACCCGACCGGAGTCCGGTGAGTGTCGAGAGGTCTGGGGCGTTCATCGGGCTCACATCGCAGTCCGGAAAAGTGCCACCATCTGCTGGTGTGTGGCCGTCCGCGGATTGGTGGACATGCAGGCGTCCCGCAGGGCGAACTCCGCGAGCCGCGGAAGGTCGGTTTCACGCACACCCAACTGCCCCAGTCCTCGCGGCACCCCGACCTCGCGCGCCAAACGCTCCACTCGGTCCGCGACCGCGAGGGCCGCTTCCTCTGGGGTTCCGCGATGTTCCTCCAGTCCGAGAGCCGCCGCGATCGCCACGAACGGGGCAGCGTCGCTGGCCGCATTGAACCGAATCACGTGTGGAAGCAGGACACCGTTGATCACGCCGTGCGGCAGGTCGAGCAGACCACCGACCTGATGGCTCATGGCATGCGCCGCACCGAGAATGGCGTTGGTGAAGGCCAGGCCCGCTTCGAGGCTCGCCTGGGCCATGACGGCCCTCGGCTCCATCTCCAGCGGGTCTTCGATGGTGTGGACCAGGGTGTCGGTTACCAGACCGATCGCGCGAAGCGCGTGATGGTCCGTGAGCGGGTTGTGCGCCAGCGAGACGAACGCCTCGATGCCGTGTGTGAGCGCGTCGAGCCCGGTGGCCGCATTGAGCCACTCCGGCATGGTCGTGAGCAGGCGGGGATCGATCACGGTGACGTCGGGAACCAGCGCGCGGCCGATGATCGTGATCTTGGTACCGCGGGCCGTGTCCGTCACGATGCAGAATTGCGACACGTCAGCACCGGTGCCGGACGTGGACGGGACCATGACCAGAGGAGGGATGGGACTGGTCGCCTGATCCACCCCTTCGTAGTCGAGAATGTTGCCCCCGTTCGCGGCGAGAACCGCGATGCCTTTGGTGGCATCGATCACCGAACCGCCTCCCAGCGCGATCAAGACATCGCATCCACCTTCCTGGTAGGCCTCGTGACCGGCCGCGACCTCGTGATCCTTCGGATTGGGCGTCAACGCACTCCACACAACGGGCGTCAGTCCCTGTTCCCGGAGCTGGTCCTGCAGTTCAGCGGCCCAGCCGGCGTCGATCAACCCGGGGTCGGTGACGAGCATCGGCCGCGAGCCGCCCAGGCGGAGGACGGCGTGCGCGGCCTCGACCATCGACCCGACACCGAAGACGATTTCCGGTGCATGGAATTTGACCAGCCGGTCCGTAGCGGTGGTTCGGGTGACTGGATACGACACAGACAAGACGACACTCCTCCCACGCCCGCATGATGTGATCCAGGTTACAAGCGCTGAACCTCGACTCTACGGGCAGGGACGGACGCGCACACTGACCGAAGGGCAGGTCCGGCACCTACCCGATCGGGTAGGTAGGCAGCAGCAGTGATCAGGTCCGACCATGCTCCACGACCCAGGCGGCGATCTGAGTCCGAGAGGCGAAGCCGAGCTTGGCGAGGAGATGTTCGACGTGCCCCTGCGCGGTGCGAGGTGAAATAACGAGCCGGGCAGCGATCTGCTTGTTGGTCAAGCCCTCGGCCACCAGGTCGGCAACCTCTCGCTCTCGTTTCGTCAGGTCGGCCGTCCCGCGTGAGGAGGAAGGACGCTTCGGCGACTGCTCGCCGAGCGCGAACGCCACAGCGTCGTCGACGACCAGCGTCCTGCCCTCGTCCCACGCCGACTCGTATTCCTTCCTTCCGAGGGCACTGCGCGCGCGCTGTTCGCACTCCTCGTGATAGACGAGCAAATCGGGGAACAGCACCGTGGAGCTTCTCCTGGATTTCGCCAGCGACTCCGCCGCTCCCATGAGGACCGCGGCGCGTCGTGGATCGCCGTCACCCGCGATCCACGCCAACGTTTCCAGGCAGGTTGCCACGGTGACCGCGCTGTCGACCCGCCTGGCCAATGCGAGCCCGTCCTCGATATACCGGGACGCCCGCCGAACATCGCCCTGACGCCACAGGGCTACGCCCATCGCCCACATCGTGTGCGACCGGTACATCGACTCGCCGGTCGATTCCGTGATCTCGAGGACACTCTCGTAGTGTTCGATCGCCCCAGCTGAGTCTCCGAGCAGTGCCCTCACGGTTCCGAGGGAGTCCAGGTTTTCGATGTGCACGGCGGGCTCGCCACAGTCCCCGCACACTTCGAGGGCCGATTCCAAACACTCGAGCGCGCCGGGCAGATCACCCCTGAACAACTTCAGCACACCCTCGGAATGAGAGATGTGCGCGCGGATCGCGACGTTGTCCGTCTGCGCCGCGAGCGTCTTCCCTTCCGCTACCAGCGACGCTCCGGCAGCCACGTCGCCCTGGGCCTCGGCGAGCACACTGTTTCCGTACAGCGCTGCGACCCGTTCCTCGCTGACCTCGACCGGCGACATCTCCAGGAAGCGGTCGAGCCAGTGCCGGCCCTCGCTGAACATGCCTCGGGCGAGCCAGAACCGAAACAATGCGGTCGCGATTCGCAACCCCGACGCCGAATGCGCCTCGGCCAGACAGAACTTCATCGCCTCCCGCAGGTTCGGCTGCTCGCGGGCGAGGCGGCGCATCCACGCCACCTGCTCGCGGCTGATCCACTCCGCCCTCGCATCCTCGGCCAACTGCAGGTACCAATCCCGGTGCCGCCTCCTCAGCCGGTCGGCTTCGCCGGCTACCGTCAACTTCTCGCTGCCGTAGTCACGCAGCGTCTCGAGCATGCGGAACCGGACCACCGAGGCCGACTCCTCACGGATGAGGATCGACTTGTCCACCAGCGAGGTGACCGTATCGAGCAGGTCTTCGGCAGAGGGAGCTTCTGCGCACACGCCTTCGGCCGCGTCGAGTTCAAAGCTCCCGGCGAACACCGACAGCCACGCCCACAACTGCTGTTCCTGCTGCGTGCAGAGCTCGTAACTCCAATCGATCGACAGACGCAGAGTCTGCTGCCGTGTGGGTGCGCCCCTGCTGCCGAGGGTCAGCAGAGCGTAACGGTCCGTCAGGCGACGCAGAATCTGCTCGGTCGACATGGCACGCAGCCGCGCCGCCGCCAGTTCGATGGGGAGTGGCAAGCCGTCCAGTCGCTGACAGATCCGCGCCACCGTGTCCGTGTTCTCCTCGGTGAGCTCGAAGCCCGGCACCGCGGCGGCGGCGCGGTCGGCGAACAACGTGACTGCGTCGTACCGGGGCATTGCCTGAAGGGACGAGGGACGGGCCGGGTCGGGGACGGTCAGCGGGGGAACCCGAAGCACGACTTCTCCGCCGATCCCGAGAGGTTCCCTGCTCGTGGCCAGGATCCGCACATCCGGACAGCTACGAAGCAAGCTCTCGGACAGTTTTGCGACTGCGCCGACCACCTGTTCACAGTTGTCGAATACGAGCAGGATCCGTCGCGCGGCCAGGAAGTCGACGAGGGTGTTCTTCAACAAGCTCACCGGCCCGTCCCGCAGACCCAGTGCCGCCGCGACGACGTCGACCAGAAGTGATTCGTCGTGCAATTCGCCGAGTTCCACCAACCACGCACCGTCGGCGAATCCGCGTCGGACGTCGGCGGCGACACGGAGCGCGAGACGCGTCTTCCCGACACCGCCGATGCCCGTCAGGGTCACCAGGCGCGCATCGGACAGTTTCGCCTTCGCCTCCGTCAGCTCATGTCGCCGACCGATGAAGCTGGTCAGTTCCAGTGGCAGGTTACCGTCGGCGCCGACAAGCGAATGCGCCGTGGGCTGCGCTGGGAGACGGGACTTCGCCTGCGATCGGCCGGGCGCACCGTGCCGGGCGGCCATATCGTCGACCGGGAGTCCGTTGTCTGCTTGCATCTGTCGCAGCGCGTCACCGAGTTCCGCGGCAGTCGCGGGTCGATCACCGGGGTTCGCTGCCATCGCGCGCGCGACCACCGCGCTCACGTCCGCGGGAATGCCCTTCTCCCGCAGATCCGGTACGGGTTGCGAGGTGATCCGGAGGAACTGTGCGATGACCTGCTCCCCGCTTCGGCGTTCGAACGCCGCGTGACCGGTGACCGCACAGAACAGCGTGGCACCGAGGCCGTAGATGTCCGAGGCCGGGCTCGGCGGATCGCCCCGCAGAACTTCGGGTGCCGTGAACGCCGGCGATCCCGTCACCGTTCCGGTCGCCGTTTCGAATCCCCCGGAGATGTGCGCGATCCCGAAGTCGGTCAACGCGGGTTCGCCGTAGTCGGTGAGAAGGATGTTGGCGGGTTTGACGTCGCGATGGAGGATGCCGAGTCGGTGCCCCGTCTCCAAAGCACCCGCGATCCTCACACCGAGCCGAAGGACCTCGCCCAGTGGAAGCGGACCGCTCTTCCGGATCCGGGCGTCGAGTGAATCCTGCGGGTGGTAGGGCATCACGATGTAGGGACGACCGCTTCCGGTGACACCGACCTGGAGGACATTGACGATGTTGGGGTGTCCGGTCAGCCTGCCCATGGCCCGCTGCTCACGGAAGAACCGCGCCGTGTTCTCCTCGTCGAGTTCGGCGGTCAGGACCTTGACCGCCACCGTGCGGTCGAGCTCCGGCTGAACACACCGGTAGACGACCCCGAAGCCGCCTTGCCCGATCTCGTGCGCCTCCTCGAATCCAGCCGCTGTCAACTCCGCCGCGACGTTCGACGCCACATCGCGCTGGGTCTCGAGGGGATCTTCAGCCGTCGGCACCATGCACTCACTTCTCGATGACGTGCCCTCAGGATATCCCCAGCCACGGTATCGGAGGCACACTCGGCGGGGGCCGTTCATCGCAACGCGTGACCCAGTTCGGCGGCGCGGGCCAACAGCTGGACCGCGTCCCGCGCGACTACCACTCGGTCGCAGACTTCGGCGTACCGAGGCATCGCGCACGACGCCTGATCCCAGTACCGCTCGGGCTCCGGCGTAATCCACGCGAGGCGGTGCACCTTCCTCCGCAGAGCGGCGAACTCGTCCAGGCCCGGTGGCAATCCGTTGCCCCTTCCGTCACCCACTACGAGCACCGAGGTGCGCGAGTGAACCTCGTTGCCGAACGCGGTGAGGACCTCGGAGAACACCCGGCCGTAGTCGCTGCTCGCCTCGAGATCGATGCGGGGATCGGCGAGCACGGCAGCGAGTGCGTCGTCGTCTCCGCCCGCGAGGAGTGTGTCCGTGACATCGACGGGCCTGTCCACGAATGCCAGGACTCGGCATCGGCTCGCGCGGCGGTGCATCGCCTGCGCCAACCTCAGGGTGAAGGCCGTGACCGGTCGGACGGACAGCGAGACGTCGGCGAGAACGAGCACACGTACCCGGTCAGGACGCGGCGCCTTCACCATCAAGCGGAAGGGCACGCCCTCGGTCCGCAGGCTCGCACGGACCGTGCGCCGCATGTCCAGCCGTCCCGCGGTCAGCTCCCTCGGACGGGGACGCGCGGGGCCACGCATCCGCCGAAGGATCTCGTGGCATGCCTGATTGACCTCGGCGCGTGAGACGGCCGATCCTTGGCCGTCCGCCATCGGAACATCCGGAGCGGCCTGCCCGGCGGCGTCCCGGGCGTCGGCCAGCGCTCCGACGAACGCCTCGACTGCTTCTGCCAGACGATTCAACTGGGCAGCGGTCAGCGGCTCGTCGACACCGGAGTCCGAGTACACCGCGCTGGGGTCGTAGGCGTCGAGCCACGCGAGAATCGATGCCGGATCGTCCCAGGACAGCGATCCCACGACGGCGCCGCTCGTCGACGTCGCCAGGTCACCGACGGCAGTACTCGCCGCCCGCGAGACGTCGACGGTGTAGGTGACGCCGCGTCGGCCCGAATCGGCCTCGGAGTCGACGGACAGTTCGGCATCGCTCGACGTCATGCTGACATCGTCGTCATCCTTGTGAGGATTGAAACCCTTCTCGGCCTCCGGCGTATCGAAGTGGTCGCCGACTTCCGCGGCGCGCTCGTTGTATTCGGCATAGCGGGCCGTATCGACGTTGTCGGCAACCTCGAGGGCAGTGGGAAGCCCCTCCGCGAACTCGGTTCGGGACGGTGCGCGGAGATCGGGGGCGGCCGCGGCGACAGCACCGAAGAACACGTCGAAGGCCCGGTCGAATCCTGACTGCTCGTAACGGTACTTGGCGCACACCGCGCGCAGCGCGGCCCGCGTGGTGTCCGGCTGCCGTGCGCCGACGAGCCCCAGCACACGCCGGACGTCGATCACCTCCGCCGCAGACGCTGCCACTCCGTACCGGCGCAGCAGTGCGCCGAACGACGCCGCCAGCACATCGAGGAGCTGCGACTCGGGCGTCGGCGCGCCTCGGACCGCGAACATCGTCATCGCCTCGCAGGACGGCCGTTGCCGACGCCGATGCCACCGCGGTCGCGGCCGCCGTGTCCGCGGAACACCGCTGTGGTCGTGTTGGCCGGACGGGATGCGACGGTGACCCGCTCTCTACTGCCTGCCCCCGCCTCAGGCGCCGGCGCGGGGGGCGGGCTCGCCACGCCGTCGAGTCGGCCGCGAGCAAGATCGACATCGCTGGTGTACTTGAGCAGCGCGGCGAGGAGGATGTCGCGGATCGCCGACTGCGAAGTGACCGCAACGCCGGTCGCCTTCAGCACCACCGCGGCGCGGGCGGCGTCGATGACCTCGGCGATAGACGGGCTCTTGCGTAACGGTAGTGCGCGCAGAGTCCGCGCCAGTTCGACGACATCCGCCGCGACGGCCGATTCCACCTCGGGCGCACGGGCGGTCACGATGTCCCGCTCACGTTCGGGGGTCGGGTAGTCGAGGTGGTAGTGGAGGCAGCGCCGTTTCAGGGCGGGCGAGAGCTCGCGAGTGTCGTTGGAGGTCAGGATGACCCACGGCGCCGAGCGCGCGGTGAACGTGCCGATCTCGGGAATGGTGACCTGTCCCTCGGCGAGAACTTCGAGCAGCAGCGCTTCCATCGATTCCTCGGTGCGGTCCACCTCGTCGACGAGCAGCACCACAGGTTCCGGCGACAGGATCGCCTCGAGCAGGGGCCGTACCGACAGGAATGCTTCCGAGTACAGACCGAAATCCTGCGCCGCCAGAAACCTCGACGCGTCGGCGACGTCGTCGAACGCGGCCACCTGATCACTGAGCCGGTCGCGCAGCATCTGCACGTGCAGCAGTTGTTTGGCGTAATCCCACTCGTACAGTGCACGGTTGTCGTCGAGACCTTCGTAGCACTGCAACCGGACGAGCCTGCGGCCCGCGGCCTCCGCCAGGGACTTCGCCAGCTCCGTCTTCCCGACACCGGCGGGGCCCTCGAGGAGGAGCGGCCGGTCGAGCGCGGTCGCCAGGTGTACGACGACCGAGAACTCGTCGTCGGCGATGTAGTCGACTTCGCGCAGGGCTGCTTTCAGTTCGATTCCATCGGCGAAGCGGACATCCGCCAGGGATGGAGCGGTGTGCGGTGCGGTCATGGTGCGGCTTCCGTCCTTCGTCAGCAGTGTCAGTCGTGGGAACGCATCCGGGGCGGGGCCAGGCTGAGACACGGGGCAAAGGCTGGGACACGCCCGCCCCGGACGCGAGTTCGGTGGAGCTAGTACGCGCTGTTGATCGCGTGGTCGACGACGGGCAGCATCGACTCGACCGTCACCTCACGGGGATTTCCGGGCGTGCACCAGTCGCCCTGGATGTGCTCGGAGATGGCGCGGATGGTCTTCTCGTCGCCCCGGATGGTGTCGCCGCGGCCCTCGTACTTCTTGGTGTTCATCTGGTTCTTCTCGTACGAGTCGGTGCGGACCTGCCCGAAGTTGTCGGGGATACCGACGTCCTTGGCCAGCCGGATCGCGGCCTCGACGGCGGCGTCCGCGGCCTGCACCGTGGTGAGGTTCCGGGTGTCGACGCCCAACGCCCCTGCCAACTGCGCGTAGCGCTCGTACCGCGAGGGAAGGTTGTACTCCCACACACGGGGAAGCGCGATCGCGTTGTTCAAACCGTGGTGGCTGTCGAAGAACGCACTGACCGCGTGCGAGATGGAGTGCACGATGCCGAGACCACCGGAGTTGAATGCCTGCCCGGCGATGTACTGCGCGTTCATCATTCCCTCACGGGCCTTCAGATTGCGCGGCTCGAACACCGCCTCCCGCAGGTTCTTCGCCACCAGCTCGACGGAGTAGAGCGCGTTGCCCAGAGACGGTGCGAAATCGAGACGGGACACGTAAGGCTCACTGCCGTGGGCGAGTACGTCGAATCCGCAGTAGGCCGTGAAGTGCTGGGGGCAGGTGTAGTACAGCAGCGGGTCGTCGATCGCCAGCGTCACGATGGTCGCCTCGTCGAAGCCGACCCACTTGTGCGGGTTGTTCATGTCGGACGTGTCGGTGATGACGTACGCCCACGAGGTTTCCGAACCGGTACCGGCAGTGGTGGAGACGGCGATGTGCGGCGGGTTCTCCTTGTTGGTGGACTTCGCGAATCCCTCGAACTCGTTGATGTTGCGCCCGTCGTGCGCGACCACCACTCGAGCACCCTTGGCCGCGTCGTGGCTGGAGCCACCTCCGACCGAGATGATCGAGTCGCACTTCTCCTTCTGATAGAGGGCCGCGGCCTCCATCACGTTGTAGTCCTTGGGATTCGACTCCACCTTGTCGTACAGCACCACCTCGACGCCCTGGTACTCGATCTTGCCGACCAGTTCCTCGATGATTCCCGAACCGCGCAGACCGGTGGTCATGAGCAGCGTCCTCTTGAACCCGAGGTTCTTCGCCTCCACTCCGATGATGTCGTGCGCGCCCACTCCCATCAGTGCCCGCGGGAAGGGGTGGAACTCCTTGATGGGGAAGTCCCAGATCTGGTTGAGCTCGATGGCCATGGCCGTCTCCTCGAAGTTGTCGGTGTCGAAACTGAGCTGCCGGTGGAAGGAAAACCGTCTGCCGGTGTGATCGGCGTCTCAGCTGAGATTCACTGTGACTCACTTCGGGCACTCGTCACAGACTTGCGGGCCTGAACCGTCCGACTGCGGCGCACGAACTCTCCGATCGGCCAGGTGGGCACGGGCCGAACCGGCCAGGGCGGCGCTCGTTACGCTGGAGCGACCCGCTAGGCAAAAACTAGAACCTGTTCTATATTTGAGGCAGATGCAGGAGCGTTTCGACGCTGCGAATCATGGAGAGGACTACACACGCGATGACGACTGTCGAGGTGCCGCACAGCTCACGATCAGCGGTGCTCACGGTGTCCGAAGTGGTCGAGGAAACGTCCGACTCCCGGTCGCTGGTCTTCGACGTCCCCGCCGACCTCGCGGCCAAGTTCGCCTACAAACCCGGTCAATTCCTCACCCTGCGCATACCCAGTGACCGCACCGGCTCGGTCGCGCGGTGCTACTCGCTGGCCAGCTCACCGTTCAGCGACGACGCACCCAAGGTGACGGTCAAGCGCACCTCCGACGGGTACGGGTCCAACTGGCTCTGCGACCACGTCGCCGTCGGTGACGCCCTCGAGGTGCTGCCGCCGTCGGGTGTGTTCACCCCGAAGTCCCTCGACCACGACTTCCTGCTGTTTGCCGCAGGCAGCGGCATCACGCCGGTGATCTCGATACTCAAGGCCGCCCTCACGGAAGGGTCCGGCAAGGTCGTACTCTTCTACGCCAACCGGGACGAGAAGTCCGTCATCTTCGCCGAAGAGTTGCGGGAACTCGCCGGCCGGTACCCGAGCCGCCTCGTGTCGATCCACTGGCTCGAGACCGTCCAGGGCCTCCCCTGCGTCGATCAGCTCGCCTCCGCTGTCGCACCCTACGTCGGGCACGAGGCGTTCATGTGCGGACCGACTCCGTTCATGGACACCATCCACAAGGCACTTGCCGACGCCGGGATGCCGCGCACCCAGGTGCACGCCGAGGTGTTCAACTCACTCGCCGGTGACCCCTTCCGCGATGCCGATGTCGTCGAGGTCACCGACGACGAAGCAGCCGACGCCGCCACCGTGGAGGTCGAACTCGACGGGGAGGTGCACAATCTCAGCTGGCCCCGCAAGCAGACGCTGGTGGAAATCATGCTCGCCAAAGGTATCGACGTGCCCTATTCCTGCCAGGAGGGCGAGTGCGGATCGTGTGCCTGCACGGTACTCGAAGGTGAGGTCGAGATGGAGAACAGCGAGATCCTCGACCCGGAAGACATCGAGAGCGGCTACATCCTCGGCTGCCAGGCCCGGCCCGTCACGGACCATCTGAAGATCGAATTCTGAGACCCGTCGGCCGCGACCCTCACTCCAGCCGGCCGAATCCGACCACTGCGGAGTCGCTCGACCAGTCGACGGTGTGCACGCGCACCCGACCGAACTCGTTGCCTCCCACCGTCGTTGCGGAGTCACCGTCCACCGCGACGACGAAGTTGGTGTGCTGACCGACCCAACTGGTGTTGTCGTAGAGCACCACGTCGCCGACCGAGGGCCGGTATCCGCTACCGACCTCCTCGAACCGGGACTGCGATTCGTAGTACTCCTGCAGCGTGTACACCCCAGGAATGCGCCAATGTCCCGAATTGGGGTTCGACAGGGGCCGACCGGACTCTCGCATGATCCAGCTGACGAAGTCGGCACACCAGGGTTCCTCCACTCCCTCGGAGTAGAAGGTGCCCGGTCGCTGCCGGCTGTGTTCGGTTTCGAGCAGGTCGATGATCGTCGCCTGCTGCGGCGACAACGCGGACCTGTCCACGGCAGGGAAGTCTGCGGTGTCCCAGGGCAGGTAGCGCGTCGGCGCCCACCACCACACCCCGACTGCCAGCACGGCTGCGAGGACAAGGACGCCGACGAGGACCGACCCCGTACGGCGGCGGCGAGGGGGATCGGCGAGGGTCATGCCACCGAATGTAGCGGTATCGCGTGCGGCACGGTCAGCGCTGCGCCCGGTAGGCGGCTCGCTCCTCGGCCGTCAGGTGCTCGCAGGCATAGCTGAGCGCGGTCCGGCCCATCACGGCGGCGTTGCGGTCGAGAAAATCGGTGAGCAGAGCGCGGTCGACCCGCTTCCCCACCTCCCGCAGCATCCATCCCGTCGCCTTCTGGGTCAGATCCCGTCGGTCACCGAGCACCTGCTGCGCCACCTCCAGCGTGGTCGACGCGTCCCCTCGCCGGATGAACGCAAAGGTGCTGAGTAGAGCCACGCGTCGTCGCCACAGGTCGTCATCCGCCGCGAGCCGGAATATCAGGTCCCGTGGTTTCTCGACAAGCCAGGTGCCGAGGATGTGGTCGGCGGAGGAATCGACGAGGTCCCAATTGTTGACGCGTCCGCGTAACACGAGGTCGAGGTAGAAGCGGGCCACCTTCTCGACCACGGCGTCCTCGCCGACGCGGGCTGCAGCCGTGCACTGGTACACCAGAATCAGCAGGCCGGCCAGACGGTGCTCGTGCACGGGGCTGTCGAGCAGGGTCTCGACCTCGGGCGGCTCGAGATCGCGGTGCCGGCGCACCACCCCCCGGGTAGCCGGAACCCGCACACCGATGAATACGTCGCCCTCCCCGTATTCACCCGGTCCGGTCTTGAAAAAGCGCGCAGATCCCACAGCGACTTTCTCGTCTGCCAGTTCAGCGAGTGCCTGGATCACGTCGCGCGCAGTGGAGGTCACCAGCGCACTGTCCCACACGCCACCGACATCCTCGAGAATGGTTACGAAATGGCTTTGACCAGCGGCTGACGTTACTGGACTGCAACGACGCAGATATTGATCGGGCGGTCAATCAGGCGTGTACTCGAGGTGGACACAATCCGTTCCGAGGAGGCTGGACATGAAGTCGTGGAGTCGCATGCAAGATATAGCGGCCATCGTGATCGGAGTCTTCGCGGCGCTCTCGCCGCTGTGGCTCGACACGAATAATGCCGCCCGGTGGTCCCTGATCGTGCTGGGCGCTCTCATCGCGCTGTCCGGTCTGGTCCATATGTTCCGTCCGGATTTCACGATGGCCGAATACGCCATGGGCATCTTCGGTGTTCTGCTGTTCCTCTCCCCCTGGGTGATGAACTTCGACGGACTCCGGGGAGCGTCGTGGACCGCGTGGGTGGTCGGCGTGCTCGCGGTAGTCGTGGCTGTCACAGCAATGCCGGTGATGAGTTCCCGGATGCACGGACACGGAGGGCTTGCCACCCATCACTGATCCGTGCCGCATACCGAGAACACCGATTCGAGCGGGGCGAAGGAACGTGGATCCGGCGATAGTCATCGCCGCCCCGGCCTTCGCCCCGCCGTTCACGTCCGGAAAAGGCTCATGCACGCACCTCATCTCGGAATACCCGGCGTTCCCCCACCCCGCAAAGGACGGCGACGGCGTAGCGCGAAGATCGATGGCGATGCCCGGGAGCTGATCCTCGACGCCGCCGAATCCCTCATTGCGACACACGGATTCGACGCCACATCCACCGCCTCCATCGCCTCGGCCGCCCACGTCCCGAAAGGCTTGGTGTTCTACTATTTCCCGGCCAAGACCGACATCCTCCTGGCGTTGCTGTCCGAGCGGCTGCCCACCGAACCGTTTCGTGACGTCAGTCCCCTCGTGAGTCCTGGTGATCCGGCGGCGAGCCTGGTGAACCTCGATACCGCGTTGAATCTGCGCGACCACCACTCGTCGGTGATGCGGGTGATCATCTGGCGCGAGGCCGAGACCCACCCGGATGTTCGCGCTCATCTGCGGCGGTTCCGCGATTACCTCAGAGATATCACCGAACGGCTCCTGCAGGCGAGTTCGCCGTATCCGGTGCAACCGGGCACGTTGCGTGCGTGCGCAACGGCCTGGGTGGCTGCCATGTTCTCGATGGCGGGCAATGACCGTCTCCACGACCTCGACGACCTACCACGTAGGTACGGCGACGAATTGGACAATGTGGCGCGCGTGGTGGCCGCCGGGATGGTTCAGCTGGGCTGAGACGCGCCCGCTGTGAGCAGTCGGCCGACCGGAAACGCACGCGCGCTCTCGGGGAGGCTGCCGGGTCGACCACTCAGGTAGACCTCGACGGAGCCGGTACGAGCGTGGAGTGCACCTCGAGCGTCACCCGCCTCACCGAGTGCATCGATGCGGCGAATGGTCTGCGCCGCTACCGCTTCCGCGCTGTCGAACAAGTGCACTCCCGCGGGGAGACTTGCCGCGATCTCGTCCGCCACCAGTGGGTAGTGCGTGCATCCCAGCACCACCGCCCCCACATCGTCGGGGGTGCGTGCTGCGGCCGAAGCGATGGCTGCAGTGGCCGCCTCGCGCTCGCCCCGGTCTATGGCCTCGGCCAGCCCGTGACAGGCAATGCTCACCACGGAACTTCCGTTGCCGAAACGCTCGATCAGATCGGCCTGGTACCGGCTCGACGTGGTGGCCGCTGTCGCCCAGATCGCAACCGAGTCACACGCAGCGGCCGCGGGCTTGATCGCCGGCACCGTACCGATCACCGGGACACCCGGTCCGACCAACTCCCGCACGTGCTCGAGTGCGGTGACACTCGCCGTGTTGCACGGCAGCACGATCACCTCTGCACCGCGGTCGAGGCAGCGCTGCGCGGTCTCGAGGACCCGATCGATCACCCACTGTTCCGGTTTGGGGCCCCATGGCGCTCCATCCGGATCGAGGGCGAGCATCAGGTTCAGCTCCGGCCGCTTCGTGCGTAGCCACAACGCAGTGGGCAGCATCCCCAGGCCCGAGTCGATGAGCGCAACAATCACCGGTCGAATCTATCGCGTCCTCGCGAACCGCCCTACGCCGACGCGGCCTCGAGAACCTCATTGATGGGCGTACCGACGGCGATCTTGGCCCGCATTTTCATCACGGCTCCTGCCATGCCGGCGCCGACGACTCCCGACAGGATGCCGTCGCGCTCGTAGTACGCGAGGAACTTACGTCCGTCGTCCTTGACCACGTGCACCACGTCGGTGCCCGCCACGGCGCCCAATGCCTGGATCTTGAGGTCGTACTGGTCGCTCCAGAAGTACGGCACGTGCGCCGCGGGACTTCCACTCCCCGTCCCGGTCAGTGCACCGGCGAGAAGCTTGGCCTGCTCGCCGGCGTTGCTCCAGTGCTCGACGCGCTTGCGGCCGCCCACCTGCAGCTGCCACGCGGCCACGTCGCCGACGGCCCACACGTGCGGAACCGCTGTCCGGCCGACATCGTCGCAGACCACGCCGTTGTCCAGTTCGACGCCGGACCCCTCGAGCCAACCGGTGACCGGCACCGAGCCGACCCCGATCGCGACGACGTCGGCGGCCACCTCGCTGCCGTCACCGAGCACAGCCCCGGTGACCCGATCTGTCCCGGTCAACGACTGCAGGCCGACCCCGGCCCGGAGATCGACGCCCTCGTCCACGTGCAGTCGCGCCACCAGGCCACCGATCTTCTCGCCCAGAATCGACGCGAGCGGCGTCGGTTGCGGCTCGACGAGCACCACATCCAGCCCGCCGGCCCGCATGCTGGCCGCGAGTTCGCAACCGATGAAACCGGCGCCCACGATCAGCGCACGCCGGGCATCGGCCATGTCCGATCGCAGCGCGAGGCACTCGTCGATGGAACGGAGAACGTGGATGCCGGCCAGTTCCGGTAGACCGGGGATGCGGCGTGGCACGAGGCCGGTGGCGATCACCAGTTCGTCGTAGGCCACCTCGGAGCCGTCCGCGAGTCTCACGATGCGGGATTCCGGATCGAGAGAGGCCGCTTCGACACCGAGCCGCAGTTCGATGTTGTTCTCGTCGAAGAATTCCCGCGGCTTGAGCGTGGTGTCGCTCTTCTCGCCGCGCACCACTTCCTTCGACAGCGGCGGCCGGTCGTAGGGCAGGTGTGGCTCACCGCCCAGAAGTACCAGGTCACCCGCGTAGCCCGCCCGCCGGAGTTCCTCAGCTGTGCGCAGGCCTGCCAGACCTGCTCCTACGATGACGATCTTCTGCACTGTCCCGTACCCGCCCAATCTGCCGACGCGACCCACATGATCGCCATCACATTCCGTGCACCAGTCATATCAAATGCTCACGAGTCAGAGGTCGGCGATGGCCTCGAGCGGGCGGGTGCGTGCTGCCCGGCTCGCGGGCCACAACGCTGCCAGCACCCCGACCACGCCGGATCCGAGGAGCATGGCGGTGACCTGCCCCCACGGCACCGTCACCTGCTCGAGCCCCTGATCCTTCAACGTGCTCACGAAGCCCCACCCGAAAGCGATTCCGAGCAACACCCCGACTGCGGCACCGAACACCGCGATGAGCATCGACTCCAGATAGATGGTGCGACGCATCTGCGCACGCTGCATTCCGACGGCCCGGAGCATGCCGATCTCACGGCGTCGTTCCACCACGGACAGGGCGAGCGTGTTGATGATTCCCAGGATCGCGATCACGACGGCCAGGGCGAGCAGCCCGTAGAGGATGGCGAGGAGGGTGTCGATCTGTGCACCCTGTGTTCCCTTGAACTGCTCGCGGTCCTGCACCTGAACCACGACGAACTGTTTGGTCGCGGCCTCGAGGTCGGACCGTAGTTGCGTCAGGTCTGTTCCCGGCTTCGCGTCGATCAGCACCGTGAAGGCCGGCAGGGTTGCGGCGGGCATCACCTGGCGATACACGTCGTCGGACACCACCCACTCCCCGATCAGCTGGTTGTCCTCGAACACTCCCGCCACCTCCGCGTCGACGACCTTGCCGTCGGCGCTCTTCATCGGAACCGTCGAACCGAGGGTCCAGCCCTTGTCCGTGGCCGCTGTCTGGGAGACCAGCAGGTGATTGGCCGTGAGGTCGGCGGCGCCCTCGACGAGGGTGTAGTCGAGCACCCCGTCGATAGGACCTTCGAGTGAGGCGCCCTGCTCTGCTTCGTCGTCGACCGTGACGGACACGGGGTGCAGAGCGGTGGCACTCTGGACGCTGTCGAGGTTCCGGACGGCACGCGCCGCGCCGGACGGGACACCGATCTGGTTGGGCCCGGTGAGGATGTAGTCGGCGGTCACTCCCACGTCGACGAGCTGATTGACGCCCGTTTTGGCCGAAGATCCGAATACGCCGATCACCGAAACGAGCATCAGTCCCAGCGTGAGGGCGAACGCGGTGGCGGCCGTGCGCCGGGGATTGCGGACGGCGTTGGTGCGGGCGAGCCTGCCGATCGGCCCGAACGGTTTCGCGAGGACGGCGCCCAGTGCACCGACCACCGGCCGGGACAGTGCAGGCGCGGCGAACAGCACGGCGAGGATCAGGCCCAGGGCACCGATACCCACCACTGCGGCCGCACCGCCTCCCGTCCCTCGCGAACCGACGACGAGGCCCACCACACCGACCGCGCCGAGCACCGCACCGCCGATCGTCCGGATCCGCAGCGAATCCCCGGTGGACGCGAATTCCTCACGCATCGCCGCCACGGGCGGAACCTTGGCCGCTCGACGGGCCGGTGCGTACGCACTGACCGTCGTGACGACGACACCGATCACCAGGGCGACGAGGATCGTCCGTGGTCCGACCTGGAGCGGTCCCTCGGGCAGGCCGAGGTCGAACGCGTTGAGCAATGTGCGCAGACCGTACGCCAGGCCGATCCCGGCGGCGATTCCGATCGCACTGCCGATTACTCCCACGACGAGTGCTTCGAAGACAACCGACCGGCCGACCTGCTGACGGCTGGCTCCGATTGCACGAAGCAGGGCCAGCTCGCGCAGTCGCTGAGCGACGATCATCGAGAACGTGTTGTAGATGATGAAGGTGCCCACCAGAAGGGCGATTGCACCGAATGCCAGCAGGAAATAGTTGACGAAACTCAGTGCCTCGGAGATTTCGGCCTTGGTCTCCTCGCGCACCTCGTCGCCCGTCTGCACCTGGGCATCGGGGAGGGCCGCGGCGATCCGGTCCCGCAGATCAGTCTGCGACAGACCGGTTCCGGCGACATCGAGGTACTCGACGTGCTCTCCGTCGGTGAACAGCTCACGCGCCTGGGAGTCCACGAACGTGGCGCTGAGGAAGCCACCGGTGTCGTTGCCCGTGGAATAGATGCCGGACACCGTCACGTCGACCATGCCGCGGGCAGGGACCAGGACCTTCGTGGTGTCGCCGACGGTGAGACCGGCGCGTTCGGCGGCGCTCGCGTTGACCGCGATCTGGCCCACCTCGGCCGGCGGAGTGCCCTCGAGGTACTCGTCGGCCTCACCGAGTGCCTGGTCGGGCGGCAGGTAGGACTCCCCGACGCTCGGCGCTCCCCCGGTCTGCACGGCAGCACCGTCGGAGCCGATGAGCACGATTTGTCCGCTGACCGAGGGCGCCACCTTGCGGACTCCGTCGACCGCGACGACCGTGTCCACGTCCGCGAGTGGAATACCGCGCGAGTTCTCCTCGGCGCTCGACACCCGGACGTCGACGCCCTGGGCGGTGTTCTCGAAAATCGAATCGAAGGTCTTCTGGAGTGTGTCGGTGAAGACGAAAGACCCGGCGACGAAGGCGGTGCCGAGGACGACGGAAAGGACGGTCAGCGCGAGCCGCACCTTGTGGGCGGCGAGATTGCGCAGAGAAACCTTGCGCATGGGAGCGCGAGAGGTGGACGCCATACCGTCAGACCACCGCGTCCGTAGCGAGTGCATGGGCGCCGCCGGATACCGATGCCGGCTCGTCGAGCCGCTTCATCGTATCGAGGACCGAATCGGCGGTCGGATCTCTCAACTCGTCGACGATCTTGCCGTCGGCGAGGAACACCACCCGGTCGGCGTACGCTGCCGCGCGCGGATCGTGCGTGACGATCACGACCGTCTGGTGGAACTCGTCGACCGCCGCACGGAGGATGGACAGCACCTCCCCCGAAGACTTCGAGTCGAGGTTTCCGGTGGGCTCGTCACCGAAGATGATCTCCGGCTGTCCGGCGAGCGCCCTGGCACACGCCACGCGCTGCTGCTGTCCGCCGGACAACTCGCCGGGGCGATGCCCGAGGCGGTCCTGCAGACCCAGTTTGTCCAGCACGTTGTTCAACCACACCGCGTCGGGTGCACGGCCCGCGATGTCGAGCGGAAGCGTGATGTTCTCGAGAGCGGTGAGGGTCGGCACCAGGTTGAACGCCTGGAAGACGAACCCGATACGGTCGCGGCGCAGCTGCGTCATCTGCTTGTCCGACAGCGTCGTCAGCTCGGTGTCGCCGATGAGCACCGAACCCGAACTGGCCGAGTCCAACCCGGCGAGGCAATGCATCAACGTCGACTTACCGGACCCGGAGGGGCCCATGATCGCAGTGAACTCACCACGGGCGAACTCCGCGGACACCGCGCTGAGCGCGTGGACCTGGGTGTCGCCGGTGCCGTAGGTCTTCGACAGCTCGACAGCACGGGCAGCGACAGCGGGGGCATGCGTGCTCATGATCGCCTTTCGTTTCTTCTGTGACGGCCCCACCCCGTGGTGACGGGTCGGGCCGGCGCGCGGGGCGCACTCCACCATCTTGTCGAGAGGTGGGTCGGGCCGCCATCGGGGACCACCCTGATCTTTCGCGGACGACGATCGTGGACCGGCACCGCGGAAACCTGAGCAGCGCGAGAGGCGGCCTGAGAGAATTCGGACACACCGGCGCGAAGGAGAAGCTCATGACCACCGAGTCCCCGAAGCCGAGAGCAGGCGCGCGATTCGTCGACGCATTCCTCCAGTCGCCCTTCGCCGGACTGACTCCGTGGATCGTGATGTCGCTGCTGTCGGGTCCGGGACGATTCGAGGAATCGGTCGCCGCCGCTCTCGCGTTGTCGATCCTGTTCCTGTTTCTCAGCCATCGCCGGGGTGGAGCCCTCAAACCCCTCGAAGTGTTCGACATCGTCTACTTCGGCTGCCTCGCCGCTATCGGACTGTTCGCCTCCGACACCGTGATCACGTGGCTGGAGACGTGGTCGGGTGAAATGTCGAGCCTTGCGTTGGTCGTTTTCGCGTTCGGCTCACTGCTGCTGCGCAACCCGTTCACCCTGCCGTATGCGAAAGAGACCACACCTGAGGAGTATTGGAGCTCCCCGCTCTTCCTGGCGATCAACCAGCGCATCACACTGGTGTGGGCCTTGTCGTTCACGGTATCGGCGGCGGCCGGGCTGTTCGGCGACGCGGTGCTGGGGCAGCCGGACAACTTCTGGACGGGCTGGATCATTCCGATCGGGGCGTTGCTGTTCGCGCTGTCCTTCACCGAGTGGTATCCGGATGTGGCGACTGCGCGGGCGCCGCGGGAACCCGGAGAACCGGAAGAAGTGGCACCACCGCTCCTGAAACTGTTCGAGTTCCTGCCACCGTTCGTGATGGGCGTGGGCATCGCCATGCTCGTCACCGACAATGACCCGGACTGGCTGGCGATCGCGCTCATCGTGGTCGGAATAGTCGCCGGTGCCGCGTTTCGCCGCACCGGCGCACGCAGGCCGGCCGCTCCCGCCGGGTGAGGGCAAAACCGTCCTGAGCCGTCCCCCGGCCACTAACCTTGTGACTGATGTCACACAGGAGAGGTGGGCGCATGTCGGACGCCGCGAACGGAATCATCTTCGACCGGCTCGCGCACTGGGCGCAGTTCCGACCGAACGCCATCGCCGTGCAGTTCCAGGATCGCGCGTACACGTGGTCCGAATGGCGCGACCGCATTCTGCAGATCGCCGGAGCTCTGGCGGAAGAAGGAATACGGCAGGGAGACACGGTCGCCTTTCTCGACAAGAATCACCTCTCCTGCCTGGAGGTGACCTACGCGGCGGGTGTGCTCGGGGCGGCCATCGCGGTTCCCAACTGGCGGCTCGCCGGCGAGGAACTCGACTACGTGATCAACGACTGCCGTGCCCGAATCCTCTTCGTCGGGAACGAGTTTCTGCAACAGGTCATGGCGCTGCGCGATCGGATGACCGGTATCGAGCAATTCATCACCGTCGGTGGTGAGCACGACGAATTCGAGCCGTGGTTGACGGAGGCGTCCCCGTTGTGGCGGCCGCCCGTCGTGGATCCCGAGTCGACGACGTTGATTCTCTACAGCTCCGGAACCACCGGTAAGCCGAAGGGGGTGCAGCTGACGCACCGCAACCTGAACGCCCACAACGTCGACGCGCTCGCCGTGCTTCCCGCCCGGGAGGACGACTGCTTCCTCGTCGCGATGCCGCTCTTCCACGTCGGTGGTAGTTGCTACGCGATCATGGGAATCCACGCCGGCGCTCGATGCCATGTCGCGCGGGATGCCGATGCCCCGTCACTGTTTGCAGGTCTTGCCGCCGGAGCCACTGTCGCGTTCCTCGTTCCGCCGGTGATCGCGGGCGTCCTGGCCGCAGGCGAACAGGCCGTCGCCGCGTTCGGCGCGCTCCGCCGCATCACGTACGGAGCGGCGCCGATGCCACTGCCGCTACTCCGGAGCGCGTTGGCTGCTTGGCCCAGGACGGAGTTCGTCCAGGTGTACGGGATGACCGAATGCGCCGGTGTCGTCACAGCCCTCCTCCCCGGGGTGCACCGCGACGAAACGCAGGTCGAACGCATGGCGTCGGCGGGACAGCCTATCCCCGGCGTGGAGATGCGCATCGTGGACCCGGTCACCACCCGGGACGTCGCTCCCGGGGAGACCGGCGAATTATGGTGGCGCACGGAGCAGCGGACGCCGGGCTATCTCGGCAAACCCGAGGCGACGGCCGAGGCGATCACCGCCGACGGGTGGCTCCGCAGCGGCGACATGGGACGCGCGGACGCGGACGGATTCGTCTACATCGAGGACCGTCTCAAGGACATGATCATCACCGGCGGCGAAAACGTCTACTCGCCCGAGATCGAGCGGGTGCTGGTCGAACACCCCGCGGTGGCGGAGGTGGCGGTGATCGGTGTGCCCGACGAGCATTGGGGCGAAACTGTGAAGGCGATCGTCGTCCCCGTCGAGGGAACCGTCGCCGACCCGGACGCGCTGATCCACTACACCCACCAGCGTCTGGCAAAGTTCAAATGCCCGACCAGCATCGACGTCGTCGAGATGCTGCCGCGCAATCCGACGGGGAAAATCCTCAAACGGGAACTACGTGCACCGTACTGGAAGGACCGCAGCCACAAGCTGGTGTGAGCACCGTCCATACTGGAGTCGTGACCGGTCGATGCCCCTGCCTGTTCGGTGAGCCGTACGACGACTGCTGCGGACGGTTCCACCGCGGCGAGGCCACCGCCCCGACCGCCGAGCGGCTCATGCGGTCCCGTTACAGCGCCTTCGCCGTCCTCGACGCCGACTATCTCCTGGCAACCTGGCATCCGAGCACCCGGCCTGACGACCTCGACCTCGATCCCGCGCAGCGGTGGACCCGGCTCGACATCCTCGGGTCGAGCGGCGGCGGACTCCTCGACACCGCCGGCACCGTCGAGTTCCGGGCCCATTTCGTGTTGGACGGCGAGCGCGGCTCGCTCCACGAGAACAGCCGTTTCGTCCGCGTCGACGGTCGCTGGCTGTATCTCGACGCACGTGCGGCGTCGGGGCGGTGGCTCCCACGTGTCTGATCGCACCCGGCTTACGATCGAAACATGAACAACCACCGGATCGGCCCCGTCGCCGTCTTCGCCGCCTGCGCGCTGGCCCTGACACTCACCGGATGTTCGGAGTCGAACTCCGCCAGCAGTGTCGCGGCGACGTCACCCGCCGCCGCGGCGACGACGAGCACCGCACTCGAACCCGACGCATCGACGGTCCCGACCGACGCGTCGCCGAAGTCTTCCGAGGCGTCCGGTCCGGCGAAACTGACGGTGACCGACATCCGGATCGGTCGGCACGAGGGCTTCGATCGAGTGGTCTACGAACTCGGCGGAACGGGCACGCCGGGCTGGCGGGTCGAGTACGTCGACGAGGCCGTTCAGGACGGCAGCGGCAGGTCGATCCCGATGTCGGGCAACGGAATTCTCCAAGTGCTGATCGACGGCTCCGCATATCCCTTCGACAGCGGCGTGGAAGGGTATGCCGGTCCGAACCCATTGCCCGGGGAGCCCGGCGGGGTAGTGACCGAGGTCAACGGTGCCCTCGTCTTCGAAGGTGTCACCCAATCGTTCATCGGCGTGACGCGCCCCGACAGGCCGTTCACGGTGTCGAGTTTGTCGGGACCGACGAGGGTGGTCGTCGACATCGCGAGGTAGGAGGCCCGCTGGCATACCAGCGCTTGACCTCGAGTTCGGTTCAGGTTCTACCGTCGTGTCATACCCACGCTCTACCGTGTGGGTAGCGACAGGAGGCCGCCGGCATGAGCATGGAAGTCACAGCGTGGAACGCGATGTACAACGCGATGCACGCCCAGGAGGATCGTCGACCGTTCTCGCGCACCACCTTGCGGCGGATCGCCCGCTTCGCCGCGCCGCACCGACGGAGCCTGGCGTGGTACCTCCTGCTCAGCGTGATCACCGCGGCGCTGGCCGTGGCCACACCGGTGCTCGCCGGCCGAGTGGTGGAGGCGATCATCGACGGCGACGCCGTGTCCGCAGTGGTCCGTCTGGCCGGGCTCATCGCGGTCATCGCCGTCCTCGAGGCCGCTCTGGGACTGTGGACGCGATGGTTGTCGGCGAGCATCGGCGAGAACCTGATCCTCGATCTGCGAACCGCGGTGTTCGACCACGTGCAGCGCATGCCCATCGCGTTCTTCACCCGCACCCGCACAGGTGCCCTCGTGAGCCGCCTCAACAACGACGTGATCGGAGCGCAGCGCGCGTTCAGTGACACGCTCTCCGGTGTCGCCGCCAACCTCGTGACGCTCGGTATCACCCTCATCGTCATGATCGGAATCTCCTGGCAGATCACCCTCCTCGCACTGCTGCTGCTACCCATCTTCGTGCTGCCCGCCCGCCGGATGGGTGCCCGGCTCGCGCAGCTCAACCGGGAGGCCGCCAACTACAACTCGGTCATGAGCACCCAGATGACCGAACGCTTCTCGGCACCGGGAGCCACCCTCGTGAAGCTGTTCGGCCGCCCGTCGGAAGAGTCCGCCGAATTCGCGGTCCGGGCCCGGCGGGTCCGCAACATCGGGGTCCGGACGGCGATGTTGCAGTCGGTGTTCGTCACCGCGCTCACCCTGGTGTCGGCGTTGGCGCTGGCCCTCGTCTACGGTCTCGGCGGGTTCTACGCATTGCGCGGTCAGCTCGACGCCGGCGCCGTCGTCGCCATGGCGATGCTCCTCACCCGGTTGTACTCACCGCTCACCGCGCTCGCCAGTGCCCGCGTCGACGTGATGAGCGCGCTCGTCAGCTTCGAGCGCGTCTTCGAGGTTCTGGATCTGCAGCCGCTGATCCAAGAGAAACCCGGCGCCACGGTAGTGCCCGACGGCCCCGTGTCGGTGGAATTCCGGAATGTGGAGTTCGCCTATCCGGCCGCCGACAAGGTGTCGCTGGCGTCCCTCGAGGAGGTCGCGACCCTCGACACCAGGGAGGGCGTCGAGGTACTCCACGGAGTGTCGTTCCGCGCCGAACCCGGCCAGATGGTCGCCTTGGTGGGATCTTCGGGAGCGGGGAAGTCCACCATTGCCCAGCTCGTCCCACGGCTCTACGACGTGGATGCCGGCGTGGTCGAACTCGGCGGCGTCGATGTCCGGGATCTCACCGCCGATTCCGTCCGCGCTACCGTCGGCATGGTGACGCAGGACGGGCACCTCTTCCATGACACCGTCCGCGCCAACCTCCTGCTCGCCCGCCCGGGCGCCTCCGCCGCCGAACTGGACGAGGTGCTGGAACGGGCCAGGCTCACCGAACTGGTCGCAGCACTGCCCGACGGCCTCGACACGGTGGTCGGGGAACGTGGCTATCGGCTCTCCGGCGGTGAGCGTCAACGACTGACCATCGCCCGACTGCTGCTCGCCCATCCGCGCGTCGTCATACTCGACGAGGCCACCGCACATCTCGATTCGACGTCGGAGGCCGCGGTGCAGGAGGCATTGGGCGAGGCACTGGCCGGACGAACCGCCGTGGTGATCGCACACCGGCTCTCCACCGTCCGCGCCGCCGACCTGATTCTCGTGATCGAGGCCGGACGCGTCGTCGAACGCGGCACCCACAGCGAACTCCTCGCCCTGGGTGGCCGCTACCAGGAGCTGTACCGCACCCAGTTCGACACGGGTACCCAGTCGTCGCCCACCCTGACGGAGGTCATCTCGGCTACGACGTAAGCCGGCGGATCGCGCCGAGGGGCAACGACATCCACCGCGGGCGGTTCCGGGCCTCGTACACCACTTCGTACACGGCCTTGTCCAGTTCGTAGGCGCGAAGCAGGACTGATGAAGACCGAGGGTCGTCACCGGCGACCGACGTATATCCCTCGCAGAAGGCCGTTCCGTTGCGGTGGGCCCACTCACGAGCGCGGAACTCGCGCTGCGACGCTGCTGCTTCCGTCACGGAGTCGGCGAGCAGGTGATGTGCGGCGTAATCGAAGGAACGCAGCATGCCCGCGACGTCGCGCAGTCGGCTGTCCGGTTCCCGCCGCTCGGTCAGCGTCTTGGCGGGTTCTCCCTCGAAGTCGATGAGCAACCACCGTTCGGGGGTTCGGAGCACCTGGCCGAGGTGGAGGTCGCCGTGGATCCGCTGCACCGTGATGCTCCCCAGCGACTCGGCGTCCGCATACCGTTCCCGAATGGCGGGTGCCACTTCCGCCAACTCGGGAACGACCTCGGTAGCCGCCTCCAGACGGCGCAGCATTGCCGCCACCGTCGTGGACGTGACTGCCTTGTCCTCGGTGCCGAGCGCCCGCGCGAGGGTGGCGTGCACCTCGGCGACCGCAGCCCCCATGCGATACGACTCCCCCGCGAAGTCCGTCCCGACCTCGTCTGCGCGGAGGTCCGCCTCCATCAGAAGGTCGCGCACGCTCCCGAGTGCCATGGTCCACCCGTCCGCGGAATTGGCGGCGAAGTCCTGGACCATCGCCAGGGTCGTTTCGATGCCTTCCACGTCGGATTCGATCCACGCGCGCAAGGTGGCCACGTACTCGCTGCCTGCCTCGCCGAGTACCCGGTGCATCTCCACGTCCGGGTTCGTCCCCGGGGTCACGAGGCGGAAGATCTTCATCAGCAACTTGTCGCCGAGCACCACGGACGTATTCGATTGTTCAGCGCCGAGGGTCCGCCCCTTCAGGCCGGGTTCGATGACGCTTCCGGGAGCGGTCCGCAGCCGGATCGGCCCCGAGGCCTGCGGCGACGCGAGCCGTTCCGCGTAGAGATCGATCACTTCGGCGTCGTGCAGGCCGTCGTAGGCGAACCATTCCGAACCGACATCTCCGTCGGGCGCAGGTAGCGCCCAGGGCACCAGGTCTTCGGGAAGGTGACTGCGGAAACCGAGCGGCACCTGATAGACCTGCGGTGGCCCGGTCTCGAAGTCCACCGAGACCAGGAGGTGATCGACCGCGAACCCCGGCACACCGGCGAGAGGTTGGCGCAGCAGAATCCGGACACCGGAAATGGTGTTCCCCTTGGCAGCGAACCAGCGGCGCTCGGGTAGCCATCGAGCGAGCTGAGGCTCGAGAATGTGGTCGGGGATTGTCGTCGGTTGATTCACGGCTGTACCGCCTGTTCTGCCTCGCTGCTCACCGGGTGACCGTCTGTCACTCCGCCGTCCCGTGGATCCGGTTGCAGGGCAAACCAGAAGAAGCCGTGCCCCGGCAATGTGACCATGTATCCGTCGTCCGTGATCGGCGGGAACGGAACCGATCCGGTGAGTTCCACCGGGATGCGACCGGCGTATTGCGACAAGTCGAGGATCACCGCCTGCGGATACCTCGACAGGTTGTTGACACACAGAATGACATCCGCGGGTGCGCCTTCCGAGCTGGGCGGTGTTTCCCGCACATAGGACAGCACGGCCGGGTTGGCGCTGCCCAGTTCGGTGAACGAGGCGGTACCGAACGCCGGATGCTGTTTCCGCACCTGGATCATTCGCCGCGTCCAGTGGAGCAGGCTATTGGTCGAGTTCATCTGCGCTTCGACGTTCACCGACTGATATCCGTACGTGGGATCCATGATGACCGGCAGATACATTCGGGCCGGATCCGCCCGGGAGAACCCGGCGTTGCGGTCGGGCGTCCACTGCATGGGGGTACGGACGGAATCCCGATCACCCAGCCAGATGTTGTCGCCCATACCGATCTCGTCGCCGTAGTACAGGACGGGAGAGCCGGGCAGGCTCAGCAGCAGTGCAGTGAAAAGCTCGAGCTGGTTGCGATCGTTCTCGAGCAGCGGCGCGAGACGACGGCGAATACCGATGTTCGCCTTCATCCTCGGGTCCTGTGCGTATTCGGCATACATGTAGTCGCGCTCCTCGTCGGACACCATCTCGAGCGTCAACTCGTCATGATTTCGCAAGAAGATTCCCCACTGGCACGAACTGGGAATCGGTGGTGTCTGCGCGAGAATCTCCGAAATCGGGAAGCGGTTCTGTCGCCGCACGGCCATGAAGATCCGCGGCATCAGCGGGAAGTGAAATGCCATGTGGCACTCGTCGCCGACGTCCGGTTCGCCGAAGTACTCGACCACATCGGAGGGCCACTGATTCGCCTCGGCAAGCAGCGCGCGGCCCGGGTACTCGGCGTCCATCACGGCCCGGCACTTCTTCAGGAATGCGTGCGTCTCGGGCAGGTTCTCGCAGTTGGTGCCTTCACGCTCGAACAAGTACGGGACGGCATCCAACCGGAATCCGTCGATACCGAGGTCCAGCCAGAACCGGAGCACGTCGATCATGGCGTCCTGAACTTCGGGATTGTCATAGTTCAGGTCCGGCTGGTGGGAGAAGAAGCGATGCCAGTAGTACTGCTTGCGCACCGGATCCCACGTCCAGTTGGATGTCTCGGTGTCGACGAAAATGATTCGCGCGTCCGGATATCCTTCGTCGGTGTCGGCCCACACATAGAAGTCGCCGTACGGGCCGTCGGGGTCGCTGCGTGACTCCTGGAACCAGGCGTGCGTGTCGGACGTGTGATTCATGACGAGATCGGTGATCACCCGGATCCCGCGCCGGTGCGCCTCGTCGAAAAGGTGAACGAAGTCCTCGACTGTACCGAATTCCGGTAGTACAGCACGGAAGTCACGGATGTCGTAGCCGCCGTCACGCAATGGGGAGTCGTAGAAGGGCGGCAACCACAGGCAGTCGACACCGAGCCAGGACAGATAGTCGAGCTTGGCGGTCAACCCCTCGAGGTCGCCGGTGCCGTCTCCGGAAGAGTCGTAGAAGGCGCGGACCAGAACCTCGTAGAACACTGCGGTCTTGAACCACTCGTGGTCGACCGTCAGTTCCCGGGCATGGGAGAAATCTTCGGACCGCGCCTCGACGATATGGCCCTCCAGGTCGTGTTCCGGCTCGGCGTTGACGGAGGGCGACGGTTCTTCCAGGGGCATTAGCACCTCGGTATGCGACTCGATCACAGGAACCGCGAGGTTCCTCGGACACTTCCTCGATCGTAGGGCGGGTCAGCCTGAAGCGCTCGGAACGCGGACCGCGGAGCGTCCCCGAAGGAGGCCGGCAACTTTCCTGACTTCGACGGTAAACGCGGACAGAAGGTGTCCTCTATCAGCGCGAGACTGTGTTCATGAACGAGACGACGCACAACGACATTTCCGACGAACGCAGCCTGCTGCTGCTCCTACTCGAGCATCAGCGCACCGCGTTTCGCAACGCCATGTCGGGTCTGACCGAGGAGCAGGCGCGCAGCGTGCCCAGCGCGAGTGAGATGAGTCTGTCCTCCCTCCTCAAACACGTGATCGACGGGGTGGAATCGATGACGGCCCGCGTTCTGGGAACACCGCGCGCCGAGGGGTCCGACCCGGTTGCCGCATGGATGGCGGCCTGGAATGTCGCCGAGGACGAAACCGTCGACGTACTCCTCGCCCGGCTCGATCGAGCCGGGCGAGCCACGGAGGCCGCGATCACCGCGGAACCCGATCTCGGCAGGGACGTTCACCTCCCCGCCGACGTGGCGAAATGGATGACGCCGGGTGTTGTTTTCACTGTCCGCTTCATGCTGGTCCACCAGCTCGAGGAGATGGCCCGCCATGCCGGGCATGCCGACATCATCCGACAGTCCATCGATGGCGCACGGGCCGATACCCTGGCCGGCGGCACCGCCTGGCCCTGACGGGCGCGCAGTGCTCGGGTAGATTCACCGCTCGGACGGCGCTGCAGAGCCGCCCGAAGAGCGACGACGAGGAGTTCAGGTGGACGGTGTGAGCGGAACGCGGCGCGTGGTCGCCGCAGCAGCGGTCGGCATTGTGGCGACTTTCGGTCTGTCAGGAACGGCGTCGGCTCAGCCCTCGGCACCGAGTGTTCCCGGACTCGCGGAATTGCGCGCCCAGGCGGACAGGCCCGGTGAGCAGGTCGCGGTCGAGGCCCTGGCCTCCTCAACGGCGCTTCGGGACGTGGCCGGGACGCACACGCCGTTCCTGTATACGGCACCGACAGTGGGCTGCGGCACCGTCGCCCCGGTCACGCTCACCCTGGCCTCGGGAACCACCGACCCCGCCGCCGCGGCGATCAGCTTCCAGGCGCTCTCCGCCTACCCCGGCGTCGTCCAGTCGTCCGGGCTCACCGTCGCGTGGATCAACACCAATACCGGCGCCAGCGGCATCCTGCCGCTCGACGGCGTCACCGAGGGCGGCTACCCGTCGCTGTCGAAGGTAGTGGCCACCGGACCGGGCACCGTCGTTGCGTCGATCTTCGGCACCGTCGGCTACACCGGCGCCACCTGTTATGTACTGCCCACCGTGGGGACGTTCCTCGTTCCCACCGAGGGTCCTCTACCGGCCGACGCGGCCGGTCAGCCGGCTCCCGCTCCCCCGGCGTAATGACCGGGGGCTCGGCAGGGCCTCTTCTCGGCGAGCCGCGCGGGTACTACTCGCGCGGCTTTCTTCTACTGTCGCGGTCTCCCCGGCCGGGCCTTCCCGACGGTGGGCCGGAGTCGGGCTGAAGCTGGATCAGCACACCGGAGATGCGGGTGCGCCGCAGGGCCTCGAGCGTCTCGCGGGACAGGTCTGCGGGTAGTTCCACCAGGCTGTGATCGGGACGGATGCTGATGTGCCCGAAATCGCTGCGCCGCAGCCCGCCCTCGTTGGCGATGGCACCCACGATGGCGCCGGGCACCACGCGATGCCGCTTCCCCACCGCGATGCGATAGGTGGCGAGTTCCTGACCCTCCGGGCCCCGCGACCGGGTGGGCGGGCCGTCGTCGAATCGACGGGCCGGACGTTCCCGGGGTTCCCGCGGTTCACGCTCGCGACGCGGCGGAGGCGGCGGTTCGGGTGACATCAGGAATGCGTCACCGTCGCGCGACTGCACCGCGAGCGCTGCTGCGATGTCGGCGAGCGGCACGTCGTGCTCCTGCTCGTAGTCCTCGATCATCTTGCGGAACAACGCAAGGTTGTCGGAGGTGAGGCTCTCGGTGATGGAGTCGCCGAACTTCGCGACGCGCTGCGCGTTGACGTCGTCGACGCTCGGAAGCTGCATCTCTGCCAGCGGCTGGCGTGTCGCCTTCTCGATCGCTTTGAGGAGGTGCCGTTCCCGGGGCGCGACGAACAGCAGAGCCTCGCCCGCGCGTCCTGCTCGACCGGTACGGCCGATGCGGTGCACGTAGGACTCCGTATCGTGCGGGATGTCGTAGTTGACCACGTGGGAGATGCGGTCGACGTCGAGACCGCGCGCAGCGACGTCGGTGGCGACGAGGATGTCGAGAGCACCACTCTTCAGCTGGCCGATGGTTCGTTCACGCTGCGCCTGCACGATGTCGCCGTTGATCGCGGCAGCGGAGAACCCGCGGGCGCGCAGGCGTTCGGCAAGATCCTCCGTGGCCTGCTTGGTGCGCACGAAGATGATCATGGCCTCGAACGACTCCACCTCGAGGACACGGGTGAGGGCGTCGAGCTTGCGCTGATGCGCCACCTGCACGTACCGCTGCGAGATGTTGGACGCGGTCGACGTCTTCGACTTCACCGTGATCTCGATGGGATCGTGCAGGTACTGCTTGGAAATCTTGCGGATCGCGCCCGGCATGGTGGCCGAGAACAACGCCACCTGTTTCTGTTCCGGCGTATCGGACAGGATGCGTTCGACGTCTTCCTGGAAGCCCATCTTCAGCATCTCGTCGGCCTCGTCGAGGACGAGGTACGACAGCTTGGACAGGTCGAGCGTGCCCTTTTCCAGGTGGTCGATGACCCGGCCGGGCGTGCCGACGACGACGTGGGCGCCGCGGCGCAGCCCGGACAACTGGACGCCGTAGCTCTGGCCGCCGTAGATCGGCAGCACATGGAGACCCGGAATATGGGTGGCGTACTTACCGAACGCCTCCGCGACCTGCAGAGCCAGCTCACGCGTCGGTGCGAGCACCAGGGCCTGCGGCGACTTCTGGGTGAGGTCGATCCGGGAGAGGATCGGAACCGCGAACGCGGCAGTTTTGCCGGTACCGGTCTGGGCCAGTCCGACGACGTCGTTACCTGCGAGCAGAGGCGGGATGGTGGCTGCCTGGATCGGCGAGGGCGACTCGTAGCCCACATCGGACAGTGCCTTCAAGACCCGATCATCGATGTCGAGGTCGGCAAAAGTGGGCGGTTCGGGTTCACGTTCGATATCACTCATTGACCAGCAGTTTAGTGCACGACTCGGCGCCGCAGCGCCATGCCGGGTAAATACGCGGCCACCGGCACGGGAGACACCTGTGCCGGGTCGTCGCCTAGCGTGGACGGCATGGTCGATGTCGCCGTCATTCAGTTCGCCCCCGGTCAGGACAAGCAGGAGAACGCGAGCACCCTTCGCAGGCTGGCCACCGAGGCGTCGGATCGCGGCGCGCAGGTGGTCGTGGCCCCCGAGTACGCGATGTTCACCGCTCCGCGCACGGACCACCGACTCGTGGAGTCGGCGGAGGGACTGGACGGCACGTTCGTGACAGCGCTGGCCGAGACCGCCGCCCAGCTGCAGATACATCTGGTGGCCGGAGTCAACGAGTTGCTGCCCGGCGACGACCACATCTCCAACACATTGGTGGCCGTCGGCCCGACGGGCGACATCGTTGCCACGTACCGCAAGCTGCACCTCTACGACGCCTTCGGATACAAGGAATCGGAGGTGATCCGCGCGGGCGAGATCGGAACCCCCGAGACGTTCGCCGTCGACGGTCTCACCTTCGGGATGCAGACTTGCTACGACCTTCGGTTCCCGGAGGTCACCCGCCGCATCGTCGACGCAGGCACCGACGTCCTGCTCCTCCCTGCGCAGTGGGTGCCGGGACCGCTCAAGGAGGACCACTGGTCCACGCTCGTGCGGGCACGCGCGATCGAGAACACCATCTACGTGGCCGCGGCCGACCAGAGCGCGCGCACGGGGGCCGGAGCCAGCATGATCGTCGACCCCATGGGTGTGACCGTCGCTGCGCTCGGCGAACGGGTGGGCACCGCCATCGCCACCGTCACCGCAGAACGCATCACCGAGGTGCGTGAGAAGAACCCCGCGCTCGCGTTGCGCAGGTTCACCGTCACAGAGATCTGAGCTGTATTTCCGCGCCCGGAAGTGGAGTAGTTTCGAAGACGAACCGTTCTTCCCGATTCGGAGCGTTCGATGCAGTACACCAGTCGGGCGGACGCCGGTCGTCGGCTGGCCGCCTCACTCGAGCATCTACGCGGAAACGACCTGGTGGTCCTGGGCCTGCCCCGCGGCGGCGTCCCTGTCGCCTTCGAGGTCGCCGCGGCGCTCGCCGCCCCCCTCGATGTGGTTCTCGTACGCAAACTAGGTGTCCCCTGGCAGCCCGAACTCGCGATGGGCGCGATCGGTGAAGGAGACGCCCGCGTCGTCAACGACGACGTCCTTCGGATCGCGCGGGTCAGCAAGACAGCCCTCGCCATGGTCGAGGCCAAGGAGCGCCGGGAACTCGAGCGTCGAGCGCAGGTGTTGCGCGGCGGCAGGAACCGCGTGCCGATACGAGGACGCACCGCCGTCATCGTCGACGACGGCATGGCCACCGGTGCGACGGCGGCAGTGGCCTGCCAGTTCGTCAAGAAGTCGGGGGCGTCGCGCATCGTCGTCGCGGTTCCGGTGGCCGCTCCCGAGGCCGTCTCCCGTCTGCGCGTCACAGCCGACGAGGTGGTCTGCCCGTACACCCCCCTCGACCTCGGTGGCGTAGGCAACGCCTACGACGACTTCCATCAACTTGCAGACAGCGAGGTCACAGACCTGCTCGCCACCATATGACAGTCGTTCTCGAGTAGATCTCAGCGAGAGTGCAACGTTCCTGGAGTGACGGTCGATACACCGGACAGAGCACAGAACAGACTGCCTTTGGAGGATCTCGTGAGCGTCTCTGCCGATACCGTCGAAACCGTGGTGGCCGCTTGTCGCGACCGGCTGGGTGATCCGTCCGGCTGGGTCACCTCGGATGTCTATCGGCACAGCCTCGCCCTGTGCATCATCGAGTCCGTGCAGTCGAGCGCGGGGCACAGCGAGGTCGCCGTCGTCGACCGGTATCTGGCGTACCGCCGGGCGGATGCCGGACGGCCGCTCACCGACGGTGCCCGCGACCTGCTCCGCACGTTCGAGGAGGCAGGCAGTTCGGATCAGTGGGCAGGCAAGGTCGGCTCGTACAAGCGCCGCTACACCGCGACGGGTGTGCCGATCGAGGCACGCCACATCCAGCAGGCAGCCGAGCGACTACACCAGCTCCGCGTCAACAGCATCGACGACCTCCTCGAGGCCGCTCGGGACGAGGCGGCGCTGGAGCAGATCCACCAGGCCTGGGTCGACGTGTGCGGTGAGCACAGCGACGTCACGTGGGCGCACTTCCTGATGCTCGCGGGAATCCCCGGGGTCCGACCCAACCGGGTGGCGGAGGTCTTCGTCAACGGCGCCCTCGGCATCTCGGAGGCGACCGATGCCGGTGCCGCGGACGAAATCCTCGAGGCCACCGCGAGCGAGCTCGGGGTCGACCCCGAGCAGCTCGACTACGCGATCCGGCGGTGGCTTGCGGCCAATTCCCGCCGCCTCGACGACGTCGCGTAGTTACCAGTTTACGTCTGGTTACACATATTCTCGCAGGTCAGAAGCAACTTACCCAAAACGGACATCGGCGCTAGTGCGAAACCCGGACAATTGTGATCGAATGCACATCCGTCATGTTGTTTCAGTGGAGGGGTCATAGTGCGAGAGTTTTCGGTACCGCAGTCGTTCTCAATTCCGGAGGACGCCTCTATGGCCGACTCGGTCTTCCGTCATGCCGAGGAGGATCCGACGTTCGTACCGTTCAAGCGTCCGAGTGACGGCGGCTGGACGGACGTCACCGCCGCCGAGTTCGCGAAGCAGGTCTCGGCAGTCGCGAAGGGTCTGATCGCGTCCGGCATCGAACTCGGTGATCGTGTCGCGATCCTGTCCGCGACCCGGTACGAGTGGGTTGTCATCGACTACGCGATCTGGACGGCCGGCGGTTGCACCGTCGCCATCTACGAGACGTCCGCGCCCGATCAGGCCAAGTGGATCCTCGAGGATTCCGGCACATCGCTGCTCGTGGTCGAGAACGCCAAGCACGCGCAGGCCTTGCGGGTCGTCACCGACGAGGCGACGGATCTGCGGGAGGTGCTGCAGATCGAAGGCGGGTCGAGCGAAGCGACGGGGGAATCATCCGGGGCTATCGAGGAACTGACGAAGCGTGGGCAGAGCGTCACGGACGAGCAGTTGCACGAACGTCGTCACCAGGTGCGCGCATCGTCGCCCGCCACCCTCATCTACACCTCCGGCACCACAGGCCGGCCCAAGGGCGTGCAGTTGACGCACGCCAACTTCTACGCCGAGTCCGCTGCCGTGAAGCTGGCGCTCTCCGATGCGATGTACGCGGGCCGCCGCACCCTGATGTTCCTGCCGCTCGCGCACGTCTTCGCCCGCGCCATCTCGTTCGGCGCCTTCGATGCGAAGGTCACCGTTGCACACACCGCGGATCTGACGACGCTGCTCGACCAGTTCGCCGCGTTCAAGCCGCACTTCATCCTGTCGGTTCCCCGCGTGTTCGAGAAGGTCTACAACTCCGCGAAGCAGAAGGCGTACGACGGCGGCAAGGGCAGCATCTTCGAGAAGGCATCCGCCACCGCCATCGCGTACAGCGAGGCTCAGGACAAGGGTGGCGCCGGCCTCGGGCTCAAGCTCAAGCACGCGCTGTTCGACAAGCTGGTGTACTCGAAGCTGCGCACCGCGCTCGGTGGCGAATGCGACCGTGCCGTCTCCGGTGGTGCGGCTCTCGGTGCCCGGCTCGGCCACTTCTTCCGTGGCGTCGGCATTCCCGTGTACGAGGGTTACGGTCTCACCGAGACCAGCGCCGCCATCTCCGTGAACACCACGTCCGCGCAGAAGATCGGCACGGTCGGCAAGCCGATCGACGGCCATGCCGCGAAGATCGGGGAGGACGGTGAGCTGCTCCTCAAGGGACCCGTCGTCTTCAGTGGGTACTGGCACAACGACCAGGCCACCGCCGACTCGATCCGCGACGGCTGGTTCCACACAGGTGACCTCGGGTCGATCGACGAAGAGGGATTCATCTCGATCACCGGCCGCAAGAAGGAAATCATCGTCACCGCGGGCGGCAAGAACGTGGCGCCGGCGGTCCTCGAGGACGCCCTGCGCGCACATCCGCTGATCAGCCAGTGCCTCGTGGTCGGCGACGGTAAGCCGTTCATCGGGGCGCTCATCACCCTCGACGCCGAGACCCTCCCCGGCTGGAAAGAACGTCACGGGCTGGCCGCCGACACACCGGTGTCCGAACTGGTCAAGAACCCGGACCTGGTCGCGGAGATCGACGAGGCCGTGGCCGAGGGCAACAAGAAGGTGTCCAACCCGGAACGGATCAAGAAGTACCGGATCCTCGAGGTCGATTTCTCGCAGGAAACCGGCGAACTCACCCCCACGCTGAAGCTCAAGCGCAACGTCATCCACAAGGAACACGGCGCGGCCATCGAGGCCATCTACGCGTAAGCGGCTCCGCCCGTGAGTGGCCGAGGAGTGCATCGACTCCTCGGCCACTCACGGGCGCACAGCGGCGTCCAGGATGAAGTCGCGTACCACCGCGGTGACAGCGGGGTGAACCTTCTCGTGCAGTAGGTCGTGGCCGGCGTCGTCGAACTCCCGAAACTCGAGGCCGGCGATTCCCGTCGCCCATGTCCGGATCGGGTCGATGGGTGCGATGCGGTCGTCCACGCCGTGCACGACGAGCAGCGGCATCTCGAGAAGGCCCAACATGTCCGCCGTCTGCGCCGCGGCGGCGGACTTCGGTGTTCCGCACAGAATCGCGCACCGGAAGCCCGCGTTGCCACGCGCGAGGAGTTCCATCGAGACGGCGGCACCGAGCGAATGTCCCATCAACGCCGTCGGGACGTGCGGTGCGCTTTCTTCGGCGAGGGCGGTGAGGAGCGCGCCGTCCTCGGCCAGTTCCGCGACGGATCCCGGCTGGTCGCCTTCGGACAGGCCGTGTCCTGCCTGGTCGATGCCCCACACGCCGATACCTGCCGACGTCAGGGCGCGCGCGAAGCGATGGTAGTGACCCGTGTGCTGACCCATCCCGTGAAAGAACACGAGCTGGGCGACCGGATTGTCGGCCGGCCAATGCCGGTAGTGCACTCGCCCGGAGTGGCCGTCGAAGAAAGGCATGGCTGCCATTCTGGGGCTGTCACACCCCGATGGCACAATCGGGCGCGTGAACTCACCGGCAGAACTGGGGACATAGCTGTGTTCCTCCTCGACGACACGATCGTCTACAGCGCGAGTGATCTCGCCGCGGCTGCCACGTGCGAGTTCGCCTTGCTGCGTCGACTGGACGCCACCCTCGGGTTCGCGGCGGCCGGCGCGGCCTGTTCCCCTTCCGACGACCCCATGCTGCGGCGCACCTCCAGCCTCGGTGACGCACACGAACACCGCAGGCTCGAGCAGTTCCGCGCTGTCTTCGGTGACGGAGTGGTCACGATCGATCGCCCCGACTACACCGCGCTCGGCTTGTTCGAGGCCAATTCCGCTACCGTCGAGGCGATCCGGGCCGGTGCCGACGTCGTGTACCAGGGAACGTTCTTCGACGGCCGCTTCCTGGGTTTCTGCGACTTTCTCGTCCGCGACGGTGACACGTACGCCGTCTACGACACGAAGCTCTCCCGACACGCCAAGGTGTCAGCCCTCCTGCAACTCGCCGCGTACGCGGAAGCCTTGCAGCGCAACGGCATTCCCACCTCCCCGGAGGTGCACCTGCTGCTGGGCGACGACAGCGACTCGTCGCACTCCCTCGGTGACATCGCGCCGGTGTATTCCGCCCGCCGGTCCGCCCTCGAACGGGTACTCGACGAACACCGCGACGAGCAGTCGCTCACCGAGTGGGGTGATCCCCGGTACACGGCGTGCGGCCGGTGCGACACCTGCGGGCCGGAGGTAGAGGGGCACCGCGACCTCCTGCTCGTGGCCGGGATGCGTTCGACGCAGCGGAGTCGGCTGATCGCGGGCGGTATCGACACCATCGATGCGCTTGCAGCGCACACGGGTAACGTCGACGGTCTCGCCGAGCGCAGTCTCGACTCGCTCCGCGCCCAGGCCGCGCTGCAGCTACGGCAGGAGGCATCGGGAACACCCGAATTCGAGGTGTACTCGCCCGGCGCACTCGGCGGGTTGCCCGCACCGGACGACGGGGACATTTTCTTCGACTTCGAGGGAGACCCGCTGTGGGCCGAGGACGGCTCGTCCGACTGGGGTCTCGAGTACCTTTTCGGTGTCGTCGAGGGGCCGACGGCGGGCGAGAAGTCCGCCGCCCCGGTGTTCCGGCCCTTCTGGGCACACAGTCGCGCCGAGGAGCGTCAGGCCCTCGTCGACTTCCTCGACTACGTCATGGACCGCCGCGCCCGCTACCCCGACATGCACATCTACCATTACGCCGCGTACGAGAAGTCGGCGCTGCTACGGCTGGCGGGGCGCCACGGAGTCGGTGAGGAGTGCGTCGACAATCTGTTGCGCGACAACGTTCTCGTCGACCTGTATCCCGTGGTCCGCTCAGCCCTGCGCATCGGCGAACGTTCCTACAGCATCAAGAAACTCGAACCGCTGTACATGCCCGAGCAGCCGCGCGACGGAGACGTCACCAATGCCGCGGCGTCCGTGGTCGCCTACGCCGATTATTGCGATCACCGTGACAACGGCCGCCTCGACGAGGCCCGCGACCTGCTGCAAGGCATCGCCGACTACAACGAGTACGACTGCGATTCCACACTGAGATTGCGGAACTGGTTGCTGTCCCAGGCCGAGAAGTATGGTGTCGCTCTCCGGCCGCCGGGCGCGGCATCCTCTCCCGCCGCGGACGAGTCGACGCCCACGGAATCGGCTCTACGACAGTTCGCCGGCTCCGGAACCGGCGACACCCGCGGGCACGATCAGCAGGCGGCCGCCCTCATGGCGGCCGCGGTCGGATATCACCGCCGGGAGCGGAAGCCCTTCTGGTGGGCGCACTTCGACCGTCTCGTCGTCCCTGCCGACGAGCTGTCGGACATTCGGGACGTTCTGGTGGTCGCCACGGCCGCCGTCGAGGAGACCTGGCACAAGAGCACACCGCGGCAACGCAAGCTTCGTCGGCGCCTGACACTCACCGGACGCTTCGGAACGGGCAGCACCGTCGGCCCCAAGACCACGATGTACGCGCTGTACGACACTCCCGCACCCGAGGCGGTCGCGGGTGACAACCCTCAGCAGAGGGGGACGTCCACCGTCAGCGTGCTCGAGGTCGCCAAGGACGAGCGTCGCCGCGACGTCGTGACGGTCGAGGAGCTTCTCGGCGGCGAGGAGTATGCCGAGCTGCCGGTGGCCGTCACCCCCGGTCCGCCGATCACGACGGACCGCATCGAATCCGCTATCGCGTCCGCAGCCGACACAATGTGCGAAGTCCTGCCCGACCTTCCCCTGTGCGCGTCGGCAGACATCCTGCGGCGCTTCGACCCTCGGACCCGGAGCGGACGAGCGCTTCCATCGGTTCAGGGCACCGACTACGCGGCGGCCATCACCGCCGCCCTCCTCGACCTCGACAATTCCTACGTCGCCGTTCAGGGGCCGCCCGGCACCGGCAAGACCTACACCGGCGCCCGCGTGATCAAGACTCTCGTCGAGCAACACCACTGGCGGGTGGGAGTTGTGGCGCAATCACATTCGGTCATCGAGAACATGCTCGGCGGTATCGTCAAAGCCGGCGTGCCCGCGGAGTTGGTGGCGAAAAAGGACGGACGGCACCGCGCTGCGACGTGGACGGAGATCGGCTCCAACGACTATCCCGGATTCATCGCCGAGGCGGAGACCACCGGATGCGTGATCGGGGGTACGGCCTGGGATTTCGCGAATACCGATCGGGTGCCACCCGAAAGTCTCGATCTTCTGGTGATCGACGAGGCCGGACAGTTCGCGCTGGCCAACACCATCGCGGTCGGCGGCGCTGCCCGTAACCTCCTGCTACTCGGTGACCCGCAGCAGCTTCCGCAGGTCAGTCAAGGCACTCATCCCGAACCCGTGGACACGTCCGCGCTGGGCTGGCTCGCCGAGGGGCACGGTGCGCTGCCCCCGAGCCGGGGCTACTTCCTCGAACGCACCTGGCGGATGCACCCGCAGCTGTGCGCACCGGTGTCGGTGCTGTCGTATGACGGGAAGCTTCGGTCTCAGGAAAAGGCAAGCACCGCGAGAAGACTGGATGGCATGGAACCGGGAGTGCACACGGTCGTCGTCGATCATCAGGGCAATGCCACCCAATCACCCGAGGAATCGCGGGAAGTGGTCAATCGGATCACCAAGCTGCTCGGGGCCGGGTGGACCGACCCCAGCGAGTTCGACGGCACGCGCCCACTGGGCGAATCCGACATTCTGGTGGTGGCGCCGTACAACGCCCAGGTGGCGCTCATCGAGCGGGATCTCGCGGCGGTCGGACTCGACAAGGTAGAGGTGGGAACGGTCGACAAGTTCCAGGGACGCGAGGCGGCCGTCGCTATCGTGTCGATGACGGCGTCCGCGATCGAGGATGTGCCCCGCGGTATGTCGTTCCTGCTGTCCCGTAACCGGATGAATGTGGCCGTCTCCCGCGGCAAGTGGGCTGCCGTCATCGTCCGATCGGAATCCCTGACGCGGTACATGCCGAGCACACCGGAAGGGTTGACCGAACTCGGCGCCTTCATGCGCCTGTGCACGGATCAACCGAAGCACTGACCTTCGCCGCGATAGGTAGGTACCACGGTGCGGGAGCCGTCCGACTCGACAAGATGCAGCTCGGTGAATCGTTCGCACAGCTCACCCGCCTTCGCGTGCCGAAACCACACGCGGTCGCCGACCGCGAGTGACCGTGCCGCCCTCCCGGTCACGGGTGTCTGTACCTCCCCGGCACCTTCGTTGCGCAGCAGAGCCAGGCCGGTGGGCCACACGGGCCTGGGCACGCGGGCGGAGCCTGCAGGTCCGGAAGCGATGTAGCCGCCGCCGAGCAAGGTTGCGATTGCGGGCGCAGGTCGGCGGACCGCAGGCAGTGCGAAGTACAGGGCGGGATGCGGACGGAAGGACCGGTACCGGTCGAACAAGGTGGGAACGTACAGACCCGATCCGGCGGTCACCTCGGTGACCACCGGGTCTGCCGAGCTCACCTCCAGGGAGCCGGTGCCTCCGCTGTTCACGATGGAGAGGGTCCCCACAGCCGTCTGCACCGCATCCACGACGGCGCTGCGACGGGTGGCGAGTTCCTTCGCCGACGCGCGTTTGACCCATCTCACCGGCAGGCTCGAGTCGGGTAACCCGGCGATCTGGGCCTCGTAGAACATCACCCCGACGACGGCGAATCCGCGCTTCTCGGCGCGCGTGGCGAGACCGGCGACCTGCGACGGTAGGTGCAGCGGTGAACGGCGTACTCCCACATGCACGGGCCCGAGGCGCAGCGACGCGTCCACGTCGATGCACAGCCTGGCGGGGACGGATTCGGTGCCTGCTGCGGCGGCGATGAGGTCGAGGTGCTCGTCGCTGTCGACCATCAGCGTGATTCGGTCGAGAAGGACGGGGTCGGACGCCAGTTCGGCGAGCGCGCCGCGGTCCGCGGTGGGATATCCCATGAGAATGTCCTGGGCGCCGGAGCGGGCGAGCCACATGGCTTCGCGCAGCGAGTACGTCATGATGCCGCGAAACCCGTTGTCGGCCGTAAGACTTCGGCCGAGCGCGACCTCGAGGACCGCGCGGCAGCGTACCGACTTGCTGGCGACGCGGACCGGTGTACCCCCGGCTCGTCGCACGAGATCCCGCGCGTTGGCGCGCAGTGTCGGTAGGTCGACCGCGGCCAGCGGTGGATCGACCTCCGCCGTGGAGGCGATGAGGCGGTCGAGCGTGGGGGTCACGGTTCGTCCAATCGTTGCCGCGGGAGGCTGACTCGAACCGTCAGTGAACCACCGTGTTGGACGATTGTCCAGATTGTCTCGGTCGGACGAGTCCCCAGGATCAGGAGTGCTCGACGGCCTTCGACGCGATGATGTGCACCAGGTCGTCGAGCGCCGCGATCATGGCCTCGCTGTCGCGGTCGACGAGCCACCGCAGCACCAACCCGTCCAGCATGGCCAGGCCGAAACGCGCGATGGACTCGACGGGCGTGCTCCAGCCGACGTCGGCAATCCGCGCACACTCCGCGAGGAACTCGATGGCCTCATGGTCCATGGTGCGGTATTGCCGCCCGGCGATGTCGCCCGCCCGTTCACTACCGGAGGCGCGATGCCGGAGCGCCTGGGCGGTGATTTCGTAGGTGAGTAGCTGCTGGTCCGGGGTGGCCTCGATAATCGGCCACATCCCGCTGATCCCGATGTGGAGAAGTTCACGCAATCCCGCGGCCCCCCGCAGGTCCGACGCGTGCCGCACCTGCCCGAAAGCCAGCCTCATCGATTCGCTGAGCTGCAATATCAGGCTCTCCCCCATTGCGGCGAGCAACTCTTCCTTGCTCTCGAAGCAGTAATGCACCACCCCGAGCGACACGCCGGCCTCCTCGGCTACGGCTCGAACCGTGACCGAAGCGACGCCGCGTTGCTCCGCGATGGAGAGGGCCGATTCGACGAGTTGAGCGCGACGTTCGTCCGCGGGGAGCCTGTTCAGCATTCTCCGATCGTAGGACCTGAGGCCGTACCGGCACGGGACAACACGGGGTTGCGCAGGAGCCGTCATTTGCCTGGACGAGCGTCCAGGTTCATGATGAGCCCATGGGACAGGACACGTGGCACAACTGGGCGGGCACCGAAACGGCAAGCCCGTACCGTTATGCGACGCCCCGTTCCGTCGACGAGCTGAGCGCCCTGGTATCCGAGGCCGCGGAGCGAGGGCTTCGCGTGAAGGCGGTGGGAGCTGCGCATTCGTTCACCGGGGTCGCAGTCACGGACGGGATTCTCGTCAGCCTCGACAATCTGTCCGGAATCGAATCCGTGACGCTCGACGACCGTGCAGGCGCTCTCGTCACCGTATTCGCGGGCACCCGGTTGTACGAGCTGAACGAACAACTGTGGCACCGCGGATTGGCCATGATCAATCTCGGCGACATCGATGTGCAATCGGTGGCGGGCGCCCTCTCGACCGGCACCCACGGCACCGGAGGGCGTTTCGGTGGCCTCGCCACTCAGGTCCGCGCATTGCAGGTGGTGCTGGCCGACGGTTCGATCGTCGAATGTTCGCCGGCCGAGAATCCCGACTTGTTCGAGGCTGCGCGTCTGGGCCTCGGCGCTGTGGGAATCATCTCCAAGGTCACGTTGCAGTGCGTCGCGCACTTCGTGATACACGCTGTGGAGGCGCCCGGGTCATTGGACTCGACGCTCGATCGGCTCGACCACGACCGCACCGGGGTGGACCATTTCGAGTTCTACTGGTTTCCCCACACTCGGCGGGTGCTCACCAAGCGCAATACCCGGCTGCCCGGTGACACTCCGATCTCGCCCCTTCACCCGCTCCGCGCCTACGTCGACGACGAGGTGCTCGCGAATTTCGTCTTCGAGGGCATCAATCGGGTGGCTACCCTTGCGCCGTCGGCGATCCCGAAGATCAACCAGCTCTCCTGTCGCGTTCTGGGCACACGCGAGTACACGGATCGGAGTTATCGCGTCTTCGCCTCGCAGCGGCGGGTGAAGTTCCGCGAGATGGAGTACGCGGTACCCGTCGAGGCACTCCCCGATGCCCTCGCCGCCATCGATTCGTGGGTCGAGAATTCCGGTTTCACGGTGGCGTTCCCCGTGGAGGTGCGGTTTGCCGCCGCGGACGACGTGTGGTTGTCGACGGCGAACGGCCGGAACACCGCATACATCGCGGTCCATCAGTACTACCGCCGCGACCACGAGCCCTACTTCGCGGCGGTCGAAGCCATTGCCCGCGCGGTGGACGGCCGTCCGCATTGGGGAAAGATGCACGGCCGCACGGCCGACGACCTGCGCACCACCTACCCCGACTTCGACAGGTTCGTCTCCGCACGCGACAAGTACGATTCCGCGCGAATGTTCGGCAACGCGTACCTGCAGCAGGTCCTCGGTCGCTAACGTGGTCTAGGTGCCCCCCAGTCGATCTTTCGATCGTCGCGCATTTCTCCGCGTTGCCGGAATCTCCGGAGCGGCAGCGCTCGGCGTCACCGTGCTCGGCGCCTGCGGCGAACGCCTCCACGACCCGGAAGTCCCCCCGTTGCCCGACGGCAGCCTGTTCGACCCGAACGCAGGCACCTCCGAGTTCGTGCCCACCGACAAGGCGACGTGGCGTCTGCAGGGCGCTCCGCTCGTCGCGCCGACCGGTGACGGCGCGCTTGCCGGACTACGGGTTGCAGTCACCGACCTGTATGCCGTGGCCGGCAGGCAGATCGGGGCAGGCAGTGGGCGGTGGCTGGCCGGGGCGCCCGTCGAAACCACCACCGCCATAGCGGTGGCACGTCTTCTCGAGCACGGCGCCGAGGTCGTGGGTATTGCTCAGACCGACGACCTCGGTTACGGCCATTCGGGTGTCAATCAGCAGTTCGGGACGCCGCCGAATCCGCGGGCGGAGGACCGCTTACCGGGCGGAGCAACGTCGGGGGCGGCGAGCGCGGTCGCTCAGGGCGAGGCCGACATCGGACTCGGAATCGACACCACCGGGTCCGTCCGCATCCCCGCGTCGTATCAAGGCCTGTACGGGTTCTCGCCGTCGCGCAGTGCCGTGTCCAGTGAAGGCCTCCTTCCCCTCTGCCCGACCTTCGACACTCCAGCGTGGGTGTGCAGTGACATCGACACTCTCGCAGCCGTGTCGGGCGTGCTGCTTCCGCTCACAGCGGAGCGCCCCTTCGCCACAGCGCTGAGTTCGGACGGAATCAATGCCGTCGCCGACGCCGGTGTCCTCGCTGCGGTGCGGCGCGCACTCACCGCCTGGGAGAAGAGCAGCCTGCCGCGACTCGTGCGCACCGACACGGACATCGGCCGGCTACCCGACTGGTACGACGCCGTCAGCGACGTGCAGGGGTACGAGGCTTGGCGGCTGCACGGCGAGTGGATCGGGCAGGCGATCACCTCGCTCAGTGACGAACCGCGCCGCAATTTCGCCGCCGCAGGGCGGATCTGGGACTCGACGTACGCCCGTCAGATGAGAGTGCTGGCCGAGGCCTCCGACACGATCACCCGTTTCATCGGGAACAGTCTGCTGGTGCTGCCTGCGACCTCCTCGGCTGCGCCGCCGAGGCAGAACGACCCGAGCGGCGAACGCTTCCGGAACATCATGCGCACCACCGGAATGCTCACCTCGCTGGCGACCATCTCCGGCCTTCCCAGTGCAACGGTGCCCCTACGCACGGACGACGGAATCCCGGTCGGGCTCTGCGTGGTGGGCCCTTTCGGGCGCGATCGCGACGTGCTGGCGGCCGTCACCAGTGTCGGCGACGCCGGGCTGACCGACTGAACCTCAGCGCCGGAGAAGTTCCGCTTTGCGTGCCTCGGTCGCGAACGAGGCCTTGATGGAGTTGCGCGCCAACGTGTCTTGTTCGGCGTCCGTGAGCCCGAGCTGATCACGCAGCTGAGCGAAATTGTCGTCGACGTATCCACCGAAATAGGCGGGATCGTCGGAGTTCACGGTAACCACCAGTCCGGCGTCGAGCATGGTCCGCAGAGGATGCTCGGCGAGGGAGTCGACAACGCACAAGCGCACGTTGGACAGCGGGCACACGGTGAGGGGAATCTCCTCGTCCACCAGTCGTTCGACGAGCGCCGGGTCCTCGAGGGCTCGCACGCCGTGGTCGATGCGCTCGGCACCGAGGAGGTCGAGCGCCTGCCAGATGTACTCCGGCGGACCCTCTTCGCCGGCGTGCGCCACCACGTGCAGTCCTTCCGCGCGGGCGCGGGCGAAGACGTCCTCGAACAGTGACGGCGGATTGCCCCTCTCCGCCGAATCGAGTCCCAGCCCGATGATCGGAGACTGCAACCGAAGAATCTCCGAGAACATCTCTTCCGCTTCGCTGACCGGACGGTCACGCAGAATTGCAGCGATAGCCGCACTACTGAGCCCGAACTCGCGCTCGCTGCCGGCGACAGCGTCCATGATTCCGTCGAGAACTTCGGTCAGCGGCACACCACGATTGATGTGCGCCTGCGGATTGAAGAAGAACTCGACGTGCGCCACACCGGCCGCCGATGCCCGGGCGAAGTAGGCGCGGGTCAGGTCGGCGAAATCCTGGGCGGTCCGCAGAACCTGCATGTTGGCGAAGTAGAGATCGAGGAAGGACTGCAGGTCGGTGAATTCGTACCGCGAACGCAGATCGTCCAGGTCTGCGTACGGCAGTGGCACCGCGTTGCGTTCGGCGAGCCCGAAGATCAGCTCGGGTTCGAGCGACCCCTCGATGTGCATGTGCAACTCGGCGACTGGGAGGTTCACGGGAATGGTGCCTGCTTTCTCGGCGCCTAGGCGGCGACGTCGCGTTCGACGATACGGACGAAGCCGTCGCCGTCGATACTCGCGGTGTCGCCGGTGTGAAACCAGCCACCCATGAAGCTCCGTGCGGTGGCCTCCGGGCGGTTCCAGTAGCCACGTGTCACACCCGGTCCCCGACAGCACAATTCACCGAATCCGTGCTGCGCTTCCGGGCCGAACAGCGCCACCTCCATTCCACCGAACGCGATTCCCACACTTCCGGCGTGGGTCAATGCACATTCGTCGGGAAGGGCCAGTCCGGCGCCGCACGTTTCGGTCATCCCCCACCCCAGGAAGTGCTTGGCGGCCGGGAATGTTCTGCGCAGGAACTGGGCCTGCTCGACGGACAGGCCGGCGCCGCTGTAGTCGATCCACCGCACTGCCCGACGACCGAAGTTGGTCACCGGGGACTCCTCGACCGCACGCAGGAGGGTGGCCGGCGCCGCAGTCAGAACGTCGGCGCCCGTTCCACGCCACGACGCGGAATCCGTGCTCGTCGTCAACAGGGCGGTGCCGCCCACCACGAGTGTCGACAATAATTCGACGAGCGATCCGACGGTGTGCAGTTCGGGGTCGACCAGCAAGTTACGCAGTCCCTCCGAGCTGAACCGCCGCGCGTGGATCACCGATTCGAGGGTGGACAGGACGTTCTCGTTGCTCAGTTCGACACCCTTGGGCGAGCCGTCACCGGTGTACGACAGCAGCACCAGTTCCTCCGGACCGGCGCCGTCGTCGATGAACGAGATTCCGTCGGGAAGCTCCCCGTCGAGGACCATCACCGACTCGCTGTCGGCGAGGACCGTGTCGGTGGCGGACTGGTCCAGTTCCGGACCCACCCCGACCGGTACCCCGCCTGCGAGGAGGACGCCGAGGAAGGCTTCGACCCATCGCACTCCCACCGGTTGCCGGACGGCCACCCGGTCGCCGATCTCGACTCCCCTCGTTTTCAGGCCGCCGGCCACCCGGGCCGCCGACGTCCACAACTGCGAGAAGGTGAGCGTCCGGCCACTGCCCTCCTCGACCGCCACCCTGCCCGCGTAACGGTGCACGGCGATGTCGAGCAGTTCGGTGAGTGACGGCGTGAGAGCGCCGTACCGGAGGAGGCCGTCGCGTCCGCGGGCCATCCGGTCGTCGTGGAAGAAGGCGGAACTGCACGGGTACTCGACGAGGGACGACGGCATGTGGACCTCCGCTGACTGACCGGAACGCTGCCCCGACTATATGACGCCGGTCACAATCGTGTGCACAGTCCGGGCGACTCTAGCGGCCTCGGTACGAGGCCTTGCCCGGCCCGTCGGTAAGAAAACTGCGGACCGCACCCGACAGATCTTCGGTCTCGAAGAGCGCGCCGGACACTTCCGGTGTGATCGAGTCGGCGTGCGCCACTCCACCGGATCGCCATGCGGAAATGATCTGTTTCGTCGCATCGTGGGCGCGGGTCGGTCCGTCCGCAAGGCGCGTGGTCAGTGCCCGGGCCTCGGTGTCGACGTCGTCGTGGACCGCGTTCACCACACCCCAACCCTGCAGTGTCGCGGCGTCGTACAGATCTCCGGTCATCACCAGTTCGCGGGCACGGCCGGAACCGGCACGCTCGGCCAGTCGCTGAGGTCCCCCCATCGACGGAGTCAGACCCACCACTGTCTCGACCAAACCGAACTTCGCCTTCGGTGCGGCCAGAATGATGTCGCAGGCGAGGGCGATCTCGAATGCCGCAGTCAGGGTCAGTCCATGGGCGGCGTAGACCACCGGGCACGGCAGTGCCTCGATCGGATGGCAGATGTCCGCGAACAGCTGCTGCCACAAATCCGCAGCCTGCTCGGCGCTGAGCCCGTCGAAGAGATGGACGTCGACGCCCGCCGATACCACTTTGCCCTCCGCACGCAGCAGCACGGCACGCGGCGGGTTTTCGGTGAGAGTCGCGACATCGGCCTGGACGGCGTCGAACATGGCCTGGTCGAAAAGGTTGAGCGGGCCGTGGGCGAACGTGAGGGTCGCGAACTCGGCACCCGCATCGGTGCGGACGCGTTCGAGTCGGGTGGGGTGCGATGCGACAGCGGGATCGGTCATGCCGCCACACTGCCACACCGGCAGCGTCAGTCCTGTAGCGACGATTCGCTGCTCGTCTCGACGTCGACGGTGTCGTCGGAATCCTTCTCCCGCAGCGGGCGCGCGAAGCAGACGGACGCAACGAAGCCGACCAGCAGAATCGCGGCGGGTAGCCACACCGATTGGGACATGGCCGTGGCGAACGGGTCTTTCATGACCTCGGGCAGCTCGCCGACACCGGCGTCCTGGCTACCGCCTGCCATCCCCTGCGCGGACAGCCGCGCAGTAATGAGCGCGCCGATGGCGGCGCTGCCGAGCACGGCCCCGACCTGGCGGGTGGTGTTGTACACGCCGGCCCCTGCGCCCGCCTGATGCGGCGGCAGGTTGTGGGTGGCGGTGGCAGCGAGCGGGGACCAGATACACGAATTGGCCAGGCCGATCAGACCGATGGGGAGCAGCAGCTGCCAGATGGCGACACCGGGCGACATGACCATCGCCAGCCAGCCCAGCGCGATCGCGAACAGCAGGAAGCCCGTACCGGCGATGTACCGCGGGTGCGTACGGTCCACCAGCCTCCCGACGAACGGGGCGAACACACCGGTGAAGACAGCCATCGGCACCAACAACAAGGCCGACTCCGTAGGCGACAGGCCGCGCACGCCTTGCGTGTAGAACATCAGTGGCAGAACCATGGCCGTGACCGCGAACCCCATCGCGGTGATCCCGACGTTGGCGAGGGCGAAGTTGCGATCCCGGAACAAGCTCAACGGCAGCAACGGTTCCTTGCGATTCCACGACTGATACCAGACGAAGATCCCGATGAGGACCACCCCGGCGCCGATCGACAGCCACACGATTCTCGACCAGTCGTACGAACTGCCCTCCTGGATGCCGAACACGAGCAGGAACATGCCCGACGCACTGAGCACGACACCCGGGATGTCGAACTTGTGCGCGTGGGTTTCGAGCGCGGGAACGAGCCGCCATGCGAGCACGAACGCGATCACGCCGACCGGCACGTTGACGATGAAGATCCATTCCCAGCCCAGGTTGTCCACGAGCACACCGCCTGCGAGGGGACCGACCAACGTCGCGACGCCCGCCACCGCGCCCCACAGGCCCATCGCCCTGCCGCGCCCGTCAGGCGGGAAGGTACGGGTGATGACGGCCATCGTCTGCGGTGTCATCAGCGCGGCACCGAGTCCCTGGAACACCCGGGCGACGATCAGCATCGTGACGGTTCCGGACAGGCCGCACCACAGCGATGCGCCGGTGAACAGCACGAGGCCGATCAGGTAGACGTTCTTGGGTCCGAATCGGTCACCGAGCCGGCCGGTGACGAGGAGGGGAACCGCGTACGCCAGCAGGTAGGCGCTGGTGACCCACACCACGCTGGTGATGTCGGTACGCAGGTCTGTCAGGATCGCCGGGTTGGCCACCGCCACGATGGTGCTGTCGACGAGGATCATGAAGAACCCGATGACCAGCGCCCACAGAGCGGGCCAGGGGTTGCCCTGTTCGGGCGGGGCGGCGGCAAGTCGTGCGGTGCTCTCGGTATCCATCGTCAATCCTTTGCTGAACCGGAATGGTCCGGGCGTGCGAATGTCAGGCCTTCGAGGAATTCCAGCCAGGACAGCGTTCCGGAGTCGATATCGCTCACGAGCGCGCGGAGCCAGTCGCGTTCCGCGCGGGCGACAGTGAGCAGATACTCGTTCCCCAGGTTGAAGATGCGCGGCGGTGCCTCGTTGCCGTCGGCGGAGGCCACGAGTTCGTCGATCTCCTGATCGAGGCGGCCGAGACGCTCGCGCAGCAGGTCTACTACCGCACCCGACTCGAGGTTGTGCGCCTCCGCGAGCGCGAGCGGAAACTGCGGGTACTCCCGGGCGGGGGCGGCGAGCATGTCGCTCACCCGGCGGCCGAGGGCGTCCCGCCCGGAGTCCGTGATCTCGTACATCGTGCGCTCGGGCCGGTTGCCCGCCCTATCGGTGCCCGTGGTGCGCACCAGGCGTTCGGCCTCGAGCCTGTTGACGGTGTGGTAGAGCGATCCCGGCCTGATCTTCACCAGGCGTCCGCGACGGGTGTCGGCGAGTTGGTACATCTCGTACGGGTGCATCGTTCGCTCGTTGAGTAAACCGAGAATGGTGACGGCGAGCGGCGTCAGCACCATCCGCATCGCCTTCCGCCATCGAATACTCCACACGGAATATACCGGACCGGCCACACGGGATCAGCGGTTACCGTTGCTGCGTGGATCCGCATCATCTCGACATCGTTCGACTCGCCTGGTCGCGTGAACTCGGACTCCCCGACGACACGCTCACGGACTGGCCCGGCCGGGCCACCCGTGCCGATCCCGAGGCGGACACCCTCCGTTTCCTGGACCTGCGGGGCACCTCGGCCATGGTGGGCCCCGACTGGATACTCCGGCGCGCGGAACGACTCTCGGACCGGGACCTGACCGAACCCGCAACTCTGCTCGGCCTCGTCCAGGATCGTTCGGGCCGCTGCTCCGGACCGCTCACGCTCTGGTTCACCAGCGACTATCAGGAACCGGTGACCGGGCGACCGCCTGTGGTGTCGGACGACCGCGGGCACGTGCGGGAACTGGAGACCGTCTGCCCACCGGACGACGTGACCGAAGCCCACCTGAGCACTCGAGACCGGTGGTTCACGATCCTGGACGACGCGCAGCAGCCGGTCAGTTCCGCCGGGTACAGCGAATTCCAGGGATTCGTCGCCGATGTCGCGGTCCTCACCGCTCCCCTCTTCCGATGCCGGGGGCTCGGCACCCAGGCCGCCGGAATCGCCACCGACGATGCGCTCGACAGCGGACTGATCGCCCAGTTCCGCGCACCGCGCGACGCCCCGGCCTCCCGTCGGCTCGCTGCCCGCTCGGGTTACCGCGAACTCGGAACGTACATCGAGGTCACCGTCGCGCGAAGTACGCTGTGAGACACCATCGACGGACGAGGACGGGTCGATCATGACTGAGCAGAAACAGGACGAATCGGGTTCGGCCGGCTATGTCGATCCCGGTTCCGAGTTCACTCGGGACACTCACTACATCGCCACGCGGATCACCGCTGACGGACGAGACGGGTACCCGGTCGAGCCGGGCCGCTATCGACTCGTGGCCGCGCGAGCGTGTCCTTGGGCGAATCGGGCGATCATCGTGCGGCGGCTGCTCGGACTCGAGGACGTGTTGTCGATGGGCCTGTGCGGCCCGACCCACGACGAGCGGAGCTGGACCTTCGACCTCGACCCGGGCGAGGTCGACCCCGTGCTGAAGATCCCGCGCCTGCAGGACGCCTACTTCGCGCGTTTCCCGGACTACGAGCGCGGCATCACCGTTCCCGCGATCGTCGACGTGCCCACCGGGCAGGTGGTCACCAACGACTATCCGCACATCACCCTCGATCTGTCCACCGAGTGGACGCAGTACCACCGCGAGGGAGCGCCCGAGCTCTACCCGGAGGAGCTTCGCGACGAGATCGACGAGGTGGCCGAGCTCGTCTTCCGTGATGTCAACAACGGCGTGTACCGCTGCGGTTTCGCCGGCTCACAAAGCGCCTACGAATCCGCATACGACCGCCTGTTCGCGCGCCTCGACTGGCTCGAGGAGCGGCTGACCACCCGCCGGTACCTCGTGGGCGACACCATCACCGAGGCGGATGTGCGGTTGTTCACCACATTGGCCCGATTCGACGCCGTCTACCACGGGCATTTCAAGTGCAATCGCAACAAGCTCAGTGAGATGCCTGCCTTGTGGGGCTACGCGCGTGACCTGTTCCAGACCCCGGGATTCGGGGACACCATCGACTTCGTTCAGATCAAGCAGCACTACTACATGGTGCACACCGACATCAATCCCACCGGCATCGTCCCGAAAGGCCCGGACCTGTCGGGCTGGTTGCAGCCGCACGGACGCGCGCAGCTCGGTGGCAGGCCGTTCGGGACCGGCACACCGCCGCCCCCGCCGCGGACCGGGGAGGAAGTGCCCGCGGGCCACGGCGCCTGAGCGGGTGGGGCCGTCTACGCGCCGGTGTAGGTGCCGAAGCTCCAGAACACGCCCTCGGGATCACGGCAGGTGAATCCGCGCGATCCGTAGTCTTCGTCCCGCAGTCCGCGAACGATCGTGGCGCCGGCAGCGACCGCGCGCTGGTGGAGGGCGTCGGGGTCGTCTACGACGAGGTACACCGAGCCCGTCCCTGGCGGCAGGTCGCTGATGACCGAGTCCTCACTGGGCGAGCCGAGCATGATCCCGCCGCCCTTCGGCCAGCCGAGTTCGGCGTGATCCACCCGGTCGCCCCCGCCGTACACCGCCTTCTCGACGAATCCGAAGGTGTCGACGAGGAAGCGGATCGCGGCGCGCGCGTCGCGGTAGACGAGGGTGGGCCATACACACGTAATTTGCGTCGAAGTAGTCATGTCGTCACTCTGCGCCGTCGTCGTGGTCGGAGTCTTGGACAAATGAGAACGGTTCGTTCTCGCGCCACCGCGACGGTGCGACACCCGCGAGGTCACGCCAGTCGCGGGCCATGTGCGCCTGGTCGTAATAGCCGCACCGTGCGGAGACCTCGGCGAGCGTGACGCAGTGGGCCCGCTTCAGCATCCGGTGCGAGCGGTGAAAGCGCGACAACCGCGCCACATCTTTGGGCGTGACGCCGTACTCCGCAACGAATCGATTCACCAGATGCCTTCTGCTCCAACCTATGTCGCGAGCGACCGCATTCACTCGCACCGCCCCGTCACCGGCGAGCAACGTCCAGGCCCGCACGAGATGGGGGTCGATCTCCGCGTCGGCGATGCGCCGCCCGAGTACCTCGTCGAGAATGCGGAACCTCTCCTCCCATACCGGTTCGAGGGACAGCCGTTCGACCAGTTCCGTCGCATCGGCACCGAGGAGGTCGTCGAGTCCGACCACCCAGGCACCGAGGGCCGACGCGGGCACGCCCAGCAGAGCCCGCGCACCGCGGGGACTCAACGCCAGCTGGATCCCGTGCTGATTGCCGTCGTGCCGAATCGTCACCGGCGCCGTCGCGATGCCACTGGCAAGCGTGTCGTAGAAGCCGGGCGCCTGCTCCGCCGCGGCCTGCTCGGCGATCTCGAGCGGCGCATCGAGCGACACGACGACGGTGAGCGACGGCGAGGGCAGACCGAGGTGAAGTCCGGGCTCGAATCCCGTCAGGCGATAGCCTTCGTACCCCGACACCAGGGCGCGCAGCGGCGGGGCCGGTCGACGGCGCGCACCGTCGGACACGCCCCGAACCGGAGAAACGCTGCCCGCGACAGTCACGACAACAGCGTAAGCACCGCCACCGCCGTCGGCCACCGTCTTTTCCCACCTACAGTCGTATCCGGCACACTCGAAGTACACGGCGAGACGGGAGCCCCGATGGCTGACAATGGTGGACGGATCGAGAAGGCTCTGGTCTCGGTTCTGGACAACGGGAGCAGACTGCAGGCACCCGCTGTGGCCAAGTACGTCGAGTGGGTCCGGCGCTCACATCCCGACGAATCGCCCGCCCAGATCATCGAGCGCATGGAAAAGATGTTCTTGCTGGCAGTGACGGGTAGCGGCAGCGCAGTGGGCGCCGCGGCCGCGGTCCCCGGTGTCGGGACGGTGGCATCGATTGCGGCCGTCGGCGCCGAGTCCGCGTTCTTCCTCGAATCAGCGGCGTTGCTGACGCTCGCCGTGGCGTCGGTGCACGGCATCTCCGCCACCGACCATCAACAGCGCCGGGCGCTCGTCCTGGCCGTCGCACTCGGTGAATCGGGCATGGAGATCGTCCAGAAGGCGACGGGCGTGACCGCGAAGAACTGGGGGACAGCAATCACCAGCCGCATCCCGGGCCCCACGATGAGAGGCATGAACAGCCGCCTGCTGCGCAAGTTCGTCACCAAGTACGCGGCCCGGCGCAGCGCGCTGATTCTCGGCAAGCTCGTGCCTGCCGGGATCGGCGCAGCGATCGGCGGCGCCGGAAACCGGGCCATCGGCAAGGGCGTCGTGAGAAATGCGCGCCAAGCTTTCGGTCCCGCACCTGCCCGCTGGCCGGATCAGCTGCGAGTCGTCGAGGCCTGACCGGTTGTCGAGCGGATCAGTGCGCGAAGTGCTGCGCCGCCGAACGTCCGCCGCCCTTCTCGCGTAGTTCGGCGCAGACTTCCTCGATCGCCTCGGAGACCAGCGATCCCAGGTCTGCGCTGAACCCCTCGCGGACGACGATGCGCAGCACCGCCACCTCTTCTGCGTCGGCAGGCATCGTGTAGGCAGGTACTTGCCAACCCCGCGCCCGGAGTTCGTGCGACACGTCGAAGACCGTGAATGCGGGGTCCCCGACGAGTTCGAAGGCGATCACCGGGATGTCACTGCCGTCGCTGATCAACGTGAAGTGCTCGATTTCGGCGATGCGCTTACCCACACGAACAGCGGTGTCGCGCAACGTCTCCATGATCGCCCGGTACCCGGCTCGGCCGAGGCGCAGGAAGTTGTAGTACTGCCCCACCACCTGATTGCCGGGACGCGAGAAGTTCAGCGTGAACGTCGGCATATCGCCGCCGAGGTAGTTGACCCGGAACACCAGCCCCTCGGGCAGATACTCACCGGCGCGCCACACGACAAACCCGATACCCGGATACGTCAGCCCGTACTTGTGGCCGCTGACATTGATCGAGACGACTCGTGGGACCCGGAAGTCCCACAACAGTTCCGGTTGCAGGAACGGGATCACGAAACCCCCGCTGGCCGCGTCGACATGAATCGGGACGTCGGGACCCCCCGACGCCGCCAGCTGCTCGAGTGTGTCGGCGATCTCGGCCACCGGTTCGAGCTCACCGGTGTAGGTAGTGCCGATGATCGCCACCACCCCGATGGTGTTCTCGTCGACCGCACCCCGTACCTGCTCCGGCGTGATGATGTACCGGCCCTTCTCCATCGGCAGGTAGACCGGCTCGACGTCGAAATACCGGCAGAACTTCTCCCACACCACCTGAACATTGCTGCCCAGAACGAGATTCGGCCGGGTGGCGTCCTTGCCTGCCTCGTGACGCTGCGCGCGCCATCGCCACTTCAGTGCGAGACCAGCGAGCATCACCGCCTCGCTCGACCCGATCGTGGAGACACCCGTAGCGCTGGCCGGGTCGGTGGTGGAGAGATCCGGCGCGTGAAAGAGATCAGCGACCATCGACACGCACCGGGACTCGATCGCGGCCGTCGCCGGATACTCGTCCTTGTCGATCATGTTCTTGTCGAACGTCTCCGCCATCAGCTTGTCGGCCTCGGGATCCATCCACGTGGTCACGAACGTAGCGAGGTTCAGCCGCGAGCTACCGTCGAGCATCAACTCGTCGTGAATGAAGCGGTAGGCCGCCTGCGGATCGGTTTCCTCGTCCGGCAACCGCAGCGCCGGGAACGGTTCCACCGACATTCGCCCCGTGTACGCCGGCGCCAGAACATCTCGGTGATGGTGGTGGTGCTTGCTCATGTATGCCCCCAATCGACTTCATACAGAATGCGCTGCGCCGAAGAGCCCTGTACGCCAGTTGGTGAATATCGGGACGGCAGCCCAGTAGGGTCGAGTCGATTCCACACGATCGTGTTCAGGGGAGGACGGCTTGACCACTGCAATGCCGGCAAGTGTCGCGGCGCCGATCGAGGTGCGCGGGCTGTCGAAGAGCTTCAAGAACGTCACCGCCGTCTCCGACCTCAGTTTCTCCGTTCCGCACGGTTCGATCACCGGTTTCCTCGGCCCCAACGGCTCGGGTAAGACGACGACGCTGCGGATGATCCTCGGACTCGTCCGGCCCAGCGCCGGAACCTCCGCAGTCGAGGGCGTCCCGATTCGGGCCCTGCGAGATCCTGCCCGCACGGTCGGCGCCGTGCTCGACTCCCAGAGCCTGCACCCTGCGCGCACCGCGCTCGATCACTTGAAGGTGTACGCCTCGGCCATCGGGGTGCCGGACGCGCGGGCCCGCCAGGTACTCGCGCTGGTCGGGCTCGAAGACGTGGCGGGGCGGAAGTCCGGCGGATTCTCGCTGGGCATGCGGCAGCGCCTCTCGCTCGCCACCGCCCTGCTGGGCGATCCGCGCATCCTTGTCCTCGACGAACCGGCCAACGGACTCGATCCCGAGGGGATCGCGTGGCTGCGGGAGTTCCTGAAAGGCTTCGCCGCCTCCGGGCGGACCGTCCTCGTCTCGAGCCACATCCTCCGGGAAGTCGAGCAGACGGTCGACACACTGGTCATCGTCAGTCGGGGCGCTCTTGTCTATCAGGGAAGGATGGAGGACCTGCGGAAGTCGCAGCAGAGCCGCCTACTGGTCGCCTCCTCGAGTCCCGCTGCGCTGGCGACCGCTCTGGCCGCGCAAGGCATCGTCGATGCCCGGTCCCTGGCCGACGGCCGTCTCGCTGTGACGGGTGCGGCACTCGACGTCGTGCAGTCCGTGGCCACCCGAGCCGGAGTGACGATCTTCGGCGCCGTGGCCGAGCACATCGACCTCGAGCAACTCTTCCTGTCGATGACGACCGGCCAGTACGTTGCCGGTGCGAGCGCGGGCGCGCCCTCCGGGTACGGCCCGCCTCCCGCCTACCCCCAGCAGCCCCACTACCCCGGCCAACCGGGTGCCGGCCCGCCTCCGGGGTACGGCCCGCCGGCCGGGTATCCGTCCGCGTATGCCCCGCACCCTCAGGGTCCGATGTCCGGAGGTCCGCGATGACCGCACTGCTCACCGCGGAATTCCGCAAGGTCACCACGCTGCGGTTCTGGTGGATGCTCGGGCTGACCCCGCTGGTCGTCGGGATGTTCTCGAGCGCCATCTCCCTGCCGGTACTACGCGCCTTCACCGACGCGTTCGACGCCGATCCGGCAGACGCCAACCTCGCTGCCACGGTGTTCGGGCTGGCCGTCGCCCTGTCGCTCGTCGTGCTCTTCGCCGCCCTCTTCGGAGCAGTGAATGCCGGTACCGAGTTCCGCTACAAGACACTGACCACCACTTTCCTCACCGCACGTGGCCGAGACGGGGTGATCGGCGCGAAACTGGCCGTCACTGCCGCGTTCGGATTCTTCTACTGCCTCGTCGTCGAGATGGTCAGCGTCGCCCTGCTGCTGACGTTCGGCGGGGAGAACTTCGCACTGCGAGGTTCCCTCTTCGCGATGTTGGCCGCTGCCTTGGTTGCTGCCGCATGCTGGGCGCTGATCGGTGGCGGGATGTCGATGCTGACCGGCTCCTCCGTAGGCAGTTGTATCTCACTTGTCGTGTGGTACACCCTCGGCGAGATGATCCTGCGATCGATCCTCAGCGGCATCGGCATCGGCGCGGTGGGCGACGTCCTCCCCGTGTCTGCCACCCTGGGATCCGTCGCCAACGCGGCCGCGGGCAACGACATCGACTGGTTGCCGTTGTGGCCCGCCGCACCGATCGCGGTGGTGGTGTGGACGGCACTCTTCACCCTCGCCGGATGGGCCCTGACCCGCAGTCGCGACATCACCTGAGGAACGCCCCGACTGGGGTGTCGGAGCGCAGCGCTAACGTGGACACAGTGGCTAACGTGGACACAGCGGCAGGTGAGAGTACATCCGGCTCAGTGATCGAGCGGGAGCCCACGCGCGGACGCGACACGGCACGGCCCGGCTGGATACGCCGGCTCAGCGCCGAGTGCTGGGCACATCGCCGCGCGACCGTCGGGGCACTGACCGTGACGGTCGTCGCGGCGGGCATCGACATCTCGTTCCCGCTGCTCACCAAGTACGCGGTCGACGCCGCAGGTACGGATCGCGCCACCGAGGTCATCGGCATTGCAGCACTCCTGATCGCGCTCCTCGCCTGTGTGCGCTTCGCGTGTCAGTACGGCCGGCGGATGCTGGCGGGCAAGCTGTCGCTCGACGTCCAGCACGACCTCAGGCTGGGTCTGCTCGGTGCCCTGCAACGCCTCGACGGACGTGGTCAGGACCAGATTCGCACCGGCCAGGTGGTGTCGCGGTCCATCACCGATCTGCAACTGGTGCAGGGACTCCTCGCGATGGTCCCGTTGTCGGCGGGCGCGTTGCTTCAATTCGTCCTCGCCCTCGGCATCATGGTGTGGCTTTCCCCGTTGCTGACGGTGGTCGCGCTGGTGATCGTCCCGCTCGTCTGTCTCGTCGTCTACGCGATGCGCCCCACGCTGTTCGCCGCCACGTGGTCCGCCCAGCAGCGGGCAGCCGACCTCGCACAACACGTCGAGGAGACGGTCACCGGGGTGCGCGTCGTGAAGGGCTTCGGGCAGGAACGGCGGGCCGTCGATCAGCTCGAACACCACAGTCGGGCGCTGTATGCGGAACGTCTGCGGGCCGCACGCATCAACTCCCGCTTCACGCCCACCATGGCCGCACTCCCCCAGCTGGGGCTCGTCGGTGTCATCGCGGTCGGCGGCTACCTGGCCCTGCACGGCTCCATCACGATCGGCACCTTCCTCGCCTTCGCCACCTACGTCACGACGATGACGGCGGTGACCCGCACCCTGTCGTCCGTGGTGATCATGGCGCAACTGTCCCGGGCGGCCGTGGAACGGGTGTACGAGGTGATCGACACCGAACCGGAGGTCGCGGATCCGCCGCACCCCACCCCGCTGCCGGGCGGACCGCTCGGCGTCGATCTGCGGTCGGTCACCTTCGGGTTCGAGCCGGGCCGCGACATCCTTCGTGGGCTCGACCTGCAGATCGCCCCCGGTGAGACGGTCGCGGTGGTGGGAATGGCGGGTTCCGGGAAGACGGCGCTATCGCTGCTGCTTCCCCGGTTCTACGCGCCCTCCTCGGGCACCGTTGCGCTGACATCCGGCGAGGACGTGTTCGACGTCGCCCAGCTCAGCGCCGAGCACCTTCGTGAAGCCGTAAGCCTCGTCTTCGACGAACCGTTCCTCTTCTCCGACACCATCGCCGCCAACATCGCACTCGGCAGGCCCGATGCCAGCGCCGAGGAAATCCGTGAAGCGGCGACGATGGCGGCGGCCGACGAGTTCGTCTCCGCCCTACCCGACGGCTACGACACCGTGGTCGGGGAACGCGGTCTCACACTGTCGGGGGGACAACGCCAGCGGATCGCCCTGGCCCGCGCGCTGCTCACCGACCCGCGGATCCTGATTCTCGACGATGCGACGTCCGCCGTGGATGCGACCACCGAGGCGTCCATCTTCGAGTCGCTCCGGGCGGGCCGCGGCCGCACCGCGCTCGTCCTCGCGCACCGACGTTCCACCCTGTCCCTCGCCGATCGGGTGGCCGTCCTCGACGGCGGAACGATCATCGACAGCGGCACGGTGGCCGAACTCGACGAACGGTGCGCCCTGTTCCGTGCACTGTTCGCGTCCCCCGAGGAGGGAAACGGTTCGGAAGCAGGCCCGCGCGCGGCCGATCCGATGTCGACCCAGCGCATCCCTTCAGCAACGGAACTGTGGCCCGAGAGCCCCCGAGAGGTGCCGGACGCCACTCTCGCCGCCACCACGGCCGGGAGGACCCCGGCGCCCGCCACCGGACCCGGCGGCGGAGGTCGTGGCGGCGGCGGACCGATGGCCGGCGCCCTGGGAAACATCGCGGCCACCCCCGAACTGCAGGCTGCAGTCGACGCTCTGCCTCCCGCTCTCGAGAGTCCGGGCCTCGACACCCGCACCCTGCGGCTACCCGAACCCAACTTCCACCTGTCGCGCATCCTGCGACCGGTCCGCGGCCTACTGTTCGCCGTCGTCGCCTGCCTCGCGCTCGATTCCCTCGCCGGGATCGCCTTCCCCTCCATCGTGCGATTCGCCATCGACAGCGGGGTGCTCCCGCAGGACTCGGCGACACTGTGGACCGCCACCGCGGTCGGAATCGCCCTCGTCGCCGCCGACTGGCTGGTGGTCGCGGCGATGACGGTGCTCACCGCCCGCGCAGGTGAACGCGTCCTCTTCGGACTCCGGGTGCGCAGCTACGCGCACCTGCAGCGGCTCGGCCTCGACTACTACGAGCGGGAGCTCTCGGGCCGGATCATGACCCGCATGACCACCGACGTCGACGCGTTGTCGTCGTTCATCCAGACCGGGATGTCCACCGCGGTGGTCAGTGTGCTCACCGTCGTGGGGATCTCGGTCGCACTCGTCGTCACCGACCTCACTCTCGCCGTCGTCGCCCTCGCCGTCATCCCGCCCCTCGTGATCGCGACGCTGATCTTTCGCCGGATCTCGTCGGTGGCCTACACGGTGTCCCGGGAACGGATTTCCCTCGTCAACGCCGAGTTCCAGGAAAACATCGCGGGATTGCGCGCCGCGCAGGCCTACCGCCGCGAAGAGTTCGCCGCCCGCAGGTTCGCCGAACGCGCCGACAGTTACCGCCGCAGCCGCATGCGGTCCCAGCGCGCGATCTCGCTGTACTTCCCGTTCATCGCGTTCCTCTCGGATCTGGCGCTGGCCGCCGTCGTGTTCGTCGGTGCCCGGCAGGTCGCGGGCGGCGAGACGTCGTCGGGAACGCTCGTCGCCTTCGTGCTGTACCTCGGCCTGCTGTTCGGGCCCATCCAGCAGCTGTCGCAGGTGTTCGACGGTTATCAGCAGGCCAGTGTCGGCCTACTCCGAATCGGCGATCTGCTCCGCACGCCGAGCTCCATCGAGCGTGCCGCCGGCGACCATCGCACTCGGATCGACGGGCACCTGAGAGGCGAGGTGCGTCTGCGCGACGTCCGCTTCCGCTATTCCGGCGCGGAGAGTGACGCGCTGACCGACATCGACCTCCACATTCCGGCGGGCGCCACGGTGGCGCTGGTCGGCAAGACCGGGGCGGGCAAATCCACCATCGTGAAACTGCTCGCCCGCTTCTACGACCCGACGTCCGGCTCCGTACTCGTCGACGACGTCGATCTGCGTCGCTATTCGCTCGGTGAGTACCGCGGGCGACTGGGCGTGGTCCCGCAGGAGGCGCATCTGTTCACCGGCACGGTCGCGACCAACATCGCGTACGGCAGGCCCGACGCGAGCCGCGAGGAGATCGAGAATGCCGCCCGCGCGGTGGGAGCGCTCGGCACGATCGGCCGGCTACGGGGTGGGATGCGTCACCCCATCGGCGAGCGAGGACAGGGGTTGTCGGCCGGTCAGCGCCAGTTGATCGCGCTTGCTCGTGCCGAACTGGTCGACCCCGACCTCCTGCTCCTGGACGAGGCCACCGCGACCCTCGATCCGGCCACAGAGCAGCTGGTTCTCGAGGCCGGCAGCCGCGTGACCCGGCGCCGGACGTCGGTCGTGGTAGCCCACCGACTGGCCACCGCAGCGCGCGCCGACGTGATCCTCGTCATCGACGGAGGCAGGATCGTGGAGACCGGATCGCACGCCACCCTGCGCTCGGCAGGTGGCCACTATGCGGGACTGTGGGATGCGGCCGAGAGCGGTGCAGGGAATAATCGCGGGGCGAGAACCGTCATCGATGGTGACCCCATCCGATGGCCGTGAGACAGCTCACACGTGCAGGCCTGGCGATTCGCACGTCACACGCGAGGGCTACTCTCATGTATATAGGCGCTCTGATCGGGTACCGAAATAGAAACGAGGCGAACACCTGCCGTGAGCAGCAGCTCTACATCCCAGTTCGGACAGAACCAGTGGTTGGTCGACGAAATGTACCAGCGTTTCCAGGACGATCCGTCGTCCGTGGACGCGAGTTGGCATGAATTTCTGACGGATTACTCCCCCGATGCCGCCGCCAAGGCCGGCGTAGCCAACGGACGCGGCACGAACGGCACCACCACCGCCGCATCTGCTGCCGCTCCCCCCGGCAAGACGTCGCCGCCCCCGGCCGCCAAGGCCGAGACCGCACCCACGTCGGCGACCAAGACGGGCGACGGCGCCCCGGCGAAGTCCGCTGCCAACGGTGCAGCTCCCAAGGCCGCGGCGCCCAAAACGGCCGCACCGAAGGCCGCGCCGGCCAAGACCGCACCGGCCAAGGAGTCGCCCGCGAAGGCGTCCGCTCCCGAGACCGCTGCCGAAGAAACGAAGGTTCTGCGCGGCGCCGCTGCTGCCGTCGCGAAGAACATGTCGGCCTCGCTGGCCATTCCGACCGCCACCAGTGTTCGCGCCATCCCTGCGAAGCTGATGTTCGACAACCGGATCGTCATCAACAACCACCTCGCCCGTACCCGCGGCGGCAAGATTTCCTTCACCCACCTGCTGGGTTACGCGATCGTGCAGGCGGTCAAGGCGTTCCCCAACATGAACCGGCACTTCGCGGAGATCGACGGCAAGCCGCACTCCGTCACGCCCGCGCACACCAACCTCGGCCTGGCAATCGATTTGCCGGGCAAGGACGGCAGCCGGTCCCTCGTCGTCGCCGCCATCAAGAACACCGAAACGCACAACTTCACGCAGTTCTACAGCGCCTACGAGGACATCGTCCGGCGCGCGCGTGACGGCAAGCTCACCGGTGAGGACTTCTCGGGCGTCACCATCTCCCTCACCAATCCCGGTGGCATCGGCACCGTGCACTCCGTGCCGCGTCTGATGCAGGGACAGGGCGCCATCATCGGTGCCGGTGCCATGGAGTACCCCGCCGAATTCCAGGGCGCGAGCGACGAGCGCATTGCCGACATGGGCGTCGGCAAGCTGATGACGCTCACCTCGACGTACGACCACCGCATCATCCAGGGTGCCGAGTCCGGCGACTTCCTCCGGACCATTCACAACCTTCTGATCAGCGACGAGTTCTACGACGAGATCTTCCACGCGCTGCACATCCCGTACGAGCCGGTCCGCTGGCGTCAGGATGTGCCCGAAGGCGCGGTCGACAAGAACACGCGCGTCCTCGAGTTGATCGCCGCGTACCGCAACCGCGGTCACCTGATGGCCGACACCGATCCGCTGCAGTTCGTCAAGGACAAGTTCCGCAGCCACCCGGACCTCGACGTCATCACGCACGACCTGACCCTGTGGGATCTCGACCGTGAGTTCAAGGTCGGTGGCTTCCACGGCCAGGAGAAGATGAAGCTCCGCGACGTGCTCAGCGTGCTGCGCGACGCGTACTGCCGCCACGTCGGCGTCGAATACACGCACATCCTCGAACCGGAACAGCAGCAGTGGCTGCAGGACCGCGTCGAGGCGCATCACGTCAAGCCGACGGTCGCTCAGCAGAAGTACATCCTGAGCAAGCTGAATGCCGCCGAGGCATTCGAGACCTTCCTGCAGACCAAGTACGTCGGCCAGAAGCGCTTCTCCCTCGAGGGCGCCGAGTCCGTCATCCCGATGATGGACGCCGTCATCGACCAGGCCGCCGAGCACCAGCTCGACGAGGTCGTCATCGGCATGCCTCACCGTGGTCGTCTGAACGTGCTGGCGAACATCGTGGGTAAGCCGTACTCCAAGATCTTCACGGAGTTCGAGGGCAACATGAACCCGGCTGCCGCGCACGGCTCCGGTGACGTGAAGTACCACCTCGGTGCCGAGGGCACGTACATCCAGATGTTCGGCGACAACGACATCACGGTGTCGCTCACCGCCAACCCGTCCCACCTCGAGGCCGTCGACCCGGTCCTGGAGGGACTGGTCCGCGCCAAGCAGGACATCCTCGACAAGGGTGAGGACGGCTTCACCGTCCTGCCGTTGATGCTGCACGGTGACGCCGCATTCGCGGGTCAGGGCGTGGTGGCGGAGACGCTCAACCTCGCGCTGCTGCGCGGGTACCGCACCGGCGGCACCGTCCACATCGTGGTCAACAACCAGGTCGGCTTCACCACCGCCCCGGAGCACTCACGTTCCTCCGAGTACTGCACCGATGTCGCGAAGATGATCGGCGCGCCGATCTTCCACGTCAACGGTGACGACCCCGAGGCCTGCGTGTGGGTTGCCCAGCTCGCTGTCGACTTCCGGGAGAAGTTCCAGAAGGACGTCGTCATCGACATGATCTGCTACCGCCGTCGCGGTCACAACGAGGGCGACGACCCGTCGATGACCCAGCCGGCGATGTACGACGTGATCGACACCAAGCGCAGCGTTCGTAAGAGCTACACCGAATCGCTGATCGGCCGTGGTGACATCTCGCTGAAGGAAGCCGAAGACGCTCTCCGCGACTACCAGGGACAGCTGGAACGGGTGTTCAACGAGGTTCGCGAGCTGGAGAAGTACAAGCCCGAGCCGAGTGAGTCGGTCGAGCTCGACCAGCCGCTGCCCACCAAGCTGACCACCGCGGTCGATCGTTCGGTCCTCGAGCGGATCGGTGACGCGTTCGTCAACGTGCCCGAGGGTTTCTCGGTGCACCCGCGTGTCAAGCCGGTCATCGAGAAGCGCCGCGAAATGTCTCGCGAAGGCAAGATCGACTGGGCGTTCGCGGAACTGCTCGCCTTCGGCTCGCTGGTCGACCAGGGCAAGATGGTTCGCCTCTCGGGTCAGGACTCCCGCCGCGGTACGTTCACGCAGCGTCACTCGGTGCTCATCGACCGCAAGACGGGCGAGGAGTACACGCCGCTGCAGAACCTCGGCAGCGAGAACCCGGGCAAGTTCCTGGTCTACGACTCCGCACTGAGCGAGTTCGCCGCCGTCGGTTTCGAGTACGGCTACTCCGTGGGCAACCCGGACGCCCTCGTGCTCTGGGAAGCCCAGTTCGGTGACTTCGTCAACGGTGCGCAGTCCATCATCGACGAGTTCATCTCCTCCGGTGAGGCCAAGTGGGGTCAGCTGTCCGACGTCGTGCTGCTCCTTCCGCACGGTCACGAGGGTCAGGGTCCGGACCACACGTCCGGCCGTATCGAGCGCTTCCTCCAGCTGTGCGCCGAGGGATCGATGACGGTGGCCGTGCCGTCCACGCCGGCCAGCTACTTCCACCTGCTGCGTCGCCACTCGCTCGACGGAATCCGCCGCCCGCTGGTGGTATTCACGCCGAAGTCGATGCTGCGCAACAAGGCCGCCGTGTCCGATATCGAGGACTTCACCACCGGCAAGTTCCGGTCCGTCTTCGAAGAGCCGGTTTACGAGACCGGGGACGGCGACCGCAGCAAGGTAACCCGGGTGCTCCTCGTCAGCGGCAAGCTGTACTGGGAACTGCTCGCGAAGAAGCACAAGGACAACCGCGACGACATCGCGATCGTCCGTATCGAGCAGCTGTACCCGGTGCCGAGCCGTCGCCTGCGTGAGACGCTCGATCGCTACCCGAACGCCGCCGAATTCCGGTGGGTTCAGGAGGAGCCGGCCAACCAGGGTGCATGGCCGTTCTTCGGTCTTTCTCTGCCCGAGTTGCTCCCGGAGAAACTCGCCGGGATCAAGCGGATTTCGCGCCGTTCGATGTCGGCACCGTCCTCGGGTTCGAGCAAGGTCCACGCTGTCGAACAGCAGGAGATTATCGACGAAGCCTTCGGCTGACATCGACTGAACCACCACTGAGCCGGGCCGAGTTCGCTGCACGAAGCGAACTCGGCCCGGTTTTGTGGTATCCGGACCTGCCCGATTAGGGGCTTGCGCTGGTGGCCGCGACCAGTGCTGCGGCGATCTCGGGCGCCGCCGCGACCGCGAGGGCGGGCAGCGCTTGTACGTTGAGTTCTATCAATTGCTCGCGGGTGAGCTGCGGATCGCGCAACCAGCTGATCGTGACCTCCTCGACGTATGCGATCCAGCCACGGACGGTCAGTTCCACCGCGGGTGTCCGCTCGACGCCGAGGATCGGGAGCTGCTCGAGGGTGCGCTCGGACATCATTGCCCGGGTCTCCTCGAAGACAGCCCGCATGTCGGGGTCGCCACTGGCTGTGCCTCGAAGCAGCGAGACGTAGGTGCCACGGTTCTCCGACACGTAGTCGACGTATGCGGCCAATACGGACCGCAGAATCTGCAACGGATCCCGGGCGTCGTCCACGTAGGGGTCGGGCGCGGTCCGGGCCAGCATCTCGCTGCTGGAGTGGCGCACGATGGCGAGATGGAAGTCGTGCTTCGAGGCGAAGTAATGGAAGAGCAGTCCCCGCGAGACTCCGGCCTGGTCGGCGATCTCCTCGACCGAGATCTGCTCGAGCGGCCGTTGCGCCAGCATCTTCACACCGAGGTCGATCAATTGCGCCCGTCGTTGCTCCGGGCTGAGACGGGTCCGCTTCACGACGTCCATGACAGCATCTTACTGAACGGAGGTCAATAGCTATTGACTACCCCTCAATAGCGCCCTATTGTCTCTTGCATGAGTCTTCCCGTCACAGACACTTACGACACGACCGCGGGTGCCCGACACGTCGACACCTTGATCATCGGCAGCGGGTTCGCCGGGTTGGGCGCGGCCATCAAGCTCACCCAGGCAGGCAAGACCGACTTCCTCGTGCTCGAACGCGGCGCGGAGGTCGGCGGCACCTGGCGCGACAACACGTACCCGGGCGCAGCATGCGACGTGCCCTCGCACCTGTACTCCTACTCGTTCGCGCTGAACCCGGAGTGGACACGCTCGTTCTCGACCCAGCCCGAGATCCAGAAGTACATCCAGTCGGTGGCGGACAAGTACAAGGTGCGCGACCGCCATGTTTTCGGTTGTGACGTGACATCCGCGCACTGGAACGAGCAGACCACCCGGTGGGAAGTCACTACCACCAAGGGGAACTTCGTCGCGAAGATCGTCGTCTCGGCGGTCGGTGCACTGTGCGAGCCGGCGCTTCCCGACATCAAGGGCATCGAAGAGTTCGAGGGCGAGATCTTCCACTCCGCCCGCTGGAACCACGACGCCGACCTGACGGGAAAGCGGGTTGCCGTCATCGGCACCGGCGCCTCGGCCATCCAGATCGTCCCGGCGATCGGCAAGAAGGTGTCACACCTCGACGTCTACCAGCGCACGGCCCCGTGGATCCTGCCTCGCGCCGACCGCGAGTACACGAAGGCCGAGCACGCCGCGTTCAAGTACCTGCCCGGTTTCCAGAAGCTGTGCCGTAGCGGGATCTACTGGATGCGTGAGAGCCAGGTCGTCGGGCTCGCGAAGGCGCCGGTGTTCATGAAGCCGCTGCAGTTCGCGGCCGAGCGCCACCTGCGCCGCCAGATCAAGGACAAGGACCTGCGCAAGAAGGTCACCCCGAATTTCCAGATCGGCTGCAAGCGCATGCTGATCTCGAACAACTACTACCCGACGCTCGCGCAGGACAACGTCGACCTGGTGACCGAGGGCATCGCCGAGGTCAAGGGCAACGCAGTCGTCTCGAAGACCGGCACGGTCCGCGAGGTCGACGCCATCGTGGTCGCCACCGGTTTCCACGTCACCGACTCCCCCACCTTCCAGGGAATCTTCGGCAAGGACGGCCGCTCGCTCGCCGAGGTTTTCGACGAGGGCGGGCAGCAGGGTTACAAGGGCGCGGCGATCGCGAACTTCCCCAACATGTTCTTCCTCGTGGGTCCTAACACAGGACTGGGCCACACCTCGATGGTCTTCATGATCGAGTCGCAGCTCAATTACCTGGTCGACGCACTCGACACCCTCGACAAGTTCGGCATCGGCAAAATCGAGGTCCGGCAGGACGCGCAGGACCGCTACAACGCCGACCTCCAGGAGAAGCTGTCGCACAGCGTGTGGAACAACGGCGGGTGCGCCAGCTGGTACCTCGACAAGCACGGCAACAACACGACACTGTGGCCGGGGTTCACGTTCCAGTTCCGGAATCAGACACGGCGTTTCGACCTCGCGGCGTACGACAGTGTGGCCGCCGCCGACCTCCCCGCACCGGTGCAGGTGAACGGTCAGGCCTCGGACCCGTTCACCATCTCGGCACAGATCGACCTCGACGACGACAAGGTGGCAGCACAGTGAGCACATTCGCAGGCAAGGTGGTCGTGATCACCGGCGCCGGTTCGGGCATCGGCAGGGCTCTCGCCGTCAACCTGGCAGGGCAGGGCGCCAAACTGGCGATCTCCGACATGGACACCGTCGGTCTCGCCGAGACGGCCCGACAGGTTGCCGCCCTCGGCGCCGAGGTGAAGTCAGACCATCTGGATGTCACCGAGCGCGAAGCGGTACTCGCGTACGCCGACGCCGTGCATGCCCACTTCGGCAAGATCAACCAGGTCTACAACAACGCCGGTATCGCATATCACGGCGAGTTCGAGAAGTCCGAGTTCAAGGACATCGAGCGGATCATGGATGTGGACTTCTGGGGAGTCGTCAACGGCACCAAGGCATTTCTGCCGCACCTCATTGCCTCGGGCGACGGCCACCTGGTGAACATCTCGAGCCTCTTCGGTCTGTTGTCCATGCCGGGACAGACCGCCTACAACTCCGCGAAGTTCGCGGTCCGCGGCTTCACCGAGTCGCTGCGACAGGAAATGCTGATTGCGAAGCATCCCGTCAAGGTGACCTGTGTGCATCCGGGAGGCATCAAGACAGCCATTGCCCGCAATGCCACCGCAGGCCCCGGCGAAGACTTGGACACGTTCGCCCAGTTCTTCGACAAGAAGCTCGCCCGAACCTCACCGGAAGATGCTGCTGCCACCATCGTCAAGGGTGTGCGCAAGAGTAAGGCGCGGGTACTGATCGGCGCCGACGCGAAGTTCCTGGACGCCTGGGTGCGCGTGGTCGGCCCGAGCTATCAGCGAGTGGTCGCCGCCGTCGCCGCGCGCGTCCTCCCCAAGCCGAACTGAGGTCGCCGTGAGCTTCTCTTTGCCGCTCCCGGTAGTCGCCGCCGCGCTGCGGCCGTTCTACCGGCTGAGCCTCAACTCGCGGCTGCCGTATCCGGTGCAGAGGGCGCTGCTCGAAATGGCCGCACCGCTGCAGCAGATGCCGGAGGGGGCGGCCTGCCGCCCGGCCACCCTGGCCGGCCGGCCCGCCGAGCGGATCACGGTGGGCGCCACCGAGCGCCGGACCGCCGTGCTCTATCTCCACGGTGGCGCGTACACCATCGGCTCGCCTGCGACCCATCGGTCGCTGGCCGCGCATCTGGCACGTGAATCCGGAAGCGTGGTCTACACACTCGACTACCGCCTGGCTCCCGAACATCCGTTTCCTGCCGGGCTGGAGGATGCCGTGGCGGCGTTCCTCGAGCTGATCACGGAACACGGGTACGAGACAGGTCGACTGGCCATCGCCGGCGACTCCGCGGGCGGTGGTCTGGCGGCGGCCACGGCGCGGCGCCTGATCGACCGGCACGGGGTCACCCCGGCCGCGTTGGGACTCATCTCACCGTGGGTCGATCCGGGTCGGCGCGACACGATCCGGGACCGCGACCTCGTGGTGAATACCGCGTGGTCGTTCCACGCCGCGGAGAAGTACCTGGGAAGCGGAGACAAGTTCGATCCCGGTTATGCCCCGCTGCACGGAGATTTGAAGGGGTTTCCGCCCACTGTCGTTCACGTCGGACTCGACGAGGTTCTGTATCCACAGATCTTGGAGTTCGTCGACAAGCTCGAGAAGTCGGGCGTCGACGTGACGCTCACCGAATACGCCCGACTCTGGCACGTTGCGCACCTCCAGGCCTCGTTGGTACGCGAGGCTGCGGACGCCGTCGCCGAACTCGGGGCTTACCTGAAATCACACATGTGCATCCAGCCAGACACGAGCGACGTCGGCTGAATCGGCACCACCGCGGACCTGGCCGATCATGTCGGCCAGGTCCGCTGTCGTCAGCTCCCCCGCCACCACGTTCAGTGCCTTGATCTGGGGCTCACCGAGCGCCCCGACCCGGTAGAGCGGCACCACGTTCTGGGCTGTGAAGATCGGCTCGTCGTCGTCCAGCAGAACGAGGCCCGAGCTCGCGACTTCCGGGGTCGCGGTGGTCACTCCTGCCACCACGACGCCATCCACCTGTGCGGGGACGGAGAGTTCCGCGACCGCCGCAGCTCCGTCCGGAACCGCGCGCGTCTGCGCGAACGTGCAACCGGTCAGATCGGCGAGTGAGCCGGCCTCGAAATCGGGGGTGAGCACCGCGGAGCTACGACTGCACGCGGGAATGAGCTCGTCGAGCGTCGTCACCGCCATCCGGGTAGACGCGTCCGCAGACACCGCCAACGCGGACCGATCCTCCGCCGCCGCATAGTCTGAGATCGAAAGACCTTGCGGCAGCGCCTGACTCAGCGCCTCGAATACCTCGTCCTGTTCTCTTTCGGTCGACTCCGGATCGTAGTAGCGCAGCAGCCGGCCAGTGAACTCGGGCACCAACGTCACTTCGCCCGCATCGAGCCGCCGAAGATAGGAGGTGCGGTCACCCAGGCCCGTCTCGGTGGATGCCGGCGCACCCGTCGAACGGAGAGCGCCCGCGTAGATTTCGGCCAGGACCCGGCTTTCCGCCGTGTCTCCCGACCCCACCACCACCTCACCCGAGGTCTGTCCCGCGGAACCGTCGAGAGCAGTGTTGTCGACATCGCAGGCCGACAGCGCGCCGGGAACCACAATCAGCACCGACGCTGCCGCCCACGCCCCGAGACGAGCGGACTTCCGGGAACTCCCGATCCCCGATCCGCCCTTACCTGTCTGTGCCACCTCGCACGCCTTCCCTCGCATCACGCTGAGCCGAAACCAGTGTTGCCCACCTGCCTATCGTTACACTGACGCCACATCGGCCCGGCGGTGTGCCCACCGGATCTCCCGATCATGCGGCAGTAGTGAACAAACGGAAGGACGCGCATGCGCACCTCGAACACATCCTCGGGTCGCGGGTTCGCCCGCCGCACTCTGGGCGGCCTCGCAGTCGCCACGGTTGCCGTGGTCTCCCTCGCCGCGTGCGGGGGCGGTTCCGATCCGTTGTCGGCCGAGGGCGAAGGGTCCGGTGACGACGCACACGCCGTCATCGTGGGTTCGGCGAACTTCCCGGAGTCCGAGACGGTGGCCAATATCTACACCGAGGTCCTCCGCGCCAATGGTTTCGACGTGACCACGAAGTTCGACATCGGAAGCCGCGAGGCCTACATTCCCGCGCTGAAGGACGCGTCGATCGACGTCATTCCGGACTACACGGGCAACCTGCTGCAGTACCTCGACCCGCAGTCGACCGCCACCAGCGCAGCGGACGTCAACGCGGCACTCCCGGGTGCACTCGGATCGGAGTTGACGATCACCACCGCCGCTCCAGCCGAGGACAAGGACGCCGTCGTCGTTACCGCGGAGACCGCACAGAAGTGGAATCTGACCTCGATCGCGGACTTGGCAGCGCATTCGGCGGAGGTCAAGTTCGGTGCACCCGCCGAGTTCCAAGAGCGCCGGGCCGGACTGCCCGGACTGAAGGAGAACTACGGACTCGATATTGCACCCGCCAGCTTCGTCCCCATCGCGGACGGCGGCGGCCCCGCCACGGTCGAGGCTCTGGCATCGGGGCAGATCACCGCGGCGAACATCTTCACCACCTCGCCGGCAATCGAGAAGAACAACTTTGTGGTGCTCACGGACCCGAAGAACAACTTTGCGGCTCAAAACGTCGTTCCGGTGGTGCGCGCAGCCAAGTCGACGGCAGAGCTGACTCGAGCGCTCGACGCACTGTCCGCGAAGCTGACGACGGAGGAGCTGGTGAAGTTGAACGATGCCGTGTCCGGTGACGCCAAGACGGAGCCGGCCGCAGCCGCGAAGCAGTGGGTCGTAGACCAGGGGCTCGACAAGCCGGTCTCCTGAGGAGTCGACGGTGATCACATTTTCGGGCGTCACCAAGCGGTACCCGGACGGCACCACGGCGGTCGACAACCTCGATCTGCATATCGACGCGGAGTCGTTCACAGTCTTCGTCGGGCCTTCCGGCTGCGGCAAGACCACATCGATGCGCATGATCAACCGGATGATCACTCCGACGGCCGGAACCATCTCGGTCGACGGCCGGGACATCGCCTCCACCGATGCAGTGAAGCTTCGCCTCGGGATCGGTTACGTGATCCAAAGCGCTGGACTGCTACCGCATCGCACCGTGATCGACAACGTCGCCACCGTACCGGTCCTGCGCGGTGACTCCCGCCGTGCGGCCCGTATGGCTGCGCTGTCGGTGCTCGAACGGGTCGGTCTCGACCCCGCGCTGGCGGGCCGTTATCCCGGCCAGCTGTCGGGTGGGCAGCAGCAGCGTGTGGGCGTGGCCAGGGCGCTGGCTGCCGACCCGCCCATTCTGCTGATGGACGAACCGTTCAGCGCGGTGGACCCCGTGGTCCGCGAGGATTTGCAGGCGGAGATGCAACGATTGCAGGCCGACCTGCGCAAGACCATTGTGTTCGTGACGCACGATATCGACGAGGCGGTCAAGCTCGGTGACCGGCTGGCAGTCTTCGGACCGGGCGGCCGATTGCAGCAATACGATGCGCCCGACACGGTGCTGTCCGCGCCGACCACTGATTTCGTCGCCGGATTCGTCGGCCGCGACCGCGGCTATCGCGGCCTGTCGTTCCGCACGGCAGACGAGGTTTCCCTTCATCCCCTCCGGACGGCCACCGAACGGGAGGTGCGCACACTGCGGCTCGACCGCGGTGATTGGGCGCTCGTGGTGACCGATTCCGGTGTTCCGCGGGGCTGGATCGACGTCACGGGCGTCGAAGGGTTGCGCTCGGGCCGCCCGCTGTCGGAATGTACCGCCGCAGGCGGCTCACTGTTCCCGCCGGGCGGAGACCTGCGGCAAGCGTTGGATGCGGCCATCTCGTCGCCGTCGGGGATAGGTGTGGCCATCGACAGGGACGGTGCCGCCCGCGGCGGCATCCTCGGGTCCGAGGTCATCGAGAAGCTGACGCAGCAGCGGGCCGCGGAGGATCGCGCGCGAAACGAGCAGTTCTTCGCGCCCGCGTCCACTTCTCCCGACAGGCCGTGATCCTGTGCGGTGGCTCATCGACAATTTCTCCGTAGTCGTCGACCTGACGAAGACCCACCTGTACCTGGCGCTGATGCCACTTCTACTCGGCCTGGTCATCGCCGTCCCGGTGGGCACCGCGATCCGGGGTGCATCGGTGCTGCGCAAGGTCACCACGACCATCGCCGGCGTCGCGTTCACGATTCCTTCGCTGGCCCTCTTCGTCACCATCCCGTCCGTCGTCGGACTGCAGATCCTCGATCCGCTCAATGTGGTGATCGCCCTGACCATCTATTCCACCGCCCTGCTCGTTCGCGCCGTCCCGGAGGCCCTCGACTCGGTTCCCGCCGACGTCGTCGACTCCGCGAATGCGATGGGTTTCACACCCTTGCGTCGGGCATTGACAGTCGAGTTGCCTTTGGCGCTACCGGTTCTCGCGGCAAGTGTGCGCGTGGTGGCGGTCACCAACATTTCGCTGGTCTCGGTCGGTTCGCTGATCGGGATCGGCGGTCTCGGGACCCTCTTCACCCGCGGCTACCAGCGTGACTATCCCGATCAGATTCTCGCGGGGATCATCGCCATCGTCGTCCTCGCACTGGTCTTCGATTTGGCGCTGTTCCTCCTCGCCCGTGCGCTCACACCATGGACGCGGCAGAAGAAGGAGGCGGCGGCGGCATGAGCATCTTCGGCGGGGCGTGGGACTACATTGTGGATCCGGCCAACTGGGAGGGCAGGGCCGGAATCGGGGCGCGCATCCTCGAGCACCTCTGGTACAGCCTTCTCGCCGTCGCCCTCTCGGCCGCCGTCGCGGTTCCGCTCGGTGCGGTCATCGGCCATCTGCGCAGAGGCGAGGTGCTGGTGGTGGGCCTTGTCAACGCGCTACGTTCACTGCCCACGTTGGGCCTGCTGACCTTCCTCGTGCTGCTCCTCGGGCTCGGTCTCATCCCGCCGATCCTCGCCCTGGTGGTACTCGGCATTCCGCCGCTACTGGCCGGCACCTACTCCGGTGTCGCGAACGTCGACCGGACGGTGGTAGACGCCGCCCGCGCGATGGGCATGACCGAGTGGCAGGTCCTCAGTCGCGTGGAGGCACCGAATGCGCTGCCGCTCATGCTCGGCGGACTGCGCAACGCCACATTGCAGATCATTGCAACCGCAGCGGTGGCCGCGTACGTCAACCTCGGCGGGCTCGGACGGTACATCTTCGACGGACTCGCCTTGCGTCAGTACGACCGGGTACTGGTCGGTGCGCTCCTCGTGACGATCCTGGCCCTCGTCGTCGACGGGCTTCTCGCGCTCGCGGTGTGGGCATCCGTCCCGGGCACCGGCCGGCTACGTCGTGGAACCAGCGCCCAGGAGTGGGCCGACCTGGCCGCCGCCGCGAAGTCCCGCTAGAACGGCAAACACCCCGGGCGGGAACCTTGGTGCGGGCTCCGGTCCGGGGTGTTCAACGGATTCTCGCTAGTCGGTGACGCCTTCTGCGCGAGCAGCGGCGGCGACTGCCTCCGCAACAGCGGGGGCGACGCGAGGATCGAGCGGGCTGGGAACGATCTTGTCTACAGCCAGCTCGTCACCGACGACCGAGAGGATTGCCTCGGCGGCGGCAAGCTTCATGCCTTCGGTGATCCGGCGGGCGCCGGCGTCGAGGGCACCGCGGAACACACCGGGGAAGGCGAGCACATTGTTGATCTGGTTCGGGAAGTCGCTACGCCCGGTGGCCACGATCGCCGCGTGCTTCTTCGCGACCTCGGGGTGGATTTCCGGGTCCGGGTTCGACAGCGCGAAGACGATGGCGTCGTCCGCCATGGTCGCGATGAGTTCTTCGGGAACGGTGCCCGCGGACACTCCGAGGAACACGTCCGCGCCGTCGAGGGCTTCGACGATCCCGCCGTGCCGTCCGGTGGGGTTGGTGCGGGCCGCGAGGTCGACCTTGACCTCGTTCAGGTCCTTGCGGTCGGCCGAGACGATGCCCTTGGAATCGAGAACCGTCACGTCGGCGATGCCGGCGGCGAGCAGGATGTTCGCGCAGGCGACACCGGCGGCGCCGGCGCCGGAGATGACGACGCGCAGCGAGGAGATGTCCCGCTTCTGTACCTTCACCGCACCCTTGAGGGCGGCGAGGACCACGATCGCGGTGCCGTGCTGATCGTCATGCATGACGGGGCAGTCCAGGGCCTCGATCACGCGCTTCTCGATCTCGAAGCAGCGCGGTGCGGAGATGTCCTCGAGGTTGACCGCGCCGAAACTCGGGCGCAACCGGATGAGGGTTTCGACGATTTCGTCGGGGTCCTTGGTGTCGAGCACCAGCGGAATGGAATTGAGGCCCGCGAAGTTCTTGAACAGTGCGGACTTGCCTTCCATCACCGGAAGGGAGGCGCGGGGACCGATGTCGCCGAGGCCGAGTACCGCGGAGCCGTCGGAGACGACGACCACGAGGCGGCTGGTCCAGGTGTAGCGGTCGGCGAGGGTCTCGTCGGCGTGGATCGCGCGGGAAACCTGCGCGACGCCGGGCGTGTAGGCAATGGACAGGGCGCGCTGGGTATCGAGGGCGGTCGTGGTCTCTACCGAGAGCTTCCCCCCGATGTGGCCGGCGAAGATCTCCTCGTCGGTCAGCTCGACCTTCTGCGGTGTGGTGGGTTCGGACACGATGGACACGATGACACTCCTGCTAAGTCCAGGCTCACTCGGGGCCGGGTTACTGTGAAGTAACCATGCGGATCGGCGCTGATCTACGTAGTTACTCCGCGAACGACAACTGGTGAAGCTTCCGGTGCGCGCGATCACTTTGGCCGCAGAACTTCCGAAGCGTGGATGGCGCTGGGCGGGTGAGCCCTTGGCAACGCTGCCATAAATCCCCGCCGAAGGGCGGTGGCGCCGACGTCGGAGTGATGCTAAGTCAAGCACGAAGATCGCTGCACAATCAAATCGCCACGGGAGTCAGACGTCTCACGTTTTCCGGCTTCTACCTGTGAGAACAAGTTACCGACGGGTCACCGTGAGAGCCGGTTTCACATAACTCTCCGAGCGTCGGTCAACCCCACCATTGGGTGGCCAGCAGAAGCGCTGCCGCGGCGAGGACGGCGACAGATGCGAGCACGGCGGCGAGACCGTCGCGGCGGTCGGCGATCCGCTGGGCCACGACCACGACCACGGACGCGACGATGTGCGCGGTGATCGAGACCGCTCCCGGCCCCGGGAATCCCCTGCCGCCGCCAACATAGGCGGACCCGATCACGACGAGACACAGGATCACCACACCGGCCGCGACGGCGCCACTGAACGCGCGCGACGCCCTGACGACAAGTGAGCTGCGACGTGGCTCGCGCGGGGGCACGGACCTCGGCGTCGTCGGGCCGTAGGGGTCGTCACGGTCAGCGTCGTAGCCGTGAGGGTCGTAGCGGTCGCGGTTGCCGTAGCGGTCCGAATCGCGTGCAGTCATGCCGAAATCACCTGTGTACCGGAGGCTTTGGAGGCGAGCTTGTCGAACTCGTCGGGGTCCGTGCCGAACTCGCCCAGCCGGATCGTCTTGTTCGTCCCGTGGTAATCGGAAGATCCGGTGACGACGAGCCCCAATTCGTCGGCCAGTCCCTGAAGGACCGCGACATCGGCCGAAGAATGGTCGGGATGATGCACCTCGAGCCCGTGTAGACCCTCACCGGCCAGCTCCCGGACGTGATCGAGCGACAGCAGCCGTCCCCGCGCCCGCGCCCGCCCGTGGGCGAGAACGCTCACCCCTCCGGCCTCGGCCACCAGTTGAACCGCCTCGTCCAAAGGGGTGTCGGATTTGTCGACGAAGTACCGGCCCCGCGGCGCCAACAGGTCGACGAACGCCTCATTGACGCTGCTCACCACTCCGGCCCGCATCAGCGCCCTCGCCAGATGTGGGCGACCCGCGGCGGGACCCGCTGCCGCCAGGACCTCGTCTGCGTCGATGGGCAGGCCGTCCTCCATCATCAGCTCGGCCATGGCCCGGATCCTGACGACCCGCTCGGTTCGCAACCGCTCACGTTCCCGCGCGAACGCGGCGTGCGCGGGATCGAAGAGGTAGGCCAGCAGGTGAACCGCGACGGGACGACCGTCCTCACCCCGGCCCGCGCAGGACATCTCCATGCCCCGGACCAGGGTCAACCCGGCAGGCATCGCCGCAACCGCCTCTGCCCACCCCGCCGTGGTGTCGTGATCGGTGATGGCCACGACGTCCAGACCCGCGGCACCGGCCGCGCGCACGAGGTCTGCCGGACTGTCGGTACCGTCCGACGCCGTCGAGTGAGTGTGGAGATCGATGCGCACCTGCCCAGTGTGTCAGGTGCGCTCGGGAAGGGTCCGGGCGTGCGTACGTCGAGCGGTGTCGTGTCGTCCGATCGTCGGGGATTCGGGACTCCGGTGCTCACGTAGGATTGCGCGACACGAAGTCCTCGGTCTCGACGCTGAAGGGAGTGCTCGCACCCATGCCCTCACTTCCCGCACAAGGCCGCGACAAATCCGCGGGTCCCCGGATCCGCATCCCCACCGCCCGCGCCGTGGTGGACTGCGGCGTGTACGTGGACGGCATCCGTCTGCCCGGTAAGTACACCCATCAGGCTGCCCTCGCCGAGGTTCGGCGGCGTGGCCGGGGATTCGTGTGGGTCGGACTCCTCGCACCCGACGAAGGTCAGATGGAGAGCGTGGCCGAGACGTTCGGCCTGCACGAACTCATGGTCGAGGACGCTGTCCACGCGCACCAGCGGCCCAAACTCGAACGCTACGACGACATCCTGTTCCTGGTGCTGCGGACCGTCAACTATGTGCCACACGATTCGGTGGCGACCGCCAGTGAGATCGTGGAGACCGGCGAGATCATGGCCTTCGTGGGCGCCGACTACGTCGTGACCGTGCGGCACGGCGATCATTCCGGGCTCGCGAACGTCCGGCGCTCCCTCGAGGAGAACCAGGAGCGGCTTGCGCTCGGCCCCTATGCCGTCCTGCACGCGGTGGCCGACCATGTCGTCGATACGTACCTCGAGGTCACCCAGGCCATCGAACACGACGTCGACGGCATGGAGGAGGCGGTGTTCAGCCCGCGGAACACCGTCGCGGTCGAGCACATCTACCTGCTCAAGAGGGAGATCGTCGAACTCCGCAAGTCGGTGAACCCGCTGTCGAACCCGCTGCTGCGGTTGACGCAGTCGCCCGGCAATCCGGTGCCGAAGGAAGTGCGGCGGTACTTTCGCGACGTGCTCGACCACCACACCACCGTCGCGGAGCGGATCGCCGAGTACGACGAGGTGCTCAGCTCACTCGTCGACGCGGCTCTCGCCAAGATCGCCGTCCAGCAGAACACCGACATGCGCAAGATTTCGGCATGGGTGGCCATCGCCGCCGTGCCCACGATGATCGCAGGAATCTACGGCATGAATTTCGACAACATGCCCGAATTACATTGGCAATACGGGTATCACCTCGTGGTGGCCTTCATTGTGTCGGTCACGGTGGGGCTGTTCGTCACCTTCCGCCGAAACAACTGGCTCTAGAGGGACGCCGCGCCGCGGTTCGGGTCGCGCACGTCGATGCCCGCCTCGGTCCACGCTTCCCGTAACGCCTCGGCGCCGCGCAGTCGCACCCACGCTGCCTCGGTTCCGGTGAGGGGCACAGCGGCGAGAAACTGCACCGCGTCGGCGGGTTCGGGGAGGGCCAGGTCCGGAATCGAGGACTTGCCCAGGAGCACCGCCGTGAACGGCGTGTCCTTCCACAACGGCTCGCCGAGGTCGAGGAGCGCGTCCTCGACGAGGACCACCCCCTCCACCGACGGCGCCGCCGCGAGCACCGCGAGCGTGCGCGCGACACCCGAGCTCACCCCGGCTCCCCCGCGCAGCGTGAGCACGAGTTCCGCGCGCGGACCCCGCATCGGGTCGGCCACCAATTCCCCGGGATCACCCATCGGGTGCCGGGAGCAACCCAGAGTCACGTACCGGACGAGGTCGTCTTCGGCGGGCGGGAACCGCAGCACGTCGAGAGGCTCGACCCCCAGAAACGTCACCGAGGCGGCGGTCGGCTCGGGACCGCCGATCTGTTCGAGCAGGTGCGCACGAACGGCTGCTACAACGCTGTCAGTCACCCCGCCATCAAACCACCGCCCGCGCTCACTCGTCCCCCGGCCTCTCGAGCCGGTAGCGTCGGGCCATGGTCTCGGTACTCGCGGTCTCCGACGAGACGATCGAGTCGTTGTGGACCCCGCAGGGGCGCACCATGAAGGTCGACCTCGTCCTCGGTGCCGGTGATCTGCCCTTCGACTATCTCGAGTATCTGATGGACGCACTCGATGCACCGTGCGTGTTCGTGCCCGGCAACCACGACCCCGACCTTTCCGGCTATTCCGCGGGCCGTGTCGGATGGATGCGTTCCGGCATGCCGTCGACCTGGCCCGGCCCGTGCGGCGCCGTCAACGCCGACGGACGGATCGTCCGCATCGCCGGACTGCGGATCGCCGGCCTGGGCGGATCGATTCGGTACAACGACGGCCCCAATCAGTGGACCGAACGGCAGCAGCGCCGGCGTGCCCGCAACTTGGCCATGACGAGTGCGTGGCATGCGCGCCGATCCGGAGTAGCCGGTGTCGACGTGCTCCTCACGCACAGCCCGCCGCGCGGAGTCGGTGATCTCGCGGACCCGCCGCACCGCGGTTTCGAGTGTTTCGAGCAGCTGGCCGCACGGTTGCAGGCTCGGACACTCGTTCACGGCCACGTGCACCCGTACGGGACGACGCCCGTGGACAGAGTGCTCGGCTCCACGACGGTGATCAACACGGTCGGGTTCACTCTCATGGAGATGTCTTCGGGTACCGAACCGACGATCGTGAGGCGACGGCATGGCACGTGACACCGGTTTCCCCTCCGCCGACGCGGAAAACGACTTCACCCGTCAGCGCCGCCGCGCCGAGCTTTCCCGGCTGGTCAGCTGGTTACGCAGGGAACCGGACGACGTCAACGAGATCCTGCCGTTCGACGAAGTGGTGGCCGCGCTCGGGAGGATCGGCGAACGGTCACTGGGGTTGCAGGTGATCCCCGTCAACTCGATCGTCGGGAGCGTCGACCGCACCAGTGACTTCGACCGGTACTTCCGTCCTACGTCCGCCCGGATACGCGAACGCTGGCAGCGGCTGGCCGCAGCGCAGCGCCGCGGCGAGTCGGTTCCGCCGATCCAGGTGTACAGAATCGGGTCGATGCACTTCGTCAGCGACGGCCACCATCGTGTGTCCATCGCCTACGCGATGCACTGGAGCACCATCGACGCGTACGTGACGGAGATCCTGACCCGGATCTCGCCGGACGGCATCACGCAGCGCGGCGATCTGCTGATCAAGGACCATCGCCGGCTGTTCCTGAGCCGGGTACCCCTCACCGGCGCCCAGCGCAAGGCGGTGACGGTCACCGATCCGTGGGAGTACGCGGAAATCAGCGAGTGCGTCGAGGCCTGGGGGTTCCGTCTCATGCAGGAGATGGGCGAGTTCGTGGGTCGCGACACCGTGGCGCGTCGGTGGTTCGGCGAGGAATTCCTCCCGGTCGTGCGCATGGTCCGGGCCGCCGACATGCTGCCCGACCACACCGATGCCGAAGCCTACCTGTGGGTGGCTCGTGAACGGTATCGCCTGGTGCGCCAACATGTCTGGAACGACGAGATCATCGCCGAACTGAGCCAGCGGGCGCCCCGCAAGCACCGGTCTACGAGTCCGTGAACCGCGCCTCCCGAGTGACGGCCTCGGGGTGTGCGAACTTCAGCAATCGGCGACCCTCCGCTTCGATGGCCGGCCGATGAGACTTGGCGATCGTGGTCAACGGCTCCACCTCGAGAATCACCCCGTCCTTCCCCACGGTCGTGGTCGTGAAGCCCGCGACCCTGCCGCCCACCAGCACAGCAGGCTTGATGATCCCGTTCTGAGTGAAGACCCGCTTCCGCACCTCGTCGTCGAGAATCCGCCTGCGATCCGCATGGGAAAGAAGCACATTGTCGAAGGGCGCGAGGATGCGCACCGGCGCAGGCACCCCAGCCTCCGGCCGCGGCGCGTCCGGAAGGTCGAAAAGTTCCGTTCCCGATTCCGCGGTGAACACCCGCAACTGCGGGCGCAGCTCGTCCAGGATCTCGCCGAGCCGGGTCAAGCCTGACCACGCCTGTGCGTCCAGGGCACTCGCCGGGCCGAACGCGGCGAGGTAACGCAGGACCATCGTCCGTAGTGACGGCGCCGGGTCGAGTGGTTGCCCCACCCACGACTCGAGTGTCGCCAGCGCGGGCTGTCCCGACCTGCCCCACAACCCCCGCGGTGGCACCTGGACCATCGGCACGAGCCCGCGCACCCCGTGCGCGAGCGCCGCGCCGTCGCGTCCGGGAAATCGCGCCTCGAGTAGCGGCCGCATCTGCAGTTGCGTGCGCGGCCGATCCCGGACGAGGTCGCGGCCTGCGGCGGCGAGGGCCGCGACATCGATCCCGTCGAGGTGTGCACGGTACTGCGTGTTGGTGCGCAGATCCCGATCGAGGAGCGGCTGGACCAGCGGGCGGAATGTCAGGGCGTCGGCCGCCGACAACGCGAACACGGTTCCACGCATGGCGACGATGCGCACCACTTCGCGTCGCTCGATGAGCTCGGAGAGGGCATCGGGCCGGAACTTCTCGATGCGTGCCCACAGGGCGAAATACGGCGGCATCGGGGCCTGAGCCTGCAGCCCGCACAAGTGCTCGATCATCTCGAGAGCCGGCGTTCCAGTTCGGCGTAGCAATCCCTGGCGGGCCAGCGTGGCCCGTCCCAGCGCCCGATCCGACATGCGTTCGGAACCCACCGCGTCGACCCCCTTTGTTAGTTAGCCCCAGTACCGTGTTTACCTGTCACTGTCGACAGGACGACGCACGGAGGACCACATGAGCGCAGAACCCGGACCCACGCCGAGGATGCTGCTGCCGGTCATGTGCTTCATCGTCATGATTCTGGCGGTTCTCCAGACCTTGGTGGTACCGATCGTCGGCACGATCGGTACCCAACTCGAGGTCGGGCCCACCGCCGTCGGGTGGCTCCTCACCGCCAACCTGCTCGCAGCAGCCACTGCGACGCCCCTACTCGGCCGGCTCGCCGATCTTCGCGGCACACGCCCGGTGCTGCTCGGTGTGCTCTTGGTCGTGCTTCTGGGCTCGTTGCTCGGCGCGGTCGCCACGTCGATCGGTGTGCTCATCGTTGCCCGAGTGCTGCAAGGCGTCTCGTTCGCACTCTTCCCCATCGGAATTGCAGTCCTGCGCGACGAGCTGCCCCCCGAGAAGCTGACCGGGGCGATGGGCATTCTCTCGGGAACTCTGGGTTTCGGCGGATGTTTCGGGATCGTCCTGACCGGGGTGCTGGTCGCCGACGGCGCCGACTTCCACCGGATCTTCTGGCTCTCCTCTGCGATCACGCTCGCGGGTCTCGTCCTGGCGTGGTTCGCGATTCCCCGGCGCGCGCGGACGGGATCGGGATCCATGGACTGGGTCGGTGCAGTGGGTCTCGCCGCCGGGCTCGTCCTCGTCCTGCTCCCGCTGTCCGAGGGAAGCACCTGGGGATGGGGTTCGCCCGCCACCATCATCAGCGGTGCTGCCGGACTGCTCGTCCTGACCGGGTGGTTCCTGTACGAGCGCAGAATCGACCATCCGCTGGTGGCACCCCGGTTGCTCACCGATCCGCCGGTCCTCGTCACACACCTGTCCGCCCTCGTGGTGGGAATGTCGATGTTCGTGATGTTCCTGGGCAGTTCGTACTTCGTGCAGACGTCTCGTTCGGTCGCCGGGTACGGCTTCGGCGCCACCGTGCTCGAGGCCAGCACCGTGTACCTGTTACCCGGCGCGGTCAGCGGAGTCCTCGCCTCGATCCTCAGTGGCACGATGATCCGCCACGTCGGCGCGCGTGTCGTGCTCATCGGCGCCAGCGTCGTCGGCGTCGCAGGCTTCATCCTGTTCATCGTCGCCCACGACCACACCTGGCAGGTGATCACCGCCATCCTGCTGATCAACACCTACATCAGCCTTGCCTACGCGGCGCTGCCCTCGTTGTTGGTCGCCGAGGTCCGGCAGGACGAGACCGGCGTGGCCAACAGCATCAACTCGATCGCGCGGTCGGTGGGCAGCTCGTTCGCCAGCGCCCTCATCGCGACCCTGCTGGCCGAAATCACTCTCTCCGGCACCGACCTCCCGGCCGAATCCGCCTACCTCATCGCGTTCGTCACCGGCGCCGTTGCCGCCGCTCTCGCCGGGCTGCTGCCCTTCTTCGGTATCACCCGCGTGATCCGCATACCCTCCGACGCGGAAGAGGACGAGATCCATGCCACCGCGCTCGCCGCCGAATGGGGCACGGTGGGCGGCCTCGGTGGCGCGAACACCGGCCCCGGCGAACGGCAGAGGACATCGTGACTCCTTGTCCCCTCGGTCAGCGAGTGATATTGGCCCCGGAATCCTGATCGAACACCGCAACTTTCGCGGGGTCGAACCACAACTCCACCGGGCTGCCCTGCGCCGCAGACGACTCGGTCGACAACCGGGCCACCAGATGTCCCCCGCCCGCGACCTCGGTGCCCGAATCGGCAGCGAGCTCCTCGAGTTCCCGCGAACTCACCTGTGGTCCTTCGGCGGAGAAGTAGACATACTTGTCCGAGCCCATCGACTCGAGCACCTCGACCTGAGCGGTGAACGTGGCACCAGCGGCTTTTTGATCCGCGTCGATCAACCCGGCGTCCTCGAAGTGCTCCGGGCGGATACCGACCACGACGTCCTTCGACGCCCCGGAGGAGGTGACCTTCTCACGCGAGCGCGGAGGCAGCACGAAGTTCCCGAGGGGAGTCGAAATCCCTTCCGCTGTCAGCTGTCCGGGGAAGAAGTTCATCGACGGCGATCCGATGAACCCGGCAACGAACAGATTGTTGGGATGGTCGTACAACTCCTGCGGTGCCCCGATCTGCTGGACGAGTCCCCCGCGCAGCACCACCACCCGGTCGCCGAGAGTCATCGCCTCGGTCTGATCGTGGGTCACATATACCGTGGTCGTTCCCAGACGTTGCTGGAGACGGGAAATCTCGGTGCGCATCTGCACACGAAGCTTGGCGTCGAGGTTGGACAGCGGCTCGTCCATCAAAAACGCCTTGGGACTGCGGACGATTGCCCGCCCCATCGCGACCCGCTGTCGCTGTCCGCCCGACAGATTGGACGGCTTGCGGTCGAGGTGCTGGGTGAGATCGAGGATCTTCGCGGCATCGTCCACCTTGGCCGCGATCTCCGACTTCGACATCTTCGCCAGCGTCAACGGGAACGCAATGTTCTGGCGCACCGTCATGTGCGGATACAACGCGTACGACTGGAACACCATGGCGATGTCCCGGTCCTTCGGCGCCTTCTCGTTCACCCTCTCGCCGGCGATGCGCAGCTCACCGGACGAAATGTCCTCGAGGCCCGCGATCATGTTGAGAGTCGTCGATTTACCGCAACCCGACGGGCCGACCAGAATGATGAATTCGCCGTCAGCGATCGTAATGTCGACATCGCTCACCGCCCGCGCACCGTCCGGGTAGAGCTTGGTTACCTTGTCCAGCACAATCTCGGCCACAGGTTTATCCCTTCACTGCGCCGGACGTCAGACCGGCCACGATGCGTCGTTGGAAGAAGAGCACGAAGACGATGATCGGAATGGTGATCACCATCGCAGCGGCGGCGATCGACCCCGTCGGCTCTTCGAACTGCGAAGCGCCGGTGAAGTTGGCGATCGCCGCCGGTGCGGTGATCGAGCGCTCCGTGGAGGTCAGCGAAATCGCGAACAACAGGTCGTTCCAGCAGAAGATGAACACGAGGATTGCCGCGGTGACGATACCGGGCGCCGCAAGCGGTGCGACCACTTTCCGGAACGCCTGCGCCGGTGTGGCGCCGTCCATCTTGGCCGCTTTCTCCAGCTCCCAGGGGATCTCCTTGAAGAAGGCCGACAACGTGTAGATCGCCAAGGGAAGCGCGAACGTGATGTACGGCAGGATCAAGCCGGCCCAGGTGTCGAACAATCCGAGTCGGCGCTCGATGTCGAACAGCGGGCTCACGAGGGAGATCTGCGGGAACATCGCGATCAACAGCGCCACCCCCACCAGGAGCTTCTTGCCCGGAAAGTCGAGGCGGGCAATCGCGTAGGCAGCCATCGTCCCGATCACCACCGCGATCACCGTGGCGATCAGCCCGATACCGATGGAATTGATCAGCGCGCTGGTGAACGCGTCGGTCGAGAAGATTCCGCGGTAGTTGTCGAGCGTCCACTTCTCCGGGATGAGCTTGCCGTCCTTGATGGTGCCCGCGGGCTTGAACGACAAGCTGGCTATCCAGAGCACAGGAACGAGCGCATACAGCAGGACCAGCAAGTTGACCGCCGACCAGCTCAGCCTGCGCTGCCTTGTTTCGACCATGGTTATCGCTTTCCTTCCGTGTCGGACCCGGGAGCCGAGGCACCGAAGAGCTTGATGAAGACGAATGCGAGGACGGCCACGCAGAGAAAGATGAGAACGCTGATGGCCGAACCGATTCCGAGATTGAAGGCCTTGAACAGGTTGTCGTAGCCGAGGATCGACAGGGAGCCGGTGTCGTTGGCGCCCTTCGTGAGCACGTAGATATTGTCGAAGATCCGGAACGCGTCGAGGGTGCGGAACAACAACGCCACCAGGATGGCCGGTTTCATGAGCGGGAGAATGATGCGCACCAGCCGGGTCCAGGCCCCGGCGCCGTCGACCTGTGCCGCCTTGAGCAGATCGTCGGGTACCAGAGCGAGACCGGCCAGCAGCAGCAGGGCCATGAACGGCGTGGTCTTCCAGACCTCGGCGAGGACGATGATCGCGAGCGACGGAATCTGCTGCGTGAGGGGAGCACTGCCGTCGGGTAGCAGATTCGCGAGGTACCCGGTTCCCGGCGTCCACGCGTAGTACCAGCTGTAGGCGGCGGCCACGGTGACGATGCCGTAGGGAATGAGCACCACGGTCCGCACGAGCCCCTTGCCCACGATCGTGCGGTGCATGACCAGGGCGAGGATCAGACCCAGCACGAATTCGATCACCACCGACACGGCAGTGATGCCCACCGTGACCACGAACGCCTGCCACCAGTACCCGTCCGACAACACCGACACGTAATTGGCGAGGCCGACGAACTTGCGGTCGTCGGGGAACCGGAGGTCGTAGCGCTGCAGGCTCAACCACACCGCGTAGACCACCGGATAGGCCGTCACGGCAATCATGAGAATCGCAGCCGGTGCCACCAGCCACAGTCCCAGCCGGCGCTCGGCCTTCTTCCCCTCGGACACCTGTCTCTTCGTCGGCGCTGCCGGCTCGTCGGTCCGGTCCACCGGCACGGCTTCGGTCGTCACGGAATCAGTCCTTCCGAGTTGACCGCCTTACGCACCTGCTCGGCGAGTTCGTCGACGGTACGCGGCGGATCGATGTCACCGACCGGGTTCAACGTGGCGGTGATCAGGGTCGAGATGCTCTGGTAGGCGGGCGAGACCGGACGCACCGCCGCCGTATCGAGGCCGTCACGCACCTGCTGCCAGGCGGGATACGCCTCCTGGAACGCCGGATCGTCGTACAGCCTCGCCAACGTGGGCGGCACACCACCGTTGACGGCGTTGTTGCGCTGGTTCTCCTCGTTACGCAGGCAGGACACCGCTTCGAACGCGAGGTCGGGGTGCCGGCTGGTCTTCGCGACCGCGATGTTGAATCCACCGATCGTGACCTCGGCCGGCCGGCCGGGAATCACCGCGGGGTACGGAGCGGCGAGGAAGTTCTGCTGCCCGTCGACCGTGAGCACCGTGTTGCCGGTATCGACGGAGGTGGTGTTGCCCTTGTCGTCGACGAACGGCAGGTCACCCTTCTCCGCGTTCTCGATCATGCCGGGAAGCACGAAAGGCCAGTTGACCTCGAAGGCCGCGCGTCCGCTTTCCATGCCGAGACGGGACGACGCCTCGTCGCCCTGTGAAATGGACGGGTCGGCGCCCTGTGCGGTGGCTACTCGCTTCATCACCTCGAGGGCTTTCAGCGCACCGTCACCGTCCGCGACGGTCACGGTGGTTCCGTCCTCGCCGACGACGGAACCGCCCGCGCTGGCCAACAGGGTGTTGAACCACACCATCAAACCCTCGTACTGCTTACCCTGCACCCCGATCCAGCTGGGCCGGCCCTCGCTCGCCAGCCTCTCGGAGATATCGATCATCTGATCCCACGTCTGCGGCGGTTGCCCACCAGGCATGAGGTCCTTGCGGTACCAGAGCAACTGCGTGTTGGTGTTCAGCGGCGCGGCGTACAGCTGATCCTGCCACCGGGCCGACTCGAGGGGGCCTTCGAGCGTGCCCTCGGTGACCTCGGCCGCCACATCGTCGGGCAACGGCAATGCCCACCCCGCCTCGGCGAACTCGGCCGTCCACACGACGTCGAGCGTCATGATGTCGAGCGAGGTGTCGTTTCCGGTGAGGCGCCGGGCCAACTGCAGTCGCTGATCGTCTGCCCCCTTCGGAAGGGTGCGTTGCTCGATCGTGTATCGGCCACCGGCCGCGGCCGTGCAGTTGGCCGCGGCCTCGGCATACTGTTCAGCACCGTCGGCCGCCGTGTAGAAGCTGAGCACGGTGCCGTTGTCCGGTGCACCGCACGCCGCCAGCAGCGGAACCGTCAGGACCGTGGCCGCGCCGATGAGACCCCATCTGACTGCGAGTCCGGGCCTGCCCGGACGACCGGATTCTGTCGATGTACGCCGCACAGCCGCCTCCTCGAGCGGTCCTCACGAACCCAGTCGCGGTACGGCTGGCACGCAGGCCCGCACAGTGGTTCCTGCCGGATCGTGCAGTCCGCCAGGTCACGGTTTCACCGAGGGGAAGACCCCTCGCATTGCGCCGTAAACCTATCCGAGATCGACCTGAAACTGGCGGAAATCACCGCGAACGGGACGAAAAGCGCGCAATCCGTAATACGAGCCCGCCCACGTCCCGGTTCAGAGCGCCAGCTTGGCCAGCATGTCGCGCGCCGCCTCCGCGGTCTTCGGCTCACACAGCACGTCGTATCGCCCGGCGACCAATTGCATGGTGGACGCGAAGTCACGGGTACCGCGAGTGGCCGCATACGGGATGGTGGTGGAGATCAGCCCGAAGATGATGCCGCCGACGATGCCCACCACGAGCGGTGCGAGGAATCCACCCGTGACGATACCCAGCAGAAGGCCGAAGAAGACACCGAGCCAGGCACCTGAAACGATGCCGCCGCCAATGACTTTGGCCCACGTCAACCGGCCGAGTACTCGCTCGACCTGCATGAGGTTCACTCCGACGATGGTGACGTCCTCGACCGAGAACTCCTGATCCGACAGGTAGTCGACGGCACGCTGCGCCTCCGCGTACGTCGGGTACGAACCGATGGGCCAGCCCGTGGGAGGTTCCGGCAGAGCCCCTCGCCGCGCCCCGTTGGACTGTCCGAGTGGATTCGTCATCGTCAGCTGGTCTCCTCGTGTAGTTCTCTCAGGATCGATCCTGTGAGAACCATTCTGCCTGTTTACGCTAACCCTCGTCGGGCGGCGTGAACTCGGAGGTCCGCGTCATTCCCGCGGCCCGGCCCTTGGCCGAGATCACGAGGGCCATCTTCCGACTGGCCTCGTCGATCATCTCGTCACCGAGCATCACTGCGCCACGTCCTCCGCCGGCCGCCGACGTGTGGAACTCGTAGGCGTCGAGGATCAGTTCGGCGCGGTCGAAATCGCTCTGTCGGGGGCTGAACACTTCGTTGGCCGCATCGATCTGCGTGGGATGCAGCACCCATTTCCCGTCGAAACCCAGAGCTGCAGTGCGCTGGGCAGAACGCCGGAACGCCTCCACGTCGCGGATCTGAAGATACGGCCCGTCGATGGCCTGGATGCCGTGTGCCCGTGCGGCCATGAGGATCGTCATCAGTATGTGATGGTAGGCGTCACCGCGGTCGTAGCCGTCCGGCTGTTCCCCGACCACCAGCGTGCGCATGTTGATACTCGCCATGAAATCCGCCGGCCCGAACACCAGCGTCTGCACCCGGGGACTGGCCGTTGCGATGGCGTTGATGTTGGTGAGTCCGATGGCGTTCTCGATCTGCGGTTCGATCCCGATCCGCCCGACCTCCAACCCGTTGGCCTTCTCGATCTGGGTCAGCAGTAGGTCGAGGGCCTGAACGTGGCTGGCGTCGGGCACTTTCGGCAGCAGAATGGCATCGAGGTGCGCGCCCGCACGCCCGACGACCTCGGCGACGTCGCCATGTGTCCACTCGGTGGTCCAGTCGTTGACCCGCACGACCTTGATCTGATCTCCCCACCCGTCCTCGGCAAGGGCGTCCGCGACGGTGACGCGGGCTTCCTGCTTCGCCAACGGCGCCACGGCGTCCTCGAGGTCGAGGAACACCTCGTCCGCGGGAAGCCCCTTGGCCTTGTCGATCATCTTGCGACTGCTGCCCGGAACAGCCAGAACCGATCGGCGTGGCCTGAAGACGGAACTCATGACGGACGATCCTCCACTTTCCGCAGGTGTTCGATTCCCTGGATCCCCATCCGAGGATCTAGCCTGGCAATCATGGCAGCTGCGAACAAGGTTTTTGCAGCCAGGCTGGCCGGCCTGGTGGTACTCGGGCCCGACGGTGAGTCGATCGGCCGGGTGCGGGACGTGGTCATCACCGTTCGCATCGGGCGCCAGCAACCGCGGGTGCTGGGGCTGGTCATCGAATTGTTCACGCGCAAGCGCATCTTCGTGCCCATGCTGCGGGTCACGGCGATCGAGCCGGGTTCGGTGACACTGACCACGGGGAACGTCAGTCTGCGCCGGTTCACGCAGCGTCCGGGCGAGGTTCTCGCGCTCGCGCAGGTTCTCGATTCTCGCGTGCGGGTGGACGACCCGGAACTCGAGGAACTGCACGGAGTCGACACGGTGGTGGTCGATCTCGGCATCGAACTGACTCGTAGTCGTGACTGGGTGGTGTCGAAGGTCGCGGTGCGCGGCCATCGCGGCCGCCTCGGCCGGCGTACCGCCATTCACATCGTCGAGTGGCAGCACGTGCAGGGGCTGACGCATTCCGATCTGTCGATGCCGGGCCAGGGGGTGTCGGCACTCCTGATGCAATACGAGGGCATGCGTCCCGCCGACGTGGCCAACGCCATGCGTGAGCTCCCGGACAAACGTCGGCACGAGCTCGCACTCGCTCTCGACGACGAGCGCCTGGCCGACGTCGTGCAGGAGTTGCCGTCCGATGATCAGACCGACCTTCTGATGCACCTCGAGGTGGAGCGGGCCGCCGACATCCTCGAGGCCATGGATCCGGACGACGCCGCCGACCTTCTCGGCGAGCTGCCCGAGACGGAAGCAGAATCACTGCTTCAACTGATGGACCCGCAGGACTCGGAACCGGTCCGAAGGCTGCTCGAGCACTCGCCGGACACGGCCGGCGGTCTGATGACTCCCGAACCGGTGGTGCTGACGGCGTCCACAACGGTGGCGGAGGCATTGGCCCGCGCGCGCAACGAGGATGTGACGCCGGCGCTCGCGAGCATGATCTTCGTCGTCAGGCCCCCGACAGCCACGCCGACCGGCCGCTATCTGGGATGCGTACACCTGCAGAAGCTGCTGCGGGAACCACCCGCAAGCCTCGTGGGTGGTCTGCTCGACACCGGTCTCCCACGTCTCGCGGCCGACGACTCCCTGGCTGCCGTCACGCGGTACTTTGCCAGCTACAACCTCGTGTGCGGTCCCGTGGTGGACGACGAGAATCACCTGATCGGCGCGGTCACCGTCGACGACGTCCTGGACCATCTCCTTCCGGAGGACTGGCGTGAAGAGGAGATCGACGGATGAGCGAGAAGGTCCCCAGCGTGTCGGCCCGTGGACTGTCGGATCGGCAAAGGCTCGACACCCCTCGCGGCGCCCGGCGCTTCCGCTTCACCTACGACGTGGAAGCCGTCGGCCGTGCAAGTGAGAACTTCGCTCGTTTCCTAGGGACCGGCCGGTATCTGGTAATCCAGACCGTGGTCGTGATCATCTGGATCGTCCTCAACATCTTCGCCGTCGAGCTGAAGTGGGATCCGTACCCCTTCATCCTCCTCAACCTCGCGTTCTCCACCCAGGCCGCCTATGCGGCCCCGCTGATCCTGCTGGCCCAGAACCGACAGGAGAATCGGGACCGCGTCTCGCTCGAGGAGGACCGGTCGCGGGCGGAACAGACCAAGGCGGATACCGAGTTCCTGGCGCGCGAACTCGCCGCCCTGCGCATCGCGATCGGCGAGGTTGCCACCCGTGACTACCTCCGCCGTGAACTCGAGGAGATCAAGACCCTGCTCGGCGACGAGGAAGAGGCCCGGCCCCGACGTAAATGATCGCCGGTCATTCGCGCATTCCTCGGCACACGCAGTCACGAATATGTAACGTCGATCACAACTTCTCAGATGTACGCGGTGTGCGACAAGCAAGAGCACCGCAGGGGGTGGTGGAGTGCGGATACGTGGACTGGTGACGGTTGCTGCCCTGACGGTGGGCGCCGCCGCAACGCTCGGATCCTCGACGGGTAGTTCCGGCCCTGTCTCGGCCGTCGACACCCGTCAGAACCCGGCGGTCGAGACGGCCGCGCTGGCGTCGGCCACGCGCCTGTCTCCGGTGAGTGAACCGCAGGACGCCTACCTACCGCCCGCAGGCTTCGTGGCGCCTGCGCCGCGGGTCGCGAGGTCGCAGCGCGCGGCGCCTCCGCCTCCCCCGCCCGCGGTGATAAATCCCACATCGCCCGCGTCTCCCACCGGAACAGGGTTGATCGCCGCACCGGTGATTCTCAGTTCGCTCGGCATCCCGGAAATCGTGCTCAACGCCTACCGCTCGGCGGAACTCACGTTGATGGCGGAGGCACCCAAGTGCGGGGTGCCCTGGCATTTGCTGGCGGGTATCGGGCGCATCGAATCGGGGCATGCCGGTGGAGGCCGGACAGACTCGTCCGGCACCACGGTCACCCCGATCCTGGGCCCCGTTCTGGACGGCCGGCTGGCCGGCAACGAGGTGATCCGCGATACCGACCGCGGCGCCACCGACGGCGACGCCGGACACGATCGGGCGGTGGGGCCGATGCAGTTCATTCCGTCCACGTGGGCGAAATATGCGTCGGACGGCAACGCGGACGGCGCTGCAGATCCCAACAACGTATTCGACGCAACCCTGGCCGCCGCCCGGTACCTCTGCTCGGGCGGACTCGACCTCCGTGATCCCCTCCAGGAGACCCGCGCGGTTCTTCGCTACAACAATTCGGGAACCTACGCCGCCAACGTCATTACGTGGTCGAACGCCTACCGGAACGGCGGCACGCCCACCCCGAGTCAGCTGTCCGACTCGAGCACTCCGCCGCCCGGTGGCCTCACCGACGCTGCAGCGAACGGATCCGACCTCGCCCGTGAGCTCGCGGCTCCACCGGAGCTCCCGCCCGACGCGACGCCGACCCCGACCACTCCGCCGCCTGCACCGCTGATCCCCGGCTTGCCTGCGCTACCCGCACTCCCGTGTGTGTTCTTCTGCCCACCTGCCGACCCGGCCGCTCCGGCACCCGCGCCGGCGCCTGCGGAACCGGCCGCTCCCCCGCCGGCAATCGCCCCGGCCGTGGGAGTTCGCTAGAAGTTTCCTCGATCGCCGTCGTCGCCCGGCCGAAGCCGGGCGGCGGCGGCGTTTTCGTATGCCTTCCGGGTTCTGGCGCCGCGGCGCGCTGCCTTCCGCGCTGAGCCGCATGCGGGCGTGACCTTTCCGTGTTCGTTACCCTTTCTGAACGGGTCCTTCAGGTAACGAACCCGCGCGTCTCACCCGTATTGATCACGGTTGCGTAACGGAAATGTCTCGAATCGGGTAGCCTCGTGCCGTCCAGTTCACAGGCACATCCCGAACGGGGTCGCAGGAGGCAATCGAGTGGGTCGGCACAACAAGAAGACGGATTCCCATATCCGCCGCAATTCGGTCATCGCGCTCACCGGACTGATTCCTATCGGTCTGGTCACCGCAGCCAACACGGCCGGCGCCACCCCCAAGGTCCCGTTCTTCAGCTCGGAAGCCGCCGCGGACGTCGCGGACGTTGCCCAGGAAGCGACCGCAGCACCGAACGCCGAGGCCGTCACCCCTGTCGCCGACACCGCCGCCGTGGAGGCCGCGCCCGCAGTCGAGCAGGCCCCCGCACCCGCCTTGGCCCCCGTTCAGGCCACGCCGCCGCTTCCGGCCAGCATCGCCCAGGGCGCCCTCGGCATACCTGCCATCAACGTGTCGGCCTACCAGAACGCCGAGCGCATTCTCGCTGTCGAGCAGCCCGGGTGCGGCATGTACTGGACGCTCATCGCCGGCATCGGCCGCGTGGAGTCGACTCACGCCTACGACGGCAAGGCCGACGACAAGGGCAACATGCTCGACGCCGTTCTCGGCCCGGTCCTCGACGGTCACCTCGCCGGCAATGCCGTGATTCGCGACACCGACGGTGGACGGCTGGACGGCGACAGCAACTACGACCGCGCGGTCGGGCCCACGCAGTTCCTTCCGGAGACGTGGAACCGCTACGCAGGCGACGGCAACGGAGACGGCGCCGCCGATCCGCAGAACCTCTTCGACTCCGCGCTCACCACCGGAAAGTATCTGTGTGACGGCGGTTTGGATGTCCGCGACCCGATCCAGGCGGCCAAGGCGGTCCACCGTTACAACAACTCGGCCGCCTACGTCGCCAATGTCTTGGCCTGGTCCGCGGGCTACGCCAGCGGTATCGTCCCGGCTGCGTCCGACCTGCCGCGCATCCACTGAGGACACATCCCTACCATTGAGTTATGTCAGTCCTGAGCGAGTCCGCTGTTCGTAGCGCCTTGGCGCGCGTCCAAGATCCCGAGATCCGGAAACCGATCACCGAACTCGGGATGGTCAAGAGCGTCGACATCGCCGACGACGACAGCGTCGACATCGCCATCTACCTCACCACCGCCGGCTGCCCGATGCGGACCGAGATCAGCGACCGCGTCACCAAGGCCGTGGCCGATGTGCCGGGTGTGGGCGCGATCCGCGTCGAACTCGACGTGATGAGCGACGAGCAGCGCACCGAACTGCGTAAGTCGTTGCGCGGCGACTCTGCCGAGCCGGTCATTCCCTTCGCACAGCCGGGTTCACTCACCCGCGTGTATGCGGTCGCCTCCGGCAAGGGTGGCGTCGGCAAATCGAGTGTGACCGTCAACCTGGCCGCGTCGCTGGCCGCGCGAGGTCTGTCCGTCGGTGTCCTCGACGCCGATATCTACGGTCACTCCGTTCCCCGCATGCTCGGCACCGACGCCAAGCCCACCCAGGTCGAGCGCATGATCATGCCGCCCGTCGCACACGACGTGAAGATGATCTCGATCGCCCAGTTCACTCAGGGCAACACTCCGGTGGTGTGGCGTGGCCCGATGCTGCACCGCGCGCTGCAGCAGTTCCTCGCCGACGTCTTCTGGGGCGACCTCGACGTCCTGCTCCTCGACCTTCCGCCCGGGACCGGTGACGTCGCCATTTCCGTGGCCCAGCTCATTCCGGGGGCAGAGATCCTCGTGGTCACGACACCGCAACAGGCGGCTGCCGAGGTGGCCGAGCGGGCGGGGGCGATCGCCTTGCAGACCCGTCAGCGCATCGTCGGTGTGGTGGAGAACATGTCGTGGATGGACTTGCCCGACGGCACCCGGATGGACGTATTCGGTTCGGGTGGCGGTCAGGCCGTTGCAGACCGGCTGACGAGGGCCGTGGGCGCCTCGGTTCCGTTGCTGGGGCAAATCCCCCTCGAGCAGGCGGTGCGTGAGGGCGGCGACGGCGGCGTGCCCATCGTGCTCGGTCATCCCGATTCGCCGGCGGCAATCGCCCTCCGCGAGGTTGCCGACAAGCTGGCGGTGCGCAAGCGGGGGCTCGCGGGAATGTCGCTGGGGATCGACACCACCCGCCACCTCTGAGGCTTCGCGCTCGTGCGCCTTTCTGACCAGAAAGGCGCACGAGCCCGGAGGGCCTAGGTTGCGTCGGTGTCGATGGGGGGACGTTCGCCCGCCGCGAGCGGCTTGTTCTGCGGCGGGGTGGGCGTCGACGGATCGGCGCTGACCGCCTTCGTTCCCGACTTGTCGAACGACACCGCATTCGGCTTGTCGAAATTGCCGGTGAGAATCGAATCGTCGCCGTCGAGCAGGTGTTTGGTGATCACGGCGCGGGGGGTCATACCGCGCAGCTGATTGAGGTCGGCCAGCGGCTTGCGGAGATCATCGAACTCCGGTCCGAGTTCATCCTTCAGTTGCTGGCTGGCGCCGCTCGCGTACTCGCGGACCTGCCGCAAGGATCGCGTGACCCAACTGACCGCTCCCGGAAGCCGCTCGGGTCCCAGAATGACCAGAGCTGCGACGAGGAGGACCATGAACTCGCCCCAACCAATGTTGCCGAACACGTGGTCAGCCTACTGTGCGGTGCGGGCCGACGCCCAGGCGGAAGGGGGAACTCACAGCGAATCGGGAGTCAGTCCGAGGCCGGGGTCACGTCGACGTCGACGAGCCGCCCCTCACGGATCAGCTGGACCCTCACCGGCTGGCCGATCTTCTGGAGGTTGACCGCGACGACGAGTTCATCTGCGCTGGTCACCGTCCGATCCCCCACCTTCACGATCACGTCCCTCTCCACGATGCCGGCCTGCGCCGCAGGACTGTCCGACTGGACGTTGGCCACCTCTGCGCCGCTGGTGTTGTCGTTGACCACGGTGCGCGCATTGACCCCGATTTCGGGGTGGTGCATCTCCCCGTCGCGAATGAGGGTTTGTGCCACCGTCGTGACGTCGTCGATCGGGATTGCGAAGCCGAGGCCCACCGATCCGCCGGACTCACTGAGCATGGCGGTGTTGATGCCGATGACGCGTCCGGTGTCGTCGACGAGCGCGCCGCCCGAGTTGCCGTGGTTGATCGCGGCGTCCGTTTGAACCGCGTCGATGACGGCGTTGGTGTCGGAGCCCTCGCCCGACAGCCGCATCGGCCTGTGCAGGGCGCTGACGATTCCGCGTGTGACGGTCTTGCTGAGGCCGAGCGGCGAACCGACGGCCACGACGTCCTCGCCTACCTGCACGTCCTCGGACCGGCCCAGCTCCGCCACGGTGAGGTTGTCGGCCGCCACCTTGAGTACGGCGAGGTCCGTCTTGATGTCGCGCCCGACGATCTGTGCCTCGGTTTTGGTGCCGTCCGCGAAGATCACCTGGATCTTGCCGCCGTCCGGCGCGGTGGCCGCGGCGGAGATGACGTGGTTATTGGTGACGATGTAGCCGGCACCGTCGATGACGACTCCAGAACCGGTGCTTCCCTGATCACCGACCGCCACCTGGATCGACACGACGGCGGGGAGCACGGCGTCGGCGACCTGCGCCACCTGCGACTGTCCGAGGTCTTCGTCTCCGCCGTTCTGCGCGAGCGTGACCCGCTGGCTGGTGAGGGAGCTGCGGTCGGCGGTGATGACCGCAGCGAGGAGCCCGCCGATCAGGCCGATCGCCAGTGCGAGTGCGCCCAATGCCGCGAGTGCGCGGGGTGCGACCTTGCCGCCGAAGAGGACTTCGCGGGCCGTGAGGGCCGGGGCAGGGGGCTCCGTACGTTCCCGGGCGTGCAGGGCGGGCGATCCCAGTTCGACTCCCGCTTCGGGGTTCCGCCAGGGGTCGGCAGGGGGCGCCTCGTCGGGCGCTGCTTCCGGTGTGGTGTGGGGATCGCGCTGGATGGTCTCCGTCTCACCGGGCGGTCGGCCGAAAGCCTCCGCGAGGACGGGGTCGGGGGCGCGAACCTTGACGGCCGGATCGCTCTCACGCTGAGCGCCGGACGGAGCGAAGGAGCCGGTGACCCCACCGGGACGGCCGAACGCACGACTGGACCCTGCGTCGATCTGCGGCCGGTAGACCGGTCGGGGGTCGAGTCTCGGAGCGTCGGCGGGCCGCAGGGCCCCGTCCTCCGACGCGCGAGCATCGGATTCCGCGGCGTCGGTACCCGGGGTCTTGTAATCCGCCGTCACGCTGTCGTGTCCCCCTCGTAAGAGTCAGTTCCGGGCCCCAGTATCACCGATGACTCCAGTATCACCGATGACTGCAGGCGCACGGACACCGCCGTCCCCGGTACCGAGAGGGTCAACGGCGCCAGCGCCGCGACCACAGCCGATTACTCACCGTCGAGTCCGCAGTGGGTCCGGCAAACGGGGCCTTGTCCGCGGGTTCGCCCGAATTGCAGCTGGGGATCTGGCTGAGCAGACCGAGAAGCCCCGACGGCATCGCCACGTCGGCACTGCGACGGAGAGCCCGCCGTGCCTGCTGCTGTGCGTCCACCTCGAACGCGCACTCGGGGCAGATCGACAGGTGGTGGGCCGCCCGCAGGTAGGCGGACATACGGAGTTCACCGTCGACGAAGGCGGCGATCGCCTCACTCGCCAAATGCTCCGTCGAGCCAAATTGGCGAGGTACACGCCCCTGCGTCATTCGTCCCTCCTGATAACTACCCGACACCGATCTGATCGGAGTCAACCTTTCCGTTCACAGCCAGATGCTCACGCAGAGCCTGACGGCCGCGGTGGATGCGACTGCGCACGGTTCCGAGTTTCACACCCAGTGTGGCACCGATCTCCTCGTATGACAGACCTTCGATGTCACAGAGCACGACGGCGGCGCGAAACTCCGGTGCCAGCGAGTCGAGCGCTGCCTGCAAATCGGCGTCGAGCCGGGCGTCGTGGTAGATCTCCTCGGGGTTTGGCCCGTCGGCCGGGACCCGGTCGTAGTCCTCGGGCAACGCTTCCATGCGGATGCGGTTGCGGCGGCGGACCATGTCGAGGAAGAGATTGGTGGTGATGCGGTGCAACCAGCCTTCGAAGGTGCCGGGCTGATAGTCGGACAAGGAGCGGAACACGCGAATGAACGTGTCCTGGGTGAGGTCTTCGGCGTCTTGCGCGTCGCCCGACAACCGGTAGGCCAGACGGTAGACACGGTCGCCGTGTTCCCGGACGAGTTCATCCCAGGACGGCATGGCCGACTTTTCGCCGGTGGCGTCGAACACAGCGGTGCCCGTCAGCTCGGGTTCAGAGACGGCGTCACCACCGACCAGCACGGGCTCGACACCCGGCTGCTCGGTTCTGTCACCGTCTCGCGCCATTGTGTGGTTACTCATCGAGTTAAGTGGATCCTCCTGGTCAGGACCGCGGATCACGTCACGTGGTATTAGGGGACAACTCCCGACGGTCCGGAATTGTTCCCGGGCCCCCGCCTGTACTTCACCTCGTTGCAATCTGCCCGCCGTGCGGTCTTCGGATCTGGCGATGGTCATACTCTCTCCCACCGCGATATGTGTGTGGTGTGAGCAAGCTGAGCTAATCCTGAGAATCTCGTTGTTCACCGGGAACTGGCACACGCCGATCGGGCGGCATCGAGCGCGCCTCGCAGCGGCGATGACGAGACCCCGATAGCCTCATGTGCGTGCAGACTAACGCCGAACGGATACTCACCCACGCGGAAGGGGCTGTCCGTGAGGACGAGGCCCTCGGTGCGGCCAGGGAGCGGGCGGACGACCTCGGTGCCGCACCGGTACCGCCCGCGGTCGGTGCTGCTCTCGCTCTGTTCGCCCGCATGCTCGACGCCAAGACAGTAGTCGAGGTCGGCACGGGCGCAGGTGTGAGCAGCCTGTGGCTGCTCCGCGGCATGCGTGAAGACGGCGTTCTCACCACCATCGACAGTGAACCCGAGCACCAGCGCGCCGCCAAGCTGTCCTTCCGGAGCAACGACATCGCGCCCGCACGCACGCGGCTCATCAACGGACGCGCCCTCGATGTGCTCCCCCGCCTCGCCGACGGCGCGTACGACCTCGTCTTCGTCGACAGTGCACCCGTCGACCACCCGCATTACGTGCGTGAGGGCGTCCGGCTCCTGCGTCCCGGCGGCGCCATCGTCCTGCACAACGCGCTCCACGGGGGACGTGTGGTCGATCCGAGCCAGCGTGATGCCGCCACAGTCGCTGTGCGTGAGGCCGCCAAGGTTCTCGCCGAGGACGATCAGCTGATCCGGGTGTTCCTGCCGATCGGCGACGGCCTGCTGTGCGCGTCCAAGCTGTGAGCTAGATCCACACGCCCTTGCCGATGGCGACGACCCCGCCGTTGCTCACCGCGAAGCGCTGCTTGTCCCGTTCGAGGTCGACGCCGATGATCTCGCCGTCTCCGACCACCACGTTCTTGTCGAGAATGGCGCGGCGCACCACAGCGCCCTTGCCGATGCGCACGCCGGGCATGAGCACACTGCCCTCGACGGTGGCGCCGTCGTCGATCATCACGTTCGAACTGAGAACGGAGTTGCGGACCGTCGCTGCGGAGAGGATGCACCCGGCGCCTACCACCGACTCCTGAGCCAGCCCACCCTTCACGAATTTTGCGGGCGCCAAGTTCTCCGTCGCACCGCGAATCGGCCATCGACGGTTGTAGAGGTTGAAGATGGGGTGGACCGACACCAGGTCCATGTGTGCGTCGTAGAAGGCGTCGAGTGTTCCGACGTCCCGCCAGTAACCACGGTCGCGGTCGGTGGCGCCGGGAACGATGTTGTCCTTGAAGTCGTAGACCGACGCCTCACCGGCCTCCACGAGTGCCGGGATGATGTCGCCGCCCATGTCGTGGTCGGAGTCGGAGTTCTCGGAGTCGGCGCGGATGGCGTCGACGAGCACCTTGGTGGTGAAGACGTAGTTCCCCATCGAGGCGAACGTCATGTTGGGGTCGTCCGGTGTGCCGGGCGGATGCGCGGGCTTTTCGAGGAACTGCACGATGCGGCCGGATTCGTCGCTGTCGATGCACCCGAACGCGAAGGCCTCGCTGCGCGGCACCCGAATTCCGGCGACCGTCACGCCGGCACCGGAATCGATGTGATGCTGCACCATCTGTTCGGGGTCCATGCGGTACACGTGGTCGGCGCCGAACACGACGATGTACTCGGGATCCTCGTCGTAGACGAGGTTCAGTGACTGCAGAATCGCATCCGCGCTGCCCGTGTACCAGCGTGGACCCAGACGTTGCTGCGCGGGCACCGGAGTGATGTACTCCCCGGCAAATCCCGACAACCGCCACGTCTGAGAGATGTGGCGGTCCAACGAGTGCGACTTGTACTGCGTCAGTACACACAGGCGGAGATATCCCGCATTGACCAAATTGCTGAGCACGAAATCGATCAGCCGGTAGGCACCGCCGAACGGTACGGCCGGCTTCGCCCTGTCCGCTGTGAGCGGATAGAGACGTTTGCCCTCGCCGCCGGCGAGCACGATTCCAAGCACATGTGGCTGGCTCCTCACCCTGTCAACCTATCGGGCGGCCCCTCCCCCCGCCAGCGAAGCGCCGAGTCACCATTCGTCCGATATCCGAATGTGTCCGACATCGGTTGGCCCGAACAGGCCCGGACGGTTACGTTAGGCGCGTGCGGGTGGCGATGATGACCAAGGAGTATCCACCGGAGATTTATGGCGGTGCCGGTGTACACGTCACCGAGCTGGTTGCTCAGTTGAAGCAGCTGTGCGAGGTGGACGTGCATTGTATGGGTGCTCCGCGCGTCGGCGCCTTCGTGCACAATCCCGACCCGGCACTGACTGGGGCCAACGCGGCACTGGCGACGTTGTCTGCCGAATTGCGCATGGCGGACGCCGCAACCGGCGCCGACGTCGTGCACTCGCACACCTGGTACACCGGGCTGGCAGGACATCTGGCGGCCGCACTGTACGACGTCCCGCACATCCTCACCGCCCACTCACTCGAACCTCGCAGGCCGTGGAAGGCGGAGCAACTCGGTGGTGGCTACCGTGTCTCCTCCTGGTCCGAGCGCAACGCCGTCGAGCACGCAGACGCCGTGATCGCCGTCAGCGCCGGGATGCGACTCGACGTGCTCGACGCGTATGCGTCGGTCGATCCCGCCCGGGTCCACGTGGTACGCAACGGGATCGACACTTCGGTGTGGCATGCCGGGCCGACCGGTCCGAGACGGTCCGCGCTCACCACGATCGGCGTCGACCCCGACAAGCCGATGGTCGCCTTCGTCGGTCGCATCACGAGGCAGAAAGGTGTCGGGCACCTCATCGCAGCCGCACACCATTTCGCGCCGGACATCCAGTTGGTGCTCTGCGCGGGCGCCCCGGACACACCGGAGATCGCCGCGGAAACCGAGCAGGCCGTTGCCGCCCTCGCCGCTCACCGGGGCAACGTGTTCTGGGTACGCGAAATGTTACCGACCGAGCAGGTGCGAGAAATTCTCGCAGCGGCAACAGTATTCGTATGTCCGTCCGTGTACGAGCCGCTCGGCATCGTCAATCTCGAGGCGATGGCCTGCGAGACGGCGGTAGTGGCATCCGACGTCGGTGGCATCCCCGAGGTTGTGGAAGACGGCGTCACCGGTCGTCTCGTGCACTACAACTCGTACGAGCCGGACAGTTTCGAACATGCGCTGGCAGAGACGGTCAACGAGGTCGCTTCCGATACCGCCGCGGCCGCCGCGATGGGTAAGGCGGGACGAGCCCGTGCCATCGCCGAATTCTCCTGGGCCGCCATCGCACAGCAGACCCTCGACGTGTACCAGGACGCCCTCTCCCGGCGTTGAACCGACTGCCGGGGACGGCCTTTTCAGCGGCGCCGGTATGTGGAGACCGTCACGGACGCCGTCACCGGATACGCGCGGGGCAGGCCGGCGATCGAGGTCGCGAGCCGCTCGGGTGTGAGGTGGCGAGCCGAGGGCCCCATGCCGACCAGGCGCGTGAGGTCGTCGTGCGTCAGGGACATCGGGTACTCGACGTCCCTGAGGTCGGTGCGGTCGAAGCGCCCGGACATGGCCGCACCGAGCCGCTCGACCTTACGGTCGTCGACACGCACCATGCCGAGGAGGTCGACGAGTTCGGCCAGGTGTCGCTCGGTTGGGGTGAGGACCACCAGTGCGCCGCCGTCGCCGAGCACTCGATGCGCCTCCTCTGCATTTCGCGGCGCGAATACGCACAACACGTGGCTCAGGACTCCGTCGCGCACCGGCAGGTGGTGCCAGACGTCGGCGACGACCGCCCCCGCCCGCGGATGGGCCTTTGCGATGCGGCGGGCCGCGTATTTGGAGACGTCGAGCCCGATGCCTCGGGCAGTCGGAACCGCGTCGAGGACACGGGCAAGGTAGTGACCTGTGCCTGCGCCGATCTCGAGGATCGCCGGCTCGGGATCGTCAGCAGCTCTGACGGCGTCCGCAGCAACTCTGACCGCGTCCGCAGTAACTCTGACCGCGTCCGCAGTAACTCTGACCGCGTCCGCAGTAACTCTGACCGCGTCCGCGACGGCGTCCATCAACGGGTCGAAGCTCCCACCCGCCAGGAAATCGGCCCGTGCGGCAATCATGTCGGGACTGTCACCGTCGAACTTGCCGCCGGCGCCGGTCATCAGGCTCACGTAACCCTGGCGGGCCACGTCGAAGCTGTGGCCCGCGTCGCACAAAAGCGTATTTTCGTCGAGTTCGAGGCCGGCCCCGCATTGCGGACAGGCAAGCAGGTCCACCACATCAGACAACACGAGCGCGCGCCCCGTTTCCTTCCGGACAGGGAACAGGCCCCGCACCGACAACGGCGACGGGGCCTGACCCATGAGGTTCTCTCTGCACCCGACTAACTGGTGACGCCCTTGAGCTCTTCACCGAGTGCAGCAGCTTCCTCCGGGGTGAGCTCGACGACCAGACGTCCACCACCCTCGAGCGGAACCCGCATGACGATTCCTCGTCCCTCTTTGGTTGCTTCGAGGGGACCGTCCCCGGTCCGGGGCTTCATGGCCGCCATCCTCTGCTCCCTCCAGATCTGCGCTGCCTGCGTGCGCCTCGACAACTTGTGGTGCCTCGCCGAATCACTCGGCGAGGCTCGTGACAACCATTCTTCCCTATGGACACGAGTACCGGGAACCTGAGTTCCAAATAGGCGCGTTCACCGGCGGCTCAGGCGGCCGGTGGAACCCAGCACCCGGCGACATGGTCGTCGACCATCCCGGTAGCCTGCATCAGCGCATACGCCGTGGTAGGGCCCACAAACTTGAATCCGCGGCGCTTGAGTTCCTTGGCCATTGCGGTGGACTCGGCGGTGACGGCCGGAACGTCGTTCACGGTGGCCGGCCGGCTCGGGCGCGGCGGCGGGGCGAACGACCAGAGCAGGGTGTCGAGGTCGGTGTCCTGCAGCTCCAGAATCGCCCGCGCATTGCTCACCGAAGCCTCGATCTTGGCACGGTTGCGCACGATCGACGCGTCCACCAGCAGGCGTTCGACATCCCGTTCCGTGAACCTCCCGACCACCTCCGGGTCGAACCCGGAGAACGCAGCACGGAATGCGTCACGTTTACGCAGGATCGTGATCCATGACAGTCCCGACTGGAAGGCTTCGAGGCACAGCCGCTCGTACAACTCGTTCCGCCCGTGCAGCGGCCGACCCCATTCCTCGTCGTGGTAATCCCGGTACAGCCGGGAGCCATTCGTGTCGACCGCCCACGCACACCGCACTCGATCGTCGGGCTCGGTCACGACGACGCCGCCGGACGGTCGCGCGCCGACTCAGCCTCCGCCAATTGTTCACGCAGCGAATCGATTTCGCGAGCCAGCCGCGCCAGCGCCCAGTCCACCTCGCTCGCTTTGTATCCCCGCAACGTCTGCTGAAAACGCAAGGCCTCCACGTCCGCCCCGGTTACGCCCCGGGCCGGCAAGACGGTCAGGGTGGTGCCCGGAGGCAGCGGCTCCAGTTCCTCGGAACGGCCGAACACCGCACTGGCGGCGAGGAACAACATCGCACCGACGAAGGCCATGACGAGCAGATAGAGCAGGGCTGTCACCATGCTTCGATCCTGTCACGGACCTCCGACAGCAGCCACAGGCCGGGCTTCCGTCAGGGGCACACGGTGTTCATCGGCGGACGATCCGTCAGAGCCACTTCCGTCGTCGTCGGGACGAACGAATCGCCGTCGACGAGGAACTGGGTGAGACCGGCTCCCGAATCCTCCACTCCACACCTTCGCATCATCGTGCCGATGATCTGCCTACTCATCACACCGAGTTCGGACAGCGGGCGGTTGCGGTGCTTACGCACCCCCAGATTGACCTGGCCGATGGCACCGAGGCCGAGGCGGTCGTACGTGTCGAGCAGCAGCCCGATCTCGACGCCGTACCCCGGCGCGAAAGGCACCGCCGACAGCAGTTCGCGGGTGCCCGCGTATTCACCACCGAGCGGTTGCAGCACACTCGTCAATTCCGGCCGCAGAGCCGCCAGCAACGGACGCGCCACCAGTTCGGTGACGCGACCCCCTCCGTTGGCATCCTCCGTCCCGCTGAGCCGCAACGGACGACGGTAGTAGCCCTTCACGAGATGGATGCCGTCGACGGTCAGCAGCGGTCCCAGTAATTTCGGCACGAAGGCCGGGTCCGGGTTGATCAGATCGGAGTCGACGAAGGCGATGAGGTCGCCGGTGCTGGCAGCGACGGACCGCCACAACACCTCACCCTTGCCCGCCACCGGCGGGTACGCGGGCACAGCCTCTTCGCGGCTGATAACGGTGGCGCCGGCCGACCGGGCGCGTTCGACCGTCAGATCCGTCGACCCGGAGTCGAGCACGATCAGCTCGTCGACCAGCCCGCCCAGCAAGGGGTGGATCGTGTCGACCACGGCCGCGACGGTCTCTTCCTCGTTGAGCGCAGGCAGGACCACCGACACGGTCCTGCCTGCCTTGGCTCGTTCGAGTTCGGCGATACTCCACGACGGCTGATCCCAGCTGTTCGCCTCCGCCCAGGTGCGAGGGGTGTCGACCGCCAGCATCGAGCGGGGCACGCCCGCCCCGACCGCGCTCATGCCAGCCCCCGCACCGTGCGGGCGGGTGCGCGTCTGCCCTGAATCGCGGCCACCATGTCCACCACTCGTCGAGTGGGGGCAACTTCGTGAACGCGGAAGACGCGTGCGCCTCCCGCTGCGGCCATCGCTGTCGCTGCCAATGTTCCCTCCAACCGCTCGGCGAGATCTACCCCTAGAGTCTCCCCGACGAAGTCCTTGTTACTGAGCGCCATGAGCACTGGCCACCCCGTATTTACAAGATCTTCCACTCGCCGCAACAACTCGAGCCCGTGATAAGTGTTCTTCCCGAAATCGTGGGTCGGATCGATGAGGATGGAGTCGGTGGGCACGCCCAGCCGAGCGGCTCTCTCGGCGGCAGTGACCACCTCCCGCAGGACGTCGGCCACGATGTCCGCATAGCGAACCCGGAACGGCCGGGTCCTCGGTACCGCTCCCCCCGTGTGCGAGCAGACGATGCCGGCTCCGGTCTCCGCGGCCACCTCCACGAGCGCCGGATCCGCGCCCGCCCAGGTGTCGTTGATGAGGTCGGCCCCCTCGGCGCGGGCCAGTCGCGCTACCTCGCTGCGCCAGGTATCGACACTGACGAGCAGCTCCGGGAAGCGTTCGCGGATGGCGGCGACGAACGGCACCACCCGCCGCGTCTCCTCGGCGGCATCGACGACGTCACCCGGCCCTGCCTTCACACCCCCGATGTCGACGAGGTCCGCGCCCTCGTCCACGGCGCGCTCGACCGCCGCCATCGCCGCCGAGTCGGTGAAGGTGGACCCGCGGTCGTAGAACGAATCGGGTGTCCGGTTGACGATGGCCATCACCAGCGCGCGGTCGGTGGCGACCGGTCGCCCGCAGAGCGTGGACGACGGGCAGTCCGGGGCGGGCGGTGTGTCTTCGTCGGCCATGTCACCCATATTGGCACGCAGCGGAATCGAACCACCCGTGAGCACTTCTCAACAGTGGGGTGTTAACAAGTACTCACGGGCGCCGGAGGCGCATCGTCACCCCTTGGGGAGCGCGCCCTTCGCGACTTCGTCGACGTAACCCTCGTAGGACGGGCAGTATCCCTTGCTGCGTCCGGTCAGAACGAAGAGCCGGGCGGTGTCCTCGACGTCGTACCCTTCCTTGCGCAGTTCCACCTTGCGGCTCTTGAACGTCGACGTCTGTTCGAGGGAGTCGACGACGCGGACGAACAAGGGCACTGCGTACGACGGCAGCCGCTCGAAGAGGAGGGACGCCACCTCCCGGCCGTCGAACTTCTCGCCGTCACACAACGTCACGGCCGCCATACCCGCGCGCCCGTCCGTTCCCGGGATCTCGACCCCGTAGACGACGGCATGCTCGACCGCGGGGTGCGCGAGGATCGCCCCCTCGACCTCGGTGGTCGCCACGTTCTCGCCCTTCCAGCGGAAGGTGTCACCGAGCCGGTCGACGAATGCGACGTGCGACCACCCCTGGCGGCGCACCAGGTCGCCGGTGTCGAACCAGCAGTCGCCGTCGTCGAAGCCGTCGCGAATCAATTTCTTGTCGGTCGCCTTTTCGTCGGTGTATCCGTCGAACGGCGCCCTGTCGGTGACCTTCGACAGCAGCAGCCCGACCTCACCGGTGCGGACCTTCCGCAGCCGGCCGTCGGAGTGGCGTTTCGGCGATCCGCTGTCCTCGTCGTACTCGACCACCGCGTGGGGAAGGGGACAGATTCCCGCGGTCTTGTCGAGGTTGAGAGCGTTGACGAAGGCGATGTTGCATTCGCTGGCCCCATAGAACTCGGCCACCCGCGTGATGCCGAACCTCTTCGTGAACTCCGACCAGATTTCGGGGCGAAGGCCGTTGCCCACCATCAGCCGGATGGAGTTGTGCCGATCCTGCGGATCGGCGGGCTGGTTGAGCAGATACCGGCACAGTTCGCCGATGTAGGTGAACGCCGTGGCACCGTTCAGTTCGACGTCTGCCCAGAAGTTCGACACGGAGAACTGTTTGCCCAGGGCAAGGGTGGCGCCCGACCCCAGCACCGAGGAGAGGGAGACCGTGAGCGCATTGTTGTGATAGAGCGGCAGGCAGCAATAGAGCGTGTCGCTGCTGCGCAGACGCACACCCATGTTGCCGAGTCCGGACATGCTTTTGAGCCAGCGGAAGTGGCTCATCAAGCTGGCCTTGGGAAGGCCCGTCGTGCCCGAGGTGAAGATATAGAAGGCCTTTTCCTTCGCCTGGATCTCCTCGCACACATCCGGGTCGTCCTTTTCGGCCGATTCCGCGAGCTGATCGAGGTCGTCGTAATACAAGACCGAGGACACCGCGGGTGGTTCGTCGAGGGAGTCCATGGCCTCACCGCAGGCCTCGGACACCACCAGCAACCGGCTGTTCAACAGCGCGATGCTGTGGGCGAGTACCTCACCGCGCTGGTTGTGGTTGAGCATGCCGGCGGTGGCACCGAGTTTCACCACCGCCAGTGCGATCAGCAGCGTCTCGGGCAGGTTCTTGCCGAGGATCCCGACGACGTCTCCGCGCGCGACGCCGAGGTCCGCGAGGGCGTGTGCGTAACGGTTGACGCGCGCATTGGCGGACGCGTAGCTGAGCGATTCACCCTCGAATTTCAGGAAGGTGCGACCCGGGTGTGCCGCTGCCACCCGTTGGAAGACGAGACCGATCGATTCCTTCGCTTCCGGGGTGCGCATCAGGCCCCGGACACCCTTGGCCATGATCGGCAGTTCCGGAATCATCGCCGGCAGCCGCCAGGCAAGGTCGACCACACTGATCGTCGAACGTGCTTCAGAACGCATGACATCCCCTCAGGCCTGCAATATGAATCAGGTCACCTTACTGCACGGTAACAACCAGCGCCACGATGCCGGGGGTTGCGGATCTCAGACCACGCAGGCGTCGAGCGCAGCCTCGACGTCGGTCCGGACGAGCAGTCGGTCGAGGGCACGTTGGGCCACGAATCCGCCGCCGCGCAGGCTGTCCAGCCATTCCAGCAGCCCGGTGTAGTGCCCGACCGGGTCGAGCAGGACCACGGGTTTGTCGTGCATGCCGAGGTAGCCCGCTGTCCACGTTTCGAAGAGTTCCTCGAGCGTGCCGATTCCGCCCGGCAGCGTGATGAAGGCGTCCGCTCTGTCCTCCATCACCTGTTTGCGCTGCCGCATGGTGTCGGTCACGACGAGTTCGTCGGCGTCGACATCGGCGACCTCCCGGTGCACCAACGCTTTGGGGATGACACCCACCGTGTTGGCGCCCGCAGCCCTCGCCGCTTCGGCCACCGCGCCCATCATCGACACATTTCCGCCACCCGAGACGAGTTGCCATCCGCGGGCGCCGATGTGGGTGCCGATCTGGCGGGCGAGTTCGAGGTAGTGTTCGCCGACCGGCCCGGACGCACAGTAGACGCACACCGACAACGGCTCGGCTACAATACCTTTCGGCATCACCACTGGTCCTCCGTGCCGGCCAGTGCGCCGTCGTCGACGCCCTGTTGCGCCTTGACGACGATCTGCACGGCCTCCTCGACACTGTCGGTCACGTGCAGCAGGTTCACGTCTCCTTCGGAGATTTTGCCGGTCCGCTCGAGCGTGTTCCGAAGCCAGTCGACGAGCCCCGACCAGTACTCGGTGCCGAACAAGACGATCGGGAAGCGGGTGACCTTCCGCGTCTGGACCAACGTCAGCGCCTCGAAGAGTTCGTCGAGAGTCCCGAACCCTCCGGGCAGGCAGATGAAGGCCTGCGAGTACTTCACGAACATCGTCTTGCGCGCGAAGAAGTACCGAAAATTGATCCCCAGGTCGACCCACTCGTTGAGTCCCTGCTCGAAGGGCAGTTCGATGCCCAGGCCGATGGAGTAGCCCCCGGATTCGCTGGCGCCCCGATTGGCCGCTTCCATCACACCGGGACCCCCGCCGGTGATGACGGCGAACCCTGCCTCCGCCAAGCCCGCCCCCAACGCCCGGCCCGCCTCGTACTCCGCATGGTCGACCGACGTCCGGGCGGAGCCGAACACCGTGACCGCCCGGGGCACCTCGGCAAGGGCACCGAAACCTTCGACGAATTCACTCTGGATCCGCAGCACCCGCCACGGGTCGGTGTGCACCCAGTCGGTCGATCCCCGCTCGTCCAGCAACCGCTCGTCGGTGGTCGTGGCCTCGTCCTTGCGGGCGCGCCTCAACTGGATCGGGCCGCGGTGCTTCACGGACGACGACTTGCGACCGTGATTGTTCTTCTCGGGTGCCATGCGCCCCAGGCTAACGGGTGGCCCGAGCCTCCGATCGAGCAGTCAGGACGCCGTCAAGTACGCCCGCAGGACGGTCGTGACGTCGGTAATCTGCTGCACGGGCACGTGCTCGTCCCGCTTGTGCGCAAGATTCGGGTCGCCCGGACCGTAGTTGACGGCCGGGATACCGAGGGCCGAGAACCGGGATACGTCCGTCCACCCGTACTTCGCCCGGAACCGGCCGCCCGCGGCCTCGATGAGGGCGGCCGCCGCAGGATCGCTCAGCCCGGGTAGGGCGCCCGGCGAGAGGTCGGTGACCTCGAAACCGAGTTCGAGCCCGTCGAAAACCTCTCGGACGTGCTCGACGGCCTGCTCGGCACTGCGGTCGGGCGCGAAGCGGAAGTTCACATCCACCTCTGCGGCATCGGGGACCACGTTCCCGGCTACTCCGCCCGCGACCCGCACCGCGGACAGGCCTTCGCGGTACACGCAGCCGTCGATGTCGACCGATCGCGCGGTGTAGTCGGCGAGGCGCTGCAGGACGGGTGCGAATCGGTGGATGGCATTGTCACCGAGCCATGACCGCGCCGAGTGCGCCCTCGTCCCGCGGGTCGTGAGGGTGACACGCAACGTTCCCTGGCACCCGGCCTCGATCTGTCCGGCCGTCGGCTCTCCCAGGATCGCCACGTCCGCCTGCAGCCATTCGGGCATCTCACGTTCGATCCGTCCGAGCCCGTTGTGGACGGCGGCAATCTCCTCGCAGTCGTAGAACACCAGCGTGAGGTCGTGCACCGGGTTCTCGATGGTGGCCGCCAGATGCAGGAACACCGCGTCACCCGACTTCATGTCGACGGTGCCGCACCCGTGCAGCAGGTCACCCTCCCGCCGCGACGGCACGTTGTCCGCGATCGGCACCGTGTCCAGGTGTCCGGCGAGCATCACCCGACTCGGAAGCCCCCGGTTGGTCCGGGCCAGCACGGCGTTTCCGTTGCGGACGATCTCGAATCCGTTCGTCTGGGTGCGCAGCGCGGACTCGACGGCCTCGGCGATCACCGACTCGTCGTGCGAGACACTCGGGATATCCACCAGCGCGGCGGTGAGGTCGATGGGATCGGCATGCAGGTCCAGTGTGCTCACCCGTCCACCCTAAGCCGCGGCCGCACACGGCGTGCCGTGCCGCCAGCCGGAACGCGTTGTCGTGCACGCTGCCGTAGCCGGCGCAGACCTGCAGGGTTTCCCGGGGACCGACCCGTTGCCACGACCGCGGAGGGGCACCCCCCTGACCACCCAGTAACCTCTAGTGCCGTGAGCACACAGGGAGCATCAGCAGTAGGCATCGCCAACGTGACGGTCGGCGGCACGGTTCTCGACACCTGGTTCCCGGCGCCCGAGCTGGGCACCTTCGAGGAAGCGGGCACCGTCCGGGTCGAGGGTGGCGACATCCCGTCCGATCTGGCACTCCTCGCCGGACCCGACGAGGCGCGTGAGGTGGACCAGATCGTGGTCCGCACCACGATCACCGACCTCTCGGCGCCGCCCGTGGACGCCCACGACGCCTACCTCCGCCTGCATCTTCTCTCGCATCGTCTGGTCGCACCCCACGGTGTGAACCTCGACGGCCTGTTCGGGTTGCTGTCCAACGTGGTGTGGACCAACTTCGGTCCGTGTGCCGTCGAAGGATTCGAGAAGGTGCGTTCCCGTCTGCGGATCCGCGGCGTCGTCACCGTCTTCGGTGTCGACAAGTTCCCGCGCATGGTCGACTACGTGGTGCCCTCCGGTGTCCGCATCGCCGACGCCGATCGGGTGCGCCTCGGCGCGCACCTCGCCAGCGGCACCACCGTCATGCACGAGGGATTCGTCAACTTCAACGCGGGCACTCTCGGTAACTCGATGGTCGAAGGCCGCATCTCCGCCGGTGTCGTCGTCGACGACGGATCCGATGTGGGCGGCGGCGCTTCCATCATGGGCACCCTGTCCGGTGGCGGCAAGGAAACCATCTCGGTCGGCAAGCGGTGTCTGCTCGGTGCCAACGCCGGCCTCGGTATCTCGCTGGGCGACGACTGCGTGCTCGAAGCCGGTCTCTACGTCACCGCAGGCACCAAGGTCACCGGCCCCGACGGCACCGTCGTCAAGGCAAAGGAACTGAACGGCAAGTCGAACCTGCTGTTCCGCCGCAACTCGGTGTCGGGTGCCGTCGAGGTCGTGCCGTGGAAGGGCACCGGTGTCGAACTGAACGCCGCACTGCACGCAAACGACTGACTCTGTGAGCGGCACGCGACCACCCGACACCATGACCGACTCGGACACCCTGGGCCGCGGCCTGAAGGTCCGCCATCTCACGATGATGGGTCTCGGCTCGGCCATCGGTGCCGGACTGTTTCTCGGTACCGGTGTCGGAATCGCCACGGCCGGTCCCGCCGTGCTCGTCTCCTACCTTCTCGCCGGCCTGATCGTGGTCTTCGTGATGCGCATGCTCGGCGAGATGGGGGCAGCGATCCCGACCAGCGGGTCCTTCTCGCACTACGCCCGGATCGGCATCGGCGAGTGGGCCGGGTTCGTGATGGGCTGGCTCTACTGGTTCATGCTGATCATGGTTCTCGGAGCCGAGATCACCGGCGCCTCGGGCATCGTCAGCGGCTGGCTGCCCGGGGTCCCGCAGTGGGTGGTCGCCCTGGTGTTCGTGATCTTCTTCGCGGCCGTCAACCTTGCCAAGGTCAGCAACTTCGGTGAGTTCGAATTCTGGTTCGCCGCTATCAAAGTCACCGTCATCATCGCCTTCCTCGCAATCGGTGTGTTGCTCGTGTTGGGGCTGCTCCCCGATACCGAGCCGGTCGGTACCACCAACCTCCTCGGACACGGCGGCTTCATGCCCGAAGGGTTCGCCGGTGTCGCCGCCGGTCTCCTGGTAGTGGCCTTCGCCTTCGGCGGTATCGAGATCGTGACCATCGCCGCCGCCGAGTCCGAGAACCCCGAACGGTCGATCGCCGTCGCGGTACGCAGCGTCGTCTGGCGTATCAGCGTCTTCTACATCGGCTCGATCTCGATCATGGTGCTCGTGCTCCCGTGGGACTCGTCGGACCTGAAGAGCGGACCCTTCGTGGCCGTGTTGAATCAGGCGCACCTTCCCTACGTGGCCGGATTCATGGAACTGGTCGTGGTGATCGCGTTACTCTCGGCGTTCAACGCCAATATCTACGGCACCTCCCGGATGGCGTACTCGTTGTCCCGCCGCGGCGACGGTCCGGCGTTCATGGCCCGGATCTCCCACTCGGGGGTGCCGCTCAACGCGGTGTTGCTGTCCGTGTTCTTCGGTTTCGTCAGCGTGCTCCTCAATTGGTGGCTGCCCGACGACCTGCTCGGGTTGCTTCTCAATGCCGTCGGTTCGGCGCTCCTGGTGATCTGGATCTTCATCGTCGTCTCCCACCTGAGACTGCGTCCGCGACTCGAACGTGAGGGCAAGCTGACGGTGCGGATGTGGCTGTTCCCCTGGCTGAGCTACGCCACGCTTGCGCTTCTCGGCGGGTTCGTCGTGCTCATGCTCTTCGACTCCGACGCCCGCACCCAGCTGTTCTCGACGTGCGTGCTGTTCCTCGGCATCACCGCGCTCGCCTTCCTGAACGCGCGATACCGCAGGAAGGCCGTTCCCGCTACCGACCCCGGGCAGCGAGCGCGTTGACGAACACGTTGGAAATATCCGCCGGATCCTTCGCGACGTAACTCGACCCACCCGTCACCCGCGAGATCTCGGCGAGAGTAGCCGCGTCGGCGTCGTCGGTGATACCGATCGTCACGATGATGACGGGACGCGCCGGGTCCTGCTCCCGCTCGAGGATGCTCAGCAGCTGCTCCTTGGTGATGGAGTCCGGGTCTTCGTTGGCACCATCCGTCAGGATGATCACGCTGTTGACGGCGCGTGGGTCGTACGAGTCCTGCACGGTCCGAAATGCGGCCAGCGCCGTGTCGTACAGCCCCGTGGCGCCGCCGACGAGACCGTCCACCTTCTCCGCTTGCTCGGCCATGATCTGCCGTTGTGTGCGGCCGTCGACCACCGTGTCGTAGCGCCGGATCGGCACCATCTCCCGGTAGTCCTGCGGTCCCCCACCGAGCCCCTGCGAGAAGGCCCACAATCCCGCCGACACGCTGTCCGGGAACATGGCGTTCCCAGCGAGCGCGGCGTCCACCGTGAGGTCCATCCGAGACCGGTTTCCTGCCGGCGTCTCCATCGACCCCGACACATCGATGGCGACGAGGGTGCGGATGGGCAGCGCCATCAGCGCCCATGCACCGAGTGCGTCCTGCAACACCGTCTCGTCCACCGGGCCCAGCTCGGGGACCTCACCGACCCCGCGCCCGTCAGGCAATGGGCTGCCATCCGGGCCACGAAAACCACTGTTCTGCAGCACGGTTCGAGCGGAGTCACTCCCGAGAACTTCCGCGACGGCGCGCGCGACCTGGGTGGCCTTGTAGTGGCGGTCCGGTGCAGGCGACGTGACGACCAGCGGATAATTCACGAAGGTGCTGCCCGTCGGAGGCACCGTCGCAGCGAGCGCCTGACCGGTATCGGCGTTGTAGTCCACTACTGCCTGTTCGGTGGCGACGGCGACGCCGCCGTTGTCGGCTACCCCGCGCAGCATTTCTTCGCCGATGGGTTCGTCTGCGGTGCGCGCACTCTCCTCCTGCGCGAGGGGCACCAGGGCGGCCCGCACGGTGCCCGCGGACACCGGGTCCGATCGGCCTTCCGCGAGGGCTGCGTCGATCGGCCCCTGTGCGACGCCGGTGACGAGCGGATTACCGAGCTGCAGGTCCTTCAACTGCAGCGCAGCAAGCCAGGTCTCGGCCGCCGGCGCCTCACCTTCGCGGGACACCAGGACGATGGGCGAAGACGCGACCGACCCCGTCATCACTTCCACCGGACCGGCGGCGGTGAGTGCCGCTTTCCCTACCCACGCCCCGGTGTCGGGGATCCACAGGTCGGGGGCGTCGGCGCCCTTGCCCAACCGTCCGGCTACGTCACCCGAGGTGGCAGCGCTGACGGCGATGGTGGCGCAACCGGTGTCGGTGTCCTTCGCCGCGCTCAGAATGTCGGTGACCGCCGGCGCGATACTCGGGTCCGCCGCAAGGGTGTAATCGACAAGGTGGTCGCAGCCACCGGTCCAGGAACGCACCGCTTGCACGATGACGACGACGGACACCACCAGACCGATGACCACGGCGGCACAGACGAGGTAGAAACCGAGGGAACGGCCGCCGCGCTCGTCGTGCGTACTCGAATGACGACCTCCGGCCATCGCCTGCCTCCCTGACTTTTCGGTCACGATCTGCCGAAGCGTCTACGCTTTGCTGCACTGCAGGTTCGATACCGACACTCGTGGTCAGGTGATCGTATCGGCCGACCCGAGGGTCAGCCTTCGCGTTGGGCCACCTCGAGTTTCCGGGCCACCAATGCGGCCTGTATCTGACGCAAGCCGGAAGGTCGCGTCGGGTCACACCCCGTCAACTGCGCTATTCGCTTCAACCGATAGTCGACCGTATTGGTGTGCAGGTGCATCTTCTTGGCGGTGCGCTGACGGTTCAGGTCGTGGCTGATGTGCACTTCCAAGGTTTCGACCAGCTCCGGTGAGTTCTGCAACGGATCGAGAAGGCGTGCGAGATGGGTGCGGCCCGGACCGGGACGGGTGAGCTGATACTCGAGTGCCAGATCATTCATTTCGTACAGGCCTGGAGCCAGCGACAGCTGATGTGCGAGGTCGAGAAGTTCGTGTACCTGCTCGGCCGCCGTCGGGATGTCCGCCGTACGGACCCGGCTCACCGTCGCGGTCAGGGGTACTTCCGCGGCCGCGCCGACGCGGTCGAGCAGCGACACGATCCACGCCCGTTCCGGCGAGCCGGGAAGCAGAATGGTGCCGCCATCGGGACTCAACGAGCACAGGGCTGCCCCGCCGGAGGCCTCGGCAAGTTCGATCTGCAGTCGCCGCAACTTCTGCCGCGCCACCACCGCCTTCCGCCGGTGCGCGATTGCCTCTGCCGGATGCGGCGGTACGGCAAGGCCCATGACGACGTAGTTCTCCGCAGGCTCCACCCCGGCGTGCCGGGCGGCCGACGCCGCCTTCCGGCCGCTGAGGAGGGCGGTGACGAGGTTGACGGCGGCGCCGTCGCGCTCACTGTTGACCGCCTCGAGTTCGTTGACGTAGCTGGTTGTGGCCGCGACCGTCACGCACTCGAGAAGCGCGAACATCACCTTCTGGATGACCAGAAGGCCCGGCAGGTCCTCTTCGCGGGCGTTGGCCGCCGCAAGGTCGCCGGCCTTGGTTATTCCCTCGTGGAGGATGCGCAGAACCAGCGTCAAGGGGAAGCCCTCGCGGGCCCACCGAGCCGAGGCGTCCCGCACTTCCGCGAGATCTTCGTCGGTGGGCGAAGTTCCCCCATCGAGCATCTGGATGCCGAGGCGCAGGCACACGACCGTGAAATCGGTGACGTCGCTCTGGAGTTGCTCACCGGGCAGAGAACCGCACGGCGTCACGTTGTCCGCGAAATGCCGTACAAGTTTTCGGGCGACTGCGTGCGTGTCGCGTAAGGGGGCAGACGCCGGCCTACCGTCGACGAGAATCTGCAAACCCGCCCCAGCACTGTGACCTGTCATAGATCTCATCACTCCAATATGTGGATGACACCGAACTCGCGCACCATCGACATCACGTGCACATAACGAGGGTTCGCTTCTATAACTGTTTTATCACGACAACGCTCTGTGCAGGGGGAATACGGCGATGTACAGACCACAAGTCGGTCGGAAGCAGACCCGGCACCGGCCGGGCAGAGCCTCAGTCCTCCTCGGCGACCCGGACCACCAGCTTGCCGAAGTTCCTTCCTTCGAGAAGGCCGATGAATGCTGACGGAGCGTTCTCGATGCCCTCGACGAAGTCTTCCCGGTAGGCGAAGCGTCCCTCCGCGATCCACGCCGCAACGTCCCGCTGGAAATCGGCGAACATCTCAGGCACGAACTCGCTCTGAATGAAACCGCGGATGGTGAGACTCTTCACCAGGACACGAGTGAAGAAGCCGGGCAACCGATCCGGCCCCTCGGGAGCCGCCGTGTCGTTGTACTGGGCGATCAAACCGCACACGGGAACGCGAGCATAGAGGTTGAGGAGCGGGAGCACCGCGGCGGCGACAGCGCCGCCGACGTTCTCGAAGTAGACGTCGATACCGTCCGGCACCGCGGCGCGGAGTTGTTCGGCGAAATCAGGAGCCCGATGGTCGACCACGGCATCGAAACCCAGCTTCTCCAACACATAGGCACATTTCTCGGGACCGCCTGCGATGCCGACTGCCCTGGCGCCCTTCACTTTCGCGATCTGGCCGACCGCGGAACCGACCGGTCCGCTCGCCGCCGCGACGACGACGGTCTCGCCTGCCTTCGGTTGCCCGATCTTCAGTAATCCGGAGTAGGCAGTGAATCCGGGCATTCCGAGAACGCCGACCGCGGTCGACAGCGGCGCCGCGGCGGGGTCGAGCTTGCGCAGGTGACGACCGTCGACCACCGCGTGCGACTGCCACCCCGCGTAGGCGAGGACATAGTCACCGGCAGAAAATTGAGGATGGCGCGATTCGACCACCTGGCCGACAGTGCCACCCACCATCACCTCGTCGATCTCGACCGGATCGGCATACGATTCGGCGGTACTCATTCGCCCCCGCATGTACGGGTCGAGCGAGAGGTAGATGACGCGGATCAGCACCTGCCCCTCGGAAAGTTCGGGCAAACTCACTACCTCGAGACGGAAGTTGTCCGTCGTGGGCGCGCCGTCCGGCCGGGACGCCAGGACGATCCGGGTGCTCTGAACAATGCTGTCGACACTCACTTGCGCCTGCCCATCCGTAGTGGTCCGGTTCCGAACGCCACACTACCGACGTCAGAAGAGTTGGTTCTTCTGCACCTTTCCCATGGCGTTGCGGGGCAGGGAGTCGACCACCCTGATTTCGCGGGGTCGCTTGTGCACCGACAGTTCAGCGGCGACGTGGTCGATCAACTCGGTCTCCGAGACGTTCTCCCCCACCACGAAGGCGACCAGTCGCTGGCCGAGGTCGGGGTCGGGAACGCCGACCACCGCCGCTTCCCGCACACTCGGGTGACCGAGCAGAGATGTCTCCACCTCGCCCGCCCCGACCCGGAAACCGCCCGACTTGATGAGGTCCGTGGATTCGCGTCCGACGATGCGATGAAACCCCCCTGGATCGATGACGGCGACGTCGCCGGTCTTGAACCAACCGTCCTCGGTCCACGATTGGGCGGTCGCCTCCGGACGGCCCAGATATCCGTCGAACAGCATCGGACCTCGCACCTGCAGTCCGCCTATCGATACACCGTCGCGGGGGACGTCACCGCCCCGCTCGTCCCGCAGTCGAGTTTCGACGCCGCGAAGGGGGACGCCGACCCAGCCGGGGCGACGCTCCCCGTCCGCGCGCGTACTGAGGGTCAGCATCGTCTCGCTCATCCCGTAGCGCTCGATCAGTGCGAGGCCGGTCAGCTCGCGGATCTTGTCGAATACGGGCACCGGAAGAGGCGCACTGCCCGACACCAGCAACCGCGCATTCGACAGCGCACGAGCCGACTCGGGGTCGTCGGCGATGCGGCTCCACACCGTCGGAACGCCGAAGTACATCGTTCCGCGGGCGGCGGCGTACGCCTTCGGGACCGGTTTGACGGTGTGCACGAGCGGGCCGCCGAACCGTAGCGGTCCGAGCACCCCGAGAATCAGCCCGTGGATGTGGAAGAGCGGGAGTCCGTGCACCACGGTGTCGGCGCCGGTCCACTCCCACGCCTCGGCGAGCGCGTCGAGTCCGGCGGCAATCGCTTTCCGGCTGAGGAGTACGCCCTTCGGCGGTCCCGTCGTCCCGGAGGTGTAGAGGATGAATGCGGTGGCCGTGTCGGGCGGCTCGGGGTAGCTGTGCCAGGAGCGGGCGTGAAGCCGGACGGGGATGACGGGCAGCCCCGCGGCGTTCTGCGGAGCCTCGCCGAGCCACGCCTGGGCCCCGGAGTCACGCAGGATGTGTTCGAGTTCCGCGCGACCCGAATCAGGTGGAACGGGCACGGCGGTGACGCCGGCGATGAGACAACCCACCACCGCGAGCACAGTCGTCACACTGGGGGTGGCGAGGATCGCGACCCGGTCTGCGCGCGAGACCCGTTCCGCCACGGAGGTCGCTGCGCCGAGCACATCACTGCGCGACAGTGTGGAATCGCCGATCCGGACGGCGTCAGGAATGTCGTCGCCGCGGGCGACGGCCACAGGATTCAGGGATCGCAGAAGCACAGGGACAGCTTCTCACAGGGGGCGGGCGGCGCCGGCCGGGTCTCCCACGGGCGGACTGACGGTCGCCAGCGCGGCGCCCAGCAATGCCCCGGTGAGCACCGCGAGTCCGTGAGCGTCGCCTACCGCGACGAGCAGAACACCCGCCAGCACCACCCCGGCACTGAGCGCGAGGGATCGCCACTCCTTCGACTGCATGACCACCAGCCCGGCGATGGAGGCCGCGAGTGTGAGGGTGGCTCCCGAGTTGCCGGCGCCGGAGGAAGGAAAGAGAAAAGCGGTGAACAACCCGAAGATGACTTGACCGGCCACGAACAGCAGGACCGTCCGCGCACTCCCCCACACCTTCACCGCCAGTGGCGCCACCCACGCGAGAACCGCCAAATTCAGCAGCGTGCCGGCGATCCCACCGTCCTGAACCGCGACGGAGGTGACGATGCGCCACCACTGGTCGTCCCTGATCCGGTCGGGCTCCCGATCGAACGCATCGAGAATCGCCGGAAACACGAACTGCAGCAGCGACGGAACTGCGACCACCGACCACAGCACGACGGCGGTCCGGGGCGGGTGAGCCGGCAGTCGGTAGCCGACGAGAACCTGCCCGAGCAGCGCAGACAGCACGAGGACCACCGCGAAGAGGACCGCACCGGTCCATCCTTCGACTGAAGTGGTCACCGCGAAACTCTACAACGGCGCAGGGCCGGCCCCGGGTCCGTGGCACACCGTGTCAGTGCCTGCTGACCACCGACCGGAGGAAGAATCGCAAGTTCGAGGGACGCTCCGCGAGGCGGCGCATGAAGTAGGCATACCACTGAGTTCCGTACGGTACATACACCCGAACCTGCTTGCCCTCACTCGCGAGCCTGCGTTGTTCGAGGTCTCGGATGCCGAACAACATCTGGTGCTCGTATTCTGCGGATGTGCGCCCTGATTTCGTCACAAGTGGCCCGACCGCAGCGATGACTGCCGGATCGTGCGACGCCACCATCGGGTAACCCGATCCGGCGATCAGAACCTCGAGGCACCGCAGATATGCCGCGTCGACCGCAGCACGGTCTTTGAACGCCACCGACTCCGGCTCTTGATAGGCACCCTTGCAGAGACGAACCCGGGAGCGGGCACCCGCCAGTTCGCGGCAGTCCTGTTCGGTGCGCCGCAGATACGACTGCAGCACGGCGCCCAGCCAGGGGTAGTCCCGCCGGAGTTCGCGCACGATCGAGAGAGTCGAATCGGTGGTGGTGTGATCCTCGGCGTCCACGGTGACCCAGACGCCGGCGGCCTCCGCGGCCGCGCAGATCGTGCGGGCGTTCTCGGTGGCCACTTCGGTTCCACGGTCCGGGAGCGCCAGCCCGAGCGCCGACAACTTCATCGACACCTCGAGCCGGCGCGCGCCCGACCCGCCGGGCGCCGCCTCGGGTAACGCTCCGAGGGCGGCGACGAGTTGCAGATACTCGTCGACGGTTGCCTGCGCTCCCTCCTCGTCACGGGTGTCCTCGCCGAGGAAATCGATGGAGACGGAACGGCCCGAGTCGAGGAGGTCGCGGACCGTGCGCAGAACCGAGTCACGATCGTCGCCGGCGATGAATCGATCGACGAGCTTGCGGGTGACCGGTGTGCCCGTGACCGCCCGTTTCACCCGGGACGAACGCGAGGCCGCGAGGATCGCCGGCCGAAGCGGATTCGCGAGGGACGCGGGCGCTTTCATTCCGACCCCATGTGTGGGTAGCGATAGTCGGTGGCGGGCGAGAACGTCTCCTTGATCGTGCGCGCCGACACCCACCGCAGAAGGTTCAGCTTGGAGCCGGCCTTGTCGTTGGTACCCGAGGCGCGGGCGCCGCCGAAGGGTTGCTGTCCGACCACGGCTCCGGTCGGTTTGTCGTTGACGTAGAAGTTCCCCGCGGTGAACCGCAACGCGGAGGTGGCAGCTTCCACCGCACGGCGGTCGTCGGCGATCACGGCCCCTGTCAGCGCGTACGGGGCCGCCGAATCGACCGCGCCGAGGATGTCGGCGAAGGCACCGGGCGCCGAATCGTCGTAGACGTGCACGGTGAGGATCGGGCCGAAGTACTCGGTGGTCATCGCCTCGTCCACCGGATCGGCGGCAAGCAGCACGGTCGGACGGACGAAGTACCCGACGCTGTCGTCGTACTTGCCGCCCACGGCGATCTCGACGCCGGTGGTGGCGCGTGCACGCTCGATGGCCGCGACGTTCTTCTCGTACGCGCGGCGGTCGATGAGAGCGCCGCCGAAGTTCTCGAGGTCGGTGACGTCACCGTAGGTGAGCGCGTCGACTTCCGCGGTGAAGGTGTCGCGCATCCTGTGCCACAAGGACTTCGGTACGTAGGCGCGGGATGCCGCCGAGCACTTCTGACCCTGGTATTCGAACGCTCCCCGGATCAACGCGGTGCGCAGTACGTCCTCGTCCGCCGAGGCGTGCGCGACCACGAAATCCTTGCCACCAGTCTCGCCGACCAGCCGCGGATAACCGGCATAGTTGCCGATGTTCTCCCCGATCTGCCGCCACAGGTGCTGAAACGTCCGGGTCGACCCGGTGAAGTGGATCCCGGCGAGACGGGGATCGCTCAACGCCACCTCGGACACGGCCTGCCCACTGCCGGTCACCAGATTGATGACGCCCGGTGGCATTCCGGCGGCCTCGAGCAGCTTGATGGTCCAGTACGCCGCAACGGTCTGCGTCGACGACGGCTTCCACACCACCGTGTTACCCATCAGTGCCGGCGCGGTAGGCAGATTCCCGGCGATGGCACTGAAGTTGAACGGGGTGATCGCATAGACGAAACCCTCGAGCGGCCGGTATTCGAGCCGGTTCCACACGCCCGGTGACGAGATCGGCTGATCGGCGAGGATCTGCCGGGCGAAATGAACGTTGAAACGCCAGAAGTCGATCAATTCACACGGTGCGTCGATTTCCGCTTGTTGCACCGACTTGGACTGACCCAGCATCGTGGCCGCCGCCAACGTCTCTCGCCACGGTCCCGACAGCAGGTCGGCGGCACGCAGGAGGACTGCTGCTCGGTCGTCGAAAGACAGTGCCCGCCATTCCGGCGCTGCTGCTGTGGCGGCGTCGATGGCCGCTGATGCGTCGTCGTGGGTCGCGTTGCGCAGCGTGCCGAGCACCGCGGAGTGCCTGTGTGGTTGCACGACGTCGACACGGTCGCCGGCGCCGTGCCGGTGCGTTCCGCCGATCACGTGCGGGATGTCGATGGGATTTGTCGCGATGTCGCCGAGTGCGGTCTTGATTCGTGCGCGTTCGGGACTGCCCGGCGCGTACGAGTGGACCGGCTCATTGGTGGGCACCGGAACCTGGGTGATGGCGTCCATGCTGCCTGCCTCCTGCCCTCAGATCGTGAGGAACTGTGACCGCGAACGAACTGTGACGGGGACTTCTCGGACGGGACACCCGACCGAGTTGGACCCTGTGCCCAGGTTAGCGCCGGAGAGGGGGAGCCATCCGGTTTTGGCCGCGACTACACGTCGCGGGCGTTCGAGACCATCTGATGCACGTCCTGGTCGCCGGCGCCGAGACCGAAACTGATGATGCGACGCGGATGAATACGAATCGTCGGGCCACCGAGGCCCTGCGTCTGCGCAGCGTCCGCGTCGATCGCCTCCCCCCGGCCGCGGATCTCGACGCACCGCACCCGCCACGGATCGACAGAAGGAACATCATCTACCACGAAGGCCACCCGCCCGTTGTCGGCGACGTTGCGGAACTTCCGGCTCGCCGCCATGCGGTAGCCCTGAATGTCGATCGTCGACGTCGTGGGGTTGTAGTGGAAGCCGACAGGGCTGACCTGCAAAGTCCCGTCGGGCTGGACCGTCGCGAGGCGTCCGAGGCGCTGGGTGGACAGGTACGCGAGTTCGTCGTCTGTGAAAGGCATGATCTCACGCTAAAACCTGAACCACGCTGGAGGTCAAGTGTTCACCGAAGATCCCGGACCGCCTGCTTCGCTTCGTCCATCCGCTGTTCGGCCCGGTCGAGTTCCCGTTCCGTCCGACGCACGCTCTCCGCCGACGCCTTCTCGGCGTTCCGGGTGAACTGTCGTTCCTGCTCAGCGTGTTCGAGTTCCGCGCGCAACTCCTCGATGCGCCGGTCGATCTCCGCCAGCGTCGAGCGCGCCTGTTCGAGTTCCGACCGTGCACTGCTCAGCGCGCCCCGGATTTCCTCCGCCTGCGACGTGGCCTCGGCGAGCTCCGTCTTTGCAGCCGCCCGCTCGGCGTCGCGCTTGCGCGCCTCCGACTTCGTGTCCTTCCGGGATGCCGACTTCGGCTTGGACTCGGTAGCCGATTTCGGCTTGGACTCGGTCGTCGACTTCGCGGACGAACCCCCGTCCGACGCGGTCGGGCTCGCCGAATTCTCGCTCTTCTTCGCAAGCTTCTCCGAAACGACACTCAGTCCGGCCGGGCCGAAACCGCTGTAACTCGCAGCAGTCACCATCCGGCCGAGCCGAACCTGATCCGCCGTGCCGGGATCGGCGAGCGCCGCTGTGAGCGTCTGCCCCACCTCGCGTAAAGCGTCTTCACCGACCTGCCGCCCGCGCTCGGCCGCAATGTCCCCCGCCCGGCGAGCCAGGGCGCTCACTGCCTGCTGCCGTTGGGCGGACAGTTTCCGAAGGTCCGGCCCCGACAGATGGCGTTGGGCGTCCCGAAGCGCCTCACCCAACTGCAAAAGCGCGCCCACCTCCTCCGGCAACTCGCGCGAGAGTAGGTTGACCAGCCACCCCACCGTTGTCGGTTTCCGCAGCTTCCCGATGGCGCTGGCCATCGCACGATCCCCGGTCTCGCGGGCCGCTTCCACCCTGGCAGTGCGGGCCGAGACGAACTCACCAGGGTCGAGGCCATACAACTCGTCGGCGACATCGTCCAGGTTCACGGACACAATCCTGTCACCGCAAACCACCGCACCTCAGCGCAACCGCTCGGCCGCCGCCTCGATCCGCTCGTCGCTGGCAGTCAAGGCAATCCGCACATGCGTGCCGCCGCGGGGACCGTAGAACTCCCCCGGGGCGACGAGAATGCCGCGGTCGGCGAACCACTCGACGGTGTCGCGGCACGACTCACCGCGGGTGGCCCAGATGTAGAGCCCGGCCTCGGAATCGTCGACGGTGAATCCGGCACCCCGTACTGCGGCGAGGAGGATGTCGCGGCGACGACGATAGCGCTCGCGCTGCTCGTTCTCGTGCTCGTCGTCGGACAGCGCGGCTGTCATCGCCGACTGGATGGGCAGTGGCACCATCATCCCAGCGTGCTTGCGCACCTCGAGGAGTTCGGCAACCAGCACGGGATCACCGGTGACGAATCCGGCGCGGTAGCTCGCGAGATTCGACGTTTTCGACAGGGAGTGCACGGCGAGCAAGCCGGTGAGATCGCCGTCGTTCACCCGCTCGTCGAGGATCGACAGCGCCTCACCCTCCCAGGTAAGTCCCAGGTAGCACTCGTCGGAGACGACGAGGGCGCCGCGCCGCCGCGCCCAGTCGACCACCTTGCGCAGATGTTCGAGGCCCAGCACCTTACCGGTGGGGTTGGACGGCGAATTGACGAAGATGAGGGACGCAGCCTCCGGCCCCAACCGGTTGAGCCCGTCGGCGCGGATCACGCGGGCACCCGCGAGAAGCGCCCCCACCTCGTACGTGGGATACGCGAGTTCCGGAATGACCACCAGGTCGTCGGACCCGAGCCCGAGGAGGCTGGGCAGCCACGCGATCAGTTCCTTGGTACCGATGGCGGGGAGCACCGAAACCGGATGGATCCCGGCGATCCCGTACCGGCGTTTCAGCGACTCGACGGCAGCGACACGCAACTCCTCCGTACCGTGCGTCGTCGGATATCCGGGGACGGCCGCGACCGCGGCCAGCGCCTCCTGGATGATCGGCGCAACGGGATCGACGGGCGTGCCCACCGACAGGTTGACGATGCCGCCCGGGTGCGCGAGTGCTTTCGCCTTGGCCGACTCGAGTGAGTCCCAGGGAAAGTCGGGCAGTGCCTTGGCTACCGAGATACGCGGCACATCTAGTCCTCGCCCATGGGCGGCAACGCCTTGATGAACGGCGGGTCGAAATCGACCTTGCCCAACTTTGCTGCGCCACCGGGGGATCCGAGGTCGTCGAAGAAATCGACGTTGGCGGCGATATAGCCGTTCCACTGTTCCGGGACGTCGTCTTCGTAGAAGATTGCTTCTACCGGGCAGACAGGTTCACAGGCACCGCAGTCCACACACTCGTCGGGATGGATGTAGAGCATCCGCCCGCCCTCGTAGATGCAGTCGACAGGGCACTCCTCGATACATGCCTTGTCCAACACATCTACGCACGGTTCAGCAATCGTGTAGGGCACTGCCGCTCTCCCTGCCTTTCTGACGCCACCAACGAGCTGCGGAAGACCCGCAGAAGACCCTATTATCCCCTGCCCGGACTCCCACTTTTCGCTGAGGGTTACCTGACCCGGCGCAGTCCTGGGGTAAGCGCCGCGTGGGAGCTGATCCACTGCTCACCCTGCTTCGCCGCCCGCGCCAGCGCTCCCCGTTCACCGAGATACGCGGCCACCACACCGATCACCGGCACGTTGCCGAGCAGAGAGTAGGTGCGACCCGGCCCCGGCCGTTGATCGAGCTCGGTGGTGAGTGCACGCAGCGTGCGGGCCGTGCGCCACAAGACGCCGATCAGTGCGAACGGACGCCACGACGACTCCCCTGGGACGGGACCGGGCCCGTCACCCTCGGCAGACAGGGCGCGAGCATCGGCGTCACGCCGGCACAGCACCGACGCCAGTAGCTCCACCTGCTCGGCCCGCTCGGTCACACCGTGCTCCCGCGCAACGGCGACGAGTACGAGAGCCTGGTTCGCGAACCCGAGCAGGTCTCGGATGGGCAATCGGTTCAGGAGAACGCCGAACATGCCCGGGAACGCGACCGCGACCGTGTTGAGTGCCCCGATGCGCGTCACCCACCACCGAGCGCGTTCGTCGTCGCTTGCCTTCTCCCACGAAGCCGTTCCCGGGAACTGGATGGTGTCCAGCACCCAGGCGATGCCGTCGAGCAGGGCTTCTGCGGCGCTGCGCTCCTCCGGTGTCGGGACGAACGTCCGGCCCTTGATCCCGAACGGGTCCGTCAGTGCCAGATCGAGCACAGGGTTGATGCCGCGCGCGGCCCGATCCAGTATCGCGACGACCTTGTCGTCTCCGAGCCGATCCGTATCGCTCATGCTGCGGGTGACCTTCCTTCGCGTCGGGCGTGGGTGGTGGTGCGTTCGCGTGCCGGGCGGTCGATGCCCTCGGCGATGGCCCGTAGTTCGGCGACGGTCTTCTCGGAACCGTGCTCGGACCCCGCCATCCGGGAGATGGTTTCCTCCATCAGGGTGCCGCCGAGATCGTTGGCACCGCCCTGCAACATCACCTGAGTACCCGTGACACCGAGCTTGACCCAACTGGTCTGAATGTTCGGGATCCGCCCGTGCAGCATGATCCTTGCCAGGGCATGGACGGCGCGGTTGTCGCGGTTGGTCGGGCCCGGCCGCGAGGCACCCGCGAGATACAGCGGCGCGCTCTGATGCACGAACGGCAACGGCACGAACTCGGTGAAACCACCGGTCCGGTCCTGGATCCCGCGCAGCACCCGCAGATGCCCCACCCAGTGCTTCGGGTTGTCGACGTGGCCGTACATCATCGTCGAACTCGACCGCAGCCCCACCTCGTGCGCCGTGGTGACCACCTCGACCCAGGTGGCCGTGGGCAACTTCCCCTTGGTCAGCACCCAACGGACCTCGTCGTCGAGGATCTCCGCCGCCGTGCCCGGAATGGTGTCCAGACCGGCCTCCCGCAACTCGGTGAGCCAGTCCCGGATGCTCTGCCCACCCTTGGCGGCACCGTTGACGATCTCCATCGGAGAGAACGCATGCACGTGCATCGACGGCACCCGCGCCTTCACCGCCCGCACCAGATCGGCGTACCCGGTGACCGGCAGCTCCGGGTCGATGCCACCCTGCATGCACACCTCGGTGGCCCCGGCGACGTGCGCCTCCCACGCCCGGTCCGCGACCTCGGACGTCGACAGGGTGAACGCATCCGCATCACCCTTGCGCTGCGCGAACGCGCAGAACCGGCAGCCGGTGTAGCAGATGTTGGTGAAGTTGATGTTCCGGTTCACCACGTAGGTGACCTCGTCCCCGACGGCCTCCTTGCGGAGGGCGTCGGCCAGCGCCACCATCGCCTCGAGACCCGGCCCCTCGGCGGTGGCCAGGGCCAGGTACTCGTCGTCGGTGCATCCGGCCGGATCGCGTTCGGCGCTGCGCAACGCCGCGAGGACATCGGTGTCCACCCGCACCGGGCCACTGAGTTCGAGGACCTGCTCACGGACGGTCTCCCAGTCCCCGAACGCACTGCCCAGATCGCTTCGGGTGTCGGTGTTGCGGCCGTCGGTGTCGATTCCGGTGTGCAGATCCACCCGCCCGGTCGACTCCCACGACTCGTCCGGCTCCTGCCACGGCAATCCGACCGGGATCGTGTCCGGCCGGGCCAACCCGGTGTCCGGGTCGGCGAGGGCCTGCACGTGCCCGAGGATCCGCGGATCGATCCACGGCGAGCCGGCGAGCACGAACTGTGGCTGCGCCGCCGTGCGCTCGGTGAGCACGAACCCGGCCTGCGCGGTGATCTCGGCCAGGGTGTCCAGATTCGGCCACGGGCGTTCGGGGTTCACATGGTCGGGGGTCAACGGCGACACCCCACCCCAGTCGTCGACACCGGCACCGAGCAACGCGGCGCATTCGGTGTTCGAGACCAGGTTGGGCGGCGACTGGATCCGCATCCCCGGACCCAGCAGCAGCCGCGATACCGCAATGGACGCCAGGAATTCCTCGAGACCGGCATCGGGGGCATCGCGCATCGCGGTATCCGGTTTGGCCAGGAAGTTCTGGATGATCACTTCCTGGATGTGCCCGAACGCCTTGTGCGATTTGCGGATCGCCATGATCGACTCGGCCCGCTCGCGCACGCTCTCGCCGATGCCCACCAGAATTCCCGTCGTGAACGGCACGTTCAACCGCCCGGCGTCGGTGAGCGTGCGCAGCCGCACCGCCGGATCCTTGTCCGGGCTGCCGTAATGGCATTCGCCCTTGTCGGTGAACAACCGGGTGGCCGTGGTCTCGAGCATCATCCCCATCGAGGGCGCCACCGGCTTGAGGCGGGAGATCTCTTCCCAGTTCATCACCCCGGGATTGAGGTGCGGCAGCAGCCCGGTCTCCTCGAGCACCCGGATCGACATGGCCCGCAGGTAATCGAGCGTCGAATCGTAGCCGCGCTCGTCGAGCCACTGCTTGGCCTCGGGCCACCGATCCTCGGGACGATCTCCCAAGGTGAACAAGGCCTCCTTGCACCCCAGTTCCGCGCCCCGGCGGGCGATCTCGAGCACCTCGTCCGGCTCGAGATACGCACCCCGGCCCTCGGCCCGCAGCTTGCCCGGCACGGTCACGAACGTGCAGTAATGGCACTTGTCGCGGCACAACCGCGTCAACGGAATGAACACCTTGCGTGAATACGTGACCGCCCCGGGTCTGCCCGCCGCCAGCAACCCCGCATCGCGCACCTTCGCCGCCGACGCACACAGATCGACCAGATCGTCGCCACGCGCCTGCAACAGAACAGTGGCCTCGTCGACATTCAACGTCGCGCCGTCCCGGGCACGCCGCAACACACGCCGCATAGCCGAGGCAGAAGGTGCCGCTTCCTGCACCGATGCGCCAGTCGAGGTCGCCGCTGGAATACCCGGTATGGGAAGCATGGTGGGCCGGCCGGTCTCTTCACCTGAATGGGTCACCCAGCGATCATGCGCCACCCACTCGCGCACGTGCCACCCAGACTCCCCCGAGCGGCCGGTATCGCTATTCGCGCGGATAGTCTTCGTCGTCCGGGACGACTCGGCTCTGCTCCGCGGCATCCGCCTCGTTCACTTCCAAGGACGACACCTCTTGTACCTCGTCAGTGGGCTCGTCGTCGACGGCCAGATCCTGCTCCAAACGGTCGGCCTCGGGAACCTCCGGAGAGTTGGCCGCATCGAATGACGTCATGTCTGCGCTCCTTTCGCTTCGGGGGTCCTCTCACGATAGGTCTGTTCTCGACAGAATGCCGGTGCACGGCCAAAGTAGGGGCATGAGTGCGCCCGCTACCGTCACCATGGCCGATCCGCTGTGGCGGCCCAGCCCCCGAGCCAGGCAGCTGTGGGCCATCAACGCCGCACTCTTGTGGCTCCCGGTCTTCGCCCTCCAGGCGGTGGGTGCCTTCGTCGGCAGCTGGTGGCCGACCTGGGCTCAGATCAGCGTTGCAGCGGTCACTGTCGTCCTCGCCCTATTGCATGTCACCGTCGTTCCGTTCTGGCGCTATCGCGTGCATCGCTGGGAGATCAGCGACACCGCCGTATACACGCGCACCGGGTGGTTCACGCAGGAACGGCGCATCGCCCCGATCTCCCGGGTGCAGACGGTCGACACCGAACGCGGGCCGATCGACCGCATGCTCGGTCTCGCCACGGTCACCGTGACCACGGCGTCGTCGGCCGGTGCGGTCAAGATCACCGCCCTCGACCAGGACACCGCAGATCGCACCGTGGCCCAGCTCACCGAGATCGCCGGAACCAACGTCGGCGACGCCACATGACTGCGCCGCCGCCCGGAGTCGCGCCTCTCCTCGCGCACGGTGAGGCCGCGGCCGCGGCCGAGGCAGAACAACCGTGGCTCCGCCTGGATCGGCGGATGCTGCTGGTCCACCCGGTGAGCGAGTTCGTGAAGCTGCTGCCCGTGCTGCTGCTGTCGCTGGTCGTCGGCAGCCAGAGTGGTAACCACGTGTGGGGTCTGATCGCGGTGGCGGCGTTCGTGGCACTCGGCCTCTCGCGCTGGTTCACCACGAGCTACCGCATCGGTCCCGTCCACGTGCAATTGAGGCAGGGACTTTTCCGCAAACGACTCCTCTCCATTCCCCGAAACCGCATCCGCTCGGTGGATGTCGAAGCGGGAGTGCTGCATCGCCTGCTCGGATTGTCGATCGTCCGGATCGGCACGGGACAACAGGTCGGTTCCAAACCGGACGCGGCGACTTTCGAACTCAATGCCCTCTCCGCCGCCCTCGTCCCGGATCTGCGCACCGCACTGCTCTCCCACACACCCGAAACAGTGCCCGGACCCGGCACGATCGCCGCCGAGCGTCCCGTACACGAGATCGGGCACTGGAGGCCCTCCTGGGTTCGATACGCCCCGTTCTCCGTGACGGGCGTGGTCACCATCGGCGCGATCGTCGGCATCGCATTCCAGTACGGGTTCGCCCGCGAGATCGCACGGTCCTCGACGGTGACCGAAGGTATCGAATCGGCCGAGCGGCTCGGTATCGCGCTCGTGGTGGTCTTCGGAGTCGTCGTACTCCTGATCGCTGCCAGTGCACTGGCATGCATTCGCTATCTCCTGGCGTACGGCAACCTGACGCTCACCGACAACGGACGGACACTGCACGTCAGCCACGGACTCCTGAAAACACGGCAGACGACGCTCGACCGTGCACGGTTGCGGGGCACGACCCTGAAAGAGCCGTTGCTTCTCCGGCTGGCCGGCGGTGCCCGGCTCGACGCCGTCATGACCGGGGTCAGCGCCGAGAAACACGAGTCCTCGCTTCTGCTTCCCCAGGCGCCGCGCCGTGAAGCCGAACGGGTGATGGCCACGGTGATCGGAGACAGTCGTCAAGCCGCGGTCGCACTGAGACCGCACGGAGCTGCCGCACGACGGCGGCGCTTCACGAGGGCTCTGATCCCGGCGGGTGTCGCACTGCTCGCCGCGCTCGTCCTTACGGCGGCCGGCCGGCCGGTGATCTGGCCCGTGTGGGCAGGAATCGGGGTGGCCACGGTCGCCGGAGCCGCCCTCGCCTGGGACCGGTACCGCGGGCTCGGCCACGCAGTTCTTCCCGGTTGGCTGATCACCCGCAGCGGCTCCCTCGACCGGGCCCGCGACAGCCTCGAGGCGAACGGCATCATCGGTTGGACCGTCCGCCAGACGTTCTTCCAACGCCGGTCGGGGGTGGCCACCGTCATCGCCGCCACCCCCGCGGGCACCGGAAAGTACCTCGTGATCGACCTCCCCGCCGATCAGGCGTGGACTCTCGTCGAGTCCGTGACTCCAGGCGGAGGTGACGTGTGGGCGCGCCGCTGAACGATCTTGCGCGCCTCGACGCCGAACTCGTCGACTGCCGCGCCTGCCCACGTCTGGTGGAGTGGCGAGAAAAGGTGGCCCTCGAGAAGCGCGCCGCCTACCGGAACGAAACATACTGGGGCCGACCCGTTCCGGGATTCGGACCACCCGACGCCGCCATGCTGATCGTCGGACTCGCTCCTGCGGCACACGGCGGAAACCGGACGGGGCGGATGTTCACCGGCGACCGCAGCGGAGACTTCCTCTACGCGGCGCTGCATACCGTCGGTCTGGCAAGTCAGCCGACCGCCACGCACATCGGTGACGGCCTCGAACTGTTCGGCACCAGGGTCACGGCACCCGTGCACTGCGCGCCGCCCGACAACAAACCCACGCCTGTGGAACGGCAGACCTGCCGTCGCTGGCTCGACGCCGAATTGAAGATCCTGCAGCCGCGGCTGCGCTCGGTGATCGTGCTCGGCGGATTCGGCTGGCAGGCACTGCTGCCCGTGCTGGAGGACGCCGGATGGGTCGTCCCGCGACCCCGCCCGAAGTTCGGCCACGGCGCCCACGTCGAACTCGCCGGCCGGACCGGTCCTCTGCACCTGTTCGGGTGTTACCACGTCAGCCAGCAGAACACCTTCACCGGCCGGCTCACCCCCGCGATGCTCGAGTCGGTGCTCTCCGACGCCGCACATGCGGCCGGGTTGATGGGGTGATCCCGCCCGTTCGTGCGACACCCGGAGTGTGCTACCGCCGGTTCGGCAGTTCCTCGATGATGTATTTGGCCATGCTGCCCAGCCGTGAGCGGGCGGGTTGCATAGTGTCGACACCGAGCACGGTGAGAGGCGACGCCGTTACCGAGCCGACGCATATCGCGGCCACCGGCCCGTTGAACGCGCGGACGAGAGCGTCGACGCGTCCGACGTCCTTCGCAGTGCTCAGCAGCGAGGACACCGCCGGCGCGCTGGTGAAGGTGACCGCGTCGACGTCACCACCGGCGATGCCGTCGACCAGCGCCCGCAGGGGTCGTTGATCGACGGGCCGTATCCACCGGTACACCGACACCGCAGTGGTCCGCGCGCCCGCCTCGGCCAGGGAGACACTCAAGTCGGTGATCGGTTCCCACTCCGTGATCGTGCCGTGTAGTTGGACCGCAACGTGTAGCCCCCTCACTCCCTCGGCGATGAGGTGTTGCGACACTTCCTCGGACGACTCCGTCTCCGGCGACCACTCCTCCCGCAGGCCCGCACCGCGTACGGCGCCCTTGGCTTTGGGACCGCGGGTGATGATGCGTGCCGAGCTCAACGCGCTGACGAGGGCCTCGTCGTTACCCCAGGCGCGTGCGGCGTCCATCCACCCTCGGAAGCCGACGGCCGTGCTGATCACGACGAGGTCCGGCGGAGAGGTGATGATGTCGGCCGTTCGTGCTTTCAGATCGGAGTCGTCGACCAACGGCAGCACATGGATGGCAGGTGTGTGCGTCACGGTGGCACCGTGACGTTCGAGCAGCGTGACGAACTCCGCGGCTCGGCGTTCGGCGGTGACGGCGATGGTCAGTCCCGCAAGTTCATCGTTCGACATTGTCCCAGTGTGACGGACGTTCCGGCTTATGCTGACGAGATGATCACTGCCGTGCACACGCTCGTCTATGCCGACGACGCCGAAGCTGCCCGCGATTTCTTCCGCGACGTGCTGGGCTGGGACCACGTGGACGCGGGAGGCGGCTGGCTCATCTTCCGCACAGGCCCGTCCGAGATGGGCGTGCATCCCACCTCGGACGACCGCGGCGGGGAGCCGTGGTCGACGCAGCCTCACCATGAGATTTCGCTCGTCTGCGACGACATCGAGGCGACGGTTGCCGAGTTGAAGGCGAAGGGCGCCGAGTTCACCCGCGACGTTCGCGACGAGGGATACGGCTTGACCACCGCGCTGAGAATTCCCGGCGCCGGCGAGATGATGGTGTATCAGCCGCAGCACCCGGTCGCCTACTGAAGGTCGGGTACCGAGAGGTCCAGACGCTCAGGCAGGAACTGGGGACGTGGGCGGCAGCGGCGACCCGACCTTCCAGAGATATGCGGCAGGCGGAATCAACGCGCCGAGAAATAGCAGCAGGGTCCACACGGACGCGAGCAGGAGGACGTCGCCGCCCGGCCCGCCGAGCATACAGAGCAGGAACCCCACGATCCACCCGACGAGTGGGAGGGCTGCGGCGCCCACCCGGCCGGTCGCGGACCGCGCTGCGATCACCAGTGCCACATTGACCGCTCCGGCGACGAGGATGCTCACCGGGAACGGCGTCGCCCCGAGGTACAGCGGGAGAAAGAGTACGGCGAGGACAGCACACAAAAGGCCGTCGAACACCAGCAGGGCAAGGGTGGCCCTTGCCAGAACGTCCGTATGTTCACGTTTTTCTGCGGTGCCGACGGCCATGTGTCAATAGTGGATCAGGGGACCGGCGGGTAGCCGAGCAGGGTCAGCAAGTGACTCTGCATGTCGGCAAATCCATACAGCACGCTGTAGTACAGCTCGCGCTGAGCGGGCCATGACGGCTTCAGCGTGTCGACGAACGCCACTATGGCGTTCTGAACATCCCAGTTGTACATCGAAGACCTCTCCTGACGGGCGTCACACGGACTCGGACTGAGCCGCTGCGTGATGTGCGCCACAGTGTAATACGTAATGCGAGTCACAGTTAAGTGCGGTCGTGCCCGGCACCGCAGAGGTCAGAGTTCTACACCGGCGAAGAGGTCACGCTCACGACCACGGTCGTCGACCTCCCCCGACCGACCACGGGCCAGCACGAAGTGTTCCTCCGGAAGGATCGGCTGGGCGACGGCGTTGGAGAGCGCGAACTCGGCACCTCCGGGCGCCACCGTCACCTGCGTGGCATGGGCCGCGAGTGCGGCCTGCTTGGCGTCCAGCACCGCCTGCACGTCGATCACCGTGGTGACCTGGGAGTCGGGCACGCTCGGTAGTTCGCCGGGCTCGGGCAGTCGCCATCCTTCGGGGAGGTCGCCGATTCGGCAGATCCCCGATTCGAGCGCGCTCGCCTCGGTGACCGTCCAGTACAGCTTGGCCACCGGCCACGGTTCACCGGCGTCGGGAAATGTCGTCGTCCCCGACGCCTCCACCGCTGCCTCCGTGAGGCGATGCGCCTGGATGTGGTCGGGGTGCCCGTAGCCGCCGTGCTCGTCGTAGGTGACGACGACGTGCGGTCGCAGCTCCCGGATGACCGCCACCAAGGCTGCGATCGCCGTTTCTTTGTCGGCGTTGACGAAGGCGCGCGGATGGGCTGCCGAGGGCGTACCCGCCATTCCCGAATCACGAAAGTGCCCCGCCTCCAACAGGAACCGTGGCCGTCCGGCGCCGAGAATCGACAGTGCAGACCTCAGTTCGCCGATCCGGTATCCGCCGAGTTGGTCGGCGGCACCGGCAACGAGCCCAGCCCACTCGTCCCCGATCACCTCACCTTCCTCACCCAGCGTGCAGGTCAGGACGTGTACCTCGACACCCTCGGCGGCGTAATGTGCGATGGTGCCACCGGTGGTGATCGTTTCGTCGTCGGGATGGGCATGGATGAAGAGAAGGCGTCGATCGGTCATTCCTCGATCCTGCTCCAACCGGCCGCGTCACTGAAAATTCCTACCGGCACAGCGCCCGACAGCGACACTCCCTCGACGCCCGGCCCTACCGCCACCAACGTGCGGTCCTGCATGATCGGCAGCACGGCAGCAAGATCCCACAGTCGGCGATCTGCGTCGGCCAGAGCCTGGGATACGTCACCCGCACCGCGCAACGCGGCGTCGATCGCGGGCTGCAGCGACGGGTCGCACACGCCGGACAGATTGGACGGCGCTTCCGCCTCTGCGGCGGAATTCCCTTCCGGTGCAGCCCCTTCGGCTCGAGCTGGCGTGTTCGTCGCTGCGGCGGGCGGGCAACTGTGCCGGGAGGCCAGCGCGGTTGCCGGATCGGAACCGTCGCGGGACCATCCGACGACGGCGCCGATCTCGCCGTTCGTCAACGCTTCTCCGTACAACTCTTCCGCGGGTATGGATTGCACACTGGCGTCCACTCCGGCACCACGCAGTTGGTCGGCAGCCGTGTTCGCGACAGCACTGGCGGTGTCATCCCCCTCCGGAGTTCCGATGACTAGCGAGAGCGGCACGCCACCGCGGACGAGCCTCGCCTGCGGCACGGTTGCGGCGGGATCGGGAGTGGGCGAGGCAATGTCGGAGACATAGCCGTACTCCGCGAGCTGCGCCAGCACCTGTTCGCGGGACGGGCGCGCGGGGGCGGTAGCGGTGTATCCCGGGTCGGACGGGGCGTACACCTGCGAGCGGGTGGGAACGGCGGCCGCTTCGCTTCCCGCCCCGACGACCGCCAGAAGGTCGGTATCGAGCAAGTCCAGCAGACTCCGGCGTACCCGGACGTCCGCGAGTTCGGGCACCCGTCCGTTGAGGGTCAGCGACAGCCCTCGCGGCTGGAACGACGCACCCGTGCGCACAGTCGGGATCGCCGCGAGTTGCGCGGAAGTGGCTGTGCCGCCGTGGATCTGCACGATCTGCGTGTCGTTGTTGCGCATCGAGTCGGCGAGCTGCGCGGGGGTTCCGTCACGCCGCATGAGTATCTGGTCCGGGGTCGCCGGCTTGTCCCAGAATCGATCGTTACGTTCGAGCAGAATTTCGTCGCGACCGCGGTCGATGTTTTTGATGTGGAAGTGTGCGCCCGACACCGGAATGTTCTCGGACAGCCCGGTGGCGAATCCCCCCGGCGAATCCTTGATCAGGTGCGACGGCAGGAGGTCGGTGAACAGCTCTCGCCACGCCGGGTACGCGGACTTCATCACCACGTTCACGGTCTTGCCGCCACCCGACGACCGCACGTCCTCGATGAGTTGATAGCCGGCCGGGTCGACGGCTCCCGGGGCGCTGATCATCTGCTGCCACAGGTAGCGGAAATCCTCCGCGGCGATGGGCGCACCGTCGGACCATTGCGCTTCGTTGCGCAACTGATAGGTGATGGTGAACGGTTCCTGCGACGAGACCTCGGCGGACATCACGAGCGAGGTATCGGGGATCCAGTTACTGCCGCCCACACGCTGCGGGTCGGGAACCGGGCGGAACGGACTCGGGAGGACGAGTGCACTGACGGCGGAGTTCGCCGGCGACTGATCCGACAGGAGATGCGGGTTGAATCCACTGCCGACGTCGTCGATGGCCACCACGACGGGCTGCTTCTCCGTGGGTGAGACGGTGGGTTTGGGGCTGTCGGTGCTCTCGACGGGAGGCGGCGGGTCGGCCGTACACGAGCTGAGGACCGTCGTGGACACTGCGAGAAACACCGCGGTGGTCACGAGCCCGTTGCCACGCCTTCGACGCCGAACTCCCCACGCCCTGTCGATCGAACCCCCAGAAACCACCGCGCCGCCTTTCCTCAGAGATACCGGAAGGCTCCGGAAACCCTCGGGCGAATGTACCTTCGGTCGGCGATCGACCGAAGGTACATTCGCCCGGTTGTGTCTTACGTGGTCGGACGCGGGACCTACAGGGCCGCCTTGTCGCGGGCCTTGGAACGCGAACGCTCACGGGCGCGGTCGGTGGCAGACAGGTGCACCTTGCGCACCCGCACGACCTCCGGGGTGACCTCGACGCACTCGTCGCCGGCGCAGAACTCCATCGCGCCCTCGAGTTCGAGCTTGATGGGCTTGGCGAGGGTCTCCATCACGTCGGCGGAGGACTGACGCATGTTGGTCAGCTTCTTCTCGCGGGTGACGTTGATGTCGAGGTCCTCCTGGCGCGGGTTGATACCCACGACCATGCCCTCGTAGGTATCGGCGCCGGGCTCGACGAAGAAGGTGCCGCGATCGGCCAGCTGGATCATCGCGAACGGGGTGACGGTGCCGGTGCGGTCCGAGACGAGCGAACCGGTGTGGCGTGCCCGGATCTCGCCGGCCCACGGTGCATAACCGTGGAACACCGCATTGGCGATGCCGGTGCCGCGGGTCTCGGTGAGGAAGTCGGTGCGGAAACCGATGAGCCCACGCGACGGGACGATGAACTCCATCCGAACCCAGCCTGCGCCGTGGTTCGCCATCTGGACCATCTTGCCCTTGCGGTTGGCCAGCAGCTGGGTGATGGCACCGAGGTACTCCTCGGGGCTGTCGATGGTGAGCTCCTCGAAGGGCTCGTGCACCTTGCCGTCGACCTGACGGGTGACCACCTGCGGCTTGCCGACGGTCAGCTCGAAGCCTTCGCGGCGCATCTGCTCGACGAGAATGGCGAGCGCGAGTTCACCACGGCCCTGCACCTCCCAGGCGTCGGGGCGACCGATGTCGAGGACCTTGAGCGAGACGTTGCCGACGAGCTCCTGGTCGAGGCGGGACTTCACCATGCGGGCGGTGAGCTTGTGCCCACTGACCCGGCCGACGAGCGGCGACGTGTTGGTGCCGATGGTGACCGAGATGGCGGGCTGGTCGACGGTGATCCGAGGCAGCGGGACAGGGTTCTCCAGATCGGCGAGCGTGTCACCGATCATGATGTCGGGGAAACCGGCGACGGCGACGATGTCGCCGGCAACCGCCCTCTCGGCAGGCTGACGCTCGACACCCTTGGTCGCGAGCAATTCGGTGATCTTGGCCTTGGTGACGACGGGCTCGCCGTCCACCTCACGGCACCAGGAGACGGTCTGACCCTTGGTCAGCTCGCCGTTGTGGATGCGCACCAGCGCGAGGCGGCCCAGGAATGCGGACGCGTCGAGGTTGGTGACGTGAGCCTGCAGCGGCGCGTCGACGTTGCCCTTGGGTGCGGGAACGTAGTTCAGAAGCACGTCGAACAGGGCGTCGAGGTTCTCGGCGTCCGGTGCGTGACCGTTCTCGGGTTGACTCTTGGACGCCTTACCCTCACGGCCGGAGGCGTAGAGGACCGGGAGGTCGAGAGCGAGTTCGGCGGCTTCCGCGGCCTCGTCGTCGAGGTCCGAAGCGAGGTCGAGAAGCAGGTCGTGACTCTCGGAGACGACCTCTTCGATGCGGGCATCGGGGCGGTCGGTCTTGTTGACCACGAGGATCACGGGCAGCGAGGCGGCGAGGGCCTTGCGGAGCACGAACCGAGTCTGCGGCAGCGGGCCCTCTGAGGCGTCGACGAGCAGGACGACACCGTCGACCATGGACAGGCCGCGCTCGACCTCACCACCGAAGTCGGCGTGGCCCGGGGTGTCGATCACGTTGATCACGGTGACGCTGCCGTCGGCATGGTGCTTGTGGACGGCAGTGTTCTTCGCGAGGATGGTGATGCCCTTCTCGCGCTCGAGGTCGCCGGAGTCCATGACGCGATCGACCAGCTCGGCGCGCTCCTCGAAAGCCCCCGATTGGCGCAGCATGGCGTCGACGAGAGTGGTCTTGCCGTGGTCGACGTGTGCGACGATGGCAACGTTACGGAAGCTGGTGATGGTCACGCGATGGCTCTCCTGGCTGAGTTGATTCGGCCACGCGAAAGTTCACTCGCACGACCTTCTGGCGGCCGCATTGTCATCCTGATTCAGAAATCCCTCGTCGAGGCGATGGCAAAATCGCTCATACAGGCATCGCGGCCACGTAAATACTACCCGCCCGCGGCCCGGTTCCGCGCATCGCGGACGTCGAGGGGCATCAGGCACCAGCGTAAAGTGATCTGCGCCACGCAGTGCGCGAGCCGGTCCCAGGTCGGCAGCCGACGAAGTCGCGGCCACGCTAGCCTGGGTCGAGCGTCGCATCCGGTGTTCCGTCAGAGCTAGGGAGGCCGAGCCGAGCATGGGCAAGATCAAGGCCACCGAGGTCTCGGGCCTCAAGCCGAAGAAGAAGTGCTGCCGCAGCAAGAAGCGTTGCCTCAAGTGCCCGGTGGTCATCATGCGGATGAAGAAGCTCGAGAACGAAGGCGCCTCCAAGAAGGAACTGAAGAAGGGCCTCGTGAAGGCCCGTAAAACCTGAGCCGGCGGCCCGATCGATCGTTGTTCTCAGTTTCCACTGTCGAGGTACGGACGCAGGTCCGGCACCCATCCCTGATCGTTGCCGACCAGGTCGATCTCCCCGAGCTCGCGGCCGTTCACCCATCGCACCTCGGCATGGTCGAGCGCGGACGGTGTTCCCGACACCAGGTCCACCCGGTAGGCGCGGAGCACGCGCCCGTCGGGAAGGGGCACGTCGTCCCCTACCCTCGTGCCCCCTGCCACCTCGACGCCGAGTTCTTCTCGCAGTTCCCGCCGGAGGGCGTCCTCGGCCGTCTCCCCTGCTTCGGCCTTGCCGCCCGGCAGTTCCCACAGGCCCGCCAGCTCGGGCGGTCGCGTCCGCTGGGCGAGTAGGAGGCGTCCGTCGACGATGATCGCCGCAGCCACCACTTCGCCGTTGTTCGTGGCGGGTCTTGCAGGTTCCGTCGACACCGCACCATCATGGGGTATGGCCGAGTTGCTGTCAGATGGAAGTATCGATGCCGGACTCGCCGGACTGCCCGAGTGGCGGCGCACCGGCGACTCCCTGGTCCGCACCATCGAGTCGCCGAGCTTCATCGACGCGATCGAACTGGTCCGCAAGGTCGCCGCGGCCGCCGAGGCCGCCAACCACCATCCCGACATCGACATCCGGTGGCGCAAGGTCACCTACACCTTGTCGACCCACTCGGCCGGGGGGATCACACAGCTCGATCTGGATCTCGCTGCACAGATCGACGTGCTGGCAGGGTAGGCGTCAGCTTCGCCCGCCTGCCCGCCCACGCAATCCAGGCATACACGGCGAATGCGCCCACAACGTCGACGGTGCCGAGCCACGCGAGCACCGCAGGCCGTGAGATGAGCCAGATCGAGTCCTGAAAGAAGCTCAGGACCCACGGCACCCCGATCAGCGTCGTGACGAGCCAGTACCCCGCGACGACCCGGGTACCGAGCATCGACCCGTAGGGGCCGTGAAGAAGCCAGATCAGCATCGGGATCACCCATACCCAGTGGTGTGACCACGAGATCGGGGACACGAGCAGTCCCAGCAGCTCCACGACGACGAGTGTGCCCAACCTGTCGTCGCGGGCGAGGGCGCGCCACGCGAGCACTGCGAGGACCACGGTGAGCGCGACGCCCACCACCCAGACCGCACCCGTTCCGACGTCGTACCCGAGCAGCCTCGACAATGCCCCGCGCAGAGATTGGTTCCATACCGAACCGACCGGACCGATGCGATCTGCGTCCCCGAGGAGGTGGGTGAAGTACTCGCGGGCCTCGGAACCGACCAAGAGATAACTGAGGCCGACGGTCGCCCCGAAGGCGACGCCCGAGAAGACCGCCGCTTTCCACCTGCGCTGGAGCAGGAAGTACAGCCCCGTGATGGCCGGGGTCAGTTTGATGCCCGCCGCGAAGCCGACGAGCGCACCCGACAGCCACCACCGTGAACTACGTACCGCAGTCATCACGAGCAAGGCGAGGAAGACATTGATCTGCCCGTAGTCGAGTGTGGTGCGCACCGGCTCCAGCCAGACGCCCACCGTCGTCCACAGAAGTGCCACCGTCCGCCAGTAAGGTCGACGGGCCGCCGCGCCGAGCACGAGACTCAAACTCATGCGGGCCAACGCATACAGCGCGAGGATGGTGAGCAACTGCCAACAGACGCCGACCAGGGTGAACGGCAGGAAGTGCAGGGGAAAGAAGACGAGCGCCGCGAAGGGTGGGTATGTGAACGGCAGTGGAAAGTCCGGTGTCACTTCCGAATAGGTGAAGTCGTACAGGTTGCCACCGCCGAGAGCCTCGGAACCGTCGACGTAGACGTGTAAGTCGACGAGGTTCATCCCGTTGGGGCTCAGCAGTGTCCACGCCATCCGTCCGAGCACCGACAACGCGAGAAGCACAGGCGCCCAGCGCAACAGCACCCGACTCCCGGAAACACGTTGTGACGAGGGAGAAGACGGGTCCTCGGAGTCCGCTCCGCCGTCGGACGCTCCTTCGTGGGACGCTGCTTGGTCGGACACAGTGTGGCGCTCTCCCGTGAGGTGTGTAGACGTCTCAGCCGATCCCGAAACGGTCCCGCACAGCGTAGACGCACGGCCACACACGCTCCGCTCTGTCCGTAGCAGCGCGTAACAGTTGCATCACCATCAACACTGATCACACCAGCCACAGGCTATGGTTCCGGGAAGGATCACCGCCGGGGTCACCATGCCATACACTCCCACCGGGGCGCCGCAGCTACCACGGGATGCACTCGTCAGCTGTACAACCCGGGGGCGCTGTACATAGAGTGGCCCCCCGAGCCGTAAGACGTGGATTGGATTGTCGTTCACGCTGTTATGACAAGGATGGGGAGACTGTGCTTCGAACCCGAGGTATGCGCAGGGCATTTACTGCTTTCGCAATTGCCGCAGCAGCAGCGATGGCAGTGCCGGTACAGGTATCCGCGCAGCCGACGCCGCCGCCCGTGCCCGAGGGCATGCCTGTGGAGATGCTCGCATCGTTCGCTCCCGCGATCATCGGCGCAGCCGCTGGTACCGAAGACATCGCTGCAGGCCCGCAGGCCGAGCTTCTCGCGCAGGCACGCAACCTTCTCGAGTCTCCCGGCATTCCTCCCGAGATCAAGTCCACCCTCGAGCGCGTCATCACGTTCCTCGACGGCAGCGGTGGCGGCGGCCCCGAAATTCCGCAGGACAACGCACCCGTCATCGCCCAGTTCCTGTACCCGACGCTCGGTAAGGGCTGCATCGGAGAGGGCGCCGATTCCGTCGGCACCGCACTCGCCGTGCCCGGACCCGCGCAGCTCCCGCCGCCCGGACCTGCGGCCGGACAAGCCGGCTTCGTGTTCACCGCGCTCGGAACCAGTGCGGTCGCTGCCGAGCAGCCCAATCCGCTGACCGTCACGTGGATCAACCTGGACAACCAGCGCCGCGAGACGCAGAACCTCACCAACGAGGCGCGCATCAATCCTGACGGCCCTGCCACCCTGTCCGCGATTGCCGACACCGGCCCCGGTCGCGTCATCGCCGTCATCTCCGGCGGACTCACCACTCAGAAGGAAGGGGCGGCACCCATCACGTGCAGCTTCCTCCCGACCGTGGGTATGTTCCGCGTCGCATAGCAGTTCGACTTCGCGAAAGGCCCCCGGACTTCCGGGGGCCTTTTTCGTCGGTCCGGGCCCGATCACCGTGTGCCGACGACACCAGCGTGGTAGACCGAGGAATGCCCTCCAAGCACTCGTTCCGCCGTTCTCGGCACGCCCACCGATCGATACTGTCGATTCGCTCGGAAGGGTCCATCCTCTCGATCGGGTCGGCCTACTCGGTTCTGTCGATCGGCAGCGTCGGCTCGGTCCTGTCGATCGGGTCGGCTGGCTCGATCGGGTCGGTGCTGAGCACGGGCTCGTTCGCCAGCCTGGGCTCTGCCCTGTCCGGACTCTCGGGCTGGTCCCTGATGTCCTGGCGGGGATGGCACGAGTCACCTCAGGAGCATCCCCAACTCACGGTCATCGCCGAAGAACCGGACCTTGCCCGGGACGCGACCGCGCACGTGCAGTCCTGAGCGCTACGACCCCAGCCGCCCTTCCTTCGACCGGCGGGGCCAGCTCCGGCCTTCCAAATTCTCTACCTCCGCGTTGAACTTCGACAGCAGTCGACGCAACTCTTCACGATCGCCGTCGCTCCATCCGCCGATCACCCGTTCCACGCCGCTACGACTCAGCTGTCGATCACTGCGCAGGTGCTCGAGCCCGAGATCGGTGGCCTGCACCTTCCGCGCCAGTCCCCCGTCGGGATCGGGAACGCGCTCGACCAGTCCTCGCCGCAGCAGTGCCCCGATCTGCCTGTTGATCGTCGAGATGTCGAGGCGGAACGCCTCCGAAAGCTCTTTGAGAGTGACCGGATGCTCCAGTTCGAGGCGGCTGAGCAACAGGTAGGCCGAGCGATCGATCTGCAATCCCGCCCGCTGGGAATGCACGTAGTGCCTCGACAACAAGGTCAGCTCGTTCTCGATGTCGGCCGTCACCGCCTCGCGATCGGACACCGTCACCTCCAGAAGTTTTCTTCATCCTGCCCGATCGACGGCGTTGTGCACCATACACACGATGTGTAGGGTACACATCTCTGGTGTCGTGAACGCGTCGCGCCGAACCTGTACACCCGGGAGGTGTCGATGTCCGTTCCACCGCCGAACGCCGAAATCCGAAGCCGGCGGCACGCACCGCCCCTCATCCTCGCCGTCCTCGGCTCGTGCGGGATCGTGGTGGCGCTCATGCAGACGCTCGTCATACCGATCATTCCCGAGTTGCCCCACCTCCTGGGATCCAGTGCCGCGAATACGTCCTGGGCGGTCACGGCGACCCTGCTCGTCGCCGCCGTCGTCACGCCGATCAGCGGTCGACTGGGTGATATGTTCGGCAAACGCCGCGCCCTGATCGGGAGCCTCACATTGCTGGTGCTCGGATCGGCGGTGTGCGCGATGGCCTCCTCACTGATTCCGATGGTGACGGGTCGTGCGCTCCAAGGGGCGGCCATCGGCGCGATCCCACTCGGAATCGCCATCCTTCGCGACGTGCTCCCGCCGAAAAGGGTCGGCGGCGCGATGGCGGTGATGAGCGCGACCCTGGGAGTCGGGGGCGCCGTGGGATTGCCCATCGCCGCGACCATCGCGTACTACACCGATTGGCACATGCTGTTCGTCGTGTCCGCCGTTCTCGGCTGCGCCTGTATCGCCCTGACCTTGCTCGTCATTCCCGAATCGCCCGTACGGCGGCCCGGCCGCTTCGACTTCCTCGGAGCTGTCGGCCTGAGCGTCGTTCTCGTCACGTTCCTGCTGCCCATCACGAAGGGCGACGACTGGGGATGGGCGAGCGGGCAGACCCTCGGACTCTTCGCGGTGTCATTCGCGAGCCTGCTTCTGTGGGGGTTTTTCGAGCTACGGACCGCCGCACCGTTGATCGATCTCCGCGTGAGCGCGCGACCTCCCGTCCTATTCACCAACCTTGCCTCGGTTGCCGTCGGCTTCGCGATGTACGGCACCTCCCTCTCGTTCCCCCAGTTGCTGATGGCTCCGGAGTCGACCGGTTACGGGTTCGGCCTGTCGATGATCACCGCGGGCCTGGTTCTCGCTCCCGGCGGCCTGGTCATGATGGCGCTGTCCCCGGTGTCGGCGCGCCTCTCCGCCTGGCGGGGACCGAGGGTGACCCTGATGACCGGCGCCGTGGTGATCGGGCTCGGTTACGCGGTGGCGTACGTCGCGGTGTCGGCGGTCTGGCAGGTCCTGCTCGCCGGAATGGTGATCGGCGCGGGCATCGGCCTGTCGTACTCCGCCATGCCTGCCCTGATCATGAGTGCGGTTCCCATCACGGAATCGGCGGCGGCCAACGGATTGAATTCGCTGATGCGGTCGATCGGCACATCCACCTCGGCAGCCGTCGTCAGCGTGATCCTCGCGGGAATGACGGTCACCGTCGGCACGGCGGTCATCCCGTCGCTCGACGCTTTCCGCGCCGGGTTCATCGCCTCGATCATCGCCTCGATGGTCACCCTGGTTCTCGCCTGGCTGATCCCGTCGCCGAGGAAGGACCTACGACCCGTTGACGAAGAACGCGGTGTAGAGGACGGAGGCGATCGTGTAACCGAAATCGATGAGCAGATCCATGGTGGAACTCCCGGTGTCGAAGTGAATGAAGTGACACCTGATGCATCGGCGCCGGCTCGCCGAGCGTTTCACCCAGCATCTCGCCCAGCGGAAACTTTCCCACAAAGCGACTGAAACGTGTTCTTATTTCCGTAGGCGCACCCCTACGGGCGCCACGAGGGAAGGACACGGGCATGTCGTGGAGTCGGGCCGAACTGAACGACGCATTTGCGCACTACCAGCGAACGGTCAGCCGGTGCGTCGAACTCGGGAATTGGAACGGCTTCGCCGATCTGTTCACAGAGGACGCCACCTATGCGGAACACGCGTTCGGGAATTTCGAGGGTCGCGATGCCATCCGCGCATGGGTCACGCGGACCATGTCGACGTTTCCCGGCAGCCGGATGACACAGTTTCCCGCGAACTGGCACGTGCTCGACGAAGAACGCGGGTGGGTGATCTGTGAGATCGACAATCCTATGGAAGATCCCGGAGACGGTTCAGTGCACGCGGCCGCCAATATCACGATCCTCCACTACGCGGGCCACAACCTGTGGTCACGGGAAGAAGACGCGTACAACCCGCTGAATTTTCTCGCCACAGCCAGGAACTGGTGCCGCGCAGCGGAAACGGCGGGAAAACTTCCCGACGACGCTCGCGAGTGGCTCGTTCGGATGGGCGAGAAAATCTCCGGCTAGCCGCCTCGGCACAGGCAAGCGGCGGAGCGAGCCCGAACGCTCACCACTGGCCGTAATCAGGCGCGAGAATGTCATTGAGGTCGATGCCGACGCCGTCGACAGTTCTGGCATCGATTTCGTACTGGTGCAGATGAGCTTTCGGGTGAACGTACCCCTCCGGAGTGCCCCAGTCGTGCTGCCAGTACCACGACCCGAGTCCGGCGAGGATAGCCAGATCCAACGTCGGCGAATTTGCGTAGATACCCGTATTTGCCTTGCCTACCACCGATTCCCAGCCCGCGAGATACGGCGCGATCATGGTGAGGAAGTCTGCCGGCGTCGGATTGTCGTCGATCGATGCATAGATCGGCCGATTCTCGGGACCTCCGGCGGCGAGGTGGAGTTCGAGCCCACGCTCCGCGTGACGCTTTCCGGCTTCGAGCCCACCACGCCAATCCGCCGTCGACCCCTTGCCGAACTGGTAGCACGACACGACAGACAACCCCGCCTCTTGCAGAGCGCTCGCCTCGTCGGCGCGGAGCGGCTTCCCCACCATCCACTCGGCTCCCGGTCGCCGGTCCGACACGTAGCGGATGGCCCCGGCGTATCCGGCTGCGCTGATCGCCTCTGCAGACGGAACGCCACCCGAGTAGTCGATGAGTGTGCCGAGGCTGTCGGCGTGCGCCACTGCGCCCGACGCCAGGGTGGAAGTGAGCGCGGCCACTCCGGCCACGGCCGACCCCGCGGCCGCGTACCGGAACAAGTCCCGTCGAGAAATATGCACTGTGCCCCTCATATCCAATCGGTCGCGCCCCGGCGTGTCGTCGACAAGTGTTTCTGCTCAGTCGCTATGTTGTTCGGTTTGCATTCCACCACACTCACTGGTGCCCCGCCAGCCACTTGGACGACATCAGTCACACTGGACACTCACACGGGCGGGACGCGACATCGCCCTCGTCACTGCGCCACGTCGTTGTGGCGCGCGGCCGCCTGCCGGTCGCCGTGAGGGACCCCACGTTGCACGTTACTTCAACTAACACTTACCTTGGGGCTGTGGGGCATAGATGCCTCGCACGACAGTTCGTTCCATCGCGAAAGGGCGGTGTGTCATGAGCATTGCGGTTGTCTCGATTCTGATCGCCATCGGGCTCACTCCACTCTTCGTGAGCGGCGGCGGAGGTCTCGACTTCCGGGCCCGCCAACTCGGGTACCGGATGCGGGCTCGCCACTGAGGCAGAGAGTTACGCCTTCGCCGCGAGGGCGAGTGCGGTCGATCCAAGTTTAGGCAGACGAAGGTCGGCAATAGGCGTGAGCATGTTGCCCAGCCGATTCGTGACGAAGGCAATCGACAGGCCCGTCTCCGCGTCGGCGAACGCACCCGACCCGCCCAAGCCGTAGTGCCCGAACGTCTTCGACGGCTGGGTGCGTCTCGCCACCATGCCGGCGTGGTAGCCGAGACGCCAATTCATGGGCAGACCCAGCACGTAGTCGCGCCCCGTGGTCTGAACCTCACCGAGTTGCGTCACGACATCGGGTGCGAGGAACTCGACGCCGCCCACCGATCCGCCGTTTGCCAACGCCCCGTACATCTTTGCGAGCGCGCGGGCGCTGAACACTCCGTTCCACCCGGGCATCACGCTGTCGTGAACAGCCGGGTTGCGGACGAGTAGATCGAAACCTGCCGGCATTCCGGCATCAGCGACGTTGCGCAGTCCCGGAAGTCGAGACATCGCAAAGGACGTCGCGGCCCAGGGGACACCGAACGGGTTGATGTGCGGAAAGGTCCGGGCGATCCGCCCGCGTTCGTCGAGCGGAACCGCGTACCAGAAGTCCTTCACCCCGAGCGGTTCGGCGATCTCGGTTTTCACCAGCTCGGTGAAGGGCTGTCCCGACGCCCGCGACGTCACTTCGGCGATCAGCGAGCCGAACGTGACCGCGTGATACCCGGGAGCGCGCAGTCGGCGCCGATCGGGGGTCGCGGCAGCCAGCGCGGCGCTGACGAGGGAATGGTCCATCAGGCTCAGCGGTTCGGGTACCAGGCCGCGAACCCGATGGAGTCCGGCACGGTGCGACAGCAGTTCGCGTACCGTGATCGCCTCCTTGCCCGCCGCTGCGAACTCGGGCCAGTACTGCGCGATAGGGACGTCGTAATCGATGAGGCCGCGACCCGCCAGTCGGTGTAGCACCGTGGATGCGACGCCCTTACCGGTGGAGAAGGTGAGCGTGACAGTGTCGCCGTTCCACTGTGTCTTCCGGCTGGCCCAGCCCGCCCATACGTCGACGACGGGCTCTCCGTGGAGATAGACCGACAGGGCGCCGCCGCCCTGCCTCGTGTCGCGGAACAGCTGAAAGAACTGGTCCACGAGCCTTCCGAAGCGCCGGTCCACCAGCATCCCTGCCGGCGGCCGCGCCGTTCGGCCGATCAACGGCCACGGCGTTGTGGTCGTCATGTCTGTTGTCCTAACAGTCTTTTCCCGTGAGCACTGTGCACACCTACTTCCTCTGTACACATCCCGGAGGCTGCGGGTGGCGGTTGGCGGCCTACGTGACCGGTTCGTGCCCATACCGCAACGGAAAATGCGCCTGAACAGCGCACGAGCACCGGTTTTGCTATTTGGGTTCGAGTGAGCGGAAGTAGTCCGAGCGGACCTCTACGTCCTCGACGAGACGGGTGGTGGTCTGCACTCCCAGCGCGTGCTCCTTGAGCAGGTCACACAGCCGGTCCCCGTCGATGAGATCGATTGGCGGTGCTCCGTCACGCTTCGACTCGGTGCGGGCGTCACCGGTGAAGGTGCCGGTGGTGATGAGTAGCCCCTTCTCGCCGCGACCAGCCATTGCGCCTCGGAAGTCGCGCACGGCGCCGGCGCCGACACTGCCGTTGTGCCGCTTGCACTGGAAGAAGACCGGAAAGCTGAGCAGCGACAACTGGTAGACGCCGAGACCCTCGATGTCGCCCTCTCCCCCACGCCACGTGACGGATGCGCTCGAGAACCCCGCTTCGCGCAGCAATCGCTGTGTGAGGCGTTCGAACGCGGCCGGCGACATCTTCAGAACGGTCTCGAGGAGCACGTCTTTCCAACCGGCATCGGTGTCGACTTCGGTGATGTTCGTTTCCGGTTCGTCGGTCCTGCGAGACGCGGCCTTGGCCGATTTTCGGGCAGCGTTCCTCTTGCGGTTCTCCGCCGAGGACTCGGCATGCAGAGGCCGGATCTGACTTTCGGTGACCTCGCGGCCCTTCTCCGTGACACTCCACACCCCGCGGCGGCTGTTCGTGAGCAGACCCATCCCCTTGAGGTGGGTGCGGGCCCACGCCAGCCGGTATTCGATCTCGGTGCTCGGCCCGTCTCCGTGCAGCACACCCTGAACGTCGGACGACAGTCCTTCACGCTCGATGACCGCGTTGTCGAGTTCTTCGTTGGACGCCGAACCACCGAGCGCAATCACGGCCTGAAGTGCTGGCCACAGGAGGTCGACGTACCGAGGAACCTGAACAGTCATGGCGACAAGCATGCCGGAATCGACCGGGCCCCCCACACACCGGACCCCGATCCGTTCACCCGGGCGAATTCTGCAACTGCCGAGCCTCCTCGCGGTTCTCGAGCTGTGCCCGGTAGATCGTCTTTCCGGATCGCCGCACGATGAGATATGCGAGGGCGACGGCAACCATTCCCGGGGCCAGCACACCGATGCTGCCTGTCATCTCGGCCACCATCAACATCACCGCGAGCGGGGCCCGGGCGATGCTGCCGAAGCAGGCCATCATGCCGACGATGACGAACGGCGCCGGACTGTCGGGGACGCCGGGAACGATCGGTTCGAGCAGGCGCCACACCGCGGCACCGGTGAATGCCCCGATCACCATGCCGGGGCCGAAGATACCGCCGGAACCACCGGACCCGATGGACAACGAGGTGGCGAGAATCTTCGCGAACGGCAGCAACAGCACCACCCACAGAGGAATGGCCGCGAGGTCGACGCGGGTCATCGATTGCTGGATCCAGCCGTATCCGCTGCCGAGCACCTCGGGAAGTGCCAGCGCCATCAGCCCGACGAGAAGCCCCCCGACCGCCGGCTTGACCATGCGACTGCCCGGCAGCCGGTGACTCAGGTCGACGAACGCATAGAACGTCCCGCTGTACAGCAGTCCGATCAGTCCGGCCAGGATTCCGATGATCGCGAACCACACCAGCTGTATGGGGGATTCGAACGTGTACTCCGACGCGGCCGCACCGAACAACGGCCCGAAACCGAGGATGCTGCCGAACACCGAGTAGCTGACGATCGAGGCGACCATGCCCGGCACGAGTACGTCGTATGCGAAGTCGTCCTTGTAGGGAATCGCGCAACACAGCACCGCCCCTCCGAGCGGCGCACCGAAGATGGCGCCGATGCCGGACCCGATGCCCACCGCGACAGCGATTCTGCCGTCGCGGTCGGACAGGTCGAGCTTGCGGGCGAGCAGCGAGCCGAAACCTGCCGAGATTTGCGCCGTCGGGCCCTCCCGGCCGCCCGACCCGCCCGACCCGATGGTGATCGCGGAGGCGACCAGCTTGACCAGGACGACGCGGATCCGGATCGTCCGCGGATTGCGGTGAAACGCCTCGATCGCCGCATCGGTGCCGTGCCCTTCAGCCTCCGGCGCCAGGGTGAACACGATCACTCCCGAGACAAGCCCGCCCAGTGCCACCACGAGTGGGACCGCCCAGGGGCGGGTGAATTCTCCGCTCCCGGCTGCACCGCCGTCTCCTGCCGCAGTCGGCGGCTGATACCCGGCGAGTTCACCGAGGAGCAGATGCGTAGCCCCCGCGAGGGCGACGGAGAACACCACCGCCCCCAGCCCTGCGATTGCGCCGATGACAATTCCCAGCACGAGCCACTTCGGTAGGTAGCTCGCATTCCGGACCCACGTTGCCACCGACGTCGGGATCGACCGCACGGCCTTCGCCAGGTGCGCCACGCGGGTCACTCCAGCTTTCCGAAGACCGTCCGGCCCTCCAGAATCGTGGCGAGCACCTCGAGACCCGCAATGTCGTCGGGGTCCACGCGCATCGGATTGGCCGACAGCACCACGAGGTCGGCGTGCTTGCCGGGTGTGATCGATCCGATGGCATCCTCACTTCGCAGGTGCCATGCCGAGTTGATCGTTTCCGCTCGCAGCGCCTCCAGGATGGGAATTCGTTCCTCGGGTGCGAGGACGCGGCCCGACCGCGTGCGGCGTGTGACCGCGTCGGTGATGTTGCGTAACGGGTTCGTGGGAGTGACCGGACCATCGTTGTGGAACGAAATACGCTGACCGGCCGCGATGGCCGAAGCGGCTGCCGCCCAACGAGACCCGCGCTCTGCTCCGAACAGGTCGTCGACGAGGACGTCGCCCCAGTAGTAGAGATGGTCGACGAACATGCTGCAGGTGACACCCAGTTCCGTGGCTCTGCGGAATTGCTCCGGTCGCATGGCGCCTACGTGCTCGAGGCGCAGACGGTGGTCTTCGCGCGGTACCTCGGTGAGCATTCTCTCCCACGCGTCGAGGACCAAGGTGACCGCGTCGTCGCCGTTGGCGTGACACGAAATCTGCCAGCCCTTCTCGAAATACGGCCGGCTGATGTCGTGAACCTCCTCGGCCGTGTAGTTCGCCTTGCCACGTGTTCCGGCGAGCCCCAGCGCCCGGGTGACCTCCGAGTCGATGTACGGAAAACTGGTGGCGGCGTTGCCGACCCACGGAGACCCGTCCGACCAGATCTTGATACCCACCTGCCGGAGAAGGTCGTTCCCGACACCCGGCGACACCGCAGTGGCTCGTTGAGGATTCGACATCTCGTAGAGACGCAGCCGAGTGGTGAGCGCACCGGACCGTGCGATCGCCGTCAACGTCGCGCTGAATCGAGGGTCGAACGCCATCTCACTCACAGTGGTGATTCCCACAGCGTTCATTCGCGCGCATTCAGCCGCGAGAAGGTCTGGCAGACGGGCGGTAGCGCCGGCAAGCACATTGGCAGCCACCGCCATGACGGCGGGCGCTTCGAACGCCGACCCGTCGAGTTCGCCCGACGGGTCCCTGCCGTAACTCCCCCCTTCGGGGTCGGGAGTCTCGCGGGTGAGCCCGGCGTCGCGCGCTGCGACATCATTGAAGTAGGCGACGTGCCCGGTGTTGTGCAGGATCACCATCGACGTCTCGGGCGCAACCGAATTGAGCCATTCCCGCGTCGGAACGGGCAACCCCTTCTGCAGCAGCGGATCCCATCCGTTGAAGACGACACCCTCCGGGTGCTCGCCGACGGCCCGGCGGACGATGTCGACCACCGTGTCGGCATCGGCGATGGTGACGGGGCGGATGTCCACCACAGGCTCGCCGAGCAGGACGGCCGAGTTCAGCGGATGCCCGTGGGCCTCGACGAACCCCGGCATGATGCACGCGCGGTGCACGTCCACCGTTGCGGTGGTGGGTCCGATCAACGGGAACACCGCCGCGTCATTCCCGACAGCGGCTATCCGCCCGTCGCGCACAGCAACGGCCTGCGCTCGCGGCCGCGTGTCGTCCATGGTGACCACGTCACCGAACAGCACCAGATCCGCTGCCTTCTCGTCGTTCGTGCCCATCAGTGCACCCTCCCGTCAGACCGGGCGCGGGCGAGTGCCCGCACGCCGGCAGCGAGCGTCGACTGGAACTTCAGATTACAACCCGGGATGCAGGCCATAGGGAGAAATAGGCAGCAAGAAGTTCCCGTCTCGGACAGCGATGATCCGAGCACTACCCGATGGGGTTGGCGCCGACGACGCAGCGGGGTGCTAGACGGCGCAGCGGGGTACTACCGGAGTCGGGGCACCGTCGGAGTGGGGCTCGGCCACACCGTCATGCACTGAGCTCCGGTAACGCCGGTTAGTTGCCCTCGACGGTGATGTCGGCCTGGTCGACGTTCACTCCCTCGCCGGGGTTCGCCGTACCGTTCACGGAGATCCGGCCTTTGTCGACGCCCTGCGCGGCGAGCGCGTCGGCGACCGCATTGGCGCGTTGCTCGGCGAGTGCCTCCGCCGCAGCCTCATCGGAGTTGGCGGCGTACGCCGTGATTTCGACCTTGTTGTCACTGGCTTTCAGCGCGGCGGCCACCGCGTTGATGGTCACACCGGAGACGGCATTGAGTTCGGCGGACCCCGACTCGAATCCAATGGGGACCGCCGAGATCGCCGAATTGATGGCGTTCTGCGTGGCCTCGCGGGCCGTGTTCACCGCTGAGGACGCGGTGGCCTGCACGCTGCTCATCGCCCCTTCCATACGGTCCGACATGGACGCCGACGTCGTCGTCGTTGCTATCGGGGCCTGATCGGAGCTGTCGTCGGTGCAGCCGGCAGCGCCTACGACGGCGAGGGCCGCCACTGCGATGCCGCTGACGAGGGTCTTGCGCATCATGGATCCCCTATACGTGTGTATTGCCGGAAGCCTTCTCGTGAGGATAGCCGCGGTGCGAGCCCTCGACGGTGGTATTCGCACGAGTCCGTGTAGATCCGCCAGATACGTGTAGAGCTGCCATCGACGCCGCCACCGTTTATTTACTTTGCGTTCCCCGCAATTCAATCTCTCGAATTGCGATCCCCATTCGATCACGGTAAGAAGGTGGACGGCGCCCGCTCAGCGCCACAAATTCCCACGACCGAGCAAGGAGTTATCAGCATGGATCTGTCCTTCCTTTCCGAGTTCTTCACCGCAGTCTCCGACCTCGTCGGTGCCCTCGATTTCTTCTCGGGCTCCGCTGAGGCACTGAGCGGTACGGAAGAAGCCGCATAGGCATCCGCTCTGCTTGGCTGGCCATTTGCGCTGGTAGCTAGCTCGACAGCACGCGACGGTGCTCGCCCGTTCCTTGGGAGAGCACCGTCGCTTTGTCATTTCCTTGGCAATTATCGGTGCACGTAAAAGCAAATCACAAGCATGTAACGAAACCGCACGCGCGCATCAACACTCGTGATCGTCGAGACTTTAATTGCCATTTTGGTCGAACGACCAGTTGCATAATTCCCAAGATCAACTTTCTTCGCCGAGGATTAATTCACTCAATCCCCCGCCTTTACGCATGTCGCATGCCGACCGGCAGTTCACCCGGCAGATTGAGTGCACATCTGTACACTCAACCCTCATGATTCAATCCGAGCTGCGGCGTCGAGCCGAAATACAGGCACTCGCCCGGCTGGCCTTCGACGAGATCGGAGGTGCAGCGGAAGGCATCGGGTCGATGCACCGCGCCATCGCGACCCGCATCTTCGTCGGCATCCGCGCAGGCCTCGGGCCTTCGGTGCAACCAGTGCGATTGCTCCACGACGCTCTCTCCGACGCGATCTACACCGCTGTCGCGAGCAGCGCCCGCCTCGGCAGCGCTCTGGCCGGACATCTGCTCGACTTTCCGACTTCCGACAACATCCCGCCGTCGCAGACCAAAACCGGCGCTCAGGTGATCGCGATCATCTCGGGCCTGATCGGCGACGTGCTGGAAACGGAGGGCTCCCCCCTCGCGGAACCGATGGCGGTGCGTGTCGACGGGGCAGCTGTCCCCTTGGACAGCGGCGCGCTGGCAGCGGCATTTCCCGAGGCGAGCCCACGTATCGCCGTCTTCCTCCATGGCCTCGTGGAAACCGAGAGTGCGTGGACGCTCGGCGGAAGACCGACCTACGGCGAACGCCTCGAAACCGATGCAGGGGTCACAGCACTCCAGATCCGGTACAACTCAGGACGCCACATCTCCGACAACGGCAAGTCCCTGTCCGAACTTCTCGACACACTGACCGCGCGGTGGCCGGTCGAGATCGAGTCGATTGCCCTGGTCGGGCATTCGATGGGCGGACTGATCGCCCGTAGCGCCTGCTATGTGGCCGCCCAGGACGATCGACCGTGGGTACAGCAGGTACGGCAGGTCGTGAGCCTCGGATCCCCACACCTCGGGGCGCCGCTCGAGCAGGCGGTGCACTACGTGAGCGCAGCGTTGGCGGCACTGCCCGAGACGCGTGCGGTATCGGGATTGCTCCGTCGGCGGAGCGCGGGTATCCGCGACCTCAATCAGGGGTCGCTGGTCGACGAGGAGTGGCGCGACCGCGACCCGGACGCGCTACGTGCGGCTGCCTGCAACGAGGTGCCCCTGCTCGATGGCGTAATGTACTTCTTCGTCTCCGCCACCATCACGCGAAGTCCCAGGCATCCCCTGGGCCGTCTGCTCGGTGACGGCATGGTTCTCGTGCCGAGCGCATCGGGCCGCAATAGAACTCGGATGATCGGGTTCCGCGAAGAGGACGGGATGCACCTGGCCCCCGCGAACCATTTCACGATGCTCAACCACGAGTCGGTGTACGAGAAACTTCTCGGCTGGCTGACGTCCGCGACACCGGAGTCGGCCGGGAAGCCCCCGAACCCCCCGGCCGACCCTGGTCGTCACGAACTGGAGTCGTGATCGCATCAGGTTAACGCGACTCGGGCCGGCCGTCGGCTGTCTGTTTTCCCAGACTCCGCGGAGCGCCGGTTGTGTTGCCTCACAGGCTTCGGAAGCCAATCGAATGATATTCAGGCCATCGTCGTCTGCCACACGATGGCGGCCGCAAGCGCGCCTGCGCCGTTCAACGACCAGTGCAGCGCAATCGGCGCGATGAGGCTACCGCTTCGGCGGCGCAACCACGTGAAGACGACGCCCGCCGCGGCGGTGGCCACCACCGCGGCGAGAACGCCGAGTATCTGACCGAGCAACCCACCTCCGAGGAACCCCGACAGCCCCTTGTTCCCCGAAGTCAACCCGAGCGAAGACGCGATGTGCCAGAGGCCGAACAGAAGCGACCCCGCCGCGAAGACTCCGCGCGCGCCGTAGACGCGCTCCAACGTTCCGTGCAGGACACCGCGGAACGCGAGTTCTTCCGGGATGACGGTTTGCAACGGGATCACGATCATCGAGGCGATGAGTGCCCCGGAGAGCGTGGCATACCGGTCGGCCATGAAGAACGGGCGAGTGATAGGTAACGCTGCGCCGATCGCCACGACACCGATGACGATGGCCATCGCGGCCAGGGCGTACACCGAGCCACGCCGCAAGTGGCGCGGTGAGAGTCCTAGTTCGGCCCAGCCGAGCCCCCGGCGACGCGTGAGAACGAGGAGGACAACGGCGGAGATGGGGACGGTCGCGATACTCGCCCACACGGTGGTGAAGTGCGCGATCAGGTTGGTGGCCGCGAGGACGATCACCACGATCGCGATGTCGAGGTAGGCGTGCAGCACAGGTTTGCCCGCGCGCTCGTCGCCGATTCCGGGTTCGATGGCAGTCACGCAGCCAGCTGGTGAGGTCAGCCGCAGTCGTTCGTGTCGTCGCATCAATTCAAGTGTACGGATTTGTCTGCGAGAACCGTGTGACAGCTTTGTGAGAACCCTGTGACAGGGGCCACAACGTCGGCCCCGGCCTCTGCCGCCTCACGCAGCCGCGTCTAGCCTGAGTACGAACTTCACACCCCTCGCTGTCCAGGAGATAGAATGGCCGACTTCCTCTACGAGGACTTGCTGCCGATCGGTGACGACCCCACCGAATATCGGTTGCTGACCACCGAGGGGGTGTCGACCGTCGAAGGACCGGACGGCCGCACCTTCCTGTCCGTCGAGCCCGAGGCCCTTCGCCTCCTGACCGAGACCGCTCTCCACGACATCTCGCATTACCTGCGCAGCGACCACCTGACACAGCTGGCGAGCATCCTGAACGACCCGGAAGCCTCCGGCAACGACAAGTTCGTCGCCTTGGACCTGCTCAAGAACGCGAACATCTCCGCAGCGGGCGTCCTCCCGATGTGCCAGGACACCGGCACGGCGATCGTCATGGGCAAGCGCGGTCAGCACGTCCTCACCCCGGGTGACGACGAGAAGGCCATCGCGCGGGGTGTGTACGACGCGTACACCCGGCTGAATCTGCGCTACTCACAGAACGCTCCGATCACCATGTGGGAGGAGAAGAACACGGGCAGTAACCTTCCCGCGCAGATCGAGTTGTACGCCGACACCGCGGCAGGTCACGAGAACTCCTACAAGTTCCTGTACATGGCCAAGGGCGGCGGCAGCGCCAACAAGTCGTATCTGTTCCAGGAGACCAAGGCGATCCTGAACCCGGACGGCATGATGCGGTTCCTCGAGGAGAAGATCCGAGCGCTCGGCACCGCCGCCTGCCCGCCGTATCACCTCGCGATCGTCGTCGGCGGCACCTCGGCCGAGTTCGCACTGAAGACCGCGAAGTACGCGTCCGCGCACTACCTCGACGAGCTTCCGAACGAGGGGGCGATCACCGGTCGCGGCTTCCGGGACCTCGACCTCGAGGAGAAGGTGCTCGAGCTGACCCGCCAGATCGGTATCGGTGCGCAGTTCGGCGGGAAGTACTTCTGCCACGACGTCCGCGTCATCCGTCTTCCGCGGCACGGTGCGTCGCTGCCTGTCGCACTCGCCGTGTCCTGCTCCGCGGACCGCCAGGCCAAGGCGAAGATCACCCCCGAGGGCGTCTTCCTCGAGCAGCTCGAATTCAATCCCGGCCGGTTCCTCCCCGAGGTCACCGACGCCCAGCTCGACGCCGAGACCGACGGGGTGTCCGGCACCGGCAAGGGTGCCGCGGTCAAAATCGACCTCACCAGGCCGATGCCGGAGATCCTGGCCGAGCTGTCGAAGCACCCGGTGAAGACCCGCTTGTCGCTCACCGGCCCGCTCGTCGTCGCCCGCGACATCGCGCACGCCAAGATCAAGGAGCGACTCGACGCCGGCGAGGACATGCCGCAGTACCTCAAGGACCACCCGGTGTACTACGCCGGCCCTGCCAAGACCCCCGACGGCATGGCGTCCGGTTCCTTCGGACCCACCACCGCCGGTCGCATGGACTCCTACGTCGAGCAGTTTCAGGCGGCGGGCGGCTCGATGGTCATGCTCGCGAAGGGCAACCGCTCCAAGCAGGTCACCGATGCGTGCAAGAGCTACGGCGGCTTCTACCTCGGGTCGATCGGCGGTCCCGCGGCGCGTCTGGCCCTCGACTGCATCAAGAAGGTCGAGATAGTCGAGTACGAAGAGCTCGGCATGGAAGCGGTGTGGAAGATCGAGGTGGAGGACTTCCCCGCGTTCATCGTCGTCGACGACAAGGGCGAGGATTTCTTCGCCGGTGTCTCGACTCCCACCCTCACCATCGGCAAGCGCCCGGGGCTATAGGCGCTCCGCGCTCGTGCGCCCTTCTGGTAGCTGGGACTACCGATAAGGCGCACGGGCGGAAGCCAGGGCAGTCAGCGTTTCGGCGCTGTTATAGCGGGGCTGCCAGCCGAGGTTCTTCTTCGCCTTCGAGGTGTCCATCACCACCGACGTACGTCCGGTGTGCAGCCATTCCACCATGGCCGGCACAGCCGGGAGCCATTCGAGGGCTGCCGAGGTGGCCTGCGCAAGGGCCAAGGGGATTCGGACGGGCCTCGCACCCAGCGCTGTCGCCACCTCGGACAGCGACACGGTTCCGTCTCCGGCGATGTTGTAGGCGCCGGGCGGTGCGTCCGTCGTGACCGCCGCGTCGATCGCCGCGGCCACGTCGTCGTGGTGGACCAGTTGCAGCGGGATGCCGGGGTCGGGAAAGAGCGGGCGCGGAAGGGGCAGCGCACCGACGACCTTCGTCACGACTCCGGGGAGGCGATCGGCGACCTGACGCCACGGCATGGCGTCGGCCAGCGCGGTGGCCTTCGGCCCGGCGACGATGCACGGCCGGAGCACGAACACCTCGAGCCCGTTGCCGTCGGTGATTTCTGCCAGCACCGTCTCGAGTTCAGCCTTCTGTTCCGAGTAGTAGTGCTGCCGGGATCCTCGGGTGGGCACGTCCTCGGTGAGCGGGGTCGGATTGTCGGGATGATACCCGTAGGCCGCCACCGAGGAGGTGTACACCAACCGGGTGGGGCGGGCGGCCGCGACAGTTGCTTCGAAGACGTTTCGCGTTCCGGTGAGGTTGATCCGATTGCTGTCGGCTCGCGATCCCATGATGAGGAAGGCGAGGTGAACAACCACATCGGCTTCACCGACGAATTGCTCGACCGCGGCGCGGTCGAGGATGTCACCTTGCCGATATTCCGTCTTGGTCCATCCGCGCTCGCCTGGGTCGAACGGCCGTCGCGCCATGCCGAGAATCCGGTCGACGGTGGGGTCGTTCTCGAGCGCGGCAACTGCGGCGAGGCCGATCTCGCCCGTGGGGCCGGTGACAGCAACGGTGATGCCCATGAGTTCCACATTTCCCCGCGGAGGCCGTATCGAAACTTCCGCCTCGCTGCGGCCGAGCACGCTGTTAGCGTGGTCTGCAGACTCTGCACGGCAACCGAGGGGACAGCCATGACGTTCAGTCTTGCTCTCACGCCAGCTCAGAAGGATCTCGTCCAGCGGACGCACAGTTTCGCCGAAGACGTGATCCGGCCGGTCGCCGCCGAGTACGACCGCAAGCAGGAGTTCCCGTGGGATGTCCTCGAGAAGGCGGCAGCAGAGGGCTTCTACAGTCCACTTTTCTACCGCGACCTGATCGGTGATCCGACGGGATTGTCGTTGCCGTTGTTCATGGAGGAACTGTTCTGGGGTTGTGCGGGAATAGGACTCGCGGTCGTGATGCCGGCGCTCGCCTTGTCGTCGATCGGCCAGGCCGCGACTCCGGAGCAGATGCTCCGGTGGGCGCCCGAGTGCTTCGGGCAGCCGGGAAACCTGAAACTCGCGGCCCTGTGCATCTCGGAACCGGAGGGCGGAAGCGACGTGCGGAACTTGCGGACCACCGCGACGCGGGACGGTGACGAATGGGTCATCGAAGGTCACAAGATGTGGATCGGGAACGGCGGCATCGCGGATGTGCACGTCGTCAATGCGACGGTCGATCCCGACCTCGGTCATCGCGGACAGGCACTGTTCGTCGTGCCCGGCGGCACGCCGGGTATCGAGCTGGTGCGCAAACTCGACAAGCTGGGGTGCCGCGCGTCCCACACCGCCGAGCTGAAATTCCATCAGGTGCGGGTGCCGGCTGATCATCTCCTCGGCGGTGACGACAAGCTGCAGAGCCGCATGAAGAAGGCTCGCGCAGTGCAGGAGGAGGTCGCGACAGGTGCACCGCGCCGGAAGTCGGCGACACTCGGCACGTTCGAGCAGACGCGCCCCATGGTTGCCGCGCAGGCGCTGGGAATCGCCAGGGCAGCACTCGAATACGCAACCGAGTACGCGAACCGTCGCGAGGCCTTCGGTGGTCCGATCATCGACAACCAAGGCATTTCGTTCCCTCTTGCCGAACTCGCCACCGAGATCGATGCGGCGCGGCTGCTGACGTGGCGGGCGTCATGGATGGCTGCGGCGGGCGTCGAATTCCGGCACGGCGAGGGCTCGATGGCCAAGCTCGCGGCCTCGGAGGTCGCGGTGAAGACGACGGAACGCGCGCTGCAGACGATGGGCGGCTGGGGTTACATCAGCGACCACCCGGTGGAGAAGTGGTACCGGGATGCCAAGCTGTACACCATCTTCGAGGGCACCAGCGAGGTTCAGCGAATGGTGATCGGGCGGGCACTGGGAGCGGCAGACGGCGCCCCTCCCCTGCATTTCGATCAGGCGACCGAGGGAACCGCTTTCAATCGGCGCTTCGGCCGGGGCACGTCGGTGCGCACCAAGGCAGGCGAATTCGCGATGTCCATGAAGGATCGGATGCCCGAGTCGGCGCAGCGACTGGCGATGCGCGTGCTGGCGCCGCCGAAGAAGTGATCAGGTCCAGAGTGCGGCCACCAGAACGGTGACGACGGCCAGCCCACCGACCACGTGCACCAGTCCCGGCTTCTCCTGCCCGCGTTTCTGCCTGCCGCGCAGAATTTCGGCGAGCGCCACCACCACGAGGGACAGCAGAAGTTTCACACCGATCTTGACGTGGTTGTACTCCTTGTCGAGTGCCCCTTCACCGAGTCCGACGAGGATCAGTCCGGTGACGAACTGGAGCCGGGCACCCCACACGATCACCTCGGAGATCCGCGGAGCCGACAACACAGCGAAGTAGCCACCCACGAGTGCAGCCATGCCGAGTAGGTGGCCTACGAAGACGATGTTGTACACGACAGACATATGCGGAAGCCTAGCGGCCGAATCAGACCTTCACGATGCCCGCCTCGATCGCGGCCTCCCGGTACGACGCGGCGAGAGTAGTGACGGTTTCGTGCGCATTGAGCCCACTGGGATTGGGCACCAGCCACAGGGCAGCCCCCTCCAAATCACCGGGCTGCCTTCCCTTCTTCGCCGCACGCTCGCGGAACGCCGTCCGGTACGCCGTGATTCCGGCAACCGCTACGACGTGCGGGCGGGTGCCGCGCACCACCGTGCGAAGTCGCTCGGCGCCGACCGCCAACTCGTCGGCGGTCAGCTCGTCGGCCTTGGCGGTGGCGCGCACCGCGAGATTGGTGATGCCGACTCCCCGCTCGATCAGGTGGTCCCGGTCGGCGTCCGACATCCCGGCGGTGGGGTCGATAGACCGGTCGATGATTCCGGCAGCCAGCAGAGCCGGGTAGAACCGGTTACCCGGTCTCGCGAAGTGCGCCCCGGTGGCAGCGGTCCACAGTCCCGGGTTGATCCCGACGAAAAGCAACCGGCAGCCGGGTCCGATCAGGTCTGGGACTTCTGCGTCGCGGTACGACTCCAGCTCGGCACGGGTGAATCTCACAGTCGCCCGGCACCCCGGAGACCAGCAACGGTGTCGGCGAGCGTCTCCGCCGAATCGCGGTACTCGACACCGAGTTCCATCTCACTGGGCCGGTCGTCCGTGTCCGGCATCCGCGTGTAGTACTCCATCGCCGCTTCGGACACCGGCGTGTCGAAGGGAACGAATCGGTCGACCACATCGACGACGCGTCCGGCGAGCCGCAGCGCGCTGTCGGGAACCGGCAGGACACCCATCCGCCGTCCGGTGACGGAGGCGAGCATGTCTGCCACTGCGCTGATCGGGACCCTGGGACCGCCGAGCATGAACCGTCGGGGGCCGTGCCCCGGCTCGAGCAGGGCGGCGTGTGCTGCCGCCACGTCCCGCACGTCGACCATCGTCCACGCCGCACTCCGCCCGGGCAGAAACCGCAGTCGGACGGCGGCCTCGACTCCTTGCGCCGCCTCACCGAACTGGTCGCCCGCGGGCGGGCCGATCACCATCCCCGGGTAGGTGATGGCGATCGGCGCACCGCCTGCCTGCAGGTCACGGGCATACTCCTCCACTCGGGCCTTGCTCTGCCCATAGGCGTCCGAGGGACCGCACACGGGCAGGTCCGGGGTGAGCAGGTCGACGCCGGGCTGGAACAGCGCGGCGATACTCGAGACGTAGACGACGGGATCGCAGCCCACGTCGATCGCCGTTCCGAGCACGTTCCGAGCACCGGCGAGGTTGGTCTGCTTCATCTCCTCGGCCCGGCGAGGGTCGACCGCGACGACGGCGGCGGCATGGACCACCGCGTCGCAGCCCTCCAACGCACGCCGCACCGAATCCGCGTCGGTGATGTCTCCGACCACGTGATCCGAGGTGTCGAGACCGAGCTTCGCCGCGCTGCTCTCGAGTCGAGCAGGATTCCGGACGAGGAAACGCACGTGGTGACCGGCGTCCACCACCGCCTTCGCGCTCCATGCCCCGATGAATCCTGTTCCCCCCGTGACCAGAACTCGCAAGGTGTGTTACACCGTCCCGGCGAGGCGATTGGCGAGGAGACTCGTGAAGTGCGCGGGATCGTCGAGTTCGCCACCCTCCGCCAACAACGCCATCCCGTAGAGAATTTCGGCCGTCTCCTTCAGGCCCGGATCCTCGCTACGCTCGGCGTGCGCCGTCCGCAGAGCCGTCACCAGCGGGTGCTCCGGATTCAGCTCGAGAATGCGCTTGCTGGTCGGCACCGGCTGCCCGGAGGCGCGATACATGCGTTCGAGCGCCGGTGACATGCTGAAGGCATCGCCGACCATGCAGGCCGGGGAGGTGGTCAGTCGCGTCGACAACCGCACCTGCTTGACATGCTCGTCGAGGGCTTCGGTCATCCAGGTGAGCAGGTCGGCGAAGTCCTTTTCCTTCTCCTCCCGCTCGGACTCGTGAGCCTTCTTGTCGTCCTCGGTGTCGAGATCGACTTCTCCCTTGGCGATCGACTGGAACGACTTGCCGTCGAACTCCGGAACCGCGCCTACCCACATTTCGTCGATGGGGTCGGTGAGCAGCAGCACCTCGATGCCCTTTGCACGGAAGGCTTCCATGTGGGGCGAACTTTCGAGCAGCTGGCGCGACTCGCCGGTCGCGTAGTAGATCTGCTCCTGACCTTCCTTCATCCGCGATACGTAATCCTCGAGCGACGTCAACTCTTCGTCGCTGTGGGTCGACGCGAAAGACGAGATGGCCAGCAACGTCTCACGGTTGTCGGTGTCGGACAGCAGGCCTTCCTTGATCGCCCGGCCGAATTCGTTCCAGAAGGTGCGGTACTCCTCGGGGCGCTCGTTCTTGATGTCCTTGATCGTCGACAGAACCTTCTTCGTGAGCCGACGGCGGATGGCCCGGATCTGCCTGTCCTGCTGGAGGATCTCGCGAGAGACGTTGAGCGACAAGTCCTGGGCGTCCACGACGCCCTTGACGAAGCGCAGGTACTCCGGCATGAGCTGGTCGCAGTCGTCCATGATGAAGACGCGCTTGACGTAAAGCTGCACACCGACCTTGGCGTCCCGCATGAACAGGTCGAACGGGGCGTGGGACGGGATGAACAGCAGCGCCTGGTACTCGAATGTGCCCTCCGCCTTCATCGGAATGACTTCGAGGGGATCGTCCCAGGCGTGGGCGACGTGCTTGTAGAACTCTTTGTACTCGTCCTCCGAGACCTCGTCCTTCGAGCGGGCCCACAGGGCCTTCATGGAATTGATCGTCTCGTCCGAGATGGTGACCTGTTCCTCGCCGCCTTCCTCGGCGGGCGGGGTCTTGCGCTCCACCTGCATCCGGATCGGCCACGCGATGAAGTCGGAATAGCGCTTGACGAGTTCCTTGATCTTCCATTCCGACGTGTAGTCGTGGAGGTGATCCTCGGTGTCCTCAGGCTTGAGGTGCAGCATCACGGAGGTGCCCTGCGGCGCGTCGTCGAGCGTCTCGATCGTGTAGGTGGCCTCGCCGGCGGATTCCCAGCGCGTGGCCGAACTCTCCCCCGCCTTCCGGGTCACCAGCGTGACCTTGTCGGCGACCATGAACGAGGAATAGAACCCGATGCCGAACTGACCGATCAACTCTTCGGAGGCGGCGGCGTCCCGCGCCTCACGCAACTTGCTGCGCAGTTCCGCGGTGCCGGACTTGGCCAGCGTGCCGATGAGGTCGATCACCTCGTCGTGCGACATACCGATGCCGTTGTCGCGGATGGTGAGTGTGCGCGCTTCTTTGTCCGTCTCGATCTCGATGTGCAGATCGGAGGTGTCGACGTCGAGGTCCTTGTTGCGGTAGGCCTCGAGACGGAGTTTGTCCAACGCGTCGGACGCATTGGAGATCAGCTCGCGCAGGAACGAGTCCTTGTTGGAGTAGATCGAGTGGACCATGAGGTCGAGCAGCTGACGAGCCTCCGCCTGGAACTCGAGCTGCTCGCGGCGCGGTGCGCCGCTCTCCACCGTTTGTGCGTTCACTTCGATTCCCTTCGACAGCAGAACCCTGGACACAGAGTCATTTTCCGAATGATATCCCGCCGGGATACGGCGATTTCATGGTGTCGGCGCGGCGGGTTCAGCGGTATCCGGTGACGTCGGCGGGCATGCCGGCGTCCTGTACTTCGTCCATGTATCGCCAGCAGTCGGGCCGACTACCGTCGAGGTCGTCGAAGTCGTACACCTTCGCCAGTTGGCCGCTCGACAGCGACTGCCCGTTCCACCTCGACACGTCCGGATCCTGGGCGAGCGCCGCCACCGCCCGTCCGACGAAGGCGGGACTCTCGGAGATCGCGAAATGCGGGATACGCTCGGTGGCGTCACGCCAGTTCGCCTCGGTGACGCCGAACGCCTCGAGCATCATTTCCGAACGCAACCATCCCGGCGTGAGCGACACCGCCGTCGCCCCGTGGGACGGGAGCTCGTGCGCCAGCGCGAAGGCCATTCTGTTCACCGAGGCCTTCGCCAGGTCGTAGAAGAAGGACACCCGGTAATGGGCGGAGTTGTAGTCGTCGGTTCCGTCGGTGACCTCGACCACCAGCCCGCCCGGAGTCTCGATCAGCAGCGGAAGAGCGAAGTGACTGGTAACCGCGTGGGTCTCCACGCCGTGGCGCAGATAGTGGAGGCCGATGTCGAGGGAAGACTCCCAGACCGTCTTGTCCCACTCCATGGTGGTGGCGCCCCAGATGTCGTTGACGAGCACGTGCAGGGCGCCCTGTTCGTCGCGGATGCGGTCGACGAGGGCGCGCACCTCGCCCGGCACCAAGTGATCGACCCGGACAGCGATGCCGCGTCCACCTGCCTCGTCGACGAGTTCGGCGGTCTCCTCGATCGTCTCCGGCCGGTTCATCTCGGACGGCTGGGTGCGAGTGGTACGCCCGGTGACGTAGACGGTGGCTCCCGCGGCACCCAGTTGCACCGCAATGCCACGGCCCGCTCCCCTGGTCCCTCCGGCCACCAGGGCAACCTTGCCCGTCAACGGCTTCTCCATGTCTCGAACCTAACGCCGTCGAGGCCGTCCGCGGAGGCTAATCGAATACGACTCGACGAACTGCCGACCCGGTCGCGGAAACGTAATCTACTTCTGTGTAAGCCCGTAGGCTTGCGAGATGGAACGAACTTCGGCGAGGTGACGGTCGTGACCGAACTGATCCTGGGACCACTTCTGCGGCACGTGGGCAGGTGTGACGCGACGGTGTGGGTAGAGACTTCCGGACCGTGCACGGTCGGCGTACTCGGGCACACCGAGCACACATGGGAGGTCGCCGGCCACCACTATGCGCTGGTTGTGGTGGAGGGGCTGGAAGCGGGGTCGAGCACGCCCTACGAGGTCACCCTCGACGACCGCCGGGTCTGGCCGCTGCCCGACGCGAAACCGTCGACCATCCGCACACTCGCCGACGACGGTTCGCTGGTTCTCGTCTTCGGTTCGTGCCGTTTCGCGACCATGTCCACCACCGAGGACAACAACCACCTCGGCACCGACGCTCTCGATGCCTTCGCGTTGAGGATGACGGAACAACCGGAGAGCCGGTGGCCTGATGCTCTCCTCCTCCTCGGCGACCAGGTGTATGCCGACGAACTATCCGCGGAAACCGAGCGCAGGCTCGCCGAGATCCACGACCTGAGCGAGCCGCCGGGACCGCAGGTCCGTAACTACGAGGAATACACCTGGTTGTATGCGGAATCGTGGTCCGACCCGCAGGTGCGCTGGCTGATGTCGACCGTGCCGACATCGATGATCTTCGACGACCACGACGTTCGTGACGATTGGAACACCTCGCAGTCGTGGCGGGACGAACTCGAGGCCACCTCGTGGTGGGAGGAGCGGATCGTCGGCGCGTTGTCGTCGTACTGGGTCTACCAGCACCTGGGCAATCTGGAACCCGCGCAACTCGCCGAAAACGAACTGTATCAACGTGTTCGGAACCATGGCGGTGACGTGGAACCGATGCTCCGCGAGTTCGCATCCGCCGCCGACGAGGAAGCCGACGGCGCCAAGGGTGCGCAATGGTCCTATCGCCGCGACCTCGGGCCGGCGCGGCTCCTCGTCATCGATTCGCGCTGTGGACGCGTCCTCACCGACGGCCGGCGTGAGATGGTGTCCGATCCGGAGTTCACCTGGATCGAGCGCCAAACTCAAGGAGACTACGACCACCTCCTCGTAGGGACGTCGTTACCGTGGCTGCTGCCGCGCGCGCTGCACGACCTCGAATCGTGGGACGAGCATCTGGCCGAGGGCAGCCGGGGACCACGCCTGGCCGCCCTGGCCGAGAAGATCCGGCGGGGGGCCGATCTCGAACACTGGGCGGCCTTCCGCAATTCGTTCGATCGACTCACCAGATTGTTCGGCGACGTCGGCCGCGGCCAGTGCACCGGCCCAGGCGGGCGGGCGCCGTCCACCATTTCCGTGCTGTCCGGGGACGTGCACCACGCGTACGTCGCGGAGGCACACTATCCGGAGCCGACTCAGTCGCACGTCTACCAACTGACATGTTCGCCGCTGCACAACTACGTGCCTGCCGCGATGAAGGTGGCCTTCCGCATATCGTGGCGGCGCGCCACCGAACGGACGACCCGCTTCATTCTGGGCCGGGTCTCGAAGGTTCCGCCGGTGCCGATCGAGTGGAGCAAGGTCACGGGACCGTTCTTCGGCGATCAGGTGGCCACCCTCCGACTGCAGGGCAGGGCAGCTCACCTCGTCATGGAACAAGCGACCACTGACAGTGCGGGCACCCCGCAGTTCACCACGATGGCCGACCTCGTGCTGTCGACGGCGGACGATTCGGTACCTAGCGCTTCTCGGCCTCCGCTTTGAGCTGTGTCAGGCCCTTGTCGAAGTCCTTGCCTACGAGCTTGTCCATGTTCACGATGAAGCCGAACAGTTTCAGCATCCGATTCTTTCGACCGGTCATCTGCCAGCGGACCGTCGTCCCGGCGCTGTTCGGCTCGAGGAGGAACGTCGTGACGTTCTGCGCCGGAAACGGCTTCTGGAACTCGAGGTCGAGGACAACCTCGGTATCGGGTACCGATTTCGTGATCGACATCGAGCCTTTGCCCGCCTTGCGGTTGCCTTCCCAGCTGTAGGTGGCGCCCACCCCGGAATCAGGACCTGTGTAAGTCCGCCGCAGATTCGGGTCGACTCCTTCCCATGGCGACCACGCCGTCCATCGGTGGAAGTTGTCGATGAAGGGAAACACGGTTCCCGGGCTTGCATCGATCACGATGGATCGCTCGACGCTGAACTCGTCGGAAGTCTTCGGTGCCAACACTGTCTCCGATTCGTCACTCGAGAAGCCAGGTCGCTCGAACCGACCCTGCCGGTACCGCCCGAAGTCGGGGCGTTGCGCGGTATCGTCGAGGACGACCCGTACGACATGCTGTGGTAGGGGGTGCGACATCGCTAGCGACTCGATCCGCAATATCGCTCTGGTGGGACATCAGGGTAACGGTAAGACGAGCCTCGCGGAGGCAATGCTGTTTCGCGCTGGTGTCGTCACCCGTCCGGGGCGCGTCGAGAACGGCAACACTGTGCTCGACACCCAACCGGAAGAGCACGACCGTACCCAGTCGCTGACCCTCGGCCTGGCGTCGTTCGAGTGGGCCGATTGCCGGATCAACCTCCTCGATGCGCCCGGTTACGCCGATTTCGTCGGTGATGCGATGACGGCGCTGCATGTCGCCGACGTGGCCGTATTCGTCGTCGACGGCGTCAGCGGTCTGCAGGTCAACGACGAATTGCTCTGGCAGGCGGCGGCGGAACGCTCGATTCCCCGGATCGTGTTCATCAACAAGATGGACAAGGAGAGGGCATCGTTCGATCAGACGCTGGCAGGTCTCCGAGACCATTTCGGCGCCGGGGTGGAACCGCTCGATCTGCCGGTCGGTGAGGCGTCGGAGTTCACGGGCGTCGCGGATCTTCTCAGCGAGCACGTCATTCTCTACGACACCGGCTCCGCAACGACCAGCGACGAACTCCCCGCGGACATCGCCGACCGCGAGCACGAGCAGCACGAACACCTCGTGGAAGACGTCGTCGAGATCGAGGACGATCTACTGGCCCGATACCTCGACGGTGATGCCATCAGTGTTCCCGAACTCGAGCACGCACTGCGTCGGGGATTTGCCGGCGGATCCCTGTGGCCGGTGCTGTGCGGATCGGCGACCGAGGCGATCGCGATCGACCGGCTGCTGGACTTCTTGTGTCACATCGCGCCGGCGCCTTCGGAGGTGCCCGGTGTCGAGTTGCGCAACGGGAACGGAACCGACGCGGTGACGTGTGATCCGTCCGGCGATCCGCTGGCGTTCGTCTTCAAGACGCAGACCGACGAATACGTGGGTCAGGTTGCGTTGATGAAAGTCCTCTCCGGCACGCTCCACGCCGATGATGTTCTCGTCGACCAGCGAACCGGCACCAAGGAACGCCTCCACAACTTGCTCCGGGTTCTGGGCAGCAAACACACCCCGATCGACACCGCAGTTGCCGGCGACATCGTGGGGGCGATCAAACTCACCGACGTCACCACCGGTGACACCCTCGCGCCGATCGGGTCCTCGCTCACGGTCACACCGGTCGAACACAAACGCCCGGTCTACGGAATCGCCGTCGCCGCCGACAGCGCGGGTGACGAAGACAAGTTGTCGACCGCCTTGGCCGAGCTGGTGGGTGACGATCCGACTCTGGAAGTGGTCCGCGACAGCGAAACCCATCAGACCGTGCTGCGGGGGGCGGGTGACGTCCACGTCCAGGTGGCCCTCACCCGTCTGCAGCGGCGATACGGCATCACCGTCCGCACCGAACCCGTGAAAATCGCCTACCGGGAAACACTGCTCGCCCCGGTCGAGACGGAAGGCAGGCACAAGAAGCAGAGCGGCGGTCACGGGCAGTTCGGTGTCGCGACCGTCCGGTTCGAACCTCTCCCCCGCAACGGTGGCTACGAATTCGTCGACGCCACGCGGGGCGGCGTGATCCCCAAGTCACTCATCCCCGCGGTGGGCAAAGGTGTCGCCGAATCAATGGAACGCGGCGGGCGACACGGATTCCCGCTCGTCGACCTGCGGGCGACGGTTCTGGACGGCAAACACCATTCCGTCGACTCGGACGATTTCAGCTTCCGGATGGCCGGGGCACTCGCTCTGCGCGCCGCCATCGACAAAGTGGGCACGCTGATCCTCGAACCCGTCGACCGTGTGGAGGTCACGGTGCCCTCCTCCCTTCAGGGTGATGTGATGGCAGACCTCGGGCGGCGGCGCGGCCAGATCGAGGGCACCGAGCCCGCCGGAGACGGAGAAGTCACCGTGATCGCCTCGGTGCCCACCAGCGAGGTCGTCGACTACCCCGTCGCCTTGCGCTCGATGACGCATGGACGGGGCCGCCTCGCGCTGTCGTTCGAGCGCTATCAGGAGCGCCCCGACCCCCGGTAGCCGCCACGCCCTTCCCCGTAATGGAGCTCCGTGCGGCGCAGCTTCGTCGCGGCTCCAGGTGTCCGTCTGGGTAAGCCAGAAGAGGTAAGCCAGCGCCGGCACTACCGTCACCGCGGCGAGGCCGACGACCACAAGCAGCCCGATGAGCGTTGCTCTCGCTCCCGCGGCGTCGGCGATGAGAACCTGGTCGACGAGAATCCAGGGTGTCTGGGCGACGCCCCAGCCGATTACGATCGCTGCCACGGCGACGAGCGCCGTGATCCGGTCTGCACCGAAGCTGCTCCGCCACAACAAGATCAGTAAGGCGACACCGGCAAGCGCAGAGACAACGATCAACGGCAACGCGCTGCCGAGGAGACCTTCACCGCGAGGAGCGAGTCGCGGCGCATGGGTTCGATCGCGGCCAGTGCTATGGCGCCGACGACGACTCCGACGACAAGCGTGCGCGGTCGCAGGTACGCGGCCAGCGTGCCGTCGCCGGAGTCTCGGTCAACGCCCCGGTTCCGGAGATGTGCCGATCAACGTTCCGCATAAGGGCAACGCCCGAATGCAAGTCCTCTACCCCTTCTCGGATCCTGTCGCGGAGCCGACGAGGACGTCGACAAGCTGGGTGGCTAGTTTTTCGGAGGACTGCGGATTCTGCCCGGTGTAAAGGTTGCGGTCGACGACCACATGCGGGCGCAGCGGGATCAGCCCTTTGGAGTAGTCGATGCCGGCTTCTTTCAACCTGTCCTCCAACAGCCACGGCGCCTTCTTCGCGAACCGGTTCAGCAGTTCTTCGCGGTTGGACAGTCCGGTCATCCGGTACCCGGCGAAGGCCGAGGTGCCATCAGGGTTGGTTGCAGCCAGGACCGCGGCCGGTGCGTGGCACAGCAGAGCCAGCGGTTTACCCGATGCCAGACGATGGGTCAGCAGATCACCCGAGATCTTGTCGTAGGCAAGGTCTTCCATCGGGCCGTGACCACCGGGATAGAACACGAGGTCGTATTCGTCCGAGTCCACCGTATCCAACGAGGCCGGGCGGGAGAGTACGTCGGCGATGCTGTCGAGGTAACTCTTGATGTCACGGCGCTTCCACGGCATCCCTCCGGAGATACCGAGGCTGAGTTGATCGAGGGTCGGCGCTTTGCCGCCCGGGGTGGCCACGGCGATGTCCCATCCCGCTTCGGAGAAGATGCGGTAGGGCACCGCAAGCTCTTCGGCCCAGTACCCCGAGGGATGCACGGTGCCGTCGTTGAGTGTCCAACGGTCGGCTGCGGTAACTACGAACAGGACCTTCGTCATGATGGTTCCTCCGAAACGGCGCCCACGGGCCACTTGTGATGGATTCCTCGGGCGCAAAGCCCGAATGTGCACAGTGCTTACATTAGGCGGGTGGCATGCGCTCGTCAACTGGATGCCCGCGGTGCCGTCGCGACGTGCATCCACTCTGCCGGCTCGCGTTCAAGTCGCCCACCCGAAAGGATCCTGAAAGTGTTGACATTGCTTACATTGCTGCCTAACCTTCATGTGAACAGTGCACACATATCGATTGGTGAAGGACCAGATACATGACTTCAACCGAGCAGAGCGCCATCGAGGTCGACCTGGGGGGACATTTCGTCACAGTCCCCGCGGGCGGGCTGTTCGAGCGTTTCCGGATGGACACCGACCTGGACGAGGTGGCGCGCGATCCGCGGGTCAGCGGAGTCGACTTCTTCCGGAACCTTCCCAAGACCCGGGTCGAGTCCCGGATCGGGCCTACCTTGACTCCGAATTTCTATTACGCGATGTCGTCGGCACGTCTGACGATGATCGCGCCCAGCAAGGCGATCCGGAACCGGATTCCGCGCGAGCTCGCCCCCTTGGAGATCGCCCCTGGTCTCGGTCTGGTGTCGGTGATGTTCTTCCGTTACGACGTCTGCGACATCGACTTCTACACCGAGGCTGCGGTGGGGGTTGCGGTGCGCCCCGCCCGTCACGGCAAACTCCCGGTTGCGGACGTCGCGTCCGCGCTGGCGAACGATCACCTCCACTCGTACGTGCTCTCCCTGCCGGTGAACACCGATATCGCCCAGGTGCGTGGCCATCACGGCTACGGCTTCCCGAAATGGGTCACCGAGCTGGAGGTGAACATCGACGAGCGCCGGACCACCGCCCGCGTCGCCGACGCCGACGGCGGCGTCGACCTCGCCTTGTCCGCGCCGACACCGACTCAGAAGCGCATCCGGAGCGGCGAGAAGGTATCCACCCTGACCTCGTACACGAAGGTCGACGGCGCCTGGCACTCCACCCTGAACCAGACCCACGTGCTGGCCAGCGGGACCTCGAGGTTCCCGCGCGGTGTCGACCTGACCGTCGGTGAGGGACGCATGGCCGACGACCTGCGGGCACTGCGGCCGATCCGCACCATCGCGTTCGACGTCAGCACCGAGGCGCAGGCCGCGCTGCACATGCCGGTTCCGTTCTCGGTCCGCAGCCGGTAATCGGCCCTCGCCTCCACTCCGACACCCTCGACGGAAGTCCCCACCATGTCCATCTACACCCCCGAAAAAGTTGCGACGACCGCCGGCCTCCCCGCCTCGCTGACCGCCGCACTACTGAATCGTCTGACCGGTCAGGTCGCCGCCGGTGCTGACGCCACCCGCGTCGCCACCACCGCCCCCTACACCGGCGGGCTACTCGCCGACTTGCCGGTCTCCACCCCCGGGGACGTCGAGGACGCCTTCGTCCGGGCTCGCCGGGCGCAGACCAGATGGGCGGCCACCCCGATCGGCGAGCGCCGCAGGGTGCTGCTGCGGTTCCACGACCTGGTCCTCGCCCGCCAGGACGAAGGCCTGGACCTGATGCAGGCGGAGAACGGCAAGACCCGTCGCGACGCATTCCTGGAGATCACCGACACCGCCATCACCTCCCGGTACTACGCGCGCAGCGCCGAAAAGCTGCTGGCCCCCCGGCGCCGGCGCGGAGCGATCCCGCTCCTGACCCATACCACTGAGCTGCATCATCCCAAGGGCGTGGTCGCGATCATTTCGCCGTGGAACTACCCCCTGTCGATGGCCGCCGGTGATGCGATTCCCGCCCTGATGGCCGGTAACGCCGTGGTCCAGAAGCCCGACACCCAGACCGCGCTGACCGCGTTGTGGGCCATGGATCTGATGTACGAGGCGGGGCTGCCCGCCGACGTGTGGCAGATGGTGGTCGGCCGTGGCAGCTCGATAGGGGAGCCGCTGATGGATAACGCCGACTACGTGATGTTCACCGGGTCCACCGCCACCGGCCGCCGAATCGCCCGCGACGCCGGTGAGCGTCTGATCGGAGCCTCATTGGAGCTGGGCGGCAAGAACGCGATGCTGGTACTCGACGATGCCGACCTCGATCGTGCCGCCGACGGTGCCGTCGCCGCCGCGTTCCCGTCGGCCGGGCAACTGTGCGTATCGATCGAACGCATCTACGTCGCCGAGTCGGTGCGCGAGGAGTTCGTGACCAAGTTCGTGGAGCGGACCAAGCAACTGAAGCTCGGCGCGGCCTACGACTACAGCACCGACGTCGGTAGCCTGACCACTCAGTCCCAGCTGGACACCGTCACCACGCACGTTGCCGATGCAGTCGGCAAGGGCGCCACGGTGCTGGCAGGCGGTTCCGCCCGCCCCGATCTCGGTCCACTGTTCTACGAGCCGACCATCCTCGCCGACGTCACTCCGGAGATGACCCTCCACGGGCACGAAACCTTCGGTCCGGTGGTCTCGATCTACGGCTTCCACGACGTCGAGGAGGGCATCGCGCAGGCGAACGCCACCTCGTACGGGCTCAACGCCAGCGTGTGGAGCCGCAACGGCGCCCACGGACGTGCGGTGGCTGCCCGGGTGCACGCCGGCACCGTCAACGTCAACGAGGCGTTCGCGGCGGCGTGGGGCAGCATCGACTCTCCGATGGGCGGAATGGGTGACTCGGGCGTGGGACGCCGCCATGGCAAGGACGGCCTCCTCAAATACACCGAACCGCAGACCGTCGCCCATCAGCGCGCCCTCGGCTTCACCCCGCCCGCGCACATCCCGTGGACCACATGGGCGCCGGCGCTGAGCGCGGCACTGCGCGTCTGGAAGCGGATCGGCGCCCGCTGACCGGCCGCCGCACCCTCCGCACTTCGGATGCAGGAAAGGCACTGACATGACCATCCCCGAGATCGTTCCCGCCACCATGCGGGCCATCGTCGTCGACGATGACAAGAACATGAACATCGCGCAGGTTTCCACTCCTACCCCGGCCGCCGGCGAGGTCCTGCTCCGGGTTGCTGCGGCCGGCATCAACCGCGCCGACCTGATGCAGCGCCAGGGCCTCTACCCGCCACCGCCCGGAATCACCGACATCATGGGCATGGAGGCCTCCGGCACCGTCGTCGCGGTCGGCACGGCAGTCGACGATTTCCGCCCGGGCGATCAGGTGTGCGCCCTCGTCGCGGGCGGGGCCTACGCCGAGTACGTCGTCGTCCCGGCGGCCCAGCTGTTACCGATTCCGAACGGGCTCTCCCTCGTCGACGCGGCCGCGCTGCCCGAGGTGGCGAGCACCGTGTGGTCGACCATCGTCATGGACGCCGGCCTGAAGGCGGGGGAAACATTGCTGGTGCACGGCGGCGGCAGCGGCATCGGCACCCACGCCATCCAAGTCGGCAAGGCACTCGGCGCCACCGTGGCGGTGACCGTCGGCTCGGAGGCCAAAGCGCAACGCTGCCGCGAACTCGGGGCCGACATCGTGATCAACTACCGCGAGCAGAACTTCGCCACCGAGCTCGCCGGACAGGCCGACGTCATCCTCGACATCATGGGCGGCCAGTACCTGCCCGGCAACGTCGACGCGCTCGCGGTCGGCGGACGGCTGGTAATCATCGGAATGCAGGGTGGGTTCACCGGCGAACTGAACGTCGGAGCACTCATCGGCAAACGCGCCCGGGTGATCGGCCTCAACGTCCGGAACCGGCCCCTTACCGGTCCCGGCTCCAAGGCCGAGATCGTCGCGGCGGTCGCCGAGAACGAATGGCCGCTCGTCGCCCAGGGGCTCGTACGGCCGGTCATCTCGGCCAAACTGCCACTGGCCGACGCCGAACGAGGACAGGCGATGCTCGATTCGCAGGACTCGGTCGGCAAGGTGCTCCTGCTGCCCACCGAACCCTGACCCCAGATGAATGGACCTCTCGCGAGGAAAGGAGCAGGAAACTCGTTCCGGCGTTCCCAGAATCTCGGGTCGACACCGGAAACAGGCGACACCGACGTTGGGGCCGTATCCCAATTCGCCCACCGGGACTGCACACCGCAGCGCCGGAACCAGCGACAGGAGAGTGACATGACCGACATCAAGCCCGTCCTAGAACCCGAGGCCGCCGAATTCGCGAAGGCGACCGACACGCCCCCCTTCCTGTTCCAGCTTCCACCGGCCGAGGGACGCACAACGGTCGACGAAGTCCAATCCGGGGAGATCGACAAACCGGCGATCGACGAAGAGTGGATCACCATCGAGGGCGGTCCGACCGGATCGGTGAAGGTACGCATCGTGAAACCGGCAGGTGCCACCGGCACCCTTCCGGTCCTGTTCTTCATCCACGGGGCCGGGTGGGTGTTCGGCAACGCGCACACCCACGACCGACTGGTCCGCGAGCTCGCCGTCGGCGCCGACGCCGCGGTGGTCTTCCCCGACTACGACCTGTCCCCGGAAGCGAAGTACCCGACCGCGATCGAGCAGAACTACGCCGCCGCCCAGTGGGTGTTCGCACACGGCGCCGAGAAGGGACTCGATGCCACCCGATTCGCCGTCGCCGGCGACTCGGTCGGCGGCAACATGAGCGCCGTCCTGACGCTGATGGCCAAGGAACGCGGCGACGTGCACATCACCCAGCAGGTGCTGCTGTACCCGGTGACCAACGGCGCATTCGACACCCCCTCGTACCACCAGTTCGCCGAGCACTACTTCCTCGCCCGGGAAGGCATGCAGTGGTTCTGGGACCAGTACACCAGCAACGAGTCCCAGCGTGCCGAGATCTACGCCTCGCCGCTGCGCGCGTCCGTCGACCAACTGCGTGGATTGCCCCCCGCCCTGGTGATCACCGCCGAGGCCGACGTGCTGCGCGACGAAGGCGAGGCCTACGCCGCCAAGCTCCGCGAGGCCGAGGTCCCCGTCACCCACGTGCGTGTCGGGGGCGTCATCCACGACTTCATGATGCTCAACGCGCTCCGCTCGACCCAGGGTGCGTCCGTCGCCATCAAGCTGGCGCAGGACACCCTCCGAACCGCCCTGCATTAACGAGTTACGGGTTACGGGTTACCGGTGGTCGCTCGGCGTCTGTCGAGCGACCATGGCACACCTCAGGTCGCGGGCGGGGTGACCGGATCGACCACGGTGAACGATATGCCGGCGTCGATGAGTCGCGTCAACAGATTCTCGCCCATCGCGGTGGCGGTAGTGACCTGGCCGGACGTGTGCGGGTTGTCGTCGTATGCAAGGGACATGGCGGCCTGCGCGAGCATCTTCGCGGTCTCACCGTAGCCGGGGTCGCCGCCGCGGACCTGGGTGTGGACCTGCCGGCCGCCGCCGTCGCCGATGAAATCGACGGTGAACCATGAGCGGGCACGTCGCTCCTGCGACGGGCCGTCACCTCGCGGGATCCGCGCTGCGAGGAGACGACGCAACGGCGGCACCTGAGCGGCAGCGACAAGTCCCGCGGCGGCGGCTCCGGCGCCGGCCAGCGTGACGGTCTTCCGGATCCCGGCGTAGTGGGAGTAGGTGAAGTCGGGGCCGTAGTCGGGACAGGCGACGGCGGATCGCTGGACGATCTGGGGATCGACGGTCGGCAGCGGCAGCAGCCAGAGGTCGAGTGCGGCGTCACGGTGCGGACGACGGGCCCGGACGCGTGCTCGCCGGCCATCCGGCCGCGGCTCGGCCTGTGTGCGTTCCGCCCCGGCCTGCCGCATCTGACGCAGGCGCGCCATCTGCCCCAGCCCGGAGTGCAGGGTCCCGCCCGAGATCATCGCGTTGCTGCGCACGACACCGCGGATAGTCAGCGGAACCCCATGGGGCAGTTGCTGGACGGTGAAGAAGGCGCCGAGGTCGTGCGGGATGGAGTCGAATCCGCACGCGTGGACCAGTCGGGCACCGGACTCGACCGCGGTGGCGTGGTGGGCCAGGTACATCCGATCGATGAACTCCGGCTCCCCGGTGAGGTCGACGTAGTCGGTGCCCGCGGCAGCACATGCCGCGACCAGCGGCTCGCCGTGCTCGAGATATGGGCCGACCGTCGTGGCCACGACCCGCGCGGACCCAGCCACGGCGCGGAGCGATTCCGGCTCGCAGGTGTCGGCAACGAGGAGCTCCGGGCCGGTCGCTGCAGGGTTGAGATGGGCGAGTCGCTCTTTCACCGCTTCGAGCTTGGCGAGGCTCCGGCCGGCGAGGGCCCAACGGGCGTCGGCCGGGAGGTGGGCAACGAGGTAGTCGGCGGTCAGTCCGCCGGCAAAGCCGGTGGCGCCGAAGAGCACCAGGTCGAAGGGGCGGTGGGGTGTTCGGTCTGAGGTGCTCATGGTCCACTCCAATTGTCGGCGGGTAGGGCAGGTCATGGGCTGCGGGCTTGGCAGCCGGGTGTTGTCGCGACCGAAAGGACGCGCGGCGATGCAAGAGGAGGTGCCCACCGGGTGGTGGACTCGATCGGTAACCCGGTTCGGCGTCGGCGGTAGCCACCCCCGGGTTCCCCGCATGCGGTCACCCGACGTCGCCGCTACCGCCGGATCGTCGGCGCCCACGCCGCGGCGTGCGCCGACCCGGGCCCGGGTCGGTCGCGGTGGCCGCGGTGGTGGACCGCAGGGTTCGGCCGATCACGTCCGCGACCACATCCGGGGCTTCCCAGGGCGGGGTGTGCCCCACCCCAGGGAGCGTTCTCACGGTGGCATGACGAAGTTCGGCGAATTCGACTGCGGGCGAGGCCACGCGCGCATCGAGTTCGCCGAAGACAAGCTCGGTGGGGACCGGCAGGCTGGTCAACCGGTCGGCGAGGGTGCGGGCACCGAGATAGGTGTCGATGGCCCGCGTGCTGCGGACGACGTTGCGCCGACCTCGGGCCCGTAGATCGGCCACGAACTGGTCGGGCACGGTGACACCAGGGCCGAACGCGCTCTGCGCAGCGGCGCGTTGCCGCTCCCGGGAGGCCATTGCCCACATCAGCTCACCCACGCCGGGCACGGCCAGGACCCGTTCGCTCGGGGTGCGCGCGCTCAGCCTGCTGGCCTGCGACCAGGGCGGGCACAACAGCAGCAGCGCCGAGACGAGGACGGGGTGGCGTTCGGCGAGCGCGGTGGCGACCAATCCGCCGCGAGAGTGCCCGACGATCACGGCTGGGGATCGGAGCAACGCCGCCACGTCGTCGGCGTCACGTTCGATCGAGTGATCCGATTCCAGCTGCGCTGCAACGATGTTCGCTTCCGTCTCGATCTTCGGCACGACCCGGTCCCAGACCCGGTGGGAGCTGGCCAGACCGTGGATCAGCATGACAGTCGGGGCGCCGGGGATTCCGGCGATCAGTGCGCCGGCGTTCACGAGGCGGCTGCCTCGGCGGCAGGGGTCCGACGGCGCAGCAGGTGCCGGGTCGGGTCGAACTGCTGGGTGCGGCGGCGGAAGTCGAGGGTCGACCCGGGCCAGATGTTGGTGTTGCGGCCATCTGCGTTCAGATACCAGCTGGTGCACCCGCCGGTAGTCCAGACGGTGCCCTCGCCGAGACGCTCGACGTCATCGGTGAACGCTTGCTGCGCCGCCGGGGTCGGTTCGACGGCGGCCAGGTCGTGGTCGCGGGCGTAGCCGAGGGCACCTGCGATGTAGTTGGCCTGGGATTCGAACATGTGGATCACCGAGGTGTGTCCCAGGCCGATGTTCGGCCCGTGCATGAGGTAGAGGTTGGGAAATCCCGTGACGGAGGTCCCCAGGTATGCGGTCGGGCTGGTGCCCCACACCTCGGCCAGGCTGCGTCCGTCGCGACCGTAGGTGCGGTCGGTCAGCGGCAGCCGTGAGGTCTGGAATCCGGTGCCGAAGATGATGGCATCGACCCGGTGGTGGGTGCCGGTGTCGTCGATCAGGCCGGTGGCCGTGATCTCCCGGATCCCGTCGGTGGCCAGGGTGACGTTGTGCTGGTCCAGTGACCGCAGATACTCATCGGAGATGAGGACTCGCTTGCAGCCGAAGCGGAAATCGGGCACCAGCTTCGCCCGCAACCGCGGATCGCTGACTTGCGCCTCGAGGTGTCGGCGGGCACCGCGCTGCGGCAGTGCCATCAGTGCCGGATTGCGGAAGGCGACCACCTGCCACTCCCGCCGCAGATACAGACGCAGCCGCTCGAGCCGTTGAAACAGCGGGTACCTGCGATACAGGGCCCGGCTCAGGGAGCCGACCGGCCGGTCGTGGCGGGGCACCACCCACGCCGGTGTGCGCTGGAAGACGGTCAGGTGCGCCACATCGGGCTGGATGGCCGGAACGAACTGGACCGCAGAGGGGCCGGTGCCGATCACCGCGACCCGCTTTCCGGTGAGATCGTAGTCGTGGTGCCAGCGTGCCGAGTGGAAGCTGACCCCGTCGAATCGATGGAGTCCCGGTATCGCCGGGATCAGCGGATCGGCGAGCGCGCCGGTCGCCAGCACGACGTGGGTGGCGGTGCGCGGCCCGCGTACGGTGTCCAGGCGCCACAGTTGCGCGGCCGGGTCCCAGTCCAATCGCTCGACCGCGCAGCCGAGTACCACTCGCGTGCGGAGATCCTGGGTGTCGGCGACGTCTTTGAGGTAGGCGAACAGCTCTGGTTGTGTGGCGTAGGTGTTGCGCCAGTGTGGGTTCGGGGCGAAGGAGAACGAGTAGAGGTTGCTCTGGACGTCGACCGCGGCGCCGGGGTAGTCGTTGTCGCGCCAGACGCCGCCGACCTCGCCGGCGCGTTCGAGGATCACGAAGTCGGAAAACCCCGCCTGACGAAGGCGCACCGCGGCCGCGATGCCACCGAAGCCGGTGCCGATGATCGCGACATGGTTGTGGACGGTGGTGGCGCTACCCGGTTCGGTGAGTTCGTGGGACTGTGCGCTGGTCGTGGACATCAATTCTCTTCAGGTGTTGTCGGCGAGGCACCCTCGTCCGAGATCGGCAGGGTCGGTAGGAATGCGATGGGATGGTGACGACCCGTCGTGTCGAGACGACGTGGTGGGTGCGGCCACCGATCGGGGAGGTGGAGACGAACCCGATCACGGGTTCAGCGCGCCGGCGTGCTCGGAACCGGCGTCGCGGCCGGTTCACGCCTGGTGGCGGTGAGCCATCGTGAGTAGCGACGGCGGGCCCGCCGCTGTACGCGCTGGTCGGCGACCATTGCCAGCGCCGGGTGCACACCGAGTGCCGGGTTCTTACCGGCCGCCATCCGGCGCATCTGGTAGCGCACCATGGCCATCTCGGTGGCCGCGGCGAGCGCCTTGTCCGACCAGGTCACCGGTTTCATCGCCTTGTCCGCCTCCCGTCCTTCGCGCCAACGGTCGGGCAGATCCGGGGTGACCGCCAACGCGGTTGCCATGCCGATCAGCTCGACGTTGTTGGCCAATACGCGTTCGGCGGTCTCCCGGCGCGAGATTCCGCCGGTGAGCATCAGTGGCAGCGTGCTGGTCTTGGCCATCTGCGCGGCCAGCTCGAGGAAGTACGCCTCGCGGGCAGCGGTGCGGCCATCGGCCGGGCGCCCGGACATGGCGGGGCTTTCGTAACTACCTCCCGAGACCTCGACCAGGTCGACACCTGCCGATGCGAGCATGCCGATCACCGCATGCGCGTCGTCGGCGTCGAAGCCACCCCGCTGGAAGTCCGCCGAGTTCAGTTTCACCGCGACGGCGAACGTCGGCGCCACCACCGCGCGGATTCCCCGCACGATCTCGAGCAGTAGCCGGGCACGGTTTTCGAGTGAACCTCCCCACTCGTCGGTGCGGTTGTTGACCAGCGGGGACAGGAACTGTGAGAGCAGGTAGCCGTGCGCGGCGTGGACCTCGACCCCGTCGAATCCGGCCGCCTCGGCGCGTTGGGCGGTGGTGATGAACCGGGCGATGGTCGCCTCGATCTGTTCGGAGGTCATCGCGACCGGCTGACCGAACCGCTTGGAGTGCCGGCCGAGTTCGACCGCGATATCCGAGGGCCCCCACACCACGCCGGGCATGTTCGACTCAATCTGCCGGCCGGGGTGGCTGATCTGCATCCACATCGCCGCGCCGGCGGCCTTACCGGCCTGCGCCCACGCCGCGAACGGTGCCAGCGGTGCCGCGGCATCGAGGACGATGCCGCCGGGACCGGTCAGCGCTTCGGCGTGCACCATCACGTTTCCGGTGATCAGTAGCCCGGCAACGCCGGCACCCCACCGGCGGTACAACTCGATCAGCCTTTCGTCGGGCAACTGCGCACTGCCGGCCATGCCCTCTTCCATCGCCGCTTTCGCGATCCTGTTGCGCAATGTCTGACCGGACCGTAGGTGAAGCGGGGAGAACAACCCGTCCGAGACCCAACCACTCGACATCTACAGACCTTCCCTCGTGAGCAATGTTTACGATGATCACATCATGTGTGCGCCGCTAACATTATGGGGCGATGTAAGCATTGTCAACACTTTGCTAGATTGGGGCCATGGCAACGACGACCCAGCCGTATCACCACGGGAATCTGCACAACGCGCTGGTGTGCGCGGCCGTGGAACTTCTCGAGGAAGACGGAGCCGCCGAACTCTCGCTCCGCGCCGCCGCGCGCCGCGCCGGTGTGTCCGCTGCCGCGCCCTACCGGCATTTCTCCGACCGCGATGCGCTGCTGTCCGCTGTCGCCGCGGTGGGTTACCAAGACCTGGGCGACCGGTTGGCTGCGGCGCATCCGGCTCCGACCACCGCCGACGATCTCGCCGCGATCGCCATCGCCTACGTTCAGTTCGCACTCGCACGCCCCGGGCTGTTCCGTGTCATGTTCGCCGAACCCTGCGATCCGACCAACCCCGAACGGGTGGCCGCGACAACGGCGATTCACGAGTACGTCAAAGCCATTGTGCAGCAAGCATTTCCTACTGCAGACCCGGACGCGATGGCAGATGCGGTGTGGGCGCTGGTGCACGGCCTGGCGTTCTTGCACCTCGACGGCAAGTTCGATGCCATCTCCACCGGGGCCGTCGCCGACCGGGTCCGCGCCGCGGTCCACGCCATCCTCGGTGCATCGGGCTCCTTCGCGGCCCCGCCCGACACACAGCCCTGAAACCCGTCTACATCCGATGGAGTCGACGATCAGTTGTCGGTGTCGCCACTGACGAATAATTCTCAACCTGCGAACGTCCCGCAGGAACCTCGCGACAGATCTGCTGGCCTCCACAGTGACGCCTATCGGAACGCCGGATGACGATCCGCTTACGGAAAGAGGGGCGGCCTGCCGCCGGCATGCGCTGGGTCGCCACTTCGTCCCGGTACGGGTCCGTCAGCGGAGGCTTCCTATGCGCAGTCAAGTTGTGCAGCGGTCCCGCAGTGTCGGCACGCCCGGCCCGGTGAGGTCGTCACAGTAGGCACCACGACCGGCCATGGCCATAGTGAGTGCCAGTGTCGTGCCGCTGACCATCGGTCCGGCTCCCGTCGTGAAGGGCCCGTCGGTCGCTTCGAGGCGAAGACCTTCGATGGTGCTCCGGCCGGCCACGGTGAAGTCCCGCCGGGCGTAGAAGCGGGCAACCTCGGTGACCGTCTCGACGGCGGGCGTGCGCACGAGCCCGAGCGGCCGCCGGATGTCCTGGGCATGCACCACCACCTCACCGAGCCACGCCGCGGTGGGCCCCGGCGCTGAGGTCGTGCTGGTGACGACCCGTTGGAACCCCTCGAGAGTTTCGGCGGGGGTCGCGCCTCGGTACTCGGCCAGGCGCCGGTCGTTGTGCAGGTCGAAGTCGAACCGTGCACCCAGGACACTGCCAAACCAACGAAGCGCGCCGATACTCGCCGCTGCCGTGAGGTGAGCAACGACCTCCTCGACCACCCACCGTCCGCACAGCGACTGCTGCGCCCACTGCGCCTCGTTAAGACCAGCGAGGTCATCGGCCAGTGCAACACGTTCGGTTGCGGCGGCAGACCACAGGGTGGCGCGAGTGAGGGCATTACGCACGGCGACCTCCAGGTTGGAACGGCTGATACCAATGAAGACTGCGCGTGAGCGCGAGAATCATCGGTCAATCGGTACCAAGGTAGCGAGTGCATGCGCCGCCGTTGCCGGACTGACCCCGGTATCCGGCTACCGATCCGCTTACGGAACGAGGGCGGTCTGCCGCCGGCAAGCGCTGGGTCGCCACTTCGTCCCGGTACGGGTTCCGCTTCCGGACGGTGATGATCGCCGGATTCTGTTCGGCTCAGGGACTCTATGGTGGTCAGCAAATGACTACAGCAGAAACCTTGTTGGCCGGCCCACGTGGGCGTCGGATGCTGCTCGCCTACGCGAGGGACGCCGAACGAACTCTGCAACCCGAGTTCCGCAGCGACTCGTTCGATTACGCGGTATCCCTGGCCTCGTATCACCTCGAGTCGGGTCGAGAAGGCGCACGCGTGCTGTTCGGGCCCGGCGCTGAAGAGGCTCGGCGGACCGTCCTCACTCCCGACGATGTGGCGCACCGCCTGTCCCAGGTGCCGCTTCCCGAGGTGACCGCAGTTGCACTCCGTTCGGCCCTCGCCGACGCGGTGGACGCGGCGCGCTACTGGCAGGACCCGGACGGTGAAGACATCCTCGTCGACGCCGAGCCCGTGAGGCGGGAACTTCGACGGGTCGCCGAGCACATCGCACGATCCCCGCATGCGCAGTGGTGGACAACGCCCGCCGCGACCGGTCAGTGGTTGGTGGGCGGGGGTGAGGACGGCACGGATTCCGTTGACACCACTACCGCAGAACTGTTGCGTGACTACCGTGATCGGACTGCCGCGGAGGAAGTGCGAGCCGAACGCGATCGACCGGCGGATCCGTCGGCGAACTGGTCCGGCTGGTGGTGGTCGACTCCACCTACACGGTGCTCGACCCGGCTGCTGTTCGACGGGACCCCAGCCGGCTTGTGGTTCGTCGAGGACAGCATGGGATGGGAGCGCGCCAACACGCGACGAGTGAATATCCCCGCGGGCGCCCGCGTGTACGAGGTCGACGGTGCGCAGGCGTGGGCGGAATTGTGCAGACTGTTTCCCGTCGAGGTCACCGCGCAGAAGCGCCACGATTGGTACCGCACCACCGGGCGATCAGGACGATGGTTCATTCCCGACTGGCCGCGGCTCTCCGAACAGTATGACGGCGTGCACCTCACCGTGGCGGGATACCTCGCCGCGGCGGGCACCGCGATCGCCGTCGACACCGACACCGACACCGCGAGTGTCATTGCGGGATGGGCGCCCGACGAGACCTATTGGCTCACCGATACCGTCACCCTCGACCGCGACGATTCCCGGACCTGGGTGTGCGACAGCAGTGGGAGGCATCCTGCCTGGGTCGAAGAAGCACACCACTGAGGACCGACCGGTATGAGATGGATGACCGGTCACCGATCCGCTTACGGGATAGGCATGAACGGCCGGCTTTTGTACGCCGCTCGGCGCCGATCTCGTCTCGGTGATGATCCCCAACCGGTAGTTGCCGGTGATCCACCGCGAGTAACTACTGCCGGGCAGCGTCCACAGGACGGCCGTGGACGATCAGCAGCGACGCCTGACCCGCCGCTCAGGATGACGTCATGCGCGTGGGTAGATCGTGGGAGTTGCGTCTGGAATTCCCCGCCGACCCGAGCCTTATGGCAGCGTTTACCTCAGTCTTGAATGCCCTGGCTGACGATATAGCTAGCGCCCCTGAGATGCGGAAATGCGACTCCCTCGGATGGACCATTCATGAGAAACCCGATCCCGGATGATGACGCGTCCGTCTATGGCCTGGAAGTGATGATGTCGCGATCCGGGCGGGATTTCTATGGGTTCGGGATGCCAGTCGATTTGGACAGTAAGGTCGTCGAGTTCACTGTCGCGGACGAGTTCCACACACAGGTGCTCGATGACCGTGTTCTGTGGCCGGGCGTCGACGGGAAAATTCTGTCACCCGGATTGATCGCTGGTGGGGTTGTTTGGCAGCATCGCGGACATGAGTACGCCAAGCTCGGTGAGCTCCGCTCAATCCTGGGTTAATTCGAGATCCCAGTTCTGACCGGCTCTGATCGGGTGAGTCCCGGCCAGGGATCCATCAGCGGCGCGTTCCTGTCCTGATGGCCCACCTCACGCGGTGTCGACGACCCCTCGAAGGATCTGGAGAGCCTGCTGGTCATTTCTGGGTGGCGACGGCCGGAGTGATGTCGACCAGTGAGGTGTAGGCCACGACGTTGGACAGGTAGCTACGGGCATGGGGGTCGAATTCCCCTCCGCAGGTGACCAGTTGCAGTGTTTCGTCGCCGTGTGAGCCGTAGACCTGCTCGGCCGGAAACTCGGTCTTCGGATATGTCTCCACCTTGGTGACGGAGAAATGCGCGGTGCTGCCGTCGGCGAGACTCACCTCGACCGAATCTCCCGCCTGCAGATTCCTCAACTGGTAGAACACCGCCGGGCCCTCGTGTGAGTCGACATGCCCGAGGATCACCGCCGATCCCAGCTGCCCCGGAGCGGGCCCGAATTTGTACCATCCCGGCTTGTCGAAATCGGTGGGCACCTCCACTGTTTCGTCGGGGTTGAGGCCGAGCGTGATGAGGGATTCGTCCACTCCCAGCTCGGGGATCCGCAGGGCGACCGGCGCCGGGCCGGACACCCCCTCGGAGGGTGCCGGCACGGTGTCGGTCACCGTTGGCGGTGTCAGCTGCGGATCACCCGAATTCTGATAGCTGCGCAGGGCGAGGACTGCCGTCGCGATGAGCAGCAGGACTGCGGCCAGCACCCACCAACGTTTCGCCCTACCCATCGTCGCCTCTGTCCCTGGCCACTCCGGGCCCGGGACTTGCTCTGGCCAATCGGGGTTCGGCTCGCTCATCGCTGCCGCCTGCGCAGGCGAAGACTCTGGCCAGCCGCGACACCCGACCCGGCCAGGGTAAGGCCTGCGAGGTAGAGGAGTAGCACGCCGTCATCGGAGTGGGCAGTCGTGCCGCCTGCCCCTGTTTCGGGGTGCCCCTTGGGGATGATGTACCCGTTGCCGCCAGGGCCGCCCTTGCCGCCTCCGCCGGGTCCACCCTGCTCACCGGGTCCGCCCTGCTCACCGGGTCCACCCTGCTCACCGGGTCCACCCTGCTCACCGGGGCCACCCTGCTCACCGGGTCCACCCTGCTCACCGGGTCCACCCTGCTCACCGGGGCCACCCTGCTCACCGGGGCCGGGGCCGGGGCCGGGGCCAGGACCGGGACCAGGACCGGGACCAGGACCGGGACCAGGACCGGGACCAGGACCAGGACCGGGGCCCTGATCTGGGCCGGGCACACCGGGAATGCCGGGCACACCGGGCACACCGGGCACACCGGGCACACCGGGCACACCGGGAACGCCGGGCACACCGGGAACGCCGGGCACACCGGGAACACCGGGAACACCGGGAACACCGGGGGGAATCGGGATGGGAATGGGGATCGGGATCGGAATCGGGATGACGGGACCGTTGGTGACGGTGGTCAGCGTCGGTGCCGTGGTCGTGGTGGTGGTCACCGGCGGTGTCGTGGTCGTCGTCGTCGTCGTCGGCGCCGTGGTTGTCGTTGTGGTTGTCGTCGTCGTGGTGGTCGGCGGTGCCGTCGTGGTGGTTGTCGTGGTCGGCGGCGGTGTCGTCGTGGACGTCGGCGGCGGTGTGTCGCAGTCGGGTCGGGTGATGGTGTTGTTGTCCAGGCTGACCTGGCCGTTGCGTGCCAGTACGCGTCCGGTCACGGTGGTGCCGGTCTGGACCGAAATCGAGGTCAACGCCATGATGGTGCCGACGAAGGTGGTGTTGGTGCCCAGAGTCGCCGAGCTACCCACCTGCCAGAACACGTTGCACGGAGAGGCCCCGTTGATGAGGGCGACCGTGCTGCCCGACGCGGTGATCAACGTGGATCCGGCCTGGAAGATGAAGACCGCGTTGGGATCACCCTGCGCATCGAGAGTGACGGTGCCGGTCAGGCCCATCGGGCCGGCCGTGTTGTAGGTGCCGTCGACCAGGGTCAGGCCGCCGAGATCGGGGGGCGCCGCCGCGGTGGCCGGTCGGCCGGCCGCGTCGTTGTATGCCGTGGTCAGATCGGATTGGGCTTGTAGTGCAACGGCATCGGCGACGTGTTGGGTGCCGTTGATCACCGTTCCCGGTGGAAAACCGGTGACTGCGGTGCCCGGGCTCACCCCCAGGTCTCCGGAGACGACGGTGGGGCCGGTGTTGGTGACCGCTTGGCCCGCCAGTACCGCGAAGGAGGCGGCGGTCCCCAGCCCGACCGGGGGATGTGCCGCGGACGCCACCCCACCGAAGATCATCAGGGCCGCGGCGGTCGCCGCCGCGATCACAGCGACGAACCAGCGGCGCGGAGAACGCACCTGCGTCGAATTGTGCACAGATGTCACGAAATTTCCCCTCACCGTGGAGCGGTTGATAGCGGGAATGATTCGCAAACCAGCCGGTCCAAGTCAACGACCCGGTCGGCGTGTCGCTCGACTGGACAATTCTCATCCCGGATAGCGAGCGTGCTCGTCGCGGTAATTCCCAAAACGGAGAGCGGATCGGAGAATGAATGGACTCACTGACGCTGGAGAATGCATGTGATTGCTTTCCATAGGGATGTAGCTCGTGCGTCCGACAAAGAGGCAGATGCTCGCATCGTGCCTGGTGGACGGCTTTTACGTTTTGGTTGGACGTCCAGTACAATGAATTGCATGCTTGCTACCAAGCTACATTGCATTGCTATTTCAGACTTCTAGTCTTTTTTTTGCCGATCACACCTTTTATTCGGTCGGTAAATGAGCCACTTACCAGTCGACGGTGAGGTTTCACGCCATTCTTTTGTGGTAACAATGTACATTGTCTGCAAGTGTGCTATTTTCCTACGCGTCAGCTTCAAGTTTCGGTCCCGGCTCGGTCGTGAATGTGTGTTCCACAAGCATTTTTGTTACTCGGCGTAACCCTTAAGGCGGTGTCTGCATGCCGGTCCTTGCGATTGCTGGGATGGGTAAATGGGTACGGAACGTCGGAAGGGTCTCGCCGATCTCGTCGACAGCTACCTCATCGGTTCGCCAAGGAGATGAAGATGTCCAAGGACCAACCCGCGGAAACATGCGAAAGCCCGTTGTCGAATGCGGCCCCCGATGGCGACTCGGATTCACTCGTGCCACAGTTCGCTGCATCGTCCGGGGGCGCTACCAGGCTCCCGCAGTTCTCCGCCCGCCTGGACCCCGACTTACTGCGGCAGGTGAAGATCGAAGTAGCCACCCGGGGTACGACTTTGCAGGCAGCGACGGCCGAAGCATTCAAGCTGTGGCTGTCCGCGAAGTAGCCCATCGAGGAGACCTCTGTCCGCGGTTCGGCGACCCGCAGGAGCGGGTGCCGTTCCGGATCGATTACCTTGCAATTGGTCTGCAGCGGACCCATCCGAGGCCGTGAGGTGCGTCGTTTCTCGGTGACTGCGCACTCCTCTATCGCTTCTTCACTGCCCGGTCCTGCCCCCGAAGAACGGCTCCGGATGACCACACCTGAGCCGAAAAACAGCGGACGCACTGCTCGACACCTACTGCGACTCGATCGACGACGACAACGTCTGGACACCCATCGAATACACCAACGCTATCAACGACGAGGACACCGCCACCTGGATCTCGCGTGCGGAGGTCGCCGAGGTACCGTTCACCGCGTTCGCCTCCCAGAGAAGAGCCCGCCGGATCCCCGGGCGGCTGGTCGTGCGCCGCATCCCCGACCTGCGACCGAAGAAAGACCAGGACCAAGGCACGTTGTTCGACATCTGGCGGTTCCACGCATTCTTCACCACCACCGACCCCGACGACCTCGATACCGTCGCCGCCGACAAGCTCCACCGTCAGCACGCGATCATCGAGCAGGTGCACGCGGACCTGAAGAACTCCGCGCTCGCGCATCTGCCCTCGGGCCGGTTCACCGCGAACGCGGCCTGGCTCGTCTGCGCCGTGATGGCGTTCAATCTGACCCGTACGGCCGGCACCCTCACCGGTGATCGGCGGTTGGCGAAGGCGACCACCGGCACCATCCGGCGCACCATCGTCTCGGTCCCCGCACGGATCGCCTCCTCCGCCCGGAGGTTGGCGCTGCACCTACCCACACATTGGCCCTGGGAAACAGGATGGATAACTCTGTTCGACACCGCATTCGGGCGCTCCGATCCGATCATCGTCTAACGCCCGCGATACCTGCCCAGCCTCGACGCGAAAGAGCCAGTGGAACAACCCGACATGACAGGTCGGACGATCACCCACGCCCGTAACCTACTCGCTGCCGCACAACGAAACTCAGCACGGACACATCAGTCGATCGGCGCATTCGGGCTTAGAGTCTGCGACGCCTGCTTCGATGTTGATCCGCCTCGGTGGGCTGGGCCTAGACGTCGTCTGGCAGGTCAAGGGGTGCGCAAGCTCAACGCCTCGCAATGGGGACTTAAAAGGATGCAGTGCCACAGCGGGTTTCACTGCTGTTGCAAGTAGGAAACGACTGCGTTGGTGAAACCTCGTCGTACTAGGTCGAGGTCGACATAGGAACCGAGTTGCTTTTCGGAGACGATGCCTCGCATCGCGCCCGGGATGAAGGCGGCGACCTCGGCAACCCGTTCCGGGTCCACATCAAGTCCGGTAAAAGCGCGCCGGCAGGTGTCTAGCCATGATTCTCTCCACGAAGCGAATTCCGCTGCAGTGAGGGGAAATAGGCGCTCAAACTCTTCGCGGTCGCTAGGCATGGCCGCGCGCAGTGTTTCGATCGCGCGAGAATCGGTTCCGGCCAGACCGTCGTACAGGTTGTCCACTATTGCGGTCACCCGTTCTCGCAGCGGCGCACTCAGTGGTGCGCTGGCGGGCATGTCTCCACGCCGCTCCGCCGTGCGCCGCAGCACCGCCGACCACAGACCGTCGATGTCGCCGAACTGGTACTTGATTGTCCCCCAGGTCGCGCCGATATCTTTCGCGATGCGGTTTCCTGACACTGCGCCTGGATCTCCCGACGCCAACGACCGAATTGCAGCGTCGAGCAGACTCTCGCGGGTCGCCAATCCTCGCTTGTTCGCCCGCCTCGCTGCAACGTCCGACTCGGTCATCTGAACCATGTTAGTGGTGTTGACGCCGCCTAGGGGCGTCGGCACAACCGAAGTCGTAGAGGTCTCTTCCATTTTTTCAAAGAAGCCACTATGTTTGTGTGAACTCGTGACAGGAGAACGTGATGGCGCAGACACCGTTGCCCATGACACCGACCGGGTGGTTCCAGGTGGCATGGTCCGCAGAGGTGGTCACCGGAGAGGTCCGGCGGATGAAGTACTTCGACACCGAGATGATCGCGTGGCGCACGGCGACCGGACAGGTCACCGTGATGGATGCCTACTGTGAACATCTCGGTGCGCATCTGGGTTATGGAGGCACAGTCGATGGTGAAGTCCTCCGCTGCCCGTTTCACGGTTGGGAGTGGAACACCGAGGGACGCAACGTGTGTGTCCCGTATGAGAAGCGCCCGAACAAGGCCCGCAGAATACGCACTTACCCTGTCGCAGAGCACAGCGAGTCGGTGTTCATCTGGTATGACGCCGACCGCCGAGACCCCTATTTTGAGGTCACGGACGTTCTGTCAGGTTTCGACGACGGCCGCAGCGCCGAGAACTACTATCCGGCGTTCGGTCACAGCACTCTGTTCGAGCACGCCCTTGAGATTCACCCGCAGTACGTGATGGAGAACGGTGTGGACTTCGCCCACTTCAAATATGTTCACAACACTCCGCTGGTTCCCGAGTTCACCCGCCACGATTTCGATCAACCCGTCTCGTACGTCGACTTCACGATTGCGTTCGACGATGTACCCGCCGACCAGGTCAACAGCGGTGTCCAAGCCATCAACAGTGGCATCGGCGTGGCAGCCACCAAGAGTTGGGGCATGATCGACAACCGCACACTGACCGCAGTCACCCCGATCGACAAGACGACCTCCGACGTCCGGTTCACCGTATGGATTGGACGCACCCCCGGCGACGCCAGCGATCAACCCACACCTCGGGCGTTACGCCACGCGGCGGGTGTCATCGAGCAGTTCCAGAACGACATCCACATTTGGAAGCATCAGAGGTACTCCGACCCGCCGGCGCTTTCGCCCGCAGAGTTCGAGGGCTTCACCGCACTTCGCGAGTGGGCCACGCAGTTCTATCCCGCAGACTTCGACCCGCGCGCGGCTACCTCGCGCGGATAGCCACACATAGGCGCAGCGATCCATCCCCACTAGATGGCAAGAAGGGCCACTACACCGATGACCAGTACCCAGCCCACACCCATTCGTGTCTTCCAAGTCGCCACCGGCAACGTCGGGTCGGAGATGATCAAACGGATCGGCACCCACCGCGATCTCGAACTCATCGGCTTGCACTGTTACACCCCAGAGAAAATCGGTCGTGACGCAGGCGAACTCGCGGGTCTGGCACCCATCGGAGTGACCGCCACCGGCACCATCGACGAGATCATTGCCGCCAAACCCGACGTGCTGACTTTCCTCGGCGTCTTCCCGGACGAGGAACTGTACGAGAAGGTACTCGAGGCTGGCATCAATATCGTCACCACCGCTGACTTCATCACCGGGCATCACCGTGACGAAAACCATCCACATCCCTCAGGCAAGAAGGTGACCGAGGTCCTCGAAGCGGCCTGCCAGCGCGGCGGATCGACGTTTTACGGGACCGGAATGAATCCGGGCCTTAATCAAATCCTCGGCGTGGCAGTCTCTGCTGACGTCGCCGAGATAGAGAACATCATTACCCTCGAATCGGTCGACGTCTCCTGCCACCATTCCAAAGACACCTGGATCGAGGTCGGCTACGGGTTGCCTGTGGGCGACCCGAGCATCCCCGGGAAACTCGAGAAATACACTCGGGTCTTCGCCGACAGCGTTTTGATGATGGCCGACTGCTTCGACCTCGAACTCGATGAGGTCAAGTTCACCTACGAACTCGGTGCCTGCACCAAAGATGTCGATCTCGGCTGGTACCAGATGCCCAAAGGATCATTGGGAGCGAACTACATCAAGTATCAGGGCATCGTCAACGGCGTGCCGCGCATCGAAACGCACCTCGAGTGGCAAATGACCCCTCACACAGAGCCAAGTTGGGATATCAAGGGCTGCTACATCACTCAGATCACGGGCGACCCCAACATCTACAACAAGCACATGATCTTCCCCAAAGCCGGAGTCGATCTGTCCAACCCGGACAACTTCGCGTCCATCGGGATGACAGTGACCGGCCTACCTGCACTGAACTCCATCCGCAGCGTCATCGCCGCGCCACCCGGCATTCTCACCAGCGCCGACCTTCCGCTGCGTGGCTTCGCCGGCCGGTTCAAGAAGTAACGGCACCCGCTGCGGTCGCCGACCCCTCACACAGGTGTCGGCCACCGTACACGACTGGACCTGTCAAATGGTCTCGGCCTCGTGCACGAGATAGCGAGCGAACGCTTCGACAAACAGGTCAATGTCCATTTGATCGGTCCACAACGACTAGCCCGTAGGGTGCTGCCGACATGATCGAGGTGGCCAGGGCGACTTCATCTTCATCAGCTCCGACTGCGCCGGGACGCCGGCCACACTCTGGTGCATATAGTGCCGCAAAGTCCGGACTCGAAGCGATGGCCGGGCAGATGCGGATGGAACTCGAAGGCTCCGGCGTACGCGTGAGCCTGGCCGGGACCAACCAACACAGGTTTCGGCTGGTCCGCGCCTGCCGAGGTACTGGAACCCCTCCTCGAAGACTGGACCAAGTGGGGGCTGGCCCGCCACCCTTATATTCTGCGCTCCATCGACATGGCCGCCGCAATCACCACCGCCATTACCACCCCACCGGGCAGCCACCTCGTACTAATCGAAGTACAACCAGGCGTACCCAAACGCGAAGAATCCGCCATCCCTGCTCTAGCAACTGATAAATCGCCTCGGCGGCAGCAAGCACGTGACGAGCGGGAACCGGACCGTCGGACTGACGCAGCGTAGCCGTGAGCATATATTGCCGATGTCATCATGCGCCGTCACGCATTTCGTCACCCGGGACGTATACAACCTTGGTTAGAGGCTGTTCGACCGGAGTCACACCTCAGAGGTAAACACCGGCCGCCGCGCCCGTTTGCCATCACAGCTTCCGCAAGCCCGCCAACCAAATCGTACACAAAGTGCAGCATTGTCTAGTCCATCGCGCCGTCGGCAGACCCTGCCCAGGGTAGGTCTGGCCCCTCGCCACCTGCCGTCGGTAGGCGACTGGTGTACAAACTGCTGTTAGCAAGCGTGATTGGCGCCCTGGCGCGGCGACATTCGAGAACTTGTCTCAATCCATGAGAGCACTTTTCCCAATTCACCACCGGCCCCTTGACCGCCGTGCAATCATACAGTCGGCTAGAAAGTGTTCTATAGATGGTCTGTGGTCGTATACAAGCGCAGATCCAGGGATAGCGACAGGAGACGGTATATGCCGCGAGGGTGGCAGGGGAATCCTCCTAAGAACGTCGACGAAGCGCGTTCACGCATCGTCGACGCCGCGATGGGGTGCGTCGCCCGCAAGGGCCCCGCCAA